>JBBCHT010000001.1:0-117032 GCA_037200085.1 Actinomycetota bacterium
GTGATGCTTCTACCCCCAACGGCATATCGTGCAAATGATGATGAAGTAATTGCTCATTATCGCGAGGTAGGAAAAGTTGAATTCCATTATCGCTTACAACAATCCCTTTGATACAAAGATCGATCTGACTCCACAACTTCTTGGAAAAGTTGCTCAGGAAGTTGAGAACGTTGTTGCAAATTAAAGAATTTTTCAGGTGATGTTCGAAGAGTTTGGCTTATCCATGAATATGCACCCAAGAATCCGATGTTCTCATAGGTGCAGATGAGTTCTGTTAGAACTTGCTTTAGGTGGCGTTGCAGGATGGATTGCAGGATTCCCTAACGCAACTTCCAAAAGAATCAGCGGAGATCTACACCTTGGCAACAAGTGGAAAATTCACTGAAGCCGCTCCTGCCTATGCAGCTGTTCACGATCTTTTTATGTGGGATAGCCGAAGGAATTTATTCAAGCAATCAATTGTGCATGGATCTTGTGGAAGGTATGGCGGTCCAACGCGATTGCCAAGACTCCCACTTCCACCAGAAGATGAATGCAAAATGTCGATTGATATTGCGAAGGCTCTCGCTTTCTATTCAAAATGAGTCCAATCCTTCGAAAAGTTTCAACAGTTGAATCCCACACAGAGGGAATGCCCACGCGAGTAGTCACAAGTGGAGTGGGCGAAATTCCTGGTGAGACGATGTTCGAACGCCGTCAATACCTCATGGATCACTTAGATGACATCCGTAAATGGTTGATGTTTGAACCCCGTGGGCATGGCGCCAATGAGTGGTGCAATTTTGCAACGTCCTACGCGTAGCGATGCGGACTGGGAGTCATTTACATTGACGTATCAGGATGGCTTGCCGATGTGCGGACACGGAACTATCGGTGTTGCCACAGTTCTTGTCGAAAAGAAATTAGTCAATGTTGTCGAACCAATAACAACGATTCGCCTCGATACGCCCGCGGGTTTAGTTGTTGTCGATGTTCAGGTTAAAGAAGGAAAAGCTGAGAGCGTCACAATCATTAACGTTCCTTCATTTTCATATGAACTTGATCAGAGTGTGGAAGTTCCTGGCTTTGGGCGCATCACATATGACATGGCTTTCGGAGGAAATTTTTATGCCGTGCTCCACTTAGTCAGATTGGCATTGAATTTGAACGTGCGAATGGCCAGAAAATATTGGATGCTGGTTAGCGATTTCTGCGGCAATAAATGAGCAACACCGCCCGTTCATCCGGAAAATTCAGAGATTTCTGGATGTCATCACATCGATTTCATTTCACCGGGTAGCGAAGGGGCTTTGCATTGGCGAAATGCCATGGCGATTTTTCCAGGATGGTTCGATCGTTCACCCATGTGGACAGGCACCAGTGCACGTTTGGCACAGATGGTTGCTCGAGGAGAATTCTCGCAGGCGATGTTCTAGTAAATGAATCCTGGATTGGATCTCGTTTCCTAGGAAAAATTGTCGGTGAAACGACAGTCAGTAAATACCCTGCAATTATTCCAAGTATTACTGGTCGCGCATGGATTATGGGAGAGGCGGAGTGGGTACTTGATTCCACAGATCCATTTCCAATCGGCTTCACGGTTTAAGGTGTCCAGTGAGCGTATAAAACGTCAATTTCCAGATGTTAAATTTTTTTTCTCGTTAATAGTTTGGCGAATTCCATTTATTAAGCGAAAAGAGAGAGCTTTAGCTGCAGCCTCATCAATTTCGGACTTAGCCAAAATTGCCAAGAAAAAAGTCCCTCGTTCTGTTTATGACTACGTCGAAGGCTCTGCTCTAGATGAGATCGGAATAGCTCGTTCGCATGAAGCCTTCACGCGGATCGAATACAACCCACGAGTATTGACCGATGTTTCATCAATCGATACATCAACCAAGATTCACGGTAAATCTGTCTCTCTACCCATAATTTTTGCTCCAACTGGATATACACGCATGATGCATTACTCAGGTGAGAGTGCAGTAGCTCGGGTGGCTGCGGCGAATAATTTGATTTATTTCGCTTTCGACAATGGGAACTACATCTCCTGAAGAACTTGGCACGAGCGTTCCTGATGCAAGGCGATGGTTCCAGGTATACGTAATGCGAATCGCAAAGATACGCTGCAACGTTGTTACTCAAGCGAAGAAAAATGGATTTGAAGCGCTGATACTTACAGTCGATACTCCGATAACAGAATTCGATTGCGCGATGTTCGAAATGGTTTAACCGGCCCACCACGCATTACATTCTCCACTCTTTTGAACATGGTGAGAAAACCACGTTGGTGGCTCAATTTACTCACAACGCCGAAACTTGAATTCGCAGCTTTCCGTGGCTGGGATAAATCATTAGGCGAATTGGCCCAATTGATTTTTGATCCAACAGTGATGATGATGGCGTGAAATGGCTTCAAACAATTTGGATGGTCCAATTATTGTTAAGGGAATCCCAAACCAAAGAAGATGCAATCAGAGTCGCAAAACTTGGAGTCCAAGGAATCGTGCTTTCAAATCATGGCGCTCGCCAACTTGACCGCGGACCAGTTCCATTGGAAATTCTTGAAAGTGTTGTAGAGGCTGTTGGCAAGAAAGTAGATGTCTATATAGATGGCGGAATACTTTCTGGACAAGACGTTTATGCCGCTATGCCTTAGGAGCAAAAGCCGTTCTCGTTGGACGTGCCTATCTCTATGGAATTATGGCTGGCGGTGAAGAAGGAGTTGAAAGAGCAATTCAAATTCTTAAGCGAGATTTTGAAAATACGATGATTCTTACTGGCACGCGAAACCTGCATGAAGTAAGGAAATCGAAAGCCAGGCTGCGTCCTTAAGAACTAACGTAATCTCGAAGCGCTCGTCGCTCCAGTATCTAGCTCACTTATATGCGCTTTAACCACATCTCCGATTGAAACAATGGAGATTGCACTTCCGCTTTCATCTACAACAGGAATATGGCGATTCTTCGCTCTGTCATGATGCTCATCAAATCCGCGACTGTGGCATCTACTGTGCATGTCACAACTTCCGACAGTCATTAAATCGCGGACATGCATTCCAATAAGTTGATCGAGTTTTCCTGGCATTGCACGAACAACATCTCTCTCGGAGACGATGCCTTCAATGGTTCGACCATCCGAGGAGACAACAAGTGCCCCGACGTGATGCGTATTCAGAAAATTAACGAGATCTTGAATGCTTGCACTTGGTGAAATAGTTTCGACTTTTTGCCCGCAACGAGTTGATTGATTTTCATAACCCCTCCGTTCGACTCTCAAGTCCTCTTAAGTGATTGCCACTCTCTAGGTATCGTGCTCTCCTCGTTCGCTACTTTCAATAGGTTGAGTCAGTAGGTAATTGAGCGCATCTATGGCGCTCACCCCGTTTGGGAATTCGCGAATTAACTCCTGCGCGCCAGAAAGGTCGGCGCCAAGAGTGAGAGCGGCGGCTCAACGTAGCCATCACCTCGGGTTTGCCCAAGACCGATATTGGCCATGAGCGCATTGCAGAGACACTTTCTGCCGACCGTTCTTCTTCGTTCCCCCCTTTGCGGATAAATACATCGGTTGGTTCGGAGGCGCATTTATAGCCGACTACTCCCGGTGAGCGTTCGTAAGGAACTCGCAAATAACCAAGATCGCAGAGGCGAGGTCTGCTGTCGTAGAGCTCTTTCTTGCTGAGTGTCTCTTCCAGCGTTGCCACTTTGAAAGGAAATCCCGTCGGTGATGCAAAAGGATCGTGCGGACAATGAGTGAGTCAGCTGACAACTCTGCAAGCAGATCTTTTCTCAATTCGGGGAGTAGACCTGATTCATCGGAGAGAGCGAAGACTGTGCCAACTTGAACGCCAACGGCCCCAGTACTTTGAGCAGAAAGTAAATGTTCTGGAGTGGATTGACCACCAGCAAGCCAAAACGGGCAGACCAACTTTTGCGACCTTTTCAACATCGGGCTCCATCGCGTGGACCAAAGATTGGTTGTCCATCGCTATCGAGAGTGAGAGTTCCACGAGGGAGGCGCGTTATGACCACCGGCGGTAAATCCTTCGATAATAAAACCATCTGGTCGAGTGACTTCATCTTTAGCTAAATATGTGGCAAGAACATGTGCAGAAATAATTGCGAGAAACTTTGGTCCGCTTAAGTGGAGGAAGGAGTTTTCCTGAAAATTCTTGAGGATCAAATGTTGCTTTGTATGGTTCCGTCCCGCCATCAACGGTGACATTGACTGATCCTGGCTCTTGTGCGGCAATATTGTTAAGCAAGAGTGGATTTCAGAGGGGGATTCCAGCACCCATGAGTACGTAATCAACTCCCGCAAGCATTGCTCCAAAGACAGCGCTTGGAGTAGCCATTTGAATTTTCTCTAGATAGTTCACTCCGATTAAGCCGCCATGTCCTTCTTTGGCTAACCAAACCTCTACAAAATTCGCAACGACCCATAGCTCCAAAGCATCAGTTGAGGGGCGAAGGCTTAGTTTAGGAACGGGGATATAAGGAGCACCATCTCGTCCATCTTCTCGGAAATATTTATTACGTACTCGCGATGCAATTTCTGGAAGTGGAAAATTATCTAGCGCTCTTCGAACGCTGCCATCGAAATCGCCATCTTGCAATCTGCGAGCAATGACTGCATCTATCGCAGTTCCCGATACGACGCCCAACTGTCCAGCTTGAGAGACAGTGCGAGCCAATTGCCAAGAGGAGACTGCGACTCCCATGCCACCCTGAATAACAGTTGGAATAGCAGTTGGAATAACAGTTGGAGAAGGCGCCAAACTCATTCCGTCAGCGTATCAGTTTACTTTTCTGATCCACTTTTCGGTTGCGAAAGTAATTGAACCATCCATAAATAGCGCTAAGTATTAAGTACGGAGCGGCGCTAGCAAATGAGGAGACGATATCTATGCCGAGTCGCGAAGGATGAATCCCATCTTGAATAATTAAGGATGCGATGCATGTCACTGCAAATGCAAGTGGCGCAGTTGCCGCAGCGACATAAGCAGTACCCAATCGCGCAAAACGAATTGTTGCAAAGGTGGCGAAGCAAATGGCGATCCCGCTGACAACACCAACGCCTTCTCGCCAATGAATTTCACCAACTGTGGCGAGAGCGATAATAAAGGTTTGTATGACAACAACACCTGGTTTTGTTAACCCTTTATTTGTCTGCTCCACTATTCCTCTTCTCCTTCACCAAACTCTTCAACATCAATGAAATCTTCGGGAGCATCGAGGGCGAGATTGCTTTTCAAGCCACGAACATTCTCGGAAATTTCAGGAAAGTTTTTCAGCTTACTTGGATCGCCTGAAACGCCAAGGCTAAGAATCTTCTTCGCAGGACTGAGCACAGTACTTTCCGCTGT
Source organism: Actinomycetota bacterium (assembly GCA_037200085.1). Taxonomy (GTDB): domain Bacteria; phylum Actinomycetota; class Actinomycetes; order Nanopelagicales; family Nanopelagicaceae; genus QYPT01. Next base: position 5,342 of record JBBCHT010000001.1, read on the forward strand.
CGGGATCATCTCGTTGTAAGCCTTGAGTGTGCTCTTGAGGCGATCGCCAACAGTAAGAATTTTCGCATGGAGTGAGAGCGACATTTTTTGAGGAATGTTCCTGCGAGCTCTTGAATTTCCGATGCGCTTTGAGCAAGTCGATTCTACTGAAAAATAAATCCAACCGTTTTGAGGAGCGCCATCATTGTCGTTGGCGTAGCAATTGTTACGCCCCTTTGCAAAGGCTTTTTCAGAAGTCGAGTATCGATTCGTAGCGCTTCGGTGAGAATGGATTCAAAAGGTGCGAAGAGCACAACGAAATCTGGCGAATTCTCTCTGTCGGCATAAGCCCTGCGAGCAAGGGCATCGACATGCTTAAGGAGATCCTTGGCATGTTGCTCGACAAACTTTTCGCGCTCGTCAGGATCTTTCGCATTGAAAGCATCAAGGATTCGCTCAAAGGGAAATTTTGAATCGATAAAGAGAACGGTCGAACCTGGGAAGTGAATAGTTACATCCGGTATGCCGATTTTTTCATCGGTAGATCCGCCGACCCCAGTGGATTTCTGTCGAGAGAAATGTTCTCCCTCTATGAGTCCAGCGTTTTCCAAAAGTTGTTCGAGTTGGGCTTCGCCAAATTTTCCGCGTGTTTGAGAACTCGAAAGCGCTCCAGCAATCTTCGTCGTCTCTCCTAATAGACGAGGTATTGGTCTTGGACATTTCGGTAAGGTCATCACGGATTTTCTGCTCTGCCGCGATACGACTTCGATCTGCCTCGCGTGCTTGAGTGGAGAGAACTTCGACGGATTTCTTCATCGCTTCGAGTTCAGTGGCAAGACGCGTGGTCTCTGTTTGAGCGCTCTGCATGGAGAGAATCTGTTTTTCCAAGGTCGCGACAGAGGCTTTAGCCGAAGCTAACTCGGTCGACGTTGCCGAGCCGCGACTTCGGCAAGTAGGAAGCCGAGACCGATGCCTATGAGAAGAGCCACAAATATCGCGAAAGCTCCTGAACTATTAATATTCACTCTCCTATCGTGGCAGTAAGCACCGACTATGACCCGTAGGCTCTACTTCTTGTGAGCCTCTCAATCGGAATTGTCGGAATGCCCAATGTTGGCAAGTCCACTCTCTTTAACGCCCTGACAAAGAACAACGTTCTCGCTGCAAATTACCCTTTTGCCACGATTGAACCAAATGTTGGCGTTGTCGGAGTTCCGGATCCGCGGCTGGGTGTTCTCGCTGGAATCTTCGAATCTCAAAAGATTCTTCCCGCAACCGTTTCATTTGTCGATATCGCTGGAATCGTAAAAGGTGCCTCTGAAGGCGCTGTCTTGGTAACCAATTCCTCGCCAACATTCGAGAGACCGATGCTATTTGTCAGGTAATTCGCGTTTTTAACGATGGTGATGTTGTTCATGTTGAAGGTCGCGTTGATCCTGCAAGTGACATGGAGATTATCAATACAGAATTGGCTCTTGCTGATCTTCAAACAATTGAAAAAGTACTTCCAAGAATTGAGAAGGAAGCGCGCACCAATAAGGAGCGACAGGTAGTGCTCGATGCAATTAAAGCTGCAGAGAAAGTTCTCAACGAAGGTAAGCCGCTATCGGGCAGTGGTGTTGATCTAGAAGCGCTCGCCGAATTGCATTTGATGACCGCCAAACCATTTCTTTATGTATTTAATGTCGATGCAGCAGAAATGAATGATGCGGAGTTGAGAGCCAAACTCTCTGCGTTAGTGGCACCCGCGGAAGCAATTTTTCTTGATGCAAAAACGGAAGCCGAGTTGGCCGAATTGAGTGATGAAGATGCTCTCGAACCTTCTTAATTCAATCGGGTTGAGTGAACCTGGTCTTGCAACGTTGGCTCATGTCGGATTTAGAACTCTTGGTTTGCAGACTTATTTAACTGCTATAACTGCTGGTCCAAAAGAGGCGCGGGCATGGACAATCCATGAGGGAGATACTGCGCCAGTTGCAGCTGGAGTGATTCATACCGATTTTCAAAAAGGTTTCATTAAGGCGGAAGTTGTTTCCTTTGAAGATCTCGTTGCTTGCGGATCAATGGCTGAAGCGAAAGCTAAAGGCAAAGTCCGTATGGAAGGCAAGGAGTACGTGATGCATGATGGAGACGTTGTCGAATTTAGATTCAACGTGTAGCAATGTCGATCAAGCGCTCGCTCATTAGTTAGTGTGATCAGCGTGAGACCAATTCGTAGCAGTGATGCAGAAGCAGTTGCGATCTTGTCTCGGGCCGCCAAGTTTGAAGCGATTCCAAACTTTCCCAATCTTCATACTCCCGTCGAAGATCTCGAGTTTTATACTCGGGAAATTGCTCGCTCATCCGGCTATGTAGTTGAAGATGGCTCTGGATCGATTGTTGGATTTGTGATCTGGCGAGAGGATTTTATAAACCATTTATATGTAGATCTTGCCCATCAAAGAGATGGAATTGGATCAGAGCTTCTCGAGAAGGCGATTGAATCGATGAGTGCATCCACTGTGAAATTGTGGACATTTCAAAATAATATTAAGGCAGTCTCGTTTTACAAGAGAAAAGGTTTCGTCATTTCTGATGCAACCGATGGAGAGAATGATGAAAAACTACCTGACTACCTCCTTACTTTTGAGAGATGGATCTAGACATACTTCAATTGTCATTTTTTGACGGTCACAATTGACCATTTCATCTAGTCAACTCAATCCGAGACTTCTATTGTCGGTCAGTCAACAGTTATGTCCGAAATCCTCGGAAATACTTAAAGGAAAGATCACCATGAATTTTAGTGACGAATATGAAATTGAAAAATTTTCAAAGGAAGAATTGGTTTAGCAATCCAAACTGTCGGAGCTCGAAGACTGCAGTTTGATAACCTTCTTTGGCAAATACCAATGCTTTCGATTACCGGGGAGGCATTTCTTTTCATAATCATATTAGGTGACAAAACTTCGCACTTTTCGAGAACTCTGAGTTCATTTTTGGGAATGATGCTTCCCGCAGCGTCACTTCTGCTTTACGCACGCCATAGAGCCAGTGAGGTTCACGACGCTCATCTATTGGGTGCATTGGAAGAACGATTTTTTGGACATTCTTTTCATGGAAAGAGTTTCGAGATTCTAGGCAAAATTTCATAGCTGATGGATTGCGCAGAAAAGATTCAAAAAATATCTTCGATTTCTTCGTTCAGAAATTTAGCAAAGGCAGATCCTATCCAATCTGGATGGTGGTCTTTATATCTTTTTCCTTGCTGGGGCACTTTGTCTCGCACTAAATATTTTTGACTCATCCATATTTGTTTCGAGTTAGTGATAAACAATTTTCTAGCCAAAATATTTGGGAGCATCTTTTAAAGTGAATGCTTCCTTGCTAGAACCTTTCTCGCGAAGCAAGAGCAACTTCTCGCGCGCTTCTGCAACGGAAGGAAAATGATCTTCCGGAACTTTCCAACAGACAACCATTACCTCACTTAATTGCTCAAACCACTCTCTTCGCATGCGAAGTGCATCGGCATGATCTTTCTGCTTGTATACGAAATCGTGAAGTGTTTGAGGATTGCTCCACACTGACATATTCACAAGTAGTAGGTCGTCATCGAACATTCGTATAGATGTTGCGCCAGCGCCATCGTCTTTCAAACGCCACACAAATCCAGGTGCAGATTCGGCTTGGCCCATTCACTGTCTCAAGACGAGCAACAAACTCCGCCAATTGAGGTGAATCCAACGGTGCGACAATTCTGCCAATATTGAGTTGAGCTAAATTCATCGTGAAATTCTTAAATTCTCTTTCAAATACGAGCTCAAATTTCCTGTCACACTTCCCGACCAAACAGATGGCGGAATGAATGCTTGGCTATGAAGTCGCCATCCTGCCAACGCTTCGGTATTGAGCGCTTGAGTGATTTTTGAATGTGAATCTGGTTTCACGCCACCGGTCCATAGCGAACCACGTACAGGAATCAACACGCTCTTATATTGCATAGTCATCGCTCATCCTTTGTAGTGCTTTCCGAATTGATCAGCCATGCATTTGGATGTTTCAGTTTCGATTTTATCCAATAGAGTTTCGCGAATTAAGCATAGAAACACTAAAACCTCGAGATGTTCTCTCGAGGTTTTAGTTTGTAACTCAATGTAAAGAACTTTTTACGCTCCAACGAAGTATCAAAACTGTAACACAAGTTGGAATCAAGTAACTCATCTGTGTCAATTTATATTGATTACTCTCAGTAACTTTTCCTTTCGTCCCACAAGGGGTTTTCCACATACTTGAACAAAACAATATTTTATTTCATTAAATCTCTTAACTTTCGAAGGTGCCTCTGTAGCTCAATGGATAGAGCTCGCTTCCAACGAAGGCGGAGATACGGGTTCGAGTCCCGTCAGGGGCACATCACCAGAGGGGCTCTGCTCGATTATTGGGCGGAGCCTTTCTTTATTTATTGAGTGCTCGGACTAAATTTAACAAGTTAGAAATTGATTACAATGCGTAATGCTCTCCATTTTCTAGTTCATGGAAACTATTCTCCCTGAGAGAAGTTAGCGCAGCGAAAATTCTGCGTGCTTGGAATAATTTAACTCGTGTTAATACAGTCTCACGGTTACACCATTCCCAAGAGCGGAGTTCTTCAGGAGGAAGTGAAATTCTGGAAGTGTCGATTTGATCCGTTGCGTACATAAACATTATTCCGTCACCTGGTGTGCGTCCTTCGGTAACCCAATCAATTGCGAGTAGTCGCCCGATTCCAACATCAAATCCCAATTCTTCACGACACTCCCTGCGCACTGCTGCGCGTGGGGATTCACCGAGTTCGACCATGCCACCTGGGACCTCCCAAGTGTCTTTGTAAGTTGGTTCAACAAGCAGCACTCGATCTTTCTCATCAACAATGAGCACGCCAGCACCAATGCGTTTTTTAGGAAACTCATGCGAATCTTCGCTCATCCTTTGTAGTGCTTTCCGATTTCAGCGAGAGATTTATCAAGCAATTCAAGTCCCAATTTCGCATCATCTTCTGAGATGTTGCACGGTGGAGTCATGTGCAGTCGATTGAAATTGGGAATGGCGTCAAACCATTCTTTCTGCAGGTTGCAATAAGTTCATTCATCTCTGGACTTGAACCACCATAAGGAGCAATCGGAGTTCGCTTTACGCGATCGGTGACAATATCTAGCCCCCAAAAGACGCCGACGCCACGGACATCTCCAACTACTTGATGTTTCTCGGCGAGAGCTCGCAGACCTGGGCCGAGAATTGTGGACCCAATATGCGCAGCGTTTTCAACGATTTTCTCTTCCTTCATTGCATCGATTGTCGCTACTGCCGCCGCGCATGCCAATGGATGTCCAGAGTAGGTAAGTCCACCGGGAAAAACTCGATCATCAAAGGTCTTCGCTATTCAGGGCGAATTATTACTCCACCCAGCGGTATGTAGCCTGAGTAACGCCCTTTGCGAAGGCAATGAGATCGGGAACTGAGTTGGGAGTGTTGGAAAGCGAACCATCTACCTGATCGTCCAAAACCCGCCATGACTTCATCAGCAATCCAAAGGATTTCATACTTGTCGCAAAGCGCGCGAACACCATCTAAATATCCTTGGGGCGGTACCAGAATTCCAGCTGTTCCAGGAATTGTCTCAAGCAAGACTGCCGCAATATTTTTCGGTCCTTCAAAAATGATTGTTTGTTCGAGATGCTCTAGCGCTCTTGCACATTCCTCTTCCGGAGTAGTTGCCCAAAAAGCTGAGCGATAAAGATATGGCCCCCAAAAGTGAACGTGTCCATGCGCGAATTCATTGGGGAATCTGCGCGGATCTCCCGTTGAATTTATCGCGGCGCCAGTATTGCCATGGTAAGAACGGTAAGTTGAAAGAATTTTATCTTTGCCGGTATGCAATCGAGCCATTCGAATGGCGTTTTCAATTGCATCCGCGCCACCATTGGTGAAGAAAACTTTTTGGAATGGAGGACCGGCGAGTTCAACAATTCTTTTTGCGCTCCATTGCGGGCAATGTTGGAATGATGAGGAGCGATGGTTGTGAGAACCGCTGCTTGATCTTGAATTGCTTTTACAACTTTTGGATGTTGATGACCAATATTTGTAAAAACCAATTGACAAGAGAAATCTAGATACTTCTTTCCTTCGTAATCCCAAAAATAAGATCTTGCGCGCCGGCAACTGGGATTGGGGCAATTTGTGCTTGTGCTGACCAAGAATGAAAGACGTGGGCGTGATCATCTGCGGAAACTTGTAAACCCAATTCTGCATTTACTACAGGTTCGACGCTAGAAAATGTCATATTTCAATCCTTCTTCACTAGGTAGCGCAACTATAACGCCCTCAGGTAGCGTGGGTATATGACGGAAATAAAGCATTGGATTGATGGCAAATTTACTTCTGGCGAATCAGTTCGACATGGAGAAATATTCAATCCTGCTACTGGAAAGATTACTGGCCACGTTGATTTTGCAGATTCAGCAATTGTGGATCAGGCAGTAAATGCAGCAACAATTGCATTCTCTTCTTGGAGACATAGTTCACTAACAAAGCGTGTGCAAGTGCTCTTTGCTTTCCGCGAATTGGTGAGTTCAAATAAAGAGAAAATTGCGGAGTTAATCACTGCCGAACATGGCAAAGTGTTGAGTGATGCACTTGGTGAAGTGACCCGCGGACTTGAAGTCGTGGAGTTTGCATGTGGAATTCCACATTTACTCAAAGGTGGATTCTCCGAGGAAGTTTCGAGTGGAATCGATGTGTATTCGATTCGTCAACCACTTGGCCCTGTCGCGATTATTTCTCCCTTCAATTTCCCTGCAATGGTTCCCATGTGGTTCTTTCCCATTGCAATTGCTTGTGGCAATTCGTGATTGTTAAGCCATCAGAGAAAGATCCAAGCGCCGGTAACGTTTTTGGCGAAGTTATTAAAAGATGCTGGGCTGCCAGATGGAGTATTCAATGTTGTTCATGGAGATAAAGAATCAGTCAATGCTTTGCTCGTGCATCCTGGAATCAAATCAATTTCATTTGTCGGTTCAACTCCAATAGCGCGTTACGTTTATGAGACAGGCACAAAGTCGGGCAAGCGAGTTCAAGCCCTCGGTGGAGCGAAGAATCACATGGTTGTCCTGCCAGATGCGGATTTGGATTTAGCAGCAGATGCCGCGATAAATGCTGGCTTCGGTTCTGCTGGCGAGCGGTGCATGGCAATCTCAGCTCTCGTTGCTGTCGGACCTATTGCTGACGAATTGGTTGGCAAAATTAAATCGAGAATGGCTAGCCTCAAAGTTGGCGATGGCACGCAAGGTGCAGATATGGGGCCACTTGTAACCCAAATACATCGCGACAAGGTTTCTGGTTATGTGGCTGCGGGAGAAAAAGAGGGCGCAACTGTTGTTGTTGATGGTCGGGACATTAGCGTTGCAGGTGATGGCTTCTGGCTTGGACCAACCCTTTTCGACAATGTAACGCCAGATATGTCGATTTATAAAGAAGAAATTTTTGGACCAGTACTCAGTGTTATCAGAGTTGAGACATATGACGAAGCTCTTACTTTGGTAAATGATCATCCATATGGAATGGAACTGCCATATTCACCAATGACGGTGGCGCAGCTCGCAGATTCCAAAATGAAGTTGAAGTTGGCATGGTCGGAATCAACGTTCCAATTCCAGTGCCGATGGCTTATTACTCATTCGGTGGATGGAAAAATTCTCTCTTTGGAGATTCGCATGCCCATGGCACTGAAGGAGTGCACTTCTTCACTCGTGGAAAAGTAGTGACGAGTCGTTGGTTGGATCCAAGTCATGGTGGAATTAATTTGGGATTTCCTCAAAACTCTTAGTGAAACTTATACGTAAGAAAGGCTAAGTAATTACTCTGGTATTTGCGCTTAGAAAGAGCGCGATTTAAGAGTTATATGCGTGGAATGGTATTCTGCATCGCTCTATTGATGTTGATCATGAGCACAATCGAGTGAATCTGAGGGTTAATTTCAATGCCAACAACAAAGCCATCAAGCGCGCATTTAGCGGGATTGCCAATTAAGAAGCGCGAAAATCTGCGAAATGTGGCGATTATTGCTCACGTAGATCATGGAAAGACCACGCTCGTTGATGCCATGTTGTGGCAATCTGGCGCATTTGCTGCTTATAAGAAGCAAGGCGAAGGTCAAGAGCGCATGATGGATTCGATGGATTTAGAGCGGAAAAAGGCATCACAATCTTGCGAAAAATACGGCAGTAAAGCGTGGCGACACAATCGTCAACATTATTGATACTCCTGGTCACGCAGATTTCGGTGGAGAAGTTGAACGTGGACTTGAAATGGTTGATGGAGTCATCCTCTTGTTGACGCATCGGAGGGTCCATTGCCTCAGACTCGATTTGTTCTGCGAAAGGCACTTCAGAAGAACTTGCCAGTAATTTTGCTCATTAACAAAGTTGATCGCCCTGATTCACGAATTGCCAAGTTGTAGATGAGGCGTACGAGCTATTTTTAGATCTCGATGCCAATGAAGAACAAATTGAATTTCCCGTTGTGTATGCATCTGCAAAAGCTGGTCGCGCATCGCTAACTCGTCCAGAAGATGGCGGAATGCCAGAGGAAGAAAATCTCGACGTACTTTTTGACACCATCTTCTCTGCGATTCCAGCACCTGTGTATCACGAAGGCGCGCCGCTACAAGCGCATGTAACTAACTGGACTCCTCACCATTTCTTGGTCGTCTGGCTCTTTGCCGCGTTCGCGAAGGAGTTATCAAAAAAGGTCAAATGGTTACGTGGATCAAGACTGACGGAACGATGGAGCGAATTAAAGTTTCAGAACTCCTCATTACTGAAGCACTTGAAAGAGTTCCGGCACTTGAAGCCCACCCTGGCGACATCATCGCCGTGGCAGGAATTGAAACTATTACTTTGGGTGAGACTTTGGCTGATCTCGAAAATCCAGTAGCACTCCCACTCATCATTGTTGATGAGCCTTCGATTTCTATGACAATCGGTATTAACACTTCACCACTAGCTGGAAAGAGTGGAAGTAAATTAACTGCCCGCCAAGTAAAGGGACGCCTGGATGCCGAATTAGTTGGAAATGTTTCTTTACGTGTTCTTAATACTGAACGACCAGATACATGGGAAGTTCAAGGTCGTGGTGAATTACAGCTCGCTGTTTTAGTGGAAATTATGAAGCGTGAAGGTTTTGAATTAACTGTCGGAAAACCACAAGTTGTTATTAAAACAATTGATGGCAAAACTCATGAACCGATGGAGCACTTAACTATCGATGCCCCAGAGGAATATCTTGGCGTCATTACTCAACTCATGGCTCTTCGCAAAGCTCGAATGGAGCAGATGGTTAACCACGGAACAGGGTGGATCCGCTTGGAATATCGAGTTCCATCTCGTGGACTTATCGGATTCCGTACCGAGTTCCTTACAGAAACTCGTGGCACTGGACTTTTGCACCATGTCTTTGATGGATATGAAGAGTGGCATGGAGATATTCGAACTCGCTCTACTGGCTCTCTCGTTTCAGATCGTATGGGTGCAGTGACTTCCTATGCCCTCTATGGAATTCAGGATCGTGGAAGTATTTTCGTTGAACAGGTGATGATGTTACGAAGGCATGGTCATTGCGAAAACTCTCGATCAGATGACATGGATGTCAATTGTGTTCGTGAGAAGAAACTTACAAATATGCGAGCTTCTGGTACTGACGAATCTGAGCGACTCATTCCGCCAAAGAAACTCAATATGGAAGGTGCACTCGAATTCTGCAGAGAAGATGAGTGCGTTGAAGTCACTCCAAAAGTTGTACGAATTAGAAAAGTGATTCTTGGTGGCGACGAGCGGGCTCGACTAACTGCTCGAGCCAGAGAGCCAACGTAAACGTATAGCCCTCGGTTAGACTGAGGACATGTCAAAAGTCCTCGCATCCCTTCCTGTTGGCGAAAGAGTAGGCATTGCTTTTTCTGGTGGCCTCGATACTTCAGTGGCTGTTGCGTGGATGCGTGAAAAAGGAGCGATTCCCTGCACTTATACAGCCGATCTTGGCCAGTATGACGAGCCGGATATTGAGTCCGTTCCATCTAGAGCCAAGGATTATGGCGCAGAAATTTCTCGCCTCGTTGATTGCAAAGAATCTTTAACCGAAGAAGGTCTAGCAGCAATTGCTTGCGGCGCTTTCCATATTCGTTCTGGTGGTAAGCAATATTTCAATACAACTCCACTTGGTAGAGCAGTCACTGCACACTCCTTGTTCGTGCGATGTTGCAAGACAAGGTAGAATTTGGGGAGATGGTTCGACATATAAAGGCAATGACATCGAACGTTTTTATAGGTACGGGCTCCTAGCAAATCCAAATCTAAGAATTTACAAACCTTGGCTTGACGCAGATTTTGTCACCGAACTTGGTGGACGAAAAGAGATGTCTGATTGGTTGGTACTTCATAAGTTGCCCTATCGAGATAGTGCGGAGAAGGCCTATTCGACGGATGCGAATATTCTCGGTGCGACTCATGAAGCAAAAACACTAGAGCAACTCGATACATCGCTAGAAATTGTTGAACCCATTATGGGAGTTCGCTTTTGGGATAATTCAGTTGTAATTAATTCGGAAGATATTCGAATTCAATTTCATCAAGGTCGACCTGTTGCAATCAACGGTAAAGATTATTCAAACTCAGTCGACTTGATGCGAGAAGCAAATGATATTGGTGGAAGACATGGTCTCGGCATGGCCGATCAAATGAAAATCGCATTATCGAAGCGAAGAGTCGTGGAATATATGAAGCACCTGGAATGGCGCTACTTTTCATTGCCTACGAAAGGCTGATTAGCGCGATTCATAATGAAGACACGATCGCGAATTATCATGCAGAAGGAAGACGTTTAGGACGTCTACTTTATGAAGGGACGTTGGCTTGATCCGCAAGCTTGATGCTTCGCGAATCTCTGCAACGTTGGGTTGCCTCTGCCGTTACTGGGGAAGTTGTCATCCGATTGCGTCGTGGTGATGATTATTCGATCATCAATACCTCTGGTCCTGCATTTAGTTATCACCCTGACAAACTTTCAATGGAACGTACTGAAGGCGCAGCATTCGGGCCGTAGATCGCATTGGTCAATTGACTATGCGCAATTTAGATATTGCAGATACTCGAGCAAAGTTGGAGTTATATCGAGCGCAAGGCCAACTTGGCGGGGATGCATTTCAATTGGTCGGACAACTTGAAGCTGGAGGAGCGGATGCAATTGCCTCCCTCGTACAGCAAAAAGTGGCGAAAATAGTGGCGATACTGGTCATTCTCTCAACCGCGCAGCCATGGAATCCGGCTCTGACTAATGTCTGTCACCACATTCGGGTTGAATGTGCTCTGTGGCAAAAGTTGAAAAAATTTCTACAGGTAACTCCATCAGTGGATCTATCGGAGCGTTAATTCGCTCACCCGCCACACGAAAGAATTTAAAGTATTCGCAAGCGCAGCTAGAAGCCATTAACCATCGGGGATCTCCATTGTGGTTTTTGGCGCTCCGGGCAGCGGCAAGACTGAAGTAATTATTGAAGCTGCACGTTCCAGAATTCGTGCGGGTCAAAATCCAAATTCTCTACTCATCATTACTTATGGACGAGAACACGCTTCGGGAATTGCGCGATGCTGTTGCTCTTGAATCGCCTGATGCAATGAGCGAACCACTTGCCCGCACATTTCACTCACTCGCATTTTCGATTCTGAAAATGAGATGGATCCAGATGACGCTGATCCGATATTGATGTCGGGACCAGAGCAAGAGTTTTTCATTCGAGAGTTGCTAGATGGTGATCTTGCTCGATCAACCATCTATTGGCCGAGCGAATTAATTGATGTCGATGCACCAGCGATTGCCACTCGTGGATTTGTACGCGAGTTACGAGATTTGATGTTGCGAGCTTCAGAGAGAAATCTCTCACCAGAGGAGCTGAGTGAGTTGGGTCGAGAGCATGGCGAGAAGTATTGGCACCGGCAGCTACTTTTTGGAAACAGTACTTCGAAGTTATGGAACTACAGAGTTCTTCTGCCGGAGATTCCAAGCGGCGAATAGATCCGAGTCAGATTGTCATTGAGGCATATAAGCATTTAAAAATAACCCTCAATTGAGTTCTGAATTGCGTAAGCGTCTCACAACTATCTTGGTCGATGAATTTCAGAGAGTGATCCAGCCCAACGTCTCCTTCTGCGAGAGTTGGCTGGAAGTGATCTGGTGATCTGCGCTGATGAAAGAGCGCCGTCGGTCGTTTTCGTGGCGCTGATCCGGACCAATTGGGAATCGAACTCGATCGTTATTCTTCACAGGGGGAAAACAGTCATAATTGACGAGGTTTTTCGAGGTGAAGCGCGCTAGCGAAAATACGAAAGATAGTGTCGAGCGGATTTCCATTATTGGAGAAGAGTGACGAAGCGCCAACGGCTGAGAGCAACGCAGCAGTCAGTGAATTTCCCAACCCTGCCGTTGAAATTGGACATTACCTCTCACCAGCAGAGGAAGCCGAGGCAATTGCATATCAATTTAGATATTCACATCTTATTGATGGAATTCCCTGGAACCAGATGGCGGTTCTACTTCGAGCGCCAGGTATTCAAGCCACAGCCATTAGGCGTGCATTTGCTTACGCAGGAATTCCAGTAGCGACAAATACCGAATCACTGTCGAGCAACTCTGCTTTGGCTCCATTTATATTGCTTGCTCAAGTCGCCATCGGTGATCGACATCTTAATAAGGAAATTTGCGAAAACTTACTCTTGAGTGAATTTGGTGGCGCTGATGCCATTTCAGTGCGACGCATTCGACGATCACTCATTGCCTCCAGAGCAGAAGATGATTCTCGAAGCGGCACAGAGTTGCTCATCGCTGCGATAGATACGGGAGAGGTTTCCGTGGAAGGTGCCACGCGCTCACTCGAGTTCATGACTTGCTTGAACGTTCACGAAAAATTGTTCGTAGAAAGGGCGCGCAAGTTGAAGATTTGCTTTGGGAGATATGGGATAACGCGCTTAACGTAGATGGTGAAAAAATAAGTGAAAGTTGGAGACATCAGGCGTTACGTGGTGGGTTGCGCGGAGCACTTGCTGATCGAGATCTCGATGCGATGATGCAACTTTTGAAGAAGCGCGGAGATTCTCAGAAAGATTTCCTCATTCAAAAGTTCAAAGTTTTATTCGACAAATCTCGCAAGAAAATATTCTCGGCGACGTCATTACTGCGAAGGGACAGAGAACCGATGTTGTAGAGATTTTGACTGTGCACTCGGCAAAAGGTCGAGAGTGGCAAGTCGTCGCTGTTGCCGGATTACAAGAGGGAAGTTGGCCCAATCTGAAACAGCGAGGTTCACTTCTCGGAAGTGAGCGTCTCGTTGAGCGAATTCGTTACGGAGCGATGCCTGTTGATGTGCTCAATAAAGTCGCTGCAAGTGGGTTACTTCACGATGAAAGACGGCTGATGTACGTGGCCGTAACACGCGCTAGCTCGAAATTGATTGTCACATCGGTTAAGAGAGAAGAAGATGTCCCATCTCTCTTCTTTGAAGAGATTGCCGAATCTCTTTATGGCGAGGAATGGGAACCCTTAACTCTAGGAGCCACTCGACGACCAATTACCCCGCTTCGCTGGTGGCAGCGCTACGAAGCGCTTTATCGGGAGCAAAAAACCTGAATCTGCTTCGCTTTTACATCGATTGTCGCAAGAGGGGCTATCACTTGCCGATCCAGATAATTGGCTAGGGAGCGTCAGTATTAGTTCCAATGAACCAGTTGTTAAGCCAGAGGCACAAGTTCACATTTCTCCGAGTAGCGTCGAGAATTTCAATGACTGCGCTCTGAAATGTTTCTTGAAAGAAGTGGCGGTCGCGATGGAGATAGCAACGCTCAAATATTGGGTTCTGCCATCCATGCTTTTGCAGAACTCGTCGTCAAAGAACCTGGTCTCACTGAAGAAGATCTTGTTGGCAAATTGACTTCAGCATGGAAATTGATCGACCCAAGTTCCAATTGGGTGAGTAAATCTGAACTTGAGCGAGCAGTGACGATGATTCGCAAATTTGTTAAGTACCACGAAGCGCGAAATCCAGATTCGATTCATGCAGAAGTCCATTTACTCTTTCAATCGGCAGAGCGAAATTGAGTGGAACAGTGGATCGACTTGAAGTCAATAGCGATGGCGGCATGTACATTATTGACTTTAAAACAGGAAAACATATGGTGAGTTTGAAAGACGCTCCAACAAATAAACAGTTGCAAACTTATCAACTTGCAATTGTTGAAGGTGGCTTGATTCAATTCACTCTAGTCGGCAAAGTGTTGGTGCCGAACTTGTCTATCTTGGCGGAGACACTGTTAAAGCATCCGTGCGCCAACAACCTGTTATCAACGCTGAGGAAATTAGAGTAGAAGTCATTGCTTTGGCTGAACAAATGGGTCAAAGTATTTTCAATGCCACGATCAATGATCAATGCAGACATTGTGGCGTCCGAAACTCTTGCCCGATCCAAGTGAAGGTAAGTCGGTAATCGAATGACTGAAACCTAAAACGAACTGGAAAGTGGAAAGTTTCCGCTGATGTACTTTTTGATGAACTGCAAAGAGTCGATCGGTCAATCAAGAGACCTTCACCTGAGCAGAAAATAATTATCGAATCTGACCTTTTGCCCGCAGTTATTGCCGGCGCAGGATCGGGCAAGACAGAGACCATGAGTTCGCGAGTCTTGTTCCTCGTCGCAAATGGAGTCGTCCGCCCTGAAGAAATTTTAGGACTTACCTTTACTCGCAAAGCTTCAAGTGAACTCGGAGTTCGAATCCGAAAACGCTTGAGATTGCTGCAAAATACACCGCTTTTTGAGGCTATTCGACATCAAAGATCTAAAGATAACCTCGATCAAAATTTCGTACTTGATGTTCCTGTCATGACCTATCACTCTTATGCTGGCCGAATACTCGGAGAGCATGCTCTCCGATGTGGCATTGATGCTCCAGATGAGCCGATTGGTGAAGCTCAACTCTGGCAGATGGCCCATGAATTGGTTACTAATTGGCATGACGAAACATTTCGATCTGAAAGCGCAGTGGAGACGGTAGTCAAAGATGTTCTAGCGCTTTCATCGATGATTCTTGAACATGAGGTAAACCAAGGTGAAATCTTTAACCGTACGACTGAAATAACACATGACATTCTTGAACACTTAGCACAGATTGAAGCGCAGGGATCAAAGTCGAACGAGCAAGTTCGAAGAGTACAAACAGTCCTGAGCCAACGTCTCGATATTTTTCCTATGGCCCACGCTCTCATAGAGCAGCGAAAGCGAGCAGGTTTACTTTCATTCGATGATCAGATGTCATTGGCTGCCCGAATCGCTTCTCAATTCCCTGATGTCGGAGAGATAGAACGATCTCGATACAAAGTTGTCCTACTCGATGAGTACCAAGACACTTCGCAATCTCAAGTCAGAGCGCTCTCTCATTTATTCGGTGGCGGACATCCCGTCATGGCAGTCGGAGATCCATGTCAGGCGATCTACACGTGGCGAGGTGCATCAGCTGGAACGATCGGAGCATTCGCGCAAAATTTTCCTCTTAAAGATGGTGGCGCCCCAAATGTATTTTCGCTGCCGACGACTTATCGAAATGAAAAAAAGCATTCTTGATTTGGCAAATGTGCTTTCTCAACCAATTCGAGAAAATGGTCGCATTCATGTCGAAGCCCTTCGCGCTCGTGAAGGTGCTAGTCAGGGAGAAGTTGCATGCGGTGTTTATGAAGATATGAGCGCTGAAGCAATCGCGGTTGCAGAATATTTTTCACCATTGTGGTTTGCACCAGATCGCCTTTCTGTACCGGATTCAGAGAAGAGTTCCTTCGCAGTTCTTGTAAGAAAGCGTTCGCAAATTCCAGAGATTGAGGCGGCGCTTCGAGCCGCTGGAATGCCCGTTGAAGTTTTGGGTGTTGGCGGATTGATGCATGTTGCCGAAGTTGCTGACCTGATTACTTTGGCAAAAGTCATTGTCGATCCAGATGCAGGTGCATCGCTGATGCGCCACTTAACTGGCCCGCGTATTAATCTCGGTGCGGCAGATATAGCGGCTTTAGGTCGTTATTCACGCTCATTGTCAGAGAAAGCGTATTCAGATTCGAATAATCGAGCTTCAAAAATTGCGTTGGGAAATCCAGCACAAGAAGAGGCCGATGATCAAATCCAAGGCAGTCTCATCGATGCTTTGGATGAAATCGCCGGAGCCAACCAGAACGATTTCTCGTCAATTGGTTATGCCAGGTTGGTGCGATTCGCTGCAGATTTAAGAAGGTTGAGAAGTAGAGCCGCTGGCTCATTGCTCGATTTACTTTCTGAGTTAGAAAGTTATCTCTTTCTCGATAGTGAAGTAGCACTTCGTGATTGGCCACAAAGTGGAAGACGTCACCTAGATCGCTTTCTTGATGAAGCAGCAAAATTTTCTCGAAGCGGTGGCTCCATTCAAGACTTTCTTGTCTGGCTCTCCATCGCAGAATCAGAGGAAGGTGGTTTGAAATCTGGAACCCCCCGATGTGCGAAGCGACGTCGTCACAATTCTTACGATCCATATGGCAAAAGGTGCGGAGTGGGATGTAGTCGCCATCCCAGGACTTGCGACGAAGAGTTTCCCAAGCTCTGGTCAAGAACGCGATAATTGGTTGACCAACGAAAAACACATTCCTTTTGAAATTCGCGGAGATGCAGCGCAACTTCCAAGCTTTGATATTTCGAGTTGTACAACTAACACCGAGGTAAAGAAGGCGTTAGAGAGTTTTTCTGATAAGTGCGAGAAATTGAAACACGATGAAGAAATTCGACTCGGATACGTCGCTATTACTCGAGCGAAATCACATCTGCTCTGCACAACCTCGTATTGGCGTGGTGGTGCTAAACCAGTTGATCCGAGTGAAATATTTATCTTAGTTGCAGAAATGGCGGCCTCCGGTGGAGGAAAAATACTTTCGGGCAATTGAAGCGCCATCTGCACTTGATCTTGATGGTGAAAGTGGCGAAGGAGAGAAAAAAGAGAGCGCACCCTGGCCACGAGATTGGCTAGGTTCTCGACGAGCCGCTTTTGATAGCGCTGTTGCTTTAGTTAAAGCTAGTCAACCTCATTCAGGTGAAGGCAGTACTGACCCAGAGATAGATTCTTGGATTACCGATGCGCGAGCACTCGTGAGCGAACTCCAACAACGTGGTGCAAAGAGCAACGTTTTACCTGCCCCCCCGACTTTCAGTTTCGTCGCTAGTTGCTCTTAGGGATAATCACGAGGAATTGGCACTTTCTATTCGCCGCCCAATGCCACAGCGCCAAGATCAATACTCACGTCGAGGTACCGAATTTCACGGATGGATTGAAAAGCGATTTGGCGTTTCGACCCTCTTTGATGATGAAGATCTTGAACCACGTGATGCTTTCGAACCAGATCAAACTCTCAACGAATTGAAAGAGAAGTGGCTGGCAAGTGAATGGGCTGAACGAACTCCTTACGCAGTAGAAGTCCCTTTTGAAACAGTATTGGCTGGAGTTCTCGTTCGAGGCCGTATCGATGCCGTCTACTCATTCCAAGAGAAGGATGGTGAGCGTTTTGAAGTCGTTGATTGGAAAACCGGGTCAAAGAAACTTGGTGGCGCTGCGACGACTCAATTGGCGGTCTATCGATTGGCGTGGGCACAATTGCATGGGGTCGAAATTTCCAAAGTCAGCGCCGCTTTCCATTATGTGCCAACAGGGATAACGGATCGCCCTGCAGATTTATTGGATAGGGAAGGACTTATCTCTCTCCTCGAAAAGTATTAATTAACGTCCACATCCAAAGTAACTAATTAACGTCCACATCCAAGGTAACTAATTAACGTCCACATCCAAGGTAACTAATTAACGTCCACATCCAAGGTAACTAGTCAACCTCCACATCCAAGGTAACTAGTCAACCTCCACATCCAAGGTAACTAGTCAACCTCCACATCCAAGGTAACTAGTCAACCTCCACATCAACAGTAAGTGGGTAGATGATCGCTGATTCCATTTGCTGTCATTAATGTCGAAGGAGTATGGCTCACATCTTCGGACGTTACTTTTTGCGAGAGTATGTAATCGAATTGGATTTTGGGGTTTCCAGCTTGGGAAAGTTTTTTGCTTTGCCAGTGAATTCCAATTAAAACCCTTTGCGAAGAAATCCCAAGGCAGATTCAAGTCGCCCATGACGATGACTTTTTCCTTGTCTCGTATAGGCAAAGATTTAACCCATCTTTTAATTTTCAAGAGTTGCGTTAAGTTGAAAATCGGAACAAAACTCAGATGCGTATTGATGACCATCCAGCCATTCTCCAAAACAGCGGCAATTGCGCATCGAGGATGATCGCGAATGTACATTCGCTTCAACTTCCCATTCACTGGAAGCACCATCAAAATTCCAAGGGGGGAGCGTCGCAGTTCTAGGCGATGCCAACTCTTGACTGGAATTTTCGAGACCATTCCGATTCCATATCCAGGCTGTATCCCAACGCTCTCTGAGTTCTCGTTGGTTACTAGATTCAGATGTTCTCTACCGACGGGGAGTCCACTTTTCATCGGGAGAGCCAATGACGCACGGGGCGAAGGCCCAATAGATCGCCCCGATTTCTTTCGCCGCTGCCTCCACCTGATTTTCACTATTGGAGCGGGGCAAGTGGAAATCAACTTCCTGCAATCCCAGAATCTCCGGATTCAGCTTTTCTAGACTCAAATTGAGCAGTAAGTCGGATTTTTTTCTGGGGAAGATGTGAACCTTCAACGGGAGTGGCTAGACCGTGGAGGAGATTCCACGAAGTGAGGCGCATGTGCCCATGCTAGTAGCGTTGCCCATCATGAGTATTGCCGCGGAAAACCACGAGAGAACAACACATGGATCGACGGAGAGCAAAAAGTGGATCGACAGAGAACGACGAGTGGATCAACAAAGAGTGAGGCGCGAGGTTTGAATTTACTTAACTTGACCCAAGGAACAGTGGATCGTTCAAGTCATCTTCGCAGCAACAATGAAAAACTTGAGGAGTTGTGGAAGCAAGCAAAGATATTGGTTCTCATCGATGGTCAATTTCTCGCATCAGATACTGCGCTAAAACTTCTTTCTTCAAAGGAGATTGAAAAAGAATTTGGTGGAGTAGGAGAGAGATATTTTCTCGGAATTGATCCTGCATCGGAGTTGAGCTATTTCGTCTGGAATGTACATAAAGATTTGACTCGTACGGATTCATTTCAGGAAGAAGAGTTCAGAACTCTCAGACAAGTGGGGTTCCAATTTAAGCAATGCGGAAGCCGGGTTGGCAGTGCATGCCTTGGCTCTCTCCAATTGGCACGCATCGCATCCACGATGTTCGCGCTGTGGCGCTGCTACAAGTGTTGCGCTGGGTGGAGCAATGCGAGTGTGCGACGTTGATAAAAGCGAACATCATCCTCGAACCGATCCTGCAATTATTGTTCTGGTTAAAGATAAGGATGACCGCCTCCTTCTTGGACGCCAAGGAACATGGCCTGAGAAGAGATTTTCCAATTTTGCCGGCTTTGTTGAACCTGGTGAATCTTTTGAACAATGTGTTCTTCGAGAAGTTGCCGAAGAGTGTGGAGTTCTCGTTGAATCCGTGAAGTACTTGGCATCACAACCTTGGCCCTTTCCTGCCTCCATCATGATTGCCTTTGAAGCAGTGACTTCGGATCCATCGAAGGCAAAAGCAGATGGCGAAGAAATAGTTGAAATTTGTTGGTTATTCACGAGAAGAAATGAAGAACGCAATCGAGGTTGGTGAATTAATTTTTGCCACCAAGTATTAGCGTTTTCTCGGCGAATGATTGAGTACTGGTATGGCGAGGGCGCACTGACAGATTTGGGTCAGTCTCAATGAATGAAAGTTCTCATTTTCGCTCCGCAAACAAATCAATTTGCTGAAGTGCGAGCCGAAGAGATACTCGCAGCCCTTGATGATGAACAACGTGAAGTCGTACTGGCAACCCGAGGACCAGTCTGCGTCATCGCTGGTGCTGGAACTGGAAAGACAAAGGCAATAACTCATCGAATTGCTTACTGCGCAGCAATCGGTGTGATGAATCCGCAGAAAGTTCTGGCTCTCACATTTACAGCCCGAGCAGCGGGAGAGATGCGCACTCGGTTACGGTCGCTTGGAGTTGCCAAGTGCGACTGCTCGAACAATTCACTCTGCGGCGCTCAAGCAATTGATTTATTTTCTGGCCAGGTGTTTTCGGCGGCCGAGCTCCTGATTTACTTCCAACTAAGACTGGCTACATCAAAGAAGCAATTTCACGAGCGGGACTCTCGGGAAAATTAGGAGTTAACTCACGTGATTTGATGAGAGATATTGCAAGTGAAATTGAGTGGGCAAAAGTTTCAGAGATTGCTCCGCAAGATTTTTATTGATGAGACCAAAGATCGCGCACTTCGCACGCGGATAAATCCCGGTGAATTAGCTCAAGTATATGAATCCTACGAAACGCTCAAGCGCCAGGAGCGCACAATAGATTTTGAGGATGTTCTGTTATTGACAACTGCAATGTTGGAAGAAGTGCGAGAAGTTCGTGAATTAGTTTCATGATCAATATCGATTCTTCACTATTGATGAATATCAGGATGTCTCACCTCTCCAACAACGCCCTAATAAATGCATGGTTAGGGAATAGAAAAGAGATCTGCGTTGTCGGTGATCCAGCCCAGACCATTTACTCTTTTGCTGGAGCGACTCCTAAATTCCTTGCCAATTTTTCTGATCGTTTTCCAGATGCGACAACGCTTCGCCTAAGTACTGGTTATCGCTCGACTCCCGAGATCACCTTCGCTGCAAATAGCATTTTGCGAAGCGGAGCAATGGGCCATGAATTAGTGGCTACAAATCCTCATGGAGCAGCACCGAAAGTAAATGAATATAGAGATGAAGTCACAGAAATTGCTGGAGTTTGTTGCGGGCATTGATTCTTTGATTTCCTCTGGCGTCGCACCTCAAGATATTGCAGTTCTTGCCAGAACAAATGCTCAATTAGTTACCCTCGCAAAAGGTGCACTCACCGCGCAAATTCCTTATCAAGTACGTAACAATGAACGATTTTTCGAACGCAGTGATGTCCGTGATTTTCTTAGGGGAGTTAGGCAAGCATCGGTAATTCCAACGGAGGGTGTTACGTGGATTGAGGAACTTCGCACAATTGCCCAACCTTTCATAACATCTACTCCGAGTGATGGCATCTCCGCACTTCTTCATCTAGCGCGCGAATTAGAAAACGATTCAACATTTACGCGTAAGAATTTAAAAGGTTACTTACGGGAAATTGAAGATCGTGCGGAACAAAACAATCCACCAGTAATGCCGGTAACAACTTTTGCGACTCTTCATGCGGCGAAAGGGTTGGAGTGGGATCACGTATTTCTTATCGGAGTAAATGAGGGAATCCTGCCCACCAATGAAAATTCAGTTGATGAGGAGCGAAGACTTTTCTACGTGGGAGTAACAAGGGCGAAGAGGCATTTGACCTTGAGCTACCGCCAAAACCCGAGTCGTTTTCTGCGGGAATCAGGCTTAATCAATTAATTTCGTAATAAATGTGCCACAAATTGATTTGCATTGTGAGGGGCGTCTCCTTTATTCTTTGACTCCACTCAATCACAACGATTGATTGTGAGCAGGATCGGAGCGCAAAATGCAGTTGTTTTACGCATCAATTTGCATCGATCACCCCTGCTCAAAATTTCTCAACATCAGTTACAGCCAATCACGCGGCTAAGCGCACAGCTTGGTATCCCGCATTTGGCGATTCGGCCACTTGGAGCCATATCGGTTTAACGCCGAGAAGGACCCCAAGGGGCCACGAATCCACACAGGATTCGGGCCCTTTTTCTTTTCCCTAATACAACTTCATAAGACAACTTAATAAATAAGCAGATAAATCCGAACAGAACCAAAGAGAGCCACGAAAAAACCAAGGAGAGATGAGGTGAGAACAATGACTGTTCTCTTTAGTGAACTACTAGTACCAGGATGGGCAGAAAACCGGCACCAAAATCGGACTCGGACGCCGTCACAGGCGCTTACGGTTCCGAGACAGCATTCACCCTTCCCTGCCATAACGCTGATCCGGAGTTGTTCTTCTCCGAGAGCGTGAGCGAGATTGAGGTTGCAAAATCTCTTTGTGCGCAATGTCCGGTGCGTGCTCAATGTCTTGAAGGTGCACTTTCTCGTGAAGAGCCCTTCGGAGTATGGGGGTGGAGAGTTATTTGAAGATGGCGTAATCGTTGCTCGCAAGAGAAGCGTTGGTCGTCCTCGACTCTCGCCACTTTCCGAGGTCGCATGAAAGTAGAAAATCACCAGTCGCAACCACAAGCTGGGTGGCGAGCAATTAATTTTTGTTCACCACTCAGCGGGTTGCGATAATCAATTCTCTTTGTCGCACCAATAAGTTCAGATTGCTTTTCATCAATAAAACGTAATATTTCCAGCGCTACAAGCCCTGCAACATGATGGGCGACGGCGACAGGAACTTCTCCAGTAGAACTACTTAGTTTTTTGCCAAGCAATATCTTTCCACGCTTCATGATTATCTTCCTTACTCATTGCAACACATCGAAGGCATGGAGTCTTTCCTGGAATCACAAGCGGACCCACGGTCAGCGATGGTCCATCAGGTGCATCGATAATTAAATGTGGTACTCCTTGGCTCATCCATTGTTGAATTAACTCCGAAGGCGCCTTTCCAATCGCCAAGGCGATTCTCTCCACTCTCCCTTCTTTCTTTACTTGCCCTTCTCCTTCCATCGAGCCCTTGTGTGATGTGAAATTTGGAAAGAGGGATAACTCTTTGGTGACTTCAGTAAGTCGCGAATTTATTGGCAATCCAACATCTGCTGGACGGAGGAAGCCCGCCGACAAATCGAGATCAGAGACAGTTCGCGCGCTCTTTATATGAATTGTGGTCTGGGAAAACCCACTTGCAAGGAGAATTCCATATAGCAATATTGCAATTCGAGAACTTCCAAAAATCTCGACGTTAACAGAACGCCGTCCAGCAACTAAAGCAACTCCTCCATCTAGGACACCTTCTTGCCATGTTGAAAAGGAGAGTTCGGGTTGCAACTTCATCTGCAATTGTTGATGAGCCCCCGTCATTACTATCGTCGCTCGCATGTGAGGCGCGGTTGGTGTTTGCCGAATGAAATCGCGAGTGAACAAATATTTTCCCGGTTTCTGTATCGAGAAGATGTGCAGATCCCAGTACTTCAACAAGGTTCAGGACTTCTTCAAGAGGAATATTTTCTTCAGTTGCAATTTGTTTGCAACTGAGAGTTCCATCCATTCGCTCAAGTGCCGTTCTCGCAGGAGCAAAAATCTCTAGGCCCTCGTCCAGTCGTCCGATATAGGTGCTCTTTGGTCGAGCAAGAAGGATGACGCCTTGCTTAGTTCTCGGTTTTGTATCGGCGAGCGCGTAAGAAGTAACTCTGTTTCCGCTGGGTCTATTACTCTCTTTATTCTGAGTTGTTGTCATGCGCGATCATGAGGTCAGAAGGAGATGAGAATTTTCGCCTTTGTCTCGAAGTGTGGAACGCAACCCATTTAGTGACGAACAGTCAGACTGCAGTTACAAAAAAGTCTGGCGCTGCATCTAGATCCCCTCGCAAGAAATCTTGAAGAGATCGTGATGAGCGCCAGACTCCGTACCAACTTCTATGAGCTTCAATGAACTTCTATGAAGCGGTACTAATTGTTAAACGCGTCTGTGACGCAGGTATTGAAATTATTGCGTCCTCGCCATTGAATCTGCCTATCGATTGGCCAATTCATTCGCCTATCAAACAGTGGTCGAATAGTGGCGACTACTGTGCCTTACCGAGAATGCGGTTTAGTTTGGTGCCGCAGACTGAGCAAATGCCCTGGGCCATGCGACGACCAGAATCTGAGACCTTTACGGTTCCCTCAAAATCACGCTTCTCTTTGCACTTAACGCAATAAGCGTCACCCTTGTATGTCTCCGTCATCTTCTCCTCCAATCGACGCACACCATTTCTGGGAGGGTTTCCCAGCTCAATCGTGAGCGTGCAAGCGTCACGATACCCTTGCCAGAAGGCAAAATGGCCTTTCCGAGCGGGATATTGGGCAGTGTTTTGGGTGTGGATTTCGCCTATTTCAGCCCATTGGTAGCTTGTCTTGGCTAGCTGTGAGCCAATTCCGCCGCCTCATAACCATCTAAATAGGCTTGGGCAAGGGCAGAATCGGGGAATCGAGCCACAATTTCCTGAAATTGAGCCCCATGGTCGCCAAATCGAAGATGAACGCCCTCGTGAAAGAGGACAAAGTCCAAAACGTTGGCTGGGAATCCCTGTAATCGAGCCGAGATCCGGATAGTGCCATCCACGCTCGTGCAGGAACCCCATCGCTCTTTCATAGCGAAACTCCAACGCACGCTCGTAGGTCTTTCATAGATCTCAGGGGCATGGAGTTCGAGGAGGCTGACGAGGCGACGGGGAGAGTTCAGATTCATCAAAGCTCTTTGCAGCCTCCTGCGCCCGAATCTTTGCCACCATTTCAGGAACCACTTGGCGCTCGTCGGCTTTTGCTCAATCGGGCGGGTATGGAAACGATGATCCGACCACCTTGGCGATATGCGGCGATATTTCGTTTCCGTCGTGTGGAGCGAATGACCACAATTTCACCATCGCCAATTCCAGGTAGCTCTTGAGCAAGGGGAGTTGCCTCAAATTCTTGAGTTACCTGACTTTTTTCCTTCGCAGACATGTTGTCACGGTAGCAAAAAGCTGCCAATTTACTTGGAACATTTATCTCCGACTCAGTTGATTCTCGGTGAAATGTCACGTACGTTGCGCTTACGAGGTCCTCGGATAACCGTCCTATATCTGCAAGGGGAAGGCAGATAAGGGATTGTGCGCCCGGGGACTTCGCTTTGCTCCCGTACTTGAATTACTTGGCCAACTCAGTTATCGGGGGTCAACTCCGCTACCTGAGTTATCACTTAGTTGGTCAACCCTGAGAGGTCATCGGGAATTTCGATACTTTGGAGATAGAGCTCGGGTTGAACCAATTCTTCTGCGGTCGGCAGGATTCCACTCCAAATTTGATCTCGAGCGGCAAGATCTCGCAACGTTCGGATCTCTTTCCAAAATGCGCTCGCTTCTCGGGATCGTCGTGGCGAAACTTCAAGGCCAAAGAGGGATGCAAATAATTGCTGTGCGGGCGATGAAATTGCACGCCTTCGTCGAAGCGTTTCGCGTAGAGCATCAAGTGATGGCAACCGATCTGCCGCTGCAAGAGTTGTGACATCGTCGGCCCATCCATCAATAAGCGCCAACGCCGTTTCAAGTTTGGTCAACGCTGCAATTTGTTCTGGACTTTCCTCTGGAGTGAAGAGCCCTTGATTGAGAGCGATGGAGAAAGTTTCAGGATTGCTTGGATCAATTTCGCCAGTGTTGATTGCTTCTTCGGCTTGGCGTTGCAATTTGTTCCACATCAATCTTTATTCCAGTTCCATAATCTGAAATCGCACTCCGCATATATTCCACAAGCCACGGATTGTTATCGAAGAGTCGCGCGATTGCACCCTCTCTTAAGGCATGGAACAGGCGAACTTCGGATTCCTTTACTCCAATGTCGGCGCCCCATTGAGCAATATTTTCAGGGATGAGTGATGGACGAGCAGGGCTGATGAGTGGCAGGCCAACATCATGAACTCCAGTGACGCTCGTTTGCTAGTCCGCCGATGCATTGCCCCCAATTGGGTTGCAATCATTGTGCCAATAAATGAGCGTAAAAGGCTCGCTACATGGGCCATCGGAAGAGCTTCTTCTGGAATTTCTTGTGATTCCACGAGTGATGTCATGGCTTTAGCTAGCCCAGTGGCGAGTGGTTCAATATTTAACTTCCAACCAGCAATTGTCTCGTCTACCCAATCGGATCGACTGAGAACTTTTCTCTCATTTGAATTTTGCAGGAAAATACCGTTGCGTCATTGAGCCAAAGGTCTGCAATGTCCATAGATTCAAAGAGCAATTTTTCATCACGTGTACCGAGTGGCATGAATCCGGCAGTACTCACAAATTTTTTTCGCAATGTCGCGAGCAACGTCCATCGGAAAGTGCGCTATCAGATTTGCCAAGAGAATTAAAAAATCCAAAAGGATTTATTCCCAATTTCGCAAACTGATCTTGCATATCTTTTTGTCATATTCGCCGGGCAGTTGATCTCCCAATTGAGATTGCATCTGCGATTGGAGAAATGCAAAAGAGCGCTGCGAAGTCTGGGTTTTCTTGTGAAGCGGAGTTCTCATCTTTCTCAGGATCGTCAGAGTTCTCTGCTGGTGTAAATCCAAACGGCGTCATTCTCGCTCCCTAATTAACTAAAACTCTACAACTCTATAAGTTGTAGCCTCAACTGATGAGTGGAGACTGATAGGTAGAACAATCGCAGTCTCCGCTTTCTTCCCGGTGGCGGTAGGATGAGCGCATGTCCAGCGCATTTTCAGCGTTAATTTGGTGGCTTGTACCAATTGCTGCGGTACTTGGCGCTTTGGCATACGTTCTCTGGGTAACTAAATTCCAAGAGAGATTTCAGAATGAAACAACGAGATCTGTTACTCAATTTCAAAAGTTCCAAAGTTCCTTCAAAGCGCGCTCAGAAGCTGAAACTCCAGGGTTGATTAAAGACCCTGAGCCAAAGCAGTAATTCCTTTCAATTCCACAAACTATGGCTGATGAGCGATTGGCCCCTCCGACTCGTGAACTCTCACGGCCAGCCACGATTTTCGTCTCACTCTTTGTAATACTTGCTCTTCTAACTCCATTGCCATTTGTTGTCATTGAACCAGGTGGTGGCCGGAATGTTCTTGGTTCATTGATTGCAATCGAAGGTACAAAAACTTATCCAACAACTGGCGAACTATTGCTCACAACGGTTTTATGCGACGAGTCCAGATTCGCCAATCTTTGCCGTTGATTTTGTGAACTCTTGGATTCGTGGAGAAAAAAATTGTTTATCCTCGAGATGTCATTTATCCCGATGATCAAACGCCGAAGCAGATTGATGCCGTCAATAGTGCAGAAATGGTTGATTCTCAAGAAGCTGCCAAATATGCGGCGCTGAGTTATTTGGGATATTCGATTCCCTCAAAAGTTGTGATTGTAAAAGATAGTTCGAAAAACGAAAGAATGGTGCGAAAGTATTCCTATCCTTTCAAGATCTCTATCAATCTTGAGGGAACAGGTGGACCTAGTGGTGGGTTGATATTCGCCATCGGCATAGTAGAAAAACTTTCTCCTCAAGATTTCATGCGCGGACGAAAGGTGGCAGGAACCGGCACGATCGATACATCGGGAATAGTCGGTGCAATCGGCAGCATCGATGAAAAGATGATCGCGGCCAAGAAAGCTGGAGCGAGCATATTCTTGGCACCTGCAGATAACTGCAAAGACATCGGCCACATTCCCTCGGGACTTAAGGTTTACATTGTCGAGAATTTGTCGGACGCGATTTCTGCGCTTAAAAACCCAAAAAAGTGGTGCGGAATCTCTACCTCGCTGTGGTTAGCGGCAGGTAATTGCCGCAAAAAATTCACAGATTGCACTTGGCAAGGGATTCGGTAGCGTTGGCGCATGAGTTCAATCAATAGACCCAATATTCCTCGCATCGGCCCCGGAAGTTTTAGAGGTCCTCGAGGTCCACTTATCATCACTGCGGCGATCGTAGTTGTGGCGCTGATTGGATTGATATCTCTCAGCGGTTTTTTACGCTGACTGGCTCTGGTTTCGCTCGGTAAGTTTTTCCAGCGTCTGGAGCAAGATTCTTACGACCAAGATTGAACTCTTCATCATCTCCGGCTTGGTCACTTCTTTTATTGTCATCCTCAACGTCATCATTTTTCGGCGTCGCCCTCTCTACGTACCTCTGAGCGTTGAAGCGGATAACCTCGAGCGATACCGGGGACAGATTGAGCCAATCCGTCGCATCATCACTGCTCTTTTGGCCGCTCGCACTCTTTTACTTTGCTGGCACTGCCGGATCGCAATTGTGGGAGTTCATGGTTGCTCCTTCAAGAACTCAACGCCTTTCGGTGTGAAAGATCAACAATTCGGACTCGATATCTCCTTCTTCGCTTTCCGCCTTCCATTCTGGCAATCACTTCTTGAATGGGGAATCTCCACAGTAATCATTTCTCTCATCGCAGCAGTTGTTGTCCATTACCTCTACGGAGGAATTCGACTACAGGTTCGTGAAGATCGAACGACGGTGGCTGCTCGTGTGCAACTCTCTGTTCTATTGGGAATTGTCGTTCTACTCAAAGGCGGTGCCTATTGGTTGGACCGCTACCACTTAGAACTCAAAGAGGGAAAACTTTTTACTGGACTTAGTTATACCGATGTCAACGCTGTTCTTCCGGCTAAAGCAATTCTTGCCGGCATTGCAGTTGTCTGTTCGCTTCTATTTTTTGCAAAACATTATTCGCCGCTCATGGTTGCTTCCTGCTGCTGGCGTTGCACTCATGGTGGTCTCATCAGTATTGATCTCCGGTGTTTATCCTGGTGCAATTCAGCAGTTCCAAGTTAAGCCAAGTGAGTCATCGAAAGAAGCACCATATATTCAGAAGAATATTGATGCGACCCGTGCTGCATATGGCCTTTCTGATGTGAAGGTCACTGACTATCAAGCCACGATTTCGACGTCGGCTGGGACAGTTGTCGAAAGACTCAGCGACGATTTCAAATATTCGTTTGATGGATCCCAATGTTCTTTCAGCGACATTCCGTCAGCTACAACAGATCAAGCCGTATTACACATTTCCAGAGGTCACTCGATGTAGATCGTTACAAGGTGGAATGGTGTGCAACGCGACACAGTTGTTGCGGTGCGCGAACTAAATATTGCGGGTAACCCAAGTCGTAACTGGATTAACGATCACCTTGTCTACACCCATGGATTTGGTTTCGTTGCTGCATATGGAAATGTTAGAGATGCCGACGGAAAACCCTCCTTCGTTGTTGGCGATCTTCCACCAACCAAGGGCTTAGGAAAATTTGAACCGCGAGTTTATTTCGGTGAAGATGTTCCTGATTACTCCATTATCGGTGGCGGAAAATCGACTGCCCCTGTTGAGTTGGACTATCCCGATGACTCTTCCGCCAACGGTCAGAAGAACGTTACCTATACAGGTAAAGGTGGAGTTTCCAATTGGTTCACTCTTCAACCGCCTTGTCTTTGCAATCAAATATCAAGAACAGCGAATTGTTCTCTCGAATTTAATCAACAAAGATTCGAAGATTTTATTTGAACGCAATCCTCGTGATCGCGTCTCCAAAGTTGCTCCGTGGTTGACCCTAGATGGAGATCCATATCCAGCTGTTGTCGATGGACGAATTCTCTGGATTGTTGATGGCTACACAACAAGTGCTGGCTACCCATATTCAAAGAAGACAACGCTTTCGAGCGCCACAACTGATGCTCTAACAATTAATTCTGGCGTCAATTACTGCGCAAGCCGATGTCTCTGTTAACTACATTCGTAACTCCGTTAAGGCAACCGTTGATGCCTATGATGGAACGGTCACGCTCTATCAGTGGGATACAAAGGATCCAGTACTTGCAACATGGAGCAAAGCATTCCCCAATGTGGTGAAACCAAAGAGTGCAATTTCTGCATCTCTACTTGATCACATTCGCTATCCTGAAGATCTATTCCGTGTTCAACGAAATATTTGAGTTCTTACCATGTCACAACGGCGAGTGCTTTCTACGGTGGGACAAGACTTCTGGCGCGTACCTCGTGATCCTTCAACCTTCGGTTGCAAATGCCAGCGCGCAACCTCCGTATTACTTGACCCTACAAATGCCTGGTGCAAAGAAAACCTTCCTTCACTTTGACCACACCATTTGTTCCTATTGGTGGGCGTGAGAACTTGAGCGCCTTCGCAGTTGTTAATTCCCGATCCTGGTCCGGATTACGGAAAAATAACTGTGTTGCAACTTCCGCGAAGTACAAACATTGCTGGACCTTCACAAGTTGCTTCAAACTTTGAAGCGAAACCAGCTGTTGCCAACTCGCTTTCATTGTTGCGACAAGGTGGATCAGATGTTGTGCTTGGAAATCTGCTGACACTTCCAGTTGGTGGTGGTTTGCTTTACGTTCAACCAGTTTATGTTCGTGCAACATCTAACTCGGCCTCTTATCCATTGCTGCAGAAAGTTTTGGTTTCCTTCGGTGACCAAATCGGATTTGATGACACTCTTAAGGGTGCACTTGATCAAGTCTTCGGCGGCAATTCCGGAACGAGTGGAACAGCACCTACATCACCTTCGACAGGGTTCATCTTCATCGGGTGGAACGAAATCATCAGACATCGCAAACGCATTGGCCAGTTGCCGAGCAGGCGATCAAAGATGGCCAAGCTGCTTTAGCAAAGGGGTGATTTTGCTGCATATGGTGCTGCGCAATCTCGATTGAAGTCTGCGATCACCGCGGCAATTGCTGCGGAGGAACGTAAGTAAATCGCTTTCATCGATTCAGTTATTGCACTCAGTTACTGCTGGGGTAAGACTGGATCAGTACGTGATCAGTACTGAGCAACGCTGAATTAGTATCGGAGAGTAGAAGTAGTTTTTTACTCGGCTATTGGCGAGATTTGGTGCTTCACTGATTGACCTCTAAGATTGGGATTTCCGACGCGGGGGGTGGGAGCAGACTCGGTAGCTCGCTGGGCTCATAACCCAGAGGTCGTAGGTTCAAATCCTGCCCCCGCCTACTTATTCTTTTTACGCCTTAAGTTTCCCTGTCCACAGAGGCGTCAAAATATAAATTAAATTGAATTTTAAAAGTGACTCCGCTGGTCGATTTTGACCCCTCTCAATGCAGTGCTTGAAATTCGACGGGGAAGACCAACTTTCAGGTTGCT
Organism: Actinomycetota bacterium; assembly: GCA_037200085.1. Classification (GTDB taxonomy): domain Bacteria; phylum Actinomycetota; class Actinomycetes; order Nanopelagicales; family Nanopelagicaceae; genus QYPT01. The sequence goes on from JBBCHT010000001.1 coordinate 36,281, forward strand.
CTTCCCCGTCATTCATTTTAAGTTTGATTGGATAATTTGTTTACTGGAATATTTGGAATCCCACCAACACGTGTTTTGAATTGAGCGATTGAACTTCAAATCATAGTTTCGAAGCACTATTCAACATTTTCGCACGCGGTGCCTTGGCTTGTGCCTCCGCTCGTGAATCCGGTTACGCAGTATTGACCGACAATGGCGGGTACACCAGACCATTTGAGCTTAATTTCCCTTACCTCCCAACCAAGTTTGTGTGGACGAATAAAATGTCCCACTAGGAGATGTCAGCCGAAAGTAGCCGTAAGAAATTGGTGTTGTGAGCCCAATCCTTGGACAAAAACAGTGCCACTCGAAGGTGTTGAAAGGTACATACAAGTATTTGAGGGAACCAACCTTGGGCAGAAAGGGGATGAATTAATGCCGTGTTAGTGACAACATTTGGTGAGGCTTGGGATGAGGAAGGCCGTGACAATACTAAATGCGATTGCCAAGCCAAGAACTGTAGAAATAGAGGACTAATCTTTTCATTTTACGATCTTCTTTCTATTTTAGTTGATTATGTTTCACTCTCAACTCCAGTCCAATAGATGGACTCAGTGACGGAAGATTGAGAGATCGAATGAGTCACTTTCATGACGATTTAGTTTTCATTTGAAAAAATCCACGAGTATTAAGTGCTCTAATAGATCCCCATGCGAACGGAACTGAAAAAAGGAGAAGAGTAATTGCGGCGATTATTTGAAATCGAAGAAAATATTTTGAGTCGTTGAGTCCAACAAAATCATAATTTTTTAGAGTTCCATTTCCGTTTGTGTCATATACTTTTTGAACGATCCGGTAAACATCAAATGATCAAAAAATGATTTCAACGCCACGATCCAAAGCCCACCGGAATAGCAAAGTGGCACCTTGCGCTGACACCACACGCTTCAAAACCGCACCGAACCAAACACCAATTGCAAATGAGGCGAGTGTCAATGAAGTAATGATTAGCGGATGGGAAATGAATACTCCGAAAGTCCAAATTGTAACTGGTTCCGCGCGGGATTGAATCACGAAGAAGTGATGGATACACGCTGAGCTGATGAAACTAAACAGCAATATGAAAATGAAGTGAATCGTGATTGTCGTTTTTGCATATCTCCAACGCCCAACTCCTTGCGTAAAGAGAAATCGGTAGGCACCAGATTCGTACTCGCTTGAGAAAAGTGGAACGCCGAAAAGGACTCCGAGGATGAGTGGGAATCGAGCCAACAAGAACACGAAAGTAAAGAACATTGGTTGGATTAGTAAAAATCTGGTTCTGACCGTACTCAATCAAGTTCGTGCAGAGCCAGTATATGAATCCAGAAACTACAATGAAAAAGTAAACAACATAGAGATTCGAATCTTCTCCTTTATTAAAATTCCAAACACCAGTTTGTGAATTCGTACTCTGGTCGGTACCTCTGATTTTGAGAACCCAGAGAAGATTTGGAGTCATAGATTTATAGAAATATTTAATGAAGTGACTTCTTGTCCTCGTCGTAAGTACGCAAGAATAATGTTCTCGAGAGTCGTTGAATTGAGTTCAAGATTTTGCGGAGAAAAAGTTTCATGAACTGTTGACTAAGTGAGTTGCGAATCCTGTTCCCAAATTTCGTTCGATGATTTCGATTTCCCGTTGGTGATCAAGTTCGATTGGCGCGCAAGTAATTGTTTTGTGACTATTGAATTGATTTGTTCTATAGAGTTACATAGAATTATTTTCCCCTCAACTATCAGTACCAAATAATCACAAACTTTTTCCAGTTCGGAGATGGAAATGAGAAGAGAAAATCACTGACAAGTCGCTCGTCGCAACAAGTACCATCAACTCGCTCAAGAATTGTTGACGGGCAAGGGAGTCAAGACTAGATAGCGTTTCATCCAAAATAAGTAGTTTCAGGTTGCTTTGCGATCGCAAGGGTCAGCGCAACTTGTGCTTGCATACCTCCTGAAAGGTTTTCCGATTCTTCGTTTCAGGGGAATTTCTAATTTTTTCTAGTCGAAGTAATGCGTACTGGAGATCGAAATTAGCATTGAGTGAATTTGTTAGTCTCACTGTGTCGATCACCGTCCTATTTTCTATTCAAAGTGGAGTTTTGGGCAACGAAACTCAATCTTTGAAGCGCTTGCAATGATCCCGGCGAGATACTTTCGAAAAGTTGGAATCTTTCCCATCCGAAGGATTGAGTAGTCCTGCAATAATGTCCAGTAATGTTGTTTTTTCCTGCGCCATTGGGTCCGACGAGTGCTGTAACTGAACCGACGGGTATATCGAACGAGCAATCATTGAGTGCCAACTTTGCTTTGTATGATTTTTGCAAATTGGTGGTACTAACGACGTTTGACATAGGAGTTGGCTACATGTTTCTAGACTTTGAATTGGATTCAAATACTTCCTTGACTGCATTTTCAAAAAGCGAGATGACCGTACTTGACTGAGTCCATTTTTTTTGGCTTTCGCGAAGCCAACCTCGAACTAAGGAATCTCGAAGTGCGTTTATCTTTTGTGTGGAGAGCACCTGAGGCGAAGCTATAACGAAAGTCCCGATTCCAGGCCTACCTGCTGCCAGCCCGCGGACTTCAAGCTCCCTGTAGGGCCTTCAACACAGTATTCGGATTGATTGCAATTAAAGCAACGACATCCTTCACTGTTGGCAACTGGTCACCCTGGACTAGATAACCCAAATTAAGTGCAGCTTCGACTTGTTGAACGAGTTGAAGGTAGGACGGAACGCCGGTTTGTTGGTCTAGAAAGAAGGCAATTTTGGAATTCGAATTCTGACTAGTCATCTTCGTATCTTTATCTATCAACATAGATAAATAATACATTAGAGTTAAAAATTGTTCTAGCACGTTAAAGGTCTCGGTTAATAAATTGACCAATTTTTGCGTGGTGGATAAACAAGAAGTTCTCGGAAGACGAGACTTGCTACCACTGGAGGATCAAATGAAAAAGAATTCCTAAAGGACTAACTACTATCTTGATTGTTAGTTTAATCAGTTTCTCATCGGGGAATCGTGGCGCCATCGGCTGATGCGCTTCCCGTGAATCAAATGACTAACTTAGTTTTAAATACGTCACCCTCAGTCTCTACAGATCAGATTGACATGTTTGTTGGCAATGAGGATGGCAGCATTATGTATCCAACTGGATCGCCACAGGCGAAAGAGATCATTCAAAGTTTGAGTTTCCTTGACAGCGAATTGCTCTTGGATCAAATCTTTCTAGATCGACATCCTACTTACGTTCCACCGGAATTGTAGAACCTCGTATCACCATCGGAGCTGGTTGGTATTTATACATCTATCTCAATAGCGGAGACATCAATTGGCTACTTGGGATGGGATTCACTGCTGCAGCCGCAGTGATATGTGGGGCATTGTTGCCAACCGGTATCGGAGCAGTCGCTTGTGCCGCAATTGCATACATCGTTTGGAGCGTTATTCAATCTTATGCAGGTGTTAAACAAGCCCGGATACTGTTTAGAAATAAGCCTGAATTGGGTGGTTTTCAATTTACATGATGTCAAGTGGGTCCAGCGGAGTTGCTGACCTTGCCAAAAGAATCTAGATACACATTCAATCGCCCTTCAACAAAGGGGGGTTGTACTTAATTGGACTCGGAGTCGTTTTCACTATTTGTATTCTTGGTTTTCAATAGTCGAAACGCGATGCTTCCCGAACGTCGCGCCGGTTTGTTGGGCGGCTCCGAGGGATTAATTTTGGTTGGGATTGTCTTCTTCATCATTGGCTTGATCCGGCGTGATAAATCAAATGGCTCCTAAACCACACCTGAACCATTTCTGCGGTTTTGTTTCTTCTGTTTTGCCAAAAAGACTTTTATCTCGAAACCAGTTGATTCTCCTTTTGAGCGCATATTTTGGAGACCAACCAAACTCATGCCAGTTACGTTTTTGAGGGCTTCTACCAGTGTCGGTGAACCCAGATATGAAACACGAGGTGTGATTCTCCACTTCATAGCCATAAACCATCCACGCCAGACATCTCTATAGCAGCGTTAGTGGAGAGTTGATCCCTTCTCGAATAACGCATCATCTGCGCATGCCATATTTTCATCGCTTCTTGCACCTTTTCATCGTCATGATTGCGGATGAGAATTCCCGAGGCGTACGGACGTTGATCCAAAATTATGTGGGAAGAGCTGCGAGTAGTGATCACGCTGTTCGGCGACTCGAGCCGGATCATCTAAAAGCAATTTTGCTACAACTCTAAATTCGTCAGATAGCGTTTTTCTAAATGAATGAAGCGGTATTACTAACGGTGAAGTATTTGCATAGTGATCAAAAAATAGCTTCCGGGAGTTCAGGTAAGTTGCATTTGATTGTCGATGTAGAGCGATTGCCGATACTTCTCAAGAAATGGATGTCCCAGAATTTTCAGTTGCCGTTGACTCCGCACGAGATCCAGCGGGGAGAACTGGTTTGATAACTTTTACTTGCCACGTCTCACTCGTTAAGTCAGGATCCATCTGTGAGACAAATGAAATCGATGGAAGACTCCAACGCCTTTGGTTGCTCTACCAAAGTTTCATATCCACCGAGGAGTGCGGTGTACACGCACTTAACTTTGTCGTCACTCATCTTTTCTTTGTCGTCACTCATCTTTTCTTTGACATCGCACAGATTTCACTTCTGAATTCTACGCGATTGCCACTTCGAGGTTACTTAATACGAAGCGAATTCGGTAACCACAAAGAGACTGGAGAGCGCCATCGCACCAGCCGCATACTTCGGTTTAAGTCCCCCAATTGCTGCGATGGGGATACCAATCACGTTGTAGAGAAGCGCCCAAACCAAATTCATATGAATTATTTTCAAAGTTTTCTTAGAGAGATTGAGGGCATCAATCACACTGGAAAGTTGCTTCTTGGTGAGGACCTAAATCCGCAGTCGCGATAGCTGTATCTGTTCCAGTTCCCATCGCAATGCTGAGATCGGAAGTTGCCAGAGCAGCCGCATCATTGACGCCATCGCCAATCATCAATACTCGATGGCCTTTTTTCTGAAGCCATTTAACATGGGCAACTTTTGTTTCGGGTAGAGCAGAGGCAACGACCGTGATTCTCAGCGATGCCGACACGTACTGCAACAGCACGTGCAACTTCTATGGTGTCTCCCGTGACGAGCCAAGGATCGATACCCCGTTTTTTTAAGCGCTGCAATTGTCTTTTTTTGCATCAGGTTTGATTTGGTCTCCTACAACAAAGACGGCAAGGGCGACGCCATCCCACGATAGAACCGAAGCGGTAAGTCCTTCGTTGTGGGCTTGAGTAATCGCCTCAGTGATGTCGGCGTGGAACGGAATGGTGCTGTGAGCTACTGCAGCAGGAGAGCCAACGAGCACGACTGGAGAAACTATTCCAAGATTGACTCGACCAGCGGATCCTGAGCCGGGAGTATGCGCAAAGTTAGTGACCGTTGTTGGTTTTATTCCCTTACCACTGATGAAATCTGCAATCGAAACTGCCACAGGGTGATCATCATTTTTTTCAATGGAGAGGGCTGAGGAAAGTATCGCGGATTTCATTGAGTAGAGATGTGAAGTGAGGACCGAGAGCACCTCCTGCAGCAGGAACAACGACTGCGCGCATAAAACTCATTTGTCCGAAAGTCAGCGTTCCAGTCTTATCCAAAACAACAGAATCGATTTTCCGTGCAACTTCTAGAACTTTTGGTTCTCGAATAACAATGCCACGTTGTGCGCCACGTCCAGAAGCGACAAGCATTGCAACAGGCGTGGCCAAACCGAGTGCACAAGGGGCAGGCAATTACGAGAACGGCAATCGCGCATGAAATGGATTTAGTGAGAGTGCTTCCCGTTGTAGTGAAGATATAAATAGTCTCCAATGGCAATCGCCACACAACAATAGGTACAAAAATTGCACTGATTCGGGTCGGCCAGGCCGTTGAATTGGCGCCTTTGTTCCTTGCGCAGTGACAACCATTGAAGTTATTCGCGCTAACTCTGTATCACTACCAACACGAGTTGCCTTAACAACTAATTGACCATTTCTATTGAGTGAGGATCCAATGACTGCGGAACCAACCGAGACTTCGACTGGGCGAGACTCTCCAGTGAGCAGAGAGTTATCGACTGCGCTTTCACCGGAAACAACGACTCCATCCGTTGCAATTCTCTGGCCGGGTTTGACGAGAAACTCTTCACCAACTTGTAGTTCATCAATTGGAATAAGAATCGCTTTTACCATCTCTAATTACGGCAAACTTCAAGAATCGCTTTACCATCTCTAATTACGGCAACTTCTTTACTACTCAGCGCCAAAAGTGAAGCCATTGCGCTACTTGCCCGGCGCTTTGCCTTTGTTTCGAGATAGCGTCCAAGAATGACAAAGGTGACAACGGTGGCAGCAAGCTTCGGCATAAACATCGCCAACTCCTGCAATATTGGAGTAAATCGACCAACCCAGTGCGCTCAATGATCCAAGTGAAATAAGGGTATCCATGGTGGGATGTAATAAATTGCGCGCTGCAGCTCTATGTATTGGCCACCCAACAATGAGTACGACGGGAGCGCTAAGGAGAATAACCAACCAATAAGTTGGTGAGTTGGTGAGTGAATGTAAATTGAGATCTTCGAGGAAATTGTCAATCCACGCATCAATGGATGGATGCCATTGCATCACCATTGAAATCACCACTAGTGGGATAGTAAGAATTGCTGCGATGATCAGCGAAGTAGCTGACTTCCTATTGTTCAGCGCTGCTTGTCGAGTATCGGTAATTGCATAGGCACCGTAGCCAGCACCTTTGACAGCGGAAATAATTACCTTTGGATTCATTTCCGCTGGCGCTAAGACGTGAACAGTTTCTGATGCAAAATTTACGCTCGCTGAAACTTTAGGGATTTTATTGAGCGTTCTTTCAATTGTAGAAACGCAAGATGCGCAGGTCATTCCGCTGACTTTAAATGTCAAAGGCACTAGGGCCGTTGTTGATGGACGAACTTTACTTTTGGCTGCCATTGAGATGCCTTATCACTTGTTCATGAGCAAACCGTTAGTGGATACTGCACTTCCGTGGTGTGGACCAGGTTCACCAGTAACAGATGTAAATGTGCCGCCAGCTTCTCGAACAATAATGTCGAGCGCTGCCATATCCCACAGTGCAAGCGTTGGTTCAGCTGCAATATCTGCAGCGCCTTCTGCTACAAGCATGTGCGACCAAAAATCGCCAAGTCCACGAGTTCGCCAACTTTTTTCCAAGAGCGAAGTGAAGGCTGGCAGGCGTGCATCCCATCCATGGAAATCCGAATATGTAATTGATGCATGTTCAATATCTGCCACGTGTGACACCGAAATCTTTCGAGGTGATCCTTCATCAAATGTTACAAAGGATCCTGCACCCTGTGAAGCAAACCAGCGTCGTTTGAGTGCTGGCGCGCTCGCAACTCCTACAACAACTTCGCCATTCTCTACGAGAGCAATAAGTGTTGCCCAGGTTGGAACGCCTCGCATGAAATTCTTCGTTCCATCAATGGGATCAATTACCCAATATCGCGAGAACGGATTGTCAGAGTTTTTAGACTCTGATTCGGGAGTTCCTCCGAACTCTTCACCAACTAATCCGTCATGTGGTCGTTCGGCGTGAAGCAATTCTCGGATCGCCGTCTCTGTTGCGCGATCGGCATCGGTTACAGGGGTGTTATCTGGCTTCGTCGTTACGACAAGGTCGAGTGATAAATATCGAGAAATGGAAATCTTGTCAGCGGTATCGGCGATCCGCAGCGCGAGTGCGAGGTCCTCTTGGCGAGGATATTTGCGCGCCTGAACCGCATCTGGGGCCTCGACTGTGCGAACCCCGGCGGAGGAATCTGGCGATGAATTCTGTGATGACATGGCGTAACTAGCCTAGCCCCAGCCCAGAGTGGTTACTTAGTCGAGTTTGATTTCGAGCAGGCTACGCAAGCTTCGAACGCGATTTTCACGCTCAGGGATGGGAACTCCGTCGGGTGCTGCCCAGCGGGTTAGTGCGCAACTCTCCTCGTCATGGGAGCAATTGGGTAAACATCCTTGAGCGACTTCACTCAAATCGCTGAAGGCAGCGATGATTCGATTGGGATCCAAATGCGCCAGACCAAATGCCCGAATTCCTGGAGTATCGATAATCCAACCGTCACTAAGTTTCAGATGCGACGAAAGAGGCAGTGCGACCGCGCTTGATGATGTGTGGCGACCACGCCCCGTTACATCATTAACACTGCCGATCACTCTTTCGGCATGAGGAACTAGCGCGTTGATAAGGGTAGATTTTCCAACTCCTGAATGACCAACAAGAACTGAAGTCTTTCCATGTAGCAGCTGTTGTAATTCAGAGAGATCACTTCCCTTTTGAGTTGAGAAAACCGGTACATCTAAATTTCGATACTCGTCAAAAAAATCTGGAACAGGTGCAAGATCAGTTTTGGTGACGAGAATTACTGGCTGAATTCCTTCGCTAAATGCACTGACAAGGAATCGATCAATGAGCCCTCGTCGCGGTTCTGGATTTGCTGCAGCAACAACAATGACTAGAAGATCAATATTCGCCACGATAATTCGTTCGACTTTTGCTGCGTCATCTACTGTTCGACTGAGGAAGTTTCGTCGCTCTTTTACATTGACGATTCGTGCGAGAGATCCTGGTGCACCACTTGTATCTCCAACGATTCCGACTTTATCTCCTACAACAACTGATTGATGGCCGAGTTCTCGTGCCTTCATCGTGACAACAATGATCCCTTCACTAGTGATGCAGGTTGTTCGACCGCGATCTACTGCAGTAACGAGCGCTTCAATTGCATTGTCGTGTGATGGACGATCTTTACTTCTCGGGCGAGTGCTACGCGAGGCACGCACTCTGACATCAGATTCATCAAATTTTCTAGCCATTAAGCAACCAACGTTGGCCACAAGGTGGAAAAATTTGGCAGAGTCTTGGAAGTCGTCGCAATGTTTTCAACTTGAACACCTTGAACTCTGAGTCCGATCATGGCACCAGCTGTTGCGAGTCGATGATCTTCGTAGGTGTGAAAAACTCCTCCACGCATTTTTTGTGGGGTGATATGGAGTGAAGTCTCTTCTTGTGTAACGAGGGCACCCCAATGCGCTTAACTCGCGAGTGAGCGCATCTAGTCGATCAGTTTCATGTAGCCGCAAATGTCCAATGCCACGTAAGTGGGAAGGCGAATCGGCTAGCGCGGCAAGAGCGGCGATCGATGGAGTTAACTCTCCAACGTCGTGCAGATCAATATCGATTCCATGAATCGCGCCGGTTCCAGAAATGGTTAGTCCACTTTCCTCGAATGTGAAAGTCGCTCCCATTTCTTTGAGTATTGATCGAAGTTGATCACCTGGTTGTGTTGTTTGGGTTGGCCAATCGGAAATCGTGATTTTTCCGCCACAAATCATCGCTATTGAGAGAAATGGAGCAGCATTGGATAGGTCGGGTTCAATGACGAAAGCGCGTCCATGCAACCGTGACGGATGTACGCGCCAAAGATTTTTACGCGAATCAACTTCGACATCGGCTCCATAATCTCGCAACATTGCAACAGTCATTTCGATATGCGGCATAGACGGCAAAGTCGAACCAATGTGTCGGGCAGTTAGCCCTTTTGTTGTTGCCGCGCCAATCAGAAGTAGCGCAGATAAAAATTGGCTTGATGCTGAAGCATCAATATCTATCTCTCCTCCGCGGAGAGATCCGGTTCCGTGAACTGTAAGGGGAAGTGAATACCTTCCTTGATGTTCAACTTTCACGCCGAGTTCCTCGAGAGCTCGAATTACCGGGGCGAGTGGACGTTCGTGTGATCGCGCATCTCCATCGAATGAAACTGGACCATTGGCTAGGGCTGCAATCGGCGGGAGAAAGCGCATTACTGTTCCAGCATTTCCTACGTCGATTTTCGCAGGACCTTTCAATTCACCGGGCGTTACAACCCATGTGAGTTCATTTGACTCAGTCGCTTCGGAAATATTTACTCCCATCGCCGAAAGTCCATGGCACATGAGCGACGAATCGCGAGAGATCAGTGGGCGATGTAAGTGTGACGGGGTCTCAGCTAAAGAGGAGAGAACGAGGGCACGATTGGTGACGGATTTAGAACCTGGGATGACTACCGTCGCAATAACTGGGCTATCACCGCGCCACGGGGCAGCCCACAACTCTGCATCTCCGTGACTTCTACTTTCCTCAACTGACACGTGCCAAGCCTACCGTTGAGGCCATCTTGTTCGCCGTAGAGATTTAGTTGCTGACTAGGCTGTGACATATGTGCGGTCGTTTTGCTCTATCGAAAACTCTTCAGGAACTCATCGAAGAATTTGGAATTACTGGCACCCCACTTGACTCACTTCTACCGAAGAATTGGAATATTGCTCCGAGCAAAGAAATTTATATTATTATTGAAGGCGACGGCGTTAAAGAAATTAACCGCGCCAATGAAGTCAATGAACTCACAGATGATGAGTCGAGCATTCGAAATTTATCGACGGCATCATGGGGGATGATCGGACATTGGTATAAAGATTTGGCAACTGCTCGTGCTTCGCAATCTCACGCGATTAATGCGAGATGTGAAACTGTTTTCGAGAAGCCAACTTTTAAAGACTCCTTTCGAACACGACGTTGTTTGATTCCTGCTGACGGATATTACGAATGGGCGACTGCACTTGGTCCGCATCGCCCCAAACAACCTTTTTACATTTCGACAGTGGATGGATCCTCACTTCCCTTGGCTGGAATTTGGAGTGAGTGGCGCACACCGACAGGGGAAAAGATCCGAAGTGCAGCGGTCATCACGCATGAGGCAGAGGGAGTCCTGCGGAAGTTCATAGCAGGATGCCCGTATTTATGAAGCCTGAGCGATGGGAAGCGTGGCTGGATCCTTCAAATAGAGAGATTGATGAACTTCGTGCTCTGATGGAATATTCCGAGCCTCCGAGTGGTTTACAGGTATATGCCGTTTCGACGGCAGTGAATTCAGTGCGCAATAACGGCCCCGAGTTGGTAGCACCGATCACTTTGGGAGAGCCCGAAACGCTCTTCTAATTGATCGGGCGGATCAACGCGTTCAGGTAGATCAACTCGTATCGCTGGATCGACGAGCTTGCGGAGCGATGGGATTTTCTGTGAGACGAATCAGTTCGTGAAATTGTGACTGTTAAGGGAGAAATGTGGCTGTAGCCTTTATGACAATGACTTCCACTGATGTAGTTAAAGAGAGCGCCGAAGAACGCAACGCACGCTTTGAACGCGATGCACTTGCCTTCACGGATCAGCTCTACTCAGCCGCGTTGAGATATACAAAAAATCCACATGATGCACGCGATCTTGTACAGGATACTTTTCTCAAAGCCTTTTCTTCATTTCATCAATTTGAGCAAGGCACCAATCTCAAAGCATGGCTCTACCGAGTTTTAACAACGACATTTATTAATTCTTATCGCAAATCTCAACGCCAACCCATGATTTCCAATACAGAGATTGATGATTGGCAATTGGCACAATCGGCATCACATACAAGTGATCAAGGAAAGTCTGCCGAAATTGAAGCCCTTGAGAACATGCCAGATAGCGATGTCAAAAGAGCGCTACAAGAAATTCCAGAAGAATTTCGAATCGCAGTTTATTTAGCAGATGTAGAAGGATTTTCTTATAAGGAGATCGCGGAGATCGTTGGAGTTCCTACAGGAACCGTTATGTCTCGATTGCATAGAGGACGAAAAGCTTTGCGACTTCTCCTTGCTGACTACGCGAAAGAGCGTGGATACGGAAAGGAGGAGAGTTCATGAGTTGCGGAGAAAAACATGAGACTCCTTGCTCAGAAGTTTTGAATTCAGTACTTCTTCTTATCGATGGCGAAATCGAGGAGATGGCAAGAGTTCACAATATTGAAGTGCATCTCGATGAATGTCCATCCTGTAAAGCAGAAATGGAGCACGAGCGACGGATGCATGCTTTGCTACACGAGATGCTAACGCGCTCATGTTTGGAGAAAGCTCCGCAAGAGTTGCACGAGCAGTTGGCAATGAAATTGAACGCTTTGAGAGGTTACAACCCAGATTTTGTGACGGAATTTCGAATGACAGGAATTTCAATTCAGATAGAAGATTTTGGTCAGATTGAACATCACGAAATAACTATTGAAAGTACGCAGGAATTTCGCCTGCCTCCCGCACCGAACAACCCGGAATAGGTCGAAAGAGCTAGATCCCCATGAGAAGCCCTAGCGAAATCGTTGGAGCGGTTGGATTTTCTTCGATGTCGATTAGGCCAGGCGATAGCGCGATTGCGCTGGGCTTAGGAGATTTGCCTATTGCCGCAACGTCGCATTTTCTTAACTTAGCCGAGAGCGCAGCGATTGCTGCAGTAAGTGAATTTCTAGAAGCCGGTGAAACTTCTCGTCTTTCTCACCTGAGCCTTGAAACTTTTAGCGCAGTCGCTATCGGCTCTTCAATTCGCGCTACGGCAAAGTGCACAAAAGTTGAAGAGAGAACTATGTACTTTGATTGCGATATTTACGATGGGGAACGGGAAATTTGTAGGTTAAAAATGGAAAGAGCAGTTGTCGAGCGAGTCTCTTTTCTCGCTCGAACAGCTGCTCAATCAATTGCTGGGCAACAGATTTAAGATTAATCCAGTGCGTATCTATTTATCTGATTACTAATTTCTTAGTAGCCAGAATTTCTATTTCTTCTTCTACTTCAGCTCTTACTTCTTGGTTGCCCAGAATATTTCAGAGATCTCATCGATCTTGGCGAGCAAGTTGTCGGCTACTGCAACATCATTGGTGCCCTTGGTTCCCGCAGCACCAGCCAACTTTGTCGCTTCATTAAAAAGTGAGTGCAAATTTGGATATGCCTCAAAGTGTGGGGGCTTGAAGTAATCGGTCCAGAGAACCCAGAGATGTTCTTTAACCAAATTTGAACGTTCTTCTTTAATAGTGACAGCGCGAGCTTTGAAATCAGGATCTGTACTGGCAGCGTATTTCTGCATGCATGCTTTAACTGATTGCGCTTCAATCTTTGCTTGTGATGGATCGTAAACTCCGCAAGGTAGATCGCAGTGGGCGTATACCGTGGTCTTTGGGGTGAACATGTTTCTCTCCAATGTATGTGTTTGTGCTGGTGTGTGCTTGCCGTTCATTCGTGAGTACTAGTTGTCAGGCAATTCATCTGATGTGAGACTACCCTTCATGGCGCAATCTGACATCTTCAGCAGATTGCGCTTTGGAACTGTTGCAGTATCCGGGTCTTTCCATGTCTCCCACATATCGAGAAGGTGACTGGTTGGTAGTTCGTTGGTTTCACAGAGACGGCATCAAAGGACAGGGCATTGAAGGAGATGGCGTCCCAGGACCCGGCACTAAAAGACAAGACGGCAATGGAGATGACTCCCGAGACCACAGCGCAGCCCGAGATAACGGCACCAAGTGGGTAGGGAAAGTACTCGTTGTCGAGCGGGAGTCTCAGCCAGGAGTATTTCTTATCAAGAGGCTCATCCGCATGGAGGGCGAACTCTTCTGGGTCGAAGGTGATGGCGTTGGAAGTACAGACTCTCGCCAGTGGGGCGCGATCACTCAGGCCGAAATTGTTGGACTTGTTCTCTTTCGTTTCAAACGTGCAAGAAGTTCGCGATAGAAGTAGGCGCTCAATTTTGGAGTTCTTAGTTGAGTTTCTGGGTCGACATGTACAAGTCCAAATCTCTTACTCCAACCTTCAGCCCACTCTAAATTGTCGAGGAAGGACCAGGCGTAGTAACCACGAACATCGACTCCAGATTCCTTGGCATCGAGAATCGCGCTCAAGTGGCCTTCGTAATAATCAATTCGATCATGATCGCTAATTGCGCCATTGATCATCTCATCTGGAAATGCCCCACCATTTTCGGTGATGTACATCGGCACTCCTGGAAGTCTCTCTTGAGTTGTTTTCAACGTGGTCGTCAAACTCTCTGGATGAATCTCCCAGCCCATAGTTGTGACAGGTAAACGCGGAACAAAATAGATAGGAGGAATTCCGGGAAATGCATCGGGTCTCGCGCCATTGGCAGGTCCACGACCATTTTTATCTGGTACCGATGCAAGACGAGTTGGCGTGTAGTAATTGATTCCCAACCAATCCAGTGGCGCTGAAACTTTTGTAAGTTTTGTTTCGTCGACGAAAGACCAATCGGTGAAAGATTGTGTTGCTTTAACTATGTCTTCCGGAAATCCTCTGCCTGCTAGTGGGTCGAGCCAGATTCGATTCATGATTCCATCCATATGACGCGCTGCGGGAATCGCACCGTCATCTTCTGGAATGTATGTCGTTAAATTAAGAACAATGCCGGCTTCTTTAACTTTGTGTTGGCGAAGTACTTCTAACGATCGCGCATGGCTTGTAAGAATTCGATAGGCAGCTTCAAGTCCTGCGGCAGCATCACTTTTTCCAGGAGCCATAACTTTGTCCGCGTATCCCAAGAAGGCAATGCACCACGGTTCGTTAAAGGTTGACCATGATGGAACTCGGTCTGCAAATTTCCTTGCTAAAACTTCTGTGTACTGAGCGAAAACATCGTCGATGCCATCCCAATTCCATCCGCCTTTACTTTGTAGCGCTGAAGGCAGATCCCAGTGATAAATTGTCAAAGATGGTTTGATATTTCTCTCAAGCAATCCATCAATTAATTTGTCATAAAATCCGAGACCTTTTGCATCGATAGCACCTTCGCCAGTTGGAAGAACTCGTGGCCAACTTACAGAGAATCGATATGAGTCAACGCCAAACCAGGAAAGTAAATCTAGATCGCTCTCCCAACGATTGATGTGGTCGCATGCAGGATCGGAGAGCGCACCATCGAGAATATTTCCAGGTACTTCTGAAAAGTCATCCCAGATACATCTCCCGCGAGTAGTACTCGAACCCTCTATTTGCCAAGACGATGTCGCAACTCCAAGGAGAAAATCCGATGGAGTTCTGGAGATGAGTGAGTCAATTTTTTCTGAGTCAGAGGCTGGTAGGGAACTCACTATTTAACGGAACCAGCCAGGAGTCCTCGCACGAAATATCTTTGGAGTGAGAAGAAGACAACGAGTGGAATCGCGATCGTGATAAATGCACCAGCGGTAAGTGTCTCCCAACTCGAGCCATATTGACCGACCAATGAGGCCAATTTGGAGTTAATCGGAGCAACTTCTTCGGTACCGCTTGCAAATGTCAGCGCGACAAGAAGATCGTTCCACACCCATAGGAATTGGAAAATCGCAAAAGCAGCGATACCTGGAACGGAAAGTGGAAGAACAATTTGTCGGAAAATTTTGAAGTGATTGGCGCCATCGACGTGTGCAGCTTCCATCAAATCGCGAGGCAAACTAGCGATGAAGTTATGGAGTAAATAAATAGCAAGGGGAAGAGCGAACATTGTGTGAGGCAACCAAATGCCAGCAAAGTGCCCCGCAATGCCTAACGCGGGAAATATCGTGGTCGTACCTATGTGGACTCCGCCAGTGAATAACTGCAATAGTGGAATAAGTGACATCTGAATTGGAACGATCTGAAGCGCGAAGATTGCAAAGAAGACAAAGTCACTTCCCTTAAATTTCACCCACGCTAAGCCATACGCTGCCATTGTTGCGATAACTACAGGAAAGACCGTTGCAGGAATCGTGATCACAACAGAGTTGATCCAGTAAGGAAGAACTCCAGAACTTAAGCTCTCCGAGTTGCCACCGACCAAAACATTTTTGTAATTTTCTAAAGTGAAAGATGGATGGAAAATAACGTTCCACCAACCTGAGCTATAGATATCGGCGCCATGACGGAAAGAGGTGACGAAAAGCCCAAGAGTTGGGATTGTCCAACAGATAGTAATTATCCAGACAACGATCGTGGCAAATCGTGTCGAGAAAATTTTGCGTCCTGGATTATGGGAGGCGAGTTTTGAATTGCTCATCAATGCTGCCTCTCACGTCGAAGGTGGATGATGTTGTAAGTCAGAATCGGAGTGACACAAATAAAGAGTGCTACAGCCAACGCCGAACCTTTACCTTGATCGAACTGTACGAAGACCTGCGAATACATTTCATTGGCAAGTACGTTGGTACCAAAATTTCCACCAGTCATCGTACGAACGATGTCGAAGAGTTTGAGGCTGCCGACCACTTGCGTAGCGAGAACAACGATGAAAGTACTTCGCACCATTGGAAAGGTAATGAATCGGAAAAGTTTTCTTCCGAAAGCTCCATCGAGCGCCGATGCTTCAACGATATCGGCCGGCACCGCTTTGATTGCCGCAGAGAGAATCACCATCGCGAATCCTGTTTGCGTCCAGATAAAAATAATCATCAGCAAGAAAGTATTGAGCGGCTTAGTGAGCATCCAGTTACTGGGTCCAAATCCGATCATGTGAACCAATGTGCTGAGCAAGCCAATCTGTGGTTGATCGGGAGATTTGTATTCGTAAACGAATTTCCAAATGATGCTCGCTCCAACGAAGGAGATCGCCATAGGCATAAAAATCAATGATTTTGGAATGGTTTCGCGCTTCATTCGGTCAAGCAAAATTGCTAGAAGTAGTCCAATTCCTGTTGTTACGAGTGGAACAAAGAGAATCCAGAGCACTGTATTTCTAAGAATGATGTGGACATTTGGATCATGAACCATCCAATTGTAATTTCGTAGCCCTACAAATTTTAGCGAATCTGGATCCATGAAACTGAAGAGCAAAGTTCGAATTGCGGGAACTACAAGACCAGTGGCGAGAAGAATGAAAGCTGGCCCAACAAAAACTGCAATTGCTAAAGGTCGTTGCTTCTTGCCATTTGCTTTACCGGCTATAAAGAAAAGTAAACCGATGATAAGAAAAAATAGCGGAACTGAGACAACTAATTGAAGAAGCTTTGGAGAAGTGGTGCTAATAAAATCGCTCACGCTTCTCCCTCACTTGGTTGCTCTAGTAATGAGTTTGGTAGTTAATTGATTTGTTTGCTTGAGTAATTACTTTGGTAGTCAGTGCGTCAAGAAATTGTATTGCGGGGACCTAACCGAAGTCAGGTCCCCGCAACTTTCAATATGGTCTATCTCTTTGATAGGTGCTTCAGATTATGAAGCTGGCCAAGCTGCATCAATTGCCTTTACAACATCTGCAATTGACTTACCTTCGCCGAACCATGCAGTGAACTCTGTCCACTCAGCACCGGCACCTACAGCTGCTGGCATTAAGTCAGAAGCATCAAATGCAAAGGTTGACTTTGGATTTGATAGGTATTGTGCAGAGAGACGTGAGATTGGATCTTTGTATGCATCTAGATCCACACCGCTGTTCGCAGAGACCCAGTTACCTCGGATAACACGTGAGGTAGCAAAGCTTGGAGATGAGAAGTAGGTAAGTACTTCTTGTACCTCTGGACGTGCTGCAAATCCTGTAAGGAATTCGCCGCCACCAACTACAGGAACGGTTACCTTTGGATTTGTTGCTGGTAGGTAGAAGGCAAATACATCACCATCAGCTGCGATGGAGTATCCCTTGTCGGCAAGAATGTTGCCGTAGAAGGATGCTTGCTGAAGCATGTTGCACTTACCTGTTGGGATTCCAACGCCTGCATCTTGGAAGGCTGTCGTAGCAATTGCCTTAACATCGCCAACCCACTTTGGATTTTGCATCCAATCTGCAACCTTGGTCATAGCTGCAACGATCTTTGGATCGGAGAACTTCACTTTATGTGAAACCCAATCTGCATAGACCTTTGAGCCATACTCGCGTAGAACCATCTGCTCTACCCAGTCAGTTCCTGGCCAACCAGTTGCGCCACCAGAACCAAGACCTCCGCAGAATGCAATCTGACCATTTGCGGCCATCTTGTCTGCGAGTGCTGTCATGTCATCCCATGTCTTGGGAACGGTGTAGCCATTGGCTTTGAACTGCTTTGGTGAGAACCACACGAGAGACTTCATGTTGGCGCCAAATGGAGCTGCATAGAACTTCCCGTTGACAGTTCCAAGTGCTTTCCAGCTTGGGCTCCAGTACTTCTTAACATTGGCTGCAACACCGGCCGGTGCTGCCTTTACCTTGCCAGTTGCGACCATCTTCGCAAGCAAACCTGGCTGAGGAATGATCGCGATATCAGGTGCGTTGCCGCCCTTTACGCGAACAGGTAGAAGGGCTTCGAATTGGTTCGAGCCTTCAATTTTAATTTTTACACCTGTGCATTTTTCAAATGCCGCCCAGGTCTTCTTCAATGTCGTGAGCTCAGGCTCAAGAATTGAAGTAAACATTGTTACGGACTTGCCTTTCATACTCTTGTATGCCGAAAATGGTGAACAGTCTGTTGCCGCGCTAGCGGGGGCAACAGTTGTCAACAATGAAGCAACGAGAGAAATGGCGGCAACTCCGGTACTCGCGAGTGCACCTTTTCTGCTTATAGACATGTAGTTCCTTTCGGGGGTTGGTCACGGTCCAGACAGTGAAGTAAATCTGCGTCCCGCTCGGAGGAAAGTGTGAAGCGAGGCGCGAGCCTCTGCAACTGATAAAGACTGTAAATATCGACCTTATTACAACGATTTGATAACAGTTGCGAAACTAGTATCCGATCCAGATACATGTAAATGGCGCGAGTAAAAACTCATTACTTTTTTCGAAGGTTCTCGAAATTGTTAACAAGTTTGATGCTGGACTCGACGTTTCTATGCTGGCAAGATAATTCTCCACTTTCGAATCCGAAGAAATCAATAGATGACCAGTCACGTCATCGCTAAGCGAAATTTTTCTGGGTTGATCTGAAGTGTTGAGTACAACTTCAATTGCGCCTCGCCTAAAACTAATAACGCCAGTTTTTTCATTAAACGTTCCATCGAGTATTGGGTCAGGTGTTCGCGTCCATGTAAATGCTTCGATACCAGGGGCAAGAAACTTTCGTAGCGCAAGAACTTTTCTATACATCTCAAGTGAACTTGCAACGTCACCAGTTTCATTTTCAACGGTGAACTCTTGCCAATCTTTAGGCATAGGCAACCAAGTTTTTTCACTGGAATCATTGAATTCATGGGTTGATTTGCTGGAACTAAAGCCAAATGGTGGGGCGCTTCCTGACCAGGGCATCGGCACTCGGGCGCCATCACGGCCCTTTTGCGCTCCATTGGTACGAAAGAAGGCAGGATCTTGTCGATCTTTATCGGCCAACTCTGCATCAGGTAGACCAAGTTCCTGACCTTGGAAAATGTAGCAAGCGCCAGGAAGACCAAAGGTAAAGAGCGCGAGCGCTCGCGCTTCCACAGCTCCAATTCTTGAAGCGACGCGAGGGGTGTCATGGTTACTCAACGCCCATGTTGGAGAAGCGCCGATGCTACCGATGAGCTTTAGCGTGCGATCAATGCAATCGAATAGTTCTGTGTCATCAAATGGTGCGACTAACAAATCAAAATTAAATACTTGCTGAAGTTCGTCATGTCGGACATATCGAATTGCTCTCTCAGGGGGATGAACCCACGCTTCAGCAACTGCCATGACATCTTTGTTATATGAATCGAAAAGTTTTCTCCACTCGCGATAAATGTCGTGAACACCGTCGAGATCAAAGAAGGGAACGCTAGAAAGATATTCACTTCTCTTCTCTGCACTCATTTCTACATCGAGTCGCAAGGCATTACTTAAACCTTGCGGGTCATAGTGATCCTGCAGAATATTTTCCTTTGCCAATCCGTGTGCAACATCAATTCGAAATCCATCAACACCTAAATCAAGCCAGAATCGAAGAGTCTTTTCAAAGTCGATATGAACTTCTGGGTTATCCCAATTGAGATCAGGTTGCGACGAATCGAATAAGTGCAAATACCACTGACCGTCTTCTACTTGCGTCCACGCGGGTCCACCGAATAGGGAGCTCCAATTATTTGGAGGAGTGGTCGCTGTCCTTCCATCATAAAAGTGGAAGCGTGCACGAGCTGCTGAATTTTTTTGGGAGTTAAGAGCTTCAATAAACCATGGATGGGCACTAGAAAAATGATTGGGCACAACATCGACAAGAACTTTCAAATTCAATTCTTTTGCGCGAGCGAATAAATCTTTCGCGTCCTCGAGAGTTCCGTGACGAGGATCCACTCCTCGTGGATCAGCGACGTCGTAGCCACCATCTTTATTTGGGGAGGTGTAGAACGGGCTTAGCCAAATTGCGTCGGCGCCAAGATCGCTGACATGTTTTAGGTGTTCAGTAATTCCTTTGAGGTCACCTTCACCATCACCATTTGAATCAGCGAATGAACGAGGATAGATCTGATAAAAAATGGCCTCTTTCCACCATAGTGGCCGTGAAGTTACTTCATTCTCATCTGAGTCAGTCTTCGAATCGGCGGAGGTGTTACCGACACTTGAGGTGCTCATTTACTGTGGCCACACTTTCACAACACGCCGAAGAGATATCGCTTCTTGCTGGCAAAAAGTAGTCGCAATGAATTTTCAATTCAACGTAAGGCAATCTGCAACGACTTTGGATTGATTACTCTTTGATAACAATCGAACATCGGTCCATTTCTAGGTTGAGCCATCGAGTACAAGAATTCTTCGAACTCAATAGGTCGAAGGTGCGAAGTTTGAGAGTCTTTCCAACTCAATCAGCGTGTGAAAGCTTCCATGATGAGCGCTTTCGCTTCTTCATCATGGACATAGTGATTTCCTGTCGCAGGACTTGCAGTCGCACGTCGTGAAACGCGTCGGAGTGAACGATCTCCAAAAACTTCCAGCGTGTTAAGTGCAACGAATGGCCATGCTCCTTGATTTGCAGGTTCATCCTGCACCCACAACAAGTTCGCATTTGGGTGACGCGCTGCCTCGGCTTGAAGTTCAGCGGTTGGCAGTGGATAGAACTGCTCTACACGAACGATCGCTGTCGACTCTTCTCCGAGATTGGCTCGCTCTGCGATGAGATCGTAATAAATGCGACCTGAGCAGAAAATCACTCGAGATGCATTTGTCACGGTGGGATCTGGAATCACGGGTTGGAAATGTCCCGTAGTAAATTCCTCAAGCGTCGATGTTGCCGCTTTAAGACGCAACATTGATTTCGGTGTGAAAACAATCAGCGGTCGGGCAGCAGGATTCTTTGCATGCCACCTCAATAAATGGAAGTAAGAAGCGGGAGTAGATGGCTGAGCAACAGTCATATTGTGTTCGGCGCAGAGAGAGAGGTATCGCTCTATGCGAGCAGAGGAGTGATCGGGTCCTTGTCCTTCGTATCCGTGAGGAAGAAGTAGAACCACACCGGATCGCTCGCCCCATTTTTGCAAAGCAGATGAGATGAACTCATCAATGATCGTTTGCGCGCCATTTCCGAAATCGCCGAATTGCGCTTCCCACATCACTAAAGCTTCTGGTCGAGCAACGGAATAGCCATATTCAAAACCGAGCGCTGCATATTCGGAAAGTAGTGAGTCGATGACAAAGAATTGATTCTCATCAGAAATCAATCCGCGCAGCGGGGTCCACTCGCTTCCGTTCTCTCGATCGACAATAACGGCGTGGCGATTGCTAAAGGTGCCGCGTCTGGAATCTTGACCTGCCAAGCGAATTGGCTTGCCTTCGATGAGCAACGAACCAAAAGCCAAAGCCTCACCCATCGACCAATCGATAGTTCCATCGTTGAGCATCTCCACGCGCTTGCTCAATTGCGGTGCAAGTTTTGGATGAACATGGAAACCATCGGGAGCGGAAATTTGAGTTAGCGCAATTTTTCTCGCTGCAGCTTCAGAGATATTTGTCTTCACTGTCTCTGGTGATAGTAACTCTGGAACATCCTCGCGCATCTGGTCGTCAGGCATCAAGTTATGCACTGCCGCAAAGACTGCTTCGAGTTGAACTTGGTAATCGCGTTCAACCTCGCCAGCTTCTTCTGGAGTTATATCTCCACGACCGATGAGCGCTTCTGTATAGAGAGTACGTGTGGATCTCTTTGCATCAATGAGTTTGTACATCAGCGGTTGCGTGAAACTTGGTTCATCACCTTCGTTATGTCCACGGCGGCGGTAGCAAATCATGTCGATGATGACATCTTTGTTGAACTTCTGGCGATATTCGAATGCCAACCTCGCAACATGTACGCAAGCTTCCGGATCATCGCCGTTGACATGGAAAATTGGTGCCTGAATTGTTTTTGCAACATCGGTTGCATATGTTGATGATCGAGAAGCAAGTGGTGAAGTTGTGAATCCAACTTGGTTATTCACGATGACGTGGATCGTGCCACCAGTTCTGTAACCGCGTAATTTTGAAAGATTGAGTGTTTCTGCCACAACTCCTTGACCAGCAAATGCTGCATCACCGTGCATCAAAATTGGAAGTACTGAATACGTTCCTTCAACATTGATGATGTCTTGCTTTGCACGAACAACGCCTCCAGTACAAGCGAAAGCCGGTTGGCGAATATCACGTTGGCGTTTGCACGAACACACTTTGCGCAGTCATGGGTGGAGATGCAATTTTCTCTGCGCTCAAAGAGCATCTTGGAATTGAAAATGATGGCGTAACTGCCGATGGAAAAGTTTCACTGGAACATATTGAGTGCAATGCAGCGTGTGACTATGCACCAGTTGTTATGGCGAATTGGGAATTTTATGACAACCAGAGCGTCGAATCCGCTAAGGATTTAGTGGATGGAGCGCGTGCTGGAAATCCTCCCGCTCCTACTCGTGGACCAGATGTACTTCCAACGTGGAAAGAGAATTCCGCAGTGCTAGCTGGGTTAAACGATGGTCGAGCTCTGGAAGGCGTTCAAGCTGGCGGACCATCACTTCTTGGTCTAGAAATTTCCAAAGGAACACGAGAGGCAGCCAAGTAATGACAACGCTTACTCCAGTCCTTTCAAAGTATTGGGATGAAAAAGATTCCTTCACGATAGATGGTTACAAGCGCCACGGAGGTTATGACGCTGCCAAGAAAGCTTTGGCGATGGAACCAGATGCTGTGATTCAACTTGTAAAAGATTCAGGACTTCGTGGCCGCGGTGGTGCAGGTTTTCCAACTGGAATGAAGTGGGGATTTATTCCTCAAGGCGATAACAAAGATCACTATCTCGTTGTGAATGCTGATGAGTCGGAACCTGGTACTTGCAAAGATATGCCTTTGCTATTGGCGAACCCACATTCACTCATTGAGGGAATGATCATTGCTTCATACGCAATTCGCGCTAAATACGCATTCGTTTATATCCGCGGAGAAGTAACGCACGTTATTCGTCGTGTGCAACAGGCAATCGATGATGCATATAAAGCGGGCTATTTAGGTAAATCTATTTTTGGTACGACGAATGATCTTGAAATTGTTTTACATGTTGGTGCCGGTGCATATATCTGCGGTGAAGAAACTGCGCTGCTTGATTCACTCGAAGGATTTAGAGGACAACCTCGCCTTCGTCCTCCATTTCCTGCCATCGCAGGTCTTTATGCCAGACCAACAGTTGTAAATAATGTGGAATCCATTGCTTCGGTGCCTTCAATTCTGACCAATGGAGCAGAGTGGTTTTCGGCAATGGGAACTGAAAAAAGTAAGGGAATGACTCTCTACTCATTGTCCGGCCACGTCACCAACCCTGGCCAATTTGAAGCACCACTCGGTATCACTCTTCGTGAATTGCTCGATCTTGCTGGTGGAGTTCGCGCTGGTCACACGTTGAAGTTTTGGACTCCTGGCGGATCTTCAACTCCGCTCTTTACTAGCGCACATTTAGATACTCCACTCGACTATGAAGGAGTTTCTGCGGCTGGTTCAATGTTGGGAACCAAGGCGCTGCAAATTTTCGATGACAGCACATGCATCGTGCGCGCAGTATTGCGTTGGACAGAGTTCTACAAACATGAATCGTGCGGAAAGTGCACACCATGTCGTGAAGGCACCTGGTGGCTCGTTCAGATTCTCCGTGATCTGGAAGCCGGCAAAGGTACCGCAGCAGATCTCGATAAATTACTTGATCTTTGCGACAACATTGCTGGGCGATCTTTCTGTGCGCTTGCAGATGGTGCAGCCGCTCCGATCGTTTCTTCAATTAAATATTTTAAAGATGAGTACATCTTGCACATGACAAATGGTGGATGTCCTTTTGATCCACATGCATCCACTCTATTTGCGACATCGAAGGCAGGTGCATAGCGCGTGACAACTGCTCAAGAGCAAGCCGTAGTCGTTGAGATGATCACTTTGGTGATTGATGGTTTTGAAGTAACTGTTCCTAAAGGCACTCTCGTCATTCGTGCGGCAGAAAAATTGGGAATTCAGATTCCACGTTTTTGCGATCATCCACTTCTTGATCCTGTTGGTGCATGCAGACAATGTTTAGTTGATATCGAAATCAACGGTCGTGCATTTCCAAAACCACAAGCTTCATGCACTATTCCAGTTGAGCCAGGAATGATTGTAAAAACTCAACTCACTTCCCCTGTTGCTGAAAAAGCACAAAAGGGCATCATGGAATTCTTGTTGATCAATCACCCACTTGATTGTCCTGTCTGCGACAAAGGCGGAGAGTGTCCACTGCAAAATCAAGCGATGAGCACAGGTCGACCAGAGACACGTTTTGAAGGCACCAAACGAACATTTGAAAAACCAATAAATATCTCGTCACAAGTTTTGCTCGATCGCGAGCGCTGCGTTCTATGCGCTAGATGTACAAGATTCTCGGAGCAAATCGCAGGAGATCCATTTATTACTTTGAATGAGCGTGGAGCGCTTCAGCAAGTTGGCATCTACGAGAAAGAACCATTCGAGTCTTATTTCTCTGGCAATACCGTTCAAATTTGCCCAGTGGGTGCGCTGACTGGAGCGACATATCGTTTCCGCGCCCGTCCATTTGATCTCGTCTCAACACCTTCTTCATGTGAACATTGCGCGTCAGGTTGCTCAATGCGTACCGATGTTCGTCGTGGAAAAACCTTGCGTCGACTCGCCGGTGATGATTCGGCAGTTAATGAAGAATGGAATTGCGATAAAGGTCGTTGGGCATTCAAGTATGAGACCGCCCAAAATCGTTTAACTCAACCACTTGTTCGTGATGCAAATGGCGATTTGCAGCCTGCATCGTGGCCAGAAGCGCTCGCTGCAGTTGTCGCTGGGCTAACAGGAAAGCGAACTGGCGTATTGGTTGGTGGACGCGCGACCGTTGAAGATGCATACGCTTACGGCAAATTTGCTCGAATCACTCTTGGCACAAACGATATTGATTTCCGATCGCGTCTGACTTCACAAGAAGAGCGCGATTTCCTTGCATCACATGTGGTTGGTACATCAACAACGTATAAAGATATTGATAAAGCCGATGCTGTACTCCTTGTTGGTTTTGAACCCGAGGAAGAATCACCAATTGTTTTCTTACGGATTCATAAGCAAGTTCGTAAGCGCGCTTTGAAAGTGACAGCAATTGCAAGCAAACTTTCCATCGGAAATGAAAAATTGAATTCCAATTTCATCTGCGTAGCTCCCGGTGCTGAGTCGGAAGCAATTGCCGCCCAAGAGTTGAGTTCGAAATCAGTAATTTTGGTGGGAGAGCGCGCAAGTGAAAGTGCTGGAGCACTTTCTGCCGTTGTTGCTCTTGCAGAGAAGAGCGGCGCGAAAATCGGATGGATTCCTCGCCGAGCAGGTGAGCGTGGCGCACTTGAAGCCGGTGCTATTGGAAATCTTCTACCCGGAGGTCGTCCAGTAATTCATGCATCGGCTCGAATCGATCTTCAAACTGCATGGGGCGTTGATTCACTTCCCGCACAGGTAGGTAAGAGTTCAAACGAAATAATTGATGCAGTTAATGCGGGGTCAATCCAAGCACTTGTCGTTGGTGGTGTAGATCCATTTGATTCTGACAATAGCCACAACACTTTGACTGCTTTGAAGAAGGCATTCGTTGTGAGTTTGGAAATCCGCACAAGCACTGTTACTCAAATTGCTGATGTTGTTCTGCCAGTGGCTGCAGTCAATGAAAATTCTGGTTCATTTATGAACTGGGAAGGCAGCGCACGAGCATTCGATTCTGCCGTTGAATCACTTCAACGATCTGATGTGCGAATTCTCTCCATCATCGCTGACGAAATGGGCAAAGCTATCGACTTGCCAACTGTTGCCGCTGCAGCAAAGAGTTTTCAAGCATTGGCGCGTGGGATGGCGAGAAGTCTTCATTCACATCCCACGTCAGCTAAAGGCACTTCCGAAATTTGAAACCAATGATGCGCTCTTGACTTCATGGCGCCGACTTCTCGATGCAGGTTCACTCCAAGAGGGTGAAGAGAATTTTGGCTGGCACAGCACGCAAATCCGTTGCTGTTATTTCGCCAAGTCGAGCCGCTCTCCTTGGCGTAAAAGATGGGGACGCGCTTCGCGTCTCGAATTCACGTGGATCAGTTGTTCTTCCGGCTCTTGTTGAAAAGATCAGCGATGAAGCTGTCTGGCTTCCTCGCAATTCTCGCGGATCACATCTTCTCGCCACTTTGGGAGTAGCAAGTGGCGCAGTCGTAACGGTGGTGAAGGATTAAATGGGTATCACTGACTTAATTGCGCAAGATCCAGGCTGGATCATTCTGGTCAAGGGACTTCTAATCTTTGTTGTCTGCGTTGTCTCGACTTTGATGGCTGTCTGGGGAGAGCGTCGCATTGTCGCCCGTATTGCAGATGCGTATCGGACCGAACAGAGTTGGGCCATTTGGTTTAGTGCAAGCGTTGGCCGATGGAGTGAAGTTGGCTCTTAAGGAAGATCTCATTCCTGCTGCAGCCGACAAAATAGTTTTTATCATTGCTCCGATCATTAGCGCCACGACATGTTTCATGTCATTTGCAGTGATTCCAGTATCTGGCCCAGTTCATCTCTTTGGTCACCAAACTCCATTGCAGATGACTGACTTACCGGTTGGCGTGCTCTACGTATTGGCAATTGCCTCAGTTGGCGTTTACGGAATCGTGCTTGCTGGTTGGTCATCGGGTTCGACATATCCACTACTTGGTGGGCTTCGATCTAGCGCACAAGTAATTTCTTATGAAGTTGCAATGGGACTTTCACTTGTTGCAGTCTTTATTTATTCAGGTTCGATGTCTACATCGGAAATTGTTGCAGCCCCAACAAAAGTGGTGGTTCGCGGTAATTCTCTTCCCATCTTTCGTTATCTATTCAATTTCCATGGTGGGTGAAACTAACCGCGCACCATTCGATCTTGCTGAAGCGGAAGGCGAATTGGTTGGCGGTTTTCACACTGAGTATTCGTCGCTTAAATTCGCGCTCTTCTTCCTTGCCGAGTATGTAATATCGTCGCAGTTTCGGCGCTCGCAACGACGCTCTTCCTCGGCGGATATCACGCTCTTCCAGGGTTGACCTTTACTGAACACTGGCTTGGTGGTTACTTCGCTGTGTTCTGGTTTATGGCCAAAGTTCTAGCTTTCTTCTTTGTTTTCGTCTGGCTACGCGCACTTGCCAAGATTGCGCTACGACCAATTTATGAAATTTGGATGGAAAGTTCTCATTCCAGTGAGCCTTTTCTGGATCATGATCGTTGCAACAATGCGAGTACTTTCACTTCATGGCGCATCACGTCCAACTGTGGTCGCCTTTGCAAGTGGTGTAGTAACTTCTAGTCTTGCTTATCAATTTTGGATTTGAAAAAGCTGGAGAAAAAATAAAGAAGGCGAAAGCGTTGAGTTGAGCGCTCCATTCGCGGTTCCTTCAATACCTAAGGAGGGTGCCACGTGGTTGATAACAACAATGAGCTCCCGGTCGAACAAGGGAAAACAGAGCCTTCACTAGTGAGGCGAGATTTAGGTTTGGCTGCGGCGCAATCCCAACCCGTGACTAAAGAGGGCGCACGAAGTTTCGTGAGCCAACTTCAAGGATTCTGGGTGACTTTTCGAACTATGTTCAAGAAGGTAAACACCGTTGAGTATCCAGATGTCAAAGAGCCAACAGCTCCAAGATTTCATGGTCGCCACCAACTCAATCGCCACCCTGACGGTTTAGAGAAGTGCATTGGCTGCGAACTTTGTGCGTGGGCATGTCCGGCAGATGCGATCAACGTTGAAGGTGAATCCAATACAGAAGAGCATCGCATGTCGCCAGGTGAGCGCTACGGCAAGGTTTACCAAATTAATTATTTGCGTTGCATTTTTTGTGGACTATGCATCGAAGCTTGTCCAACTCGAGCGCCTGACTATGACAAACGAATATGAATTGGCTGATGA
Source organism: Actinomycetota bacterium (assembly GCA_037200085.1). Lineage (GTDB taxonomy): Bacteria > Actinomycetota > Actinomycetes > Nanopelagicales > Nanopelagicaceae > QYPT01. The sequence goes on from JBBCHT010000001.1 coordinate 64,492, forward strand.
GTCGCGCGCGAAAATGATATTTGAAAAGCAAGACTTGCTCGCACCAATTATGCAAGGAATGCTCGCACCACCACATCCAATGTATCCAGAGATGAATGACACAAATTATTACAAGGGCGAAGTTCCTGGTGCGCATCCATCACAGGAGGTGCGTACTTGAAAGAACTCGCACTTGAGTTAACCAAGACAAATACTTCGGAAGCAGTTCTCTTCTGGATTCTTGGTCCACTCGCTGTTATTGCTGCGCTCTCTATGCTTTTAGTGAAGAAAGCTGTGCACTCTGCAATTTTGCTTGCTTTCATCATGATTTCATTGGCTTTTTTCTACATTGCACAAGACGCTCTCTTTTTGGGAATCGTCCAAATCGTTGTCTATACCGGTGCAGTGATGATGCTCCTTCCTCTTTATTCTTATGTTGGTCGGCGTTGATTCTTCTGATTCTTTGACCGAAACAATTCCTGGTCTTCGCCCCATTGCGATCGTTGCATCATTGGGCTTTGGCGGACTTCTCGTATCACTTATCGGGCGAGCGACAATTGGACATGACACTGAAGGTTTATCCGTCGCCAATCTCGATGGAAATGTTGGAGCTCTCTCTCAACTTCTCTTCTCGCGATATGTCTGGGCATTTGAAGTTGTTTCAGCTCTGCTTATAACTGCAGCACTTGGTGCAATGGTTTTGGCGCACAATCATCGAATTGCAGCGCGATCCTACTCAACGTGAATTGTCAGAGCAGAGATTTCGAACAGGCTCACTCGCCAATGCGGCAGGACTTCCTAGCCCAGGCGTTTATGCACTTCACAATGCAGTGGACGTTCCTGCTCTCTTGCCAGATGGCACTGCAGCTCAAGCATCGATTTCTGCCACTCTTGAAGCACGTGGAGATGTCATAGATTCCAACCCATTCCAACTCGAGAAGTTGGATACCGATGAATCCAACTAACTATCTCTACGTCTCGGCAATTCTCTTCACTATTGGAGCAGTTGGCGTAGTCGTCCGAAGAAACGCGATCGTTGTTTTTATGTGCATCGAGTTGATGCTCAATGCAACCAACCTTGCCTTTGTTACATTTGCACGAATCAATGGAAATCTTGACGGACAAGTCATTGCATTTTTCACCATGGTCGTTGCAGCGTGCGAAGTTGTGGTTGGTCTTGCAATTATCGTAACTATTTATCGATCCCGTCGATCCGCATCAGTTGATGATGCAAGTTTGTTGAAGAGGTAATTCGATGACAAGCAGCGCACTCGTTTATCTCATCGCGCTTCCATTATTGGGATCTGCGATTTTGTTATTGGCAGGACGCCGTATCCGATCGTTGGGGTCACTTGTTGGCCACCGCACTGTCGGGTTCATCCTTCGTTGTTGGTCCTCGTACTATTTGTTCAAATGCTCGGTCGCGAGCAAGACCAACGCGCAGTCACTCAGAAGTTGTTTTCATGGATTTCAGTGGGGATCATTTAAAGTCGATGCTGGGTTAATGCTCGATCAACTCTCTATTTGTTTCGTATTGCTGATTACTGGAGTCGGAACACTGATTCATATTTACTCCATCGCATATATGTCACACGATCTAGACCGACGTCGATTCTTCGCTTACTTGAATTTCTTTATTGCTGCGATGTTGCTTCTTGTACTAGGTGATTCTACTTAAATCTCTATGTCGGATGGGAAGGTGTAGGTCTTGCCTCCTACCTATTGATCGGTTTCTGGAATCAGAAGCCCACCTATGCAACTGCTGCGAAAAAGGCATTTATTGCTAACAGAGTTGGCGATTTAGGCCTATCTCCTTGCGATCATGATTTCCTTTGCAACTCTGGGAACCGTCTCTTTGCTGGAGTAAAAGAGCATGCAGGACAAGCTTCGACAGGTGCCTTAACCGCGATCGGCATCATGTTGCTCGTCGCTGCAACAGGAAATCTGCACAATTCCCCTTGCAATCTTGGCTTGGCGATGCGATGGCTGGTCCGACGCCAGTTTCTGCACTCATCCATGCGGCGACGATGGTTACTGCCGGCGTTTACCTTAATTGTCCGTTCGAACTTTATTTTCGATGCTGCTCCGACAGCTCAATTACTCGTTGCAATCATCGGCGCCATTACTTTGTTATTTGGCGCAATTATCGGTTTGGCCAAAGACGATATTAAGAAAGCCCTCGCCGCTTCGACGATGTCGCAAATTGGCTACATGGTGTTGGGTGCAGGTCTTGGACCAGCAGGTTATGCATTCGCAATCATGCATTTGTTGACTCACGGATTCTTCAAGGCAGGAATGTTCTTGGGTGCAGGATCGGTAATGCATGGGCATGGATGATGAAGTGAATATGCGACGCTTTGGTGGTCTGCGCAAATTTCTTCCCATTACCTTCGCAACATTTGGTTTTGGCTATCTAGCAATCATTGGAGTTCCGCCATTTGCAGGTTTCTACTCCAAAGACAAAATTATTGAAGTCGCATTTAATTCTGGTGGAGCTAAAGGTTGGACTCTTGGATGTGCAGCGCTCCTGGGCGCGGCTATTACTGCTTTCTATATGACTCGCGTTGTTGTCCTGACCTTTGCGGAAATAAACGTTGGGATGAGAAAGCACATCCCCATGAGTCACCTGCACTTATGTGGGTTCCGATGGCCATCTTGGCAGTCGGTTCCGTTGCATCTGGTTTCATTTTCTCTTATGGAAATTCGCTTCGTGACTGGCTCTCTCCTGTGGTTGAACATAAGGAAGTGCATGAAAGTGAACTTCTTAGTCCAGCTGTAATTTCTTTGCTCGCTCTTGTTCTTGTACTCGTGGGAGTCGGGTTAGCTGTTCAGAAGTACTTGCGTAGTGAGGTACCTCTGGAAGCGCCACAAAACGTTTCGATCTTCACAAAAATTGCGAGGAGAGATCTTTTGCAAGATGACTTCAATGAGGTTGTTCTCATGCGTCCAGGTCAGAAATTAACTTCTGCTTTGGTAGAGACAGATAAGTATGTAATCGATGGAGCAGTTCACGGAGTTGCTCGTCTTGCCGCTGGTTCTGGTTCGCTTTTGCGCACAACACAAACTGGATTTGTTAGAAGTTATGCAATGTGGATTCTGCTTGGGTGCTGCAGCAATTGTCCTTTCAATTTGGGTTGTGACGCTATGAACCTATTTATTGACTTTAGGTTTATTGCCGCTTGTAGGAGTTGTCATTCTCTTACTTTTACCTGCTGCAAATGAACTTTTGGCCAAGCGCGTAGCGCTCATTACCACCTTGGCAGTAGCCGGAACTGGCATTGCAATGGCGACCCAATTCCAACGAGATAACGTTGATCTTCAATTCGCAAGTCTTACTCATGGATTCCAACTCTCGGTGTTAATTTTGCTTTCGGAGTTGATGGAATCGCACTAGTGCTCATTCTTCTCTCTGTTCTTTTGGCACCGATAGTCGTACTTGCTGGCTGGAATGAAGCAACTGGCGGCCGCTGGAGCGTTAAGAAATTCTACATTCTTATATTGGTTCTTGAAACGATGATCATTGGCGTCTTTAGCGCCTCGGATGTTTTTCTTTTCTATGTATTTTTCGAGGCAATGCTCATCCCCGTCTATTTCTTAATTGGCGGATATGGAAGTGGAGCACGGGCTGCCGCTGCAGTTAAGTTCTTGCTTTATAGCCTTTTCGGTGGACTTCTCATGCTCGGTTCAATCATCGCGCTTTACGTTCTGTCCGGCGAGCAACTTGCTGGTGGACATACATTTGATCTAGCCGCACTTAGCAATTTGCATATGAGTTCAACAACAGAGAATTTACTTTTCTTAGGCTTCTTTATTGCCCTTGCGATTAAAGCACCAGTTTGGCCATTTCATACTTGGCTGCCAGATGCTGCAGATTCAGCAACTCCCGGTACTTCAGTTCTTCTACTCGGTGTTCTCGACAAGGTCGGAACTTTTGGAATGATCAAGTTTTGCTTGGTTCTCTTTCCTCACGCGAGCAAAACATTTACACCACTCATTCTTGTTCTTGCAGTAATTTCAATTATTTATGGCGCCATCCTTGCGATCGGTCAGACTGATTTCAAGAGATTGATTGCCTATACCTCGATCTCCCACTTCGGTTTTATCACGATGGGAATTTTCGCTATGACCTCACAAGGTCAATCCGGCGCAACTCTCTACATGTTCAACCATGGATTCTCTACCGCAGCTCTCTTCCTCGTTGCAGGATGGATGAGTACGAGGCGGGGCTCTTCAAAGATTGCTGATTTTGGTGGCTTGCAGAGAGTGACCTCCAATAATGGCCTGGGTCTTTTTCCTTGCGGGAATGTCGAGCCTTGCACTTCCTGGACTTTCAAGTTTCGTGAGCGAATTCCTTGTTCTCGTCGGAACATATACGCGCTATCCAGTAGCAGCCATTATTGCCGCTTTCGGAATCGTTCTTGCTGCGCTCTACATTTTGATTCCAATTCAGAAATCTCTTCACGGACCAACAACACCTGGAAATGAATCACTTCCAGATTTGAATCTTCGAGAGAAAATCGCGATTGCTCCGGTTGTTGCAATCATTGTTTTCTTGGGTTTCTATCCATCACCTCTGCTCAATGCAATAAACCCAGCGGTAGATCACTTGATTACACAGGCTGGATATAGCGATCCATTGCGAAAATCGATGCAAAGGTAGGAAAGTAAATGGTTACCTTTGTCGTCCCGCACCTTTCATATCATTGTTGGCACCGATTCTCATCGTTCTTGGCGGGGGAGTCCTATCTGTTCTTGCCGAGGCATTTTTATCGCGCGCGATACGCCCCGCTGTACAACTCACAATTACTTTGGCAACCCTCGTTCTGGCCTTCGTTCAGGTATGGCGCATTCGAGGTGAATCTTCGCTAACTGCTGCAATGGGTTCAGTAGCCGTGGATGGTCCAGCAATTTTGCTTCAAGGTGCAATCTTGATTATGGCAATCCTTGCTGTCTTTCTCATTGCTGATCAAGAGAATTTCACTTCCCTTGCCGCCGCGATTCCTGGTTCTCCTGAAGAACGAGAGTCGCTACAAAGCGGAGAAAAACTTACTGAGGTCTATCCGCTGACTCTTTTCGCCGTTGGTGGAATGATGCTCTTCCCGATTGCAACGGATCTCATCACGCTCTTTGTTGCACTTGAAGTTCTCTCCCTACCTCTTTATTTGATGGCAGGTTTATCTCGCCATCGACGACTCTTATCTCAAGAAGCGGCGCTGAAGTATTTTCTTCTCGGGGCTTTCTCCTCAGCATTCTTCCTCTTTGGCGCTGCATTCCTTTATGGATATTCAGGAAGCATCACCTTCGCTGGAATCAACGAAGCTGTCGCTGGTTCAGCTGGTAACTCAGTCTTCTTGTATGTCGGAATCGCTTTCTTGACGATTGGTCTCCTATTTAAAGTCGGTGCTGTTCCATTCCATGCTTGGACTCCAGATGTTTATCAAGGTGCGCCAACTCCAGTAACTGCATTTATGGCTGGTGCACAAAGTCGCTGCATTCGGTGCCGCACTTCGCATCTTCTACGTTGCCCTCGATGATGCGGTCTGGGATTGGCGTCCACTCATCACAACAATTGCCATCATCACAATGTTGTTTGGTTCATTTGTTGCAATCGCTCAACGTGATGTGAAGCGAATGTTGGCATACTCCTCCATCGCTCACGCTGGATTCTTGTTAGCAGGAATTGTTGCGCTAAATAAATCAGGCCTAGAAGCAACAATTTTCTACTTAATTGCTTATGGAATCGCAACCATTGGAGCATTTGGCATTGTTACGCTCGTGCGAGATTCACAAGGTGAAGTTACTGACTTGAATCGCTGGGCTGGTTTAGGAAAGCGATCACCTGCAGTCGCTGGAGCTTTTTCACTCTTCTTGCTCGCATTTGCGGAATTCCTCTGACAAGTGGTTTCATTGGAAAATTCACCATATTTTCTGCAGCTTATGAAACAGGCAACAAATGGATTGTTGTTGTCGGTGTTCTTTCAAGTGCGATCGCTGCATATTTCTACGTTCGAGTCATCGTACTTATGTTCTTCACAGATCCTGCTGATGATGCAACGAGCGTGATAATTCCTTCGATTCTTACTCGTGCCACGATCGTAATCGCTGCGGCTATAACGCTCTTCCTTGGTGTTATCCCAGCGCCACTCCTCAACTTTATTCTCACACGGCGACCTTCATTCGCTAATGACGGCGTTTGGCATACCCGACCTTTCACCGACGCTTGAACAAGAACTGGTTGAAGGTCTAGGGCAAGTCGAATCACTTCTGAGTAGCCATATCAAAGGTAAGTACCCGCTTGTAGAAGAGACGTCACGTCACCTTGTTTCAGCAGGGGGTAAGCGTTTACGTCCGATGCTCACTTTGCTTGCAGCTCAATATGGAGATTCCACAAGGTATGCAGTGATTCAAGCTGCAGTTGTTGCCGAACTTACTCACCTTGCGACCTTGTATCACGATGATGTGATGGATGAAGCGCCACTTCGTCGAGGTGTAGAGAGTGCAAATAATCGATGGGGCAATACGGTTGCGATTCTTACCGGTGATTATTTATTTGCTAAGTGTTCTGCCCTCCCTTGCCGAACTCGGACCAGAGGCTGTGAGGCTTCAAGCTCAGACATTTGAACGACTCGTTATTGGCCAAATTATGGAGACGCAAGGACCACTGGAAGGCCAAGATCCACTCGAGCATTACTTGCAAGTGGTCTCTGATAAAACAGGATCGCTTATTGCCACGAGTGCTCGATATGGAGCCATGGTTTCGGGAGCAAGTACAGAAATTTTGGAGACAGTCACTACTTTTGGCGAGAAAATTGGAATTGTTTTTACAATTGGCTGATGACGTCATCGATATCTCTAGTGATTCAAAAGAGTCTGGAAAAACGCCAGGCACCGATTTGAAAGAGGGCGTACCGACCCTCGTCACGCTTAGGGTCTTGGCATCAAAGGATCCAGCCGATGCCGAATTGCAGTCACTCCTTCGCAAACCCCATTGAGTCAGATGTCGTCGTTGGCCAAGTGCTCTCCGAACTTCGTACTCACAAGGCTCTAGGCGAAGCGAGATCTCAATTGCTTGAAGTCGCCCGAGAAGCCAGGGGAGCTTTAGGGGCCACTGCCACTGTCTGATGCGACTTCTGCTCTCTATTCGCTCTGCGATGCTGTGATTGAGCGGACACATTAATGGGCAGCGAGCGTGAATTTGAATCCTATACTGTACAACTGTTAACAATCTGAGAGGTGAAATAAGTATGGCATCGCAATTAATCTATCCATTTTCATATGGCGATCGAACGATGTCAGATTTGTTAGGCGGCAAAGGTGCCAACTTGGCCGAGATGGTACGCATCGGACTTCCTGTGCCACCCGGATTTACAATTACTACACAAGCATGTCGTGAATATCTATCGACAGGCACACCTACCCGCCACTCTTGTTGCAGAAATTAAAGAATCGCTTAAGGAACTTGAAAAAAGTTTAGGAAAGGAATTTGGAAATCCTAAGAATCCACTCTTAGTTTCCGTACGTTCTGGCGCGAAGTTCTCAATGCCAGGAATGATGGAGACAGTGCTAAATGTTGGAATCACTCCCGAGGTTGCGCAAAGTCTCGCTGATCAAACTGGCAATCCGAAATTTGCTTGGGATTCCTATCGCCGCTTCATCGATATGTTTGGTCGCACAGTGTGCGATATTCCAGCTACAGAGTTCCATCGCATTGAAGCTCGAGTCTTGACAACTTTCAACGTAAAGAGCATTCAAGAGTTAAACGTCGAAGGGCTACAAGCGCTCGCTGAAGGCTACATACGCGAGGACAGAATCAATTACTGGTCAACCATTTCCTACAGATCCCTACGAGCATCTCATTCGCTCTGTCGAAGCAGTTTTCCTTTCGTGGAAATCTGAAAGAGCAGATGTCTATCGTCGTCGAGAGAGAATTCCTTCCGACCTAGTACTGCTGTAAATATTCAGAGCATGGTCTTTGGCAATCTCAGCGATGATTCTGGAACCGGTGTTGCTTTTACTCGCGATCCTGCAACAGGTAACAAAGGAAGTTATGGCGATTACCTAGAGCGTGCGCAAGGTGAAGATGTGGTTGCTGGTATCGCAACACGATGTCACTGGCTGAATTTGCTGAAAAAAGTCCTGTCGTTGCTGCCGAATTCGATCGCGTAATGGAACTTCTCGAAGATCACTACCGCGATCTTTGCGATATTGAATTCACAGTTGAAAAGGGCAAGCTTTGGATACTTCAGACTCGCGTAGGAAAAAGAACCGCCGAAGCTGCATTTCGCATTGCTACTCAATTAGTTGAAGAAGGCAAAATCACAATGGATGAGGCGCTAGTTCGCACATCGGTGATCAATTGGCTCAGCTTATGTTTCCTCAATTCGATCTTGCTGCGGGATTCAAAGAAATCGCTCGCGGAATTCCTGCCTCTCCGGGTGCTGCAGTAGGTGAAGTTGTATTTGATTCTCGCCGTGCATTTGATTTGGCTCGTGGTGGTAAGAAAGTCATTCTGGTTCGCCGCGAAACAAGCCCCGATGATTTAGTGGGCATGGTTGCATCTGAAGGTATTTTGACAAGTCGTGGTGGTAAGACTTCTCACGCCGCGGTTGTGCACGAGGAATGGGAAAGACTGCGGTGTGCGGTACCGAATCAATTTCGGTTGATGAACGGGCAAATCTCTTTACTGTTGGAAGTCTGACAGTTTATGAAGGCGAAGTTATTTCCATCGATGGCACGACCGGCTCGGTTTATCTTGGAACTGTTCCTGTTATCGCCTCTCCAGTTACTCTTATCTCGAAGGTCGTTTGGCTGCATCAAGTGAAGAAGCAACTATCGTCGTAAAAGCCGTAGATAAGATTCTTTGCTTCGCAGATGAGATTCGTACTCTCAACGTCCGTGCAAATGCAGATACTCCCGAGGATGCAATTCGTGCACGCATTCTTGGCGCCGAGGGGCGTTGGACTCTGCCGAACCGAACATATGTTTCTCGGACCTCGTCGCGCATTTGTTGAGCGACTAGTACTTGCCGAAAATGACAGCGTTCAACGTGGAGTAATTGCTGAAATGGAACCACTTCAGCGTGCAGATTTCGGTCGGAATCATGATGGCCATGTCAGGTCTTCCTGTCACGGTTCGATTGCTCGATCCACCGCTTCACGAATTCTTGCCGCCACTGGCTGATTTAACTGCGCAGATGGCGAGAGCAGAAGCGCTGGGTGAAGAAGTACCTGCGCGAGATCAAGCAATTTTTGCTGCAGTTAAGAGACTTCATGAAGCAAATCCAATGCTCGGACTTCGTGGCGTGCGCCTTGGAATTCTTATTCCAGAGCTCTACAAAATGCAGGTTCGCGCTCTTGTTCATGCGTACCTCGAAGTTAAAAAACTCGGTCACAATCCGCAGCCAGAGGTAATGATTCCTCTCGTAGCAACTCAACGTGAATTACTTTATTTGCGTGAAACTCTTGAAGCGGAAATCAAGAAAACATTTGTAGGCACAGGACAGAGTGTCGATCTTCCTATCGGAACAATGATCGAAACTCCACGTGCGGCAATTACGGCAGATCGCCTCGCAAGTTACGCCGACTTCTTCTCATTTGGTACAAATGATTTGACTCAACTCACATGGGCATTTAGTCGTGACGACGTTGAATCAACATTCCTTCCTCGCTACATGGATTTGGAACTACTTCCATTTAATCCATTTGAATCACTCGATCAAGCGGGTGTTGGAATACTTGTGCGCAATGCATGCGAACTGGCACGAACAGTTCGTTCTGACTTTAAGTTGGGCGTCTGCGGAGAGCATGGCGGAGATCCACGAAGTATCCACTTCTTCCACGAATTGGGACTCGATTACGTTTCTTGCTCGCCATTCCGCGTACCAGTTGCTCGACTAGAAGCAGGTCGGGGCAAAGGTACTTAAGAGCGCTCAAGGGTCAGGTACTGCCTGACCCTTCTCACCGTTAGGTGGAAGTTGTTCACGGTTCGATCTCACTAGATCGCTGCCGAGGAAGACGAGCGCAACCCAGATAAAGGCAAAGCCAATGATTCGACCTACTGGCATCGATTCATGATTCACGATCACTCCGACTAAGAACATGATTGTTGGAGTGATGTATTGCAATAGCCCAGTCATCACTAGTGGGAGTCGCGTTGTCGCACCGTTGAAAAGCAGGAGTGGTGCAACTGTGACAACTCCTCCACATGCAAGAAGGATCGATAGACCAATTGAATGACCAAACTGTGCTCGATGTTGATGTTCGATCCATCCCAAGTAAAGGATGTTGGGCAAGAGCGCGATTGTTGTCTCAACGGAAAGACCTTCTAAAGCCCCTATATTCAGCGTTTTTTTGAATACTGTGTATGAACCCCAAGAAATCGAAAGAGCGAGTGCAATCCAAGGAAGTGCGCCGTATTCAATGGTCAAGACAATGACACCGACGGCTGCCGAATAGACGGCGATCTTTTGGAATCTTCGAAGGTGCTCTCGGAGCATGAAAACACCGAACGCAACATTCACTAGCGGTGTCATGTATAGCCAAGTGATGATTCGACAATTCTGTTGACACTTACCGACCAGATATAGACGGTCCAGTTAATTGTGAGCATTCCTGAAGTAATTGCAAGAATTGCCAAAGTTCTCGGTTGCTTGAAAATCGCAATAACGTTTTTGAGTTGCTTGCGAAGTGAAAGAAGCAGAGCACAAAAAACTAGCGACCAGATGCCTCGATTAGCCAGAATTTCATATGGGCTCGCCTTATGAAGATATCTCCAGTAAAGCGGGAGAAGTCCCCAAAGCGTATAAGCGCCGACTCCATAGAGAAGTCCTGTTGTGTGACGATTTTTATTTGGAATTTAGTATCACCGATAATTCGTAAATTGAACCGCGAAATCCCATTTAGCTTCTTTGATCATTGCAATCGCCGTTTGAAGATCATCTCGACTCTTACTGGTCACTCGAAGTTCATCGCCTTGAATCTGAGATTTGATGGACTTAGGTCCTTCATCTCGCAGCAATTTCGCTACCTTCTTGGCATTCTCAGTCGAGATGCCCTCCTTGAGTGGGCAATTGATTTTGTAAATTTTTCCACTCAAAGTTGGCTCACCTGGATCGATATGTTTAACGAAACTCCACGCTTTACCAATTTATCTTTCAAAACATCCAACGTCGCTTTCGCACGTTCTCCGTGCCAGCCTCGATAGAAATTTTTTCGCCTTCAAGTTCCAACTTCGCGCCAGTATTCTTGAAATCAAAACGGGTATCTATTTCACGAACCGCTTGATTCACGGCGTTATCGAGCTCCATCCGATCGATCTTGGAGACAACATCAAAACTGCTATCCGATGCCATGAAAGGGCTCCTTCTTACTAATAATCGCCGTATTTACAGCCGAATTCATAAGGTATCCTTTCACCTCGCACAATCCATAATTGCCGCAATAAATGAACAACCTTGGCGGGTTGCCCGAGCGCCAATGGGAGGGGACTGTAAATCCCCCGGCTCTGCCTTCGAAGGTTCAAATCCTTCACCCGCCACCAAAGTTCCGGCTCATTTCCATATTAAGTGCTTGTACAACCCGATTAACTTCGTCATTTCTGAGTTCAGGGTAACAAGGAAGTGAAAAGACTTCATTACAAAGTTTTTGAGTTACAGGTAAATCCGTGCTGTTTTGCGTAGCTAAATAAGGCTGTTTGGAATCCGGTATTGGAAAGTGAATTGCTGTTGATATGCCGAAATTAAGAAGATGTTGGATGTAGTGGGCTCTGCGAGGCGAAGAGACTACATAAAGGTGGCCAACATATTCTTCGGAATCGAATTGTGGAACTTCAATGTCTGTGGCTTTTATCCCCTCGGAATATATTGAGGCAATCTCACGACGACGCTGATTGTCACTCTCCAACGAGGGCAGGAGATCGGCGAGAATTGCGCTTTGCAACTCATCGGAGCGACTATTTCGTCCGCCTTCTCTTGCAACTGAATATTTCTCACTCCACCCATAGGTCCGAAGCTTGCTGATTATTTCAGCGACGCCAGAGTCATTAGTGACGACCGCCCCGGCGTCGCCAAGTGCACCAAGATTTTTAGTGGGGTAAAAGCTGAACGCGGCACAATCGCCGAAAGAGCCAACGATTTACCATTCACTCGCGCTCCATGCGCTTGAGCACAGTCTTCAATCAAGGGCACTGACTCTCGTTTGCAGTAGTCAGCAATTGCTTTGGATCTCTTCTATCGCAAGACCGTATAAGTGCGTCACAACGATCGCGTTTGCACCCTTGGAGACAGCTCGCTCTACTTCATCAACTGTGACATTTCTACTAGAAAAATCCACTTCCATAAAGATCGGGTTGCACCGATGGAGTTAATGGCCGAAGTTGTGTAATTGCCGGCGTTTGCCACAGTAGCGACTTTCATACCTGCTTTGATATTTACGGCACGTAAAGCAAGTTCGATCGCATCTGTTCCATTCAACGCAAATGCAGTAGTTCACGCTGATGTATTGAGCGAAAAGCATTTCAAAATTTTTTGGTTTCACTTCCCAAAATAAATTGTCCACTGTCAAGAACTCTTTTAAATGGACGAGTCGATAGCACCCCTGTGCCGAGTGACTCGTCTCGACAGATCTATAAACGGAATCGGAGTGAAGTCTTCGGCGTTCATTTCTCTGACTGGATTCGACTCACAACGGCCACGCCTGGAACCGGCTTTTTGTGAATTTTAGTTTTCCCAACTGGAGGGCAAATTGCTGAGAAATTCACCTACTCCGAATTCCTCTGACCATTCGGGAATCGCGTGGAGACGAGCATTATTTATAAGAATTTTTCCTTTGTGTGCAAGGGCTTGAGTGAGAAGAAAGGAAAGATCACTCCATATCTTTGGCGAATTGTCATGGAGATCAACAATGATGAGATCGTAGACTTCTTGAGAGTTTGCAAGGAATTTCTTTGCATCTTGAACCACGACAGTGATTCCTGTTTCAGCTAGATTTGAAGCAGCGCCACGATCTTCTTTATCGACGGTGGTTACGAGACAGCCTAAGTCAGCAAGCGTCGCTGCGAGTCGCCCCCTTGATGTTCCAATTTCTAGAACTTTCTTACCCGAAAACTTTTTAGCTCGTTTCACTATAAATTCATGGGTATCTTGAGACATTCCCCACCCTGGAATACCCCATTGACCGATACCCGCCTGACAGCCATGTGTATTTGTCTCTAGCTCTGCTTTTCTTAAGGCTGTCAACCGTTTTATTTTTCACTAACGATTCATAATGATGATTACTTTGTCTGAATGAATTTTCCAAAATGATACCCCCACACTTTTTCCTGATCACCAGAAACTCCGTAATCGATGGATTTCTCGAATGCTCTTCCGAATGGGAATTCGTACAACGGGATGGGGATCGCACCTAGTCGTTGGAATGCAACCGCGACCACACCTTGCTCGGACATATCTTTGATGCCGTCGTGCTTAGGCGAAAGCGGGGTGCGAAGTCATTACTTCGCTAAATTTCTCCATGTATGTCATCTTTGGTGGAAGTGAAATAGACCTGAATAGAGCGCCGATTCTTTATCAACGAGACGAAAATACTGACCATATTTATTCTTTTCTTCTTTGATCTCATGGATTTTCAAACTGGATCCCGGCGGAAACCGATCATCTTGTGAAACGCGTAACGGATCTTCTCCCATAATCCATTTTTCAAACCATGGTGGTCTGGTCGTGATCACCATATCCCCGTCCAGAATCCATTCAGGTGCTTCGCTTCGGACTCGCTCTGGAAACCACTTCCACCAGTATCCGTAATTTGCTGGCAGGCAATCTGCTGCGGCGAGAAGATCTCGTAATTGTGGGTTGCAATCTGGTGTAACAGGCACCACTCGACAGGTTGTTCAGCCCCATTCGAGAAGATTTCTTACTCGCTCCGCAGAAAATGTTGTTGGTGCAGATGCAGTAATCCACATTAGAGCCAAAGAGTCTGGTTGCTTGAGCAATAGCTGATTTGGTTACTGGGTCGTCGAGCCCATCGCCCTTAACCCAACGAATGACAGGTCGATCTCCAAGTTGGAATCGGCGAGCGGGAACCGCGGTTGATTCCATATCGAGAATGTTTAATATTTCCGCATGCGAGAGATTGGGAGTTTTAATGATCTTTCGGACCCTCGCCGATTTCATAGAGGGGATTGTATGGTGGGGAATATGAATCCACCAGCGGACCGTGATAAGTCAATAGCTGTTGTGAATGCAACGGATGCTCAACTTTTGGCTGTGGAATTTGAATTGTTGCCCTTTGCAGTTCAACGAATTTTTGTAGTTTCAAGTCATAGTGTCTCTGTAAATCGCGGAAACCATCTCGCGGGGTGCAATCAATTATTGATTTTATTATCTGGAAAAGTTTCGCTTAAATTAGTGCGGCCTGATATGAAAGTTACCAATTTTTATTTGGATGCAGTTGGAAGCAGTGCGTTTATCGGTCCAGAGGATTTCGTCACCTATGAGTTACTAAACCCAGATTCGGAGATTCTGGTTCTAGCTGATAAATCTTATGCGGATTCTTTCGCGAATCGTGAGCGAAAAAAGTAGCTTTCGCTTCTCCTTTACCCACCACTCTGATCGCTGAATGATTCCGCCACCTGAGGATGGAATTATCCATTCTCTAAAATGTGTGCGTTTGTATCCCGTTAGGAAATGCCCTTTTCCGCTAGATCTATTTCATGACCACTCCTAACCTCTGGGGAGAGAGTGAAAGAGGGATAGCAATGGTGATCTGTTCTTAATTTTGTTCACGGGTGCGCTCTTTATGGCGCTTGGATTCTTGCTCAAAGGGTTGGCGAAACTATGAGCGCTGATATCGCTGGCTTGGTCATCGCGATCGTGTTGGCTGGCTACTTGATCGTCACATTGATCTTTCCGGAGCGCTTCTGATGAACTCCACTACTGCCACAGTTATTACTGATGTCGCCGTTCTCGCGACTCTCGCAGCGTTTCATGTTCCACCCTTGGTGACTACATGGCTCGAGTTTTCACTTCAAAGTCTCATAGTCGTGCTGGAGCGAGTTTTTTACAAGACAGTCGGCGTCAATCCTGATGTAGGGCAATCTTGGAAAACTTATGCCACCTCAGTATTGAGTTTTTCAGCAGTGTCGATTCTCTTCCTCCTATCTGCTACTGCGGATTCAGCAATGGCTACCAATGGCCATGGGAATGAAGAATGTTCCACCCGCGCTTTCTTGGAATACCGCGGTTTCCTTTATTACCAATACAAATTGGCAGAATTATTCGGGCGAGTCAACCGATGGGTTTCTTAGCTCAAATGGCAGGACTCGCGGTTCAGAATTTTGCTTCCGCAGCAGTTGGTCTTGTGGTTGCAATCGCACTTGTTCGCGGATTTATTTCTCGCCATCAAGATGGCTTGGGAAACTTCTGGGTTGATTTCAGTAGAGCAGTATTTAGAATCTTGCTTCCTCTTTCGGCAATTTTCGCAATCGTCTTACTTGCAATATGGAGTGATTCAAAATTTGATTCACCGCATGCGGTGCACACTCTTCGCTGGCGGATTGCAAAACATCCCTGGTGGTCCGGTTGCGAGTCAGGAAGCCATCAAAGAGTTAGGTACGAATGGTGGTGGTTTTTTCAACGCTAATTCATCACATCCATTTGAAAGCCCCAACCCTTTTACCAACTGGTTGGAAATAGTTTTGTTACTGGCAATTCCCTTTTCCCTCCCACGCACGGTTGGAAAAATGGTGGAAATCGTGGTCAGGGCAGAGCGATTCTCGCAGCGATGGGATTGATCTTTATTGCTTCACTTCTTGCTTCCACCGCGTTTGAAATTCAACATGCAGGTACTGCTACTCACGCAGTTGGTGCTTCCATGGAAGGCAAGGAGATGCGCTTTGGCGTTGGTCAGTCGGCGCTCTTTGCAACTGCGACGACGAGTACATCAACGGGTGCAATCGATGCAGCTCATGAATCTTTACAACCACTTGCTGGAGGTTCACTTCTCTTTAACATGATGCTGGGAGAGGTGACACCTGGCGGAGTTGGGTCTGGACTATATGGAATGTTGGTCATCGCAATTCTTACCGTCTTTTATTTGCGGCCTGATGGTCGGTCGAACTCCTGAATATTTGGGGAAGAAGATTCGACCACGGGAGATGAAATTTGCCGCGTTATATATTCCTTGCAACACCATCTGTTGTCTTGCTTGGTACCGGGATCGCGCTCATGAATGCTGGCGCTCGCAAATCGATTGCGGCAAGTGGTCCTCACGGGTTAAGTGAAATTCTCTACGCATTCACTTCGGCAGGAAATAACAACGGAAGTGCCTTTGCAGGATTTACTGGCAACACTTCATTTCTCAATATCGCACTCGGTGTTGCGATGTTGTTAGGTCGATTCATTCCAATTCTTCTCGTGCTCGGCTTAGCAGGGTCGCTAGCAAAGCAAGGAAGTACGCCTTCTACGCCGGGAAACCTTAGATACAACTAAGCCGCTATTTATCGGACTTCTCATCGCCGTGGCAATCATCGTTGTCGCCCTCACATATTTACCAGCACTTGCACTCGGACCGCTCGCGGAAGGAATCCTATGAGCCAGACAGCCACACTTAATCCTCGGATCGCTCTATTCCGAGTTACCTTCGGGCTTTTCGAAAACTCAATCCAATAACTCTTTCGAAGAATCCAGTGATGTTTGTCGTCGAAATTGGTGCAGCTTTCACGACAGTTTTGGCTATAGGCAATTCCAATGTTTTTTCATGGTTTTGGCTTTGGGGAACAGTTGTGTTTGCGAACTTAGCTGAGGCGATTGCTGAGGGCCGTGGAAAAGCCCAGGCAGAGAGTTTGAAGAAGGCAAGAACGCAAACCCAAGCCAGAAAAATTGTTAGCCACGAGAGATGAAATCTCTGTTGCTAGTTCGACTCTTGCCATCGGTGATCTTGTGGTGTGTGAAAGTGGAGATGTCATTCCAAGTGATGGCGAGATAATTGAAGGTATCGCTAGCGTCGATGAATCTGCAATCACGGGAGAGTCGGCTCCGGTTATCCGCGAAGCTGGTGGAGATCGATCCTCAGTTACTGGCGGAACCAAAGTCCTCTCTGATCGCATCGTTGTAAGAATAACTGCGCGCGCAGGAGAGACTTTTATTGATCGCATGATTGCCCTTGTCGAAGGTGCTTCGCGACAGAAAACTCCAAACGAGATTGCTCTCAACATTCTGCTTTCGAGTTTGACTATCGTCTTTCTTTGGCGGTAGTAACTCTGCAACCAATGGCAATTTTCAGTCATGCCAAACAAACTCTGGTTGTTCTCGTCGCGCTAATTGTCTGTCTCATTCCAACAACTATCGGGGCGCTACTTTCTGCTATTGGAATCGCTGGTATGGACCGCCTAGTTCAACGCAATGTTTTAGCAATGTCTGGGCGGGCAGTTGAAGCAGCTGGTGATGTGAACACATTGCTGCTTGATAAAACTGAACGATTACTTATGGAAATCGACGAGCAGTGGAACTACTTTCGGTCGGTCAAACTCCATTCGCTGAAATGTTGCGTGCCGGATATTTAGCGAGTTTCGCGGACGAGACTCCAGAAGGTAAATCGATTGTCGAACTTGCTGAAAGTTTTGGCGTGGATTTACTCGATGGCTCCACAGCAGAGAAAGACGCTCTCTTCATTCCATTCACTGCACAAACTCGAATGAGTGGTTGCGATCTCAATATGGTGAGGAATCACAGCAATATCGAAAAGGTGCCACCTCCTCAGTCATTGCTTGGATAAAGGAGGGCCGTGGAGAAATCCCTTCTGATCTCCAAAACACAGTCGATCAAATATCTAAGACGGGCGGAACTCCTTTGGTGGTTGCCCAATGTGTGGCTTCCAAATACAAAGTGCTTGGTGTTGTTCATCTGAAAGATGTCGTCAAGCCCGGTATGAAAGAGCGTTTTGAAGAATTGCGTCGTATGGGAATTAGAACCGTCATGATCACGGGTGACAACGCCATAACTGCCGAATTCATAGCGCGTGAAGCAGGAGTAGATGATTTTCTTGCAGAAGCGACACCAGAGGACAAAATGGCTCTTATCAAGAAAGAGCAAGAAGGTGGACGGCTCGTGGCGATGGCCGGTGACGGCACGAACGATGCAACCTGCGCTGGCTCAATCTGATGTCGGCGTCGCAATGAACTCTGGAACATCGGCTGCCAAAGAGGCGGGCAATATGGTGGATTTGGATTCGGATCCCACGAAACTGATTGAAATTGTCCAGATTGGTAAGCAACTCCTCATTACTCGTGGAGCGCTCACGACTTTTTCTATCGCAAATGATGTTGCGAAATATTTTGCGATCTTGCCTGCGATGTTTGCGCCAGTCTTTCCTGGTCTTGGAAAACTCAACATCATGCATTTGTCGAGTCCGCACTCTGCGATTCTTTCGGCAATCATTTTTAACGCACTCATCATCATTGCTTTGGTGCCGCTGGCACTTAGAGGAGTGGCGTATCGCCCACAATCTGCCTCAGCAATGTTGAGTCGAAACATTGCAATTTATGGTGTTGGTGGACTTATTGCGCCATTTATTGGAATTAAAGCTATTGATCTGCTCGTTCAACTCATTCCAGGATTGGGGTAATAATGGGAACCATCCGACAGTATGCAACTGCGCTTCGTTTTTTGATTGCGTTGACAGTCATTACGGGATTTCTTTATCCAGCAGTGATTTTTGCGGCAGGCCAATTGGCTTTTAAGAACCAAGCGCAAGGTTCGCTTGTATCGATGAATGGAAAAGTTGTCGGCTCTTCCCTTATCGGACAAAACTTTGCCGGAAGTCAGTGGTTTCACTCTCGTCCGAGTGGAGCCGGGGCCGACGGTTATGACGCGCTTAGCTCTGCTGCGACAAATGCCGGGCCGAATGAGCCCTCACTGGAAGCGACAGTGAAATCTCGCCGTGCAACAGTTGCGGCTGAAGAGGGCGTTGATCTTTCACTCGTGCCTCCTGATGCGATTACAACTAGTGCATCTGGTTTGGATCCAGAGATTTCACCCGCTTACGCCTACTTACAAGTGAAGCGTGTGGCCGTAAATCGAAATATTGCGGAGGGAACTCTTAACGCATTGGTCGAGAGCCATATTCAATCTCGCACTTTTGGCTTTATGGGAGAACCGAGAGTCAATGTTCTCGAACTCAATATCGCCCTTTCTTCATTAAAGTAGGGGATAGATCAAGATCTGAAAGGGTTGAATGAAGACCAGAGGTAGCCTGCGCGTCTATCTCGGCATGGCTCCGGGCGTGGGCAAAACTTTTGCGATGCTGGATGAGGGCAGGCGCAGACAAGAACGTGGAACTGATGTCGTCATTGGAATTGTCGAAACTCATGGGCGTGCTCATACTGAAGAAAAAGTTAAGAACTTAACGATCGTTCCGCGCAAGAAGATGAGTTATCAAGGCGCGGAATTTCTCGAGATGGATCTGGAAGCAATTCTTGCTCGCAGCCCTGAGGTGGCGCTCATTGATGAATTGGCGCATACAAATGTGCCTGGCTCGGCGCACGAAAAGCGTTGGCAAGATATTGATGTTCTCTTGGACGCTGGAATAGATGTGATTTCTACAGTAAATATTCAGCATCTTGAATCACTCAATGATGTCGTCGAACGAATTACGGGGGTTCAGCAGAGGGAGACTGTTCCGGATGCCTTTTTGCGTCAAGCAGATCAAGTGGAAATTGTTGATATTTCCCCCGAAGCACTTCAACGTCGAATGGCGCACGGCAATATTTATGCGGCCGAGAAAATTGATGCCGCCCTTTCCAATTACTTCCGTAAGGGCAATTTGTCGGCGTTGCGCGAGTTGGCCTTGCTCTGGGTAGCAGACAAAGTTGAGGAGGGTCTGCAGGAATACCGAAAGACAGAAGGCATTCAAGATATTTGGGAAGCGCAAGAGCGAATCGTTGTTGCGGTCAATGATTCTCGCGAGGGCGAAACGATTATTAAGCGAGCATCTCGTATTGCAGAGCGAACTCCCGGGGCAAAGCTATTTGCGATTCACGTATTGAACAGCGATGGCGTGAGCTCGGTTGATGTAGCAAAGTTGAGTTATTTCGAAACGCTCACTGAGTCGATGCGCGGGAAGTTTTCACCAAGTGGCATCGGAGAATATTGCTGAGGCCATTCTCGATTTCGCCAGAAGTGTCAATGCAACACAAGTTGTTCTGGGCGTCACAAGCAAAGGTCGTTGGAAGAGATTGCTTCAAGGAGAATCAATTGCTTCCAAAATCACGCGCCTTTCAGAAGAGATCGATGTTCACTTGGTTACACATGAACACGCGGCGGAGGCTAAGGCGCGGCGCCTTCTCATATCAAAGGGGTTGAGCAAGAAGAGGAAATTGATGGCCGCTCTCGTGATGGTCTTACTTCTTCCCCTGCTTACATTTTCTTCTCACACTTTATCCCAATGGGCTCAATTATTTTAGCGACGGATTGATTTTTCTAGTTGCCAATGCGCTCATCGCCGTCGTAGGCGGTTTCATTCCCTCAGTAGTGGCAGCAGTTGCCTCAACTGCCTTACTGAATTTCTATTTCATTCCTCCCGTCCATACATTTTCGATAGCAGAGAGAAATAACGTCATCGCACTACTTGTCTTTCTTCTTGATGCAGTAATTATTTCTACTCTCGTTGAACAGTCATCCCGACGATCACGACAGGCGCTAGATGCTTCGTGGGAGGCATCAGTTCTTTCTGCGCTCGCGGGCAAAGTACTTCGTGGAGATTCCGGAATTGCGGGGCTCATTGAAAATGCTCGCAAATTACTCTCATTTTCTTCCTTAACACTTGTTTATAAGCCCAATCTGTCCCAAGAGCGTCAACCTGAGATTGAAGCGGGCGGAGAGAACTTTGAATGGGTAGTAAATGAAACCCTGACTCTGGTGGGAAGTGGCAGGAAATTGAAACCGCAGGATTCGCGGGTGCTCGATGCGCTCTCAGCCCAGTTGGATTTGATGTGGGAGCGAGAATTGCTCAGTGACCAGGCAAGTCATGCAACGGAGTTGGCTGAGGCAGATCGGATGCGAAGCGCTTTACTCTCGGCCGTCAGTCATGATCTTCGCGGTCCACTTGCATCGGCATTTGCCTCAGTTTCAAGTCTTCGCAACGAGTCAGTTGATTGGTCGGAATCTCAACGGCGTGGACTTCTGGAAACTGCAGAGAATTCTCTCGAACGGCTCAATAAACTCATTGAGAATTTACTCGATATGAGTCGTCTACAAGCCGGGGCGATCGCTGTTCACTACGACGAAATTTCGATACAAGATTTATTGCCTCAAGTATTGAACTCAATCCCTATTGCGCATGGTGAAATAAATATTGCCTGCGCGCCTGATCTGCCAGAAGTAGATACGGATGGAGGGTTACTTGAAAGGGTGTTGGCCAATCTTCTTTCAAATGCTCTCACTCATGGTGTTGCTAAGGCGAAACCAACCATTTCACTTTCACGACATGGAGAGTTAGTCCAGATTCGGGTCATTGATCATGGAAAGGGAATTGAGCACTTAACATCGACGGCGATGTTTACACCCTTTTAAGAGATTGGGTGATACCAATAATAAAGAAGGCGTTGGATTGGGGTTGGCTCTTTCCAAAGGCTTGGTCGAATCTGTTGGTGGAGCGCTCACTCTAGAAGAGACGCCAGGTGGTGGCCTCACTGCAGTGGTTGAACTTCCTATTGCTCGC
This sequence comes from Actinomycetota bacterium, assembly GCA_037200085.1. Classification (GTDB taxonomy): domain Bacteria; phylum Actinomycetota; class Actinomycetes; order Nanopelagicales; family Nanopelagicaceae; genus QYPT01. The sequence continues at coordinate 86,181 of JBBCHT010000001.1, forward strand.
GATCTAGATACACCTAAGGAAAATAAATAATGTTGAAAGTCCTCGTCATTGATGATGAACCACAAATCATCAAAGCGTTGGGAATTAATATGCAAGCTCGCGGATTGGTGATGATTGCTGCTGCAACCGGAGCGCAAGGAATTGAAATGGCGGTGAGTCGCAAACCAGATGTTTGTCGTTGTTGATTTGGGATTGCCGGATATGACGGGAGTCGATGTCATAGAAGAAATACGACGGTGGAGCAAAGTAACCATTCTTGTACTGTCGGGGCGTTCGGACTCGTTCATAAAGTAGAGGCGCTCAATCGCGGAGCCGATGACTACGTGACGAAGCCATTTAACATTGAAGAGTTCTTTGCTCGTATTCAAGCAGTGTCTCGTCGCATTGAAGGATCAATTGATCAACCAATTGTAAAAGTTGGTGATTGGAGCATTGATCTCGCTCGAAAAATAATAACGAACGAATTTAATGCGAGTGAGAAAGTTTAAACTCACTCCAACAGAGTGGCAGATTTTAGAAATATTCATTAAAAATGATGGAAAGCTCATCACTAAAGTCCAGTTGTCAGATGCAATTCGAGGTAAAGGTTTTGAAAAAGATCAAGGGTATTTGCGGTTGTATATCTCTCAATTGAGGCAGAAGTTGGAGAGGAGTCCGGCATCGCCAGTGCAATTTTTTGACTGAAACTGGCTTGGGGTACAGATTTAAATCCAGCGCTTAAAGTGGCGTGGTTTAATTCATTGTGCAAATGGATTTCAGTGGCTGATTTATTTACTTTCGGCGAAGCTCTCGCACTCTTTCTTGCTAGCGATACGGATTCGGTAGCGACGGCTCGGCAATTCACTCTTGAACCAGCTGGCGCTGAAGCCAATGTCGCTGTCGCGGTCACTCGATTGGGACTTGTCTGTATGTTTCAAAGTCGTCTTGGACAAGATCAACTTGGTGATGTCATCATCGCGGAGTTACAAAAGGAAGGTGTCGATTGTCTCTCGCATTAAGCGAGTGAGCAATTACACCGGCTCAATGGCTCGCAATCGCGGAACCACTCAACCGGTCAATGCCACATATATGCGGCTCTCAAGTGCGGGCATCGACTATGAAACCCAGTGATCTTGATCGCGCGGATATCGCGAGTTGCCGTTGGTTGCATGCAACAGGAATCACCGCGGCTATTTCCGAGAGCGCACGTGCAACAGTTGCTGAAAGTTTGAATATTGCGCGCTCTGTTGGAATACAAAAAAGTTTTGATCTCAACGTCCGACGCAAATTGTGGAGCGATGAAAAGGCACGAACTGTCTTGGCAGATTTAGCAAGAGATGTGGACATTCTCTTTGGTGGAATGGAATGAATACGAACTTGTGTGGGGATCAAAAGACCCAAAGTGAATCTGACATTGGCAGCCCAACAAGGAAATCCAAGAGTCATTATGACTGCCGGTCCTGGACTGATCAGAGTCCTTGATAACGGAGAATATTTTGAAGTCACTCCTCCTGTCGTTGATGCAGTAGATCCTGTTGGATCAGGAGATGCCTTTGTTGCAGGAAACAATTGCTGGATTGCTATCTGGTTTAGATTTGAAAGCGGCAATCATTCAAGGCAGTGAGAGTGGTGCATCGGTTGCAGCAAATATTGGTGATTGGACGGGATTGCCATACGGTGTTGCGGGCCGACGCATAGGAAATGGAGAGAGGGTTACAACTTCATGATTCAAGAACTCACCTCCACTGACTTATGGCAATTGTTCGTACCAATAGTTATGACGAAGCAAGGAATATTGGCAAAGCGCTTGTCGAATCAAAAGTTTCAGTTCTTGAATTCACTACAACATGTCCAAAGGTATTTGACCTCATTGAAGAATTTTCGCAGAGCACTTCTGTACATATCGGAGTTGGAACTGTTCTGACAGAGAGCGATGTGCTTAACTCAAAGCGAGCAGGAGCAACTTTTATAGTTTCACCTAATACCGATGCTGATATCATCAAAGCCACAAAGTCGGCAGGTTTACTGTCGATACCAGGAGTGGCAACAGCCACTGACGTTGCCATTGCAATTAAAAATGGAAGTGATGCTTTGAAATTATTTCCTGCATCTACATACGGACCATCTCAAAGCTCTTCGTGATCCCTTTCCCAATCGAATCTGGGTTGCTACCGGTGGAGTTCCCCTAGAGAGCGTTGAACCTTGGTTTGCAGCCGGCGTGAATGCGCTCGGGCTTGGTGGACCACTAACAAAAGGTGGAATTGAGAAAATTGCTGAGCGAGTTGAACTTTTTCGGTTGGAGATCGCGAAAGCGAAAGGTAAGAAATCGTGAGATTAAAAAATGACATCTGAAATTCGTACTATCGAATGGGTAGATGATCACTTAGTCATTCTCGATCAGACTCAATTACCCACTGTCGAAAAATTTCTCACAATCACAACTGTCGAAGCACTTGTTGATGCGATTCAACGATTGGCAGTGAGAGGCGCACCTGCACTTGGAGTAGTCGGAGCGTATGGAGTAGTAATTGCACTAGATCAAGGGAAACGCGAAAATTGGAGCGAGGAAACAATCCAAGAATCAATTGATCTCGTAAGAAATGCTCGACCAACAGCAGTAAATCTTGCTTGGGGAGTACATCGAGTTGAAGATTTGATTTCGCAAGGTCGTAGTGCGGTTCTCGAGGCCGCCAAGAAATTGGCGAGTGAAGATTATTTAGCTAATCGCGCGATGGCCAAACTTGGGGCGGATTGGTTACTTGAAAAACTTGGCGATAAACCACTCACAATTTTGACTCATTGCAATACTGGATCCCTTGCGACAAACCGGATGGGGGAACTGCCTTAGGAGTTATTCGAGAGTTACATTCGCGTGGAAGAATCAAAGAAGTTTTTGCCGATGAGACTCGTCCGCTTCTGCAAGGTGCAAGGCTGACTGCTTGGGAACTCGAGCAGGAAGGAATTCCTTTCCGACTTCTTCCCGATGGGCGCGGCAGCAATGGCAATCTTGGGTGGTCAAGTTGATGCAGCTCTCATTGGCGCAGATCGAGTGACTGCGAATGGTGATGCCGCAAATAAAATCGGATCATTAGGAGTCGCGCTAGCAAGTGATGCCGCAAAGATTCCATTCTTAGTTATTGCGCCTGAATCAACTGTAGATCGAGATACAAAGTCCGGAAGCGAAATCCATATTGAAATGCGCAAGGATGAAGAAGTGACTCACCTAGCAGGGGTTCCGATCGCACCATTGGGAACAAGGACTTTCAATCCAGCTTTTGATGTGACACCTCATAAATATATTTCGGCTCTCGTGACGGAGAAACGTGTCTACGACTACAAATTCTGGTCAACTTCCATGATCCCAAAAGAGTTGTCACAACTTGTAGAACGTTCAAAGACACTTGGCGCTGATCAATCACTTGTTCTTTATGGTGGCGGAAATACGTCAAGCAAAGGAAGAATTACTGACTATCTAGGACGTTTACGAGAAGTCATGTGGGTCAAAGGATCAGGCGCCGACATGATGTTCGGAGAGGCATCGGACTATCCGGCGCTCTATTTAGAGGAGCTACTCGCTCTTGAGAAATTGATTCACTCGATGATGACATGATGGTCGATTATGTAACTCGCGCTCTAGTTGATCCGTCAGCTCGACGACCTTCAATTGAGACACTCCTACATGCATTTTTGCCTGCTAAGCACATTGATCACGTGCATGCAGATGCAATTTGTGCACTAACTAATCACCTCAACGGTCGAGATGCAGTTCGTGAGGCGTTGGGTGAAGGTTTCGCTTACGTGGATTGGATGCGTCCTGGTTTGAACTTTCAAAAGCCGTTGGGAAACTTAAGGATTTTGATGGAGTTGTACTTGCCCACCATGGTCTGATTGTTTGGGATGACGATTCCGACTTTTGTCTTGCCAAGACTCCAGAGGCAGTTGAAAAAGCGGAGCAGTATCTCAATTCGCTTTCCAAGCGGCCGAACTCCGAATTTGTACATTCGGAGTTACCAGATTCTGAACTTGCTTCATTGTTATTGAAGATCCGCGGAGAGTTAGGACGAAAGCAGCTTCTCAAAGTTGATACAAGATTGGCTGAAGTTGCATCAAGAGGCGATGTGGCAACTGTCGTCGCAGCTGGAGTTTCAAGTGCTGATCATATGTTGCGAATTCGACCACGATCGGCGGTAATTTCTATTGATGATCCTGCATCAGGTATTTCTGAATACAGAGAGAACTATCAAACGTATTTTGATTCGAATAAGAACCTTTTGCCACAAGGATTTTCCAGTCATGGCAATGATCCTCGCGTGCTATTGGTTCCGAAAGTCGGAGCAGTGATCACTGGCAGTACTCTCGCTGAACTCAAAACGTCGGGGGGATATAGCGCTCCATACACACTCAGTCGGAGCACGAGTTGTTGATTGCTTCGGAGTGCCAGATGAACTTCCATCGTCGGAAATTTTTGGATTTGATTATTGGCCGATGGAGTTATTTAAACTCAGATCTAAACCAGCGCCGAAGAAGTTCACGGGAAATATTTTTATCGTCACAGGAGCAGGAAGCGGAATTGGTCGTGGGATTGCACTTGAGCTAGCTCGAGAAGGCGCAAGTTTGGTTTTGGCAGATCTTGACTCCGTTGGCTTGCAAGAATTGGAAACGCTCTTTGCACGTGAGAAATATCCAACGCCAGTATTGGCAATTGGTGATCAGACAGATGAGAAAGTTGTTCAGCAAACTGTGACGAGCGCTATTGTGAATTTTGGTGGGCTCGATGGCGCTGTTATCAACGCTGGCATTGGAGTTTCAGGCTCAATTGAGGAGCTAAGTGAAGATAAATGGCGCAGAGGTTTGGAAATTAACTTAACAAGTGGATTCTTACTTACCAAAGAGGCAATGAAAGCAATGCGCTCACAAAATATGGCAGGAGCGTTGGTCTATGTTGCTAGTAAAAATGCCTTCTCACCAGGTGCCGGTTTTGGCGGATATTCAGTTAGTAAGGCGGGCATGGTGCAATTGATGAGATTCGCAGCGATCGAGGGGGGATCTGCTGGAATCAGAGCAAATGCAGTTAACCCTGATGCAGTTTTCGACAACAGCAAATTGTGGGCAGGTGGTATTCGCGAAGAACGCGCTGCGCTCATGGAGTCAAGCCAGAGGAGTTAGAAGATTTCTACGCATCTCGCAATTTATTGAAAGCGCGCGTGAGAAGTCTTGATGTTGCTCGCTCCGTTTCATTTCTATTGAGTGAAGATTCCTCTCGAACAACGGGTAGCGTTATTGCCGTGGATGGCGGCGTCGTATCGGCTTTTCCCCGATGACTTACGAGATGGAGAACATCGCTCGCGGAATTCGAAAGCGAGTGTTGAGCCACGTTCTGGCAAACAACGGTGGCTATATGAGTCAGGCATGTTCTTCTGCCGAACTTCTCTCTGTTCTATATGGTGGTGGCTTACATTTCGCAGAAGTTGATACTCCAATTGACCCACCAGTTTTTACTGGAGTGCCACACATTGGTGATCACTCGTACGTAACTGGCGCTCAATTTTATGGAGCAAAGAGTGCTGAGTTAGATCGGTTGATAATTAGCCCTGCCCACTATGCACTCGTCGTTTATGCAGCGCTCATTGAAACTGGACGGCTACGAGAAGATGCTTTAAATTTTTTCAATAAAGATGGATCAACAGTTGAAATGATTGGCGCTGAACATTCGCCAGGTTTCGAAACCACAACAGGTTCGCTCTCACAAGCGCTTTCACAAGCAGGTGGTATTGCGCTGGCGCGAAAATTACGTGGAGAAAGTGGTAAAACTTGGGTATTTATGAGCGATGGAGAATTTCAAGAAGGTCAGACGTGGGAAGCGCTAGCTGCATCAAGTTTTCATAGACTTTCAAAGCTGCGAGTAATCGTTGATGTAAATAAAGCGCAGTGCGATGGTCCGATGGATACCGTAATGTCTATTGAGCCACTTGCCGAGAGAATTCGATCTTTTGGGTGGGCAGTGAGTGTTGTCGATGGGACATTCGCTTTCAGATATTTCCTTTGCAGTGAACGCACCGAGCGGCAAACCACATGCAGTGCTCTGTTACACGGATCCAGTGCATGGACTTCCACTTCTTGCAGAGCGTGCTCCTGTGCTGCACTATCTCAGATTTACTGGTGCAGAAGAGCGCGCAAAGTATGAGCGCGCCTTCAAGGAGTTGGTCTGATGAGTTACGAAGTAGTGGCCAGACCGCATCAACAAAATTTCATCGATTGGTCGAAAGACAAACCTGAAGTTCTTGTTCTTACAGCCGACCTAACAAACTCTTGCGAAGTCGGAAAATGGCGCGATACCTATCCTTCACGATATTTCTCAATGGGTATGGCAGAGCAGAACATGATGGGATTTGCGGCCGGTCTCGCACGTGAAGGATTTGAGCCATGGCTCCATACTTTTTCGGTTTTTCTCTATCGCAGACCACTCGATCAACTTCAAATGTCCGTGGCATATCCCGCACTCAAAGTTCGACTCGTCGGATTTCTTCCAGGAATTATGACGCCAGGAGGAGTGACGCATCAAGCAATTGAAGATATTGCAATTCTTCGAACAATTCCAAATATGACAATTTTGGAAGTAGGAGATGCCACAGAAGTTGAATCAGTTCTAGATGTAGCGCACTCCATTGATGGACCGGTCTATATCCGAATGCTTCGCGGTGAGGTAAGTCGTATCTTTCCAAAGAATGAGCCCTTCGCTTTTAACACAGCACGTATTCTTTCTACCGGAAATGATGTGACGATTTTTACATCTGGAATTGCGACAGAGGAAGCGCTTCGAGCAATTCCACTTTTACAAGATAAAGGCGTTGGAATAACGCACCTGCATATCTCAACTCACAAACCATTTAGCGATCCACGAATTCTCACTGCTCTGAAAAGTGCGAAAAGTGGCGTTATTACTATGGAAAATCACACAATTGTTGGCGGACTAGGAAGTGCAATAGCTGAAGTGATGGCCGAAAATGGCATAGGCGTTCCTTTATCTCGAATAGGTCTGCAAGATACTTATGCCCATGGTGCATCTCAAAAGTATTTGATGTCCGAATATGGACTCGATGCAAAAAACTTTGATCGATCGAGTGGAAAAAGTATTGGGGAGAAGTTTTGGAATAAAAGAAAGTGATTTGGAGAGTCAACGAATTATTGATGTTCATAGCAGTGCAAAAGTTGAAGCGCTATAACACTGATGGGAAATATTGATCGGCTGGAAATTGATTACTTCTATCGAGGTGAGAATCCACAAGAAATTGCCGATGTCATTCGCGTCGAGCAGTCGATTGAATTTCCCTTTGAACTTGCTCAACCGTGGATCCAAGAAGAAGTCGTCGGCAAAGTCGAAGAAATTCGATCTTCATCACCTTCAACCCATCTCATTACGATTTCATTTAGCGTCGATGTTGTTGGTCCAGAGTTAACTCAACTCCTCAATGTTCTCTGGGGAAATGCATCTCTCTTTCCGGGAGTGCGAGTTATCGATGCGCGAATTCCAAAATCAATCACAGATCTCTTTCGAGGTCCTCGTTTTGGCATTCATGGATTAAGAAATTCATTTGGTGCGGTACAAAGACCTCTCCTTACAACAGCGCTCAAGCCAATGGGATCTGATTCCAAAACTCTTGCAAAGATGGCACGGACTCTGGCACTTGCGGGCTTTGACATGATTAAAGATGACCACAGTCTTGCCAATCAACCGTGGGCACAGTGGAGAGAGCGAGTCGCACTCGTCGCCCAAACGGTGAGTGAAGTAAATGCGATCACTGGACGCAACTGTGCGTATGCGCCAAGTTTGAATCTTCCTTTTGATCAAATTAGCGAAGCAGCTCACACTGCTAAGGAATTGGGAGCTGGTGCCTTGCTTATGCTCCCCGGATTAACTGGTTTTGATTCAATGCGAGCAATAGCTGAAGACAATTCCGTTGGACTTCCTATTCAAGCCCACCCATCAATGTTGGGCTCTCTCGTCACATCAAAGAATGAGGGGATTGCCCACGGAATAGTTTTCGCAACGTTGATGCGTTTAGCAGGCGCGGATGTGACGATATTTCCCAACGTTGGCGGGCGTTTCTCATTCAGTGAAGAGGAGTGTCTCGACATTCGAAATCGCGCACAATCACCCCTTGGAGATTTGGCAGAGATTTGGATTGCACCTGCAGGCGGAATGACCATTGAAAGGATTCCGCAAATAATTGAGATGTTCGGACGCAATACCGCTCTTCTGATCGGTGGTGCACTTCATCGAGGAGATTTAGCTGAAAATGCACAACGAATGGTTGAGGCTGTAGCGTCACTTCCCGCAGGATCATGAAATCAATCGTGGAGGCTAAGTAAAATGGAAACTGTCGGCATCATTGCAGGAACTGGTTTTTATACTCTTCCGGCGTTGAGTGGATCCGTTGGACGAAAATTCCCACCGTTTATGGTGATGCCTTTTTCACATCAGGAAAATGGAACGGCGTTCCCATTGAATTTGTTACTCGTCACGGAGTTGACCACAGCGTTCCGCCAAATAAAGTGAATTACCGAGCAAATATTAAAGCGTTGCAAGACTTAGGTATCAATAAAGTCATTGCTGTAAATGTCGTCGGCGGAATTGATCCAACTCTGAAAGCAGGAGACCTTTCACTTGTTGATGACTTCGTCGATTTCACTTCTGGACGCGAGGCAACATTTTTTGATGGAATCCAACCAGGTGGAGTACAACACGTTGATGTCGTTGGCGCTTATGATCTTGAGATTCGTAAAGCGCTTAGCGCCTCAGCCAAGGTTGCCGGAATTGAACTTCGCGAACGCGGTGTCTACGCAGGATTCAATGGACCTCGATTCGAGACGCCAGCTGAAATTCGTTTGGCTGCTCTCGCTGGAGCGACCGTTGTTGGAATGACGGGATGCCCCGAGGTAGTTCTGGCTCGCGAAGCGAAACTTCGATATGCATCTATCGCTCTCATAGTGAATCCTGCTGCAGGTGTTTCAGATGCACCGATTACTGTTGAGGAAATCAATGAGTGCTTAAAGATAACAAGTGCCAAAGTGATATCTGTAATAGATGGTGCGATCGCTCATATTTAAGCGATAACAATTCATGACAAATTATTTGGTTTCAAATGCGCGCTATGTCGTAACAGTCAATGGCTCCAACGAAATTTTGGAGAACACGAGCATTCTCATCAAAGATGGAGTGATTGCCGCCATTGGAGACCGGGACATTGCACACGGCGAAGATGTCGAAGTATTTGATGCCCGTGACCATTTATTCATGCCTGGGTTGATTAATACTCACACACATTTGGCTATGACGCTCCTTCGCGGTTGGGCAGAAGGCGTTGATCTAGATGGATTTTTGAAACGAGTGTGGGCAGCCGAAGGTGCGATCATGGATAAAGAAACGTGCGCACTCGGTACCGAACTCGGTGCAAGTGAAGCCCTCCTCGGCGGTACGACTGCGACTCTAGATATGTATCTCAATCCTGATGCCACTCATGCAGCGGCAGTAAAAGTTGGTCTGCGCCATGTTGCAGGACCAATCTTTTTTGATTTTCCGGGGCTAGATGGATTGGAATGGGATCAGCGAATTGCCTTTGGTAGAGCGTGGCCAGACCTTCACAAGAAAATTGGCGGTCCTTTTACTCCTATCTATTACATGCCGCACAGCGTCTATACAGATTCGGCAGAACATCTCACTGAAGTTGCTGGATTGGCAAAGGAGTTTGGCGCACGAATTCATCTCCATGTCTCTGAAACCACAGCAGAAAATGCAATGTCGCAAGAGACCCATGGAAAGAGTCCAACTGAAGTAGTGCGCGATACGGGAATTCTAGATGTACCAACAACATACGGTCACGGAGTCGAACTTTCGGATTCGGATATCGCGATTACTGCAGCTAGTGGTGCAAGTGTCGCTCACTGCCCAGGAAGCAATTTGAAATTGGGTAATGGGATCGATCGCCGACATTAAAAAATATAAAGAGGCAGGAATTGCTGTCGGACTCGGAACAGATGGTTGTTCCTCTAGCAACGATCTAGATATGTGGTCGGTGATGCGACTTGCCGCGCACTTAGTTTCATATTCGCACTCTCCCTGCCGAAGTCGAACTTGAAAATATTTTGCGAGCAGCAACAATTGAAGGCGCACGTGCAACGGGACTCTCTGAATTGGTTGGCAGTATTGAAGTTGGTAAGGAAGCAGACCTGATCGCTATTGATTTGACTGCCCTACATCTGACTCCCATCACAACGTTTTGGCGCTATTGGTTTTTGCGGCTGGACGATCGGATGTAAGTGACGTTTGGTAGCAGGTAAGCGAGTCGTAGAAAATCGCGCACTTGTAAATGTAGATCAAGTAGATCTACGGGTACGGGTAGCTAAACGAATGCACGCTCTGGATTCACTTCGATGACGCAAGAGGATCGTTTGGAAGTAAGAGCGCTGAGGAAATCATTGTTGAATTGGTCTAGAACCACTGCTCGGAGAAGGTGGATATTTTGCACACCTTCAGACCAATAAAGAGGGCAATTCAATTTATTTCTTGCTTAAAGATGGCGATTTCTCTGCATGGCATCGCCTGAAGGAGAGGGAGACATGGGTCGTCGTTGCTGGCGATCCATTGGAGTTGCATCTCTTTAACGAATTAGAGAATTCATATGTGAGCCGACAGTTGAAGAGATCTCCGGGTCACCTCTCGTATTCAGTCGAGCCTGGAGTATGGATGGCTGCCACAACGCGTGGGCGATGGTCGTTAGTTCTCTGCTATTTGGCTCCAGCATTTCAGGTATGGAATTGGCTAGTTCTGACTTGGTGCACTCGTGGCGTGCAGTGAATCCGGCGATCCCAGAATTAGTTCATGAGTGAGGGTGTAAAAGCTAAACCATGCGATAGCCTCAACAATCTAGAGATCTTGAGGTCAATTCATGAGTGAAGCCCGATCAACGATTCTCATCACTGGTGCAAGCGGATTTCTTGGGAAAGGATTCGTCGATCACTTCTTGGCAGAAGGTCTTTACGTTATTGGTGTAGCAAATAAAGGTGAATTACCGGATAGAGAAAATTTCACACCGATCTACATTGATATGAATCAAGTCGGCGCTGGTGAAGAAATTATGGAACAGGCAAGCAAAGTCGATCCGGTAATTGATTTCATTATCAACAATGCTGCTCGCCAAGATGTTGCGCGTTTGGAAAATGAAAGTGCAAAAACAGCACAAGATATTTTTCGAGTAAATTTGCTTGCCATCGGAGAAATATTTTCTGCGATAGCGCGGCATAATTTTGGCGTGCACTCCGTTGTGAATATAACTTCGATTGAAGCTGTGTCTGCGCGACCCGGTCACTCAATGTATGGTGCAAGCAAAGCTGCACTTGAAGCGCTAACGAAATCTGCCGCCCACGAACTTGCTCCCATTCGAATCAATGCACTTCGTCTTGGTTTGATTGAACGCGAAGGAATTCGCGCAGCGTGGCCAGAGGGAGTGAGCGCATGGGAGAAGCGCGCACCGCTTAAGCGAATGGAACCCTCGAGGACACGTTGAGGGCTGTTGACTATCTCCTCCATGAATCCTGGCTGACGGGCTCGATCCTGACACTCGATGGTGGAATTAGCGCCGCGCCTAACTGGTAAAAGTTTTCAGAAATAAAGACGTTACAAATAAAAGTAGAAGCCGAGTGAATGGCTCTGATATGTTCCCAATACCTAACTCGGAGCGCTTGGGACCTACCACCCCCTGGATAAACCAAGCTAACCAAGACCAAAAATTGTTCGCGCGCAAAGCCGTGCGAACACGTGAGAGGAGTTTCATGAAGAAGCGTTTAATCGCGACTGTAGCTGCATTCGCAATTGCGGCACTCGGATTTTCAGCGGCACCAGCTTCTGCCATTGATGAGAGTGTTTGCGGCGCGGGTGGTTTCTGCGTTGGATTAGTAACCGATGTCGGCAAGGTTGATGACAAGTCGTTCAACCAGTCAGCATGGGAAGGCGCTCGAGCAGCGGCTAAGTCACTCCATGGATTCTCGAAGTACATTGAGACTCAGGATCCTAAGGATTACGCAAGCAACATTCAGCTCTTTGCTGAAGCCGGCTACAACGTCATTGTGACTGTTGGATTCTTGATGGCTGATGCAACAGCAGCAGCTGCAAAGGGAATATCCAAAAGTTAAATTTATTGGTGTGGATCAATTTAACGGAACCACCGCTAAGAACTACACCGGATTGGGATTCCCTGAAGATAAGGCTGGCTTCATCGTTGGTTATCTTGCTGGATACCTAACAAAGAGCGGAAAGACTGCAGCCATTGCTGGTGGTCCAAGCTCGATTCCTCCAGTTCGTAAATTCATTGAAGGATTCCAAGCAGGCGTTGCTTACTCTGCTAAGGAACAGAAGAAGAGCCTTGCAAAGGCATCAACTGTTTATTACACAGGAGCAAATGCATTTAATGACCCTGCATGGGGCGCATCAACTGCTGCTCAGTACCTCTCTCAAGGCTATGACGTCATCTTCGCTGCTGGTGGAAAAACCGGTAACGGCGGATTGGCTCGAGTTGCCAAGAAGAAGGGTGCATTCTGTATCGGAGTAGATACCGATCAATGGGGAACTGTCCCAGAAGCACAGCCATGCTTGGTTACTTCAGCAATGAAGAACATCCCAGCAGGCGTTAAGGCCCTGATCAAGCAAGCACGAACAGGCCACTTCAAGGGCGGAAACTTCGTTGGAACAGTGTCGGCAGCTCCTTACCACGCACTTGCAAGCAAGGTTCCATCTGCAGTTCAGGCAAAGGTCAAGGCTCTTTCAGCCAAGGTCATTGCAGGTTCCGTAAAGACCGGCGTTAAGCGTAAGTAGTAATCCATTGAAACTGGGGAGTGAGCGTTCTGCTCGCTCCCCAGTTTTTATTGATCCAGAGTTGGATGCCGTTCGTCGTGAATTACTCGCCGCAGTTCCTGGCGGATTTAATTCGCCTCCAACAATCGAAGAGCGTCGCACTTTAATTAATTCTTTTCTTGCGCAAAATCCTCTCAACGAAAACGTTTCTAGAGAAGATCGTTATATTGCAAGCGAGTTTGGTGCTCCAGATATTCGCATAAGAATTTATCGTCCACGCTCCGGTGTGAAATTAAGTGGTGCGATCATGGCGATCCACGGTGGTGGATTGGTCATGGAGGTATCGATGCAGATGATGCTAACGCTGCATTTCTCTGTGAAACTTTAGAAGTTCTCACGATTGCGTTGGACTATCGCCTCGCGCCAGAGAATCCTTTTCCAAATGGCTTTGACGATTGCTATTCGGTTGCTCGATGGATATTTGCCAATAGTGATGAACTCCATATCGACCTCAGAAAATCATTGCCTTTGGTGGAAGCGCTGGAGGCGGATTAGCAATCGCACTCTCTTTGGCACTAACGAGATCGAGGTGAATCCAATTTCTCTTTCGTGATGGCTCCCTATCCGATGATTGACGATAGAAATATTTCGCAATCTTCTTATGAGATTCTCGACTTGGGAGTTTGGGATAGAGAAGCAAATAATGAATCATGGAAGTGGTATCTCGGAGAGAAATTTGGAAGTGAAAATATTTCGAGCTATGCGGCGCCAGCAAGAGAGAAAAACCTAAGGGATCTTCCTCCCCATTTTATTGATGTGGAAGTTGCGATTTATTCGTGATGAAGATCAAGATTTTGTCAATCGCTTGAAGGCAGATGGAAATCAATGCGAATTTCACCTATATGAAGGTGCATATCACGCTTCGGAACTTTTTGCCCCGGAGGCCGCACTTTCGCGAGAAATGTGGAGCAATAGATTCTCAGCGATGCGTAAGGCGCTCTCGTAGTTTGCGCAAATTATGAGTAAGTTATACCGATTAGTTGCGATCGATATTTGCACGAGACAGAGGTGTGCTGAGTGAAGTATCTGCGTTCCTGGTTGTTACCGATCATCGCTCTTGCTATCGCTTTTGCAATCGGCGCATTAATGATGAAACTCGAAGGCGCGAATCCACTTAAGGCATACCAAACTCTTTTCACCACGGCCTTTGGTTCGACAGATGGAATTGCTAAAACCATTTGGAAAGGCAACACCGTTAATTATTAGTGGTCTTGCCGTGACTATTGGGCTACGTGCGGGACTTTTTCAATATTGGAGTTCAAGGTCAACTACTTGCCGGGGCGCTCGCAAGTGCATGGGCAGGGTATGCAATACATGGATTGCCTGCAGCGATTCACTTGCCTGTGGCACTTCTTTTTGGACTTGTATTCGGATCACTTACTGGTGTTATCGCTGGAGCGCTTAAGGCCTATCGTGGAGTACATGAAGTTATTACGACAATTATGCTCAATAGCATCGTCTTGCAATTAGGCGAATATCTCTCTTATGGTCCTTTCAAAGAGCCAAATCAACAATTGGCCCGTACACCTGAAATCTTAAACTCGGCGAAGATTCCCCTCATATTTTTGGTTTGCCACTGGGATTTTTCATCGCCGTCGCACTCTCCATTATTGCATGGTGGATTTTGAAACAGACGACCAGTGGTTTCCGATTGGAAACTGTCGGTCGAAATAAATTTGCCGCTTGGTATGCGGGTATTCAGTAAGCGTTCAATCATGGTCGCGATGATTGTGGGTGGTGGTTTGGCTGGATTAGGTGGCGCAATCGAAACTTTAGGAATCGTTGGTCGGTACGAACCAGCTTTCAATGCCGGTCTTGGTTTCGATGGAATCACCATTGCACTTCTAGGTCGGGCAAATCCCTTAGCTCTTATTCCCGGCGCAATTCTCTTTGGTGGAATGCGTGGCGCAGGTGGAAGCATGCATTTTCTTCAGGTGTATCACCTGACATTATTGATTTGATTCTCGCCATCGTTCTCTTCTTTGTTACTGCTCCTTTGATCGGAAAAGTTTTCAAGAGTATTCGTGGAACAGACGCGCTAACTACTGCTGGATGGGGGAAGTGAAGATGGCTAAGAAATTGCTTGGTCGACGTCCTCTGCTCTTCATTTTGACTGCGCTCGTTCTTCTCTTCTTCTATCTTCGCGATTCTCTTGTGACGACCTCTGTTATGTCCACCTCAGTCACTTTCGGCTTGCCACTAGCAATGGCGGCAATGGTAGGAATCATGTGCGAGCGAACCGGTATCGTAAATATTGGTATTGAAGGCACTTTGTTAGTTTCATCCTTCGTTGGCTTCTTTACCGCTTCCTTAACTGGGAATTTATTACTTGGCCTCTTTGCTGCAGTAGCTATGGGAGCAGTTGCAGGTCTATTGCTCGCTCTGCTCTCCATCACGTGGAAAATGGATCAGATCATTGCAGGAACGATAATTAATATTTTAGCTACTGGACTTACCTCCTTCTTCTATAAACAAGGTCACACAATTCCAACAACGTTTCCGGAGTTCAGCCTTCCTGGTCTTTCATCGATTCCTTTTTTCGGTCCCGTGCTTTTCGTCCATGGCCCACTGACTTTCTTTGGAATCTTCGTCATCATCGCACTGTGGTACGCGCTCTACTTCACTCCATGGGGCTTACGTTCTCGGTCAGTCGGTGAGCATCCAAGTAGCGCTGATACCGCTGGCGTATCGGTTCTAAAAATGCGCTACCTCAATGTCACCATTGCTGGAGCAATTGGTGGACTAACTGGTGCTTATTTAACGTTGGAATTAGTTGGCTCGTGGGATCGTGGTTTTTCCGCAGGCAAAGGATTTACGGCTCTTGCTTTGATGATCTTTGGTAGATGGAATCCACTCGGTGCCCTCGGAGCTGGCATCTTCTTTGGTGTAGCTCAAGCGATCACAAATCAGTTGATGTTTTCGCAAGTAATTACTATTCCGCAGCAACTCACCAACATGCTTCCCTATGTATTGACGATTTTGATTCTCGCTATTTCTGCCGGAAAAGTTCGCGCACCTGCTGCTGAAGGTCAACCTTACGAGAAGGAGTCTGCGTAATGAGCTCTCTTCTTGAAATGGAAAATATCACCAAGACTTATCCCGGCGTTGTTGCCAACGAGAACATTTCACTCACTGTTGAAAAGGGAGAGGTCGTTGCACTTCTCGGTGAAAATGGTGCTGGCAAATCAACTTTAGTAAAGGCAGTTTTTGGACTTGTTCACCCAGATACTGGATCGATTCGAATTAAGGGAACCGAGATTTCTTTCGGTGATACAGCAGGTGCAATTGCTCAAGGTGTGGGAATGGTCCATCAACATTTCCAACTCGTGCCGATTATGAGCGTTACGGAAAATATTATTTTGGGTGACGAGCCACGTCGAGGATGGCGTCTCGATATGAAGAAGGCACGCGAGGAAGTTCTTGCACTTTCAAAAAAATATGGACTCGTTGTCGACCCAGATGCAATCGTTGAGGATTTACCTGTTGGCACACAACAGAGAATCGAAATTTTAAAAGCGCTTCGAAAAGATGTGGATTTGTTGATTCTGGATGAGCCAACTGCCGTACTGACACCTCAAGAGATAGATGAACTGCTTACTGTCATTCGCAATTTGGCCAAGTCAGGCGTGGGAATTCTCTTCATTACTCACAAATTGCGCGAGGTCATGGCTGTAGCAGATCGAGTTGTTGTGCTTCGAGATGGCAAAGTAGCTGGTGCCACGACTCCGCGAGAGACTAATGAAGCGGGACTTGCTCACTTGATGGTTGGAAGAGAAGTTGTACTTCGAGTTGAAAAGGGCGAAGCTCAAAGACAGGATGTTGTGCTCTCCATAAAGAATTTGCATACATTGGATGATCGCAAATTGACTGCGGTACAAGGATTTAATTTAGATGTTCATGCCGGTGAAATTCTCGGTGTTGCAGGAGTAGAAGGAAATGGACAGAGAGAATTAGTTGAGGCGATCTGCGGAATGCGCCAGCGAGTCACAGGAGAGGTTCTCGTTTCAGGAATCCAAACTCCGGATATGCAACCGCGAAAAGTTCATTTAATGGGCGTTTCTCACATTCCAGAAGATAGAGAGAAACATGGATTGGTCGCGAGTTATTCCATTGAAGATAACTTAGTACTCAATCAATTTGATCAAGCACCCTTTGCTAAGGGATGGATTCGAAATCGTTCTGCCCTTGAATCAAATGCGAAGACACTTGTAAAGGAATTCGATATTCGAACGCCATCCATCAAAACTACTGCTGGAGCTCTATCTGGTGGCAATAAACAAAAAGTCGTTGTTGCACGTGAGTTAAGCCAGGATACGAAAGTTGTAGTGGCAGCTCAACCAACTCGTGGGCGTTGATGTTGGGTTCCATTGAATTCATTCATCAACATTGGTCGCTGCTCGAGATAAGGGTGCAGCTGTTTTATTGGTCTCTGCTGAACTCGATGAAATACTTTCACTCTCCGATCGGATTGCTGTGATGTTTGGTGGAAAAATTGTTGCGATTCTGGATGGCAAAGGCGCCGACCGCGCGAAAATTGGCCGACTGATGGCTGGCCTCTCCGAGTAGTCTGGGCAATATGTCAGGGAAACTACTATCGATAAATACAACTCACAAAGTTCTCAATGGAGAGTGGGCAGGTTCACTAGGTAGTACTGGAATTGATAAGCGTCCAAACCCTTCCCGTGTGCGAATTGCGAATAATGCAGTTGATGGTGATGTCGTCATCGATACAAAGAACCATGGTGGAGTCAACAAGGCGGTCTATGCATATGCACGCGAGGATGCAGATTGGTGGGAGAAAGAGTTAGGAGTCGAGATTCCAAATGGTCGATTTGGTGAAAATCTCACGACCCAAGGAATTGATGTTACTAACGCAGTAATTGGCGAAATCTGGAGATTGGGAAGTGTTGTTCTGGAAGTTTCAGAACCGAGAATTCCTTGCAAGGTTTTCTCTGGATTTTGGGATCGCCCCACTCTCATAAAGGAATTTACGCAGGCGGAACGATCGGGCAGTTATCTGCGAATCGTTGAAGAGGGCGATGTTGGCGCCGGAGACACCATTGACATAACTTTTCGTCCGGAGCATGGAATTACTACTAAAGATGTCTTTTGCGCTCGAAGTGGAGAACGTTCCCTCATCAACGAGATCTCACAAGTGCCACAACTTTCGGATGCCTATCGGGAGTGGGCGTTAAAAATATTGGAATCTAATTCAAAGTAAGTAATCTCGTTAGTCGACGATCCAGGTATCTCCACTAGTTAGTAACGCAGAAATATCGCCTGCACCTTGGGCAGCAATGACATCTGCAATTTGATTATTAACCAGAGTCGCATACTCAGCTCGCTCGACATCTCTGAAAATTCCAACAGGAACATGATCCAAAGCTGAAGATGAGACCCGCGATAGCGCAAAGGCGTAAGTGGGATCTGGATTGTGAGCATCGTGGACAACTAATTCGCTCTCTGAAACGTTGGCCAATTCGACAACAGTGAGTGAATCTCCGGAACGAACAAGTCCGTGCGTTGAAGATTTAATCGGTTGACCGTGAACCATCTGTAAAAGCGCGCCCTCTTTTGATTCATTATCTTTGACTGCATCAAATGCGCCATCGTTGAAAATAGGGCAATTTTGATAGATCTCGATCAACGCAGAACCTTTATGTGCGCTGGCTGCCCGAAGTGTTTCCATTAAATGCTTCGATCTGAATCAATTGTTCTGGCAACAAAGATGCTTCGGCACCAATGGCCAATGAGATTGGATTAAACGGCGTATCGAGTGAACCAAATGGCGTGGACTTCGTTATTTTCCCTTGTTCACTGGCTGGCGAATACTGACCTTTGGTCAAACCGTAAATTCGATTGTTAAAGAGAAGAATTTTAAGATCACATTTCGACGTAGAGCATGAATCAAATGGTTTCCGCCGATCGAGAGCGCATCGCCATCGCCAGTAATAACGAAAATAGTTAAATCAGGTCGTGATATCGCTAAACCCGATGCAATAGCTGGTGCTCTACCGTGGATCGAGTGCATTCCAAATGTGTCGAGGTAATAGGGAAAGCGGCTGGAACATCCAATTCCAGAGATAAAGACAATGTTCTCGCGTTCGATTCCTAATTCAGGAAGATAGGACTGCATCGTTGAAAGAATTGAATAGTCGCCACACCCTGGGCACCATCGAACTTCTTGATCAGAAGTAAAATCCTTTTTTGTTAAGGCGATATCAGGCACGCAAGACCTCCAACGTCGCTTCGACTATCTCTGTAGTCGTAAATGGCAAACCGCGAACCATGTTGTAGCCAATGACATCTTTAAGGAATTCAGAACGTAGCAACATTCCAAGTTGACCCAGATTCATTTCGGGCAAGATAACTTTTGGATACTTATTCAATATCTCCCCAAGATTTTTTGGGAAGGGATTGATATATCGAATATGAGCTTGAGCAACTTTCTCGCCATTGTTTCGCAAAGTATCTACAGCTGATGCAATAGGTCCATAAGTTGAGCCCCATCCGAGCAGAAGTACTTCAGCGTTTCCAGTTGGATCATCAACAACAAGATCTGGCACTTCAATTCCAGCTACCTTCGCTGCACGAGCGCGAACCATGAGATCGTGATTGACCGGATCGTAGGAAATATCGCCTGTTTTATCTGCTTTTTCTACGCCACCAATTCGGTGTTCGATTCCCTTGGTTCCAGGAATTGCCCATGGACGTGCAAGAGTTTTCGGATCACGAAGGTAGGGCAAGAAGTTCTCTTGTGGTTGGGCAAATTCAACGGACAAATCAGGAAGGTTTTCGACATCTGGAATTTTCCACGGTTCAGAACCATTAGCGATGTATCCATCCGAGAGAATGAAAACGGGGACTCGATAGGTTGTAGCAATTCTTACCGCTTCCAATGCAATCGCGAAGCAGTCACTCGGAGTAGATGGAGCAATAACGGCAACAGGTGATTCTCCATTGCGTCCAAACATTGCTTGCAACAAATCGGCTTGTTCGGTTTTTGTTGGTAACCCCGTTGAAGGACCACCTCGTTGAACATCAATCACGATGAGAGGCAGTTCCAGCATTACAGCTAAACCAATCATCTCTGCTTTGAGCGCAACTCCTGGTCCGGAGGTGGACGTTACTCCGAGAGCGCCACCGTATGAGGCACCGAGTGCAGAACCAACTGCAGCGATTTCATCTTCTGCTTGGAAGGTGATGACGCCAAATTTTTTATGTTTAGAAAGTTCATGCAAAATATCTGACGCTGGAGTGATGGGGTAGGAGCCAAGAAAGAGTTTGAGGCCGCTCAGCCCAGATGCAGTAATCAAACCCTGCGAAAGAGCAGTATTGCCTGTGATATTTCGATATCTACCTGGCGGCATTTTTGCTGGCGCAATTTCATATGAGACAGAGAATCCCTCCGTCGTCTCACCGTAATTCCAACCAGTTTTATAGGCGAGAAGATTTGCAGCCAAAATATCTGGCTTCTTCGCAAATTTCGCTCTCAAAAAGTTTTCCGTTGCCTCTGTTGGGCGGTGATACAACCAAGAAAGTAATCCCAGTGCGAACATGTTCTTGGAACGTTCTGCATCTTTACGCGACAAAGGAGAATCAGCGAGCGCAGCAACAGTAAGTGATGTCAAAGGCACAGCATGAACGTCGTAACTATCGAGTGAACTATCTTCAAGAGGGTTCTCGGTGTAGCCAACTTTGGAAAGATTTCGAGTTGTGAACTCATCTTTGTCTACGATAATTGTGGCCCCACGTGGTAGATCTTTAATATTCGCTTTTAGTGCGGCTGGATTCATCGCAACCAATACATCGGGAGCATCTCCTGGTGTTTGAATCAGATGATCTGCAAAGTGAAGTTGAAATGAGGAGACTCCAGGAAGCGTTCCTTGCGGAGCGCGAATTTCGGCTGGGAAATTTGGAAGGGTCGAAAGGTCATTTCCAAGACTTGCAGTATCCATTGTGAAGCGGTCACCGGTGAGTTGCATTCCATCGCCGCTATCTCCTGCGAATCGAATAACTACATGACCCAGGGAGACGACTGGCTTAGTCACGCCAGTATCTTGCCACTTTCGCCGTGTAAATACGTAAAAAAGTAAGGTAGATCTCACTCTCTGGCTAGCGATTGGGCTCAATCGATTCACAGGGGTTACACAGGAGGGTTGGCTAACATCGGCGATGTGAATCGTCGGCGGTCGGGCATCTTTATGGCTGCCGCTCTTGCAATTCTTGCTCCCATCTTTCTCACAGTTGCCTCCGTTGCGGCAGCAGGTGGCGAAGTCGTTAATTTTGAAGGCGATCGTCCCTACAAACTCATCGTTCCTGTGACCTACGACAAATCTAAAGCTGCTCCACTAATTCTTGCGTTACACGGTTACACCTCAACGGGTGATGAGATTGAGAGCTACTTGAAATTGGAGAGCGCCGCAGAAAAACGTGGCGCACTCTATGTTCATCCAGATGGTTCGAAAGATTCGAGTGGATTGCGATTTTGGAATGCAACCCCTGCATGCTGCAATTTTTATGGAAGCACAGTTGATGATGAGGAATATTTGATGAGTATCATCGATGAAGTTTCAAAGAAGTACAACGTTGATCAGAAACGAATCTTCATCGTAGGACATTCCAATGGTGGATTTATGGCGCATCGAATGGCTTGCACAAATTCAGATCGGATAGCAGGCATAGTCAGTATTTCTGGCGCGACATTTAGCGACGCTTCGATGTGCAAACCAAAATCACCTGTCAGTGTTCTGCAAATTTGGGGAACTGCTGATGAAACTATTTTGTATAAAGGTGGAACGTTGATCAATCCATATCCCAGCGCTAACAAAACTGTTTCGGGTTGGGCAAAACTTGATGGGTGCAAAACTGGAGCAGTGCGTTTGACCAAGACTCTTGATATTGATTCCGGGATCAAAGGTAAAGAGACGGTTGTGAGTCAATTCAGCGGATGTCCGGCTAAGTCAACGGTGACGCTTTGGACGATCAACGAGGGAAAGCACACCCCGAATCTCGTTAACAACTTCGCCGATCAGATTCTCGCTTTTCTCTTTGCCCATCCGAAAGCTTGAATTACTGAGCAATTGCTCCAGGCTCGAGGCGTTTTTCTTGTACTTCTCCACCGCTTTTTCTAGGAAGTAAGCAGCGCCACCAAGTGGATTTCTAGCCACACTTCTATCTCCAATAACTTCTACTGCGATTTCATTTTCATACAAGATTCCGACGCCATCATCTGTTGCATACATTGAGGTAAAAGTCTCGTTTGCAATTAGTTCGTGGGCTTTTGGTCGTCTCTGCGCCTCCGAGTCATAATGCACTGCATTGCCATACGGCAATAGCGCGAGCGCATTGGTAACAGTGCGCAATTCCGCTCCAAAGGAATCTGTCGGACCACCTTGATGCCAACAAATTGAACCGGCGCTCACGCCACCGAGAACAATTCCTTCTTCATAAGCTTCTCGAAGCGCTGAATCAACTCCATGCAAACTCCACAAAGCTAAGAGATTGGCAACAGATCCTCCACCTACCCAAATCATGTCGGAGTTCATGATCTGATCTCTGACTGGTGCATTGGGTTGAGTAAAAAGTTGGCAGATGCGTAACGTCGCAATTGAAATCACTGAGAGCGGCGTAGGACTGCTTGAGATAACCCGCATTGTCACCACTAGCGGTATGAATGAAACAGACTCGTGGTCTCTCCTTCTTGGTGAGCGCCAACATACGAAGGACTGTCTCACCCGGTCGAGTTACATCCCACAAATCGGTTGAAATAAAACCGCCGCTAGTGGCCATAATTCGACGGACTGACATCTTCTCTCCGCTTCTAGTTGTGAAAATATTTATCCGCACTTTATCTCAAAACGGTGGTAGCGTGGATATCACTTAGCGAAGGATGCATATGCACTTCTGGGTCTGGTTGTCGGTAGCAGGATTATTTGTTGTATTAGAAGTACTCACTCTTAGTTTGGTTTTTATTTCACTTGCAATAGCTGCAGCTGTTGGCGGGCTCATTGCCGCTCTTTGGAGTGGCTCGGCATTTCAATGGATTGGTTTCTCAATTACCGCTGTCATTACTTAGGTTTCTTAAGACCTATTGTGCGGAAATATCTCTTTAAAAAGAGTGGCGATACCAGAACAGGATTTAGCGCGCTTATTGGCGAAGAGGCAATTGTGTTAACCGAAGTAAGCCCAACAACTGGAACTATCAATCTTGGGAAGGAAACGTGGACTGCACGAACTCAAGAAGGCTCACTCCCTGTCGGTGCAGGTGCGAAAGTCGTTCGTATTGACGGTGCAGTTGCGATCGTCACAAACGCTAAAGAAATTTAAGAACTGGGGAAATGACATGACTGCAAATATTGCACTTGGAGTTTTATTATTGCTTGCGATCGTCGTTGTCGTATCAACGATAAAAATCATTCCTCAAGCAAGCGCTGGAATCATTGAGCGACTTGGTAAGTACCACCGCACACTGGAGCCGGGGCTTAACTTGATTTTTCCAGGCATTGATCGTCTGCGACCACTTGTTGATCTTCGTGAAAAAGTCGTCTCCTTCCCGCCTCAACCCGTTATTACCGAGGACAACCTTGTCGTAAGCATTGATACCGTTATTTACTTTCAAGTTACCAATGCAAAGTCTGCAACCTATGAAATTGAAAATTACATTCAAGGCATCGAACAATTAGTGGTAACAACACTTCGTAACTCTGTAGGCGGCTTGGATCTAGAAAAGGCCTTGACTTCTCGCGATCACATCAACGCGATTTTGCGAGGCGTTCTTGATGAGGCGACTAGTAAGTGGGGAGTGCGTGTGAATCGCGTAGAAATTAAAGCGATCGAACCACCTCCTAGCGTGCAAGAGTCGATGGAGAAGCAGATGCGGGCAGATCGTGATAAGCGCGCTGCAATTTTGACTGCTGAAGGTGAGAAGCAAAGCCAAATTCTCAACGCGGAAGGCGCTCGCCAGTCAGACATTTTGCGTGCAGAGGGTGAAGCTCAAGCCGCGGTCATTCGTGCAGAAGGTGAAGCAACTGCGATTGCAAAAGTATTTAAAGCTATTCACGATGGGGATGCCGATGAGAAAGTACTTGCTTATAAGTATTTAGAACAACTCTCCACCATTGCAAATGGCACAGCAAGCAAAGTCTGGGTTATCCCTGCAGAGTTATCTGCTACAGCGGCAACAATCGCTCAAGCTTTTAACGGATCAAAGAATTAACTGAACGCGCCAATAATAAAACCGATAAGGGCAAGGTTGAGAACATCATTGCCAACTTCGATTGTCCAAACTTTAAAGCCATGTCCGCCAAAAGTCGGTGAGGTAGAGAGGAAGCGGCGGCAATTCCGATACCTACAACCAATCCAGCAATGAGCCCGTTGAGAGCGTTCAAATTGCCAATTCCCGTGAGTACATATCCCACTGCAGAAGCTTCAACAAAATGTGCAAGGAATGTCGCACCGAAAACAATTCCCATATTCATTCCACCAGCAGGAATCTGTTCTTCAGTGTGTCCCATCGCCTTTGACCACACGGATAGAAAGTTTTAGGTCCAAACCAGATTGCGCCACTTGCGATGGCAACAAGGGCTGCTATGAGAACTGCGGTCCAATGAATGTCGGAAATTGACATCTGAAATCCTCCAAAATAGAAAATGGCTACAAGAGATTAAAGAGGAAGGCTCTGATCATAATTTATGAGCTAGCCAATGTCTCTACTTTTTCAGATTTCGCGCTCTCTCAAACTGGATGGGCCAATTCGCTGCAACGCCTAACTCCTCGGCGGCTTCTAGCGCCCACCTAGGATTGCGAAGCATTGCTCGGGCAAGCATGACGGCATCGCCACTACCGTTTTCGATTAATTCGTTTGCTTGATGTGCGTTGGTTATCAATCCGACACATGAAGTAAGGATGCCCGTTTGGGACCTAATTGTTTGCGCAAAAGGTGCTTGATATCCAGGTCCGACAGGAATTACTGCGCCATGGATAAGTCCGCCGGAGGAGACATCGATTAAATCGACACCGAGCGCTTTAAGTTCCTTTGCCAATTTCGTTGATTCTTCGATATTCCATCCGCCATCAACCCAATCAGTGGCTGAAATTCTGACGAATAGCGGAGTTCCGACGGGAATGGCTGCTCGTACTTTTGTTGTGACCTCTCGCAAAAACCTCGAACGTCCTTCAAAGTCACCACCATATTTATCTTGTCGAACATTGGATAGCGGTGAAAGAAATTGATGAAAGAGATATCCATGTGCTGCATGTAATTCAATTACATCAAAGCCAACTCGTATTGCCCGTTTAGCTGCTTCAACGAATGCATCACCGAGTTCGTTAATTTCATTTTCAGTAAGTGAATGTGGCGTTTGCATTCCATGAAAAGCGATCTCACTTGCAGAAACGCTTTGCCAACCACCTTCCTCTTTACTCGCCATGAGGTGGTCATCCCACGGTCGCATCGTTGATGCTTTACGTCCAGCATGTGCAAGTTGAATTCCTATTGCAACGCCTTGGGAATGTGCGAAGTGAGTAATGGGAAGAAATGCATCTGCATGGTCATCGTCCCAAATTCCCAGACATCCCACAGAAATGCGACCTTCGGGTACGACTCCTGTTGCTTCAACCATGACCAGTCCTGGTCCGCCAGTTGAGAAAGTGCCGAGATGTACTCGATGCCATTCAGTTGCAAGACCATTTTCTGCTGAGTACTGACACATAGGGCTAACCCAAACACGATTTGCGATTTCGAGATCTCTAATTTTTAGCGGAGTAAATAACGATGCGACCATGGCTAATTATTACTTGAAGAATCACGTAGTAAGAGTTATTTAATTGTTATCTATTGTGAATTACAACGCCTATTTATTGCAATTCATTGGCACTACCGTGGGGCTCAGTAAAGATCAATTGGCCGAGATGACCTAGATAACAGAGAGCAGTTTTGGAATGAGTTTGTCTCGTCGCGATGTACTCAAAGGCGCAGCAGCTGGTGCAGGATTTGCAGCGACTGAAGCGTTATTTGGCGCGAGTTTAGGAATATCTCCTTCATTGGCAGCGGGCAAATCGGTCGAATTCGGTTCATATGCATTTGATCCGACATCACATTTAAGTGAAAAGTTGCTGATTGCTTCCGGAAGTAAAGCCGCTTCGATATAAGTGTTGATCCCATCGAACATTTAAATTTCCAAAATCAAATTAGCTCCTATTTTCAAGGTTCTCCTAGCGATGTAGTGGATTTCCCTGCTGGATATCGCTTGCAGTACTTGGCTAGCAAAGGCTTGGCAGCAGATGTCTCCGACGTTTGGACAAAAGTGCGCAAGAACTTTGCAAGAAGCTATCAGACTGCCGTTACTGCAGCCGATGGCAAGCAGTATTTGATTCCAATCGCCAAGTATCCATGGGCAGTCATGTATCGCAAATCGATTTTCAAGGCCGCTGGAATTGATGCAGCATCCATTGTTACGTGGAGTGATTTCCTCGGTGCATGTTCGATTTTAAAATCGAAGGGACTCACACCAATTGCATTTGGTAGCGCCGTGGATGGGAGGCGATGGGAACTTTTGATTTCATCAATATGCGAACCAACGGATTTAAATTTCATGGTGATCTTTTGTCGGGGCGGGTCGCATGGAGTGATGATCGAGTTCAGAAAGTTTTAGAAACTGGGAGACGATGTTTCCCTATCAAAATAGCAATGCTGCAGATCTAGATTGGGCAAGTGCTGGTCGCTTAGTTGTTCAAATGAAGGCGGCGATGCAGATCATGGGGTCATATCATTCGCAACTTTATTCAGATCCAGATGAACTGTCTGACTTGGCTCTCTTCCCATTTCCAGAGATCAGCAAGGCTTATAAACGTGATGCTCTTGTTGCACCGGTAAATGGGTATGTAATTTCGAAATCAGCCGCAAAAAACTTGGCCAATGCAAAATCACTTGTCACTTGGTTTGCCTCAGCAGACTATGCAGAAACTTTCTTATCAAGTGCTCCAACTACCCTCCTTGCCAATAGCAGTGTGCCGATCTCTGATAACCCTTTCCTCCGTCAACAAGCTGCTCTAGTCAATTCGAGCAAATATTCACTGCAATTTTTGGATCGCGTAACCCGACCTGACTTTGCAAACAGTGTTGTGGGTCCAGCGCTTCAGTCGTTTTTGAAGAATCCGGGAGATAAGAAGAAGATTGCTGCCAATATGGCCTCTCAATGGCGTGCGCTATCACCTGATTAGGAAGTAACGTTGCCGTGTGAATATTCGACGCAGCGTAAAATTTTCTTTACCTTTACTTCTTCTCTTTTTTCTCGCCTTATCAACACCATTTGCTTCGGCTCACGCAGAATTGGTGAGCACCAATCCAGCATCGGGTGCTGTATTGAAAGATTTGCCGGCAAGTGTGCGCCTTGAATTTGATGAAGACCTTCTTGTTCTCAATCAGCACAACACCAGTGTGCTGATTGTGAAAGATCGTTTTGGAACTGAGATTGAAGAAGGCGATGCCGTAGTAGATGGTCGTTTTCTCACCGTCGATCTGCCTCCAACGCATGAATTTGGTGAATTCTCCGTTACGTATCGCGTTGTTTCTGATGATGGCCATCCAGTTCAAGGAAGTTACGCATTTGAAGTTGAAGTGCCTTCTGGCGCAACTGCTCAAGATCAACCTCTTACATCACAGATTCACGAATCGGCTCCAAAGGGAGCTACTGGTGAAGGGGTAATTTCTCCGGCAAAGGAAGATGGCGGCAATCTTTTGGTCACATCCGTATTCGCTATCTTGATATTGGCTGTGGCCGCTCTCATAGTTTTCGTCATAAAGAAGTATTCGGCTAAAAGGAAAAAGGCGAGCGTGGAAAAAAGTACTCTTTAATGTCCAACCCCGACGTCATTGTTATCGGGGCTGGAATGATTGGTGCAACTATCGCGCTCAAGATTTCTGACGCAGGGTTAAAAGTTCTTGTACTTGATCAGAGCTCCATTTCTGGCGGTACAACAAGTTCGGGCGAAGGCAACATTTTAGTTTCGGATAAAGAGGTCGGCCCTGAGTTAACTCTGGCTCTCCACTCACGGAACGCCTGGTTCGAATTAGTCGAAAAATCGGCGGCGGGGTGTGAATTGGAAGCGAAGGGTGGAGTTGTCGTTGTCAGAAGTGAAGAAGGAAGAGATCACCTCAACTTCTTGGTTACTAACCAAAAATCAGTAGGTGTAGTAGCAGAGGAGTTGGATCAAAAAGAGCTTCGTGAAATGGAACCGCATCTTTCTGAAGAAATTACATTCGGCGTTCACTACCCGCAAGATTCACAATGCCAACCCATGCTGACTGTCGGCAAAATACTTTCCTTTGTGCGCAAGTTAGGTGGCACTGTAGTAACAGGGGCAAAAGTCGAAGGGCTACTTTCAGATGCTCAAGGAATAACGGGAGTAAAGACTGCCAAAGGGAGCTATTTTTCTCGAGTAGTTGTGAGCGCTACAGGTGTATGAGATAGCAGGATGGCAGGTTCGCATTTACCCATTGCACCAAGGCGAGGATTCATTCTTGTAACTACTCCCGCAAGTCAACTTGTTCGACATAAAGTTTATGATGGAGATTACGTAGCGAGTGTCCGCAAGTGATGATGCAGGATCTTCAGACGAGTGCAGTAGTTGAGAGTACGAAGTCAGGAAATATTCTCATTGGTTCGAGTCGTGAACGAGTCGGGTTTTGATACAAAAGTAGATGTAAGGGTTTTGCAAAAAACTCGCAGAAAATGCGATCGGTCTATTCCCATCCTTATCCACCCTGAGTGCGGATGCGCAGTTACTTTGGCTTTCGTCCATATGCACCTGATCATTTGCCCAGTGATTGTGAAGATTATTTCAATGTGTGGTCTGTGGCATGCCACTGGACATGAAGGTGCTGGAATTGGATTGGCGCCAGCAACGGCGGAGTTAATCGCCCATTCGATTTTGGGCAAGCAGACCTTTATGGATGCAACTCCATTTGCCCCATCGCGTTTTGCGAACTCTCACGGATCGAAAATACATGTCTAGCGAAGCCAAAGAAATTTCCTTTACTTTCAATGGGGAAGTGATTTCCGCAAACTCTAACCAGAGCGTGGCGGCCGCAATTCTTGCTAGTGGAATTCGCGGAGCTACGGAAAACTCCGAACCATGACAAAACCTCGCGGGATTTTTTGTGGAATAGGAGTTTGTTTTGATTGCGTAGTCACAATCGACGGTGTGCCTGGTCAGCGCTCGTGCGTGAAAAAAGTGGTTTCTGGAATGAAAGTTGAAAGTCAATGATCGTCGTAATCGGTGGTGGACCGCAGGATTGTCAGCAGCGCTTGCCGCTGCAAACTCTGGATCACATGTTCTACTTATAGATTCTTCGACCACATTGGGTGGCCAGTTTTGGCGACCATTTCCAGCGAGAAAGATTTGGGCGGTAGGGGAAAGCGTTTTATCGTGAAGTTCTCGGACATCCTCATATTGAACTGCTTCTCGATACTTCGGTTTGGCGCGCAGAGAATGAGATGATGAGACAACTCTTCATCTACTTGTAGCCGGAGAGGCGCGGATCATCAAAACCAAAAACCCTCATTCTCGCAACAGGTGCGTACGATCGCTCGCTTCCTTTCCCTGGTTGGGATTTACCAGGAGTCGTATCTGCGGGAGCTGCTCAAGCCTTATTGAAAAGCTCGGGGGTGATCGTGGGAAAGAGAATTGTTGTAGCAGGAACAGGTCCTTTTCTCTTGCCCGTTGCATGGGGTCCTATCGGAGGCAGGTGCAGAAGTAGTCGGGCTTTTTGAGGCAAATCGATTAAGAAAATGGTTTTTACATCCATTTGTTGCACTAACTCATCCATCGAAAATTAAGCAGGCAAGGTTTTTCTCTCCGGTTTGAAAAAGAACTCTATTTTATATGAGCGTGGATATGTAGTTCTTCGAGCGAACTCCCAATAGCGATGGGCTCCTACAGTCAGCGACGATCGCCAAAGTGGATAGCAACTTTCGCGTCATCGAAGGAACAGAGAAAACTATTGCCTGTGATGCACTTGCAGTCGGTTTGGGGTTTTACCGCCGATCTATCGATTGCAGGAAATTTAGGGCTGAAGCAGAGCGTCGGCATCGATGGCGGGTTATTTGTCGAAGTAATGAGAGACAAGAGACCAGTGTGAAGGTGTCCTTTGCTGCTGGTGAAGTGACAGGAATTGGTGGCTCTGATGTGGCAATCATTGAAGGTCACATTGCAGGGGAGAGCGCAAGTGGTGTTGAGAGCTCAAGCAAGAAACTCTTACAGCAGAGAAGAGGGCGAGAAAATTTGGCAGAAACTTGTTGCGCGTCTATCCCATTGGGCAGTTCTGGCATGAGCGACTGACAGATGAAACGCTCATATGTAGATGCGAGGAAGTTTCTCTAGGAGAGATCAAGAGCGCAATTCATGAACTTGGAGCAGAGAGCGCTCGCACTACGAAATTGTTTTCACGCGCAGGGATGGGTCTATGTCAAGGAAGAATTTGTGGACGTTCAGTCATTGATATTGTTTCGGAAGGAGTGCGGAAAGCCGGTCTCTCTTTCCGAGCAGATTGCATTTGCTAGTCGACCAATAGTTACGCCAATACCTTTAGGTGAACTTGCCAGAATTGGTGAGATTGAATCCCCTTCACTCAACCACTAAATTGTCTCTTAGAGTGAAACGAGCAAACCTTGGCATGGAATTTTGACTGCAACTGCAACTCCTTTTCGTGCAGATGGTTCTCTCGATTACGACAGATACGCCGAACACATTCAATGGTTGGCGGCTAATGGAACGCATGGTGCGGTAAACCAACGGATCACTCGGTGAGTATCAAGTCCTCAGCAATGAGGAGCGATCAAAATTTTGGAAAACTTCAATCGCAGCGGCGCCAAAAGGATTCAACATTTCAGCGGGCGTTGGTGCATACGGAGCAGCGGAATCCGCCGTTGGGCCGAACATGCGCAGAAGCAGGTGCAAGTTCG
>JBBCHT010000002.1:0-158135 GCA_037200085.1 Actinomycetota bacterium
ATGACGAGAAAACCTTCCCTAGCAGTTGTTGGTGCAACTGGTGCAGTTGGTACCGTCATGCTCGACATACTTTCCACTCGCCCTGATGTATGGGGAGAAATTCGACTTATCGCATCTGCACGAAGTGCTGGAAAGAAATTAATCTGTCGCGGAGAAGAACTCACTGTGGTCGCGCTGACACCGGAAGCTTTTGATGGAATTGATGTTGCAATGTTTGATGTTCCGGATGAAATTTCAGAAGAGTGGGCACCCATTGCAGTTTCACGTGGCGCAATTGTTGTTGATAATTCTGGTGCTTTTCGTATGGACTCTGAAGTTCCATTAGTTGTTCCAGAAGTCAATCCTGACGCTGTAAAAATACGACCTAAGGGAATAATTTCGAACCCCAATTGCACAACGCTCTCCATGATTGTTGTGATGGGAGCGTTGCATGAGAAATATGAATTGAAAGAACTTGTCGTCTCTTCATATCAAGCTGCTTCAGGTGCTGGCCAAGCAGGTATTGATACTTTGCGGGCGCAAACTCTTGCTGTAGGTGGCAGTAGCGCAGGTGATGTTGCTGGGGATCTTCGTTCAGTAATTTCTGATTTGGGTCCATTTCCTGCACCACTTGCACTCAATGTCATTCCTTGGGCAGGTTCCTTAAAGGCGGATGGTTACTCTTCGGAGGAGCTAAAAGTTCGCAATGAATCAAGAAAAATTCTTGGTCTAGCCAATCTCAAAGTTGCTGCTACATGTGTACGAGTTCCTGTCATCACAACTCACTCGTTAACTGTTCATGCAGTATTTGCAAAAGAACCATCGCGCAAAGAAGCGCAAGAAATTCTTTCAACTGCTGCTGGCGTCAAACTTGTTGATGATCCAGAGAGTTACAAGTTTCCGACTCCTGCTGATGTAGTGGGAACGGATCCAACATGGGTTGGTCGAATCAGAAAAAGTATTGATGATCCGATGGCGCTAGATTTATTTGTCTGCGGAGATAATTTGCGCAAGGGAGCCGCGCTCAATACTGCGCAAATTGCGGAGTTACTTGCTGAGGAACTAACTAAGTAGAGTTTCCTTGATCGGGGTGTGGCGCAGCTTGGTAGCGCGCGTCGTTCGGGACGACGAAGGCGCAGGTTCAAATCCTGTCACCCCGACCAAATCAATTTGTTGTAAGAGTGATGAGTGAAACTTCTGGTGGGCTAGCAAGACGCCAAGGTGAGTAAGGGCTCGTTCCCATCCCTGCAGAAACATTGAGCCAAGGATCTTGAGCAAAGCGAGTAACTCCACGTGCTCTCCATGTCGGTAAATCACAATTTGTCGTTAAGGCTCGACTTCCACCGAGCCAAGGCAAACGCACCTGTCCGCCATGAGTATGACCAGCAAAAATTGCATCAAGACCATCGCTTTTCATCGCGTCGAGAATTCGCAAATAAGGTGCGTGTGTTACTCCGATTGCAATATCCGATACAGAATCTGGAATTCCAGCAACCATTGAGTATTCATCTCGATTGAGGTGGGCATCATCTGTACCCCGAACTTCAATATTGGTCGATTTGATAGTCAGAAGGGTTCTCGAGAAATTGACGTTGCGCCATCCGCGAGCGGCCAAACCAGCGGCCAATTCATGAGAAGGAAGTGGCTCGCCATGAATTCTTTTACCTTTGTCGGCGGTGAGATAGGAGAGAGGATTTTTTATCTTCGGTGCGAAGTAGTCATTTGATCCAAAGACAAAAACGCCAGGTAGATCGAGAAGTTCATCAAGGGCTTCAAGTGCAATCGGGACTGCATCGGGGTGGGCGAGAAAGTCACCTGTTGAAATTATAAAATCAGGAGCGAGATCAATGAAGCTTTTGATTGCTTTGATCTCTCTTCTCCTTGAAGGAGTTAAGTGAAGATCAGAAAAGTGGAGAACCCGAATATCTTCTTTGCCTATTGGCAAAATGGGCAATTGCGCTTCGCGAAGGACAAAACCCACGTGTACCCCCGATTAGCGCGTAGTTTTTGGATGTTTCTTCCGTGAGAAGATAACCCAATGGCAATAAAGGAACAACTTAGAAGTGATCTCACAGAGGCCATTCGAAG
Organism: Actinomycetota bacterium; assembly: GCA_037200085.1. Taxonomy (GTDB): domain Bacteria; phylum Actinomycetota; class Actinomycetes; order Nanopelagicales; family Nanopelagicaceae; genus QYPT01. The sequence continues at coordinate 2,068 of JBBCHT010000002.1, forward strand.
TCGCGATGAACTGACATCAGGAACGATTCGTATGCTGCTATCGGCGATAACCAATGAAGAAGTTTCAGGAAAGACGGCACGCGAGCTATCCGATGCAGAAGTAATAACCGTTCTCTCGCGCGAAGTGAAAAAACGGCGCGAAGCCGCTGAGGCATTTGATTTAGGTGGTCGTCCAGAGAAAGCGACATTGGAACGTGCCGAAGGCGAAGTAATTACTAAGTACTTGCCAACGCAATTGAGCGCTGAAGAACTTCAAACGTTAATCACTGAAGCTATTGCCGAGACTGGCGCTTCAGGTCCTGCAGGTATGGGGCTAGTGATGAAAGTTCTCGCTCCGAAGATTGCAGGAAAAGCCGACGGAGGCACCGTTTCTGCGGCAGTGAAAGCTGCGCTCGCAAATTAAATTCAGAGTTATTCAACTAATAATCGGAGAAGAGGCTGCTCGTGAAATATGAATACGTCACCGTTCCGTTGCTAACTCATGCAACGAAGCAAATTCTTGATAATTGGGGTTCTGAAGGTTGGGAGTTGGTTCAAGTTATTCCCGCTCCAGGTGGTGGAGATCAACTGGTTGCTTACATGAAACGAGAAATCAAATGAGTCATGTACGCGCGAAATTAGCTGAGCTTGGCCTTGAACTACCCGTCGCTGCAAAACCATTGGCGGCTTATGTTCCTGCGGTTCGAACAGGAAATTTAGTTTTCACTGCAGGACAACTTCCACTTGTCGATGGAAAGTTAACTCACACCGGAAAAGTTGGCGGCTCTGTTTCAGTTGAGCAAGCGAAAGAGTTGGCTCAAATATGCGCTCTCAACTGTCTAGCGGCGGTAGAAACAGTGGCAAGCGTCGACGACATTGTCAGAGTGGTGCGAGTTGTCGGTTATGTCAACGGAATTCCTGGCTTTGTTAGCCAACCTGCAGTGGTCAATGGAGTGAGCGAACTATTCCTTCATATATGGGGCGAAGATGGAAAACATGCTCGCTCCGCTGTTGGAATTGCAGAGTTGCCGCTAGATGCACCTGTTGAGGTTGAACTAACAGTTGAATTAAGAAGCTAGTTAGCGACCGCGCTTACTTAAGCGTTCAATATCGGTAATTAAAACTGCACGACCATCAAGGCGAATCCAATTTCTGCTGGCAAAATCTGCGAGCGCCTTATTAACTGTTTCGCGCGATGCTCCGACGAGTTGAGCCAACTCTTCTTGAGTTAAGTCGTGGTGCACATACAAACCTTCATCGGTCGTTTTGCCGAAGCGCTCACCCAGATCCAAAAGTGCTTTCGCGACTCGTCCGGGAACATCACTGAAAACTAAATCTCCGACAACTTCATTGGTTCGTCGAAGACGTTGAGCCAATCGCTCGAGAAGATCAAGAGCAACTTGAGGATGCTCTGTTACCCACGGAATTACTTTGTCGTGTCCCAAACTTAAAAGTCGAACATCTGTTACTGCGGTCGCTGTTGATGTGCGGGGTCCTGCATCGAAGAGTGATAGCTCGCCAAACATTTCACCAGGTCCAAGAATCGAGAGAAGATTTTCTCGACCATCTCCACTTGATGTTCCCAATTTCAACTTGCCTTCGACGATGACGTATAGGTGATCACCTGCGTCGCCTTCAGAGAAGAGAGTTGATCCCTTGGGAAGTCGTATGGACTCCATTGCAGAGCGCAGAGTCACAGCTGCGGCATCATCAAGGGCGGTAAAGAGTGGGGCGCGACGAACAATCGATTCATCTAGAGTCACAGCCGCACTTTACTAGGAATTTGAGCCAACTTTCACTACTCATATTTCGTATAACCATTTCACGGTATCCAATTTGGAGCGTAATCTCTGGCAGGTGTCCGCTAACCCCGAATTAGTGAAAAGTGCTCGGGCGACATATCGAATTCTCTGCAAAACGTATCCAGACATTCGTTGCGAATTGGATTTCTCGACACCACTTCAACTTCTGATCGCCACTGTTCTTTCTGCCCAATGTACGGACAAAAGGGTCAATCTCGTAACTCCTGCTTTGTTTAAAAAATATTCAAAGGCTCAGGATTTCGCCAAAGCAGATCTTGCATCGCTTGAAAAACTCGTGCACTCAACAGGTTTCTATCGGGCGAAATCTCGAAATATAAAAGGTCTCGCGACAAAAATAGTTTCAGACTTTGGTGGAGAAGTTCCCCGAACACTTGAAGAGCTCATCACGTTGCCAGGGGTCGGTCGCAAAACTGCAAATGTCGTGCTGGGACATGCCTTCGATATTCCCGGAATAACAGTTGATACACACTTTGGAAGACTTAGCCGACGATTTGGGTGGACACGATCTTTAGATCCTGTCAAAGTTGAGCAGGAAGTTGCTGCACTAATTCCGCAAAAGGAATGGACGAATTTGTCACAGAGAATGATTTGGCATGGACGACGAATTTGTCATGCCCGAAAGCCAGCATGCGGTGCATGTCCTCTGGCAAAGAGTTGTCCTTCCTATGGCATCGGAGTCACCGATCCAATTGCCGCTCGAGCCTTAGTAAAAACCGATAAGGATTTTCGATGAAGCGACAAAGAAAAGTCGCCAGCGTGAGCGCTGTATTCATTTTGCTCGCAACTTCGCTGTCGGCTTGCTCATCAAATAAAGCACCAATTGAACCGAGCGTCGGGCAAGTTGTGAACTGCGATTCGATTTCTCGCTCCAGCGATATCACTGGAATTGTTCTGCCTTGTTTAGACGATAGTTCGCAAATATTTCTTGACAGTTTGCGCGGTCCCTTGATTGTCAATGTGTGGGGTTCTTGGTGTGGACCATGTCAGCAGGAAATTCCATTTTTCAGAGATTTTTATGTTTATGCGAAAGAACATTTGGATCTATTGGGCGTTGATGTCGAAGAAGCCAAGCCACAAAATGGAGTTGATTTCATTAAAACCGAAGGAATGACCTGGCCCAATCTCTTTGACCCTGATGGACGTACCCGGGCATATTTTGGAGCAGGCGTACCTGTGACCTGGTTTATCGATGCTGACGGAAAAGTTGTCTATAAAAAAATAGGAGTGTTGGACAGTTTGAAGGAATTGAAGGATTTAACGAGCAAATATCTTCACATCACCGTAAATTGATTCCATGATCTTTGACATTCTTTTAACTCTCGGTGCTCTAGGGGCTGTCATTTCTGGATTTAAACGAGGATTTCTTCAAACTCTCATTGCAACAGTGGGATTTGTCGGCGGCGGCATTCTTGGTCTAGTTATTGCGCTTCATTTTGTCGAAGACAATAAAAATACAACTGCGAAATTCTTCATTGCCTTTCTTGGGATAATAATTGGCTCTGAAATCTGTAAGTGGATTGCTAGTGGAGTCGCAAGATTTTTTCGAACGAAAATTTTATGGAGCCCAATTCGATTTATTGATTCCATCGCAGGAGCGGTGCTTGAACTGGCGCGCTTGACTGTCGTTTCCTACTTAGTGCTCTCGGTACTGCTTTATTCACCATGGCAATGGATAAATAACTCAGTATCGGATAGCAAGATTTATAGACAGATGAAGATCCAGGAACCAGATGTTATCGATCGATTCCGCGCAGAGATCGATAAGAAGATGGCGATTATTCCTCGGTAGTTGTCGCTTGCAATCCGGCAGAAATTAATTTCATGACATTTGGATCTGCCAAAGTTGTCGAATCTCCAACGACGCGATTCTCTGCAACATCCTTCAAAAGGCGTCGCATGATTTTTCCACTTCGTGTCTTTGGAAGTTCTGCCACAACAAGTATCTGTCTAGGTTTGGCGATTGCGCCAATTTCTTTTGCCACGTGATTGCGAAGTTGTTGAATTAATTCATCTCCGCTTGCATGTTCGATACCACTTCGCAAAATTACAAATGCCACAATTCCTTGACCTGTCATCGCATCTGCCGCTCCAACAACTGCAGCTTCAGCTACTGCAACGTGAGAGACGAGCGCCGATTCAACTTCTGTTGTCGAAATTCGATGACCAGAAACATTCATCACATCATCTACTCGACCGAGAAGCCAGATCGCTCCATCATCATCCAACTTCGCACCATCGCCAGCGAAGTAAAGATCTTGGAATCGAGACCAGTAATTTTCCTTGTATCGCTCAGGCTCTCCCCAAATTCCACGAAGCATGGAGGGCCAAGGTTGATCGAGAATTAAATATCCACCATGTCCATTTGCAACAGGCTTTGCTACATCATCGACTACTTTCGCGCTAATTCCCGGTAAGGGTCGCATCGCGGAACCAGGTTTTGCTGCAGTAATACCGGGAAGTGGTGAAATCATGATTGCGCCGGTTTCGGTCTGCCACCATGTATCGACGATGGGGCAACGTCCTCCACCAACGACTTCGTAGTACCACATCCATGCCTCTGGATTAATTGGCTCTCCCACGCTACCGAGTAGACGAAGTGAAGAGAGATCGTGAGCCAATGGAAATTCATCTCCCCATTTCATCCATGTGCGAATAAGTGTTGGGGCGGTGTACAAAATTGTTACGCCGTACTTTGCGACGAGTTCGAAAATTCGACCTTTATGTGGAGTATCCGGCGTTCCTTCATACATAACTTGTGTTGCACCATTTATTAGTGGTCCATAGACAACATAGGAGTGACCAGTAATCCATCCAACGTCGGCTGTGCACCAATAGACATCGGTCTCTGGTTTCAAGTCGAAAACCATTTTGTGTGTGAATGCGACTTGAGTTAGATAGCCACCAGTTGTGTGGAAAATTCCTTTTGGTTTTGCAGTTGTGCCAGAGGTATACAAAATAAATAGTGGGTGCTCGCTATCAAAGCTCTGTGCCACATGCTCATTGCTTTGTCGTTCGACAATTTCATGCCACCAGATATCTCGACCATCACTCCACGCAACATTTTGACCAGTTCGCTTTACAACAAGAACGTTTTTAACTCTCGTTTCACCAAGTAGCGCTTCATCTACCGCAGTTTTAAGCGCGAAGGCGCTTCCTTTTCTGAACCCGCCATCAGCAGTAATAACCAAAGTGGCATCAGCATCTTGGATGCGTGAAAGGAGAGCCTCTGATGAAAATCCTCCAAAGACAACGGAGTGCGGTGCGCCAATACGAGCGCAAGCCAACATTGCAATTGCTGCTTCCGGAATCATTGGCATATAAATCGCTACTCGATCGCCAGCTTTGATTCCAAGTTCAGTTAGTGCGTTTGATGTTTTCTTTACTTCAATGAGTAAATCCGAATAGGTGATAGTTCGTGTATCGCCTGGTTCACCTTCAAAATGAAATGCGACTCGATCACCACGTCCTTCATTCACATGTCTATCTAGACAATTGAAGGATGCATTGATTGTTCCGCCAACAAACCATTTCGCAAATGGTGGTTGCCAATCCAAGATTTCACTCCATGGATTTGTCCATGACAACTCTTTCGCTTGTTCTTCCCAAAAAGCCAAGCGATCTTTATTGGCTTGCGCGTAAATGAAAGGTTGAGCATTGGCATCGGCTGCGAATTCGTGGCTAGGTTGGAAAGTTCGAGTCTCCGTTAAGAGGTTTTCTAGAGTTTCAACCTTCTCTGGATTGTTGGGGCTCTCTGTGCTCATAGTTTGCCGAGATTACCTTGCTCGGCTCGCAAGAGGAACAACTTTGTCGTGATGCACCGAGAAAGGTTGCTCACATTAAAGAGCAACGCTCTCAATTGCCAACGCAACCAGAGCAAAGATTCCCTCTTATGCAATTCCTGCAATTTCTGCAGGGCCAACCTGAAAGGAAAAGATGAGCCTCTTTTTATTCCTCACAACTTTTTTGAAATTGTTATCCAACCCAACCCTCATCAGCGCTTTGACCTCATTGCTCGCCAAAGCCCTGCGCACTCTCGGGCACTAACGCGCCAGAGCACGCGCAATTGGCTCGTGGGAGCCTAGAAAAATCGCCACCTTTTGATCTTCCGTTGAGATCCAAGGGTGGCGATTTTTTGTTACGGGTCAGTATGTGGTGGGATAGGGCGTAAGCCTCCGATCGGCTCAGAGTTGCGCTGGATATGAGATTTACGCCCGCAACGAGATTTGGAGCGAAAATGCCAATTGCCACCCCTGAGATTTATTTGCAGATGCTCGACCGCGCAAAGGCAGGCGCATTTGCATACCCAGCTATCAACGTTTCTTCTTCATCGACCTTGATCGCCGCGCTTCGTGGCTTTGCCGAAGCAAATTCCGATGGAATTATTCAATTTTCTTGGGGCGGGGCAGAATTTGCCTCAGGTTCAACAGTGAAAAACATGGTGGATGGAGCAGTTGCTCTCGCCGAGTATGCCCACATCGTCGCAAAGAATTACAACGTGCAGATTGCACTTCACACCGACCATTGTCCAGCGGAAAAACTCGATGGATTTATGCGTCCACTTCTCGATTTTGGAATCGAACGATTGAAATCTGGAAAAGCGCCACTCTTTAACTCTCATATGTGGGATGGCTCGGCAGTTTCCATGAAAGAAAATATGACGATTGCCGATGAGTTGCTCAAAAAATCTGTCGCTGCCAACACTGTTCTGGAATTAGAGATCGGTGTTGTTGGTGGAGAAGAAGATGGTGTTGAAGCCAAACACGATGCGAAGTTGTATTCAACGCCAGAGGATGCGATTTTGACTGCGGAGACTCTCGGTCTTGGTGAGCGCGGGCGATACATGCTCGCTGCAACATTTGGAAATGTTCATGGCGTTTATAAGCCAGGAAATGTTGTTCTTCAACCGAAAATTCTGAAGGAGCTACAAGATTCAGTCGCAAAGAAGAAAGGGCTAGCCGCTGGCGCCAAACCATTTGATTTGGTTTTTCATGGCGGATCTGGATCTTTGTTGAGTGAGATTCGCGAGGCGTTGGATTATGGCGTTATAAAAATGAATATCGATACAGATACTCAATATGCATACAGTCGCCCAGTTGCCGATCATGTTTTCAAGAACTATGACGGAGTTCTTAAAGTTGATGGCGAAGTAGGAAATAAAAAGGCATACGATCCCCGCGCTTGGGGCAAGTTAGCTGAAGCGGGGATGGCCGCTCGCGTTAAGCACGGTTGCGAAGATCTTCGTTCTGCTGGCACATCTTTACTCGCATAAATTTCATTTACCGCTAAGAGAGAGGCCTGAACCATGCCTGCGATAGTTCTGCTGGGAGCACAGTGGGGCGATGAGGGCAAGGGAAAAGCTACCGACTTGCTTGGCGATCGCGTTGATTACGTGGTCCGCTATCAAGGTGGCAACAACGCGGGACACACTGTTGTCATTGGCGACCAAAAATATGCACTTCATTTATTGCCTTCCGGAATTTTGAGTCCGAACGTTGTGCCAGTAATCGGCAATGGCGTCGTTATTGACCCGGGAGTTTTGCTCAAGGAAGTTAAGGATTTAACTGATCGTGGAATCGATTGTTCCAAATTAGTTATTAGTTCCAATGCTCATCTCATTACTCCTTATCACCGCACCATTGACAAAGTAACAGAGCGATTCTTAGGAAATTCAAAGATCGGTACAACGGGACGGGGAATTGGTCCTGCTTACGCAGATAAAATAAATCGAATCGGAATTCGCGTTCAAGATCTCTTTGATCCATCAATTTTGCGACAGAAAATCGATAGCGCACTTCGAGATAAAAATCAGGTGCTTGTCAAAGTTTTCAATCGTAAAAACATTGGTCTCGATGAAGTTCTGGATGAATATTTAGGTTATGCCGAGATCTTGAAACCATTTGTTACCGATACTGGTTTGCTTTTGAATCAAGCTTTAGCTGCAGGAAAGACAGTATTGCTTGAAGGTTCACAAGGAACTTTGCTCGATGTTGACCACGGTACATATCCCTTTGTGACTTCCAGCAATCCAACTGCAGGTGGAGCATGCACTGGTTCTGGAATCGGGCCAACGAAAATCACGCGAGTCATTGGAATCATCAAGGCCTATACAACCCGCGTAGGTTCTGGTCCTTTCCCAACGGAACTCTTTGATGAAGATGGCGAGAAACTTCGAACAATTGGCGGAGAGGTTGGCGTGACCACTGGTCGCCCTCGTCGATGCGGATGGTATGACGCACCAATTGCTAGGTATGCAGTTCGAGTAAACGGACTTACTGATTTCTTCTTGACGAAGCTCGATGTATTGACGGGATGGGAGAAAATTCCAGTCTGCGTCGCATACGAAATTGATGGAGTGCGCGTTGAAGAGTTGCCATCTTCTCAATCGGATTTCCACCATGCAAAGCCGATCTATGAATATCTTCCAGGCTGGACGGAAGATATTTCTGGAGCAAGAAGCGTGTCGGATCTCCCGATCAATGCACAAAGATATGTTGAATTTCTTGAGCGAATATCCGGTGCGCCTATGAGCGCAATCGGTGTTGGTCCCGGTCGAAATCAAACTATTGTCGTAAAGGATTTTGTTTAAGGATGAATACTCTGGTGGAGACGTGGTTCGCCTAGAACCTCTTGAATCTCGCCACAGCGAAGGCTTGTTCAGCGCAGTTGGAAATGATGATGAAGCATGGCGATGGATGTTGGCTGAGACGCCAAAATCAATTAAGGCAATGTCTTCAATTGTTGATGGATATCTGGCGGAGAAAGAGACTGGCGAGAGAGAGCCGTACGCAGTCATTCACAAAGCTTCAGGGCGAGTAGTAGGCACAACCTCATTTCTAGATATCTCGGTAACAAATCGTGGGAGAGAAATTGGTAGCACAATCTACTCTCGAGAATTTTGGCGTACAAAGGTAAATACCGAGACAAAGTTACTTCTCTTAACTGAAGCATTCGAAGTTAAACAATGCATTCGAGTCTGTCTCAAAACTGACAATTTGAATTTGCGTTCCCAAGCCGCAATACAACGTATTGGTGGAATATATGAAGGCACTCTTCGTGCACATCGAATTCGAACTGATGGAACTCTTCGCGATTCGATGTACTACTCAATATTGCGAACTGAGTGGCCAAATGTGAAAACGAAATTGCAGGGAAAGCTTGCATGAGAATTTTATTAATCGGTAGTGGTGGTCGCGAACATGCACTCGCGATGGGGTTAAGCGCAGATCCTGTTGTTGAAGAGTTGCACTGCGCCCCTGGCAATCCAGGAATTGCTGAGTTTGCTCAGGTGCATCCCGTAGACATCACTAACAATGGCGAAATCGTCGCCCTTGCCCAAAAACTTGATGTTGAATTTGTAGTTATCGGCCCTGAATTCCCCCTTGTAAATGGAGTGGCTGACGCACTTCGAGTAGAAGGATTTCCAGTATTTGGTCCATCGAAAGCGGCAGCGCAACTTGAAGGATCAAAGAACTTTGCCAAAGAAGTAATGAACGATGCTGGCGTTCCCACTGCACGAAGTTTTACTTGCACAACGCAAAGCGAGATTGAGAGAGCACTCGATGCCCTTGGCGCGCCATATGTTGTTAAGGATGATGGTTTAGCTGGAGGCAAAGGCGTTGTCGTAACTAGCGATCGCGCAATTGCTTTGGAGCATGCGCTGGCTTGCAAGAAAGTTGTGATTGAAGAATTTCTCGATGGTCCTGAGGTTTCACTCTTTGGAATTTCTGATGGAAAAACAATTCTTCCGATGCAACCAGCCCAAGATTTCAAGCGCGCATTTGATGGTGATGAAGGTCCAAATACTGGAGGTATGGGCGCATATTCACCTCTGCCTTGGGCACCAAGTGACATTGTGGAGCAAGTTCACCGTGAAGTTCTGGCACCAGTTATTGCAGAGATGGCCGCTCGCGGAACGCCGTTTATTGGTCTGCTCTATGCCGGTCTTTCCTTAACTGATCATGGAATTCGCGTGATCGAATTCAATGCGAGATTTGGAGATCCCGAGACTGAAGTACTCATCCCACTGCTTAAGACGCCGTTGGCAACTTTGTTGTACAAGGCAGCAACAAGAAATCTCGAAGGCGTTGAGTTGGAATGGAGAGATGACTCTGCCGTCACTGTGGTGCTTGCTGCTCAGGGCTATCCATCCTCGCCACGTTCGGGTGATCCAATTTCTGGACTTCCTCATATCTCTTCAGTTCAAATTTTTCATGCAGGAACATCGCGAGGAGATGATGGAATCATTTCGTCAGGTGGACGTGTATTTGCAGTGACGGGAATTGGTTCTGATCTCACTGAAGCGCGAAATGGTGCTTATCGTGGGATAAGTCAGATTCATCTTGATGGCTCCTTTTTCAGAACCGATATCGCTCTCAATGCGTCGGTGGCGGAGAAGGGCAATTAGATGAGGGAGAATGCGGTGGTGAATGTTTTAGCTAGTAGATATGCATCTGAAGCAATGAGGAGCATATTTTCTGCCGAAGCAAAAGTCATTCTAGAACGCAGACTTTGGTTAAATGTAGCGCGAGCACAATTGAAGTTGGGTCACAGCGTAAGTGAATCCGCAATCGCCGATTACGAAAGCGTGATTGAAAAAGTAGATCTTGAATCCATTGATGAGCGAGAAAAGAAATCTCGACATGATGTAAAAGCGCGAATTGAAGAATTTAATGCGCTCGCGGGGCACGAAATTATTCATACAGGTATGACAAGTAGAGATCTCACTGAAAATGTTGAAGCGCTTCAAATCAGAAATGGTTTGATTGTTACACGGAATAAATGTGTATCTGTATTAGTTCACCTCGCTGAGCGAGCAGAGCAATATGCAGATCAGCCAATCGCCGGCCGATCACACAACGTTCCCGCGCAAGTAACGACGCTTGGTAAGAGATTTGCAAGCGCTGCCGAAGAGCTACTTTTCGCATACGAACGACTTTCATCGCTTCTTGATAGATACCCAATGCGTGGAATAAAAGGTCCAGTGGGAACTGCCCAAGATTCCATCGACCTACTTGGTTCGGCCGAGGCACATCATCAATTGGAAGCTGAAGTCGCTACTTCTCTCGGATTTGCCCACGTTTTGGATTCAACAGGACAGGTTTATCCTCGCTCCTTCGACTACGACGTTGTCACCACTCTCGTTCAATTGGCTGCTGGCCCTTCATCTCTTGCAACCTCAATTCGATTGATGGCTGGTGCAGATTTGGTGACGGAGGGATTTAAAGCAGGTCAAGTCGGTTCATCCGCGATGCCTCACAAAATGAATACTCGCTCATGCGAGCGAATCAATGGTTTAGCTGTTGTTTTACGGGGTTACGCATCAATGGTCGGCGAACTTTCCGGCGATCAGTGGAACGAAGGAGATGTTTCCTGCAGCGTCGTGAGAAGAGTTGCTATCCCGGATTCTTTCTATGCTCTTGATGGATTGCTCGAAACTCTCTTAACTGTACTGGAAGAGTTTGGTGCATTCCCGGCAGTGATTTCTGCAGAGTTAGAAAAATATTTACCATTCTTATCTACAACCAAAATCTTGATTGCATTTGTCAAAGCAGGTTTAGGTAGAGAAGTCGCACATGAAATCATTAAGGAGTATGCAACCAAAGCAGCGCTTGAAATGCGACAAGGTAAAGCAAATCTTCTTCTAGAAAATTTGGCCAATGATCCTCGCGTTCCTCTAGATTCCGCGGCGTTGCATTCTTTGATCAATGAGCCAATGGATTTTGCAGGTGACTCGCTTCATCAAATTTTTCGCGTCGTAAAAAGAATCGAGGTTATTGCTTTGGCACATCCAGAAGCAGCCAACTACAAACCAGGTGCAATTCGATGAGCGGATTTGGTAAAGCAGGTCCACCAACTGCGCCATCGATTGATGGTTGGTCGCATATACGGACAGGAAAAGGTTCGAGACATCTATACGAATGACAGTGGCGAATTATTGATGGTCGCATCCGATCGTATTTCTGTTTTCGACTGGGTTCTTCCAACGCTAGTTCCTGGAAAGGGCGCCTTACTCACTCAGCTCTCGCTCTTCTGGTTTGAGAAACTGGCAGATGTAGTTCCACATCATGTAATCAGTACAAATGTCCCAAGCGTTGTCGCGGGGCGAGCGATCATTGCTAAACCATTGACGATGTTTCCCATTGAATGCGTGGCGCGCGGATATCTCACTGGAAGTGGTTGGAGTGAATATAAAAAGAGCCAATCCGTTTGTGGAATTGCACTTCCTCCAGGGTTGCAAGATGGATCGCGATTACCGCAAGATATTTTTACTCCTGCTACAAAAGCAGATATTGGCGACCACGACATCAACATCACATATGAAGAATCGCTAGAGATCGTTAAGGAAGCTGCAGAACTTAAGGCGCTTACCCTCTCTCTTTATGGCAAAGCAGCCGACTATGCCCGTACCCGCGGAATCATTTTGGCTGATACGAAATTCGAATTTGGCGTAAGTAATGAAGGCGAAATTACTCTTGGCGATGAAGTACTTACCCCTGATTCATCGCGCTTTTGGGATGTAGCGACCTGGAAACCTGGTGGAGCGCAACCTTCATTCGATAAGCAATATGTGCGTGATTATTTAGTTGAAAGCGGTTGGGATCGAGAATCAGATCCTCCCGAATTGCCCGAGATAGTCGTCGAAAAACGACGCAACGCTATCAAGATGCTTACGAGTTGCTTACGGGAAAGAAATTTCACAGTTAAAGAAGGACTAAAGAGGGAGCGAAACTGATGGCGAAGATCGTGGTGGATGTAATGCTCAAGCCCGAAATTCTCGACCCTCAAGGCCAAGCAGTGGGTAGCGCGCTTCCACGGTTGGGTTTCAACTTCGCCAAATCTGTTCGACAAGGCAAGAGATTTGAAATAGAAGTTGATGGCGAAGTAACCGCAGAGAAGTTAGAACAAGTATCTCGCGCAGCTGAAACACTTTTGGCTAATCCTGTTATTGAAACTTTTTCAGTGAAAGTTGAGCAATAAGTGAAAGTTGGTGTCGTAACTTTCCCTGGTTCACTCGATGATCGCGATGCGGCACGAGCGGTTCGTGCCGTCGGTGGAGAGGCAATCTCGCTTTGGCATGCAGATCCAGATTTGCATGGGGCAGATGCCGTCATTCTTCCTGGTGGGTTTTCATATGGTGATTATTTGCGATGTGGAGCAATCTCACGTTTCTCACCTGTAATGACGGAAATTATTTCTCAAGCCAAAGCAGGGATGCCACTGCTTGGCATTTGCAATGGATTTCAAATTCTCTGCGAATCACATTTATTGCCTGGTGCTCTTACTCGAAATCACGAACTTCACTTTCTCTGTCGAGATCAGAAGTTAGTTATCGAAAACAATTCGACGCTTTGGACTTCTGATTTTCAGATCGGTGATGAGATAACAATCCCACTTAAAAATGGAGAAGGTTCCTACCAATGTGACGATACGACCTTGGCAGTGTTAGAGAGTGAAGGGTTAATTGTTGCTCGGTATCTCGGTGAAAATCCAAATGGATCTCGTGATGCAATTGCAGGAATTACCAATGCACAAGGAAATATTGTCGGCTTAATGCCTCATCCAGAACATGCCATTGATACTTTGACCGGACCAAGCGCAGATGGTTTGCCATTCTTCACATCGATTTTGAACCGGCTGGTGAAGGCATAGATGTCTCTCGATACCGTTTTACTTGCGCAGACAACACCCGAACGTGAACAGCCCTTTGCTGAATTAGGGCTAAAAGCTGATGAATATCAACGAATTCGGGAGATTTTGAAGCGTCGCCCGACATCGAGTGAATTGGCCATGTATTCAGTTATGTGGAGTGAGCACTGCTCATATAAATCTTCGAAAGTTCATCTCAAACAATTCGGCGAGAAAGCTCCACCAAGTGATGCCTTACTCGTTGGAATCGGTGAAAATGCAGGCGTAGTTGATGTTGGTCAGGGTTATGCAGTCACATTCAAAATTGAATCTCACAACCACCCTTCATTTGTTGAGCCGTATCAAGGTGCTGCAACGGGAGTCGGTGGGATTGTTCGTGACATTTTGACTATGGGTGCACGTCCTATCGCGGTCATGGATCCATTGCGATTTGGTCCAGCAGATGCTCCTGATACGAGAAGAGTTTTACCGGGCATCGTCGCTGGAATTGGCGGATACGGAAATTGTTTGGGGCTACCAAATATTGGTGGAGAAATTGTCTTTGATGAAACTTATGCGGGAAATCCTTTGGTTAACGCACTTTGTGTTGGTGTCATGCGTCATGAGCAAATTAAATTAGCAAAGGCGTCAGGTGCGGGAAATCTCGTTGTCCTCTTCGGTGCTAAAACTGGTGGAGATGGAATTGGTGGAGTTTCAGTACTTGCAAGTGAGACATTCGGTTCTCACACCCCGACAAAGCGGCCGAGTGTTCAAGTCGGAGATCCTTTTACAGAAAAAGTTCTTATCGAATGTTCACTTGAGATCTTTGAAGAAGATTTAGTTGTTGGAATTCAAGATCTTGGTGGTGCTGGACTTTCATGTGCAACGAGTGAGTTAGCTTCCGCTGGAACTGGCGGAATGAAAATTTCACTCGACGATGTTCCCTTGCGAGATCCGAGTTTGTCCCCTGAAGAAATCTTGATGAGTGAGTCTCAAGAGCGAATGTGCGCAATCGTAGAACCGTCGAAATTGAAAAGATTTTTGGAAATTTGCAAGAAGTGGGGGATGTCACGGTCACAGTCATCGGTGAAGTAACAAGTGGCGACAGACTGGTGATTACTTGGCATAGCGAAGTAATCGTGGATGTTCCACCGCGGACCGTTGCTCACGAAGGTTCCTGTCTACTCGCGACCTTTGGCAAAACCAGAATATGTTGATCAAGTTGCCGTTCAGAGACCAACTCTGCCCACTGTGAATTCGCAATCTCAGATCAAAGAAGCCTTCTTGAAGTTGATTTCAAGCCCAAATTTGGCTGATAAATCATGGGTGACGTCTCCAGTATGACAAATATGTTCAAGGAAACACGATTCAATCTCAACCAGAAGATTCAGGAATGATTCGTATTGATGAAGTGACCAATCTCGGTGTTGCAGTATCAACGGATGCGAATGCATCGTGGTCTTATCTCAATCCTTATGAAGGTGCGAAGTTGGCACTTGCTGAGGCGGCAAGAAATATTGCGACCGCAGGTGCCAAACCACTGCAGTGACCAATTGTTTGAATTTCGGTTCACCTGAAGATCCTGGCGTGATGTGGCAATTTGCGGAAACTGTCAGAGGTTTGGCTGATGGTTGTTTGGAAATGGGACTTCCTGTTACAGGTGGAAATGTTTCTTTCTACAATCAAACTGGTGCAGTTGCGATTCTTCCTACTCCGATCATCGGAGTTCTTGGTGTGATTCAAGATGTTCGAAAAAGAACTCCCATGGCTTTCAATTCATCAGGTTTGGTGCTATTCCTTCTCGGAAAACTGAGAATGAATTTGCAGGAACCCAGTGGGCGTATTTACATGGACAACGTGGTGGTGTCGCACCAACTGCAGATCTTGCAAAAGAGATGCGACTCATTGATCTGTTGCTAGAAGGTCAAGAAATTTTCGAAGCTGCACACGACTTAAGCCAAGGTGGACTTGCTTCAACTCTTTGCGAAATGGTTTTGCGCAATGACATTGGCGTGATAATTGAGACTGCTGGCGATCCTGCCGCCGCGTTATTTAGTGAAACGCCAGGTCGAGTACTGGTGGCAATCGAGCCTGGCAATGCAAGTGTTCTGGATTCTCTTGCTAAGAAGTTCGATATTGAAATTTCAAAAATCGGAGTCACGGGAGGCGATTCCATATCTTTCAATGAAACTCAGATTTCACTTGAAGAATGAGAAGGGCTTTCACTGAAACTTTTCCGAAGTTATTTGGATGATCACGCAAGTGGCGGAGAAGAATTCGAACATTCACGCTGAAGTGAAGAGAACTTTGGCGCTCCTCACAAAAGTTGCACCAGGTAAAGGAATCGAAGTGCGAATTCCTCCCTATGCAGCGGTTCAATGTGGTGACGGACCTAGCCACTCACGTGGCACGCCTCCAAATGTCATTGAGATGCAGGCAGAAATCTGGCTTTCACTTGCCAATGGCTCGCAATCATGGAGTGAGGCAATGGCAGCAGGTGCCATCCGCGCCTCTGAACTCGCGCCGATCTCTCATGTATCTGCCCTTGCACGATGAGAAATTAGGATAAGCCCATGACTCGTCGCCCTGATGGCCTTCACACACACGAGCTCTACTCAGATGACAAAGGTCCACAAGATGCTTGCGGAATTTTTGGTGTGTGGGCACCTGGAGAAGAAGTTGCGAAGTTAACTTTTTATGGACTCTATGCACTTCAACATCGCGGACAAGAATCTGCAGGAATTGCATCGAGTGATGGGAACGGATACTTATTTACAAAGATATGGGGTTGGTTTCGCAGGTATTTACTGAAAGTGATTTGGTTTCACTTAAGGGTGATTTGGCGATCGGTCACTGTCGGTACTCGACAACGGGTTCAAGTACGTGGGTCAATGCTCAGCCAACACTTCGCCACCCAACTAAGTATGGAACGTTGGCATTAGCGCATAACGAAACTTAACGAACACTGGTGATCTCGCCGAACTACTTCAGCGGCAGAGTTCCTTTTCAGTAAGTAAAGCGCGCGGTGCTACAACGGATACTGAATGATGACAGCGCTGATTGCTGGACAAGATGAAAAGAATTTTGATGCAAGTGCGATGGCTGTCCTTCCGCTACTTGAAGGTGCTTTCTCTCTGGTCTTTATGGATGAGCACACTCTCTATGCGGCTAGAGATCGACATGGTGTTCGTCCACTCGTAATCGGGAAGTTGGAGCGAGGTTGGTAGTTGCCTCTGAAACCGCAGGGCTAGATATCGTTGGTGCATCTTTGTTCGAGAAGTTTGAGCCTGGTGAATTTATTGCGATTGATGAAACGGAATTCGTTCGCAACGTTGGGCAATTCCAGAACCAAAGGGTTGCCTCTTTGAATATGTTTACTTAGCTCGTCCTGATACAAGTATTTCTGGTCGTGGGATTCATGCCACCAGAGTTGAAATCGGTGAGCGCTTTAGCTCTAGAAAACCCAGTCGAAGCTGATCTTGTGATTCCAGTTCCAGAGTCGGGTACCCCTGCTGCAATCGGATATTCAAAAGCATCTGGCATTCCTTACGGTGCTGGATTTGTTAAAAATTCCTATGTAGGACGCACATTTATTCAACCTAGCCAGACAATTCGCCAACTCGGCATTCGCTTAAAGCTCAATCCTTTACGCGAAATTATTGAAGGAAAAAGAGTTGTTGTCGTAGATGATTCCATTGTTCGAGGCAATACTCAGCGGGCGATTGTGCGTATGTTGCGCGAAGCTGGTGCTAGAGAGATCCATGTTCGAATTTCTAGCCCCGCAGTTAAGTGGCCATGTTTCTACGGTATCGATTTCGCATCGCGCGCAGAGTTAATCGCGAGTGGTCTTGAAGTTGAAGAAATTCGTCGCTCCATTGGAGCCGATTCACTTGGTTATGTATCTCTTGAAGGTTTGATCGAAGCGACTCATACTGCGGAATCCAATTTGTGTCATGCCTGCTTCAGCGGTGTCTATCCAATTGCGATTCCTGCTGATATGTCGGAAGGCAAAATGCGTCTTGAAATAACTCCAGTGCACGGAGGCATGTGATGACTACATATCGTGATGCAGGAGTAGACATTCATGCAGGCGAACGTGCCGTTGAATTGATGAAAGCGTCAATCGCCAAAGCGACACGCAAAGAAGTATTTGGTGGAATTGGTGGATTTGCAGGACTCTTTGATGCAAGCGTCCTTAAGAAATTTAAACAACCGCTACTTGCAACATCCACAGATGGTGTTGGAACCAAAACTGATATTGCAAGGCGGCTCGGTAAGTACGACACGATCGGGGAAGATCTCGTCGCAATGGTTGTTGACGATCTCGTCGTGTGCGGTGCCGAACCACTCTTCATGACGGATTACATTGCAGTTGGAAAAGTAATTCCAGAGAACATTGCAGAAATCGTTAAAGGAATTTCTTCTGGATGTCGTAAAGCGAATACCGCACTCATCGGTGGCGAAACTGCAGAGCATCCTGGTTTGTTGAGTGAAGATGAATTTGATCTTGCTGGCGCTGCAACAGGTGTAGTCGATGCACCGTGTAGTCGATGCACCGAATTTACTAAGCGAAGAAAAAGTAAAAGAAGGCGATCTTCTGATTGCCATGCCATCCAATGGTTTTCATTCAAATGGCTACGCACTTATTCGCCACATCATTAAATCGCACAGCCTTGACCTGAATCGCACTTACGAAGATTTTGATAAATCCTTGGGTGAAGAGTTATTGACTCCAACAATTATTTACACTCTTGATTGCCTTGCCCTGATTAAGGGACTTGGCGAGAATCTTCGCACCTTCGCTCACGTAACCGGCGGCGGATTAACCTCCAATACTGCTCGAGTCATTCCAGATCACCTCACCGCGGCTTTCGACCGATCGACCTGGTCGCTACCTCTAGGCGTTGAGTTGCTTGCCAATATTGGCGAGATCGAACGGGCTGATTTTGAGGCAACATGGAATTGCGGAATAGGCATGGTGGCGGTTGTCGCCCCTGATAGCGCAGATTTGGCGCTCAGATCACTCTCAGCCAGAGGAATGTCAGGTTGGGTTGCAGGCGCAATTCAGGCACGAAGCGGTCGTGACGGGGCAACTTTGGAGGGTGCCTACCAAGCACGCTAACCTACCTCCCTGACAGAATCTGCAGGATATTAAGTACGTAAGTGAGGAGGTCTCGCTATGGGGCGCGGCCGATCTAAAGCTAAGCAGACCAAAGTTGCTCGCGATTTGAAATATTCCACTCAAGAGATGGATTTGGATCGCTTGGCAAAAGAGTTACATGGAGACGCAGACCCAGCGAAAGATCGTGATGATGACGATCCTTTTGCCGAGGGTAACTACATCCCACGGGCATAGTCGCTCACCGCGACAAAGTATCGACTTTCGCCACAATCTTCGATGATGATGCGCCCAACACCTTATGTCGCATCGCTAAGAGTCTACGAACCCCTCAGCGCGTTCGAACCTGCTGATCGACTTCGATGGACTCAAATCAAAGCCACGGATAACACCAATAGCGTCGAACAACGTTTGGCTTTACAGCGCATTATTTTCCCCGAGTCGCCAGTACTGCGTCCCGATGGTGCGCACATCCTCGACATTGACGGTGAGAGATTTGTTTCACCTTGGTCAACTGCTACAAGATGTTGGGCTGCGCTAGAAAATTTCAAAACTTCTCTACCAACTTCAGTAAGTATTTATTTCCTTCCACCTGCGTTGGAAGAAGTCATTTCATCTGGAATTGATATTGCCGAAACAAAAGTGCCACATATCTTGACAGAAACGTGGACTATCCCTCCTCGTTGGTTTTCATTGTTCATTCCGGAAGAGAGAGTGCGTGGTCGAGATGAACAAGGTGCATTTACAGTCATGCGCACATCAATCGCAAACGCTAAAACTAGATGCGAAAGCGCGCACGAAGTAGTGCGTAGAGCATTTGGATCGGGTTCTGTTGAAGAAGATTTGGAAAGTCTTGGAAATTGGTTGGATATGTTTAACCCGCGGTCATATTTAGAATTGGATTACGGCGGACTAGCTGGTTATTTAGAGAAGTCGTTAATTGAACAAGGCGCCGATGGTTTGGATGCCGACACTTCAATCGAAGATGTCTTAAGTTCAATATCTGGACTTGCAGCAAGTGATCCGCATGTAGCGGGAACTGGATATGAACGGCTTGTTACAAGATGGCGGGGTGTAGCCTCCTACGAACAGGCTATGTGATCATTGTGATTATTAGCGCCTGTTGTACCTCTTGCTACATTTGAAAGATAGGCGGATACTTCCCGCCATACTTGTTTTATAGTGACGTGATGTGTGAACAATTGTGGAGGCCAAGTGATGAGCAAGTTGACTGATGCAGAAGTGCTATTAACGCCAGCAGAAGTCGCAGCTCTCTTTCGAGTCGACCCAAAAACAGTAACCCGCTGGGCAAAAGCAGGAAAACTCACTTCTATTAGAACTTTAGGTGGGCACCGCAGGTATCGCGAATCTGAAGTTCGCGAGCTTCTTGATAGCCATCCAAAAGCCGGTAATTAGTAGCGAAATTTCTTTTTAATTTCATATGCAATATTCACTTAAGCAGTACCTGCTTCTTGGCGCGATCGCATTTATTTTAGTCGGCGTTATTACGCCTGTTATGAAGAGTATTGCGATTCGTATTGGTGCATTTGATTCACCAAATATCGCGCGCAAGGTGCATTCAGAGCCGATTCCATATCTTGGTGGAATTGCGATTGCACTTGGAATATTGGTTTCTTCTTATGGCGCGCTTCTCTATTCCAATATGACGATGGACAACTTCAATTTGGCAAGTTCTGTCTTGATTCCAGCTCTCGCAATGGCGTTGATGGGGTTGTTCGACGATCTCCGTGGAATGGAACCGTGGCCGCGACTAGTTATGCAAACTGCGGTTGCGCTATTGGTTTCAATTATTTTGATTTCAACGAACACTATCGGGACGTCGACGAATAACGCGCTCATTGACGGGGCAGTAACTATTTTTTGGATTGTCGGCGTGTGCAATTCCATCAACTTCTTTGACAATTTAGATGGCGGTGCTTCAGGCACCGTTGCAGTAATTACCTTTCTGCTCTTCTTTATTTCCTTCGATCGACATCAAGAATTAGTCAGTGCACTCGCGATCGTCACTGCAGGTGCTACGGGAGGATTTTTGTTATGGAACCGTTCGCCGGCAAAAATATATATGGGAGATGCCGGTGCGCTATTTTGGGAATTATCGTTGCGGTATTAACAATTCGCCTTGATCCTCAAATTGCCCCGCGAAGTAAATCTCTATCCATTCCACTTCTATTGATGGCTCTTCCTATTCTTGATACGACAATTGCAGTTGGTTCGCGAATACTTCGCGGAATTTCTCCTTTTGAAGGCGGCAGAGATCATCTGTCTCACAGGCTAATTCGAATCGGAGTTAGTCGAGAATTAACTGCGATAATTCTTTGGTCTGCCGCTGGAGTTTTTGGTTCTCTTGCTGTCGCTATTTATCATTGGCCATCAACTCTTGGTTATCCATTGATGGTTTCAGGGGCAGTTGCCTGGATTGGTCTTCTCATTTTCTTTGCACGAATTCCGAGTCAAGATGCGTAGTACCCTTTCGACTATGAGCGAGAAGAAACCGGAAGATGAATCTCGAGCCAAGTTTTTGGCAGCTCTCGAGAAAAAGAAGGTAAGAGGCGCTTCTGGAACAGGTGGCGGTCCTGCAAGTGGGTCCAAGGTTGGCGGTGGCCAAGCTGCCGGAGGAGCTCCAAAACGTTTCCAACGTAAATCTGGTTCTGCGTAACGAGATCTTTTGACTTCTCCTGAACTAGTTTCTGAAAGATTTTTTTTCAATCCAATACGAAACGCCTTTATTTGGGCATTTATTGGCACACACTTGCTTGTCGCAATCGTCTTAGGACGAGTATTCGCATTTTCTCCAGATGAACGCACCTATCTCTCTATTTCACACAAGGTTTATACCTCTGAATTCGAGATGTCTTCTGAAGTGGGTTGGAAAGATTCGCAAAAAAACTATATCCGCATCCTTTATCTCCCTGCGCGCCTACTCGAAGCGGTGGGAGTTCCGGATTACATAGCGATACGTATAGTTTCGATCGGGCTCTCTACGGTTGTGCTCTACCTACTTCTTTGCTTAGCTCAACAAAAATTGTCAAAGAGAGCGATTGTCTCCCTCGTTGCTGCGTTCTTGATTCCTTCGGTATTCATGTGGATGACTCTCGGATTGCGGGAACCGTATTTATTTCTTGCTGGCGCGTTGATTTGCGCCGGCACCTATCTTCTTGGGAAAACGAGGCTACGAACGAGTTTGGTTTTCATCTCACTTGGATGCCTCATTGCCCTGGAGACAAAACCAATAATTTTCCTCATCACACTTGGCGCTCTTGGACTTGTGCTTATTTTTATGGTGTGGCGATCTCGGGGCGTAAATTCTCACCACGGGCTAATTGTTCTAGCTATAGCCATTCCAATGCTTATTGATCTTCATGGATCTGTGGGTTTAGCAAAGACCATTCACCAGGAACTTTTTTCAATCTCTGAAACCGGCGTCACGACCATTTCTTCCTATGCCGATCGAAGTGCTCAAGCCGCGGCAGAGACGAATTTTTCTACAACTAGTGAGTTCCTAAAGAAAGTGCTCGAAGAAGACTCGAATACGCTATTTGTAAAGATATTGAAATTCGTTCACCTCGATAAACGATTGTTAGCACATTCATCGGACACCAATGATGAAAGTTATAACTCTGCTGCTGCAACGAGACTAAATGTTTCACCTGCATCAGTGCGAAAACCGATCACTGTTATAAAACGTACTGGCGCTTTTCTCTTTACTCCATTTCCGTTGATAGATAATGGAAGCCTATTTCTTAATATTCTCTCCTTTGAATCTCCGCTTTGGTGGATCATATTCGTGGCATTTGGAATTGCTATTTGGCGTCGATTCCTATTTAGACGCTTTGATGAACTCACAGTTTTTGTCTTGAGTTTTCTTTTGTTTTCATATTCTTCAGTGCGATTACGGAGATCAATGTTGGAACTCTTTTGCGCCACCGATCGGTTCTTCTCGTTCCAATGCTCTTCTTGATTCTTACTGATCGACCAAAAGTTGAGTTGACTTAGTTCGACAGAAATGGCGATGAAGAGTTACTTGACGAACCCAAACTTCTTTGATTTGTATGGAATTTGTTTCCACTCCGCGCCGAGATGATAGTTGTACCAATCCGGTATGAAATAGTCATAACCAGCATTTGAATAGATAGTCATCTCTCCAAAGACCACTCGGTCGCCGATCGCATAGAGATCGACTCGAGCTGAATCCGTTATTTTTCCTAGCGCTTGTGCCACATCAATAAGAGTTTTCATTGCAGGTGGTGGTGATAAAGGTGGATCGTTGGGGGTTACAACTTTTCCATTGACGGAGATCTGAACGGGAAGTTCATTCCAATCACTGTCGTAGTGTGTCGAACTCAATTGATTCCAAACCACGTCGTGTTCTAAAAGATGTCTTTGACTTTCGTTTCTGCCAGTGATCGTTCGGATTAATTTCACTTCTCCATGTACGACATATAACTTGTAGTCGGCCGGAATAGCGCCATCGGCTTCATGTAAGAATTCTTCAATAAGGATTCCGCGGTCAATATTTTTATAGGCCCACTCGGGAAGAGTTCGCTTCTTGCCCCATGAGTAGTCCAACGTCAGCCAATACTTAAGAATTGCAGTCATGAGTTCAGGATCTGCGTGATCTGGATGAATTTGCAAGCGAGCCCAGCCGAGTGAACTCACATCAGTAGGAAGCCGTAACTCTGGGTCAGCACCCTCCCAAACCATAATTATCGCCCCGCAACCGTGATTGGCTTTACAAACGTATTCACGAGGCAGCGTCTTCCAGTCGATGGAATCAGGATCAGATGTCGCGATGTATGACTTTGCGAGGAATTCGTCACCAATGGCTTCTTCAACGAAATTGCGAACCGCAATTCTGTCGCACAGGACAGTCAACATTGGATCTCTATCGAATACCGCTTTATAACGAACCTTTTCGGAGTAAGTCACTGGACGTTTTAATTTTCGTCGCAATTTAAAATAGGCATATTGCGGACCAAGCCAGTAGAGAACGTCAAAATAGATATCCAGTAATTCGGCAACTACTTGATCCGGCAAAAGTCGCCGAACCATTTGTCTCACGGAGCCCACAGTCATCCTTCATATCTCATAACTTGTGGCCACATCGCTCCCAATTCAATATTGTCTCGTTCGTCGACGAAAGGGCTGTGACCTCCCGAAGGGTAGATCGTCACTTCGCCAAAGATAACCCGATCACCAGAGAGATAAAGATCTACTCGCGCAGAATCTGTAATTTCGGCGAGTTTGATAGCGATTTGGCACATTTCCTCTGCTTGCGCCGGTGGGACCAGTGGAGGGTCAGCTTCTCTTAATTCTTGACTCTGAGATTTAAATCGAATCTTTGATGGCTCCCAATGACCTTTATAGATGGTGCTTCTTAACTCATTTTCTATCCTGCCTTCCGCAGCAGAGATGAGTTGAACATCGCCTCCCACCACAAAGAACTTGTAATCAATGGGATACCTATCAGTGGAACTGTGAATGAATTCTTCAAATATCACGCCACGTTTTACGTCACGATATGCCCACTCGGGAATCATTCTTCTCTTATCCCATGAGTAGTCAAGAGTGAGCCAATATTTGAGTATTTCGTTGATTCTTTTAGTGTCAGCGTTATCAGGGTGTACTTGTAATCGTTGCCACGGTTTTACTAAATCAATATTCGGCAGGTGCAGATCTCTACTTATTTGTTCCGAGACAAAGATCATCCCACCGCAGCCATGGCTAACTTTGCAAACATATTCATGCGGCAGGCCTGCCCAATCGATACTGTCAACGTCGTACGTCTCAAGGAAAGATTTGGTTAGAAATTCTTCCCCAATGGTTTCGCGAACATAATCTCGTACCCCAATTCTGTCGACAAGCATCGTCAAATGAGGATCTCGATCGAATGCGAGTTTGTGAAATAACTTCTCCGAATAGGTCGAAGGATTTCTATACTTGCGACGAAGTTTCCAGTAAGCAAAGTTTGGTCCGAGAATCCCAACGCCGGCAAAGAACATCCGCCTTAGTACTGCTCGAACGCTCTCGGGAAGCCTTGCTCTTATTTTTCGGAGAAGTACTTCCGCATTCACTTGCGAATTATGTCGCGCTTTCGGTCATTCTTTGGCTTTGAGGAAAGCGAACGCTCCACACCTCAGGCTCATCCTAAATGACAATGGATAGGATGCTCGCATGGCTGAACTTGATTATGCTTTCTTGGCTGAATTTGCGAAAGTCGAGCGTGGACTACTGAATTGTTTTGGTGCAAGTTACACCCATGTATTCATTCCAAAACTTCCTTCCACGCATTCACTAAATGTTGCTGGAAGAATACGCGCCGATGTAGGAGAAGATCCGAGTCTTTCCATCATCGCAAGCAGCCCATCGAATCAATACGAAATTACTTTCGGTATGGTCCCGAGTGGACTCAAAGAAGTCCGATCGTACAACGGGAAAATTGGCATATTGTTCGCAGCTTCAGGACCAATTCCAATCGTAGAAATGGGTTTGTATCGAATCGCAATTGATCTAGATGGAAAAAGAGTTCGGAATCTCGCATTTGAAGTTGAAGTTGAATCTCCAAGTTTGTGAAAATCCATATTGAAAAAGTTGGTCACGTTAGAGAGAGAATGAAGGAGCGGGGTATTACGGAGAGTGATATTTCGGAAGTTTTAGAAAATCCTTCAACTTCATGGAGCAGCGGAAATGGCAAAAGCAAAGTGTTTTCAGGGTCCGTGGCGGATGGTAGAGTAATTCGCGTGGTCGTAATTGATCCGCCCGAAATTGATGGAACTCTGATAGTTAAGACCGCCTATGACCCCCAATTGGAGGCATGAGAATGAGTATTGAATTGTCAATAGATCAAAGTGCAAATTCAGCTTATATTCGCTTGCTCAATGAAGTTGTCAAATACTCCAGAACCATTGGTGATGACATTGTAATCGATTTGAATTCGATGAATATCGTGATCGGTATCGAGATTCTTGATCTTGAAGCAGAAATTCCTTTTACAGAGCTCACCACTGAATTTCATGTTCACTCTAATACTGTTGAGTTACTTCGTAAGTTAAGACCAAGCATTTCTGGTTTTATGTCAATGTTTTCTAGTGACGTCACTGATCAGGCCAGCAGTCGCGTTGGATCAAGTTCATCTAGATAGTTTACGTACCAATCGAAATTTCGGTATTCAGATGAGAATGATTGAAATGCAGTCACTCGGGAATCATTCGCTCGGAAGTCGAATTGAATAGTTGGATTCCCGGTTTGTTAGCGTTGTCCGGGGCTATTTTTGGAGTTTTACTAACCCATGCTTTGACGCGAAGGTCAAATCGAGCCGACGCGAAAAGAAATCGACTTGAGGATGCTCTGAAATCCGTGGTGCTTGCAATAGCCGCTCAAAACTTTGCGACTAGTGTGCACGTGACTGGCAAACCGACTTCGATTACGGCGCTAGACACTAACGAATTTCATCGCCGCCTTTGGCTCAAAAATAATGAAAATGTGTTTGTCACACTTCGGGAAGCTCGCGAAAAGGTAGGAATTCTCGTTGTAGATGGGATATCGGTAGGCGAGTCTTGGAGGCGAGACATAGACATGCAGGATGATTTGGAAAATATCTATCGCTTGCTTCGGGAAGCGCTCAAATTGAATTGAAGGTCCGCAACAACATTTTGAGTGGCTAGGGACGGGATCGAACCGTCGACCTCACGATTTTCAGTCGCGCGCTCGTACCAACTGAGCTACCCAGCCTCCAAGATTTCAGCGCCAGCCACCCTCGTTACTTCTAGCAAAAACTAGTAATAACACGGTGTACAACGCCAAACTCTTGCGACCTGGACGGGACTTGAACCCGCGACCTCCGCCGTGACAGGGCGGCGCGCTAACCAACTGCGCTACCAGGCCTCGCTCTATCCATCTTTGCAACGAGAGCGAAAGCGCTCGCGCAAAAATAGTCGATAGAGACCGTGCCCCCAACGGGATTCGAACCCGTGTTACCGCCGTGAAAGGGCGATGTCCTAGGCCCCTAGACGATGGGGACGTTTGAGGCTCGCAAAGCGTACCTTCTATGAAGCGACTCACCAAAACCGCCCCATCGTCTACTGCTTTCGCAGCGACTATGGGGCGGTTTTGTTCTGAATCTATTGAGTTTTTTGAATTACGCGAGTGACCACTTCATAGAGATCGAAACAGTCACATCTTGCTGACCAAGATCAACAACTGTTGGTGCAGAGTCTGCTTTTGTACCGGCTGCTGAGTTATATGCAATTGGATACGGTGAAGGAGAAGAGTTCTCCATCAAGTAGACAACTTTGCCGAGTTTGATGTGTGCAAGTGCTGCATAAGAACGGGCCTTACTTTGCGCATGCTTTACAGCCAAAGTTCGTGCTGCCAAAACAGCTTTTGAGGAATCCAAAACAAATGGAGTTACTCCGCTGAGTTGAACGCTATCGCCGCCTGCAGCGACTATTGCATCAACAACATCTCCGGCGGTACTGGTTTTGTGGATGATAATTGCAAACCCTTGACTTGCACGGTAACCAACAAGTACTTGACCCGTTGCTTCTGTGTAAGTGTATTCAGGATAGATAGTCACACTTGATGTCGAGATGTCTTTGGTAGCAACGCCATTTTCTTTGATGGTGGCGCGAACTGCAGCTGCTGCATCAGCATTTGCTGCAAGTGCTTCCTTCGATGTCTTTCCAACAGTTGTGACATTCGCATTAATGCGAACAGCATCAGGTGTGACCTTTACGGAACCTTCTGCTGAAATGGTGATGTAGCGATTTGGGGCCGCGGCCATGCTTGCTGGCGCTAATGCGATTCCTCCGATGAGGGAGAGACCGATTGCTACTACGGCTGCTTTTTTAATTAGTTTTGTATTCATGCACTTATTGTCACGAGGAAAATCAAAAAAAGCCAGCCCAGGACCTGTGTAAGTGCTATGAGACTGCTCATAAAATAATGTAAGAGAAATGCGAACCGTTGATAGGCTTTTGTAATGACAAGAGTTGCTGTTACTGGTGGAGCAGGATTTATTGGTTCTAATCTTGTCGATGCTTTAGTAAAGAGCGGTCACGAAGTTTCTGTTATCGATGATTTGTCTAGTGGTTTTATTTCCAATATTAAATTGGATACATGTTCTTTTTATGAAATTTCTATTACCGATCGGTCGGCTTTGGAAAGTGCACTGACAGATATAGAAGTTATTTTTCACTTGGGGGCGCGAGGTTCCGTGCCACGTTCAATAAAAAATCCCGTTGCAACTCATGACGTCAATGCCACGGGAACATTTAACGTTTTCGAAGTAGCTCGACACACTGGAGCGCACGTCATTTTTAGTTCCTCATCCTCCGTTTACGGACGAAATAACCAACTACCGAAAAATGAATCAATGTGGCTTGGGCCACTAACTCCTTATGCAGCAAGCAAATTGGCCGGCGAAGGATATGCGCAGGCATACGGATCTACGTATGGAGTACCCACAACTATTTTGCGATTTTTCAATGTATTTGGACCTCGTCAGCGACCAGAACATGAGTACGCAGCGGTCCTGCCTAAGTGGATGTGGAAAGCCATGAAAGGTGAGCCAATCGAAGTTTATGGCGATGGTTCACAATCTCGAGATTTCACTTATGTTCAAACGGTTGTGGAACTTTGTCTAGATGCAATGAATCGAAAAGTTACTCATGACGGAGCGGTGAATCTTGCTTTCGGAGATCGCATAACTTTGCTCGACGTAATCGATCTTTTGAAAAAGTATGTTCCAGATCTTAAAGTGGAATTCAAAGAGATTCGAGAAGGCGATATCAAAGATTCGCATAACGACCCTCAATTGTTGAAGAAGTTATTTCCATCAGTGAATCCCGTTGCTTTCCCGCAAGCCTTTGATGAAACATTTGAATGGCTGAAGACTCAATAAGATGTGTGGAATTGCGGGAGGCGTTGGCGTTCAGGCGCCGAATCGAGAACTTCTTACTAAATCGCTAGACAGTATTGATCATCGCGGACCAGATGAACGTGGAACCTTCCTCTCCGATGGGATTTCACTCGGGATGTGTCGTTTAGCAATTATTGATGTTGCATCGGGACAACAACCTATTACAGATTCAAACCATCAATTGCAGATGGTTTTCAATGGAGAGATTTATAACTTCAGGGAATTACGCAAGGCGCTGGAAAGCAAAGGCCATTCATTTACCTCGCACAGTGATTCTGAAGTTGTCCTCCATTTGTATCAAGAGTACGGAACGCAATTTGTCGATCATCTTCATGGAATGTTTGCTGTTGCCATTTGGGATTCGCGTGACAAATCCTTAGTTCTCGCAAGAGATCACATGGAAAGAAACCGCTTTTCTACGCACAAAAGCCAGATGGAACGTTGATATTTGGTTCAGAAGTGAAGGCAATTCTCGCCACGGGGCTGCAAGTTTCGCTTCGCGAAGATGCCATTGGAGAAGTTCTGCACTTCGGATATGTGAATGCTCCCTATTCTGCCTACAACGAAATTCAGCAATTACCTCCCGCCTCCCTTGCCATTTGGCGAGATGGAAAGGTGAGTGTTTCACGCTACTGGTCACCTGATTTCTCGACCGAGAACACAATTTCTTATGAAGATGCTGTCGTTGAAACGAAGCGACTTATCACTCGCTCAGTTGAAAGACGCCTTATCTCCGAACGTCCCCTTGGTTCATTTCTTAGCGGAGGTTATGACTCAACAGTTGTAACGGCACTTATGGTCGAATTGATGAGTGAAAGAGTTAAGACATATTCCATCGGATTTTCTGATGCCAGATTCGACGAATCAAAATTCGCTCGAGGGGTTGCTCAACATTTGGGGACGGATCACTTTGAAGAGATATTGAATCCGGATCCAGCTTTGATTCTCCAACAGTTGTCCAACTCATTGGATCAACCATTTGCGGATTCATCAATCATTCCAACATTTATGTTGGCTCAATTTGCGTCAAAAGATGTCGTGGTTGCGCTGGGCGGGGATGGCGGCGACGAAGTATTCGCCGGTTACGACAGATACTTAGCAGCGCCAGTGATGCAAAGACTCAATCCACTACTCGCTATTGCCTCACCTATCGCTTCTTCTATCGCGGCATCAAGGTCGATTAAAAATTCGAAACAGAGTCGTAAATTGTTACGAGTGCTTTCACAAGTTCAAAGCCATGCATCTTTGGCCGATCGATATCGCTCAGTTGTCTCCCTTGCTCAATATGCCGATAGAAAGAGTTTGCTAAGCGAAGCCTCGCTAAGTGAGGTCGAATACCAACGATTTTCATCTGATTTTGCGCGTAGTGGGGCGCGTGATGATCTATCTCGAATGGTTCGCTCTGATTTTGAGTGGTATTTGCCGGGCGACCTTCTTGTAAAAGCAGATCGTGCGACGATGGCCAATAGCCTTGAATTGCGTTCTCCCTTACTCGATCGTGAGTTAGTTGAATGGGCAGTTCGATTGCCTTCCCAATACAAAATAAAAGGAAAACAGACCAAATTTATATTGAAAGATATAGCTCGTTCGCTCGTGCCAGCAGAATTGATCGATCGCCCAAAAATGGGATTTGCGATTCCGAGAGCAGATTGGTTGCGAACCGGTCTTCGTACTATGAGTTTTGATTTGTTAACGGATTCAACTGCTAAAGCACGTGGATGGTTCAAACCTGGGGCTGTAGAAAAAGTTTTGCAAGAACATCAATCGGGAATTGATCGAGATACTTTAATTTGGCCGATGTTGATGCTTGAACTCTGGGCTAGGACTTGGCTCGATCGTTAAGTAACTTCTTATATAAATTTTGATGATCTTCTACCAATCTCTTTACTCCATATCTTGATGTCGTGTACTCCTTGGCAGCGTCTCCCATTTTTTTGCGCAAATCAGAATCCGCAACTAACCGTGAAATTGCTCGTGCAAGAGAATCAACAGATGTATCGACAACAAATCCGCCTACGTTATTTTGAACAACTTCAGAAACAGAGCCAACGTTTGTGCTGACAACTGGTGCTCCAGCCATCCCTGCTTGAATGAGTGAAAGAGGAGTACCTTCATTGTCGCTAGTGAGCAGAACAATGTCGGAGGCTGCAAGAACGGTTTCGATATCAGAGCGCCAACCGAGAAATGTCACAGGAAGGTTTTCTTTTTCTGCTCGTGTTTGACTTTCGTCAAGGAGATCACCGGCTCCCGCAACGATAAAGCGGACGGGAGAACCTTGTCTGGTTAATTCAGCAACGACATCAAGGAGGCGATCAGGTCTCTTGATCTGCGTGATGCGCCCAATAAATGCGCAGTAAATTGCAGAATCTGATAATCCGAGAACCTTGCGAGCCGCTTCCTTTGACGGCAAAGTTTCAAGTTGGAGTCCTGGTGGCATAACTCCAAACTTTTTCGGATTTCCAATTCCTGCTTCAAGTAGATCGTTTTTAACAGTCTCGCCAACTGCCAATAAAAAGTTCGTGAATATAGCCAAAACCTTTTCTGCCCAAATTACGAGTTTGGTTTTTAAAGGCGAGAAGTACCCGTGTAACAAATGCCCGTGAAATGTATGAACGCGTAGAGAGCGATGACCTGAAAGCAGAGATGCGGCTCGACCAACAAATCCAGCCTTTGCCGTATGAGTGTGAATGATGTCGGGTTTAAATTTCCGAATCTCTCGTGCAATCCGAAAGAAAGAGACCAAATCTTCCTTTGGGGAAATTGAACGACCGAAACCTTTGATCTTTGTTGCTACGACATCTGTCGCGACAGTATCCAAATAATCTGCTTCATCAGGATTGCAGAAACCTGTAAGCAGGCGCTGATCAAATTGCTCAGAATTAAATCCGCGCATCAATCCAGAGACTTGGACTGCAGGACCACCAACATTCATCCTCGCTATGATTCGCATAACTCGAATGCGTCGATCCTTCTCGACTGCCTTTTCAAACATGGGAGTATCTTGTCTCAGTTTCTTTCCAATTGCAGTGTCGAATCATTGATGATCGCCGCTGCAAAACTGAGAGATGGTGCGTTGATCGCATTTCCAACAGAAACTGTCTATGGACTCGGTGCTGATGCCACTAATTCGTCCTCAGTTGCGCGAATATATAAGACCAAAGGAAGACCGAGTGATCATCCACTAATAGTTCACATCCCTAATATGGATTCCATCAATTCATGGGCTCGCGAGATACCAAAATACGCAATTTCGCTAGCTCGAGATTTTTGGCCAGGTCCGATGACTCTGGTTCTATATCGAACAGATTTGGCTGTGGATTTCATTACTGGAGGACAAGAAACGGTTGCGTTGCGGGTACCTGCCAATCCAATAGCCCTTGTCTATTGCGCGAATTCGCCAATTTGGGTGGCAAAGGTGTTGCTGCACCGAGTGCAAATCGATTTGGACATGTTTCACCGACGACTGCGGAGGCAGTGCAAGACGAGATTGGTGAATTTCTTCTCGAAGGTGATCTCATACTTGATGGAGGTTCAGCCCTAGTTGGAATTGAGTCAACGATTATTGATTGCACTAGTGAATCTCCAAGAATTTTGCGATTGGGTGCAATTACAAAGGAGATGATCGAAGAATCAACAGGACTCTCACTTAGCCAAGAGTTAAACGAAAATATTCGAGTTTCGGGTTCACTTGAAAATCACTATTCTCCGAAGGCCACAGTAGTTCTAGATGTTTTAGCAGAGAGTGGTGAAGGCTTTATTGCTCCTGCATCAATAGTTACTCCGCAGGGAGCAATTCGTTTAGCTGCTCCATCTTCGACCGATGAGTATGCCCGCCTTCTCTATGCAGCCCTTCGATTGGCCGATGAGAAAGGGCTAGAGAAAATCGCGGTCATTCAACCAACCGGTGATGGTCTGGCAGAGGCAATCCGTGATCGACTCTTGCGAGCATCTCGTGGACGGTAATTAGTGTTGAACTACTAACTTGATACTTCATCGAGTGGAATGGCCGTGAGTAAAGCGGAGTCTCTGAGCACCGTTTCAATATTGACAATATTTGGATAGTGAATCAAAGCAATTTTGACGGATGCTTTGAGAGAAACTTTAACTGCCACGAAATTTGAAGCATCGACGGCCAGAACGTCACCTTCGCTATTTTCAAATGAAAATGGTCTTGCAAGATCTAAAGAGAGCAAGGAGCGACTGTAAAACATTTCATTTTCAAAAATTGTCACAGAAAGCCCGTTGAGTTTTGCATCTGCTAGCGATTGGTCTGGAGCGATATACCTAATTGTAAGTTCACCTGGAATGTCGCTCTCAATGGAGTAGGTATACCCATCTTTCGGTCCGAGCCAAAAGCGAAGGTCACTATTGCTGTCCACTTGCGGTTGAGATTGCAATTGCGCGAGATTGATCTTTGCTAAACCCGAATACCCTAAATTTTCAGATCGATAATTAGCCAAACTTATCGCCGTGCGATTGTTGACTCCTTTAATATCTGCGATGAGTGAAACCACGGTAACTATTGAGAAAATAACGAGCGCATCAATAGAAAGTAAGAGCAAATAGTAAGATCTGGGACGGTTAGGCAAGTGACCGTACGATCGCGCCTTTCGGTTCCTGAAGTACTGAACTGTGAGCGACATTGCGACAACCTTTATCTCGCTATATAAGACGTGCGAGATGTATCCCTTCTTGACTGGTTTACGGTACGCCAACTCGAGATATCTGGCTACAGAAAATCAGAATTTAATTTACTTTGGTCAATTTTTGATCTCTCCCATTGCACTATTTTTCTTTGGCACCTTCATTAGTGATTCAGAATCCTTAATCATCGTTGCAACTGAGGTTGGTTCTGGATAACGAATAAGAACGACTTCACTAGATGCACTGAGAGATACTTTTACCCCTACAAGTTTTGCAGCATCAAAGGTAAGTACATCGCCTCGACTATTTGTCATGGTGACTGGAGCTTCTGCATTGAGTGGATGCGGCGCTTGTGCGAAAAACATTTCATTTTCATAGACAGTTACAGACAATGGTGGATTGATCGGATCTGTAATTGTCTCGCCTGGTCTTAGATACGTGACTGTCATTTCTCCCGGAATCGTGCATTTTGTTGTGTAGGAATAACCATTTCTTGCTCCAAGCCAATAGCGACTTCCGCTGTGCATTGCCAGTGGTACGTGAGATTCAAGTTGTGCGACGTTAAGTACTGTCGCGCCAGCGTGCTCCAAATAAACTTTTTGACTCGCAACTAGTGATCCAGCGCTGCGATTAAAAACTCCATGACCGCTAAATGACAACATCGTTGCCAAGACAATGGTGAATGTTGCTAGCGCATCAATTGTGAGGAATAAGAAATAGTGGGAGCCATGTAAACCAGGCTCTTTGCCGTGCGAAATTGCTTTTCTAT
This sequence comes from Actinomycetota bacterium, assembly GCA_037200085.1. Taxonomy (GTDB): domain Bacteria; phylum Actinomycetota; class Actinomycetes; order Nanopelagicales; family Nanopelagicaceae; genus QYPT01. The sequence goes on from JBBCHT010000002.1 coordinate 35,964, forward strand.
TTTTTAGGTATTGAAATGTGAGTGACATGATACTTACGCTTCTCTAAGAGATTTTAATTTAGTGGGATAATTCCCTTCCTTCTCTTGAACTTCACGGTACGCCTGACGGACATGTTTGGATATGTCTGGACATTGTCCGATGCATCACATGAGTGTTAGCACTGCGATGCGAATTCACTTGCTAATTAACATGGATATAGGAAAACAAGTTAATACGTTGTAGAAGTGTGGTGGTTACAAATGGAGAGTTTGGCAAAGATCAAATCTCTTTTGGATTTTCTGCGAACGGGTCGTCCGAGCCTGGCAGACATTATGAAATTCATTACTCTGGATACCCTTTATGATTTCTCAGCAATATCGACCTTCTTGAATATTGTTCGTCTCGACGGCTCAATTCACATTCCTTCGGGTTATGGCTACAACCCAGAGGTGCTTCAGTTGATTCCAGATAGATACATCAGCGTTGATAAGCCCGCAAACAGATTTCTTCGTACAGCAACCATTGGCGAGTGCGGCGGGATTGATTCATTTCTCTTCTCTGGACCCGACTATGCGCATGCTCTCTTTCCTCGCGGATTCGAATATTCCGTTTCATGGCCAATTCCTGGAGTCGGCTCAGTTCTAACATTTTGTTCGAAAATGAATGAATTGACGGTAGAAAAGGAGGAGTTCCTACTTATTGTCGGTTCAATACTTTCCTTAGAATTGGCGCAAGTGAGGTCATCAGAGGGGTTGGGTAGATCAACTACAAAGACAGGTATTGGTCCACATTACTCATTGACCCCGCGACAATGGGATGTACTCGCTGGAATTCGTCGTGGCTTAACCAATGCAGAAGTATCTGTTCAACTTGGATTTAGCGAATCTCTCATTCGTCAAGAAACGGTTCAGATTTATCGCAAGTTGGGAGTTTCTGGTCGAAAGGAAATACTTGAATCCAATATTGACTATCCAACAGACGAAGGAGCATCGTAACCTTGCAATAAAGTTACTCAAAGAGTTCACGGTCCTAAGGGGAATCTGATGACAACGTTTGCGGTATTGGGTACGGGTGTTGTCGGAAGAGTGATCGCAACAAATCTTGTGGAATTGGGTCATCAGGTATTTCTTGGTACTAGAAATCCGAGTGAGACCAATAATCGCGAGGATCTTGCGAAGTGGCTTGGTGAAAATACTTCTATCGAGCTATTAACTTTCTTTGATGCTGCTCATCGAGCGGACGCGATTGTCAACGCGCTTCCTGGGCATGCTTGTCTTGAAGTGTTTACCTCTCTTGTTTTGAGTGATGCAAAGAGTGTTACAGGAAAAACGGTAATCGACATTTCCAATCCACTTGATTTCTCGCAAGGTTTTCCACCGACTCTTTTTGTTAAAGATACCGATTCACTTGCAGAACAAATTCAACGCACGATTCCAACGGCAAAGGTAGTAAAAACACTTAACACGATGACCGCAGATTGGATGATCCCTCGCAAGATGGATCCGAGCAAAGAGTTATCTGTATTTCTTTCCAGTGATGATGAGGCAGCGAAAAATTTCGTGAAGGAAATTCTTCAATCCTTTGGCCACCGAGACATTATTGATATCGGTGATCTTTCTAGCGCCAGGGCTGCAGAAATGCTTCTACCAATGTGGCTCCGCTTGAGTGTCGCCATGAATTCCTACTCGATGAACTTCAAGATTATTCGATAGCAATTCGGTACTAGTAGGCTACGGGTGCTAATCTCGCGTCTTCCTGAGCGTGAAAGCGCCTTTGGGGCCTCTAGCTCAGTCGGTAGAGCAACGGACTTTTAATCCGTGGGTCGTCGGTTCGATCCCGACGGGGCCCACTTCTCCTTCTTTACACTCAGGTTCGTGAGATTCACTCGGAGCAAAGCGTTACTAATTGTCATGGGTGGCGATTTCATATTGCGCACCATTTACGCGACTACCCGCCCGTTATTTCCCTCTGGACCAGATGCCCCAACTTACATTCCGGCAGCGCTGGACTTTGCAAAATACGGGTACCTATCACCCAAAATTACAGGTGCACCATATTTCCCTATGGGTTATCCACTTCTCATCTCAATTATTCCGAAGATAAACGCTGATCATTGGGTTCGGATAGTTCAAATCGCACAGATCACGATGAGCGTTGCAAGTATTTACCTTTTGTACCGAGCGGTTCTCAACTATTTCAAGAGTGAAAATTTGGCGCTCGCAAGTGCGCTTTGCTTTGCACTTCTGCCTGCCTATTCGGTTATGGCAGGTGAAGCTATGTATGAAACGCTCATGATTTTTCTGCTCTTGCTTTTTATTCTTGCAATTGGTCGATCACATTCATCTGCACGAGCAAGCGTTGCTGCTGGCATCGTCGGTGGTTTTGCGATCGTTGTTCATCCAAGAGTTCTACCGTTAGTGGCACTTGGATTTCTATATTTACTCGTTAAACGAAAGTTTGCCGCGGCAGTATTGGCAATCTGTTCAACTGTAATTGTGGATCTGATTTTTCTTGTTAGAAATTTACATCTTTACAATTCCTTCACTCTCTATGGCGCTGGCCAAGTGAATTACAACATTGGGCACGCAAAACCTTGTTCTTCATTGACTTGCGATATTTCACAACCATTCCTTCATTTTTCCGTATTTAAGGAATCATTGAAGAACGCTTACTATTTTCTCTCACCAGTTTCGGGAAGTGCAACACATGGGACGTGGTTCCATAACTTGAGCATCTTTAGTTGGTTGAGCAACCATGGTTTCTCAAAGGTAGCGATGACGGTTATTGCAGTGATTCTTGCGATCGTTTCAATTAAAACACTCGTATTTGGAAGTTGGAATTTATGGAGTGGGCGAAAGTATGAGGTGGCTCTCTTTACTGGAGTTTTCGCTTTGGCCTTATTTACTGCATTCATTATGCATGGTGATTCCCGGCAAAGGTTGGTCGTCGCCCCGCTAGTTATACCGATTCAACTAGCGGGAGTTGCCTTCCTCGTTCGAAAAGTTTCTTCTATGCGAGATTGAGAGCGCTCAAAATTCTCTGTTCTAGCGGATATTCCTTAGTTTCCTGGCTAGGTAGCGCAGTCCACCAATCGAAGTAAATCTTGAGCATGCTCTCTAAGTTTTCCTTTGGCGCAAAGCTGGCGAGCTCGTGAATTTTTTCAGATCCCAAGAATGCGTTAAGTGCAGGGAATGGGAAAGTGACATTTTTTAGATCGAAATTCATAACATCTAGGTCATATTCAGATGGGTTGTAACTGACAATTCGCGGCTCTTTCCCGCTTACCTTTGCCGCAAGTTGAACGAATCCGGCGCTAGTTGTTGCCTCTGGAACGGCAATGTTGAGACCAAGACCATTTACCTTGTCGCTGGAGCGAATGAGTGCGACAAGAGCATCGGCCACATCTCCTGCGTAAATGAAGGAGTGGATTGCGTGACCACCATTGGCAAGAAGAATTGGTTGATTGGCTAGCAAGCGACGGAAAACAAATGACTCTCTATCTTCGTAGTTCTCTGGACCCATAACAAAGGGGAGTCTGCAAGAGACAGTTTTGAAGAAGCCCTTTGCGCTGAAATCACGAAGAAAAGCTTCTGAGCGATTCTTCTCAAATGCGTAAGGTGCGAATGGATGTGGTGGACCAAGTGGGAAATCTTCGGTGATGGGAAATATTTCGCTCGTCGAATACACAGCGCCACTTGAAATGAAAATGTATTGGGAGATTTTTCCTTTAAAGAAATTGCCTGCTGTTTCGACCCATTCAGATGAGTAGGCGGAAAAGTCAATGACGACGTCGAAATTTGAATCTTTGAATTGGTCTAGCGCATCAGGTTGAGTTCGATCGCAAACTACATTGATGGATCCTTCATTCGGTTCGCGCGTTCCGCGGTTAGCGATAGTGACTTCGGCTCCGATTTCCTTGAGTGCACGAAGTACATATCGACCCATGAACCGTGTGCCACCGAACAAAAGAACTTTCATCTCTATCTCCTATGTAGTTTGGTTTAGTAGGTGGCTCTTCCACCGCTGAGGTCGAATGCAAATCCTGTAGTAAAACTGCAAGCAGGAGTAAGAATCCATGCTGCCATCTGAGCGACTTCTTCCATCTCACCTAAACGTCCCATAGGAATTTTTGATTTGAGGAAATTGAATTGTGATTCATCAAAACGCGCAGTCATCGGTCCGGTAATCATCGCTGGAGCAAGTGCATTGACGGTGACTCCAGTTGATGCGTATTCCTTACCGACAGTTTTGACCAAACCAATTAGCCCAGCTTTAGAAGCTGCATATGCTGAAATAAGTGGCGCACCTTCTTTTCCAGAGATGCTAGAGAGGTGAAGTATTCGGCCGTATCCGCGCTCGGCCATGCCCTTGATCGTTGCTATCGTCAGTAAGAGCGCTCCTCGAAGATTGACGCGATAAACCAGATCAAAATCATCGACATCGATATTTTCAACTCTTTCGCCATTTTTTCCGACGATTCCTGCGCTATTGAGAAGCCCTTTGAGTGGACCTAGCGTTGATTCAATCTCTTTCACCGTGCCATAAACGGATTCATCGCTGAGGAGGTCAATTTTGTAGATATGAAGATTTTCGTTTGCGACTTCACTCTTGAGTTCTTTCAGCCCTTCGAAATTGTTATCGCAGGCAGCAACAATTGCGCCTCTCTTAAGTAGGAGAAGCGCTGTTTGTCGTCCGATGCCACTAGCGGCCCCAGCAATCATGATGACATGTCCGGAGACGTCAGTTAGGTCCACATCACTCATTTATTTAGAGCCTTTCAAGAAGTCGATAAGGATTGTTCCCGGTACCAAAGTGAAATCAGCTTTCCAATAAAAACTTTCGATTGTTTCCAACACTGGAAGTCGGTAGAGATTGGCATTTATATTTGGCTCGAGCACGAGCGTTGATGGGCCTTTCCAGCAATCTTTAACGACGACATCGGCCAAGATACGAGAAGTGATTTGGTGGATTCCAAGTGATCCATCAATATTACGAATCACTTTGTGATTGATATTTTCCCTAAATGGAAAATAGGCAGTTAACTCGTCAATGGTCGCCTTCTGATAGCGATAGGGAGTCGTAACTCTTGCGACAGTAATTCCATTTCGCTCGACTTCAGCAACGATCGTATCTCCGCGAACATCAATTGTTGTGTGACCTAATTTCTTAGGTTGACCATGAACTTCTCGTCCCTGTGCCAACCCCACATCGGAACTAATAATGAGATTGGTACTAAATCCTCCAGAGTGTTCGACTCCATCAGCAGTGACTTTTACGCCGACCATCACATTTGATTCCTGGACTACGCCCATACCTGCAACATCGGGCATGAAGTAGTTATGAATCATCACGTAGTCACCAGCGCTTGTGATCGGTGCAGTTAAATGTTCCGCAATCGCCTTTGGATCACTTCGATAGACAGTTGAAAGAATCTGTACATCTTTATATTCGATGGGGAAATTTGGATAAAGAGGGGAGAGTTTCGGAGTCGACCAAGGCACGTCATTGTTTCCAGCCATTTGCGTAGTCTAGGCATCTAGCCGCGAATCGTAAACAGTAAACACCGCGAGACTAGGGTTAACTGGGGACGTGATAGGAAGAATCTGGTACTGGGTTAAATCGCTAGTTCCATTGGTAAAACCTTTTCCATTGAGGACCTTGGGTCCGCGATTGATTTATAAGTGGCGGACAGTTTCGAAAAATTTGATTTATAGCGCAGCTGTGAAATTGCGACGACGAGGGTGCACTCCGGTTGGTATAGAAAAAAATGGAAATTGGATTCTGAAATTAAATGTTACGAACGCTTTGGGAGAGAAAGGCGATTTACTTCAAATTCCCAAAGATGAAGGTATCTATGAAAATATTCAATTTCGCGCTCAATGGGAGCTGGAGGAGTGCGATTTTCTCAGTCACGAACTGAAGAAGTTGAGGAGCGACGGTTTCAGAACTGACGGCACGCTTCTTGATATAGGCGCCAATGCTGGATGGATAACACTTCAAACTTTGCGTTTGGCGAAAACAAAACCAAGAGTGATTCTCGTGGAACCTATTCAACGGCACCTTGATGCCATTCAATTTAATATGAAGCGCATAGAAGTCGAGTACGAAATTGTTCCCTTTGCCCTTTCGACGACCAATGGAACTGCGACGATTTTCACTGAAGATTTCAATCATGGGAATTCTTCCCTCGACAAATCAGTAGTTTCTACAAAAGGTGCAATGGAAACTGAGATCAATCTCAAAAGGACTGTCGATTTCGCAACTGAATTCTTAAGCGAAGACGAAGTGTTTATTCTTAAGTGCGATATTCAAGGACGCGATGCGGAAGTTCTTTCGCAATTGCCGGATAGCGTTTGGGAGAGAACTAGAGCAGCCGTTGTAGAGATTTGGGCAGTGGATTCGATCGATAGCGTCGATGTAGAAAAGTGTTTTCAACTATGGGAAAAATTCCCTTACATTTCTTGGTCGTTTTACCAACCAAAACAACTGACTTTTTCTAAAATTTCGGAGTTCTGGTTTAGCGGAACAAAGGAGACTAGAAATCTCTTTCTACATAGGTAACATTCAGCATGGTCTACGACGTTTCAAAAATTAGGAGCCACTTTCCTTCTCTAGACACTGGCATCGCATACTTTGACGGTCCCGGCGGAAGTCAGGTTCCACAGGTTGTGGCTCAGGCGATTTCATCAGCCATTTCCGGACCGATTTCAAATCGTGGAACCATCACTGAATCCGAAATAAACGCTGAAGAAATTGTCCAAGAGTTTCGATCCGCAGTCGCCGATCTCATTGGCGTTGATGCGCGAGGAGTGGTTTATGGACGTAGTTGGACCCAGCTCACTTATGACTTTTCACGGACCATTGCAAAAACGTGGAATCCTGGCGATGAAGTGGTTGTCTCGCGACTAGACCACGATTCAAATATTCGACCGTGGATTCAAGCTGCGGCCTCTGTTGGTGCCACTGTTCGATGGGCGGAATTTGATCGCAAAACTGGAGAGTTGCCAGTTGATGCCGTTGCCTCGATCCTTAGCGATAAAACAAAGTTGGTGGCAGTCACTGGTGCAGGAAACACAATTGGGACACGACCAGATATTCCCGCAATTTCAGAAGTGGTTCATAAAAGGGGTGCGCTGCTTTATGTAGATGGTGTTCATCTGAGCGCGCACACGGGAATTAACGTCAAAGATCTCGGTGCGGATTTCTACGGTTTCTCTTTCTATAAATTATTGGGACCACATTGTTCTGCGCTAGCTGCCGACCCAGCACTTCTTGAAACGCTAAATAATGACAAACTTTTGCCATCCACAAATCAAGTTCCAGAACGCTTCGAGTTTGGAACTCTTCCTTATGAGTTAATGGCGGGATGTACGGCGGCAGTGAATTTTGTTTCGAATTTGGTTGTAAGTGACTTGCCAACACGACGCGAAAAAATACTCTTTTCGATGCATGAACTAGAGAAGTATGAAACTGCGCTCTTCGAATACCTAGAGGCGGGATTGAAATCGATTCAAGGGTTGAAAACTTATGGCCATGCATTGAATCGAACTCCCACCACATATTTTTCAATTGATGGTGTTGAAAGTGCGGAGATTTATAAGCACTTGGCTAAAGAAAAAGTGAATGCTCCAGCGAGTAATTTCTATGCGCTTGAAGTTTCTCGCGCACTAGGACTTGGCGAGGGCGGCGCTGTACGCGCTGGGCTTGCGCCGTACAGTACATACGAGGATGTAGACAGACTTGTTGCGGGGCTAAAGGGCTACCACTAGTTGTTCGGGCGCTCAGGTTCCGTACAGGAAATTTTCTCCTTTTCTCAGAATTTAGAAGAATAATTCGAGGAGAAATATTTCAACGGGAATATTTAATGGATAAGAAAAATAGAAAGTGGAGAAAGACTCGTGAAAAAAGTTCGCAAGATTGTAGTTTTAGCAGTTGCACTGGCTTGTTTGACGTCAGCGTCGGCTCAAGCAGCTTCCTCTGTCGCGATTTCAGAGAAGAACGCAAACAAAGTCGTTACAGTAAAAGTTGGATCAAAAGTTTCGTTGACCCTTCATTCAATGTATTGGTCCGTGGCTTCACTAGCTAAGTACGGCCCGCTTGTAACGGGTGCTGCAGTAGTGAAAAAACCAACGGCCACGGGAGCCAACGCTCCTGAAGGTTGCAAAACCGCTGGAAGTGGATGCGGCACACAGAAGTGGACATTCATTGCCGACAAAGTAGGGACCACGACCTTGCGGGCAATGCGCACCACATGTGGTGAAGCGATGAAGTGTTCTGATGCCGATAGTCGCTTCGAAGTTACAGTGAAAGTAGTTAAATAAGGCAATCCGTATACGCGTGGAGGTGAGATGTTCGGAGTTGCCTTCACTTCCACGCGGGCATGGAGCGCAATATTTCTGATTTGCGCTTCATTTCAGATTTATAGAAGTGCTTTTCTCGATGCAGCGCTCTTCTTGGTAGGCGTGCTTTTTATGCACCGAAAAGAGCTTTCGATTTCTCCCCGTCCTTGGCACAAGGCGTTAGCGATAATGGGAGTTGTAACTCTTTTTATCTTTCCGCATCACAATTTTGTGACAATGGTTAGCTCTTTGGCTCTTCTGCCATTTGTCTTTTCTTCAATGGATTTTGACAAAAGCGATCAAACATTTCGCGCAACCAAGCAGGAAATTCGTTCTGCCAAAGTGTGGGCTCTCGTGGCAATACTTGCCTGCATATGGGAACTCACAATGTATTTTTGCGCGGATGACACTGGTAACGATCGAAAGTTTCCCACCATCACAGATCTGATTGACCCGCAATTGGCATCAACACTTGGAAAGACTGTATTTCTCGTAATTTGGCTCTTTTTTGGCCTTCAAATTTTGAAGGTGTTGAAAGAAAAATGAGAACCTTTAGTCTTTCGATATACGGAGCACTGACTATTTTTGGTTTTGGAACGTGGTTAGCTAGCAAATTTCTTCCGGCAAAGTTTGCTCCCCTCAATGAATTGTTCGGTCGCGCATTCGAATCCAGAAGCAATCGAATTGCAATATTGATCATTTGGTGGTGGTTTGGTTGGCACTTCCTCGGTACACCATGGCCAGAGTGACCGGCACCGTGATACTCATGACTTTGGGATGTACTTCACTACATACTCTCAACTAACACGGGAACGGACATCCCAAAAAGCCTGCAAACATTGAGGATAATGAACTCGTGCGATTAAAACGGAGAAAAGTTCAGACAACGTTACTCACGGTCTCTCTTGCCTTAGTGATGAGCGGTGTTCCTCAACTGTCCCAAGCGACGACAACAATTCTTGGTTCATTTCCCACGATCACAGCTTCACTTGATACAGGCAGCAAGGTAATCACTCCACCGACATCAAATTCTCCTGGTCCATTTACTTTGACATCTTCAAACCCATTGGTTGTTTCTATCGTGGGTATGGTGGCAACTTTTCACAAAGCTGGATCAGTAACAATTACTGCAACTCAAGCTGCGAGTGGTGCATTTACAGAACGCGCTCGCTCAACAATATTGCGTGTTGATCCGGGTACGCCAAAATATGGGGCAGTCACACCGATCTCTGCCTTGATTCAGGCACACACTTACACAATCACTCCACCTACTTCGACATCTGATGGACAGTGGACCTACTACTCGTCCAATCCAAATGTCGCGACTGTGGCCGGAAACGTTGTGACATTTCAAGATGGTGGAGTTATTTCAATAATGGCTCAGCAAGGTGCAACGCTAAATTGGAAAGCTGGATCCGTATCGATTCCGCTTACCGTCGTCGCGGTAAATCCAAATATCGGAACCTTTGGAAGTATTTCGATTCAGAAAGATAGCGTTGCGAGTTTGAATTTAGTAGCACCAACCTCGAGCTCCCCTGGCACCTGGACATTCACATCTTCTGACCCGACAGTTGCCACGGTAGTTGGTACCACTCTTACTCCACTTAAATTTGGAACTTCCACCATTACTGCTCGGCAAGCGCATAGTGGCAATTACGGTTCCGGTTCAGTATCGATGACTCTTACTGTCACTGGCCCCATTCCAACAATTGGTGCATTTCCAGATGTAACCGCTCCATATACGAGTCCAACTTTGATGACGATTTTTCTCACTGCTCCAACCTCGAATTCGACAGGAGCTTGGACTTATTCGTCATCGGATTTAGCAGTTGCGACGATCGTTGGAAATGTTGTCACTCTCCGCCAACCAGGTCGCGTCACAATCACTGCTACTCAAGCGGCGACTACAACATTCACTTCGCCACCGCCCGCAAAAATGACACTTTCGGTCGTGGGAAATCCAACAATTGGTCCATGGGCAAATATTGAAAAAGTAGTGAAGGATCCCGATTTCACTCTAACTCCACCGACTTCTAATTCTGCAAGTGAGTGGACATATGTGTCAGTTAATCCAACAATTGCAGAGATTGTTGGAAACGTTGTTAAGGTAAAATCTGCAGGGCAGACAACAATTATTGCAACACAAGCGGCAAATCCAATTTATTCTCAAGGTTCTGCCGCGATTACCATCATCGTTCACGGCGCTATTCCAACTCTCGGAACTTTCGCTCCGATGACAGCAAGTATTGGTGATGCTGCTAAAAAAATTACGCCACCAACATCAAATTCATCAGGCGCGTGGACATTCACTTCTTCAGATCCAAAAGTCGCAACAATCGCAAGCGGAACTCTGACTATCGTGGGAAATGGAACGTCAGTTATTACTGCCATTCAAGCAGCTGACGGAATTTACTCTCAATCAAATACCGTTACGACAACGCTGACTGTCGCTCCCAAGACATCGCCGACCCCTACACCTACTCCCACACCAACCCCGACTCCAACTCCGACGGTGACACCTACTCCCACACCAACTCCGACGGTGACTCCGAAGCCAACACCAACACCGACTACCTCTCCGAAACCAACCGCTACTCCAAAACCAACTACGACGCCGAAGCCAACGCCTTCACCAACTCCCACTCCGACATCTACGGCACCAACTGTTGGAAATTTTGCAAATCTAAAAATTGAATTCGGAACCATTGCTCCAGTGATTACACCCCCGAAAACGACATCGAAAGAGCCGTGGACATATCAATCGTCCAACACGAAGGTTGTTACATTCGCCGGAACATTTATCGTGATGCGCGCAATTGGAACCTCAACTATTACTGCAACTCAACTTGGCACAGCAGGATCATCTGCTGTCGTTAAGAAATTTACGATTGAGGTTTATCCAAGTACGGGTCAACCCGCACCAATTCCGAAAGTCACAGTTAAAGCTGCCGCTCGAGTTATTACAGTGACTGTTACATCGGGCACCGCCTCTGTCACGATTAATGGCAAAGCCGCCAAGGTCGGCAAGAACACTGTAAAAGTTGGAGTGAATACTGTTCTTGTGAGAGTGAATGGATCAGTTGTTTATCTAAAGAACTTCACCATCAAGTAGCAAGTCCGACTAGCGTTTCAGATCGCGATAGAAATTCTCATGCGGACCAAGGGCTTCTAATGTAATTTCCTTGCGTTCTTCATTAACCGTGTACGCGATCAACAATTCTTGGTTTCCTGAGATGAATTTGTGAACCATCAATCCTGCCAGGTCGCCAACCTTCTGCACTCCAATTGATGGCATTGCTTGAATGGCCTTTAGCGCCTCGTGAACATCAAACAATTGTTTTGGATGGATGCGCTTATATGTCCGTATGTAACGACGCGATGGTATGAGCGAGTAAGTCAAAGAGGTTTTTGATATTCAAGTGGAACTTCACGGAGTACGAGTGGAGTCTTCTCAGAATCTGCCTCCGCGAGCGATGCCAGAACATCGATGATGAAACTTATGGGCAAGTCAGGATTCTCGATTGCAGTTCGACCGACTATGCCCCAATATTCAATTTGACCAGCGATGGTGCGATGCTCGATCGCCGCTTCGGCGCGAGCTTCCGCATAAAACTTAGGATCAATCCTCACTGGCATGCTCATGAGGATAATTTACTACTTTTGTAGTAAGCGGCGCGACGTAATTATCTGTGGTTCAGCGTGCGCCTGTGGCAAGATCCTTCAAACCGTCGCAATATCCTCCTAATTCTCACCAGTGCCGTTAAGCCGTCTCTCAGGAATCGCTGATTTGCTTAGTGCGTCCCGAGAGGATGCCCCCAGAATAGGTAGAGACGAACCCAACAGATACTTGGCGAAATGTCCGAATTGTCCTTCGTTCGCGACAAATGGCCAGTGGATTCGTAGTAGCGAGTAGAGGCAACGACGGTTGTTTCTGAAATACAAAACCGGTTAAAGGATCCCAAATTGTCTAAGTTGGTAAGAAAATCTGCAGTTCAGGCAGGTCCGATTGCATGGACCGTTGCTGAACTCGGTGCTTTCTACACAGAGCACCGTTCAGAACTTCTTGCCCACGCAAATCGAGTACTACGGGACTCTGCAAAAGCTGAAGAAATCACACAAGATGCACTCATCAAGTTCATGTTGGCTGCTCCTGAATTGGAATCCAGCGAGCACGCACTTTCTTACTTGCATCGCACGATTGAAAACCTCTGCATCGATCTCTTCCGTTTAGAAGGTCGTCGTCCAAATCTTGTTGTTCTCGATGATGCCACTGCTGAAATCGAAGCGATGTGGCAAGACAGCGGTGATCACTCAGAAGTTCTTAGCGCCGCAGAAGATGCCGCGATTATTCGTGAAGCTTTAGCACTTCTTTCACCTGCAGAGCGCGCAGCTCTTGTTATGTGGGAAGTTGAAGGCCGCTCGACAGAGGAAATTGCGGCAGAGCTTGGTATCAAACCAACTGCAGTTCGTCATGCAGTTTCTCGTGCACGCGCCTCGCTTCGTCGAATTCTTTCCGAGCGCATCATTGATGCAGAGCGCGGACTTACTGCTCTTGATCTTCTCTCTACTACATATAGAAAAGCATCTGAGGTTGCGAAGAAATCTTCCAAAGTTGCTCTCTCATTAATTTTGGTTGTTGGTGCCTTCTTCGGTTACAACTCATTAACAGGTACAGGTTCGCAAGTACTTGCTCCAGAGAAAACTGAAATTGCATCAGGTCCAATCGCTGGTTCATCTGATAACTCAACAGATGTTTCTCCAAGTGATAGTGATGTTGTTCCTTCTGCAACCAAAACTGCAGCCGCACTTGCAGCTGCGCAGACAAAGACTCCTACTGTTAAAACAGCAGTTGTTAAATCAACACCAGTTGCACATGCAACTCCAACGCAGGTCAAACCAACTCCGCAAGAGAAGATCGATTCTCTTGAAAGTGGATTTGCTATAAAGAGTGCGAAGCTTTCTTTCCCTGGTTTGAATTCAGAAGGTGTTCCAACTGGATTCACTGTTACTGATTCAACAAATGTTCTTGGCAAGCTCTATGTTGGAAAAGACCCAGCAGTGCTTACTAATTCGGGTCTTATCTTGCTAAGTCGTGCAATGACAACTGATGGTGGACCAAATGTTTTGCTTTCGCAGACAATCACTGTCGATGGTTCTGGCACAACATATGCAACAACTGCAGCAGCCGGCATCAATGGCTACTGGACTTCGTTGAATATTGGATCTACAACAGTAAATACTGAACGACTCGCCGATGGTTCCTATGTCATGACTGTGACGCTGATCATTGACTCGTCAGTAGACTCCGATTTCCTCTTAGCGACCAACTCAAGAGGGTATGATTTAACTGCGGCGCCGAAAGCAATTACTGCGCGCATACTTTTGACCCCAGGCAAGACACAAATTCTTGCTGAAGCAATTTCAGTATCAGAAACGAGAAAGGGAGCAACTGCCTAATGTCATCCCTTAAATCTCACACAACTAAGTTTCTTCACCGAGTCCGGATATTCGGTGGGGAATTTGATGCGTCAGCACGTGCGACGCATCGAAAAGCCGCTCTTGGGACAGTCTCACGAGCGACAATCGAAAGGAAATCAATGTCTACAAAGACAACTCTCAAGCGCGTAGCGCTTGTGGCTGTTGCTGCGACAGGTTTCGGCTTGCTATCAGTAGTGCCTTCATCGGCTGCTGTTCACCAAGCAGATACTTTGACAATCGCGTCATCAACAGCAAGCACAACAATCGGTACTCCTGTTTCTGTAGTTCTATCGCAGTCATACATTGCGGCAGCTACTGAAACATTGATTATCACAACTTCTATCAACGCAGCACCTGCTGGTAGCTCAGTGCTTCCAGTGCTTACTGCAGCTGGTGGAACTCCTATCAACGGTTCAGCTGGAATCTCAAGCTTGATCTCTACAACCACACCAACAGGTGCTGGTTATGTAAGCACATTCACAACTGCAACCTTGACACCTACCCACTCGGGTACATACATCATCAAGTTCACACCTGGACTTGGATCATCAACTGGTGTAATTCAAGCAACACCACTTACATGGACTGTAACTGTTGCTGCTGTTCCACCTATCACAGCTGCGAACTCAACTTCGTTCGTTAACGCTGGACAAGGAACAACCTTTACCGCTGATGAGGCAATTGCTGCTCCAAAGGCTGCTGTTGTTACAACAGGCGGACAGAAGGCAACCATCAAGGTAACTTCAAAGAACAACGTTCCAACCGATCTATCTTCTACAACCACACTTTCTGCAACCATTTCTGGTCCAGGAACACTTGGTTTTAGCTCTGCTCCAGGAACCATGACCTCAACCGGTCGTGCGATCACAGGAACAATCGGAGATCAGTATGTTGGTGTGTTCTCTGACGGAACAGCTGGAACTGCAACAATCACAATCTCTGCTGGAACTCTTGTTCTTGCAACAGAGACTGTTGTTTTCTACGGTTCAATCTCAGCTATCGCATCAACCGTTGTTAACCCAGTAATCGCAACAACAAACGTTGGTGGATCTGCAACCGGTGCTATCACCGCAATTGCAACAGACTCCAATGGAAACGCTGTTGCTGGTTCAACCTTGTACATCACCTCAAGCGACTTGACCGTTCTTAACGCGTCATACCTCGCAAGCACTGGTGTAACAGACGGAACAGGTAAGGCAACATTTAACCTTCCTGTTGGTCTCAAGGCTGGTTCAGTTAACCTCGTAGTTGGTAACGGAACTGATGCAACCACAACAACAATCACCGCTGCTCCAGTTTCAGTCCGTGTTGGATCTGAAACCCCAGCTTCTGTGGTTGTTACATTCGACAAGGCTTCATATGTTCTTGGCGAGAAGGCAACTGTCACAGTTGCACTACTCGATGCAAGCGGAGCTGCAGTTGCTAATGGAACATACGCAAACATCTTCGCTGCTGGCGGACTTGTTGCTAACTTCGCTCTAACCGGCGATGCAACCAACGTAACTTCAATCACCACATCTGGTTCTGCCGGTACCAAGACATTCACTGTCTTCTTGCCTGCATACCAAGCTGATGTATTCCTATCTGCAACTGGCGGAACTGGTCTTCCAGCCGCTGCTCAGGTAGCGCTTACTTCAACAACCGCTTCAGTAAGCAACTCTGCTTCTGATGCAGCTACAGATGCAGCTAATGCTGCAACTGATGCAGCGAACTACGCAGCTGATGCTGCTGATGCCGCTACAACTGCTGCTGAAGAAGCAACTGCTGCTGCAAATGATGCAGCTGATGCTGCAGCTGCGGCTCAAGAGTCAGCAGATGCTGCAACTGCAGCTGTTGTTGAACTCTCAACCAAGGTATCTGCTCTAGTCGATTCACTTCGTGCTCAGATCACATCACTTGGCAACTATGTAGCGAAGGTTGCTGCAGCGTTGGGTCGCGTTGGTACCGCTCTTAACAAGGTACTAGCAAAGAAGTAAGTTTCTTAACTTATTTCAACTAGTTATAACTGAAACCCGGTCTCCGCTTCGGCGGGGGCCGGGTTTCGGCTTTCAAGATGGCATGCGTAATGAGAGGATATCCGCGTGATTTCTCTCAATGAGCAACAATCAAATCTAGTTCGAAGATTAACTCTCTTAGCAGGATTGGCTACAACTCTCATCGTTTGGCCACCATTGGCCGATCCAATCAACTTTCCAAAGATGTTTATTCTCTTACTCATCACTGCGTGGGTATTTGGAACTGTTGTTGTAGGACTTGGAGCTGCGAAGAACTTTAAATTTTCGATCGGCCAATGGACGCTAATTCTCTTTGCAATCTGCGTATTAATAGCTGCTTTTTTAACCCCTGTTCACTACACAGCTTTCTTTGGGGCCAATCACCGCAATGACGGAGCGCTGTCATACATCGCGTTAGCGTTCTTGGCTCTCGCCGCAACGTTGAGTTTCAAGACTGCACATGCGCTACAAGTGCGAAATTTGATGTTGGTTCTTGGCGCTTTTCTTGCATTTTATGGCTATCTACAAAATGGCAAGCATGATCCTTTTCATTGGGTACTTCTCTATAGCCCTGTAATTGGAACTCTTGGTAACCCTGACTTTATGTCGGCCCTTATGGGAACCACTGCCATTGCCGCTGTTTGGTATTCACTCAAGACGAAGAATTGGTGGCTCAAGGGCGTTGGAGTTCTTCTCGTTCTAGTCCAGCTCTACGTGATTCAGAAATCTGGTTCATCGCAAGGACTTCTGGGATTTGGCGCTGGACTAGCACTCCTTATCGTTGTGAAATTGTGGCAACTTCATAGAGGCGCCGGAATAGTTGCATTCGTTCTTGCAGCAATTGGATCTGGTGTTGTGAGCCTCGGCATCATCAATAAAGGTCCATTTGCCGAACATATTTATCAAGCCTCCCTTCGCAACCGTCAGGATTATTGGCACGGTGCGTTGGGGATGTTTAAATCCAATCCATTTAGAGGAATTGGCATTGATCGTTTTGGCGAGTTCTATCCGCAATTCGCGCCGCAAGTGCAAGTTGTGCAAAATCAAGGTACTGACAATGCGCACAGCGTTTTCATGCAGATTCTGGCTACTGGTGGCTTACTAGTTTTCATTCCTTATATTTTGATTGTGCTCGTTGTTTTATATACGGGCATTCGTGGATTTTTCAAAACAGAAGGCAATACTCAATTTGAAATTGCTGGAATTTTTGCTTTGTGGTTCTCACTTCTCCTTGTTTCGATTATTTCTATCGACAACTTAGGTGTTGCAGTCTGGTTCTGGATTTTGGGTGGCGTTTTATATGGCGTTGCTCGAAAACAAATCGCGGTACATGAACATCAACCCATTGGAAAAGCTGATGGCGTAAAGATTCAAGGTGGCAAGAGCGCGAAATCTGGCAAGAATTCAAAGGGCGGCAAAAGCGCAGGACGATCTGCAAAGAAGAGAAGATCGACTTCGGATAGCACGTCGAGTATTGCTGCACTAGTTTCAATTTGTTTGGTGATCGTGACAGCGGCGATTGTCGCTCCTCTTTGGGCCGGACAAAATGCAATTGCTACGCTGCAAAAGCAGTACAACAAGCTTCCGCGAGAGTTGTACATCACCAACCTCAAAGATGTGGCCAATAAGAAGCCAGTCAATATTCAGACCTTAATAACGGTGGCAGATATTGCGATGAAGATGCCAGAGCCTGGCGTAGCACTTGATATGGCAAAGACAGTTCTTGAAAAGGATCCGCGAAATCTGAGTGGCTTAAATATGGCTGCCTACGCCAACGACATTCAGAAAAATTTTGCGCAAGCAATTCCATATCGCGAAAAACTCGTTGAATATCAGCCTTGGATAACCAAGAACATGACCGATTTGGTTCATGACTATATGGTTACGGGTCAGAAAGATAAGGCCGTAGCCCTCGCAGCCAAAATTGCAAAGCTCGCTCCTGATAGTGGCGATGCAAAAATGGCCGCAACACTTACAAAGGAATAGTCCCCGACATGGCTGATCGAAGTAAAACAATTGCCATCATTGGCCAAGGTTATGTTGGGCTTCCACTTGCAATGGCTGCTGTGCAGGCAGGGTGGAGCGTCATCGGTGTAGAGAACTCTCTTTCTCGATATACAACTATCTCTGTCGGTATGAGTCCAGTCGAAGATGTTCCGGCGGAACAGGTACAAGGAGCTCTCGCAGCTGGTGTTTATCAAGTGACGAGAGATCCTGCTGACGTCAATAAAGCATCTGTCGTCATTGTTTGTGTTCCGACGCCATTGGATTACAAGCGCGAACCAGATCTTTCAGTTTTGGAGCGAGCGATTACCGATATCGCTCCGCATTTAGCTGACAACACCTTGGTCATCAATGAGTCAACTTCCTATCCAGGAACTTTGCGTGATTTCATCGGACCGCTCATTATTAAATATAAAGACACTACTGATTTAGTTATTCATCTCGCTGTCGCTCCTGAGCGCGTGAATCCTGGCGATCAAGTGTGGGGTCAGAAAAATACGCCGCGACTTATTGGTGGGGTAGATGAAATTTCAACAAATCGCGCAATTGATTTTTACGGAACCATTTGCGATCGGCTCGTGGTCGTAACAAAACCTGAAATTGCAGAGGCAGCGAAGTTACTCGAGAACACTTATCGCCTAGTAAATATCGCCTTGGTCAATCAATTGGCTCAAATTTGTGCCAATGAAAATCTCAATGTTCATGAAGTAATTGAGGCGGCCTCCACAAAACCCTACGGATTTCAGCGTTTTACGCCGAGTGTTGGAGTGGGCGGGCACTGCATTCCCGTCGATCCCATGTATTTATCTTGGTGGGCCGAGAAAAATGGAACTTCTGCATCGCTGATCAGTCGCGCCGATGAAATTAATAGAGGTATGCCTCTCTATGTTTCACAAAGAGTGATTGATCTACTTCCAGAAAATTCAAGGAAGCGAGTATTGATTCTCGGAGTCGCATATAAATCCGGAGTGAAAGATGTTCGTGAAACTCCGGCGACTGCGCTACGAGATGATCTGATTGATCGTGGTTGTGAAGTTGGGTGGATTGATCCACTTGTTGATGAGTGGGAAGGAACATCGGCAGTCGGGATTTCTTGGCATTGTGATGTTGCTGTAGTTGCTGTTGCTCAACCCGGACTACCAGTGGAAGCGATTGCTGCTAAAGATATTCCGATTTTGGATTGCACTGGTGCCTACAGAAAATTACCGGGAGTCGTGCGACTTTAATTATTTTATTTGTAGGTACTCGACCATGTCTTTGATGATTGTTTCAAGGTTTCGAGTCGGTGCCCAACCAGTGAGTTCTCTAATGCGTTCGATATTGGGAACTCGTCTCTCCATATCTTCAAATCGTGAGTTATATGCATCTTCATAAGAGACATAGACAATTTTGCTCTTTGATCCAGTAATTTCAATGATTTTCTTCGCAAGGTCATGAATGGAAATTTCTTCACTATTTCCAATATTCACAACGGTACCGATCGTATTTTCGGAATTGGCGACGCTTACTAGCGCTTCGATGATGTCGGCGACATGGCCAAAGCATCGAGTTTGTTTTCCATCTCCGTAAATTGTTATTTCTTCATCAGCTAGAGCTGCGGCAACAAATCGGGGTACAACCATTCCGTAAGCACCAAGTTGTCTTGGTCCAACAGTGTTAAAGAAGCGCACAATTCGCGTTGGAAGTTTCTTCTCTTCCCAATAAGCGAAAGCTAAAGTTTCATCAATTGCTTTCGCTTGACTGTAAGACCAACGAAGGGTGAGTGGCGAACCAAGGATTCGCGAATCATCTTCACCGAGCGAGTCTGAAATATTTTTGCCGTAGACCTCGCTACTACTCGCGATAAGTACGGGTCGCGAATTCGCGTAGGCAGCATCCAAGACATTTTCTGTGCCTTTGATATTGGTGATGAGCGATTCAAGGGGTCGCTCCAAAATATTGAATACGCCGACCGCTGCGGCCAAGTGATAGATGAAATCGGCTTGGGCGACTTCACGATCTACGAGAGGGGCATCCAAGATTGAGCCTTCGATGAAGGCGAGAAGCCCAGAACTTTGAGCAGAATCCAGATTGCTTATCCGCCCGGTGGATAGGTTATCTAGAACGCGAACGGTGTTTCCCTCAGAAATGAGCCTGTCTACGAGGTGAGAACCGATAAATCCCGCTCCGCCCGTGACCAAAATGCGCATAAGCCAACCCTATTGCCTCTTTCTATTCCTATGTCCTGCCGCAGAGATTTCCCTCAACCAACTCTCAGATGAGTGGGGTTGTCTTCACCCGTGGCGGGGTTTCCGAAAAAGAGAAGCACCTTTGGCGTTGATGGGGCGGCCCTTCTCGCCGGTCTTGGATTGGGGCTGACTCTCGCCCTTCAACTCACGACGATGCAACGCTCTGATACTTCTTCACTTTATGCCTGGGTCAATACCTTCTCTCGACTTTGCGCATTGGTCGGAACATATTTCGCACTTCTCGGCACTTTGCTCGTTGCTCGAATTCCGTGGATAGAAAAAGGTGTGGGTCACGATCGATTAATTAAGTGGCATCGAAAGCTAGGTCCCTATTCACTTTTTCTTGTTGGTTTTCATGTTCTCTTCGTGACGCTCGGTTATGCGGGACAAGATCATGTGCGCTTATACGTCGAACTTTGGCGAATTCTTCGACAGTACGCGTGGATGTGGGCAGCGCTCGCAGGATTTATTTTGATGGTTCTCGCGGGAGTCACGTCATATAAGAAAGCTCGAGCAAAGATGAGTTATGAAACATGGTGGATGATCCATATCTATATGTATTTAGCAATCGGACTTTCATTTGCGCATCAGATTTTGGATGGAGCAATGTTTATTAGTCATCCGCTCAATCGAGGATATTGGATTGGACTCTATATTTTTGTTCTCTTCAGCATTCTTACTTGGCGAATTGGTATTCCTCTCGCCCGATCCTTTCGCCACAACTTAAGAGTTATGAGAGTTGTCGTTGAAGGACCTGGAGTAATTTCCATCATCATGCATGGTCGCAAACTTCATAAGTTGGGAGCGGAAGGCGGGCAGTTCTTTGGTTGGCGTTTTCTAGCACGAAGCCATTTATTGATGTCTCATCCATATTCGCTCTCTGCAGCACCTACGGAAAACCTCATGAGAATTACGGTAAAGGATTTAGGTGATCACTCTCGTTCACTTGCAACACTTAAAACTGGAACGCGGGTATTCATGGAAGGCCCTTATGGTGCATTCACGGCTGGTCGATCCACTCGAAGACATATCGTTCTTATTGGTGGTGGAGTAGGCATCACTCCAATTCGCGCCATCATGGAAGAGTTCGGTTTGGGTGTGCAGATGGATGTCATTTTCCGAGCTTCGCAGTTGGAAGATTTAGTTTTGAAATCCGAACTTGATTATTTAGCCGCTAGGTCAAACGGGGCAATCAGAATTCACTACTTGGTCGGCCCCCGCACCCACCATCCAATGAACGCTCACTATCTGACTTCACTCGTGCCCTTATTTGCTGCCTCCGAGATTTACATCTGCGGACCAATTTCGTTGGTCGAATCGGTGCGCGAGGCGGCGCGGGAGGTCGAGATCCCCAAGAACCGTTTCCATGATGAGGCCTTTGCCTTTCACTCCGAATAGAGATTCGCACGGTCCCCACGGATTTATTTCAGCGCTCTCACAGGGACGAAGCGGAACATGTACGGGTTGACCGACTTTATAGACATGGTCGACCACCTAGGGGGGTGAAATGAAGCGGGCGTTACTTATTGTTGGCGGGACAGTTGGCGGGATCGGTGCTGTTCTATCGATTACCCCACCGCAAATAGGTCTCGCTCACGGCGGAGTATCCACGCTGGCAAGCGGGAGTACCTCACCAATTGCACATGACTCTGCATCGCAAGCGAGATCTACTGCGATTCCTCAAACTTCGACGCCGACTACCGCGCCCGCTTCATCAACCCCCACTCAAAGTACCGTTCCAGCCACTAAGAAAAGTTCGAGCCCCGATGCCTCACCTGCTGCGACTTCTCCTGCAGCAAGTGCTCGCTCAAGTGTTTCGAGTCAGCAAGATGTTCAATCTGAAAGTCAGCAAGTAACAAAGAAGACCGCAGTATCGAGTCCATCAGCATCTACTTCTACTGCAACGGAAACACCAACTTCAGTAGCAACTGGTGTTAGTGGATCTTTTACTGGTGCTACTTACGATGCGACGGAAGGAAACTATCGACTTTGGGGAAGAGTCACAGTAACTGTGACGCTAAAGGATGGCGTAATTTCAAATATCAACGCAGTGCAAAGTCCATCGAGTCGAAGTTGGAACGCATTTAATTACATAACACCCGCTGTATTGACGCAAAAATTAACTCCAACGGCTGTCATGGCGATTTCATCGGACTCACTCGTCTCGCAAATTCGTGGTTACACCGGAGCTTCTTATACATGTTTGGCCTACTGGGAATCTTTGCAATCAGCTTTAACAAAGGCCGGGTTTTAAGATGTGACGAACGTAAAGAGAAATGTTTTAATCGCAGTAGGTGCAACCGTTGGTGTAAGTGGTTTTCTATTCGTTACTCATTCATCGAAAGGAATTTTTACTGGGACGGCAGTAGATGTCAGTTACGGAACAATTCAAGTTCAAATCACTGTTGTCGATGGAAAAATGACTGATGTCGTTGCTCTTCAGAGTCCTAAGGGTAGAAGTGCAAGCTTCTCTAAATATGCAATTCCTGTTTTGAAAGAACAGACACTGGCTGCACAATCGGCGAAAATTCAAGGAGCCACTGGCGCTTCCTATACATCCTTCGGTTGGAAAACATCACTTCAGGCAGCTCTTAACGAAGCTCACAAATGACAACTCGAGAGATTGAAGTATGGGGAAGCGTTCTGTATGTCGATGTCACCTCGTCGAATAGTCGACAAGATTTTGATTTAGCGCTAAGTGAAGTTGCTGATTACGCACGCCATATTGACACTGTTTTTTCTACTTACAAAGCAGACTCGACAATTTCACAATTGAGACGAAATGAAATATCCATTGATGGCGCGAGTGATGAAGTCAAAGAAGTCTGGAACCTTTGTGGACACCTTCGTGAATTGACTGACGGTGCATTTGATCCTTGGTCGGTGGTTGGCGGATTTGATCCATCTGGTCTGGTGAAAGGTTGGGCAGCCGACAAATGCAGTGAGATTCTTTTGTCACACGGCGCTGAACATATCCAAGTGAATGCAGCAGGGGATCTCACTTTGCGAGGCGGATATTTCAATGGAAATGAAATTTCTCCTTGGTCAATTGGAGTAGTTAATCCGAACAATCGCCAAGAGATAGTCGAAGTTATTGACGTAATGGATGGAGCAATTGCTACTAGTGGCACCTATGAACGTGGCGCTCATATTCATGATCCGCATACGGGACTTATCGCCATCGGTGCAAAATCGGCAACTGTTGTGGGATCAAATGGAGCAATTGCCGATGCTCTAGCAACAGCGCTGATGGTCGAAGGACGCGACGGTGCACGATGGTTCGGTCGACCCGAACTAGTGGATTACTCCGCATTTGTTATTGATCGCAACGAAGACGTTGCCTGGAGCCTTGGAAAGCAGTTTGTTAAGCAGTAATTGCAGAAAGTCGCGAGACTTCTTCGCTACTTAATTCAACGATAGGTACCAAGTCAATAAGTTGTTCATACAGTGCGAGCACTAGCAATGGGAACGCTCACCGTTGGTTGTGCACGCAACCAAGCCAATGCAACTGCCGAGTTTGTCGTTGATCGATCTTTCGCAATTTCACCAACTGCCTTAACGGCTGCCCACCCGCGGTCATTTTGATATTCGACAACGCCACCTGAACGAACGGATTTAATTTCAACCCCTGGCTGATATTTGCCAGTTAAGAAACCACGAGCAAGACCATAGAAAGGTAGGAGTGAAAGATCGTTGTCGGCAATGACGGCAACCATTCCGCTCTCATATTCGTTGCGATCGAGCAAGTTGTATCGATTTTGCGCGCCAATGTATGAGGCAAAACCATTGGCGGCACTGACGGCGAGCGCTTCTGACAATCTCTCGGGTGAGTAATTAGAAGAAGCGATATAGGAAACTTTGCCTGCCTCTACTAGTTGAGTAAAAGCTTCGAGAGTTTCTCCGAGTGGAACAGATTGATCGTCATCATGTGCGTAGTAGATATCAATGTGATCAGTTTGCAAACGACGAAGTGAATCATCGGCTGCAGCAATAATGTTTTTTGCTGATAGTCCGGGACGAGTAGGTAATTTAGAAACCTTTGTTGCGATCACAGTGGAGTCGCGATTTTTTCGCGACTTCATCCACGACCCAATAATGGTTTCACTTTCTCCGCCGACATTTCCTTCGATCCATGCCGAGTACACATCAGCAGTGTCGATGAAATTTCCGCCATGTGAGGCAAATGCGTCGAGTACTTCAAAGGATTGGGCTGCATCTGCGCTCCAACCGAAAACGTTTCCGCCGAGGCAGAGGGGATAAACACTGAGTGATGTTTTGGGAATAGTGACCATGGTTAAACCGTAGGGCAGGATGGGGGGCGTGAGAAAACCTGCCCAGTTAATGAGACACATACTTTGGCAGGTGCGAAAGTGAGTATTTGGATCTGCGGAGAAGTTCTCATGGATTTACTGCCCGATGGTGCAGTCGTAGGCGGCGGACCAGCAAATACTTCGCGATCACTGGGACGTTTGAATCAAGATGTGGAATTTATTGCTGGAATTTCTACTGATGAATATGGTTACAAAGTTCGTGGAACGCTACTTCGCGATGGAGTTGGTTTGCGCCATATTCACGTGAGTGAGAAGCAAACGGCAACGGCATCTGTGGTTTTGGACGTTGACGGAGTGGCCACATATAAATTTTTAACAGATGAGACTGCAACTTTCGATTTTCATCTTTCGTGGTTGCCTGATCCTTCTCGGTTCAAACCATCAATTCTTTATGTAGGAACTCTCGCAACGGTCATTGAACCTGGCGCTACTGAACTGCTTTCTTGGGCGAGAGTTGTGAGTGAATTTGCCCCTGTTATTTACGATCCAAATGTTCGATCCGCAGTTTTGAACGATCGCGAAAAATATTTGCAAAACATTGATAAGTGGATTGAGATATCTTCAATTGTGAAAGTGAGTGAAGATGACTTGGCTTGGCTTTATCCGAACCAACCTCTTGCCGATGTAGCGCAGAAGTGGATTGATCGAGGGGTCGTATTAGTTGTAGTCACTCTTGGAGAGAAAGGTGCAGCAGGATTTACTATTGATGAATCAATTGAGGTTTCTGGAGTAAATGTTGATGTCATCGACACTGTTGGAGCTGGCGACACCGTCGGGGCAATTTTGGTTGATGCGATTCAAGAGTTTGGTCCGCTAAACCTTCGTGGTGAAGTGCTCAAACAAGTATTGAATTGCGCTGTCATTGCTGCTGGAATAACCTGCAGTCGAGCCGGAGCCGAACCGCCTACCCGATCTGAATTAACATTGGAACTAGAGAGAAGTGGGCGAGATGCAATTTATTGATGATGCAGAATTTCAAATTGCGATCGACCTCGACCAAGGGGCGCGAATCGCCTCTTTGAAATGGCGAGAAATGGAATTTGCTGTTCCCTTCCGCGGAGATATCGAATCTTGGGGCTGGTATCCGATGGCTCCGTGGGCCGGTCGAATTCGCAATGGAATTGTTAAAGATGCTTCAGGTAAAGAGTTTCAACTCCCCACAACAATTGAACCGCCACATGCACTACATGGTTTTGGTTTCATTTCCTCCTGGCGTGAGATTGGTCCGGGTCGCGCACTCCTTGAATTTTCTTCTCCATACGGTGGCGCAACTGTTGAGCAGAAAATTGAAGTTCTCGATGATGCAATTCGTTGGAGTCTTGAGTATGAAGCTGGTGATTGCACTCTGCCAGCTTGGCTGGGCATCCATCCCTGGTTCCCACGAGAAATCGGTCGAGGGGAAAGCGCTGAGATTGAATTCGCTGCTGCAAAAATGCTGAAGAATGACTCTGAAAGTGTTCCAACTGGAGAGCTAATCGAACCGATGAGAGAGCCTTGGAACAACGCATTTACCGAAATTCGTGGCGTCCCTGCTGTTGTGTGGGAAGGAGCGGCGCGTATTGATATTGAAAGCGATGCTCCGTGGTGGGTTGTTTATACCGAAGATCATGAGGGGGTATGTATTGAACCTCAAACGGCTCCGCCTGATGCAGCTAACTTGGGAATTCAAGGCGAACATTACATTGAGGCGTTATTTCTATTTTCTGACGACTAGATTCTCATTGCGATACATAACGTCTTGTCCCCACTCGGTGAATCCAAGACGTTTATACAGTGAGATAGCACCAAGATTCTCTGCATCAACATAGAGCATTGCAGTGGATAGAGATTTCGCACGCATATACATCAACCCAGCGATGGTCATTGCTGCACCAAGGTTTTGTCCTTGGTTATGTGGATCAACTCCCATTGCATAAATTTCACCGATTGGATCGTGTCCATGGTTATCACTTCCGTCGTGAGAATGAGAGTGACCACCATGGATTTTCGTCCAACAAAATGCAGAGATGCCTTCTTCTGTAACTCCTAAGAAAAAGCCAAGTGGATCAAACCAATTTTCCTTCATTCTTTGATGAAGATTTTCAAGAGTCCAATTACCCTGCTCGGGATGTCCTTGAAAAATTTTGTTATTGATATCTAGCCACGATTCATCATCGAGCCCAGGTAAAAAAGTTCTGACTTCAACGTTGGATTGGATATCAGGAAGATGGGCAGCAAGGGAGCGACGCATTTGAATAACAGCTCTCACTCTTGTGAAGCCATTGCTCGCAGCTAATTTCTGAGCATCGGGTAAATCTCCATGTGACCAGAGGCGTGGAGAAGTTATGCGCGTCACTTCATCCAAAAGTGCTTGGCCGTAACCACGATGACGAAACTTTGGATGAACGACTAACTCGGCGCTCGATCCGGCCACTGCATCGGTGAGATCAATATGGGCATATCCGACAATTGTTTCATTGTGGGAAATCAGTAAATGTCGGTCATCTTTATCGCCACCATGGCGCAGATGTAAAACAATGTGCTCGGCTAGCGGTGGAATTCCATCTTGATTTGCTGCCTCTGCGATGAGAGTGAGAACGCCATCTTGTTGGTCGTCAGTTAAATGGGAGAGATACTCAATCAATTACTGAACGCGTTCTGAGATCTGGCTTTCTTTATTGCTTGCAGGCAGCGTGAAGCGGTAGCCGACATTGCGAACGGTGCCGATGATTGATTCAAACTCAGGACCTAACTTCGCGCGGAGTCGACGGATATGAACGTCAACGGTTCGAGTTCCTCCGAAATAGTCGTAACCCCAAATTTCTTGAAGTAACTGTGCTCGAGTGAAAACGCGACCAGGATGTTGAGCAAGGTATTTAAGAAGTTCGAATTCTTTAAATGTTAAGTCGAGTGAGCGACCCTTTACTTTGGCCGTGTAGGAGTTTTCATCGATAACAATTTCTCCACTGCGAATTTCACCAGAGGATGGATCGAGAGAATCTTTAAGTGCGGCGTGATCACCGATTGCAATTCGAATCCGTGCTTCTACTTCAGCAGGTCCTGCGGTATCGAGAATGACATCGTCAACGCCCCAGTCAGAACTCATTGCAGAGAGTCCACCTTCAGTTGTGATTGCAATGACGGGTGAACCAACACCTGTAGAAGTCAGAAGTCGCGTCAAGCTTTTTGCTGCCGGCAAGTCACGGCGCGCATCAATGAGAAGAACATCCATTTCTGGAACTTCGATGAGAACGCTGGCCTCAGCAGGCAAGATGCGAACTAAGTGTTGGAGTAATCCCAGTGCAGGTAGTACTTCTGCGCTCGCGCTATGAGTGTTTGTTAGCAATAAAACTCTCGCCACGAGAGACCCCTTTCGGTTAAGAAAAGTACTTTGAAACTGTAGAGGCAGTACGCAAGACTACTCGGGTGAAATCCATTGCTCCAATTCTTATCGTCCTGATCGCGGCGACGGTATATGGAGTCTGGTATCAACGAAGTCGAGGCAAGATTCGTACAAGTACCAAGAGCCAGAAAGAAAGCCAAGAAAAAGGCTCAGAAAGAGCGTTAACGGCTGATATTTTGGGTGGTCCACTCGGAACAAGGGCGACCCTGGTGCAGTTTTCCTCGGCTTTCTGTACGCCTTGTAGGGCTACTAGAACCCTTCTTGAGAACGTCGTTGTTGGGATGGATGACGTCCGACATCTGGACATTGATGCCGAGGACCACCTCGACTTGGTGAGAAAACTGGATATCCGATCAACGCCGACGACTTTGATATTGAATTCAAAGGGCTTTGAAGTAGGACGAGCAGTTGGAGCACCGAAGAGAGATCAAGTTCTTACTGCGCTCTCAGTAGTTCATTAATTTTCACGCAGTAGGTGCGAATCTCTCGCAATTAGCGTTATATAAGTAGAAACTTTATTCTTTGCATATGTTTCGCAGCGAGTCGTTTCACTTCACTAAGCGCCGAGTAATTGATTTCGGTCGTTTAGCGGGCTCGTTATGTCGAATGTGATGTAGGCGTTTTCAGCTTTTACATCCATTAACCGACAGTTAAGAACAGGAAACTCTCATGGCTCAAGTTACGTCAGATAAATCTCAAACTCCCGCAGTCACTATCGATGCCCGCGGCCCAAGATTCGGCGCTGCAATTACGACAGTCGTTCTCGCAGTTGCTCTCGCAACACAATCCTTTGAAGTCATCGCATTTCAAGCAATTGTTTTTGGAATCGGAGCAATAAAAGGTCCGCAATTTACACCTTATGCAGCGATCTATCGAAAGTTCGTACGACCTCGACTAAAGGGCGAAGTTCCGGTGGAAGATGTTCGTCCTCCGCAATTCGCACAGAAAGTTGGTTTGGGTTTTGCAGTTATCGCAGTAGCAGGACTTATTGCTGACCTCACACCAGTTTTCGTAGTCGCAACAGGATTCGCGTTAGCTGCTGCATTCCTTAACGCGGCATTCGATTACTGCCTCGGTTGCGAGATTTATCTTCTCCTCCTACGTTTCAAATCCAGAAAGTAGACTGATCTCTATGGCCGCTCAACACGAACTTAGAGATAAAGGTTTACGCCTCACTCCACAGCGCGAATTAGTTCTCGCAGCTGTTCGGGAATTGGATCATGCAACTCCTGAACAAATTGCCGAGAAGGTGCGCGAGACCCATCCAGGAATAAATCTTTCGACTGTTTATCGAAATTTAGACACTCTGGAAAATGTTGGTCTCGTTCAGCATTCGCATATGGGGCACGGAAGCGCTACTTACCAAGCCGCTGATGTTGTCAATCACTTGCACCTTGTGTGCGGTACTTGCGAAATCGTTGGTGAGGCGCCAATAAATGCGGCTGCAAATTTTGTTGATTCTCTTCTGGATGACTACGGATTCAAGAGCGATATCACTCACTTCGCGGTTTATGGCACCTGCGCAGATTGCGCTAAGGCCGAGCTTTAACAGCATCCACTCAGGTTCGGTGAGTAAGTTGGTCGTATGACAACCGTCGTAGTTGATGAGGGAATCGATAAAGGTGCTGTTTGGCATCTTGGCGAACCTTCCCAAGAGCAACGTGCGCTCGCAAGCGGTGAAGCGTGGGCAGATTTATCACATCTGGAAATCATCAAGATAACAGGTGAAGATCGATTGACCTGGTTGCACTCTTTAACTACGCAGTTTCTCGAGGACTTACCACCGAATCTTTGGCGGAGCGTTTTAATTCTTGATCCGCAAGGACACATCGAACATCAATTCACAATTGTTGATGACGGAGAAAGTTCTTGGCTCATTCTTGATCCTCAACGTGCAGAGCCACTTCTTGCCCATCTTGAAAAAATGAAATTCCGAACGCAAGTTGAAATCACTAATGTTTCAGAGGATTTTGCCCTCATTCGAATTCCAGGAGTTACCGATAGCATCGGTGGTCCTTATCAAATTATTCCGCGAGGCGATATAAAAAAGTGGCGCGATGAACTCAGCCAGCATGCTCGTGAAGTTGGTGTGTGGGCGCTAGAAGCCGAACGAGTTTCGGCAGGTCGTCCACGAATCGGATTTGAAACTGATTACAAATCAATTCCTAATGAACTGGGACTTCTCAATAAATCAGTTCATATGAATAAAGGTTGTTACCGTGGCCAAGAAACCGTGGCAAAAATCGCAAATCTTGGAAGCCCTCCGCGACGTCTTGTGCTACTTCATCTCGATGGAAGTGTTGTAACAATTCCATCAACTGGTGCAAGTGTTGAAAAAGAAGGCGTAAAAGTGGATTTATTGGAACCGTGGCGAGACATCACGAATTAGGCACAATTGCTTTGGCAGTGGTCAAACGAAATACTCCCGAAGATGCAACCTCTTACAGTCGATGGAATTCCAGCGACCCAGCAAGAGATTTAATAGACGAGAGCTTGCGTAGAGTCGTTCGTTATCTCTTCCACGAAAGTTGCAGTGCCAGCAATACGAATCCCAGGTATTTGATCTCCATCGCTAATATTTCGTCGCACCGCACATTGGCTGCAGAGAGTGACAGTGGCGCTGCTCATAAAGTCGCCAACATATCTGGCAGTGGAGCTGAATGCGGTAGTGAAAATTCTTCGGCACGACCTGGTAGCGCCAACCATGCAGCATCACTTGCGAGCCAGAAAGAGACTTCAATTCCCCGACGCAACGGCAGTTGTTGCAACTGAGAAAGCTTGTGCAACTCTTTCAGGTTGTTCGACTCCTGTTGCTAGTTTTATTACGAGGTGGGAACTTCGTGCCATGCAATTACTCTAACAAGTTACGAGGCTAGGCTTGCACTTATGCAGTGCCAGATGGAATTACCGTAAGTGGCGGCAGTTACGTCGATACTGCTTGCCGTTGTCGCAGCAGTGTTAGGCATATTTCTCATTGGTTATGGATTGCGTGGGACGCGAAAGAAGGGGGGGTGGGTGAAGAGTAATGGTTTTTACAATTCCTGAAGGGTTGCATCCTGATCTCAACGGATTGGCATGGTTAGTCGGTACTTGGAGAGGCAAAGGGTATGGCGAATATCCGAATATAGATCGATTCCAATTTGCTCATGAAGTTGTCTTTAGCCACGACGAACGTCCCTTCCTAACTTATTTTTCTCGCACATGGATCATTGACGATGATGGCGAGATCATTCGCCCTGGAGCATCTGAGACTGGATTTTGGCGAGTGCGGGATTCCAATATTTTGGAAGTTACCTTGTCGCATAGTTCTGGATTGGCCGAAGGATGGGTCGGTCAATTCGATGGACCGAAAATTCAACTGGCAATGGATCACAGTTATGCATCACCATCGGCAAATCCAATTGAAGCTGGATCTCGATTGTATGGACTTGTCGAGGGCGAACTTTTTTATGCGTACGACATGGCTACAGATGGTTATCCCTTGCAAGCCATCTTTGGTCAACGCTTCCGCGATCCAATGAGTGAAGTTCTTGCAGAAGTAACACGTGGTGGAGTTGTTGAATCTCTCCACTCGGGTCATCTTCTCTTGCTTGATAAAAATGGAGAGCAATTTTCTCATTGGGAAATCCGCAAGTGTTGATATTTCCCAGATCAGCAGTCAAAAGTATTCAAGCATCAGCGATGGTACGAGCAGGGGCTAAAAACTTCCACCGAAGTTACTGGCGTTGGTTGCCGCGAGCCATTCTGGATCGACAGAGCATCAAGAATCAGTTCTAGAGATTTTGAAACTCGCCAACCTGGATGAAAGTTTTTCTCAAGAATTCCTTGGATCGACCATTGGGTACAGCAGAAAACAGACAATGGGGAGAGAAAGCGCCAACTTCTCTAGCGCAGAATTGCAGTGGTAAACACGCGGGGAATGCTTAGCACCTGTGTTGTAAATAATTGGCCGTTGGATTCATATTTGCATCCAGATCATCCGCTCCAGATTGCTTGTCGCCAAGAGCTAGAAGCGTTGTCAGGTGAAAAAGTTTCACTTACAACAATTGAAGGATGTGGTGCACCGCTATATCAAATTTCATTATCGGGGTTAGCAAGTGCAATACATAAACTTACGATTTCACAAGATGAAGTCCATAAAGAAGTTGTCACTGCATGTACATCACATCCCTGAAATGGTTGCAGGTAAGATCGATTGACAACTCTCTTTTATGCAGCGATATTCAGGTTTGTTTTTAAAAGAAGGTGCCGAAGGGGTTGAAGTGGGTTCACTCTCTGATGGACGTACCTTTGTATTTAAAGTTAGTGATGGCGCATCACGCGCACATGCGGCAATTGTCATTGCCTGTCTTAACAAATTAGGTCTTTCGACTCAGCCAGATTCAAGTCCAATATATGGCGGAGACACCGTTGTAGGCGCTATTCAAGCGACCTTCTGACCGATAGTTGAGTAAGAAATACTGGTAAGTGTGCGATAGGTGAGGGATAGACTTCTCAAATGAATGGTCGCATCGCCACTTTGATGGTGCACACATCACCACTTGATCAAGCTGGAACTGCGATGCAGGCGGCATGAATGTTTACGTTGCCGAGAATGCAAAACGTATGGCTGCGATGGGTGTGGAAGTTGATATTTACACTCGACGAACCAAAGCGGATACGCCAGCAACTGTAGAACTCGCACCTGGAGTAATCGTGCGACATTTGGACACTGGGGGAATTGATCAAGTAACCAAAGAGCAGTTGCCACAATTTATTGACAATATGTCTGCAGAATTTACGCGAGCTCTTCAAGGGAAAATTTCCTACGATGTAATTCATTCTCACTATTGGATTTCAGGAGCTGTAGGTATTCCAGCAAGCACAAAACTTCATTTGCCACTCGTACATACGATGCACACGATGGCCAAGGTCAAGAATTTGAATTTGGCTGAAGGAGAAACTCCAGAACCAGATTCTCGAGTAGTTGGTGAAACCAAAGTTGTAGATGCTGCAAGTGCGCTTATCGCAAATACCGATGCAGAAGCTGCGAGTTTGGTTTCACTCTATGGTGCTTGTCCGGACTTAGTTCATGTTGTCACTCCTGGTGTTGACCTTTATACCTTTCACTCCAGGAGCAGGGTCGATTGGCAGCGCGAAAACTTTTAGGAATTGCACCGGATGCACAGATCATCACATTTGTTGGAAGAATTCAGCCACATAAAGGTCCTGAACTTTTGATTCGCGCAATTGCAGAAATGCTTTCTCACTCCCCGCACTTACGGGCCAAACTTCGAGTTCACATTATTGGAGGCGCATCAGGTGCGGGACTCGGGGAAGTCGAAAGGTTGAAAGAGTTAGTAAATTGGCTAAATCTTTCCGATGTCATCCAATTCTTTCCACCGATCAATAGAGTCGAACTTCCTGATTGGTATCGAGCGGCAGATCTTGTCTGCGTCCCTAGTTACAGCGAATCATTGGATTGGTTGCGCTAGAAGCTCAAGCTTGCGGAACTCCTGTTATTGCAACTGCGGTAGGCGGTCTGCGAACTGCCTGTCGCCGACGGAATTTCCGGAGTGCTTGTTGATGGTCATGATCCAAAGGCGTGGTCTTCAATTCTTGCCCGCCTCCTTGTAGAACCAGCCCGTCGAGTTCTCCTTTCATATGGCGCAGTTGAGCACGCTTCTCACTTTGGATGGGATGCAACTGCTCGAGGCACTCTTGATATTTATGATCGTGTTTTGTCACTTTCTCAGCACAAGAGTTCATCTATCGGTCGTTAGCAGTAGTCGCAATGGCAGATCCGCGCGCAGTAATTGAGGAATTTCTAGAGTCACACGATTTAAATTTTGAACGTCGAGATGACAAGACTTTTCTCGTCTCACTTCCAGGTGAAAAGAAATTACAAACTCACTGCGCACTTGTTGTTGGAGATTATTCATTGAGTGTCAACGCTTTTGTCATGCGCAAACCAGATGAAAACCATCACCAAGTCTTTGAATGGTGTCTCAAGAAGAACGCACATATGTATGGCATCGCCTTTGCGCTCAATGAACTTGGAGATATTTATTTAGTTGGACGATTGTCGCTGCAGAGCGTGAATGATCGCGAATTGGATCGAATTTTAGGCTCGGTACTTCAATATTCTGACTCAAGTTTTAATCAACTATTGGAACTTGGTTTTTCATCTTCGATCAGACGTGAGTGGGCATGGAGGGTTTCACGAGGTGAGTCATTGGCAAATCTGGAAGCTTTTAAGCATTTGATCTGAGTAGTGCCAGTTGGCAAGATTGCACCATGACGTACACACTGATTCTGCTTCGCCACGGCGAGAGCGAATGGAACGCCAAAAATCTCTTCACAGGTTGGGTAGATGTAAGACTGTCAAATCAAGGTGAGAAAGAAGCTGCCTCTGCCGGGACCTTATTTTCCAATCGAAATTTGCTCCCTGAAATTCTTCACACGTCTCTGCTTCGACGAGCAATTCATACCGCCCAATTAGCTCTTGATACATGTGATCGCCATTGGATTCCAGTACGTCGATCGTGGAGATTGAATGAGCGGCACTACGGCGCACTTCAAGGAAAAGATAAGAAAACAACTCTTGATGCTTATGGCGAAGAACAATTAAATTGTGGCGTCGCTCTTACGATGTTCCCCCGCCGCCAATCGAAGATTCGGATCCCTTTAGTCAATCAAGTGATGTTCGCTATGCCGAGTTGGGCAGCGAGTTACCAAGAACAGAGTGCTTAAAAGATGTGGCTGCTCGACTTCTTCCTTATTGGAACGATTCGATTTTGCCCGACTTAAAAACAGGAAAGAAGATTCTTGTCACGCGCATGGAAATTCATTGCGCGCATTGGTGAAACATTTGGATGGCATTTCAGATTCGGAAATTGCAGAACTCAATATCCTACAGGTATTCCGTTGCTTTACGAATTGGACGATCAATTCCGACCACTCAAAAAAGGTGGAGAGTACCTAGATCCAGACGCTGCCAGGCTGCCGCAGAAGCAGTGGCCAATCAAGGTAAGCGTTAGTCGTTAGTAGCTGAAGCGAATTCTCCTGTAACAAGGAAATACACGCGGCGAGCTACTGAAACAGCGTGGTCTGCATATCGCTCGTAGTAGCGACCTAGCAGAGTGATATCGATTGCTGTTTCGATTCCATGTGACAAAGAATCATCAAGAAGAGCGAGAAATAACTTGCGGTGCAACATGTCCATTTCATCATCATCTTTTTCAAGTTGTAGCGCACCTTCGGTGTCTCGATTTCAATGATGCTCGTTGCTTTAGTAATAATTCGCTTGGCTACATCTCCCATTTCTTGAATGGTGAATGAGAGTTCAAGTGGAACAGCGACGCTTGGGTATCTCATGCGTGCAATTTTTGCTATGTGGTGGGCGAGGTCTCCCATGCGCCTCGATATCGGCGCTCATGCGAAGTGAGGTAACAATGGTTCGTAAATCTCCAGCAACTGGTTGCTGACGAGCCAACAAACTCAACGCCTTCGCGTCGAGATCGTGCTGAATATTGTCGATCTGCACATCTTCTGAAATTACCTGTTCGGCTAATTGAAGATCGGCTGTGAGTAGAGCAGTTGTTGCCAACTCCATTGCTCGTGAAACACGGTGAGACATATCTACTAGGACTACTCCGATTGAATCCAGATCATCGTGAAAGGCCGTCGCGCATAAGACGAACAATATCTTGTGTGGTCATCAAATCTATGGCGAAAGGTGAACGGAGATTGAATGCGCCGCAAAGATTTGGCTTTGAAGCCTCTTTTTGAGGCTTGCGATAGCACTTGTTTTGCATACCTTCTCTACGATAAGTCTGTGATTCGAAGACGGCGACAGGAAATTGAGAGCCCAGTTGAGAGCCGAAGTGCATGGGTTGTACTTCCTGAAGTTCTCGATCTTCTCCAAGTAATTGATGCCGAGTACTTAATTTTGGCACCAGGGGAAATGGTTCTTCATTCTTCGGAGCGATCAAGTGCTTTGAGTCTGTGCGAGACGGCCGAGTGAATTCTGATCAAATACTTCAACTCGTACGGGCTGTTCGTCGCTCTCGCGAATACCAGAAGCAACGTTGGCCATACCTCGAGGACCTATTGGCGAAGGCGCACATGACTTATTGTGCGAGTTACCCCGCTTGGGAACCAAGGATTGATAGTTGTTTTGATCTTTGATGACAGTGAATTTCGTCGATTGGATGCAATTCGTCGTGATTTTGTCGCCAATATTTCCCACGAACTCAAGACACCAATCGGCGCCCCTCTCAATTTTGAGCGAAGCTGTTCTTTGGCGCCAGCGATGGACCCAGCTTCCGTCACAAAATTTGCAACGCGCATGCAGATTGAAGCGACAAGACTTTCTGATTTGGTGCAGGAAATAATCGACTTGTCACGGTTGCAAGGTGATGATCCCTTGAAGCGAGCGAAGTTAATTGATCTTTCAGCAATCATTGCCACGCGATCGATGGTTCTCGAATGGCTGCAGATGCACGAGGAATTGATTTGTTTGTTCTGATTTAGCGAGTTGTTTAATTCTGGGTGATCACGCCAAATAAATATGGCAGTCAGCAATTTGATTGAAAATGCAATCAATTACAGTCCTGACAGAACTCGAGTAGCAATTTTCATTGAAAAAAGAGGAGCCCTTGTCGAACTTTCTGTCTCCGATCAAGGAATTGGAATTCCGGAGAAAGATGTCGAGAGAATTTTTGAAAGATTTTATCGAGTAGATCCAGCTCGTTCGCGAGCAACTGGTGGAAACAGGATTGGGATTGTCGATCGTGAAACATGTCGTGACCAATCACGGCGGAGATGTATCAGTATGGAGTAGAGAAGGTGCAGGAAGTACATTCACAATTCGATTGCCCCTCGCGACGAGTGGCGCAATTGGAAATTAATCAAGCGGAGGATAGATGACTCGCATACTCGTAGTGGAAGATGAAGAATCCTTTTCAGATGCACTGGCATATTTGCTGGGGCGTGAAGGATTTGATGTCGGGTTGGCCGACACAGGTACGAAGGCAGTCGAGGAGTTTGACCGCAATGGTGCCGATTTAGTTCTTCTGGATTTGATGCTCCCTGGACTTTCAGGAACAGAAGTGTGTAAGCAATTACGTTCTCGCTCGTCTGTTCCCATCATCATGCTTACTGCGAAAGATTCCGAAGTCGATAAGGTCGTTGGACTAGAACTCGGTGCCGATGATTATGTGACCAAGCCATATTCAGCAAGAGAGTTAGTTGCACGAATACGAGCCCGTTTTGCGAAGAAATCAAGATGCAGGATATGGACAAGATGACGATCACATTTTGGGAGCTGGTCCAGTTCGAATGGATACTGAGCGTCATTTAGTGACTGTCGAAAATGAAACGATCAATTTTCGCTCAAAGAATTTGAATTGTTGGAGTTTTTGATGCGAAATTCAGGAAGAGTTCTGACTCGCATGCAACTCATTGATCGCGTTTGGGGAAGCGACTATGTCCGGAGATACAAAAACTCTTGACGTCCCACATTAAAAGGCTACGAGCGAAGATTGAAAAGGATCCAGCAAATCCAACGTATTCCATACGTCCGCGGTCTGGGTTACAAGATGGAAGCTTAAGAACCTACATTTTCGTAGATGCCACTTTTCTCTCGAACAATGGCATCGAGAATGAGTTCGCCTGCTCTGCCAAAGAAGAGTTGAACTTTGACGCGATTTCCTGGCGTTGCGTTAAGTCCATCAAAAGTGGCCAACGCATTTTTTGAATCGCCTTCAAAGCGAAGAGGCGCATCTAGAGTAACCGGATAACTTGTTTGTCCAAGAGTTCCATTTACTCCCGCCAGCAGCAATTGCAATGAGTGCATCGTCATGTGAATTTCCATTGATAATCGTTCCGACCAAAACGCCAGAAACCATCAGGTTGAGCAACGATGAGTGCGCTCTTTACTCGTATGTCACTTCCGTAAGTATTGATGCTTCCGTCAACGCCATCAGTTACTTGCGTTGTCATTCGAGTCGGCGCATCGTTTCCTGCTGCGCATCCGCTTAGCGTTAGCGCGAGCGAAGTCGATGCAACTGCAATTCCGACTTTACGAATGGTGCGAATCTGCATCACGTTCTCCTTAGTAGGCACATTAGGTCGCGCTAAGTATCGCGGTATTCTCTCATGGGCTTTGGAAAACAGTTATTTTATGCGCGCTTTGAGCGCAATTTTCGGGGGTGTTAGGCGTCACAGATGGCTGGTATTATTAGGCTCTATCCGAAGGGCGTTACATGTCATTTAAGGTTGGCGAAACTGTTGTTTATCCCCACCACGGAGCTGCACTAATCGAAGCAATCGAAACCCGTGTTATCAAAGGCGAAGAAAAAATCTATTTGGTTCTTAAGGTGGCACAGGGCGACCTCACTGTTCGTGTTCCTTCCGAAAATATCGACCTTGTTGGCGTGCGAGATGTTGTAGATAGCGCCGGGCTTGAACGAGTTTTTGGCGTCTTGCGTCAGCCATATACGGAAGAGCCAACCAACTGGTCACGCCGTTACAAAGCAAACTTGAGAAACTCGCATCAGGCGATGTCATTAAAGTTGCCGAGGTCGTAAGAGATCTCTACCGACGCGACCTAGATCGCGGTCTCTCTGCTGGCGAGAAGCGAATGCTCTTCCAAGGCGAAGCAAATTCTTGTCTCTTGAACTCGCCCTTGCCGAGCGAACTGATGAGGAGAAAGCGGCGACAATTCTTGACGAGGTTCTTGCTTCTTAGGCCCTCTAAGTTCTCCCGATGATGGCCTCTCATTTCGCATCTGGCTGAGGGACTGGAATTGGTTTTGATGCCCATGCCTTCTCCCTTGATCGAGATCGGCCAATGTGGCTTGCTGGAATTCTCTGGCCAAATGAAATTGGTGTAGAGGCGCACTCGGATGGAGATGTGGCAGCTCATGCCATATGTGATGCCCTCTTTTCGGCGGCAGGTTTGGGCGATTTGGGTTCGAACTTCGGAGTCGATCGACCTGAATTTGCAGGAGCATCTGGCGTCAAACTTCTAGCGGAAACTCTTGAGCGCATTTCTTTGGCAGGTTTTGCGATTTCCAATGTATCGGTGGAAATAATCGGCAACCGTCCAAAAATTGGTGCACGACGAGATGAAGCAATTGCCCAACTTTCTCGAGCACTTGGCGGTGCAGCGGTCTCAGTCTCCGCAAACAACAACAGATGGAATGGGATTCACGGGTCACGGTGAAGGCATTGCAGCGATTGCCTCTGTCCTTATTTATAAAGATGGCTCTGCTGATTCATAAATTCGTAGTAACTCTTAATAAAGGTAACGAGAAAACCTCAGGCTAGACTCGCACAATGAGTGCGCTCCGTCTTTATGACACTTTAACGCGGAGTACCTCTCCATTTGTTCCAATAAAGTCGGCGAAGCATCCATTTATCTCTGCGGAGCGGACAGTTCAAGCCTCACCTCATATCGGCCATGTTCGAAGTGGCATTAATTTCGACATTCTCTGCAGATGGTTGGCCAAGAGCGGATACAAAGTCACCTTCATCCGAAACGTCACCGATATTGACGACAAGATTTTGCATAAAGCTCAACACGAAAATATGCCGTGGTGGGCCTTGGCAATGAAATATGAGCGAGAGTTCGAATTTGCTTATCGCTCCTCTCAATGTTTTGCCACCTACCTACGAACCGCGAGCAACTGGGCACATCACTCAAATGATCGATCTGATTTCGATCTTGATGGAAAAGGGAGTCGACTATGGCCCCGGGCAATGGCGATGTTTACGTTGAGGTTCGAAAGCTCACCTCCTACCTCTCTTTATCCCACCAAAAACTCGATGATTTATTGCCAGCCGAAGATGCCGAAGAGAGTTTTAAGAGGGATCCGCGCGATTTCGCGCTCTGGAAAGCTGCCAAAGTTGACGAACCTTCTTGGCCAACGCCGTGGGGAGATGGACGACCTGGTTGGCATTTGGAGTGCTCGGCGATGATTCGCGCCTACCTCGGTGAAGGTTTTGATATTCACGGAGGAGGTTTGGGATCCTCATCTTCCCTCACCACGAAAACGAAATCGCGCAATCCGAAGGCGCTGGTTGGCCATTCGCCGCTCGATGGATGCACAACGCTTGGGTGACGACTTCAGGTGAAAAGATGAGTAAGTCTTTAGGCAACTCGCTCCAAGTCAGAGCCTTACTTGGTCGAGTTCGGTGGAATCGAATTGCGTTGGTATTTAGGTTCTGCGCATTACAGATCGATGTTGGAATATTCAGCTGAAGCTCTAGATGAATCAGCAGTTGCATTTCGACGTATTGAAAGTTTTTTACATCGTGCAATCGAAAATATGGGTCGAAATCCTGAACCAGCAATTTCAACTGGATTTGCTGATGCTATGAATGACGATCTTGCAGTGCCTCAAGGGTTGGCGCAGATTGCAGAAGAGATGCGTTTGGGAAATGTTGCTCTCTCGCAAGGAGATATGAGCCAGTTGGAATCATCGGTGCAGACGATTCGTGGAGCCTCGATGTTCTCGGATGCGATCCTTATGATTCGGCATTTGGTGGAACAGTGACCAACCAAGAATCTCTGATTGACGGCACAATTGCCTTGGCACTTTCTCAACGCGAAGCTGCACGAACACGAAAAGATTTTGCATCCTCAGATGTAATTCGTGATGGTTTAGCTGCACTCGGAATCGTCATTGAAGATACGCCGCAAGGACCACGATGGTCGATATCAACGGAACCATCTAAAGAAAGCGGTAAGTAAATGGCTGGAAATTCTTCGCGCAAAGGGGCAGTTCGCGGATCAAAAAAAGGTCCAACCGTTGGAAGCGGTGGAAATAATAAACGCCGTCTTTCAGGTAAAGGTCCGACTCCTAAGCAGAAGTATCGCCCCTATCACGCAGCTGCCAAACGCAAAAAAGCGGCTACCGCTACAAAACCTCGAACGACGACGCGAACATCTTCTCGTTCTGAGCGACCAAAAGGCGGTGGTGAATTAGTTGCCGGACGCAACGCGGTCGTTGAAGCGCTTCGTGAAGGAGTACCCGCAACTGAGTTAATCATCGCCAGAAGTATCGATGTCGATGATCGAATTACTGAGTCTCTCAAATTAGCGCTCGCACTTCACTTGCCTATTCGCGAAGTACATAGGGCAGAAGTTGAAGGACTTTCGGGAAGTAGCCAAGGAATTCTTCTTGCAATCAAACCTTTTCAATATT
The DNA here is from genome assembly GCA_037200085.1 of Actinomycetota bacterium. Classification (GTDB taxonomy): domain Bacteria; phylum Actinomycetota; class Actinomycetes; order Nanopelagicales; family Nanopelagicaceae; genus QYPT01. The sequence goes on from JBBCHT010000002.1 coordinate 76,892, forward strand.
CAAGTTTTGACGAAATTGTCATTCGTGACAACAAAGCCCTATTTGATTGTGGCACTTGATGGCGTCACCGATCCTAGAAATCTTGGGGCAGTTGTCAGAAAGTGCTGCAGCATTCGGTGCAGATGGAGTCATCATGGCAGAACGTCGCGCAGCGGCAATGACAGCATCGGCATGGAAAAGTTCTGCAGGAGCCGCTGCGAGAATGCAGATTGCACAAGTAACGAATTTGCCTCGTGCCATTGATGAAGCAAAAAAAGTTGGATGCTTTGTTGTCGGTCTTGATGGCGAATCAGATCAATCGCTAAGTGAAATGAAATTGGCAAACGAATCTCTCATGATTGTCGTAGGTAGCGAAGGCAAAGGTCTTTCACGTTTAGTTCGAGGAAAAGTGCGACTTGGTACTTTCCATTCCAATGCGTTCAAGTACAGAATCTCTCAATGCAAGTGTCGCGGACATCCATCGCTCTCTACTGGGTGGATGAGCAACGCAGGAAAAAATGAGTTACACGCGTTTCATTTTGTTGTGGTGATTCCTTCACTGAAGGTATGACCGATGAATCGTGAACGGAGAATATAGAGGTTGGCAGATCGAGTCGCTGATGTGATGGCGGCACATACCTCTGGATTCACTTACGCGAATCTTGCGGTACGAGGAAAATTGGTTCATCAAGTTGTTGAGGATCAAGTTCCCCCCTCGCACTAACTTTCATCGATGGCCCTCAAACTCTTATTCATTCATGCAGGCGCCCAATGATGCGCTGCGACCGAATTACAACCCATGAAATCGTTTTACCTCTCTACCGCCGACGCAGTAAGAGAGATCGCAAAATCTGGTGGGGACGGTACTTCTCTTCACTGTTTTGGAAAGGACAGATGCAAAAGGTAGAGCTGCCGATATTTGGGAGGCGCGATTCCATAAATTTAATGAAAACGTTCGAGCTGTTGCGAATGAAGTGGGAGCGATCGTTGCTGATGCAAACGAGGATGGATTTCTTTCAGATCGGACGATTTTTAGCTCCAGATAGATTGCAATCTCAACCCTTTGGGCCATGATCGCGTTGCTCAAGGCGTGCTCGAGAAATTGGGGTTGCCATTCGATCCACTCTGGGCGCACTCCTCTTCCTCCCAAACCGCCTGCTTCACTCTTTGCCCGAGTCCACTCGAATGTGCGTTGGTTATCACTTTTCTGGCACCATGGATCTGGCGTCGCCTGCGTGGAAAGTCATCTGGAGACGGTCGTTCATCGAAGCAGAGCCGTCCAGTTTCATGGCCACAGGCTGGGCGAGGCTGACTTCACCTCGCATTGGCGCCTCTCGTTAGCGATTGTTCACCTTAAGTGGAGAGAATGTCCGCGTGGCTGACGGCGAAAAATTCACTGATCGAGAGTTGAGTTGGCTCTCATTTAATCAACGGGTTCTTGAACTGGCCGAAGACCCTTCCCATACCAATTTTGGAGAGAGTCCGATTTCTGGCGATATTCGCTTCAAATCTCGATGACTTCTTCATGATCAGGGCAGCAACACTTAAGAGCAAGGTAGATAGCGGTCCATCGTGGTGCAAATTCTGCTGGGTATAAGCGAGAGAGTTGATGCAAGAGATCTTTGTTCAAACGCGAAAACTGATGAAGCGACAATCAGATGTTCTTCACCAAGTTATTTTGCTGAACTTAAGTTGAGCGGGATCGAACTTGCTGCTTGGACAGATCTTGATGAAACAGAAAAGAAATATGTAAAGGGGCTCTTCGACGAGAGAATTTTTCCAGTCCTTACTCCATTGGCCGTTGATCCTTCTCATCCGTTTCCATACATTTCTGTTTGTCTTTAAACCTGGCAGTTATTGTTCGAAATACAACGACCAATGAAGAGTTTTTTGCTCGCGTAAAAGTTCCGCCAATACTTTCGCGATTCATTCCGACGAAGCAGTTGGGCGCCTCTCCGATTTATCCCACTCGAAGCCGTTATTGCCGAACACCTCGACCAACTTTTTCCCGGAATGAAAATCGAAGATCACTTCACATTTAGAGTTACGAGAAATTCAAGATTTGGAAATAGATGAAGATGACTCTGATGATTTGGTTGATCTCTCTTGAACAAGAACTTTTGAGAAGAAGAATTTGGACCTCCTGTTCGTCTAGAATTGAAGAAGGTATTAGCCCAACTTTGCTCAATCGCTTAGCCGAGAATTGGGAATCGAACCCGAGAATGTAATTTCGTGTGCAACGCCACTCGATTTAACGGATTTGAATCGATTGGCCGATCTTGAAGCGCCAGATCTCAAGTACCCAAAGTTGCGATCCCACACGGCGAAAGAGTTTGTTGGGCGCAACAATTGAAGAGCCTGATTCATTTTTCAAAAAAATTCGCGAAGGAGAAATTCTCCTTCATCATCCATATCAATCATTCACATCTTCGGTCGTGCAATTTTTGGAAACCGCATCGCAAGATCCTTCGGTATTGGCTATAAAACAGACGCTTTATAGAACTTCGGGAGACTCTCCCATCGTTGAAGCGCTCATTGAAGCTGCCGAAGCCGGCAAACAGGTGCTGGCTGTCATTGAGATTCGAGCCGTTTTGATGAACAAGCAAACGTTCGTTGGGCAAGAAAATTAGAAGCGGCGGGAGTGCACGTTGTTTATGGCCTTATGGGTTTGAAAACGCACGCGAAATTATCTCTCGTTGTTCGCGAAGAAGAAGATGGACTGGCGTCGTTACTGTCATATTGGAACAGGTAATTACAATCCAAAGACAGCAAGGGCTTATGAAGATCTAGGAATTTTTAGTTGTCAGCCAGAAGTGACAGATGACTTAACTAAACTCTTCAATCAACTTTCTGGTTTGCACCACAATCGACGTACTCCCGACTCCTTGTAGCTCCTCGCACGCTTCGCAGCGGAATATTGGCAAAAATCGATAAAGAAATTGAAAATGCTAAGAATGGAAAACCAGCAGGAATTCAAATGAAACTGAACTCCCGGGGAAGAGAAGTGACAAATAGAAAAGGTATCTATGTTGAGACTGCCGACTATGAATATCTTTCCAACGCCACCTGACTCGCTCAATTTTTCCCTCCTCAGGTGCTCTCGCAAAGGCTACTTCTTTGGAATATATGTTCCAGCCACAGTACTGCTCTCAGGCATGCTCTCCGTCAACTCTTTGAATTCTTCGTTCGATAAGTTGATTCTAGAACCAGAGAACGAATCAATGATTGTTGCCGGTTGAGTTGAACCAGGGATTGGAATGATCACTGGACTTCGATGAAGGTGCCAAGCAATAGTGAGAGCAAAACGTGAAAACACCTTTTCGTTCGGCCATTGCGTGAAGAGCAGTGAAATTCTCGGAGTTGATGTTATCTGGACGACCAATGCCGCCAAATGGAGACCAAGAGAGAAAAGCGATTCCATATTCCTCACACAAATCTAGAACATCAAGATTTTGCGAAAAGCGCGGACTCAATTCATTTTGCACGCAAACAATTCCGCCATCTTTTGGCCCACCAATAATTTTGATTGCAAGGCGTAGGTGATCGGCTTTTACATTGCTCAATCCAATGTTCTGAATAATGCCATGATCTTTTAGGGTATTTACATTTTCATATTGCTCCTCCGGTGTTAGCGAAGGATCCATTCGATGGTGGTGCCAAAGTTGGATTTTTTCTCGTCTTAAGCGCAGAGCTGATGCCTCCACTGCTCGATACAAATAACTCTTCGATGAGTTGAATCCACCTTCTCCAAACCAATCCGCGCCCTTGGCGCGAGTCACTCCCGATTTCGTGGAGATAACAACTTTCGATTTTTTCTCGTCCGATGCGCTCCACGTTCTTAACGCTTCTTCGACAAGAATTTCATTGTGTCCATATGAATTCCATGTTGGTGCGTATACGTCGGCTGTATCAAGAAAATTAACGCCAGCATCTAGCGCCGCGTGAACGGTTGCTAGTGCTTGGTCACGATTATCTAGAATGAAAGATTTTGATGGTGGGTAGCCAGAGAGCGGCATACACCCGAGTCCAACAGGTGCAATGTCGAGAGCACCTATCTTTCTCAATCCATCATTTGAAGGCATAGGCAACTTTTAGCGAGCTCAATCATCTGCGCGATATCTGAATCCGGTGAACGGAAAGTCGGAGATGGTTTGCGCATATCGCCCATATTGGTGGGCATGAAATTCGGAGATGCATTCTTAAGTGCACCGATTGCTACGACTCCACCCATGCCAGGCTTCACAACTGAATTCACTGATGCGAAGACTGCATCGAGAATCTCTTGTGCCTCTTCGATTTTTCCACTGGAAGCGAGTTGATAAATCTCGACCATTTGAACAGGGAAGAAGTTCGCCAATCCACAAATTCCACCGCGAGCGCCAGCAGCAATACCTCGAACAAGAAGATCATCACTTCCAAGAAGAATTTTCATGCCAGCCTTGATGAAGTCAACGGCAGAGTCATAATTTCCACTGGAATCTTTAACTCCCAGAATTGGACTGGCCACTGCGACTTCGGTATCAATTTTCATTGAAAATGAAGGAAGGTTGTAAGCGACGATTTGATGTTCAGATCTCTCTGCAACTGCCTTAAAGAAATCTATAAGTGAAGCGTTGTCGATTGGTTTGAAATAACTTGGTGGAATCACCATGACGGCGGCAACAGGTAAATCTTTTACAAATGCTAGGTATTCCCAAATGTCTCCCAAACTATTGGAAATGATGCATGGAATGAGCGCTCGATCTTTGGCGCTCGTGATTGTTGCTAAATCTTCAGTTACTTTGATTCGCTCTTTCAAACTCAGCGATGATCCTTCACCAAAAGTTCCAAATGGAACTAATCCACTTACGCCTTGTGAGAGAAGATATTCACCGTGTGCTGCTGTGGCTGCATAATCAACATCGCTATTTTTCTTAAACGCGGTGAATTGTGGAACGAATAGTCCTCGCATCTTCTCAAACCTCTTGACATTCGGTAGTGGGCGGTTAATATTCGGTAAACTGTCAACAATTAAACTCTAATTACTCTCGAGGGGCAAGGATGACATACGAAGGCTTATTTGATTTAACGGGCAAGACTGCTCTGGTCACCGGTGCTCGAAAAGGAATTGGTTTTGCAATCGCCTCCATTCTCGCGGAGTACGGAGCAGACATCATCTCAGTAAGTTCAAAACAAGAACCAAATGATGAACTATCAAAAATTGTTACTGGTCTCGGTCGTAAGTTCACGCCTTATGCAACTGACTTCACTGATCGCAAGCAACGTTAGAGCTCATTGAAAAATTAAAAGGTACCCACGTTGATATTTTGATCAACAATGCTGGTCAATCAAATCGCAGCATTGTTCTTGAGCACACCGACGATATTTGGGATAAGACAATTGAAGTTGATCTCAATGCGCCATTTATTCTTTCGCGTGAACTTGCCAAAGGAATGGCCGAGCGCGGTTATGGAAAAATTGTTTTCATTGGTTCTTTGTGGACCTATCTCGGTGGAAAAAAATGTCATCAGCTACACCGCAGCAAAGACTGCACTAGGTGGAGTAGCACGAGGAATGTCTAACGAACTTTCTGCCTCGGATTAAATATCAATGTGATTGCCCCTGGCTTATCGACACTGATATTTCCGCCGGCCTTAAGAAGGATGTCGTTCGACATGAAGCCCTTACCAATCGCATTACCAAAGGTCGCTGGGGAACACCTAGCGATATCGCTGGAACTGCGCTCTTTTTTATCCTCGGCGGCTTCGGACTATGTCTGCGGTGTCGTCATTGGAGTCGATGGCGGTTTCCTCGCAAACGTAGCGAAAAATAACTGTTTGTTATCGAAAAAGGACGGTCCTAATTTCAGGTTAATGGGTAATAAATCCTTGACAACATGAGGCTGGTGGACAATTCTTTACACGCTGTCAACAACTTACTGTTTACGGATAGTGCGCAGTAAGTCAGGAAAATCCCCCTGAATAAAAACGAGAGGCATATACATGGCAAAAGAGATTGAAGACTCTTCACTCCTTGAAAGTGGTGAAGTCGGTCGTCGTGGATTTATTAAAGGAGCCGGAGCAGTTGCTGGTGCTCTTGCCGTTAACAACTGTTGCAGGTGCACCCGCTGCGCATGCAGATAAGGTCGCTCTAAATATCACAACATGGATGGGTTCTGAGCCAGGACGTAAAGAAGCTTGGGAAGCCACTCTTGCAAAGTTCAATGCACAGAGCCAAACCTCTGAAGTTAAACTTTCAGGTTGGCCATTTGCGCAATATGTAAACCAAGTACTTACTGGTCTTGAAGCAGGATCACTTACCGATGACTTGATTATGTCGACACACCAGATCTTGCTGTTCGACTTTTTAAGAGCGGATATTTCTTGCCACTCACTGAGCCAATTAAGGCAGCAGGAGTTACGCCTAACCCAAAGATCCATGCTTACCTCACCGATAGCGCTGGACTTAAATATGGCGTAAGTATCGTTACCGTTAACTTTGGACTTCTATACAACTCAGAGTTGTTCACAAAGGCAAAGCTAAAGCCCGCAACAAACTCCAGCAACACTTCTTTCAACTGCAAAGAAGTTAACAAAGAAGCCAAACCAATACGGATTCTGGCATCCAAACATCATGGCCGAGCAAGGTGACTTCTGGTTCAACATTCAGAACTGGGTCAACATGTACGACGGAGTTTGGGCTGTTGGTAAGACACCAAAGGCAAACTCACCTGCAGTTGTGAAGTCACTTGAGCTATGGCTTGATCTTTACAATGCTGCAATTCCAAAGGGCATTACAAATGCTGCAGCAACATCACTTGCTGCTAACGGAAGAATTGCACAAGGCTTCTGGGTATCTGCAGCAGTTAACGTGCTTAAGACCACCAATCCAAAGGTGTATGCAAAGCTTCGTTCGGTTGCACTTCCACATGCAAGCCACAAAGCAGCATCTCGCGTTCACCCAATTTCATTGAACAAGTTGGGCAAGAACCGCGAAGAGGCAGTGAAGTTCTTAACCTGGCTATTCAAGCCAGAAAATATGGCAGGACCTCACCATCGCCTGCTTGGACTTCATTCCTCCATTCCCAGAAATGACAAAGGTCCCAGCATTCCAGAAATACCTCGCGGATCAGAAGTGGATTTCTGGATTCTTAACGCCACCAAGCGTTCCAATCACACCAATGGACATGATGGGCGACTTCATCACCAAGAGCGATGAAAACGGAACCATCATTCTTACCAACCTTCAGGCAGCCATTAACAAGAAGACGACTGTTAAGAAGGCAATGGACAAGGCCCAAAAAGAGCTTGTTGCGCTGGCTAAGAAAACTGTAGTTTGCTATCGAACTGCAAAGTTCTCTTTGTCTCGACAGTTAGGTTTGGTTAAATAAAGTTCAATAGAAGTTGTGGAAAGGTGCTAGGGGCGATGCGTAAATGAAAAAAATCGCATCGCCCCGAATACCTGTTCAGAGATCGAAGATCGGAAATAGTAAAAATCTTCCCCTATCTCTTGATTGTTCCTATCTGCCTTTTGTCGTTCACCCTTGTTCTTTATCCATTGCGCAAGGCATCTGGATGAGCCTTACAGACAAGACGCTTGGCAATGCAGTAGGGACGAAAGTAAATTTCGTAGGGCTTAAAAACTACGAAGGTCTTGTTCATAATTCTGCCTACTTGGCTAGCGTTCGCCTCACAAACGTTGTATGCGATTCTCAACGTGCTCTTCTCTGTTGGCGCCGGACTCGGTACCCGCGATCTTGGTCAATAAGAGATTTCGAGGACGCGGTGGTGTTCGTGCACTATTAACGCGCCCTGGGCTTTTCCAGATATCGCCTCGGTCATCGTATTTATTTGGATACTCAACTCCGCATTTGGAGTCATCAACGTCATTAACCCACACCTTCCATTTGATACCTCTGGTGGCTGGTTAACGTCGAGTCCTTACGCCTTTATCTCCATCATTGGTATGTCCATGTGGAAGACATTTCCTTTCTACAGCATTGTTTTTCTCTCAGCTCTGCAAGGCGTACCGGAGGATCTCCTGGAGGCGGCCACGGTCGATGGCGCTGGACCGATTCAAAGATTTAGGGCAGTCACTTTGCCAAGCATTAAGCCAACGCTTTATTTGCTCAGTCTGCTTGCCTTTATTTTCGCATTCCGACAATTCAGCATGATTTATCTGACAACTGGTGGCGGACCAGAACGTGATACTGAAACTCTGGTTGTTTCGGTCTATACACGGCCTTCAAGTATTACGACTATGCGCTTTCATCTGCAATTGGTGCAACTGGGTTGGCAATTACCTTGGCAGTAGCTCTTGCATTCCTCATTCTTCAAACTCGATCACAAAAGCGAGATCACCGATGAACGTAGTTATTGGCAGCAAGAAAGCAGTTCTCGGGCGTTCAGCCGTTCGGTATATCTTCATTGCTATCGTATGTATGTTGGTAATTTTCCCGTTGTATTGGATGGTTGTGACGGCAATCCAACCGCCAGATATAACGCTGACATACCCGCCAGTGCTCTATCCAAAATCACCAAACCTCCATGGATTTAACCAACTCTTTGGCGACAAACCGATGGGACGTTGGCTACTCAACTCTGGTTTCGTGGCAGCGCTTACTACGCTCATCACAACCACATTTTCTATTTTGGGTGCTTACGCGCTTTCATGGTTTAAGTGGCGCGGAAAGTTCGTTTTCGGAATCATGTTGCTCTTTACGCAGATGCTTCCAGAAGCTCTTATCGTTATTCCAATTTACAAGATTTATTTTCAATTCCATCTACTCAATAATTTGCCAGCGCTCTCTCTTATCCATGCAGCCTTCGTTATCCCGGTTGGCGTATGGATTTTAAGACCTGCCTTTGAGTCAATTCCAAAGGAAGTGAGCGAAGCTGCTCAAATTGATGGTTGTGACTACTTAGCGCTGCTGAGAAAAATTATTATTCCTTTATGTAGTCCGGCGATCCTTGCTGTTGGAGTTGTAGCCTTCTTCGCAAGTTGGGGCGATTTCCTCTTGGCAGTAACGATGATCTCTAAGCAGGATTTGTATCCAGCTTCGGTTGGTCTTGCATCGACGATGTCTCAACTCGATACACCTATTCAAGAACTTCTCTCAGGTGCGCTGATTTACGGATTGCCACCTGTAATTCTTTATATGTTTATTCAGAAATACATTATTTCCGGACTCACGGCGGGAGCGATAAAGGGATGACTACAACAGAATCAATTTGGCCACTTATTAGAGATACAAAAGTTCCTGAAGGCGCTGTGCACGTTTGGTGGCTTCGTCAAGCAGGTTTCGTTATTAAGAGCCCTGGCGGATACACGGTATGTATCGATGCATACCTAACTGATTCAGTATCAACGTCATATGGAATTTCGCGCGGCTATCCAGCGCCGTTGTCGGCAGATGAATCTGCATTCGATGTCATTTTGGCGACGCACCCACACGATGATCACCAAGATCCTGAAACGATCATTCCATTTTCAAAGCATCCAAATACTCGCTATATGGGGCCATTCTCGGTCATTAAGTTGGCGCGTGCCGTGGTTTCTACGGTGATCGCGGACAGATTTCTTAATCGCAGAGATGTCGGAGAAGTTGGCGATATAAAGATTGAAGCTGTTTATGCACGTCATATGTTTGAGTTGGAAGAGACTCCAGATGCAAACGGGATACATCGTCACCGTTGGCAAGCATCGGATTTATCACTCGGGTGATACTGAATACGATGCACGCATTGTTGATGACACTGAAGGTCGCGTAGATATTTCACTTATTTGTATCAATGGCGTCACTGGAAATATGGATACAAAAGAAGCTGCCTTCCTCGCTTGGCGTCAAGGTTGCAAAGTCGCTGTACCCATGCACTGGGGACTTTGGCCAGATGATTTGGAGAGCGATCCACCACAGACACTTGATCTCAATGAATTCACTGAGACGTATCGCAAGCTAGAACCAAATGGAAATGTTTGGATTCCTAGAATTGGTGAACCACTCGAACTAAAATAAAACTTAAGTAAGACTGGCGACGATTTTTCTTAATCTTTGCCGAAGGAATGAATCCTTCACGAGTTAACTTTGGTTTGTCGCCAATGCAGGAAACCATCGTTGTCTTTTTGTGAGATTTAATTGCGCCAGAATTGATGCCGATAGTGATAATTTTCTTCACGCGAGGCGATAGTTCGCTCAAATTCTTGATGGGGGTGACCTGAATCAGTTAGAAGCGTTGTGTAGATAATCGGACCAATGAGCGCAGAAATTTCATTGAGTAGCGGATTCTTTGGCTTTCGAGCGATCAAACTTGCAGGAGAGTTTTCAGCCCCTAAGTTATGCGGCATAACTTGATTGGCTTTGAATTCAATATTGAGTAGCCCCGGCCAGAAACTAGATGCAAGGAGTTTCTCCGTACTACTAATAGATGGAACAAACCAGTGAGATCTTCGATGGTATTCACGAAGACTGGATAGAAAGTATCGCCATCTCGATCCTTGATATTTTTGAACTCAAAGAGGCCGTCATCACTTGTGGGGTCAACGATTGCCACATAGGAATTTTCGACCGCAATAGCGACGACTTGGCCATCTCGAAGTTTTTCAACTGTACTAAATGCTAATTTTTGAATTTTAGACTTTTTCTGTTGCCTCTGGAGCGATAACTGTTCTCACCGGAGCGAGTATTTCATTTGCGCTTGTAATCCGCGAGTTCCAGAGCTTGTCGCTGTAGAAGGAGAAACTCCGCGAATTTTTCTGTGGAGTATTGGCGATCAGCTGCTGATGGATCCACTCGTTTGGGTGAATACGCGAGCAAGTTCGTTGATTCACTTAGACTTTTCGACAAAATAGTGTGCGCCAAGATTGCCGACCCACGAGTGGTCGTATCGGTATCTTCATACCTCTCTATTGCACGTCCTAGAGTCTTGAGCCTGAATTTCTCTCCACGCTTGTCATTGCCAGCATGGCCACCCAATTTGATGCTTTCAGCAGCGCTTCCATTGAGTTCTTCAGCGATTTCCACAACGCTCTTTCGGCAAAAGAGATGCCTTCGACAACTGCAGCGGCGAAATCTTCTCTCGTTGCCGAAATCGAGACTCCATAGAAACCACCGCGCAGATCGGATCGCCATAGTGGGGCTCGCTCTCCATCGACGTATGGCAGATAAATTGGCAACTCTTGTGATTCAGAGTTAATGGCCAAATCAATTAATTCATCAGAGGCGACGCCCAAAATTTTCGATGCAAATTCCACAGAACTTCCACTTGATTGAGTCGGTCCGTAAGTGACTGATAGTGGCGAACAAGTATTGGGAATGACATAGAGAGATCCACCATCTTTAGGTGGCGTCGGACTGGAAGCACCGACGATCGCCGAAGTACCAGTGATAATAAATGAGGTGGGCTCCCTCATCACTCCATTGCAACCATTCCACTCAATGCATCAGACCAACCGACGCTGACGGGAATTCCAACAGGCAAATTAAAACGTTTGGCAGCTTCAGGTGTAACGACTCCACGGCTTTCATAGCCATTGCGAAGTTCTGGCATGACTTCTGATTTCCAACCAATAAATTCCAACAAAGAATCGATTGGTCCGAGAGTCAATACATTGCAGATTCCTTTAGTCGACCATGCATCTGAAATCGCTTCACCCGTTAAATGGAATCCAACGTAATCTTTTGGTTGCAATACCCAACGTGTTTTCGAAACAGTTTCTGGTTCATGTTTTGAAAGCCAGAACAACTTTGCAGGACACGCACTTGGTGCCCAAGGAAGTGACGTGCCAACAGTTTCAAGTGGATTGTTGAAACGTTCGCGAAGTTGTTCAGCTTCAACGGTCGCTCGATTGTCTTGCCACGTCAATACAGGTCGAACTGCTTCGCCTTGAGCAGAAACACAAACTACAGATGGCGTGTGACCAGAGAGTCCAATCGCAATGACATCTTTTGATGAGCACTGCATTCTTTCGAGAGATTTCTTCAATTGCCAACAAGTAATCAGTCGCATCTTGTTCTGCGTGAGAAGGCTCTTGATTATTGGTTTTATGTTTCTCTTCGGCCCGATGCAAAATATTTCCATCGGTGTCGATGAAGAGAACTTTTACAGAAGAAGTTCCAACATCGACACCGAGGATAATTTTTCTAGTCAAGCTTGCTCCACCGAACGATGGCATCCTCTCGCTTGTTAATTCCTGGTTGAAGTGCGGTACCTAATCAGGACCAGAAGGCGGTGTAAGGAATCCACCCTCGTACTTTGGTAGCTCGGTAAGCATGTCCGCGTACCAGCCGTAGTAGAAAGCTCGAACCATTTCTTGGAGTTCGACATTGGGATAAGTCACGCCGAGGTGGGTTCCGACAGTCAATACAACAGGTCCGGTGCAGTCGTGAGGAGCCACTGGTACGCCATAAGTGGAGGCCAAGGTGATGACTTTCGAACCTTCAGTTATTCCTCCGACCCAACCCGGATCAATCATGAGGTGATCAACAGCTTGGGATTTGAGAAGACGATGGTGATCCCATCGAGTTCCAGTGGTTTCACCGACAGTCAGGGGCGAGTTAATTGATCGTCTAAATCTAATAAGAGCATCGGTGCTCTCATGTCTAAACGGATCTTCAATCCAGAAGGGAGAGTATTCCTCGACTGCGTTGGCAATCACTGTCGCCGCAGGAACAGACCAGAGTGAGTGCATCTCTAGCATGATGTCGAAATCTGAACCTGCTGCTTCACGAGCCCCGACCGAAGATATCCAATCCGAAGGCAAGATCTTCACTCAGCGATGGTCTGCCCACCGGATTTCATAGCGCCTTCATCAAATGGCCAAATCTTCATCGCTGTCATGCCCATTGCTTTCAGACTTGCGACAAGTTCTTCAGGGTGATTGAGAGCGGCGTACATATCTTCGTAGTCGCCATCAGTGACTACGCCGAGTTGAGCTTTTCTGCTTCGATCAATATTGGATGAACCCTTAGCGTAAGCACCGCCGGCACAGGTGTTGTACGCGCGAATTTTTTCACGGGACTTTTCCGCCGAGAAGTTGATAGATAGGTTGACCAGTTGCTTGACCAAGAAGATCCCAAAGTGCAAAGTCAATTGACGATGCAGCACGCACCGCGATACCTGAACCATTAAATCCAATAAAATCTTGATGCAAAGTTTCATGCATTGCATTTATATCGAGAGGATTTTTTCCTAATAAACGTGGAGCAATACTTTCGTGAATGAATGTTTCAACAGTTTCCACTCCGACACAATTTTCACCGAGTCCAATCAATCCTTCATCCGTGTGCACTTGAAGAAAGAGGATTGCTGGAAATTCTTTTAGTCGAATGGTTTCTAAGGCTGTTACCTTCATTAAGGCTCCCGAATTTTATATTGATTTATATGGCTTGGACAGTTATTCTCAATTGTCTATTGTTAACGATTTCGTAAAATCGGTCAAGGGGAGTCATGGCTGGAGCAGTAAAAAATGTATCGATATCTCGTGAAGAAGCAATAAATGTAAACGAAAGAGATATTCGAATTAGTTGGAACTCCAGCAGAGTATGCGCTCTCAGTTGCTGATTCATTAGTTCATGCTCAAGAAGCAGACATGCATCTCACGGAATTATTCGAGTTCTCGAATATGCAGATTCGATTCAGAAAAAAGTTATTGATCCAGCAATTCGTCCCACAATTCTTCGTGAAGAAGGTGCCACTGCAGTTATCGATTCTCATTGGGGATGGGGACAGATAGCTTGTAAGTTTGCGGTGGATATTGCAGCGAAGAAAGCAAAGGAATTTGGCGTTGGAATCGTTTCAATTCAAGGGTGCAATCACATTGGGCGATTGGGTGAGTATCTCGAAGCGCTCGCAGCCCAAGGATTTGATTTCGATGATGTGGTGTAACGCTGATCCATCTGTTGCTGCATATGGTGGAAAAGATCGTCTCTTCGGCACCAATCCATTTGCAGCCGGTATTCCGTCAGATGATGTACCAGTAGTGATTGATTTCGCTACAGCGCAAAGTGCAGAGGGAAAATTGCGAGTTGCACGGCAAATGGGCTCTCTGTTCCTATCGGAACTGTGATTAATAGGAATGGTGAAGACACTACAAATCCGCAGGATTTCTATGACGGAGGTGCACTTCTCCCCTTCGGCGGTCATAAGGGATATTGCTTATCGTTGATGATCGAACTCTTAGGTGGCACGCCTCTCAGGAAATCATCCGACAACGACCGCTGCTTATACGCGCGGATACGGAACTGTTTTGATGGCGATTGACCCTAATAAATTTTTCGGAACAGCCTTATTTAAGAGCGAAATTTCCGAAGCAACTAAGGCAATTCGGGCAACGACTCCAGCTAAAGCAGGTCAGCCTGTTCTTGTTCCTGGAGATGTGAGAATAACGAGCGAAAGAAAAATACTCCCGAACTTCAAATCTCAGAAAGTATTTTGGGATTCTGTAAAAGAACTTAAGGCAACGCTTTCAGCCTAGCTGCCTTTTTCTTTGGATCGTCTGTGAAGTGAGAAGAGGCGCGAGCAAATCCACGTTCGATATGTGCGTGAACTAAAGCTCTCGCCTTTTTTCCTTGACGTGCACGGATGACATCAATAATTTCGCGATGGTCAGGTCCGAAATGCGGCAAATATTGTTTATTTACTTTGTCATCTTGCGACCAGGTATAAACAAGAAGTGCGTGAATCTGGCGAACGAAGAACTTCCAGGTTTTATTAAGTCTCTCATGATGTGCAGAAGCAAAAACTGCTGAGTGAAATTCAAGATCAATCTGAGTTATTTCGCGACGAGTACGTTGCTTATCGGGCATTGAGGTGTACTTCGCTAAAACTTCTTCCATCATGACTAAATCGGCAGGTGTTGCATTTTTGCAAGCCCATTCAATGGCGAGCGTTTCAAGTGATGTTCGCATCGAATAAATCTCTTCGATATCGCTTTCATTCCACGATGCAACGCGAGCGCCCTTATGTCGCTCAATCGAAACGAGACCTTCGCGCTCTAATCGCATGAGCGCTTCGCGCACGGGACCCACGTGAGACTCCGAGTTGAATCGCTAAACCATCTTCAGCAATTCGCATGCCAGGTTCGAGATCGTGAGAAAGAATTGCATCTCGAAGATCATCGGTCACTACATCAGAAAGGACCCGCCTTGACGCGAGCCCTAGCCCATTCGATTTGACGGCCATAGGAGTCCCTACACGTTGTTTTTTGTCAACCGCATTGTTGTTTGTTAACAACAATACTGTACTCAGGGGTAGGAAAACGAGAATGTACAGTCACATATTCAGGGGCAGGCACTACTGATTAAGCAATAAAAACAGTACTAATTAGTACTAGTACTCCCCGAGATTGCCTCCGGCGTTATAGGCAAGGTTTCCACCGTCTACCGGCAAGATTGACCCTGTCACCATGGCCGCTGCGTCGCTAGCAAGGAAGTGGACCCCGGCGGCGATATCTTCTGGCTCAGCGACTCGACCTAGTGGGATTCC
The DNA here is from genome assembly GCA_037200085.1 of Actinomycetota bacterium. GTDB lineage: Bacteria > Actinomycetota > Actinomycetes > Nanopelagicales > Nanopelagicaceae > QYPT01. Next base: position 92,332 of record JBBCHT010000002.1, read on the forward strand.
TCGAAGGAGGGTGGCCATCAAAGGCTTGGCCGCTTCTCCCTCAGTTTCGACCCATTTTCTCCAGCCGGGGGTATTAACCGAGCAAGGTTGGATCGCATTAACGCGAATTTTGGACTTTGCCCACTCGATAGCGAGCTCGCGGGTCATCTGGTTTACCCCCGCCCTTGGCCGTGCTGTAGGCGAAGTTACCGCGTCCGATCGCCGAACTTCCAGCGATTGAGCTGATATTGACGAGAGCTCCTGGCTTTTTCGCCTTGAGGAGCAACTTTGAGAACTCACGGGCGTTGAGGAAGTAGCCCGTTGAGTGAGACTGCGAGGACGGAATTCCACTGATCCAAGGTTGTGTCCTGTGGAGGAGTGTGAATTCCCCGTCGCCGCATTATTGGACCAAGATATCTGCCTGACCGTAGTTCTTTGCGATGTAGTCGAAGTAAGCGATTACACCACTCTCACTTGTCGTATCGCAGAGGAAGGAGGAGACCTTCACACCCAATTTTTCGAGTTCAGCCTTGCCAATTTCGAGAGTATCCGCGTTGATATCGGACATAACGATCGTGGCCCCGCTGGTACCGAGTTGGCGACAAACTGCCATTCCGATTCCGCCGGCTGCCCCAGTTACAGCGACAACCTTTCCCGAAACATCAAAAATCGATGTGCTCATTTTCTCCTCCTCCATGAATCCTGACGAACGTACGAGAGTTTAAAGATTCCATTCTTACTAGTCTTACTAGTCTTATTGGTAGTTACTAGTAAGACATAACTTTCTTTACCGCAGACATGATTGAGGCAACGGTTGGATTGCTGCATCTGCCATAGCTGGGTTTGCGCTGATTGGAGCACGAACTCCACCGACGCGGACGATTGGACCCTTGAGGGAGCCGTAATTCACCTCAGTGGCGGTTGAGGCAATTTCTGCGGTGAAGGAACCAAAAACTGGAGCTTCATCGAGAACTACCACGCGGCCATACTTCTGAACGGTCTTATTGATGGTCTCTGTATCGAGAGGGTAGAGAGTACGCAGATCAATAATTTCCACTGAGATTCCTTCGGCTTCAAGCGCCTGGGCAGCCTTTTGAGCTGTGACAAGTGAATAGCCGTAGGAAATGATTGCGGCATCGGAGCCTGTTCGGACCGAAGTGGCCTTTCCGAATGGAATGAAGTAGTTCTCATCGCCAATTTCTCGCGGATTCCTGACAACTTCTTGTGCATAAGGAAGATGACGGGATCTTCTGCTCGAAGAGCGGTCTTAATAAGTCCCTTTACATCCTTAGGAGTTGATGGAACGGCAACTGACAAACCAGGTGTGGAAGCAAAGAGGGCTTCCAAAGGATTGCAGTGGTGTGCTCCACCGAGTGCAACGCCATTGGTTGCGCGGATGACTAGTGGAACTTTTCCATTGAACATGAAGCGGATTTTTGCTGCCTGGTTGAGAATTTCATCCATTGCACCAAATGCGAAGTCAATGAGTTCAAGTCCACGATTGGGTGACAGCCATACATCGCCGCACCAACTCCGGCAGCCACCATGGCAGCTTCTGAAATTGGTGAATCTTTTACGCGGTCATGACCGAACTCTTGCGCGATTCCTTTAACTTGCGCAAAGTGGCCACCACGTTCGATGAGGTCTGTTCAAGAATGAAGATACCTTCATTGAGTTTCATCTCCTCACGTACACCGGATTGAAATGCCTCCGAGTACGTTGGGGTTGCTACCTTGTTGCTAACCGAGGTCTCTGCTGTTGTCATAGTTGAACTCCCAATTTTCCAGAATCTACGCCGTCGTAAATAGTTGATATATCCGGTTCAGGTGATGCGTCAGCAAATGCGACAGCATCTTCAATTTCTGCGCGTACAGAGGCTCTGATTTCTTCAACTTCTGCTTGCGTTGCATAGCCAGCATCAATAACTACTGAGATGAAGTGATCGATAGGATCCTTTGTTGTCTTCCACTGTTCGATCTCTTCAGCCGTGCGATATTGACCCTTTTCACCAACATTGTGTCCGTAGTAACGGTATGTAAGTGCGTTAATAAATGTTGGGCCTTCGCCAGCAATTGCACGAACTCGAGCTTCTGCAACATATTTGCGAACTTCGAGAACATCCATTCCATCGATATTGAAAGCCTTCATTCCGAAACCTTCGGCTCGCTTTGCAAGATCTCCGCCGCCAGTTACGCGACCGATGAAAGTTTCCACTGCATACTGGTTGTTATCGACAACAACAATCAAAGGCAACTTCCAAATTACTGCCATGTTGATTGCTTCCCATGTACGACCGGTATTCATTCCACCATCGCCAACGAAACCAACTGAAACTAATTTGTCACCCTTTTGCTGAATTCAAGTGCACCGCCCATTGCGATTCAACACCAGCACCAACAATTCCGTTGCCGCCGAAGTGGCCCTTTGTTACATCACCTAAGTGCATCGATGCTCCACGTCCACCGGAAATTCAGTAGCACGAGTGAAAAGTTCAGCCATAATCTCGCGAGAGCTAAAGCCCTTTGCAAGAGTGTGGTGATGCGATCTGTGAGTTGTCGCAATGACATCGTGAGGATCAAGAGCGAGAGAACACCGACAGCAACTGCTTCTTGACCTGAAGAGTTGTGCATTCCTCCCGAGACTTTTCCTCGAAGAGAAAGCTTGTCTGCTGTCTCTTCAAAATCTCTAATAACATCATCTGGCGCAAGAGGCCTAGTGATTCTTTCTTTTCTGGGATACTCATACTTCACCTCACTGGGGCTAGGACGACACACAAGGTATTTCTGCGGGCACTTCATCATTTGCGGCATATCTATGACGACCGAGAACACCCGATGTTTCGGCCGGCAAATCGAGAGTAGTTTTATCCGTTTCAATGACTGCGATTACATCGCCAGCGTTACGGCATCACCAGGTTGTTTGAGCCATTCAAGAAGAACGGCGTTATCCATTGCCATTCCGAGAGCTGGCACGAATATCTCTTCCATTAATTCTCCTTCTTTCTGATTATTTACGCGTTAATTTTTTATGGATTTAGAAAGGACCAGTTGCAAAAAGTCCGTTGTCGATTTTTTGCTTGGTGACAAAAGTGAAAGCATCTGTAATTCCCCACTCGACTAAACGAGGACCTGAGCTTTGGGAGTACCAAGCCATGTGTGGAGATAAGAAGATTCTTTGTACGTCGCAAAATCGAATCAGCAGGTAGCGGTTCTTTTTCAAATACATCAAGACCTGCTCCATCGAGGTGTCCGCTTTCAAGCGCTTCGACAAGTGCATCTTCATCAATTAACCACCCGTGAAACGTTGACGAGAATCGTTCCCTTTTGCATGAGAGCGAATTCGCGCTTTCCAATGATGTGGTGCGTTGCAGGCATGTAAGGAGCGTGAAGGCTGATGAATTTAGATTGCTTAATCAATTCATCTTTGTCGGTAACCATGGTTACGCCAGGAATTGGTTCCTTTACGCCAGGGTCAAAGCCGATCACGTTCTTAAAGAAAGGAGCCATTTTCTCAATGAAATTGCGGCCAATTCGACCGCAACCAATAACGCGAGAGTTGAATCCTGGGACGAAGCAACTTCTGCAATTTGCATTGCAGGTAACCATTGACCATCACGTGTTGTGTTAGTTGCTTGAACAATTCCACGATGTAGAGCAAGCATCATTGCAGCCGCATGATTTGCAACTTCATTGAATGCATAAAGTGGTTGAAAAATAACTGGAAGTTTATTTTCTTTTGCAGCGACGAGATCGATGCTATCTAAGCCAACTCCAAGACGACCTAAAACTTTTATCGAATCTGGAAGTGCTGCAATTTTCTCTGCGGTCATTTTATGTAAGCTGACCATTAGTGCATCTGCACCTTTTGCTGTTGCAATGAGTTCTTCTACGGTCTCAATAGACCCGAATTTCAGTGTTACCCCTAACTTTTCTGCCGGTATTGATGCCAAGATGTGTTTCCGATCGCTCCATCAGCAATTGCTATTGTGACGCCACTCATTAGTCCCCGTATGCGAAATTGTGTTGAGGGGTTTACTGTATACAATTTACGCAACTAAGGGTAGTGTTCCTTCGTCTTCTTTTCATCATATTAGCGAGGAAAATCAATGAATTTACCGTTGCCAACACCTGGAAAGTTATTGCTGTAGGACTTAATTACAAAGATCACGCAGCCGAATCAGGTGTTCCACTTCCAGAGACTCCAGTACTTTTCACGAAATTCACAACATCATTAATTCCAAATGGTGGAGAAATTATTCGTCCAAAAGGAGTTACTCAACTTGATTGGGAAGCCGAATTTGCAGTCGTAATCGGAAAGCGTGCATCGAGAGTTTCTGAAGCTGATGCGTTGCAATATGTGTCCGGTTACACATGTATGAACGATGTTACTGATCGCGAAGCACAATCTAAAGATGGTCAATGGGTGCGTAGCAAGTCTTACGACACTTTTGGTCCAATTGGACCAGTGGTCATCCCAGCGAGTGATATTCAGATCCACACATTTGAAAATTGAAGCCCGTCTAAATGGTGAGACGGTGCAATCAAGCAATACTAAGCATTTAATTTTCGATGTTCCATTTCTCATTTCTTATATCAGTCGAACAATCACTCTTGAGCCTGGAGATGTCATTACAACGGGCACACCACATGGAATTGGTGCCGCTCGGAAGCTCCAATTTTCATGAAGCCTGGCGATGTTATTGAGGTCGAAATTGAGAAAATTGGAATTCTGCGAAATACGGTCGTGGACGAATAGCCATGAGTTATAAGAATTCCTCTCGGAAACTTGCTCTCGTCACTGGTGCCGCTGGTGGAATTGGATTTGCCACAGCGGAACACCTTGCCAAGGATGGATATGACCTTTTTCTGATTGATTTCAATGCCGAATCTCTCGAAGAGGCAAAGAAAGCTCTCGCTCAGTATGGGGTCATTATCGATTCAGCAGTTCTGGACCTTGCTGATTCTGAAAATGTTCTCTCGGTACTGTCCAAGAAACTCGAAGACTTTGAAGTCGATGCTCTCGTAAATAATGCAGGTATCGGTTATGCCCGAACTGTCGAACAGACAACTCTTGATGAGTGGGATCGAACCTTTGATGTAAATATCAAAGCGACCTTCATTACCTGCAAGTTGATCGTTCCTCAAATGATCGCTCGAGGCGGTGCGCAATTGTGAACGTTGCCTCTGCTGGCGCTCTCATTGGACTCAGAATCGTGTCGCTTATTGCGCTTCTAAGTCTGCAGTCGTCGGATTAACCCGTTGTATTGCCGCTGACCATGCTCTACAAGGCATTCGGGTCAATGCAATTGCTCCGGGAACAGTGGATTCACCATGGATTGGAAAAATTCTTTCCGATGCTGCAGATCCTGTGGCAACGCGAAAAATGATGAAGCTCGACAACTTGATGGTCGTATGGGGACTCCAGCGGAGGTTGCAAATGGAATTGCATTCCTCTTGAGTCCTGAAGCACGTTTCGTAAATGGATCAGTATTTTCAATGGATGCGGGGTTGACAGCGGTATGAGCTCAGGAGTCATTGCAGTAGTACGAACGGATTATTCGGAGTATGCACTAACTCTTGGTCGCGGATTTAGCGAAACCGATGTTGATGCCATCGAAATTACGATGACTGTGCCTAACGCGATTGATGTGATCGAAAGGTTGATCGGCGAAGGCGTTAAGCGCGTTGGCGGTGGAACTGTTCGCACCATCGAGCAAGTTCAGCGTCTAGCCAAGGTCGGCGCGCAATTCGTTGTCTCGCCAAATCTTGACGAGAAGATCGTTAAAGAGGCAGTTCAACTTGGTATCCCAGTTACTCCCGAACGCTGACACCATCTGAAATGGTTCAAGCTCTGCAATGGGGGGCTACTAGTGAAAAGGTATTTCCTATCAATGCAGTTGGAGGACAGAGTTATGTGAAGATGGTTTTGGAACCACTTCCAGACCTTTCCCTGGTTGTCTCGGGTGGAGTACAAACCTACGAAGTGAATTCCTATCTTGATCTTGGTTGCGTTGGTGTCTGCCTCGGTGGCGCTTTGTGGCGAGAAGAGGATGCTGCGACTGGCAACCCTGCAATCGTTAAGGCTTATACAGAAGCCGCGTTGGCTCGTGTGGCGATCGGAAAATAAATGATGAAATTTGCCGTCATGGTGGTTTTCAGAATCAAAGATTCAAAATCCGATGAATTCACTAAGGCGCTGCGATTTCATAGTGAAAATACTTGGCGCGAAGCTGCTCAATTAAATTTATAGGTTATGTCGATGAGAAAGATCCAACGACTTTCTACCTCTACGAACTCTATGAAGATCGCACAGCTTTTGAAGCGCACACTCAAACCGATTACATCGTCAAATTCCGTGACATGGTGACTCCGCTTTTGCGAGAGCCATCAGTGGTTTATAGAGGCGTACCAGTCTTTGATGATCCAACATCCCGAAGGGCGAGATTTAAAGCGCTCGCCCTGGAATTGAAGAAATTAATTTCTTCGTATATTCCTCTTGAGGATTGTTGAAAATATCTTCCGTCTTTCCTGATTCAACGAAAATTCCATCTTTCATGACGTATACATAGTCAGAGAGATAGCGGATAACGCTCAAATCGTGCGATACCAAGACGATCGAGAGCCCATCTTTGATGAGATCGTTGAAGAGTCCGAGTAATTGCGACTGCGCGCTCTGATCGATGGCCGATGTTGGTTCATCTGCAATCAATACCTTTGGTTGGGCCGAGAGCGCGCGTGCGACGCTAGCTCTTTGACGTTGTCCACCTGAAAGTGAACGTGGATATTTAAATGCATCATCGCCGCTAATTCCATACTGGCGAGAAGGGTTATTGCCGCTTCGATTGATGCCTTCTTATCGAGTGGCTGGTGCTGCTTAATCGCTTCAGCGATTGCTTTCACGATACGCATGCGTGGATTGAGACTTCCATATGGATCTTGGAAAACCATTTGAACGTCTTTGCGCATTGCGCCTTGGTAAGTTTGCTTTCCGCTTTGAATTGGCTTATCTAAATACTTAACAGAGCCATTTGTAGGCAGTTGGAGACCAGAAAGTACGCGAGCAAAAGTAGATTTGCCGCTGCCAGATTCGCCCACGATTCCAACAGTCTGTCCTTGTGGTAACTGAAAATTCACATGGTCAACCGCTTGATTTGCTGACCGTAGGATTCAAAAGTTACGGAGACATCTGTCGCTTCAAGTATGTTCATATGTTTATCGCTCACTTGTCGAGTTCGTTGTATCGAATACAGGTTGTGAATTGGCCAGCAGCTCTACAGGAATAATTGGCATAACTTGTGGAACGCGACATTCATCTTTTACGAAGTCGCATCGCTCAGAGAATCGGCAACCAACTGGCCAATTTCCAACCGTTGGAGGCTGACCATTGATAGTTGTTAATTTACCCTTTGGCTTAACGAGATCGATTCTTGAGTCATACAACGCCCGCGTGTAAGGGTGTTGAGCGTTCACAATCTTCTGTGAAGGGATCTTCTCTACCGTCGTGCCGGCATGCATGACCACGATGTCATCGCAGATTTGGTTGACCAGCGGAAGATCGTGAGAGACCAAGATGATTGAAGTATTGAATTCGCGCCTAATATCTAGGAGCAAACGCATAATTTCGGCTTGTACAGTCACATCAAGACCTGTGGTTGGCTCATCTGCGACGATGAGTTGTGGTTGCTGAGCAATCGCACAGGCGATCATGACGCGCTGTTTCATTCCACCTGAAAGTTCATGCTGATACTGATGCATGACAACTTCTGGTCGACGAATTTGCACGATATCAAGAAGTTCAATCGCTCTCTTCTTTACATCAGATTTGGGAAAATCCCTATCTTGCATAATCGCTTCTGATAATTGCGCACCGATAGTCATAACTGGGTTTGGACCGGCTAGCGCGCTCTGTGGCACGTAACCAATTCGCTTTCCGCGAATATCAGTCCAAACGTTTGGCTTGGCGGTAACTAAGTCGATTCCGTCGAAGGTCAATTTGCCTGATGCGATGTAGGCACCGCGTCGATGCAAAGTTCCAACAAGAGAACGGCAGAGCATTGTTTTGCCTGAACCAGATTCGCCAATCAGACCAATGATTTCACCAGTTTGAATTTCGAAAGTCGCCGTATCAACGATAGGCAATCGATTGGAACGAGTGAGTCGTACATCGATTTTTAACTCTTCGATGGAGACCAACGGATGTGTGGACATTTAAACCCCTCGATCTCGACGTGAAAGGCTTCGACAACGAAGGAGAGCGACACGCTGCCCAACAAAGTGCAAGACCAGGGAAAATTACTAGCCACCATGCCTGGCCAAGGAAGATTCGACCATCAGCGATCATCGAACCCCACTCAGCCATTGGAGGACGTGCTGCAAGTCCTAGGAATGAAAGACCCGCTACAACCGTGATGACCAAGATGAAGTCAGAGAGCGCGTACGCGATTGATTCTGAGGAAACATTCGGTGCAATGTGCTTACGAATAGTTCTCCACTTTGAATATCCAAGTGTCTTGGCCGCTTCAATGTAATTTTGCTGAACTACAACAACGGCTTTCGTTCTGGAAATTCTCGCGTACCTCGCCCAGTTCGTCAGCGACAGAATAATCACCACGCTCTTAAGTCCAGGTCCGAGGAATGTAAGAGCGGCCACTGCAATGATGAGAAGTGGAAATGCATTTACGCCATCAATGATGGATCCCATGACGCTGACAAAGTAACGATTGCGAGCTAGACCGAGAAGGATTCCAACGATCGTTCCGATGATGAGCGGAATACTGACACCCAAGAAGGCAACGCCAAGGTCAATCCACACCGCATCAAATACCCGCACGAACATGTCGCGACCGAGTTGGTCAAGTCCAAAAGGATATTTAAATGACGGTGGTGCAAAAGGTTCTCCGACAAAAGCATCAGAACGTACTTTCAGCAGTGGTACGAAAAACCCCAACAGTACGAGAATAAAGATCATAACTATTCCCGAAAAGATTCCCACGCCTCCGGGGAGAGCTAACCAATTTCGAAATCGTGAGTTAAGGCTCTTTAATTTCATATCTTTACCCTGCGATCTAGTAGGTAGGCGGTGAGGTCACCCATGAAACTCAAAAAGACTGTGATGGCTCCGAAGAATAAAAGAATGCCTTGAACCAACGGATAATCACTCGTCAGAACTGCGTTAACCATTTCTCGTCCGATACCAGGAAGCGAGAAGATGGTTTCCAAAATAACTGTCGCACCGAGCATTGTTCCCATCATGTACGAGAGAAGCACGACGGTTGGTGCAAGTGATGGCTTAAGAATGTAGAACCAGAAGAAGCGGCGCTTGCCTACTCCTCGAATAATTCCTGTTTCTACATACTCTTCATCTTTGTTTCAACAACAGAACTGAAGAGCACTCTGGAAATAACCGAGGTCATAATGATTGTATTTACTAATACTGGCAGCCACAGATACTTCAAATTATTGGGAATGCAGTGTCATAACCGAAAACTGGTGCCCAATGTGTTTGACAGAGAAAAATAGAATTCCAACCATTGCGATGAAGAAATTCGGAGTAGCTAAGAAAATCGCGGTAATACCTCTAAACCCATAAACCAGTGGGCCTTTGCCAGACCAACCGATGAAAGTTCCAATCGGAATCGACAAAATAAGTGAACAAAGTGTTGAAAGCAAAATTAAGTAAATTGTTAGTGGCAAGGTGCGCGTAATATGTCAAGAACGCTCACACCAGTTTGAAGTGAAACGCCAAAATTGCCATGAAGGACATCTGCGAGATATCCGAAGAATTGAGAAAATGGATTGCCGCCTAAGTGGAGTTGCTTCCGTAGAACATCGATAGCTTCTTGCTCTGCACCGACTCCGAGTCTGGCTGTAGCAGGGTCACCAGGTGCAAGTCTGATAATTGCAAACGAGAGAACCATTACCCAAAACGCGACGGAAATTGCTCGAAGAAATCGGCCGAAAATCTTTCGTGGAAGTTGGTTGTTTTTTTTCACAGCAGGCCTCCTTCCTTGATGTCTAGTAGGTGAATTTATATTTGTTTTCAAACGAATCTGCTAAATATATCGGGCTTATCAGAAAGGTAAACAAGATAACTTTGCAGTTATCTTGTTTACCTTTCCTCAATTCCTTCTAAATCTGCTTCACATCTGCAGACTTAGTCGGCTTCAATCAAAAGTTCCCCGAAGGAACTTAGCTTGTTGCTAGTGGAGGATTCGTTGCAATAACGAACTCCAACTGTCCTGGCATCAGAGCCTGTACTAGGCATCTGCAATAACGCTTCCTGATAGATAGAAGCGTTCCAACTGGGATAAATGTTGATAGATCCCAAGCGATTTTCTCTACTTGAGTCAACTTATCTTTGATTGTTGCCGCGTTGCTTGATGAAGCAGCTTCGTCAAGCAGACGACCTGAATCAGCTAGAAGAGCATCGGGAACGTTTGCGTTATTAGCCCAAACTCCACCCTTCTTGAACCAGTTGCTCAACTGAAGAATTGGTGTGGCTGCGTTGTTACCGAACCACATGAAGCCCCAGTTCTTACGGTTGATGTAATCCGAAATTGCTGTATCTGGTGTAACCATGTTGATAGTTACATCGATATTTACAACAGCAAGGTTCTCTTGATGACCTGAACAGCGTCTTGCATAGCACGCGGTTTGGAACATCAAGTGTGACCTTGAAGCCGTTTGCATAACCAGCAGCTGATAGCAACTTACGTGCAGCAGCGGTATCACGTGCGCCATTCTTTGGAAGGAGCAGAGGTAGTACTTGTTGTTGCCGTTGAATTGCATACCGCAGTTAGTTCCACCAAGACCAGCGAATGCAACCTTCATGATTTGTGCACGGTTGATTGCAAGTGAGATCGCTTGACGTACGCGAGCATCCTTAAGTGGCTTGTATGGCTGTAGTGGTCCCATGTTGAAAGCGATCATGAAGGTACCTGAGTCTTTAGCGGCGCCTACACGGAACTTTGTCTTGTCCCACTTCTGTGTTGCTGTTGATAGTGGAAGCTCCATTACGTAGTCAATGCTGCCGTTCATAAACGCGGCAAGACGTGAGTTTGCATCTGGAATTGTCACTACGCGAAGTTCCTTTGTTACTGGCTTTGCCCAGTAATTTGGGTTAGCAACTGCAACGAAGAGATCTGTTCCTGGTTGGAATGTCTTCACCATCATTGGACCAGCGCTTACTGGGTTCTTGAAGTAAGCAGTGACCTTTGCAGCTGTATCTGTTCGATCAGCTGGATGAATTCCATGAACTCTTCTGCAAGTGCAAAGTGGAAGTCTGGGTAAGGAGACTTCAAGGTCCACACGAGTGTGTGATCGCCCTTTGCAACTACATGGTCCACCTTGTCAATGTATGAAACAGATTGCTTTGAGTTAATCCATCGTTGGAAGGAGTTAACTGCATCGTCTGCTACAAGTGGTGTTCCATCTGAGTACTTGATTGTTCGTAGAGTCTGAGTAACGGTCAAGCATCATCAGAAACGTCTTCTTGGTTACAAGGTCAGCAGCTGGGAAGCCATTGCCGCGAAGCGGTATAGCTGGCCCTGAACGATGTAAGCCATTTGGCTCTCTGTATATCCACCGACTGGATTCAACTTGTCCAGTGTTGATACACGGTGAAGAGCTCCGTACGTGATGGAATCGCACTGGCCTTAGCCGGGGTGCTTTTCAGATTACAGTTGGATCCGCTTGCAGCATTCGCCGCTTGCACACCGGTAAAGCCAGCAAGGGACATGGCTATAGCCGCTCCAAACGCAACCAGTTTCTTACTTCTATTTTAATCATCTAGTGCGTACCTCTCATTATTTTCGGTCCCCTGTGAATGGTTAACCGTTTACAAAACAGTACCTGCAAGTGACCCGCAGCACAATGGACATACCCTGAAAAAGGGCCTTTCGAACATTCCAATTTCGTTATAAATGAAAGGTAATTTCAATAACGAATCGTTATACAAGTGAAGAAAATTCTCACTTCATAAAGAGTGCATTAAGTCTTCGCGTTGTAAAAAGAGTCCACCAACGACCATTACTAGGAAGTAGAAAATATGTGAGAGAAGGCTGAATCCAATTTCACCGAAAGTTAGTGCGCGAATCATTTCAATTGCATGCCATAGAGGCAGAGCTTTGATGATGCCTTGTATCCATCCAGGAAAAACAGTCAATGGATAGAAAGATCCTGAGAAAAGAAAGATAGGAAGTAGGGCAACGTTGACGAATCCCATTTGTTGAAAGCTTGTGAAGTAAGAAGTGATCGCCATTCCCAGTGATGCAAAGCCAAATGCAATCAAGACAGCTGCAGGAATTGCCAAAATTCCCCACCAACTTGGAATTAGGCCTAGTGGTGCAACAACAGCCATGAAACCAACGACATAGACGAGACCACGTAGTAGCGCCCATGCGATTTCTCCGAGAGCAACATCGAGGGGTCCAAGGGAGGTGGCCAACATTCCGTGATAGAGCCGACTCTCGTTCATTTTGAAAAAAACATTCCATGTTGAGTCGTATACCGCGCCATTCATTGCACTGGTTGCAAGGAGTCCAGGTGCGATAAATGCAGCGTAAGAAACTACTTTTCCAGTGCCGGAATCGATATTGCCAATGAACTGTCCGACCCCATATCCAAAGGAGAATAAATAGAGAACTGGTTCGACAAAACCGGAGAGAATGACAAACCATGTTGAAGATTTGAAAGCAATGTAACTTCTCTCCATGACTGCGCGAGAGCGACCTGCGTAGTAGCGATCTCCAGGTTTTCCGGCTCGTCGCTCCGCGATCGCAACAGCAGTATTGAGTAACCACTACTTCGCCAACCTTTTAGTGAATTGCTTAAATGCGAAATAAAGTCCAAAGACCAACATCATAGAAGAAAGAGAATATGAGTTACAACCATTACGCCAGAAATACTGTGGCCATATGTTGCATACCGTCCAAGTTCTGTTGCATGCCATAGTGGAGAAATCCACCCGAAAAATCGCAATACGAGTGGGAGAGTATCTAGTGGATAGAAAGTTCCTGAAAAGAGAAACATTGGACCAAGAAGAAAGCGTCCGATTATTGTGAAAAATATATCTTCGTTTTCAATATGTGCAGCGGCTGCAAGTAGTACCGCACCAAAACTTGCACCTGCAAATAGCGCGATCGGAATTGCAAGGTAGGATGCGAATATGTAGAGCAAAATTGAGTAGACAGTGGTTCCAATCAAGGTGCGCAACATTGCTGCAAGAAAGACGCCTTGGGCAATGGTTTTTCCACTCTGTGGCGTCGAATTCATTCCATAGAAAATTCGTCCCCACTTGAATCCGTCAAGCGTTGGGAAGACAACCTCATCCATCGAACCTTGAATCGCACTAGTGGCAAGGAGTGCTGGAGCAATGAAAGTTAAGTAAGAAACACCATCAATTCCAGATGGACCTAAGTTGTCTGATACGAGGGCTCCAACTCCTAATCCAATGGAGACAAGAAAGAGAAGCGGGTTAAGTATGGTGACGCTGATAATGACCCAGACAAATTTCATCATGCTGTGTACGCGGGCTTCGAAAATGTAGCGAGCCCCAAAGCGAGGGATCTTGCGATCAGATTGAGATAACGCCATTAGTCGACCAAACTTCTGCCGGTCAACCGAAGGAAGACATCCTCCAGTGAACTTCGGCGGACCAATGAGGTATTTGGATGCAGCCCACTTCCGACAACGTTTTCCAAGACGGTTTCCGCATTATCTGAATACAACAAAATGCGATCAGGTAAAACCTCAATGCGCTCGCAAAGTTTCTCCATTGCAGGTGCCAATTCGGCATTTCTATTGGAACCGAAACGAACTTCCAGCACCTCTTTAGTAGAGAACCTCTTTATCAATTCAGAAGGACTACCTTCTGCCATGATCGAACCTTTATCCATGACCATCAGCCGATCGCACAATTGTTCTGCCTCATCCATGTAGTGAGTCGTCAATAAAAGGGTGATTCCATCTTCTTTTAAGCGGAAGAGTCGATCCCAGAGAATGTGTCGTGCTTGGGGATCAAGGCCAGTAGTTGGTTCATCGAGGATCAAAATCTCTGGTTCATTCACTAAAGAGCGGGCAATGGTGAGGCGTCTCTTCATTCCACCGCTGAGCGCTTCAGTTTTTACATCACGTTTATCTTCTAACTGCGCGAATTCAAGTAGCTCGTTTATTTTGGCGCGAATGAATTTTCCAGATAGTCCAAAGTATCTACCGTAGATATAAAGGTTTTCGCTGACTGTGAGTTGTAGATCGAGATTGTCTTGTTGTGGAACTACTCCAAGGTGAGCTCGAATTTGTGGTCCTTGAACTTCAGGATCTTTGCCCAAAATCGTGACGTCGCCAGAAGTACGTTGTGACGTGGCAGCGATGATTCGCATCGTTGTTGATTTGCCGGCGCCGTTTGGTCCGAGGAAACCAAATGATTCGCTTTTGCGCACGTGAAAATCGATTCCGTTGACGGCAACAAAATCTCCGTACTTCTTGATTAACCCGCGGACTTCAATGAGATTTTCGGACATAGATGGAAAGTCTAACTTCGCCACCGACATTCACGAGAGGCGAATAGTCAGATCTTTCAATTTCTCGGCGCACTTCTCGCAGCCATTCATCGGCAGTCGTAAGGAAAATTCGGCGTGGCTCGGCGGATTTAATAACTCAAGGAAATGCACTCCTTGCGCATTTCGATCTGTAACACCCGCAACTTGCCCATTCATGAAAACGAGGAAACTCTGGATCGAAAGGGACTCAGAGTTAAATTCGACTTTTGTGTGTTTTGTCCCTGGCTTAAACCGGTAGGCGAATCTCCAATCCTGACTCTCCTTGGAACAGTTGCTGAATAGTGGTTCATTGAAATTGCTACGCCCTGGCTTGAGAAATCCGCCAAAAGCGAGGAATGAGAGCCTTTCAATCTGACGCAATTTAGAAGTAAAGAGCCAGAAAGAGTAGAGAAATCTGCGGCCATGAAAGTTTCTGAAAACAAAGCGTAGATCTTTCGAAGAAATCTTTCTGGCTCTCCGAATTTGTGGGTACTCGCGAAGTCGAGCCAAGGCATCACTACTCGCGTTGATGGAGTACCTCATGCGTTGCCATATGTGATCAGCAGCGGATAATTGAACGAGTCGACTTTCGCCAGTGATGCGATGGAGCAAGCGAAGATATTGATTGAGTAGCGGCAAGAAATGCAACTGACTTCCGACTGAGTGCAGGCGCTCTGGAGTACAAAATTCGAGTAGCCGCCTCACGTCGAGCAGACTTTGAATTTCATCGCTGGATTGAACTCCAATGCTGCCGTGATAGATGGAGTGCATGACCAAGAGTTCTGCCGACGGAATTTTTATTTCAATCTCCATGAAATTGCAGATGACTGGTGGCGTTTCCAGCATTAATGAGAAGAGCAACCTTGGTCGTCTATCTTCCATGACGTGAAGATCGATCTCAATATTCTTATCATTTACATAATTTAGTTCGGGGTCCGAGTTACCTGAACGAATATGAGGGCAGGCATCGGCAAACTTTTTTCGAAATCCAGTCGCCTCGAGGATTTCTTGAAAAACCAACAAATCCCTTTTCCCGACAAGAAAATCAATATCTCCCATGCTTCGGGATCCCAAACTTTGAAAGAGAAAATTTAGAGCTCCACCTTTGAGGATTCGATAATCAATATGTGAACTCTGGAGTGCCACGAGAAGTGGTTTCATATTTGTAATGAATTCAGTATTTTTTGCCCAAGCAAACAGGTACGAGCCTTTCAACTTTGCGAATCCATCGACTGAAGAACTGCTACTTAAATTTTGATAAATGGCGGGCAATATCCTTGTGATTGAACCATCCAATTCCAGAACTGGCGTGGCTTTTAGAAGATTATTCCAACTCTCAATATTTTCTGGCGCAGGAAGTAGCGCAGCTTTAAGCGCTAACTCCTGGTCGCTCGAGATTTTCATGTTGCTCGATTTTTATGTCGACGAACCATTTCAAGAACTTGCCGATGTGCTTCTTCTTGATGAGTTACCCAACTATTTGTTTCGTGAACTCGACGAAGTAGATGGACCTCTTCTATTTGCGCGCAAGATATTCCCTCTGCGGTCGCCTTGCTCCACCATTCGTATAACCATTGGAAGTGACCTTGGGACTCATCGACCTTTCCGAATTTTTCAAAACACTCGCGGCGAAAAGTAGAAGCAGAAAATAGACGAGTAGCGCTGAAATCTCGCGATGATGAAACTTCTTGACCGTCAATTGTTCTTTTCAAGAAATTTCTTGTGCCGGAACAGACAGCATCAAATTCCAAGCGCTCATTAAGTAAAGCTATTTGCTGCTCTTGTTTATTGGGCTGCCAAAGGTCATCGTGATCGAGAAAGGAGAGATACTCATACCGTGCCTTATCGATTCCGAGATTGAGAGCCGGCACCATCCCATGACCTTCCGAGTAATAGATCTCGATTTCTGGAATGACGGATAGGGCAACGTCAACCGTGTTGTCGACTGCATGATCAATTACCAAGGCAATTTGAGCTGGTTGGAGAGTTTGTCCTTTCACGCTCTCCAAGGTTTCAGCAATCAACTTGGCCCCATCTTTGACAGCCAATATGAGCGTGTATTCCTTTGTCATATCAGGACTGCTCAACTATTCGAAGTAAGTTTTCAAAATTTCTCTCTGAATCTTCCGATAGCGCCAGTCGATAAGCAGGCGTTGTTTTCGTAAGTTGAGAGAGGCGTAGAAAATTCTCAGGAGAGCCTCCAAATAGCTCTCGCAAGGAGTTGGGAGCTAATAATTTTAGGGCGACGCCTGGCTGCAATTTTTCGTAGTGACTCAAATGAGCAAAAATCGGCAGGACAAGAACTCGAAGATCAATGGACCTAAGAAATTTCTCGCCAAAATTATTGAAAGGGATAACGGTTTTGCCATTGGTCATATCTGCAATTTCAAATGTTGCCAAATTTTTGAGCGAGAGTGGAGTAGAAGAAGATTGTGCTTTTGCTCGACTGTAAACGGAATATATTTTTGATTTGGAAAGCAGAGCTACATCGTCAGCCAATACCGGATATCCCTTAAGCGCTGCGTGAAGTCCAAGAGTTGACTTTCCACTTCCACTTGGACCATTGATAAGGACGCCTCTATCACCAACGCCAATCGCGGATGCATGAATAATTTCTCCACTGAAATTATTTGCCATCCAACTCATCATTAATCGGAAGGGCGTAATAAAAGAGGCATATGCAAGGAGCGAATGATCTCGCATCCAAATCGACCCAAAATTTGTTGTCGGGTCATAGACATAAATAAACCCTTGAGATTTATCGAAAGCGATTCGTAGTGCACCTGAAACTGATCTCGGAACCACAATGTCTTGAAAGAGATAGTCCTTCGCCCAAGATAAATCAGGCAGCGCATCACCTTGTGATGAATCCCAAATTTGTAGTGTGAATGTTGAAGGTTTCTCAGAAGTGATAAAAGCTTCGCGAATCAACGCTCCAATGGGAGTTTTATCATCCACTGCCAATGTGATCGCTTCTTCACCTAAAGCGATGGTGGTCGAAACTGAATTTTGTTCTGTATACCTTTGCGAGATTTGAAAGAATTCCCTCGCGAACTCTTGCGGCTTATTCGCCGCTTGTTCACTCATCTTTTGGAGATGGCCAGCCTTCAATGCTCGTGTCATGGACTGGATCGAGCAATAGAAGATCTTGTAAATCTTCGAATACCACTAGCCGTGGAGCCTCCCATTCTCCTCTTTCATAGTCGAGCGGAAGTGAAATCTTTTCTAGCGACGGAGTGGCCAAAGGCAAGAAAAGTTCCTCGCTTACGGCGCTCTCCAAAAAGGCAGAGATTCCAGATGTGGCAGCGTCAAAGTTGGGAAAGTGAGCTTGGAAAATTTCTGGCCAAAAGCTCTGATCGACACCGTATTGAACTAGCCAAAAAATGTCGGCAGCAGTTCCTTTTGCGCTGAAATATTTTCCCGTGTTGAAGGAAATGACAACAACTTCGCCATCGAGACGCTCTTGAGAGATATTCGAGGTGTTGAGGATGAGTTGGTCAGCGCTAAAGGAAGGCATATCTCATCCTAATCTTTCCAATCGGATAATCAAAAAAGTATTGATTTAAACAGATTCGATGAGTCCCTTTAAATCGATAGCGAAGTCTTTCATTGTCCGGATGCCATTTGCGGGAAGCGGTTTCCATTTCTTTTCAATTGTTTCGAGGATTGCCACCGCTAACTCTGGCGCTCCGCCATCAAAGAAATAGAGATTTGGATTCGGTCGTTCTTCAAAGACGGGAATCTTCCTTGCAAGTACTACCAATTCGCGAGCAAGTGATTCTTCGATGCTTAATCCAAAGCCTTCGTCTAGGGAGGGGACAACGGCAAGAGTCGTTGTGTTGTAGACCTGAGCTAAACCTTCATCTGACAAACTGGATTCCCAAAATAGATAGGTACCGAAATCTGGATTATTTTTTATTCGTTCAACGATATTTCCAAATAACCAGCCTGGGCGTCCCACAAGTACCAATCGGATTTCTTCTCCTTGCGCTCTCAATATTTCGAATGCTCCGAGAAGATCTAAGTGTCCTTTGCGAGGTTCTATCGTTGACAGATAAATCAACGTCGGAATTTTTTCCTGTTTTCTTTCTTTTACTGGAGAGATATGTGCAGCTCCAAGCGGGATTTTATGAATGGTCGCATTTACTTTCCAACCCAAGTTTTCAATGTCGCGCTTCACTTTCTCGCTAATCACAACTAAATGATCAGTCACCGCGAGAGTCTTCTGGAGGAACTCACGAAAAACTTTCTTATTCCATTCGTGATCACCGTAGAACCATTCTGGATGCGCAATTGGAATGATGTCATGAATAAGCCCAATGACGGGAAGGTTCTTTCGTCTTCTCAGTTGAATTAACTCCATAAAAGAAAAGGCATAGTTCACATCCAAGAGCAACATGACATCTAGATCTTTCATCGAAACCAACTCTTGCGCCAGGAGTGGATCGGAGGAGAGATAAGAGTTTTGCAGGTACTTTTCGCCAGGAAGGTCAAGTGATGTAAATCCACGGAATTCGATTTGGTCTTTATTAAACATCGCCTCGAGATTTTTATGCGTTTCGACCATCACTCTTTGAATTCCAGTAGTGAATGGCGTTTCGCGAATCAAACTCACATCAGAGCCAATTAGCTTCTTCGAGGTATCTCTAGCGATGATTGACACACTCTTTTCGTGGTTTGGCTACAAGCGATGGTCGGGACTATACCTATTGAGGTTTGGAAAGTAATATCCAAGGCTCAATGAAAATATTGCAATGGGCCTTCCCGCACCTTCCTCCGTTGGGTGGCCGCGAAGTCTTCACGGAAAGACTTTCTACCTCTCTATTAGGTCTATTAGGTGCAGGACATGAAGTCGTCATTTTCGGATCGGCACAGACGCCAGAATCTCCTGTTCACTCACGCCACACAACTGAATCAGGGATCGAACTGCATAGATTTAATCTAGATTCATTTGGTCGACCACCTCAAAATCCAGGGGAACCGAGTGTTCTGAGTTCATTGAGGAACGTTGCGAACGAGTTCGCCCCGGATGTAATTCATTTACATAATTTCTACTCTCAGTCATCTGTCTTTTTAACCTCTTACCTTCGAGCGAGCGGGAAGAAAATTCCAACCATCTACACAATTCACGATGTAGCTACATTGTCGAAAATTCCTGATTCGTTGGGCGGCGAAATAGTTGGAAATGCGACGGATGCAATTGTTTGTCCAAGTCGGTACATCTATGAGCGATTGGAAACTCAAAAAGGTATTGGCCAGAAGAAAGTTGTGATCATTGAAAATGGTGTGCCGGATCGAGGGACAATTTCACGAGAGTCAAGCGAGAGTTTGCGAGTATTTTCCGCAGCTAATCTTCACAATCACAAAGGCTTTGTCATTCTCTTAACTGCTTGGGCGAAAATATCGCGGCAGTTCCCTGGTGGGAAACTCACTCTCGCTGGTGATGGACCAGAAAAGAATTTTCTTCAAGATTATTGCGTCAAATTAGGAATCTCCAATTCGGTTGAATTTCTTGGTTGGCTAAAAGATGAAGAACTTTCACGTGAACTCTCAAACCATTCCATGGTCGTTGTTCCATCTCTCGTCGCTGAAGCTTTTGGATTGGTAGCCGCTGAGGCACAAATGAGTGGACTTCCAGTTATTGCATCAGCTATCGGAGGGTTGAAAGAAATTGTTGAAGATGGCAAAACAGGAATTTTATGTTCTGCTGGAAGCGTTTCTGAGTTGTCGGTTGCTTTGAGTTCTCTGATGAGTAATTCGCCTTTGCGATCGTCGATGGGTTTTGCCGCTCGAGAACGCGCGTTAAGAATGTTTGATATGAATACGTGTACGAGTAAGTACCTTCGGCTCTATGAGTCACTTATCGCTGTGTAAGATAAAGCCCTTGGGGTTGCCCCATTTCTCATAATTCCTGGAGGAATTTAATGAAGTCTGCTGACGTCATTGTCTGCTCATTTTTTACCGCGGATGATTACTATCGAGCTCACGCCAAGCGACTCGAATCAAATCTAGAAGCACTTGATATTGCATATGACCTTCGAGAAATTGAGAAGAAGCCCGGAGAGGATTGGGCAGATATCTGTCGAAAGAAAGTCGGCTTTATCGCTGAAGTTTGCTTAGCCAATCCCACGAAGAAAGTTTTTTGGATTGATGTTGATTGTGAGATCTATTCACTTCCCGATTTTGTTCGGAACTCGACTGCGGACATCATTGGATTTCAACGAGGCTTTAGCACTCCTCGAACAATTGGATATGAAAATCGCACTCGCTTTTGGGAACCTTGCTTCTGGGGAATCAACACAACGACCCAAGGTAGGAAAATGGTTGCTGATGCTTGGGCTTTGGAACGAGCGGCCACCATTCGCGCTACAGATGACTATTTCTTCGAAGAGGCGTGGAGCGCCAACTCAACAAATCTGACTTTTCAAGTTATTCCATCTAACTGCGCTGTCGGTCGAGGACGATTGAGTTTTGATGCCAAGCCCGCATTCTTCAAATTTGGATCGAGCGGTTTTGTCGAAGAGTTCAAAGGAAAGGTAGAGCAGCATAAAGGCAAGCGACGTCGTGTCGGTTCACCTCGTCGCTACTTGTTGTGGAAAGCAAAGAAGTTGGAAGCGTCTTTACCGACCTCTGTCTCAGTTCGACTTCGTCAGATTGCGGATCAAATTGGTATCACGGGAATTCTTACTGCACACAAACACAAAGCACCGAACAATAAATTGGTGACATCGATGCATATTGCCGCTAAAAAAGGCAAAGCAGATGAAGTCAATGTTGCGCTCGCAGAGTATGAAGGTAAGTATTTGGCAACTGAGCGGGAGCGGGGAAGTATTCGAGCAGCGCAGAGTTTCCTCTATTACTCGTCAAAGCCAACTGATGAAAATTTAATTATGGCTTGGTGGGATAAGCCGCACCCGGGCAATTACGGCGACTGGCTTGCTCCATATATTGTCAATCACTACACAGATAAAAATCTAATCTTTCAATCACTAACGTCTCGTGCACCTAGACCTCATCTAGTTACTGTCGGATCAGTTGGGCGATTCATTAAGCCGAGTTCAGTTGTAGTGGGGACCGGTGTTAGTTCGCACGACTACCCTCTCAATTCCAAAGCGAAATATTTCTCTGTTCGCGGACCACGTACCGCGGAATTACTCAAGAATTCTGGCGGACCTGTCGTGGAAAGTTATGGGGATCCCGCGATTGTTTTACGGAATGTGCTTCCTGTTGAACGTGGGGCAACCAATGGGAGAATTGCTTTTGTTCGTCATTTTAAGCATATTCAAGCGCCTGTAACACTTCCGGAAAATATGGATGAGTTCAATGTTTTGCTTTCACATCCAGATGAAATCAAAGTATTTGTTGAAACGCTGAATAAATATGATTCGGTAGTAACGAGCGCAATGCATGTGATGATCACATGTCACAGTTATGGAATTCCGTGTGCATTGGTTTCATTTACCGGCTTTGAAGCTAAAGTGCACGGCACGGGAATTAAATATGGCGACTATTCCTTAGGCGCTGGACTGGAACCGCTTGATCCAATCATGATCGGTCCAGATTTAACAGCGATTGATTTGGGTTCAATCACGCATGAATTCAAAGTGACAGATGCCAAAGTTAAGGAAGTCGAAGACGCTATCAAGGCGGGCATCAGTTATTTCAAGCGCTGAGAGATAAGATTTCAGCATGAAATTGTTTGTAGAAAAAATGGTGGCAACTCTTCGGTTGCTCTTCCCAACCCGAAAATTTCGCTCAATTCTTTTTGGGTTAGTCCTTCTTTCGGCAATCATTTCCGTGTCAGAACTTGTTGTCGCAAAATTTTTCACGAAAATTATTTCGCACGAACACAAATTAACTAGTGAGCAGATGCTCACCTACACACTAGTTCTACTTTTCTGCTTCGTGCTGACCAGAGTCGGGCACTTTTTGCAGAAGATCGGTCGAGTGAGCGTTTTTGATGGCTCGTTTAAGACTGCAAATCTCACTGGCGGAAATATGCAAGAGAGTTGGCAATGGTCTCTTGCCTTTGAAGTATCGAATATTTTGGGCGTCTGCACTCAACTCATTGTTGTGGCTGTCTTCTTTATTGTTCTCAATCCTGCCTTTAGCGCCCTCAATTTCGTCATGCTCATCGTGATTCTCTTTGTGTATGGCGCTCTTTTTCGACACCAGTTGGGGGCACAGCAAGGCTTTAGAGAATCTAGAAAACAGAAAAAAGTAGTCGCGAACTCAGTACGAGTCGGTACACGTATTCGATCTGGAGAACTTGGGGCTCTGGTTTCTGGATTTGGAATGATCATCTTGCTCACTGTTTTGCTCTATATGAGCTACAAGAGAGATATTCCTCCAGGCGATGCGATTGTCTTCTTCTTTGGTTTGAAAATGCAAACCTCTAACCTCGCAACCTTTTCTGCCGGACTCATGAGATTTGCTAGAGCGCTAGCCAATAGTGAGTGAACTTCCAAAACTGACTGTTGGCTTCTCTGCTCTTGCCGAGCGAGTGGCAAATATCGAAATTCCAGAATTTACATTGCCAATTGATGTATTGATTTCGATTCAAAACCCCGACCAAATCAAATACTCACTTCCCACTTCGACTTTTCCTATTCGAGTTATCGAATCGCGGGAAAGGGGTGTTGCCAAAAGTCGGAATGTGGTTGTTGCCAATGCTAAAACGGAGTACTTGGTTTTTGCGGATGACGACGCGGTTGTCATTCCTCGTGGAGTAGAAGAAGTAGTTGCTTATTTAGATCTACACGCTGATTGCGATTTGGTCTTGGCAATGGCAACTGATGAGCATGGAAAATTGAGAAAAAGTTATGCCACAAAGGAAACCAAACTTCACCGATTTAATTCTGCCAAAGCAGGAACTATTGAAATGGTTGTCAGGGTCGACTCGATAAAAAAGCGAAATGTGAAATTTGATGAAAATTTCGGTGCAGGATCAAAAAATCGCGTTGGAGATGAGTACGTACTGATTTCGGATCTTCTAAAATCGGGGGGCAGCGGCGTATTTCTGCCGATCGCTATTGCATCTCATCCCACGAGTAGTTCTGGCCATCTTTCAGGTGACGATGACATCCTCATGTCTCGAGCGAAAGTTTTTACGCGCGTATTTGGCTTCTGGGCGCCAATTATTCGAGCCGCCTTTTATTTGCGTCGTAAAAGGAAAGCATTTCGCCTTAGTGAGTTCCTTAGGTTTATTCGAGGCTAACTCCGCGCAAAATCGCATATATCCTTAGCGTTCTAGCGCCCGTAGCTCAACGGATAGAGCATCTGACTTCGGATCAGAGGGTTGGGGGTTCGAGTCCCTCCGGGCGCACTTTTATGAAATCGATAGGCCTCCCCAACAGAAACATGCAGCGAGGAGGCGGTCGTGAAGAGACGGGTCAATGGTTCGTCAACGTACGCAGTTGATACAAAGTTCGGTTCAAACAACACTGTTCTTACTTACGATGATGGACCCGAACCGACAAGAACGATTGAAGTTCTTGAAGCACTCGCAGAATACGGAGCGACTGCAACCTTCTTTGTTTTGCTTTCCAGAACACGACTTAATCCTTCGCTCGTTGGAGAAATATTGAGTCAAGGTCATGAGATTGCACTTCATGGCATCGACCATAGATCTCTCATAGGCATGCACGAGGTAGAAGTTTTTGAGCGAACATTCCGAGCAAAACTAGAGCTAGAGGAATTGATTGATCAACCTGTCAGGTGGTTTCGACCTCCGTATGGACATCAAACTCTAGAAAGTTGGTATGGAATAGTTACGGCGGGTCTCACGCCAGTCATGTGGAACGTTCAATGTGGGGATTGGGTGGATGCAATTAATGAAGACTATGAACAATATTTGGCAGAAGTCAGGGAGATAACAAAACCTGGTTCGATAATTCTTGCCCATGATAATTGTGCTTCCAAACAGGATGGTGCTCAGGATCTCGAAGTTCCAAAATTTTCTACCGGTAAACTTGCTCGACTGATTTTGGAGATAAATAGAGTGAAAGGGTTCTCGTGCAGTTCTTTAGGTGGTGCCCTTGAGAATGGTCGACTGCTTCGTAAACCTTGGTTTCAAGGGTAAATCTGCATCTTCGCCGCCTAGTGCTAGCTAAAGAACTTCTTCGATTTTAAAGTGTGGATTTTGAATAAATCCAAATCGTTCTCTTTGTGGAGAAATGACAGTTGCAAGAAGTATTGCGTCTCCAACATCCTCTATAGGAGATTCCTCCGCTCCACCAGATTTGATCAAGTGGTTCATCGCTTCATGGATATCTTTTACTCCCAAATAGGTAACTCCACCGTGTTCTAGTTTTGCGCCCGGGTTTAATCCAATTTCAAAACCGCCAACGTTGAATCCAACATAAAAGGGTTGATCAAAATAAGGCTCAATTCCGAGTAATTGAGTCCACCACTCCTTTGAAGCCTGGAGGTCTGATGTCGGATAGATGAGCGAGCGCAATCCAAGTACTTTCATGGAGAGATTCTAGGTAAGTAGATTGGGGTCATGGAAGAGATGGAAGATCCAGTTGTAACGCCCTCGCTTAAGTATGCGCAGGTCGAGCGAGAGAGACGTTTCCTTCTTCGTAACTGTCCAGCGAAATCAGATGTCGATCGAGAGCTTCGAATCCACGATAAGTATTTGCATGGAACTCGAATGAGGTTGAGGCAAGTTATCGAAGAGGGCCAACCGGTTGTTTTTAAACTAGGGCAAAAGGTACGAGCAATCGAGACGTCGCCTTCTGAAATTGCTCATACGACCATTTATTTATCGAGCGGTGAGTTCGAACTATTCGCAAAGTTGCCCGGTAACGAACTTTACAAAGTTCGATCCATTGTTCACTTTGAAAATTTGACCATCGCTTTTGATGTCTTCGAAGGTCTATTGAGTGGACTAGTCCTTGCCGAAATTGATTTGGGTGATTACGGGGTATTGCCGAGTGGGTTTGTTATTGGTGACTCGATTGAAGTTACCGAAGATGAGCGATTCACTGGAGGAGCTTTAGCCAAAATCAGCGCGGAGCAACTTCGACACATACTTCGGGAGATGCTCGACTAGTCCTGAATCTCCCGAATTGACGATTTGAATTACGCAACGTTACTCTTTCCTAATTCAATTTAAGCAACAGAAATGTTGCGTAATTAGGGGAGTTCGGGTGCTTGCCAATTATCTAATCGGGCTTCGCGAGGGGCTTGAGGCATCCCTAGTCGTTGGCATTTTGGTCTCATATATAACTTTCACCAACCGTCGAAGTGCGCTCAAGTATGTAATTGTCGGAGTCTCGGCAGCTGCACTGCTCTCCTTTGGACTAGGCGCCTTCTTTACCAATACCTCTTACTACCTGACTTTTAAAGGCCAAGAGTTGTTAGGCGGAAGCCTCTCGATCGTAACTGCCAGCTTGGTGACGTGGATGATTTTTTGGTTGGCAAAGAATGCGCGCAATCTCAAGCCACAACTTGAAGGCTCAATGGATAAGGCATTTTCTCAAGGACCTTTCTGGTTGGGACTCGTTGCATTTTTGGCCGTTGGTCGAGAGGGGTTGGAGACAGCGCTCTTTGTTTGGACTGCGATCATGAGCATTGGTGATTCGCGTACTCCATTGGTTGGAGTCCTGCTTGGTTTAGCAACAGCAGTTGTTGTCGGGTATGGAATCTACAAAGGTTCACTCAAATTGAATCTTGCGAAATTCTTTTCTTATACGAGTTTTGTTTTGATTTTTGTGGCTGCGGGGATTCTTGCTTATGGAGTTCACGATTTGCAGGAAGCAAACGTTCTTCCCGGATTGACGGTTCACTCGTTCGATATTAGTTCGACCATTTCTCCAGATGGAATTCTTGGAACAACTCTCAAAGGATTCTTGAATTTCTCACCCGCACCAACAGTGCTTGAGACGATTGTGTGGGTGGTCTATTTGGCACCTGTCCTTTATCTCTTGATTCGCAATCAAAAGAATAGTAATCGAAAAAAACTTGCAACCTCTAGAGGATAGGAATCCATTGGCCATGGCAAAAATTCGCAACGTTTCGATTGTCGGAATAATTATTTTATCTCTGGCGCTAACTAGTTGCGCAAAGCGAAGTGATTCGGCTGCAAGTGGTGAGCAAATTAAAGTCACAAGTACAAATTCTGAGTGCAAGCTTTCGAAAGTTGAATATCCAGCAGGAAACATTACTTTTAGCGTTTCAAATGAAGGTTCAAGCGTTACTGAGTTCTACATTATTAAAGAAGATGGAAAGACAGTTGTTAGCGAAGTTGAAAATATCGGGCCAAAACTTTCTCGCGATTTAATTGTGAGACTGAACGGCGGAAAATTCTTTGCAGTGTGCAAGCCAGGAATGAAAGGCGATGGCATTGATGTGCCGTTGACTGTTACTGGCGGTACAAGTCCACTTTCAGCAGCCGACGAGGCAGCGCTTAAGACTGCAAGTGAGAACTACGCTGCATTTGTTCTTGATGAGAGCACAACTCTCGTCAAGCTAACAAAGGAATTCGCAGCGACATTCTTGGCAGGAAATGATGATTTGGCCCGCAAGTTGTATCCAGATGCACGTATGCCTTGGGAGAGAATCGAGCCGGTGGCAGAGTCCTTTGGTGATCTTGATCCACGACTCGATCTACGCGAAGCTGATTTGGAAACTGGTCAGACATGGACTGGATGGCACAGAATCGAAAAAGATTTGTGGCCACCAGCTACGGGCTATACCCAAATGACTTCAGCAGAGAGAGTTGCTGCCACAAAGATTTTGGTCG
Source organism: Actinomycetota bacterium (assembly GCA_037200085.1). Taxonomy (GTDB): domain Bacteria; phylum Actinomycetota; class Actinomycetes; order Nanopelagicales; family Nanopelagicaceae; genus QYPT01. Next base: position 119,595 of record JBBCHT010000002.1, read on the forward strand.
ATAACACTGAAGAACTTTTCAATCGAGTCCAAGATCTATCGTTCGAACCATTCCAAATGGCTAACGGAGCGAAAGAACTATTGGATGAAGTCGCAACTGGCAAAGTTACCGGCGAAGAAGAAATATGGTCCGGAACTGATTTATGGGACTTCCAGGCAAATGTTGAAGGTGCGGACAAAGTCTTTACATTCTTGGAGTCAGTGGTCAAGAATCGAGATCCAAAGTTGGCATCTCAATTGAGCAGTGAATTTGAAAATATTTTCACGTTATTAGGTAAATTCAAAACAAGTACCGGATTTACTTTCTACTCCGAACTTACACAAGATCAAATTAAGGAATTTGCTTCGGCGGTAAATGCTTTGGCTGAGCCGCTATCGAAGTTGACGGCTGTCGTCACAATGTAGAGTTGTTCAACCATGGATAGCATCTCTCGTCGAAATCTGATCAAGGGAATTGCCGCAACTGGGGCACTTCTCGGGGCAGGCGCAGTCGGTGGACGGACGCTACTTCATGACGAATCACCCGAGAGTTTGGTTCCATTCTTTGGAAAACATCAATCGGGAATCACGACTCCGCATCAACGAAATTTGAGATTTGTTTCTTTAGATCTTTCTACAACAAAGAAAGATGATGTTGTAGAACTACTAAAACGTTGGACACTTCTCGCAAGTACTCTGACAGCTGGCAGCGTTGAAAGTAAACAGGCAAGTTATGATTCACCTCCTGTTGATACTGGAGAAGTTCTAGGTTCGGCATCAAGCAATCTTTCAATAACTTTTGGTTTCGGCCCGACGCTCTTTCAATCCGAAGATGGAGTCGATCGTTTCGGGATTTCTGGTCAATCTCCGAAAGATTTAGTGCAGTTGCCTGCTCTGCCACGAGACCAAATTATTCCTGGTGCTTCGCACGGAGATCTCTGCATTCAAGTTTGTGCTGATGATCCGCAAGTCTCTTTTCATGCCAGTCGCAATTTGATTAGGGAAGCATTTGGCATTGCGGATCTTCGATGGGCGCAAGCTGGTTTCTTAGGAAAATTTGCCGAGGCATCGCACACCACGACTCCTCGCAATTTATTGGGATTCAAGGATGGTACGGCCAACCCCAAAACTAGCGTTGCCGCCGAAATGGATGCCGACATTTGGATTGATGATCCGAGTGAACCGCAGTGGCTACAAGGTGGGGCTTATCTGGCAGTGCGAAAGATAAAGAACATCGTTGAGACGTGGGACCGCACCTCCCTTCGAGAGCAAGAAAACATTATTGGTCGAACTAAATCATTTGGCGCTCCATTGAGCGGGGGAGATGAATTCACGGAAATTGATTTGAAGATGAAGAATGGAAAGGGAGAGTTTGTCGTTCCCGAAAAGTCGCATGTTCGAATTGCCCATCCAGATAATAATGCGGGGCGAAAAATGCTTCGCCGTGGTTTCAATTATGACGATGGATCGGATTTTGTTGGAAGGACAAGTGCAGGCCTTTTCTTTATGGCATATCAGAAGAGTTTGTCGAAGAATTTCATCCCAGTTTTACAATCGCTTGCTTCACAAGATGCGCTCAATGAATACATTTCTCACATAGGTACGGGTGTATTTGCCATCCCAAGCGGAGTGCTGAGTCGAAACGATTTCATTGGCCAACAACTATTTTGATTGTCAACTTACTGCGTTAGTCAACCAACTCTGCCAAATTTCAGTCAAAGAACTTTGGTTCGCGTTCTCTGCGAATGAATGGATACTCATTCCCGCTGGTGCACCAAAAGCATTTCGTCCAAAGAATCTGTAGAGCGCATCGCTAGTGCGAATTCCGAGGAAATTCACTTCGTTATAGTCAATAACCCCTTCAAAGGCTTCGATTCCTTCAGGTGTAATGTGATAACTCTGATCTCTGACGATTGTCGAAGGAAGTCCTAGAGCTGCTTTAAGAAGCACGAATCCATTTGGACTTTGCGAAGCTTCTGATCCTTGAAGTCCACCTGGTCCACCACCGATATATGTGGCGGATCGGGATTTGAAGTGCGTTAAATACTCTTTAAGAGTGTGCAGATAGAAATCCGTATGTTGTTGAGCCGCTTCATTGTTGATTTCAAAATTTTCAAATATGACACCGCTATGTGTGTAGTGCAAAAGAGAGGTGTTTGCATCAGAACTTTCAATCAGAAAATCTAGCGCGTTGAACCACTCCCCGAATTCTTGCCGAACGGCGAAATGGTGTGGAGGATCCCAAATAGTTCCAAGACCTTGAGAATCAATTTCGTTGGGAAAGAGCCAACCCGTATTTCCTTCAGCAGTAGCAACGGCGCTCCATACTTCAGACAGTGAAGCGGGTAAGGAAATCACTCTGGCACATTCGAATTGTTTTGGAAATTCGGACATTTGGCGAGAATACAACAGATGAGATTGCAATCCATCTCGCAGAATAGACTCACACCATGAATTCATTTTCGCAGGATGGACGCAAAGCGCCAACCCTGGCTTGCTTTGTACTTGGCCTGAAGAATCGATTCAGGGGTACCGAATTAATTAATGACTTAACTGAAAAAGGGTTTGATCCAGAAATTGTCTATGGAGTGGACGCCTCGACAGATAGTTCTCAATTGCTAGACAAAGTCGATCACGCGGCCTCTAGGCTCTTGCAAGGGCGCAATCTTTCTCTAGGTGAAGTGGCTTGCTCACTCGGACATCTGTCCATCATGGAGAAATTCCTCGGAGGCAGTGAAGAGTGGGCGCTAATTTTCGAAGATGATGTCGTTTTAGCTTCCGATCCAAAAGCAATCTTGCCGTACTTGTCAGAAATTAGTGGACCAACGGTGATTCAACTTCATCGCAGCATTCCTGACGACAAGACTGTTCTATCTCGAAGGAGGATATCGATCGGAACCTCTTACCAGTTAATTAGTAAATTGAATTTTAGTTCTGGCGCATATGCCTACCTGATGAATCGTGAAGCAGCCCAAATTGCAGTGAATTCGAGCGCTGGAAAGAGGATTATCAACATTCCAGATTGGCCCTACTTGTGGAGACACAAAGTAAAGTTTTGGGAATTGTCAGTCAATCTTGCGGGCTATCAAGGCGAAAGTTTGCTTGATCCGGATAGAAAATCAGAGTCGGAAGTCCTGCATTCAACCCACCACAAGCGAGTAAGAAAAATAAATAGGGCGCTAACTTTTCTAAAGAATGTAGTAGGGATTCCGAGCTATAAATTTCATCGCCTCGGATATCCAGGATGGATTGTTTATTACAACAACGTGATCATGCCTTTTAGAAGAAGAACCGCTATTTTTATGAATTCAATTCCTCGAGTAGATTCAAAACCTTAACTTTGATGTGATCTCTAATTTGCCTGACTTTTTCAATCTCTTGATTTGCAGGATCCTCCAGTAGCCAATCTTCATATCGCTTTCCGGGAAAGACAGGACACGCGTCGCCACAACCCATTGTGATGACAACATCAGATAGTTGAACATCCTCCGTCTTCAATATCTTCGGAGTGAAATTGGCGATATCGATCCCTTCCTCTTCCATGACTTTCACGGCAATTGGATTGATCGAATCTTTTGGTTCTGAACCGGCAGACAAGACTGTAATTCGACCGTGAGAGTATTCGCGAAGATAGCCTGCAGCCATTTGTGATCGTCCGGCATTGTGAACGCATACAAAGAGAACTGTCTTATTCTTTTGGTTCATGTCATAACCTCTCTCGTAGTTTGGTGGAAGAGTCGGTAAAGAGAGATGCGAGGGCAATACCAATAATTGCCCCGCAAAGTTGAGCGAGAATAAATTTCACTCCAGAAGATGGAGAGATTCCAGAAAAGGTGTCGCTCCACATCCTTGAAAAAGTCACAGATGGATTGGCAAATGAGGTTGAGGAAGTAAATAAATAGGCAGCGCCGATCCAGGCGGGAACAATGATTGAGACGGCGCTACTTTTGCTTTGGATACGAAGAAGTTCAACGATGAGCAGCAAGCCAGCAGTTGCAACAATTTCCCCGAGCAGTAGTTGATTTCCTTGGCGAAAATTGTGTGATGAATTTATGGCGGGCAAATCAAACATGAGGTTTGCTAAAGCCACTCCACAAATTCCGCCCGCAAATTGGACTAGTAGATAGAGCGATCCTGAATTAATTGAGATGCGCTTTCCGACAATCTCATTGATTGTGATCAGGGGATTGAAGTGTGCGCCACTCATTCCACTGAAAATGTAGATAAGAACTCCCAGCGCTAAAACGGTAGAGAAAGCGTTAAAGAGGAGTTGGACGCCCTTGTCGGTGGAGAGTCTCGTGGCCATAACACCTGAACCAACGATCGCTGCAACGAGAAGGGCGGAGCCAACGAATTCTGCTAAAAGCTTGCGAATTCGCAATTAGCAGCAGTTACTGTCGCAGCAACATGGGTTGCAGTTACAGACCGAACATTGCGCGAATGAAAAGCGATCCTTTTCCATATTTTCTCCAATCGATTAATTTCGATATGAGGGTATCAGAACGCATCGAAAAACGTCAATTCGTCCCAAGGGTATGATTTGACTATGTCTGGCCCTATCTCCTTGACCAAATCGCCAAAAGCGTTGGGCGTGATGGCTGAACAATTTAAAGCTTTGGGTGATGGAACTCGATTGGAAATCATGATGGCTGTTGCATCGAGTGAAAATGCTGAGGCATGCGTGTGTGATCTGACCCCAGATACCGGTTTGGCACAGAGCACAGTCAGTCATCATTTGAAATTGCTGGTTGAAGCAGGGTTATTGACTCGCACTCAACGTGGCAAGTGGGCATATTACGCGCTCACAAAAGATGCCGTGAGACTACTTAAGTAGAGTGAATCCACCGATAGTTTTTTCAATCGATGACAATTATTTCTATCCGGCTCTAGTTTTTCTTTTTGGAGTCTCTAGGAATTCCTCAAGGGAGTTTCGTGTCGTTTTGGCATATGACCCTGAGAAGTTGTCGAAGGAAAATGTAGATTTTCTTACCTCCTTTGCAAAAGACTTAGGCTTGAAGTTGGAGGTTTTTGAAATACCAACAACTAGTGGAATTGCCATTGACGGTCACGTGACATCAGTGACGTATGCACGCCTTGTGATGTTGGATCTATTTGGGGAGCCTTTTATATGGCTCGATGTTGATTTGCTACCGCTCGCGAAATGGGATGACATTTTTGATCAGATCCATGCAAATGATTTCGCCTATGCAACTCCAGAAGTGAAAAGGCGTGGATATAGAGAAAATTACTCAGTTGAACCTGCAAGAAATGGCAAAGTGAATCAAGCCCGCGTAAGGGTCGGCTCAAGATATTTCAACGCTGGAGTTATGTACCTCAATACCAACAAATGGTCCGAAGTAAGTCATCCAGAAAGCTGGAGACAGTTGGTTGAAAAGGCGGATGAGTACGGCTTTCAATACGCAGATCAATGCATCCTCAACTATTTGTACGCCGACACATATAAAGAGTTTCCCATTGAGTTCAATACAAATGCTGATACAAAACAATTTGTCGCCACAGCAAGAATTTTGCATTTCGATGGTCCCATTAAACCTTGGCAGACAGGTAGAAATATTTTCTACAACCTTCGAAATGATCGAGCAAAGCGAGTTTGGACGAAGAGTGAAAAGGAATTTCAAAGGTATGTAAAGAAGTTGACTAGAGATCAAATTAGGAAAATTGATCGAGCCAAGAAACGGGCAGTAAAATTCAGTATTCCGCGCCAGGTAATTTTGCAAATACCACAGAGTTTTTCAGACTCAGTCAAAAAATTATTTAAGTAGTTTCCATCCTGGAAGTGGAGAATGCCAAAATCTTTGATAGTAGACAACGCCGCTTGAGAACAAAGCACCGATATAGCTAAGCGAACTCTTTGACATTACTTGAATCTCCGCTGAGCGAAGAGCGTTCAATACTTCGAATACATTGCTACTCGTATCAAGTTTCCAGTCAAATTTGCTCAACTCAGTTAAGTCCGAATCCGACGATGCAGAGTAGAGAACCACTTCGTTCTCGTTATTGGGAAAATCGTTTATTACTTGGCCAATGTGGCTCTTAATATTTTCCGCCGACGTAAATCGGAAAGTTTGATGTGAACTCGTGACGTCGCCTCGCCTAACATGAACAGCAATTATTGGACTCTTCTGATCTGTTTGATATTTGCTAATGATTGATTGGTAGTTCTTCGCGTGTCTATCGGCGTAGTCGTGACACTCTCTGACTTCCACAATTACCTTACGTGACCGATTTTTTAGGAGTCTTGCGACCGCTTCGAGAGGTGATTTTGCAGAGACAATTTCAAAGTTCTTATAGTCGATTTGAGAGCGAGTGGGAAAGCCATCTCCAAGATCTAGATAGTTCTCCCATTTTTCTAGCCACTCCTTTTCGCTCCAGTTGGCAGGCTTGTGTTCGATAGAAGAAAATGGAGTATGCAGATATTGAATTTTGAAATCGTTACAGAGGAGTTGAGTAGACAAAGTCGCGTGGAGTTGCGCTCCACCACCATCACTTCTACCTGCGCACGATAAGTAGCCAGTAGTTGGTCTTACCCGCAACCAAATTTTAAAGATTGAAAACAAGGCTCCACGAACGTTACTTCGTAGCCTGCGAACTAATTTTCTCAACGCTGATCGGCTACCGAAACTTTGGCGAAAGCCGCTACTCCCATCAACATTAGCCCTGGAATTATCAGCGCTATTGGTAGTGAAAGCCATTGAGCGGTCCAGGCGATAACTCCTTTGACCAGGAAAGTCAGGGAGTTGTTGATGACTCCGAGTTGTCCAATTACTACACCACCGGGAGAGTCAGATTGGCGATTGGCGGTATTCATAAATAGTGGACCCATGAATGAGGATCCGAAACCGCCGACTAAAAATCCTATGCAAGCAAAGGTAAACGCTAAATGTGGCGAATTTTCTTTAGTTAGGTTGCTTAGAGTAATTCCAATGATGAAAACGCTTCCACCCGTGAGTCCAGCGATTTTGACTAAAGCTTCCATTGGATATCTTCGTGCAATTTTGTGAATCGTCAATCTGCCAGAAATCATTGCAGAAATGAAAATTATGTATGGCAGCGTGGCAAGACCTGCGCTGAACGAAAGATTTTCCTTCGCATAAATCGTCGCCCAGTCACCCGCGGTGAATTCCATTTGGACGCCTAAGAGCAAGCCAATGCTTACTGGCCAATTGATATCGAAATTTCGCAAAATATTTTTTAAGGTGAAATCCTCATCGGGAGCGTCGCTTCCCTTGAGAGCAAAAGGAGCGATTTTGCGAAGAAGAATCGTCATAATGGCAAGTGAAACAAACATTAAAGTGACGATATGCCACGTCAGCGAAACATGGCTTGTGAGTATTCCCGAGAGAACAATCGTTGCTAGTGCACCAGTACTCCATGCGCCGGCAGTTCTCGGCATGAGTATTTCGCCGGTTGTCTCTTGTTCATAGAGAACTTGCGCGTTGGCGGCGATGTGAAAGGCAGAAACGCTGGCTCCATTGAGGAGATTGCATAAAATAAATAGCGGAACGGACTTAACGTTGATGATCGCCGCTGTCGCTAAAACAAAGCCGATAGAACTAATTTGAAGAACAATCAGCGTTCCAAAACGGTGAACTATATGACCGCCAATGAGAAGCATGAAGATGCCTCCGAGAGCGCCAACGCTAATTATTGTTCCGAATTCTCCATTCGGCACACCCATATTTTTTTTGACTTCGGGGAAGCGAGGGATCCATGACATTACGGAGAAACCAAATAGGAAGAGAATGCCGAAAAGGTATTTCTTGGATTTAGTTATTTTCTCTCGCGTATAACTTTCACCGTCGCTCATAATTCAATTACCTCGAAGGATAGTTTTTGGATTTTCACTGAATTGGGTGGAAATGTGATGGAAGTTCCATTCTTAACAGATTCAGATAAGCCCGCAGTCGGATAACTGGAGAATGGTTCAAGTCCAATGTTGTAATGCTTGCCGTACCACGGCCTTTTCTTGGAATATCCATATTCTTGCCAATACCAAAGGTAGGGAAAGAGATCTACGTCCCAAGAAACTTCTGCCGCTAGCCCGGCGCTTGCTGTTTCAACTCTGTATTTCCCAGTTGAAAGTTTATGTAGATAAAGCATTTCACTAGGTGTGCCTTTGGGTGGTAGCGCGGAGAAATCAATGTCATTCCCTTTTTTGTCGCTACCAATTGGCCACGGGAAGTTCTTAGTACCTCCAACTCTTCGAGTAGAGGTCTCACTAGTGTCAGCAATTACTTCGGAATTTTCTGGCGCAATGATGCGACTTTCCTCAGTCAAAAATGGTGGACCAAAAGTGAAGTGAACTCCCCACATTGCTTCGAGTTCTTCATTTGAAAGATTTGTAATTTTTTCTTCAATGTCGCATTTCATTGAATCAGAGTGAAGCGTGAATGTTTTTTCAACTCGGTAGGGAAATTTTTTGGTTAGTACAGTGAATTTCACTGAAGCAATTTCTGGTGTGTCACTCAGAATTTCGTGGCTCCAAGGCAGAATCGCAACTTCGGCGTGCTGACCCATCTTGATACCTTTATATTTTGTTGGAATTCCACCATTGGGAAAAATGGTCTGCCAACCGCCGGGATATTCATCGACGAAAGAAGCAACGTCAGGCTTAGGTTTTCGCTCCAGTGCATTCCCGCGAACACCCGTTGTCGTCTGCCAAGCGAAATCCATGTCCGTTGGTTTATAGAGAAATTCAACGACATCAGCTCCACGGCCGGCAAGAATCGTGATCCGCAGTTTCTGATTTTCAATTACCACCGCTTCAAGGTCGCCAAGAAATACACCTTGTGTGATCCGACATCCAAAATTGCGCGCCTTCAAGGGAACTTTTGAAAACTTAGCCACCAAATACCTCACTCGGTTTTCCTGAATATCCAAGACCTTCGATGGCCATAGTTAATCCAGCCAAAGGCTCCTTAGCGAGATCAACGCCGCCCCCTGCTGAAGTAACGATCAGAGTGGAACCATCGGCTCCGCCAAATGCGCATGAAGTTGGCAAGGTGACAGGCAATGGAATTATTTCTTTCAGTGTTCCATCTGGTGCATAGACATCGATTTGTCCGCCACCACAAAGAGCAACAAGAATCGAACCATCGGTTGCGATTGCCAAACCGTCGGGCAACCCACCTTTCTCTGGAAACTTCACGAAGACGCTTCGATGCGAGAGATTTCCAGAATCAGTGTCGTAGTCATAGCGCCACATGAGTCTTTGCATGCTGTCAATGAAGTAAAAACTCTTATTGTCCGGACTCCAACCCAAGCCATTGGGAAGGGTTACTCCGGTTTCGATGGTCGTGATTTTCCAGTCGTGATCAACAACATGAAGCCGACCGCGACCCTGAACGAAATTGAAATCGCAACTTCCAACCCACCAACGCCCAGACGCATCTGCTTTGGCGTCATTCATTCTTTCGCCCTTTGGCAAAAACTCTATTTCCAGTTTGTACTCACCATTGGAGGAGATTGATCCAAATCCTTCTTCGACTGCCGCGAAATATCCGCCCCTACTTCTTTCTACTATCGCTCCGATAACCGTTGGAAGTGTGAAGGTAGTAGCAGAATCCGATTCATTGGATCCAATTGGAGTTTGATGCCATTTCTTACCCGCGATATCAACCCACGTGACAATATTTTTTGAAGAATTCCAAATCGGACCTTCACCACAATCAGAACGGTTGCTCGCTATTGCTCGAATCGAAAAGGAATCCCGATTTCTCGTGAGCACAATTCAATTCTAACTTTATGTCATTCATTTGGCACGTTGACTTACTGGACATCTCAAATTATGAAAGTGAGAAAGTACCTTTACATAGCTTTCGCTTGCTTTTAGGCTCACGAACATGACAAAGCCAGTAACGATCACAAATGTTCGTGTCATTCTCACTGCGCCCGAAGGAATCAATCTCGTTGTTGTCAAAGTTGAAACCTCCGAACCAGGACTTTATGGACTCGGATGTGCAACTTTTACTCAACGTTATTTGATGGTTGCAACTGCTGTTGAGGATTATTTGAAGCCATTCCTTATCGGCAAAGATGTTTCGAGAATTGAAGATATTTGGCAAACATCAATGGTGAACTCGTATTGGCGAAATGGCCCGGCGCTCAATAATGCAATTTCAGGCGTTGATATGGCTCTCTGGGATATTGCTGGTAAGCGCGCCAATATGCCTGTTTTTGATTTATTGGGCGGACGTGCCCGAGAAGCTGCCGCTGCCTATCGTCATGCAGATGGTGGTTCTGTAAAAGAAGTTGAGCAGCAAGTGAAGAAATACATTGGTGAGGGGCTGCTCTATATCCGCTGCCAAATAAGTGGCTATGGCGGAGGAAGTCGCCAAATTCGCTCTCCAGAAGGCGCGCTGCCTGGCGCCTATTTTGATCCTGCGGGCTATATACGAGCCACAGTGAAACTCTTTGATCACCTCCGCCATTCGGTGGGTGAGGAGATAGAGCTCCTACATGATGTCCACGAGCGACTTCTCCCAATCGATGCCGTGCGATTGTCAAAGGATTTGCAACCGCACCACCTCTTCTTTTTGGAAGATGCGCTCGCTCCAGAGCAGATCGATTGGTTCCATATTTTGCGCCAGCAAAGTTCGACGCCGATTGCGATGGGAGAACTATTCACGCATCCGCAAGAGTGGTTGCCGCTCATAACTAATCGGTTGATTGATTTCATTCGTTGTCATGTCAGTGCTATTGGTGGACTCACACCCGCTAAAAAATTGGCGCATTTGTCCGAAGCATTTGGTATCCGCACTGCTTGGCATGGACCAGGTGATGTATCTCCTGTAGGCCATGCCGCAAATTTGCATCTCAATTTGAGTTCGGCAAACTTTGGAGTGCAGGAGTGGTGGGGACCTAGTGAAATAGTGAAAGAAGTTTTTCCCGGAACTCCAGAACTTCGTCGAGGTTATATCTATCCAAACGATAAGCCCGGACTAGGAATTGATATTGATGAGAAATTAGCTTCGCAATTCCCTTGTGACAATGCGCAATCTGTTCGTCCTCCAGGATGGACGACTGCACGAGTACCTGACGGCGGTTCTGCACGACCATGAAGTCGCAAGGTAAGGAGTAGTTATGCGCCCAGGATTCGGTCAATTCCAAGTGGCGAGCGAAGAATATTTATTGTTTGCTCGACAATATGGTGCAACAGATGTTCTCCTCAATACTCCCTTGATCCCAGGTGATGGAGGACGATGGCAACTTTATGATTTGGTGAAACTTCGACTTCGTGTTGAGCAATTCGGTATGAAACTTTCGGCTCTGGAAAATGTGCCGACGAGTTTTTACGACCACATCATGCTCAATGGTCCAAAACGCGACGAACAAATCGAGAACATGATTTCTACCGTAAGAAATATTGCGCGCGCGGGAATTCCGATTTTTGGTTACAACTGGATGCCTTCACATGTTTGGCGTACGCCACCTGTAGCAATACGAGGTGGCGCACTTGCTACAGCCTTTGATGACAATCTTGCCCAGACTTATCCGCTAACTCATGGACGTGAATATAGCGAAGAGGAAATGTGGAGCAATTTGGAGTACTGGATCAAGATAATTACTCCGATCGCCGAAGAAGAAGGTATTCGCCTTGGCATCCATCCTTGCGATCCACCAGTTGAGAAACTGGGTGGGATACCTCAGTTACTGAGGAGTTTCGAGTCTTACAAACGACTTATTGAAATTTATCCAAGCGCTTCGAATGGAATTGAGTTTTGTCAAGGGACTTTCTCTGAAATGAAGGATGACATCTACGAGATGATTGAGTACTTTGCCTCGCGGAAAAAGATTCTTTATGTGCATTTTCGGAATGTTTCAGGGAAGGTGCCTGTCTTTTATGAGGAATTCGTTAACACAGGATATGTTGACATGTATAAGGCGATGAAGATTTATCACAAACATAATTTTGATGGATTCTTCATTGATGACCATGTTCCCCACACTCATGGAGATACTCCGTGGGGGCATCGTGGACGCGCCTTTGCCAACGGATATATCCAAGCGATGATAGAGGCGGTGCAAAAAAGCTCATGAAAGTTGTCATAACGGGTGCGGTGGGACTTCTCGGAAAACTTGCAACACAAGAGTTAGTTAATGGTGGTCACGAAGTCGAGGCCGTGGACATAGTCTCTGGCACGGTGCCAAAGGGTGTACCTCTCCATGTTGGCGATCTGACAGATATTAATTTTGCCCGAAAAGTAATTCGTGGCGCAGAAGCAGTTGTTCATCTTGGTGCGATTCCAAATCCTGTCGCAGGTAAGGAATATGAAGTCTTTCAAAATAATGTCAATAGCACTTTCGCAGTTTTCAACGCTGCAGCTGAAGCCAATTGTCGAATCGTTGCATATGCCTCAAGTGTTTCGGCGTATGGAACTGCATGGTCACCAAAATTTACTTCACCTGTTTATGCGCCAATAGATGAAGCGCATCCATTTATTTATTCAGAGAGCTATGGACTGAGCAAGCACGTGAATGAACTTGCAGCGCTGACCTGGTCCCGCCGAAGTGAGACAACTTACGTCGGATTTCGTTTCCCCTATACAAATACTCCAGAGACAACGATGACTTTCGCAAAGAAGATAAAAAGTGGTGATCCAGAGAGCGTGGAGCTTGCTGCCAAAATTTTGTGGGGATATTTGGATTCGCGCGATGCCGCGGCAGCTTTGGAGCTTGTGATTCGTAGCGATCTAAAAGGTGCACATGCATTTAATTTTGCTGCACCGGATACTTTTATGACTGAAACAACGGGATCGCTTTTAGCAAAGCACCATCCGAATACGGAAATTCGTGGAGATTATTCTGGTTTCCAAGCAATTGTCTCGTCGGAGCTTTGGTTGAAAACAATGGGGTATGCGCCGAAATATTTGATTGATCGGGCAAGCATTTAATACCCAATATGAGAATAGAATCAGTAGAGCTCTTCTACTTACGTATGCCAGAAGTTTTCGATATTGGTGACGGAAGCCAAGATGCGCTGATTTTTAGGGTTCGTGCTGGTGGCCATGAAGGTTGGGGAGAGGCTCCTGTTTCACCGCTAACCTCCATTGCAAGTTGGATTGCACCGATGTCGCATAGTGGGTGTCATCCCGTTATTGACTCTGTGCTTGGTGAGAAGTTGGATTCAGCGGCGGACATTGCAAGAATCGCAAAGAAAGTCCGATCAATTTCTTTTTACGGAATTATTCAAAGCGATTTAACTTTTTCGGGAGTCGAAATTGCCATGTGGGATCTCCTTGGAAAGGCGAAAGAAGTTCCCGTATATACCCTTCTCGGTTATACAAAATCGGAGCGAAAGTTGCCATATGCCTCAGTGCTATTTGGTGAGACATCCGATGAGACTTTCCAAAAAGCCGAGGCGATGAAGAGAGAAGGATTTTCGGCAATCAAGTTTGGATGGGGACCGTACGGTCGCGAATCTGTTGAGATTGATTCTTCTCATGTCCGCGCTGCGCGAGAAGGAATCGGCGCGGATGCACATCTCATGATCGATGCGGGAACTATCTTCAATGAAGATGTTGAGGCAGCAGCCAAAAGACTTCAGGTGCTTTCAGATGCAAAGGCAATGTGGTTTGAAGAACCGGTCGATGCGGCTGCAGTAAATCTTTACAAGCAACTTTCACAAAGATCTCCAAAAGTTGCACTTGCCGGTGGGGAAGGAGCTCACAACGCAATGCAAGCTGAAGATCTCATCGACAATGGTGGGATTGGTTTTGTGCAGATAGATACTGGATATGTAGGTGGCATTGGTTCCGCATTTCGAGTTGCCAAACATGCTCAAAGTAAAGGTGTGCAGTATGTCAATCACACTTTTACTTCACACTCTGCCCTTTCAGCATCACTTCAACCCTTTGCCGGAATGAAGGGTTCATGGATCGCTGAATATCCCATGGAGCCGAAGTTGTTATGCCAAGAGTTAAATACAAATCAGATTTCAATTGATGCTGATGGAATGATTTCTGCTCCTGAAAGTCCAGGTCTTGGAATTGAATTTAATATTGAAGCGATGAAAAAATATCTCGTTGATGTAGAAATCAAAGTGAATAAGAAAGTTCTCTACCAAACTCCAACTTTTTAATTTACTGAGACTTGAATAGTGTGCCAACCTTCGGCGCCATTGGGATCAACGGCTACACGCGTGCTCTTTTGAACTGCTCCAGTTCCATCTGTTGCGCGAACAGCGATTGAGTGTCGACCACTTGTCGGCGACCAATCAATCCACCATTGACGCCAGGTTGTCTTTGCCAATTCTGGACCGAGGGTCGCTTCACGCCACGGCTCTTTATCTATTCTGACTTCCACATGGGAGATTCCTCGAGTGGGTGCCCATGCAACTCCGGCAATTGCTTGTCGACTTCGCGGTAGATCGCTTCCATCAAAGGGAGTATCAATTCGTGATTGCGTTTTAATCGGCCCGAGAGTGGACCAACCACGTGGGATCCAGTAACCCTGTTTTTGATCAAATCTCGTGAGTTCGATTCGAGTCAACCATTTGGTTGCTGATACATATCCGTAAAGTCCGGGAACAATAATTCTCGCGGGAAATCCGTGTGCGACGGGGAGTGCTTCCCCATTCATGCCAATGGCGATCATCGCATCACGACCGTCGAGAACTGCGAGAGGAAATCCAGCAGTGAAGCCATCACTGGAATAACCCATTATTTGGTCGGCAGTTGACGTTGGACTGGCCTCTTTAATCAAGTCATCGAGGCGAATGCCAAGCCAACGGGCATTGCCCACCAGTTGTCCACCAACTTCATTTGATACGCAAGCAATAGTGTCGTCGAGTTCAAAAACTGGCCGAGAAGTTAGCTCTTTGTACGTGAGTTCAATTGGATTGGAGACCAATCCATCAATGGTGAGTTTCCATGAATCGATTGAAAGATTAGGAATAGAAAGCGCAGTATCAATTCTGTAAAACTGTTCATTGGGCGTGAAAAGTTTTGAAAGTCCTGGTGTTGCAAGTGCGGGATCTTTTGGCGGCGCCGCCAAGGCACGCAAAGGCTTAGGCAAGATAATTTTCAGACGAGCTAGTTGCACGCTAGCGTGTTGGTGAAAGAGTCTTCCGATTCCCGTTGCGCCGACGCTAGCAAGACCTACGATTCCGGCAGCTTTGAAAATGTCTCTGCGTGAAATCTCAACTCCCGGTTCAAGAGTCACATCTTCGTAACTCTTGAAGAAGCGCAGAATTTGAAAGGATATAAAGCCAGAAACAATGGACGGAATGGTGGAGAAGAGATTGGCACCTGCATCAAAGAGTGAAGCCAAACTCGCAACTG
This sequence comes from Actinomycetota bacterium, assembly GCA_037200085.1. Lineage (GTDB taxonomy): Bacteria > Actinomycetota > Actinomycetes > Nanopelagicales > Nanopelagicaceae > QYPT01. Next base: position 134,875 of record JBBCHT010000002.1, read on the forward strand.
CCGACATTGCTATGACGATCCAAAGCGCTCGTCGAGAATTTCCAGCAAGAAATTCTTTTCCTATTAGGTAGCCAAGAGCAAGAACAGCGATAAAAATCGTCACGACTAAGAAAGTCTTGTCATTCACACCAAAAGTTCTAATTGCGAAAGTTTTGAGCCAACTAGGAACGTGATCGATGACTCGATTTCCAATAGAAACTATTGGGTTGTGCCATCCATGAACAAAGGCAGCAATTACATTTCCAGCAGCAAGTCCACCAATAGTTGCAGTTAATCCAACTACTGCACCATTAGAAGATTTTGCCGAATTAGCCACTAATACTTAATTCCCAGACGCATTCGGTCTCGTCCGCTTTATAGCTTCCACTTCCGGCAATATCTGTCAATTCTCCAGTTCCAGAATCAGCGGCAATTTCAATTGCCGATTTCGCAACTCCAGCTGCAAATGCTCCACGATCGAGCAAGACAAAAGTTCCAGACTTTCCTTTGACAGATCCAGTTACCTTTATCTGCCCAACATATTCCGCCACCGATGCCATCATGTCTATCTCATCGTCGAAGCTATAGGACATCAGGTACTCAACGTTTCCCGTTCCTTCGATATCACCCGTGAAGGCAAACTCTGCAGCTACCTTCGTTGTCTTCTTTCCTTGGACAATTTCTCCATACAACGTCTCTTCCCATTTTGTTGGGGAGTAAGAACCAGAGATCTTCATTAAAACCGCCCTCCGCTTGTCGAATCTTGACTAAGTCTCTGAGAAAGATAAATGGGAATGATTGATATTACAACCAGTGTTGCTGCCACGACATTGACGATTGGCGCTTGATTGGGTCGAAATAGATTGTTGTAAATCCAAATAGGCAGAGTTTGAATCCCTGGTCCTGCGGTAAAAGTGGTTACGACGATTTCATCGAATGAAAGCCCGAATGCGAGCAATCCTCCGGCAAAGAGAGCGGATGCGAGATTTGGAAGAGTCACAAGGCGAAAGGTAGTGAATCCATTTGCGCCAAGATCCATCGAGGCCTCTTGTAATGAAGTTCCCATTCTCTTGAGGCGTGCCAACGTATTGTTATAGACAACAACTATGCAGAAAGTCGCATGTCCAATGACAATTGTTAATAGTCCAGTTGATATTCCAAGTTGTTGATTGAATGCATTGCTCAGCGCAATTCCCGTTACAACTCCTGGCAATGAGATAGGTAGTACCACGAGAAGTGAAATGACTTCCTTACCAAAGAAGGAATATCTACTGACTGCGAAGGCAAGACAAGTACCCAGCAAAAGAGCAATCGCTGTTGCGGATAGGCCAGCGGTAAGGCTCCACATGAGTGCTTTCCGAACGCCAGTATTTGATATTGCTTTGCTCCACCACTTTGTCGTGAATTCTGTTGGTGGCCAACTAAATGTTTTGCTTGCATTGAAGGAGTTGATGACGACTACCGACAAAGGAATATAAATGAAAGCCAAACCAACTCCCATAAGAGAAGTAAGGAGGTAGCGAGCTTGTTTTGAAATTGTCATTTATAGACTCGCCAGTGCGCCAGTGCGACGGATCAACCAGAGATAGATAGCCATGATGGTCACGGGAACTGTGGCAATCGTTGCGGCAAAAGGTAAATTGATACTGAAATTTTGGTAGACGACGTTGCCTAACATTTGAAGTTTTCCGCCAATGATTTGCGCAGTGATGTAGTCACCTAAACTCAAAGAGAAGGTAAACATTGAACCTGCAACCAAACTTGGAAAGATAAGGGGCAGAATCACTTTGCGAAAGGTGTAGAAATTTCGTGCCCCTAAATCACCAGATGCATCGAGGAGTGAATTAGGGAGCCGTTCTAGTCCAGCATAGATCGGCAAAATCATGTACGGCAACCAGAGATATGAGAGACCAAGAATTATCGCGGGTCCTCCGAATCCCGGTGAGTGGATTCCGAGTGAACCGAGCATCCAATCAATAACGCCAGTTTTTGGCTCCAACATTGAACGCCAAGCATAAATTTTTACAAGATAGGAAGCCCAGAGTGGAGTCAGAACTAGAGCGACGAGAATTCGTTGGTGTTTACGTTTGGCAACTTTTGCCATGAAGAAGGCCATTGGCAGCGCAAAGGCAGCGCAGATGAGAGTCACGGACAGGGCAATTCCGAGAGTTCGAAGAACAACATTTCGATAAGCGGGATCAGTGAACATGTCATGGAAATTGTCGAGATTAAATTGTGCAATCACGTTTCCAGTAAAACTATCGATCGTGAAGAAGGCAGTGACAAGAAGTGCGCCGAGAGCTCCTAGATAGGCAATAACTAGCCAAGATGTTGGAGCAACAAGGAGAGCAGCCAACCGCACTTTTGGTCGTGTGTGCATCCACGTTGCAAATCTAGAAAACCTAGAAGTCTTCATTTCACCCCCCATCTCAGATCAATTCCTTGCAATAAAAAACTGGGGTGCAAGAAGAGTTCTTGCACCCCAGTTTCAATTTATGCCCATTTATTAAGCATTGCGTAGGCTAGACCACGCTTTCACCCATTCCGAGTATGGAACGCACTTAACATCACTGCGTCCATCAAGGCAGGCTTCGGTCGCGGTATTCCAGTAGAAGACATCCTTCCAATATTCATCATCTGCAGCATGGTAAGTAGTGCAGAAGTTCTTATCGGAAGTTAAGTCGCAAGCTTTAGCGTTGGAAGGTGCTTCTCCAAACCACTCAGCAACAGCAGCATTTGCTGAAGGAGATGCAATGTGATCCATCCATAGATAGCCACAGTTTGGATGCTTCGCCTTGCTGCTTATCATCCATGTATCTGACCAGCCGGTGGAACCTTCAACTGGTTTGATACCTTCGACTTTTGTGCCTTCGCTCTGAGCAAGATTGATATTTACTTGCCACGTAGTTCCCAAGACTGTCGCTCCTGATTTCAATGAAGCAACATGCTTGAGGTAGTCGCCCCAATATTCACCAATGAGCGGTTTCTGAACTTTGAGAAGAGCTACCGCTGCATCGAATTGTTTTTGATCGAGCGCATAGGGATATGTAATGCCAAGATCTGGCTGAGTCCTCATCAAATAGAGCGCAGCATCGGCGATGTAAATCGGTGAGTCATAAGCAGTGATTTTTCCGGCATATGGTGAATCAGGATCAAAGACTGCGCCCCATGATGTAGGTGCAGGTTTGACGATATCTGTGCGGTAAGCCAACAAATTCGCACCACGTCCGTGTGGAATTCCATAAGCAACTCCGTCGACAGAGTTCCATTGCTGCATCTTGAGTCCTTCAAAAATGTCAGCGTAATTTGGAACCAAATCTGTATTTACTGGCGCAACATCGCCTCCGTAGATCAGGCGAAGGGAAGCATCACCCGATGCAGATACGACGTCGTAGTCACCAGTTTTCATGAGTGCAACCATTTCGTCGGAGGTTGCTCCGACTTTTACATTTACTTTGCAACCAGTTGACTTCTCAAAATCACTTACCCAGTCGACTTTTGGATCATTCGATCCATTCTCGACGTATCCAGCCCAAGCGACGACGTTAACTTCGCCTTCTCCCGAACCGAGGGATTTCATCATTTCTACTTTTGGAGGAGCAGTTGTCGATGCGCCCTCATTTTTCGAGCTACAGCCCGCCAAGATAATTGCGACTGCGGATGCAACCGCGATCTGTGAAAACAGACGCTTTTTTCGCATCTGTACCTCCCTTTTTACAGACCGCGCTCAGCTGTTGAACGCGGTTTACCTGGTGGTTGCTAATTCACCAGGAATTCTTTTTTTGACTCCCATGACAACACGACCGCATCTCCAACGCTTACATCACCTTCAGGTCGAGTCGAGATAACCGTGTTACCGCCTTCTGTGTCGACGAGAAATCTTGTAGTAGCGCCAACGAAAATTGCATCTCTTAATTTTCCAGTCGTTGAACGATCGCCAACTTTTTTCGACTTCGATACTGTGACAAATTCAGGTCGAATATTGAAAGTGGCACCGTTGAGCAAGACTTTGTTTGTTTGACCAACAAATTCAGAAACAAATGGAGTTTGTGGACTTTCATAAACTTCACGAGGAGTTCCGAGTTGTTCAATTTTTCCTTGGTTAAAAATTGCGATTCGGTCACTCATAGTGAGCGCTTCCTCTTGATCGTGCGTGACAAAAATAAAAGTGATTCCGACTTCACGTTGTAGCTCCTTCAACTCAATCTGCATTTGTTCGCGCAGTTTAAGATCGAGCGCTCCTAGTGGTTCATCGAGAAGTAAAACTGAAGGACGATTCACTAGCGCACGGGCAAGTGCAACGCGTTGACGTTGTCCTCCGGAGAGTTGAGCGGGTTTTCGATTCTCATAGCCACCAAGTCGTACTTGGTTGAGCGCCACCAACCCTCGGGCTCTTCGTTCACTCTTCTCAACACCAGTTACTCGCAACCCGTATTCGATATTGGAAATAACATCCATATGAGGAAACAAGGCATAGTCTTGAAAAACGGTATTGACATCGCGCTCGTATGGTGGAAGTTGAGATACATCCTTTCCGTTGAGGGAAATAGTTCCAGCATCTGGTTTTTCGAATCCTGCAATCATTCGAAGCACAGTCGTCTTTCCAGATCCTGATGGCCCAAGCAAAGTTAAAAATTCACCTGAATAGATATCAAGGCTTACCGCATCGACGGCTTTCACATCTCCAAAGGAGCGAGCCAGATTTCTGAGAGAAACTATTACGGAACCAGGCTCAGCCACTGTGCCTCTCCTACATTTTGCACTTGGAAGGTTGCTTACTTTACCTAGTACAGACCGTATTTAGCGAGAGTAGAAGTGAGATAACTGACCATTTAAAGTCTTTTATGCACGCTAGGAATAGGCTCTTGATATGGGAAAAGTTTCAATTGCTTTTCTTGGAGCAACTGCAACGGTAACGGGTAGCAGATTTCTCGTAACAAGTGAGAAATCTAGTGTTCTTATTGATGCTGGATTATTTCAAGGTCTCAGAGAAGTTCGAAAATTGAATTGGGAACCTTTTCCTGTTGAACCGTCAACTATCGACGCCATCGTGCTTACGCATGCACACCTGGATCATTGTGGCTATATACCGCTCTTGGTTCGAAATGGATTTAGCAAGAAGATTTTTTCAACAAGCTACACCTCAAAATTGGCTACCGTCATTTTGCGTGACTCTGCATTCTTACAAATGGAAGATGCAAAGTATGCAAAGGAGAAAGGATTCTCCAAACATCCGATCCCACTTCCGCTCTATGACACAGAAGATGTAGAACGTACACTCGCTTATTTCTCTCCTACAAATTTTCGTCAGAAAACTCAGATCACTGAGGATGCTTCAATTACCTTTTTTCCATCCGGCCACATTTTGGGTGCGGCATTTGTACTTCTCGAAATTGACGGACGATCACTTCTCTTTACAGGTGACATGGGTCGGAAAAGCCATCCACTTCTTTCCTCACCAGATAAACCTCCACAAATGGTTCTTGATGCGATCATTACCGAATCAACATATGGCGATCGAGTTCATGAAACTCCGTCAAGCGCTTTTGCTCAGGAGATCAACAAGGCGTTGAAACGTGGTGGATCAATATTGATACCAGCCTTTGCAGTTGACCGAACTGAAGTAATACTCATGGCTCTACGTGATTTGATTGATAAGGGTGAAATTCCAAAAATTCCAATCTATGTTGACTCCCCTATGGCGCTGACTGCTTTGAGTTTCTATCGCGAGGCAGTAACAAATAACTCGCCAGAAATTCGTGAAGGTGTGTCAGAGAGATGGAGAAATGCAGATCCATTTGATTCTGGAACTTTGGTAGAGAGTCGAACAGTTGATGAATCAAAAGCGCTCAACGAAGTCAAATCCCAATGCATCATTATTTCCGCCAGCGGAATGGCCACTGGTGGTCGAGTTGTCCATCATTTGGCTCATATGTTGCCCGATCCACATAACACCGTGATTCTTGTCGGATTCCAAGCTGCAGGTAGCCGAGGTCGATCTCTAGAAGAAGGTCAGAGAGAAATAAAAATTCACGGAAAGTGGGTGTCTGTTAGCGCTGCAGTTGCAAAGGTGGAGAGTTTCTCCGTTCATGCAGATGCAGGAGAGTTAGTTGATTGGCTTGGAAGTGCGAAAAAACCAAATGTTGCTTTCATCGTTCATGGCGAACACGATGCGCAAGTTGCTCTTGCAGAGAAATTACAGAGCCAATTGAATTGGAACGCGATTATTCCTAAGAGTGGGCAAGTCTTCGAACTTACTTGATGTAGATATTTCCTGACTTTTCCGTAACTTTATATTTTGCAAGTGAAGTAATCGTGCTCTTGGGTGAACCATTGGGACCTAATAGCGGTGCACCAGTAGAAGCGTTAAATACAGAGCCGTGACAAGGGCAGATAAGACTCGTCTTCTTCAATTGCACTTGGCAACCTTGATGGGTACATGTGCCATCAAGTGCGATAAGTCCTTTCTTAGTTCTTGTCAGGATAATTCCGATAGTTGCACCATTGGAATCTTTTCCAGAGTAAGCCAGAGATTGCCCGACCTTGATCGCCGAAGACTTTGTAATGAGGAATCCAAGGTTGGAATTTGCAGCTTTTGCTAGCGAAATTACTGGTGAAGCCTGCGCTTTAGAAAATATAAATGAGGGAATCAAAGCACTTATTGCCGTGAGAAAGGTGCGGCGATTTAGTTTTGGCATTGTGAGAGATTACGCGGATTCATTCCCGTCTTCAACCTCATCCTCGATCATATGTTCAAGTTTATGTTTCAAATAAAGGATGACAATCACAACTAACGCTAAGAATCCGATAGCCCAGTACTTAAGTGCATGTTCTAATTTTTCCAATTGATCTGAAAATTCGTAACCGAGTGTGACAACTATTGTTGAGAAAACAATTCCGCCTGCAGCATTCCATTTGATGAATGTTCGGTAAGGAACGTGATTCATACCAGCCAGAGCTGGAACGAGTGCGCGCAGTAGGGCTTGTGCTCGACCGAAGAAGATTGCTCCGCCGTGATATTTATCGAAAATTCTCTGAGCCAAGCGCCATCGTTTTGCTCCGACGAGCCTGCCCATTCTCGAGACTTCGATTCTCGGTCCAAAATGTTTTCCCACTTCATAGCCAACGGAATCTCCCGCTATTGCTCCAATGATTGCTGCAACAAGAAAGAGCCAGAATGACCACACATGTTCGTGGGCAAGTACGCCACCAATGAGTAAGGAAGTCTCACCTGGTAACACGAATCCAACAAATGCAGCTGCTTCTGCAAAGGCAAGAAAGATAAGGAGAATAAATAGAGGCACTTGTAGATTATTTGTAACGAGCCAATCGGCCGAACTTTGTATCCACTGAGACATGGCGTAAGCCTATGGGAAGGGGCTCTAGGCTTTGTCGGTGGCTCGTAACTTAGTGAATCTTGAGAGCGTTTCTAAAGCTTTTGACATAAAGATTCTTCTCAGTCAAACCTCATTAGGAGTTTCCGAAGGCGAGCGAATTGGTGTTGTCGGTAAAAATGGTTCGGGAAAGAGCACGCTCCTAAAAGTAATTGGTGGAATTGAACCGCCCGATACTGGACGAGTAACTCGCGCTGGCGGAGTAAAAGTTGGCGCGCTCTCGCAAGTAGATACAGCCGATCCCCACGCGACTGTTCGCGATGTCGTTTTAGGCGAGAAAGCGATGCATGAATGGGCGGGTGATTCGGCAATTCGAGAGATTCTCGAAGGACTTTTCGGTGGATTTTCTGATGATTTACTTGATCGAAAGTTTTCTGCACTCTCGGGTGGTGAGCGACGACGAGTAGGACTTGCCACTCTATTAATAGATGATCTTGATCTTCTCTTGCTTGATGAACCGACAAATCATCTTGATGTCGAAGGTGTTGCATGGCTCTCCAACCACTTGAACAATCGTAGAGATTTAGCTGTTGTTGTTATTACTCACGATCGTTGGTTTCTTGATGCAGTCACTGAGGAAACATGGGAAGTTGTTGGCGGCAATGTTGAAGAATATGAAGGTGGATACTCCGCATTTGTATTAGCCAAAGCCGAAAGAGCAAGACAATCATCAGTGATGGAAGGTCGACGAAATCAGTTAATTCGCAAGGAATTGGCTTGGTTGAGACGTGGTCCACCGGCACGAACATCAAAACCAAAATTCCGAATTGATGCGGCAAATGAGTTGATTTCAACTGAACCAGCGCCGCGCGATGGCACTGAATTACTTCGATTCGCTCGAAACCGTTTGGGAAATACTGTTTATGAAGTACATCATGCGCAGATTTGGGCAGGTGAGAAAAAACTACTCGACAATCTTTATTGGAACATCGGCCCTGGAGATCGAATAGGCGTTGTTGGAGTCAATGGCGCGGGCAAAACTACTTTGATGAGAACTCTTGCTGGCGAATTAAAACCACGCTCAGGAAAAGTAGTCACAGGTGTGACGGTTAAAGCAGCAATGCTTACCCAACATCTCGATGAATTGAATCCAGAGTGGCGAGTTCTCGAAGCGGTTGAACAAGTCGCAAATAGAGTGGAATTGGGTAATGGAAAAGAGTTGAGCGCTTCACAACTTTGTGAACGACTTGGTTTTGATAAAGAATCGCAGTGGACTCCTGTTGGAGATTTATCTGGAGGAGAAAAGAGAAGGCTTCAACTCACACGTCTATTGATGGAAAGTCCTAATGTTCTCTTACTCGATGAACCGACAAATGATTTTGATATTGAGACTTTGACTGAACTTGAAGATCTTCTTGATAGCTATTCAGGAACGTTGATCATAATTTCGCACGATAGATATTTCCTTGAAAGAGTTTGTGATCGTTTTGTCGGACTTCTGGGCGACGGCGAATTGCGAGATTTACCGCGAGGAGTTGACCAATATTTGGAACAAAGGGCAGATGCAATTCAATCTTCCAAAAGATCTAGTAGTTCGGATTCACCAAAATCTCGATCAACAGCGGCCGATGAAAGAGAGTTGAAGAAGGGCATTACTCGACTCGATCGTCAGATTGCAAAATTAACTGATGCAATTGCAGCGCTAAAGAGTGAAGAGGAAGCAGCAGCTTTTGATCCAGAGAGACTTCTTGAAATTAATATTGAAATTCGCGAAAAGAGTGAATTGCTCAATCAATATGAAGAGGAATGGCTTGAGGCGTCGGACGCGCTAGGAAATCTGTAGGCTAATTCAGTGCGATTGGACCTTCTAGCAACTCTTGCAGGTTTATTGATCGCAATTCAATCGCGTGCCAATGGAGAACTCTCTGTTCGCATCGATAATTCTTTGCAAGCGGCTCTAGTTTCATTTGGTTCGGGGCTAATAATTGTTGCTTTAGTTGCACTTTTTCATCCAGGGATAAGACAGGGTGCGAGGAGACTTCGGGCAGCCGTGCAGTCGGGTGCAATTCCTCGCTGGCGGCTATTTGGAGGAGTAATCGGCGGAGTATTTGTCGCCGTTCAAACTCAGATCGTTCCTCTCATTGGTGTGGCTATCTATTCAGTAGCAATGATTTCTGGCCAAACAGCGGCATCTCTCATCGTTGATCGACTCGGCATGACCGGAGGCGGTGAAAAGAAAATCTCAAGACGTCGAGTGATTGCAGCGTTATTGACGGTCCTCGCAGTTTTGGTTTCAGTATGGGATCGAATCGATGCAAAGAATCTCTCCCTATTCGCAGTTTTCATGGGAATCATTGCTGGCTTCCTCACTGGAGTTCAACGAGCACTCAACGGACAAGTCAATGAACAATCGCAACAGAGTTTCACAACATCATTTTTGAACTTCATCACAGGAACGACGCTTTTGGTCACGCTACTTGTCGTGGGACTCATTACGCACAAAACGCATATTTCTGGATTGCATTTCACGCCGTGGTGGATGTACCTAGGTGGTATTACTGGGGTTATCTACATTGCCTTTTCTTCTACAGTCGTTCAGCATTTGGGAGTACTGAGTTTTACGCTCTTTAGCGTTGGAGGACAGTTAGTTGGTTCGTTGCTTATTGATCTAGTTTCTCCTACAAAGGGCGTTCATGTTGGCGGATTCTTGGTAGCAGGAATTCTTCTGACTTATGTGGGAGTCTTCGTCAATAATGAAAAATCAGTTAATCGTCACCGAACTTAACTAAACATTTTTCTTTACTGCAGCTGCTACTTCTTTTACAACATTGGGATCAAAAACACTAGGCACAATAAATGAAGCATTGAGTTGCTCAGGTGAAACGCATCCAGCTATTGCTTCAGCCGCTGCCACGAGTAATTCATCGGTAATGGTGTGAGCATTGGCATCGAGTAGTCCACGGAAGATTCCGGGGAAAGCCAATACATTATTTATTTGGTTGGGTTGATCACTTCTACCCGTAGCCACAACCGCTGCGTATTTGCGCGCAATATTTGGGTCAATTTCAGGATCTGGATTGGCCAAGGCGAAAACGATTGAATTTGGCCCCATCGATGCAATGTCTGCTTCGCTCAAGATATTTGCAGCGCTAACGCCAATAAATATATCTGCGCCATTGAGCGCTTCAGAAATAGAGCCTGAAAAATCATTGGGATTGCAATTGTCGACGAACCATTTACGCATTGGATCGTTAGTTTCTGTCTTTGAGTTGAGAGCGCCTTTAGTATCGAAGGCGATGATATTTTTTGCGCCGCTAATTGTGAGAAGTCGAGCAATAGCCGTACCGGCCGCTCCCGCACCACTCATAATGATTTTGCACGTAGAAATATCTTTCTTCACCAACTTAAGTGAATTTCGTAGCGCTGCCAACACGACGATTGCTGTTCCGTGTTGATCATCATGAAAGACGGGGATATCTAGAAGCTCGCGCAAACGACGTTCGACTTCAAAACATCGTGGAGCAGAAATATCTTCAAGGTTGATTCCGCCATAAACAGGTGCGATGAGCTGAACGGTTCGAACTATCTCGTCAACATCTTGAGTATCAAGACAGACTGGCCAGGCATCGACATCGGCGAATCTCTTGAATAACGCGGCTTTGCCTTCCATCACTGGCAACGCCGCGGCTGGACCAATATTTCCCAAACCTAAAACTGCTGAACCATCTGTAACAACGGCAACGGTATTCCTCTTTATTGTGAGGCGACGAGCATCGGATGGATCGTCGAAAATTGCTTGGCAAATTCGAGCAACGCCAGGTGTGTAAGCGCGAGACAAATCATCACGAGTTTTCAGTGGAACCTTTGACTGAACTTCAAGTTTTCCTCCAAGGTGGAGCAAGAATGTTCTATCACTGACTTTTCGAACAGTAAGTCCTTCGTGCGCACTAATTGCTCGCGTAATTTGCTCTGCATGTTCAGCATTGATCGTGTCACATGTAACGTCAACAACGACTTTTTCTAGGAGAGATTCGACAACATCTAGCGCAGTGATTGTCGCCCCAGCTCTAGTAATTGCCGCTGTCGCCTCCGCTACTGGTTGAGCAGATGGAGCACCTTCAACTCTTATCGTTATTCCGTAACCAGGACTTGTTGATGCCATTTACACAACTCCGTATAGTCGATCGCCCGCATCACCCAGACCCGGCACGATATATCCATTTTCATTCAACTTTGTATCTAAAGCGCCAGTCACAATCGTTATGGGGACCGGACAATTTTCGAAAGATTGCTCCATGTGTGCAATTCCTTCGGGTGCAGCGAGTATGCAAATTGCAGTGATATCGGTCGCACCTAAGTTGATGAGATAGTTGATTGCTGCCACTAACGTTCCACCAGTTGCGAGCATTGGATCTAAAACAAAACATTGACGACCGGACAAATCTTCTGGCAATCGATTCGCATAAGTACTCGCCTGAAGAGTTATTTCATCCCGCACCATTCCGAGGAATCCAACTTCTGCAGTCGGAACTAAGCGGACCATTCCTTCCAACATTCCAAGACCTGCACGAAGAATTGGTACAACAACTGGACGGGGATCAGCCAATTTCAATCCTTGGGTGGTTGTGACTGGCGTTTTTACGGAAACTTCTTTTGTTCGGACATCTCTGGTGGCTTCATATGCCAAGAGTGTTACCAGTTCTTCGACGAGTCGGCGAAAAGTTGGAGAGTCAGTTCGTTCATCACGTAAAACGGTTAATTTGTGCGAAATAAGTGGGTGATCGGCGATGTGAACTTTCATACTTCCTACCATACAGGGCTTTCTTTCTTAATAAAGAAGTGTCAATATGCAACCTGTAAGCGCAAACTTCAACAGTTTCACTTATGGTCCTTCTAGCGAGGAGATGAACGATGAGCAATGAATCAGATATTGCCGTCGCAGCTTGGCACGAAGATGGACGATGGACCCTTGCACTATTGCCCGATGCCTACGACCTTACGCAAATAATTGCGAGTTTGAAAAGTCAAAGAACTAATGGTGGTGCTATTGCGTTAATAGCAATCGATGAAGAATTTTTTATGTTAATTCGTGTTTTGGGTTCGCATATCAGCATGTTTTTGAGTGATGCCACTTGTGCTCTTGATTATGAAGTTGCTGCCGATTTTATTGAGTTGGCAGATCTACCAACGGTCGAAGAAGATGATGAACCTATGCCCGTTGGTCACCTGGACATATTGGCTGATTTAGGCATGAATCACATGGAAATTTCAGCGCTCTGCGATGACGGAGAACTTTTTCCAGATGAACAACTCGATGCCATCGCTACTCGTTTGGGTTTCGGCGAAGAATTTCGCAAACTCCTTGAGCTTTAGAGCCTTCGGATAATTCAATGACTGATGAAGAGGCGGTGAAGCACGCCATAGAACTTTCACTTAGCGAACTGGACAATTCGAAAGATGTTCCAGTCGCAGCGTTAATACTGAATGAATCGGGAGAGATTATTTCTGTCGGTACGAACGAACGTGAATTGCTCAATGATCCGACTGCCCACGCAGAAATCGTTGCAATACGTCGTGCCGCAGAAAAATTGGATACTTGGCGACTCGATGGTTGCACTCTTGTTGTGACGTTGGAACCTTGCGCAATGTGTGCAGGTGCAGTGGCACAGTCAAGAATTTCGCGACTCGTTTTTGGAGCATGGGATTCCAAAGCTGGCGCTGTTGGTTCAGTTTGGGATGTTCTCCGTGATCCACGAGCAATTCATAAACTCGAAGTAGTTTCAGGAGTGATGGCTGACGAGTGTGCCGAAGTACTTCAAAGTTTTTTCAAGAAGCGTCGACAAGGAAATTAGTTGCTGTATCCTCGGCGATGGTGGCGTGTCCGAGCGGCCAAAGGAGCACGCCTCGAAAGCGTGTGTTGGGGAAACTCAACCGTGGGTTCAAATCCCACCGCCACCGCTCTATTAATTGCTAAACAGTAATTTCATACGATGGATTGAGAATCGTGAGATTGCCATCGCTTTCGCCGACCATTCCTTCAGCGCGAAGAATGGAACCAACATCTAGACCAGCAATTTCTCTTCTACCTAAGAATTGAAGAGTCACTCCACCAGTCTCATCCCACATCTCAACTTCGACAATGGGCGCTGATCCTTGAGGTGCGGTCTTAATAGACGTTACCCGTCCTTGAACATTTGCTCGTCTGCGCCAAGTGATTTTCCCAATGGGAGTTACATTTTCAGCGTAGTGGCTAATTGGTTCATAGCCTTTATACGAGACGGCAGAAGCAGAAGGCGCTTTCGCGGTTGCTTTAACTTCGGATTTAGTTGGTGCAACCGGCAGTGGCTCAATTGCTTCAGGTGCTTGATGTGGAACATGTGCGTCATGCACGACAACGCTCTTGCCAGCAATAATTTTTGCAACATCGAATGGAACGATCGTTGCTACAACTCGAGGCAATTGTGAAATTGGTCGTGCAATTTCCTCAGCTGTTTGATCGTGTAGCAATTTTCCGAGTACTGGAGCGTACGAACGACGAGGCAGCAGCAAAGTCACTTCAACGTCAGGTGAGGCAGTTGCGCGAATTGCATAGTCCATTGCAGCATTTGCGAGTCTTCGATCAGGGCAATCAATCAATTCCAGCATGATGTCATGCAGGGCGGGTGTTGACGCCCATAACTTTCTAATATCTTCTGCTCGTTGATCGTCAATCACGAAGTGAACTGCCGACACTGTATGTGGATTCAAACTTCGTGCATAACGAACTGCGCCGATAGTTGCGACATCCACGCTATCTACAAGGATGGTCACATCGTGCTTGCCGATCGAGGTTGCTCGGGTTTCAACTGCTTTGAAATTTAAGGCATCTTGTTCGCGACGATACTGTCGGTTGAGTCGGAGCAACGAGAAGACGGCAATCGGTGCAATCGTGAGAACGATCCATGCTCCTTCAGTAAATTTGACAACAGAAAATACAAAAACCACAATCACGGAAACTGTTCCAGAGAGCGCATTGATAAATAACTTCAATTGCCATTTTCCACGTCGATGCCTGTAGGCATGTTTAGCCATTCCAAAACCTGCGAGCGAAAATCCAGTGAAAACGCCCAGCGCATAAAAGGCAACTAAATGATCGACGGATGCGCCAGTAAAGAGAACGAGGAAACTGGCTGAAGCTGCAAGAAAAATAATTCCATTGGAGAAGGCAAGTCGGTGACCACGTTTGGTTAATTGATGAGGGAGATATCCATCTGCTGCAACGAAATTGCAAAGAATTGGGAAAGCGCTATACGTCGTATTTGCTCCGGCAAAAAGAATGAGCATTGTGGCGCCTTGAACAAAGATAAAGAAAACTTTTCCTGCAGCGCCTTCACCCAGTGCGACTTTCGCGATTTGTGAAATTACAGTTGGCGCTCCATTTTCATACGGCATGGCATGAATTCTTTGTGCAAACCATGAAACACCAAGAACAAGAGAGCCAAGAATGGTGCTCATAATGAGCAAAGTTTTACGCGCATTCACTGCTTCGGGAACTTTGAAGAGAGCCACGCCATCAGAGATTGCTTCAAGCCCTGTTAAGGAGGAGCCTCCATTGGCAAAAGCCCGCAGCAAAATAAAGATAGCCGAGACCGAGAGCAGCCCTTGGGCTTCTCCGATGTGGACTGTGCCCGGCAAATTGGTATCGAGCACTGGAAGATTTCCGCTCATGACCCGATAGAGACCAGTTATAAAGACGATGGCCATTGCACCAACAAAGAGATAGGTAGGAAGAGCGAAAGATTTTCCAGCCTCTTTGACCCCACGAAGATTTCCATAAGTGATGAGTGCGATCACGGCGAGAGTCATTGCGACTTTTCCGCGATGAAGTGATGGGAAAGTTGAAACAATTGCAGCGATACCCGCGGCCGATTGAATAGCGACGGTGACTATGTAGTCCAACATCAGAGCAACTGCCGCAACTACAGACATTCCAGGTCCAAAATTATCTTTTGTAACTATGTATGCGCCGCCAGTCTTTGTATAAACGGCGATGACATTTCGATAACTCAAAGTGACGATAGTTAAAATGACGAGAATGACAACGGTCATCGGCATCATTAATGCGAAGGCGGCAAGTCCAAATGCGGGCAAGAGCGCGATAAGAATTTGTTCGCTGCCATAAGCCGATGAGGAAATGCAATCGGAGGACAAAATTCCTAACGCATAGCGTTTGGCGAGACGTTGATGACCAAGTGAATGTCGATTGAGTGGGGTTGCCGAGAAAGGCGCGCTTTACTTTGTATGAAAGCGGATCTTTGAGATGCGCATGTTCCTTTAGCGCCACGGGAGCAGGGGCACCATCTGTCCAAGCTTTAGGCAAAATAACTCCCTGTGAATAGATTGTCGGGCAAGCGCCAAATCACTCACTACATCTTAGTCTGACGTAAAAGCGTGCGAGAGTATGCTCATTTCATGCGTACTCAACTCTTTATTGGTGGCAATTGGGTAGATGGAAACGGGACGATGCCCGTCCATGATCCAAGCGATGGCTCCACAATTACCGATGTTGCAACGGCGGGAGATAGCGAATGTGACGCTGCTGTAGCGGCTGCATCGGAGGCATCGGCGAGTTGGGCGAAGACGAGTCCTCGGGTCAGAAGTGAAATATTGCGAAAAGCCTTTGAAATGATGGTCGCCGAAAGTGACGCGCTAGCAACACTTATCACTCGTGAAAACGGAAAAGTTTTCTCAGACGCAAAAGGTGAAATTGCCTATGCTGCTGAATTCTTCCGCTGGTTTGCAGAGGAAGCAGTACGAGTTCCCGGTGACTATCGCACTTCACCAAGTGGCGATAAAAGAATTCTTGTCACTCATCAACCCATTGGCGTTTCACTCCTTATTACTCCATGGAATTTTCCTGCTGCGATGGCAACACGGAAACTTGGTCCGGCACTGGCAGCTGGTTGCACAGTAATTCTCAAACCAGCGGGAGAGACTCCACTAACTGCTCTGGCCATCGTGGATATTCTCGATCGCGCCGGTGTTCCCAAGGGAGTAGTAAATGTAATTTTGCCATCGCAAGTTGGTCCATCAATCAGCAAAATTCTTCATGATCCAAGAGTTCGCAATCTCTCTTTCACAGGCTCGACAGAAGTTGGTCGAATACTTCTTCGTGAAGCATCGGATCGAGTGATTCGTTGCTCGATGGAGTTGGGCGGCAATGCACCATTCTTAGTATTGGAAGATGCAGATGTAAGTGCTGCCGTTCAAGGGTTGATGATCGCCAAAATGCGCAATGGAGGAGCTGCTTGTACGGCGGCGAATCGCGTTTATGTGCAACGAGCGATTGCTGATCGCTTCACCAACGAATTCACAAAAGCAATGTCCTCACTTCACATGGGACCTGGTTTGGAGAGCGGCGTTAACTTAGGTGCCAGCGTTTCTTTGAAAGAGCGAAACAAAATTGCGGAACTCGTCGATGTCGCAGTCGGTGAAGGAGGAGTTGTCACAACGGGTGGTAAATCTCCAGAAGGACCTGGTGCCTTTTATCCCGCAACGGTTTTGAAAGTCGAGAGTTCCAATTCAATTTTGTCTTACGAGATTTTTGGTCCAGTTGCACCGATCGTTATTTTCGACACAGATGAAGAGGCAATTGCGCTCGCCAATAGTTCGGACTTCGGTCTGATTAGTTATGTCTACTCAGGCGAATTAGGTAGAGCGATACGTGTTGCCGAAGCGCTGGAATCTGGAATGGTTGCAATTAATCGCGGAGTGATTTCTGATCCCGCCGCTCCATTTGGCGGAGTAAAACAGAGTGGTTTAGGCCGCGAAGGCGGATTTAATGGAATTCACGAATTTCTGGAGACAAAATTTATTGGTGTAGAGATTTAGCCACCAGCAATTTGCGATCCAATCTTCGATGCAATGCCACGTTCTCGAAGTTTTCTCTCTACTGATTTTGGAAGAAGCGCTAGCGCTGTCTTTGCAAGTGCCAACGGAAGCAGCCTAAATAACCTTAATTTAAGTGCACGATTGACTGAAACATCCTGATAAATGTGCGGATGTCTATCGCTCCGTTTAATTTTGAGGAGCGAATAAGCAAGTCGCCAATCATGGTCATATAGCGCTTGTTCCATTTCTCTCTGCCACATCCGAATGTAGAAACCGTCTTCCGAGAGTATGTGAGGGTATTTTTCAGATTGAGGTGAATTGGCGCGCATTACTTCAGTCCAATTGATCCCAAAGATTCTTCCAAAGTTGAGCCAATCATTGGTGCGTAGATCAGCTTCGACTAAATAGTGTTGCTTATCTTTGATCGAATACATAAACGCCATACTTCCAAAACCGTGCGCTTTGGTAACTTCTCCAAATTTAATGAGCACATCGTGAAAATCCATGAGTGGTGGAGTTCTATACCTTCGACTTGAAGTAGGTCCAATTTTGTTGCGCAAATAGACAATTTGGTCTGCATACATCCATGCAAGCAACTTTCCATTATTGAACAACGCTTCTATTGATCTTTCATTTCCTTCGACGAACTCTTGAATGATTACGGGAAACCACTCTTCGGGAATTGGATCATTCACAAGTGAAGTCACCGTCTCAAATTTTTTGACTGAAGTTCCTCCAGACCCACGACTTCCTTTGACGAGGAAGGCAGAAGCATATGTCTTCGCATGTTCAAGCAATTCCTCATGTGAATTGGCTGTCAAGGATCGAGGCATTTTTATTCCAGTTTCATTTGCCAATTCGACCATTCCACTTTTAGACCCGAGAATCTTTAAAGCATTTGCGTTTCTAACTGGTAAGAGTTTCAACTTCAGTTCAGTTGAGAGATTAGAATTTGCGATTTGATACATTTCTTCGTCACCAGAAAAAAGGATCCAACCATCGAGTGATTCAATCAACTCTCTATTTTTAAGGAATTTGGAAATAAAGGTCTCGCACCGCTTGTGATCACTGATAACTATTACTTCGTCAACAAAATCGCTCTTTTTAAGGACGTTATGTGAGCAACAAATGAGAGTTATTCGAACATCTGGTCCTGCAAGGAATTCTGGTATTCGTCGATGTCCATGGGCGCTGACAAGGTAAATCTGAAACACAACAATCCAATCTAGAGGTCGAGTGTTTGACTCGCTTCACTGTGGGCGAACTGTTCAATCAATTTTTCGATTTTAGCTCTCCTCCACCAGGGAAGCGGACCTAATGACAAGAAGTCGGAGAAATTTAGCCCTTCGTCTTCCGACACTTTGTATCCGGTCCATCCATCTTTCACGATGTACTTGAGCAATGAATCGCCGATTGGTAAGAGGAGTCGACCTTCGCGGAGCAGTTTTTTTGCTTGCTCTTTATATCTACTCCGATTGGAGAAATAAAATTCTGTCATCAGATCAAGAAATTCCTGATCCTTTTCTATCTCAACAAATGTCTCTCCCGAGCCATCGTAAATCTCCATGTATTGACTTTATCTCAAGTACCGCATTCGAGATGGGCGATAGATAGGGAGCGCGTACGACCTGCGTACTGCCACTTCCCGCCAATAAAGGCTTTTGAGTAAACAACTCCGTAGTACGAAGTAGGTTTGTTGTTCTTGCATTTCACAGATGCATTCTTTATTTCAACTCTTAACCCAGTCGATGTCGGGAGATATTCTTTTGTTTCGACTTTCTTTACAAGGTGATCTTCAAAAAAACCAGTTTTGTAAATCTCCAGAGTAAGTGTCACACGTAGTTGATGGACGTTACAGACAGACCAAGCGTTAACTTTGACGTGCTTTTGTTTGAGATGTTTGATGAAAGTTGTTGAGTAATGAGCGTTATCAAGTTCAATTCGGCATACGGGTTTAGGAACCTTTGGCTTAGGGATTAAGGCGCTAGCGGCCATTGAAGGAGAAATGGAGATCAATGTAGAAGTTGAAAGAGCGATCAGAATTACATTTCGGAATATATTTTTTCGCATCGGTCAGGATTGCAAGATTCCAATGACCGCAAAAAGGTTATCAACACTTGAATAAATTGACGAAAATTGTGGCGGAGGATGAGGGATTTGAACCCTCGGTAGGTTGCCCTACACACGCTTTCCAAGCGTGCGCACTCGGCCGCTATGCGAATCCTCCAGAGGGAGCACTCTATCGGTGGTCAAACTATGATGAGCACCAGATCCCTCGTGCGGCGCTATCGTGCTGAACTCCCCCAGGGCTGGAAGGCAGCAAGGGTAGGTGCGCTCTTGCGGGTGCGCGAGGGGTCCTTCAATTTTATTTATTCGCTCGAACAGCTCGATCAGTAGAGGAGGAGTTGTATATGTCGCTCGCGTTGTATCGCAAATATCGCCCTTCTCAATTTAGTGAAGTATTTGGTCAAGATCACGTAACCGTTCCACTATCGAATGCACTTTCATCCGGGCGAATTCATCACGCATATCTTTTCTCTGGGCCGCGCGGTTGCGGAAAAACTTCTAGCGCGCGAATTATGGCGAGAAGCTTGAATTGTGAAAAAGGACCGACTCCAACTCCATGTGGTGAATGTCAATCATGCAAAGATTTAGTCGCGAATGGTCCAGGATCACTTGATGTTATTGAGTTAGATGCTGCAACTCACGGATTAGTTGATGATGCGCGCGATCTTCGCGATAAAGCTTTTTATGCACCAGTACAGAGTCGATACAAGATTTACATTATTGATGAAGCTCATCAACTTGGACCTGGTGCCGCTAACGCTCTTCTTAAAGTTGTTGAAGAACCGCCGCCACACGTAATTTTTATTTTTGCAACAACTGAGCCAGAAAAATTGATTTCTACTATTCGTTCGCGTACACACCACTATCCATTCAGATTGGTACCGCCAGGAATTTTGGCAGCCAACCTTGAAAAAGTTTGCAATGGCGAAGGCGTGAAAGTTGCAAAAGGTGTGATCCCACTTGTTGTTCGCGCAAGTGGTGGTTCAGTCCGAGATGCGCAATCTATTTTGGGTCAATTGCTCGCCGGCGCTGGTGATGAAGGCGTGAGTTATGAGATCGCCATTCAACTTCTCGGTTTCACGGACAGCGCTTTGCTTGACGATGCGGTAGATGCGCTCGCTGCCAGAGATGGCGCGACTCTCTTCAAAAGCATTGACAGGGTTATCGAATCTGGCCATGACCCACGACGCTTTGCAGCAGATCTTCTTGAAAGGCTGCGTGACCTAATGATCGTGGACGCGCTACCTGAAGGTGGAGCGCAGGCTGTTCTTCATGATGTTGCCGACGATCAACTTGAGCGAATGCGTGGACAAGCGCAACGAATTGGAACTGCTGGTTTGTCGCGAGCGGCTGACATTGCAGCAGAGGGTTTAACGCAGATGCGTGGTGCAACAGCGCCTCGTTTGATGTTGGAGTTGATTTGCGGACGTATGTTGTTGCCCGTTGGCGATAATTCCGAGCGCGGTTTGATGGCAAGAGTCGAGAGACTTGAGCGAGCAGAAAATTTAGCGCCGATGACTTCTCAAGTTTCTTCAACGCCTGCGCCAAGTGCTGCACCAGTTGCTGCACCTGCACCAGTTCGAAAGGAGAGTGGGGCGCCTGCTGTTTCGTCGAAGCCTGTAACTGCAACTCCAAAGTCGACTGGTTCAGTTGATATCGCCGGTTTGCGAAGACTCTGGCCCGATGTGATTGAAGATGTAAAGAAACGTCGCCGACTTACATGGTCGCTACTAAGTGCGAGTGCACAAATTTTGGACATTGACGACACCGCAATCACAATTGCAATTGTTAATGCCGGAACGCGGGATTCTTTTTTGCGATCGGAAAGCGATGAAATTCTGCGCCAAGCATTTATTGACGTTGTAGGCGTTGATAGAAAAATCGAAGTAATTGTCGATCCTTCGATCAATCCAAACACTCCTCAAGCAAGGGCCGTCCAAGTAGATGAATCTCCGAATGATCAGGATCAACTTTCTGGAGCGGCTCTCCTTGCAAGAGAACTTGGCGCCAAAGTCATCAGTGAGAATGGTTGAGATCGATAGTGGTAAATAGATGAGCGGAATGTATGAAGGCGCAATTCAAGATTTGATTGATGCCCTTGGACGTTTGCCAGGAATTGGCCCAAAGAGTGCACAGCGAATTGCTTTTTATATTCTGCAAGCAGAAAGTGAAACTGCTGCTTCACTCGTTGAAGCTATTCGCACTGTAAAGGAGCGAGTTAAATTTTGTTCGATATGCGGCAATGTCTCTGAAGAAGAGCAGTGCAGAATTTGTAAGGATCCTCGTCGTGATCCCACCGCAATCTGCGTTGTTGAAGAGAGCAAAGATGTTATTGCTATTGAGCGAACCCGAGAGTTCCGGGGCAAATATCACGTGCTCGGCGGGGCAATAAGTCCGATCGATGGCATTGGTCCAGAGCAGCTTCGAATCCGCGAACTCATGGCTCGATTGGCCGATAGTTCTGTTACCGAAATCATTCTTGCCACCGATCCAAACCTCGAAGGAGAGGCCACTGCCACATATCTGGCACGAATGCTCAAACCTTTGGGTCTCAAAGTTTCTCGATTGGCTAGTGGATTACCTGTGGGTGGCGATCTCGAATATGCGGATGAAGTCACTTTGGGGCGGGCATTTGAAGGACGGCGTACCGTCGAGCAGTAGAAATCTCAAAGTGTGGATTATTAAGCATCTCAAAGTATGATATTAGTTTCCTCCATGGGCTTTAATGCTTCACACTTAGGCCATGGGTTTGATTGTCCAGAAATATGGCGGCTCCTCCGTGGCGGATGCCCAGGGAATGAAGCGTGTAGCAGCTCGGATAGTTGCGACAAAACGGGCGGGGCATCAAGTTGTTGTGGTCGTCAGCGCAATGGGCGATACCACCGATGAATTGATCGACCTGGCAAACCAGATCACGCCGATTCCAGCGGGACGCGAATTGGACATGCTCCTTACTGCAGGTGAGCGAATCTCGATGGCTCTTCTCGCTATGGCGATTACAAATTTGGGACATGAAGCTCGCTCTTTCACGGGAAGCCAAGCGGGAGTAATTACGGATTCAACTCACGGAAAAGCACGAATCATTGATGTTTCGCCGGGTCGAATTCAAGAGGCACTTAAAGATGGCGCGATTGCAATCGTCGCCGGATTTCAAGGAATTAGTCAGGATACAAAAGACATTACAACTCTTGGTCGCGGTGGGTCGGACACTACTGCTGTCGCGCTCGCTGCCGCTCTCGAGGCAGATGTTTGTGAAATCTATACAGATGTCGATGGAGTCTTTAGCGCTGATCCGCGCGTAGTTCCGCAAGCACGTAAATTGAAATCAGTTACTTATGAAGAAATGTTGGAACTCGCAGCGAGTGGGGCGAAAGTTTTGCATTTGCGTTGCGTCGAATACGCACGCCGCTACGACTTACCGATTCACGTTCGTTCATCATTTTCAAATCACGAAGGTACATGGGTGGTTAAGAACCATCCTGAAGGAGGCGACATGGAGAAGGCGGTCATTTCAGGAATTGCGCACGATAAGAGCGAAGCGAAGATAACAATTGTCGGCGTCCCTGACAGAACTGGTATCGCAGCGAGAATTTTTCAAGCAATCGCCGATGCTGATATCAACATCGACATGATCGTTCAGAATGTTTCTGCTGCTTCAACGGGACTAACTGATATTTCTTTTACTCTTCCAAAGAGTGAAGGTGCAGATGCGACTGCAATTCTTCAACGCATTCAAGGTGAAGTTGGATTTGCATCAATTCAATACGATGATCAAATTGGAAAAATTTCTCTTGTCGGTGCAGGTATGCGATCGCATCCTGGCGTTACGGCAACTTTTTTTGCCGCGATGTCGGACGCAGGAGTAAATATCGAAATGATTTCTACTTCTGAAATCCGAATTTCAATTATTTGTCGCGAAGCCGATGTTGAGCGCGGAGTTATAGGTGCACACACAGCATTTGAATTGGATGCTGATGGTTCAGAAGCAGTTGTTTATGGTGGAACTGGCCG
>JBBCHT010000003.1:0-125314 GCA_037200085.1 Actinomycetota bacterium
ATGGCAATTTTTTCAAAATTGCGGAAGCAAGAACCAATCATGGATCTCGATGAACTACATGTTGCGCTAAAAGCGTATGCATCTGGAGATTACTCAATCCGACTCAATGCAGAAGTTCCTGGAGTGGCCGGAGAGATAGCTCGTTCGTATAACCAAATGTGTCACATCACTTCCACGGCAACCCAAGAGATGCTTGTTGTACTAAAAGATGTTGCCGAGTCCGGAATCATCGATGCGCGAGTTACTTCCACTCGCCTTGAAGGTGCTCGCGGAGCAGTAATGCGAGGACTGAATAATGTTTTGGAAGAGTTGGTCGCGCCACTGGATGAAATGGTTCAAGTAATCACTGCGCTTTCGCATGGAGATCTGACACGAAACTTGTCACCTGTAGTAAATGGTCGAAAAAAAGAAGGTCAGTTCTTGATCTGGACCAACATGGTCAATGAAATGCTCGCTCAACTTTCCAATGTTGCAGCGGAAGTATCCCGCGTTGCGAAGGAAGTTGGATCTGAAGGAAAACTTGGTGGATATGCAAAAGTTCCAAATGCAACAGGCGTTTGGAAAGAGTTGACCGATAACGTCAACATGTTGGCGGAGAGCGTTACTGATCGAGTACGGGCAATATCAGAAGTCGCTACCGCAGTTGCAGGTGGGGATCTCTCTCGGACACTAGATGTCGAAGCACAAGGCGAAGTGCTCGTTCTTAAAAAGAGCATCAACGGAATGATTCAGAATTTGCAAACTACGACAAAAACAAATGCAGAACAGGATTGGCTAAAGGGAAATTTGGCGAGGGTAGCTCGTCTTCTTCAGGGACATCATGATTTAACGCAAGTGGCGAACATTGTTCTCTCTGACTTATCTCCACTATTGGAAGTACTACACGCTACTTTCTACCATCTGGATGATTCAGATCTTGGAGAATCCAAACTCAAACTTCTAGCTAGTTATGCAGTTGCGGACGAGTCACGTCTTTCTGCTACCTGGAAAGTCGGTCAAGGTTTAGTTGGACAATGTGCGGCAGAAAAAACCCGAATTTTCGTGGAAAGTATTCCTGACGACTACATAAATATCACATCGGCTTTAGGCAATTCTCGCCCTAAAAGCCTTGTTCTTCTTCCTATTCTCTTTGAAGGGAAAATTAAAGGCGTAATCGAACTGGCCTCCTTCAAAATATTCGAACAGGTTCAAGATAATTTTCTTAATCAAGTGACCGAGCACATTGGCATCGTCATTAACACCATTGAAGCGACTTTGAGGACAGAAGTCCTTTTGGCGCAATCGCAATCCATGACAGATGAACTTCAAAGCCAACAAGAAGAATTGCGGGCTACCAATCAAGAGTTGGAAGAGAAAGCCCCAACTCTTGGAGGAACAAAAACTTGAAGTTGAATTGAAAAATCAAGAGGTAGAACAGGCTAAAAGCGCTGTCGAAGAAAAGGCAGAGCAGCTCACCCTTACGTCAAAATACAAATCAGAGTTTCTATCAAATATGTCGCATGAACTTCGAACTCCTCTAAATAGTTTGCTGATTCTGGCCGAACATTTGGCGGACAACCCGAAAGACCACCTCGACGAAAAAGAGATTGAGTTTGCGAAATCAATTCACATTTCGGGAAATGATCTCTTGTCATTAATCAACGAGGATTTTGGATCTTTCAAAAATAGAATCCGGAACTGTGACTCTCGATCTATCTCCAGTGGAATTTGCCAATATTAAAAACCAGATTGAGACCACTTACAAACCAATGGTCCAAGGTGGCAACGTAAAATTCGATGTTTCGTATTCGAAAAACCTCCCCCGCTCAATCCAGACAGATGCTATGCGATTACTTCAAGTTCTCAAAAACCTCATATCCAATTCATTTAAATTTACCGATATCGGAAAAGTCACGCTATATATTGATACTGCATATTCTGGTTGGGACCCTTCGATCGAAACTCTTCAAAAGGCTAAAGGCGTCGTCGCTTTCACTGTTCAAGATAGTGGAATAGGAATTTCACCAGACAAGCAGAAATTAATATTCGAAGCATTTCAACAAGGTGATGGTCAAACTTCACGTAAGTATGGAGGCACGGGACTCGGACTCTCCATTAGTCGAGAAATTGCAACTCTACTGGGAGGTCAACTCTCTCTCATTTCCAGTATTCCTCAAGGCGGTAGCACTTTCACTCTCTTTTTGCCCGACAGCAGTCCAGATTCAATCGACGAAGTAAATTCAGCGGATTCTGAATCCACTAACTTTGAAACTTCGGATACCCACGAAAATACGTCTCGTTATCAAATGGAGCAACCTCTAGCTGATGATCGCGATTCAATAGCGCCAGGTGATCAAACTCTTCTCATCATCGAAGATGACCCGAAATTTGCAAAAATTATTCTCGATCTGGCTCGAGAAAAGGGATTTAAAGGTGTCATCTGCCCCAGAGGATCTCAAGCATTAACACTTGCTCGAACTATTAATTTTGACGCAATAACTCTAGACATCCGTATCCCAGATGTTGATGGATGGACGATTCTAGATATTTTGAAACGTGATTCGGAATTGCGACATATTCCGGTCGATGTCATTTCGGTTGAGAATAGCCCCATTCGTGGGCTTTCAAGTGGAGCCTTTCACTATCTCGTTAAGCCGACTAGTCGCGCTCAAATCGGCGCGACCATGGATGCCACTCGAGCTTTCATTGATAGACCAGTAAAAAATCTTCTACTCGTTACTTCGGATAAAGAAGAGGAACATCAAATAACCGAATTGCTTAAAAAATGACGATGTAATACTTAAGTATCAAAGTCACAGCAAAGAAGCGTGGGAGGAAATCACAACTGGAAAAATCGATTGTGTTGTGGTGGGTTCTCGACTCAAAGATATGAGAGGCACAGAATTTATTTCACTAATACGTGATTCACATTTGCAGCAAGTTATTCCTGTGGTGATATTTAGTGGAAATTCTCTCTCAACAGCCGAAATTGAAAAAGTTAGAAAAGTTAGGCACTACAGGAGTGGTCAGGGAAAGTTGACTCACTGGATCGACTTCTTGACCAAACATCACTATTTCTTCATCGAGTCGTTTCGCAATTGCCCAAAGAAAAGAGGAATCTTCTCAAGAAGTACAGCAATCAAGCAATAATTTGGCAAGTACTTCAGTTCTCGTCGTCGATGATGATGTTCGCAATATTATGGCGCCTTTCGGCGGCGCTGACTCATCGCGGAGCGAAAGTATCTTCGGCCGAAAACGGAGCAGCGGGGTAGAACTCCTTCGTAGCCAATCAAAAGTGGATATCGTGCTCATGGACATCATGATGCCAACAATGGATGGTTACGAGACGATGCGACGAATTCGCGACATGGATGAATTTAAGAAGTTGCCAATCATTGCTTTGACCGCCAAGGCCATGGTTGGGGATCGTGAAAGTGCATTGAGGCAGGTGCTTCCGATTACCTGAGTAAACCAGTCAATATCGAACAATTGGTTTCATTAATGCAGGTCTGGCTATCCAAGTAAGGATTAGTATCTCCCAAGTATGGGGCTACTCTGCAAGAACAGATGGACTCCGGCGTTCGAGCAAGTGGCTCATTGAAGGGCGATCGTAGTGGCGTCTTAAGGAAAAATTATGACCGAAAATACAACGGCCTGCAAAGAACAATGTGGAAGATGCAAAAGATAATTTAATCGCCGCTGCGCACGACGCAGTGATTGAAAAGAAAGATGAAATCACCGACAAAATCTCTGACGGAATCGATCGCGTCAAGGGAAAAAATCGCTCACGCTGCGGATTCTGTGTCCGATGCGCTAAAGAAGGATGACGTTAAATAACAAAAAAAGAGCTGAGTGAAAGTAGGGGCTCATCGCCCTTCTTTTTCTTCTCATATTCTTCATACTCGTATTCAAACTCTTCGGTTCTGCGAATCGTCGCCTCCAAAAATTGAGTGGATCGCAAGATTGCCAAAATTATTATCGTGAGTCCGAGTCCTACTACTTGAAATCCCAAGCCGACTGAAACTCCCATAGCGGCTGTGGCGAAAATAGTGGCGGCAGTCGTTACTCCTTGGATTCCTCCACGTTTATCAGTGAAAATAAGGCCGGCTCCCAAAAACCCAATACCGGTAATGATTGCGTGGAGAGCTCGGGTTGGATCACCCAATTTCGCATTGGCATCTAGAACTTCTCCAATTGAAACGACTACTGCAGCGGGATGCGCCAACAAGGGCCCATCGTGCGAGGTCCGGCAGACTTTCCTGCGCGATCTCTCTCCCAGCCAATCACGGAACAAGAATCGCGGCGATCGCACCATCAATGATGACTGAAAGTTGTTGCCAAATATCAATGAAATGCATGTTTAACATAGTTGATACTACTTTCGACAAGAATGAAAATACAGTACTAAGTGAGCAATTCTTCA
Organism: Actinomycetota bacterium; assembly: GCA_037200085.1. Classification (GTDB taxonomy): domain Bacteria; phylum Actinomycetota; class Actinomycetes; order Nanopelagicales; family Nanopelagicaceae; genus QYPT01. Next base: position 4,403 of record JBBCHT010000003.1, read on the forward strand.
ACTTCGCATACGATCTATGGTGTGAGCGCAACGTCAATTGGACATGATCTGAACCATGACCCGAAATGGAATAGAGCAACCCTCTCTCTTCACGGAAGAACGTTCTACTGGTGATGTTGCAATCATCGGAATCCCGGCATTCGAAACTGCGCTCTCCCCAACTTCAGCGCATGAAACACCAAACGCAATTCGAAACGCGCTTGCACGATATTCCACATATTCGAGTTTCCACGATGTGGAACTCTCGGAACTTAAATTTTCAGATCTCGGAGATGTGAGCTCACCAGATCACACGAATGGTGAAGTGAAAGTTGCAAACGCAATTAAAGATATTCGAGAGCGATTCGAACTTCTCATCGCACTTGGTGGCGACAATTCAATTACTTATTCAGTAGCGAACGAATGTGGGACTCAGTTGCCAACATTGGTCTGATCACACTCGATGCCCACCACGATCTGCGTGATGGGCAATCAAATGGCTCTCCTGTGTGGAGACTTATTCAAGCGGGTTTACCAGGTCCGAGGATTGTGCAGATAGGAATTAGTGATTTCGCAAATAGTCGTGAGTATGCAGCACGAGCAAAAGATTCTGGAATTCACGTTATTTACCGCGATGAATTACGCCGACGTCCAATATCGGATGTCATGTTGGAAGCCCTAGATATTGCGGGTGAAGGAAATACTGAAATCTATGTCGATCTTGATGTAGATGTCTGCGATAGATCTGTAGCACCGGCTTGTCCTGCATCTACTCCCGGAGGCATTTCTGCAGATGAATTACGACAAGCTGCCTATTTCGCTGGAAAAGATGCGCGAGTACGAGGGCTGGATATAGTTGAAATTGATGCCGCAAAAGATTCAGAGGATCAAAGAACAATTCGACTTGGTGCCTTACTACTCCTTGAAGCCGCATGTGGAGTTGTAGCTCGCTAGTGAAGTGCAGAAACAACTTTCTTTGCTGCAGATTCAATCTCGCCAGATCGGACTAAACGAACTGCAGCTTCGAGTTCTGGAGAGAGAAATCGATCTGGACCAACTCCTGGAACGACCTTTCGAAGGGTTTCGATAACGCTCGCTGCAGCAGGTGATGGCTTTAGCCCCTTTCTAAACTCAATAGCTCGAGCAGCAGTAACAATTTCAATCGCTAAAATTCTCGACAAATTGTCGACTACCTTCGCAATTTACGCGCTGCGCTCCACCCCATCGAGACGTGATCTTCTTGCATCGCAGAACTTGGAATCGAATCCCACGCTTGCCGGAGTTGCTAGCCGTTTATTCTCACTTACAAGTCCAGCTTGCGTGTATTGAGCAATCATCAGACCAGAATCAACTCCTGGATCATGAGCTAAAAATGGTGGCAGTCCTGCGGAGCGATGTTGATCAAGCGCACGGTCAGTACGTCGCTCTGACATCGAACCCAAATCAGCAGCTGCAATAGCTAGAAAATCAAGAACGTAGGCCACGGGTGCGCCGTGAAAATTGCCGTTTGATTCAACTCTTCCATCTGGCATTACAACGGGATTATCTATGGAACTTTGCAATTCGCGCGAAGCAATTGTTGAGGCATATTCGATCGTGTCACGCACTGCACCATTTACTTGAGGCGCGCATCGCAAGGAATAAGCATCTTGGACACGTGAATCCGTTCTCGAGATGCGAGGCGACAATTCCTGAATTCTGAAGGAGAGCATAGATATTTGCCGCACTTACAGCTTGACCAACTTGTGGTCGCAACGGTGAATGTAAATCAGGAGCAAATACTCGATCAGTGCCAAGAAGCCCTTCAATACTCATCGCCGCAGAAATATCGGCAACAGCGCATAGCGATTCCAGATCCGAGCAAGCCATAATCAACATTCCCAACATGCCGTCGGTACCGTTGATGAGAGCAAGACCTTCTTTAGCTTCTAATTCAATTGGAGAGAGATTCGCTGCTGATAGTGCAGCAATGGCGTCGACTTCTTCTCCGTTGAAATTATGCACTCGACCTTCACCCATTGCAGCAAGTGCACAATGAGATAAGGGTGCGAGATCACCGCTACAACCAAGTGAGCCAAATTCGGGAACTATCGGAGTTATTCCGGCGTTGAGAATATCTGCATAGAGTTGAGCAACTTCTATTCGAACTCCAGTTCGTCCTGATGCCATTGTGCGCAACCGCAAAAACATGAGTGCACGTACTACTTCTCTCTCAACCGCTGGTCCAACACCAGCGGCATGTGAGCGAATCAAAGATTTTTGAAGTTGAGTTCTATCTTTTACGTCAATATGACGATTGGCTAACGCACCAAAACCTGTCGAAACTCCATATACAGGAGTTCCACCTGCTGCATATTCCTCAATGAACTTACGTGATGTTTGATAGCAACAATTGCAGAATCGGAAATTACAACTTTCGCACCATGCCGTGCGACTGCAATGACATCATGAAAAGTGACGCCAGAAGTTCCAGAGTTACTGATTTATTTGATTCGTACGCCATTGCGCCATACCTCATCTACTAGTGGAACTCCTGGTCGATATGCAAGGTGCACATATGACGATGTACTTAAAATTGAAAAGTCAGCTTTTGCACCGAGCCCGAGATTGACCGACATCTTCTCGTCGAAGAGCTTCCGCTCCACCTTTCGTACTCGACCAGAGCGCTTGTTCTGGTGTGAAGTAGAGATCGCGCACGGCGAGTGCAATAACAAAGGGCATGTTCGTTGTATAGGAAGTACCAGGGTTACAGTCAGATGCAAGTGCAACTTTCACACCAGCTTCAAAAAGTAGTCTCGCATCAAAGTAGTGACCTCGAGTCGAAAACTCTGCTGCCGGCAATAACGTTGCGACTGTTTGGGAAGTTGAGAGCGCATCGATGTCACTATCAGAGAGATAACTCAAGTGATCGACGGAGGCTGCCCCAAGTTCTACTCCAAGTTGAACGCCTTCTCCCGATTCCAGTTGATTGGCATGCAACCGCGGGCAATAACCCCTTCGCCATACCCGCTTTAAGAATTCTGCGAGCTTGATCTACCGTAAAGGCTCCTTTGTCACTAGAAGACATCAATCCATTTCGCATGTGGTTTCGCAGCATCCAACATTGCTCCGCAAACGAGATCGACGTAATCCTCAGAGTTGTCACGGAACTCCTTTGGCACAACATGAGCGCCAAGAAAAGTAGTTTCTTCGGTGACTTGTTGTGCGATGACTAAAGAACGTACTTCGTCATCAACAGTCAAGCCATATCCCGATTTGCATTCAATGGTCGTCGTGCCAGAGGCATTTGCTTCTGCAACGAGCCGACGGGCATTCTGTAATAACTGGCCACTGCTAGTTTGGCGAGTAAGTTCGACAGTGTAATTAATTCCACCTGCCGAGTATTTTTCCCCCATCATTCGAGCGCGAAATTCAGAACTTCTATCACCAGCAAAAACTAAATGCGAATGCGAATCCACAAATCCAGGGATGATGCAACGTCCTTGTGCATCGATGCTGTTTGAAACATCCGAGCGAGGCGCTTTGCTTGATTCTCCAACCCAAAGAACTTTTCCATCTTCGATAAGAAAGGCCGCAGACTCGACAATTCCTAAAGGTGTTCCATCGAACGTTGGATCATTGGTAACAAGTAGCCCAATGTTGTCGACGAGAGTTTTGGAAGTCATGCAAGTGTCATTCGATATCGAGCATTGGAACATGGACATGCTTCTCTCGTGCAGTCGTGATTGCGCCTTCATAACCAGCATCAGCATGGCGAATAACGCCCATACCTGGGTCATTGGTGAGCACCCGTGCCAATTTTTGTGCCGCTAATGGAGTTCCATCAGCAACGGATACTTGACCAGCATGTATTGAACGACCGATTCCAACTCCACCGCCATGATGAATCGAGACCCAAGAGGCACCAGAGGCTACGTTGACCATTGCATTGAGAAGCGGCCAATCTGCGATTGCATCAGAACCATCAAGCATCGATTCGGTTTCGCGATATGGAGATGCAACAGATCCACAATCCAAATGGTCACGTCCAATAACTATCGGTGCCGAAACCTGCCCGCTTGCCACTAAATCATTAAATGCCAGCCCTGCTTTGTCGCGTTCGCCATACCCCAACCAACAAATTCGGGCAGGTAGCCCTTGGAAGGCAACTTTCTCTTGCGCCATCGTGATCCAACGATGCAAACCTTCATTCTCGGGGAAGAGATCTAGAACTGCTTTGTCTGTGCGGTAGATATCTTTCGGATCTCCCGAGAGGGCTACCCAACGAAATGGACCTTTTCCTTCACAAAAAAGTGGACGGATATAGGCAGGAACAAATCCCGGAAATGCAAAGGCACGCCCATATCCAGCTTGGCGGGCTTCATCCCTAATGGAATTTCCGTAATCAAAAACTTCTGCACCTTTATCCAGAAAACCCACCATCGCTTCAACATGTTTAGCCATCGACTCTCGCGACTTCTTTGTAAATTCTTCAGGTTCATCTTTTGCCAATTGCGCAGCTTCGTGAAATTCCACTCCGATTGGGACATATGAAAGCGGATCATGAGCGGAGGTTTGATCCGTGACAATATCGACAGGAAATTCCATCGCCAACAATTGAGGAATCACTACCGCGGCATTACCCACTAACCCGATGGAAATAGGACGACCATCTCTCTTGGCTTTGAGTGAACGCTCAACGGCGTCGTTGAGATCGATTGCAATTTCATCTAGATATTTAGTTTCAATTCTCTTCTCAAGACGCGTTCGATCAATATCGACGATTAGGCAAACTCCACCATTCATAGTCACGGCAAGTGGTTGAGCCCCACCCATTCCGCCGCAACCAGCAGTCAAAGTAATTGTGCCTTGAAGAGTTCCGTTAAATCTCTTCTTCGCAATAGCAAAGAATGTTTCATACGTACCTTGCAAAATTCCTTGAGTACCGATGTATATCCACGACCCGGCTGTCATTTGGCCATACATCGTCAAACCCAATTGCTCGAGTCGACGGAACTCAGGCCAATTCGCCCAATCACCTACAAGATTCGAGTTAGCAATGAGAACTCGTGGTGCCCACTCATGTGTCTGAAAAACACCGACTGGTTTTCCTGATTGTACGAGAAGAGTTTCATCGTCCTTTAGTTGCGAAAGTGATTTCACAATTGCATCAAAGGCTGGCCAATTTCTCGCAGCCTTGCCGGTTCCGCCATATACAACAAGGTTTTCTGGATGCTCAGCTACTGCAGGATCTAAATTGTTGTGCAACATTCGTATTGCTGCTTCTTGCCCCCAACCAAGGGCGGAAATTTTCGAACCTGTCGCTGCATGAAGAACGCGCGATCCATTTGCAACCATATTATGAAGAATAGCCCTGACTAACGCAGATGTCCTCGTTCACTGATCGAACGCACTGCTCGCAATCCATCGCTCGGCCAAATTGATATTGAGGTCACCGAACACGGTGCAATATCTACATGGAAAACGCTTTCCGAAGGTGCACCCAGTGCCAACCTAATAGCTTGCTTGATCACACCATTGTGAGTGACCACTGCGACTTTTTTCCCTGGGTATTTCGCAACAAGGTTGTCGATGGCTTCATCCACGCGCCAACCCAATTCGTCGTAGGACTCTCCTCCCGGAGGTGCGTAAGCGGTGGATGCAACCCAAGCTTGGTACTCCTTGGGATGAGAACTCTTCACTTCATCAATTGATTTGCCATCCCATTCACCAAAGCTACATTCGTACCATGCTTCATCGTAAATAATTTCAAGGTTCGTAACTCTGGAAATAGCTTGCGCAGTTTGTTTAGTCCGTTGAAGTGGCGAGGCAATCAATATTTCAATATCAAATTTTCCAACTTCATCAGCAACAGCGAGCGCTTGTTCTAGACCAACCGAAGTGAGTGTTGGATCCATTGCACCACTTCCGGAAAATTTTCGATCTGGCGTGAGAATGGTTTCTCCATGACGAATGAAATGAATCATTGTGGGAACTTCATCGGTGCGAAGTCGCTCCATCAATAAATTCTTTGGTGCAAGTGGATTGCCATTTCGCTCATCCAACGCACGATTGGCTAATTTATCTGCATGAGCATTCTCTTCACGCGGAATCCATGTGTAGGAAACTAATGATGGGCTATGGGCATCACGCGCTTGGCTAGCCAAAATTCTCATTTCAGGATGTTTGATCTGCCAGCGGCCAGACATCTGTTCAACAACTAATTTGCTATCCATTCGAACATCAACTGTTGCTTCCGGATCCATTGAGTGAATTGCAGTTAGCCCCGCGACAAGTCCGCTGTATTCGGCGACATTGTTTGTGGCAATTCCGATGTAGTCATACAACTCAGCAAGAACGACGTTACCTTCATGAATTACTGAGCCATAACCTGCAGGACCTGGATTACCTCGCGAACCACCATCGGCAGTCATTGTGAAATGACGAGCCACTATCTCACTCCGCGAACCAATATGCAGCGACATTCTTCGCAACGAACAACTTCATCAGAATTTAAAGTTTTAATTCGACTCAACTCAACAGTATTTATTGCAAGGTGACAACCATCGCATCGACCCTCTTTCAACGCAGCAGCTCCCGTTCCATTACTGCTGCGAATTTTCTCGTACAACTCAACCAAAGCAGCATCAACGCTTTGAACAGTTGCCGAGCGTTCGGAGATGAGGTTTTGAATCTCGCCCTCAATCGCGCTTATTGCCACACCTTTTCGAGCTTGGATTTCTTCCGATTTTGCTTGAAGGGATTGCTTCTCCGCGACAAGTTCGCCAAGACGCTCTTTGATGGAATCAATTCGGAGCATGACTTCAAGTTCAACTTCTTCTAACTCTGCGCGTCGAGCGCTAAGCGTTTCCACTTCGTGTTGAAGTTTCTCAAGCTCCTTTGCACCAGTGGAACCATCGGCCAACCGCTTCTCATCCCGTTCTAACCTGACAACAACTTGCTCAACATCTGCTTCTGCTCGAAGCAACTCCTTTTTAATATCACTTATCTGCGTCTCTGCAGCGACTTCAAGATCCCGCACTACTGCTAGGCGCTGAGTGGTCGCCAGTAACTCTGCAATTTCAGGAAGTGAGTTCGCTTTATTTTTGAGAGTTGCAATCTGAAAATCCATACGCTGAATATCAAGAATTTGGAATTGATCACTTGGGGCGGCTTTCAATCGCGACCCCTCCCTTTGATATCTACATTGGTGGGCGCTGAGGGTTTCGAACCCCCGACATCCTCGGTGTAAACGAGGCGCTCTACCACTGAGCTAAGCACCCAAACTTTATAGCGTGCGAAATTGTAACGGAATACCAATCAAGGCGCGAACCTACGATTTATGTAAATAGCGGCTAAAGAGCCGCGAGCGCGCTCCGATAATCAGCAATATTTCGAGCGTCACCCATTCCATTGACAACCTGCCAACGCAATATTCCTTCTTTATCAATCACAAAAGTGCCTCGTATTGCTGCACCCCGCGATTCGTTGAATACGCCATATGCCTTTGCTACTTCGCCATGTGGCCAGAAATCCGAAAGAACTGGAAATGTGTAACTCTCTTTTTCGGCAAATGTGCGTTGAGAAAAAACAGAATCGCATGAAATTGCTAAGAGTTGCACTGCATCATTTTGAAAATCATTGAGATTATCTCGAATTGCACACAACTCACCAGTGCAAGTTCCCGTAAATGCAAATGGATAGAAGAGAACTACGACCGCTTTATTTCCACGAAAAGAATGAAGTGAAACTTTTTCACCATGTTGATTTGGTAATTCAAATTCTGGGGCAGGTTTTCCAATAATTAACGTTGGCTCTGGTGATGACATAGAGCCCAATCTATCTCTTGCTAGATTTTCTTGCTACCAACTTCGTTCCCGACCAATCTTGGGCAACGGGAAATGATGATGTCTGACTCAATCCTGCAGTTGGTGCTGCATCTTGAATATCACTTGGTTCGACATGATTTGGTCGTCCTGCTTTTGGAGTGAGAACCCAGATTGGACCGTTCTCAGTTAAATACGCTAAAACATCGACAAGTGAATCGACTAAATCGGCGTCACCTTCACGCCACCATAAAACGACTCCATCGACAACTTCTTTTGAATCATCGGTTGCGAATGCGTTGCCCGTCACACCGATTATTTCTTGACGCAGAGCCTCGTCACAATCACTGCTGTAACCAGATTCAAGGAGAAGAAATCCCGGCTCAAATCCCATCTTCTTCGCCATTGATTGTGCCATCGACCCCGAGGGGGTATTCACCTACGTCATCCTCTCAGTCGGAGTGCTCTAGTTCACTCGAACGGAGATAAGTTCACCTAAGGTTTGCTCGGTATGCAAGTGTTTTTCGCGTATTTTTGGAAGTAATTTGAAATCTTGATAGGTATTGAGAAGTTAAATGTGACTTAATGGCCTTCGTAGGGGAAAGATAGGGGCATGAGCGAAAATATTGACGCGCCTGATCACGTAACCGATCAATTAGTTGATACCGATCCTGACGAAACTGCCGAATGGCACGCTTCCTTTGACGCAGCCCTAAGTCATGCCGGTCCTGTAAGAGCCCGTTACTTAATGTTGAGTTTGTTGCAAAGGGCTCGCGAAAAAAATGTCGGGATGCCCTACCTGCGAACAACCGATTACATCAACACAATTCCTCCACAACGCGAACCAGATTTTCCTGGCGATGAAGGAATTGAAAAACGAATTCGTGCATTCATTCGTTGGAATGCTGCGATGTTGGTACATCGAGCTCAACGCCCTGGCGTTGGAGTCGGTGGCCACATTTCAACCTACGCATCTTCGGCCGCGCTCTATGAAGTCGGTTTCAATCACTTCTTCCGCGGAAAAGATCATGCAGGTGGCGGAGACCAAATTTTCTTCCAAGGACACGCGAGTCCAGGAATGTACGCGCGGGCGTATATGGAGGGGAGATTTACTGACCATCAACTAGATGGATTCCGACAGGAGATTTCTCACGAAGGCGGCGGACTTTCCTCTTATCCTCATCCTCGTTTGATGCCAAATTTTTGGGAGTTTCCTACCGTTTCCATGGGACTTGGTCCCATCAATGCAATTTATCAAGCCCGCTTTAATCGCTATCTCCATAACCGAGGCATCAAAGATACAAGTGATCAAAATGTCTGGGCATTTTTAGGTGATGGAGAAATGGATGAACCAGAAAGTCTCGGCGAAATTGGATTGGCAGCTCGCGAAGGTTTAGATAATTTGGTTTTCGTCGTCAATTGCAATCTTCAAAGACTCGATGGACCTGTTCGTGGCAATGGAAAAATCATTCAAGAACTCGAATCTATCTTTGGTGGCGCTGGTTGGAATGTCATCAAAGTTGTGTGGGGTCGCGAGTGGGACCCACTACTTGCTCAAGATCGCGAAGGTGCCCTTGTTCAGCTCATGAATCAAACCCCAGATGGTGACTACCAAACATTTAAAGCTGAAGATGGTGCTTATGTAAAAGAGCATTTCTTTGGTCGCGATCCTCGTACTGCTGCGATGGTTGCAGACTGGAGTCCGGAGAAAGTTTGGAATCTCAAGCGAGGTGGTCATGACTATCGAAAGTTATTTGCCGCATACACCGCAGCGATGGAACATCGAGGTCGACCAACTGTCATTCTCGCAAAAACAATAAAGGGTTGGTCACTCGGTTCAAGTTTTGAAGGACGCAACTCAACACACCAGATGAAGAAGATGACTCTGGATGACATCAAAGCTTTCCGCGATCGTCTTCTTATTCCAATTTCGGATGAGAATTTGGATGCAAAGTTGCCACCGTATTACAAACCAAGTGATGACTCCATCGAACATCAATATTTAATGGAGAGAAGGCGTGCACTCGGCGGTTCACTTCCACGACGTCGTTCGATTTCACGTCCGCTTCCACAACCACCTGATGCAGCATATGAATCAGCAAAGCGCGGTTCGGGACATCAAGAAGTTGCAACAACAATGGCATTTGTTCGAATGCTTAAAGACTTGATTAAGGATCCAGGACTCGGATCACGTTTCGTTCCCATCATTCCTGATGAGGCGCGTACATTTGGAATGGATTCACTCTTCCCAACGCTAAAAATTTACTCACCACTCGGCCAAACCTATACATCGGTGGATCGAGAATTAATTCTTTCTTATAAGGAATCCACCTCTGGCGTCATTCTTCATGAAGGAATTAATGAAGCAGGTTCAGTTGCTTCATTTACTGCCGTGGGCAGTTCGTATTCAACACACGATGAACCAATGATTCCTATCTATATTTTCTACTCAATGTTTGGATTCCAGCGAACAGGTGATGCATTCTGGGCAGCCAGTGATCAAATGGCCCGCGGATTCGTCATTGGTGCAACAGCTGGGCGAACAACGCTCAACGGCGAAGGTCTTCAGCATGAAGATGGACATTCCCATCTCCTTGCTTCAACAAATCCTGCAGTCGTTGCATACGACCCTGCCTTCGCATTTGAAATTGGCCACATTGTTAAAGATGGTCTGCGCCGTATGTACGGTGAAGATAGTGAAAATATTTATTACTACTTAACTGTTTATAACGAGCCATATGTTCAACCTGCCGAGCCAGAGAATCTGGATGTGCCTGGACTTCTCAAAGGAATTTATTGCTACACACGCGCACCAGATCACGGAAAAAAGCCAGCTCAAATTCTCGCCTCTGGTGTGAGTTTGCTCTGGGCGCTCAAGGCTCAAGAGTTGCTCTCCGATGATTGGGGAGTTGGGGCAAGCGTTTGGTCAGTGACTTCATGGAATGAATTGCGCCGAGACGGTTTAGCGGTTGATCGCCACAATTTGCTTCATCCTCACGACCAGAAGCAGGCATACATCACTCAAGCGCTACGAAATGCGCAGGGACCTGTCGTAGCGGTGAGTGATTTCATGCGCGCAGTGCAAGATCAAATTTCATCCTGGGTACCTCAATCCTTTCTCTCGCTTGGAACCGATGGTTTTGGTTTATCGGATACTCGCGGAGCGCTTCGTCGCCACTTTAAAGTCGATGCACAATCGATTGTCGTTGGCGTACTTTCACAACTTGCGAAAAACGGTGATGTTCCTGCAGAAGTAGTCACTGAAGCGATCGAAAAATATCGACTCTTTGATATTTCTGCGGCAGAGGCTGGCAATACTGAGGGATCCGGTTGATAAACCGAATTCCTATTACCGATATCTCCCCTGTCGTTACATTTGGGGGAGATATTTTTCCTGTAAAGGCAATTCCTCAAGAAAATATTCCAATTTCAGCAACAATCTTTCGCGAAGGCCATGGCTCTCTTGGCGCTTTCGCCGTACTTACAGATTCGAAAAATAAAATAATTTCACGCGTTCGCATGATCGAGCGTTGGCCAGCCAGTGATCGCTTCGAATCTGTTCTCACACCACCTACCGCCGGTGACTTTTCATTTCATATCGAAGCCTTTGATGACCCCTACTCCACTTGGCACCACGATTCAGAGATAAAGATCTCTGCCGATATTGATGCAGAACTCTGTTGCGAAATTGGTGCTCTGATTTTTGAAGAGAAAATTGACCTTGATGGATCAAGCGCACTTCTCAAGAAAGCGTTGACTGCTCTCAAGAATAAGAAACTTGCTCCAGCAAATAGATTCTCCGTCGCAAGTAGTCCAGAAGTTCGTCAATTTTTTCACGACAATCCACTTCGTCGTTCCATCACACTCTCTCCTGAATTCCCAATTCGAGTTGATAGAGAGAAGTCGCTCTTTAGCGCATGGTATGAATTCTTTCCAAGAAGTGAAGGGGCGACTCCAAAATCCAGTGGAACTTTCACAACAGCGTCGGCAAGGTTAAAAGCAGTTGCCGAAATGGGTTTTGATGTCATTTATCTTCCACCTATCCACCCCATCGGAAAAACTTTTCGTAAAGGTTCAAACAATTCACTCGTGACAACTGCTACCGATCCTGGAGTTCCTTGGGCAATCGGTAATTCTGATGGCGGACACGATTCAATAAATCCTGAACTTGGAACAATGGCTGATTTCGAAAAATTTGTTAAAGCAGCAAAGAAAAATGGTTTGGAAGTTGCGCTAGATCTCGCCCTTCAAACATCTCCCGATCATCCTTGGGTCAAAGCTCATCCCAAGTGGTTTAGCCACAGACCAGATGGCTCCATCGCCTATGCCGAAAATCCACCAAAAAAGTATCAAGATATTTATCCGATCAACTTTGATGAAGACTTTGATGGAATCGTGGAAGAAGTACTGCGAATCATTCGACTCTGGGCAAGCAAAGGTGTCACTATTTTTCGAGTCGACAATCCACATACAAAACCTGTCACCTTTTGGGAAGTACTTCTAGCAAAGGTTCGAGGTGAAAACCCAGAACTACTATTTTTGGCAGAGGCTTTCACTCGTCCAGCGATGATGTCCACCCTTGGCAAAGTGGGTTTTCATCAGTCCTACACATATTTCACATGGCGTACCAGCAAGAATGAACTGACTTCATATGGCAATGAAGTCGCGCACGAGACAAGCGCATATTTCAGACCAAACTTCTGGGTAAATACTCCAGATATTTTGCCATTCCACCTACAAGATGGAAATCGCGCAATGTTTGCCTTGCGCGCAGTGCTCGCCTCAACTCTCTCTCCATCATGGGGAATGTACGCGGGTTATGAGCTTTTCGAACATGCGCGCTTTAAAGAAGGTGGCGAGGAATATCTCGATTCGGAGAAGTATCAGATCCGCATAAGGGATTGGAGCGCACCATCCCTTGCACCTTTCATTGCAAAACTCAATGGAATTAGAAAAAACCATCCAGCGCTCCAACGTTTGCGTAATTTGGTTTTTCATCACACTGACTCTGAAGCGATCATCGCATATTCAAAACGCGAAGGAAATGATCTGATTTTGGTTGTCGTCAATCTAGATCCAACGTATCCTCAAGAGACAAATATCCATTGGGATATGGGTGCACTAGGAATTACTGAAAGTACTTTTGCAGTGGAAGACTTATTGGATGGTTCGAAATTTGAGTGGTCGCGGAAAACTTTTATTCGACTCGATCCACAAGCGTTAGGTGGCAAAGTGGCCCATATTGCTCATGTGAAGTTGACATGAAAGTGACATCAACTCTTGGGGACCTTGATCTCTATCTCATCGGTGAAGGTCGCCATGAAAAGTTGTGGGAAATCCTCGGCTCCCACGTTCAACGCGACAAGAGCGGCGAACTTCTAGGTACCTCCTTTGCTGTCTGGGCACCCAATGCCCAGAGCGTCAGCCTGATTTGCGATGCGAATTATTGGGATAAAAATGAAAGCAAGATGCGAAGCCTTGGAGATAGAGGAATTTGGGAGATCTTCATTCCAACGTTGGTCCGGGACTTCGATACAAATACGCGACTTCATCAGAAAGATGGACGATGGGTCGATCACGCTGATCCTCATGCAAAAGAGACTGAAACTCCACCAAATTACCGCCTCCATCGTCAATGAATCTTCCTTTCAATGGGGTGATGAGAAGTGGATTTCACAGCGCGAATCCTTTCAACCTTGGAAAGCTCCTCTTTCAATATATGAAGTTCATCTTGGTTCATGGCGCCTCGGGCTCAATTATCGAAACCTTGCAACCGCGCTCATTCCTTACATCAAAGAACATGGCTCACTCATGTGGAATTCTTCCCGTCATGGAACACCCTTACGGACCCTCATGGGGCTACCAGGTAACATCTTTCTTTGCACCAACATCTAGATTCGGAACTCCAGATGATTTCGTTTTCTCACGACGAATTGCATAAAGCCAATATCGGAGTAATTCTCGATTGGGTACCTGCACATTTTCCAAAAGATGAATGGCGCTAGCTAAATTCGACGGTACCGCACTCTACGAACATGAAGATCCACGATTGGGAGAGCATCCTGATTGGGGAACTCTTATCTTCAATTTTGACGCAACGAAGTACGAAATTTCCTTGTTGCCAGCGCACTCTATTGGCTTAGTGAATTCCATATTGATGGGCTTCGAGTAGATGCCGTGGCCTCAATGTTGTATCTGGATTACTCTCGAAAAGATGGACAGTGGCTACCCAATAAATATGGTGGTCGTGAAAATCTAGAAGCAGTACAACTTCTTAAGGAAGCAACATCACGGCTTATCGAAACCATCCAGAATTATGATGATTGCCGAAGAATCCACTGCTTGGTCTGGCGTTTCACGGGGTACTGATCGGGGGGACTTGGCTTTGGTTTCAAGTGGAATATGGGATGGATGCACGACACGCTTTCATATTTACAGCGAGACCCAATCCATAGAGTTCATCACCACAATGAAATTACCTTTTCAATTCTCTATGCGTGGAGTGAAAACTATGTTCTACCGATTTCACATGATGAAGTCGTCCATGGCAAAGGTTCACTCGTCAATAAATTCCCAGGAGATCGTTGGCAACAACTCGCAACACTTCGGCTCTCTTTGGATATATGTGGGCGCATCCTGGAAAGAAATTGCTCTTCATGGGAAGTGAATTTGCCCAAAGTGATGAGTGGACTGAAAGCGCTGGTTTTGCAATGGTATTTAACGCAATAGACGAACATAAAGGCATCCAGCGAGTAATTACAGCAATCAATGCCAAAGTATTTATCTGCAAAGCCACTCTGGGAAAAAGATACTTCTCCCGAAGGTTTCACTTGGCTTGTTGGAAATGATGCTCATAGCAATATCTTGGTCTTCGCTCGTTGGGATGAAGCAGGCAACCGCTCGTATGCATCACTAACTTCTCACCCCGTTCCACATGAACGTTATTCACTCTCATTGCCTATTGAAGGAAGTTGGAACGAAATCTCAATACTGATGACTTGGTTATGGCGGTAGCGGAATCTCGAAATGAAACTATTCATGCATCCACATCAAACGCCAATCAAGTTACTGTGAAGGTTCCACCCACTTGCAACGATTTGGCTAACGCTTTCTTAGTGCTCGTCTACTCCCAGCAGTTTGTAAACTTCTTGCAAAGAAGACAACGGTCATCAACATAATGCATGGAATGAGTAAAGCAACTCCGACTGATGTTGCTTGAGCGGTCCACGCGATCGCTGATTTACTGAAGAAAATGAACATTGTATTTACCGCGCGAGTTGTCCGACAACAACACTTCCGGGGGATTTCGATCTCAAGTTTCAGCATTCATAATCGTCGGTGCTAAGAAAGAAAGTCCTAATCCGGCAACAAGCGCTCCAACAACAAGGAAACAAAATCCAATGTAATGATGAGAGTCGCTCAAAGCCAAACTAACAATGATCGCAATAAAAAGCGTCGCTCCACCAGTAGTCACACTCTTCCTAATCAATTCACCTAGCGAAATATGATCAGTACTCGGTGCACCGTCAACCTTCCAAAGGATCATGGCTGACATAAAGGCAATGGAAGGAATTGTCGCTGCACCCGGGCTCATATGAAGTTGCTCTTTGGAGAAAATTGCGCACCAATCTCCGACAGCGAATTCCAAATCACGGCGCAGGTCAAACACGTTCCCCATCAACCAATCAACCGCCATTTCTGGAAATAGATCCCTTACAGTGAAGAACTTCTCTGTTTCATCACTTCCCGTGAGTAAGGCCGGACCAATTTTCTGTAACCAGAAGAAGAATGAGTAAGTAGTCACCTATTGCGAGTAGATCAATATGGAGAATGAGCGAGACTCGCCCAGCCAAAAGTCCCGAAAGAACAGCTGAACTCAGCGCTCCTGCGGCCCATAACCCGTGTAACCGAGGCATGAGATTTTCGCCATCGGGACGTTGTTCATGAAACGCCTGGCCATTGAGAGCGATATGAAAAACCGAAAGAGATGCGCCAACGGCGATATTGCAGAGACAAATTGCCACGACTGATTGGCATGGACGAGCAAACCGATGGCAAGAAGAGCGCTGTGGCTGCGATCGTCATAATTCGGCGAGCGCCATAGCGATGAACCAATTGACCGACCGTCATCAAACTCGTTAAAGCGCCGAATGCATTGAGGCTTACAAGAGTTCCGAACTCACCATTACTTACGCCTAAATGTTGTTTGAGTTCAGGAAAGCGTGGTGCCCACGACATGACACCAAAAGCGAAGAGGAAGAAGAGGCACCAAGGGCTTTGCGTTCGGGAGTATTCACTAGAACAGAGCGCTCGCCAAAGCGGTTCGGGCTTTGAGAAGCGAGGATCATTTGGGTCGACAAGTTGGAAGAGATCGAGCAGGTGAGTTCTGGCGCGATCTTTCTCATCTCCAGACATTCGACGAACACAACCGAGAAGTCGAGCAAAAGGCTGCATCAACATCGCCACTAGCAATTTCACAATCGGCAGACTTATTTTGAAGGTCAAGATCATCGGAGAGGCATTGGCGGCGATAGCAATCTCTGTTGCATTCAGGCCGTCTGTGCGGATCAATAACTGTGTCAGTGCGAGTCCTAATTTTGCAAAAAGATTATTGGGCTTTCGCGTGAGAAGTTTTTTATATGCGCTCTCTGCAACATCAAATTGGCGAGCTTCAAGTGCAACGAGTGCGTCTTCCTCTTCTGGCTCCATCACTTCTTCAGGTGGAAGTCCAACGCCTTGTTCTGCAGCAATCGAAAGTACTTTCTCAATTACTGCACGAACCTTGTGCCTCTGATAATTTTGTTCGAAAAGTGGAACGAGTTCTCTTAATAATTGCAACGGCAAATGGAACTGTCCGAACTTGAAGCGCTTGTGCAACTTTTGCTTCAGCATCAACATCGACAGTTGCTAGCGTCCACTTTTCAGAATTCTCAGCGTTAATTTTTCCAAGAGTATCCAGCGCTAACAGCGACTCTTGACTGCGCGCAGACCAACAGAGAATAACGACAGTTTTGTGCGTGAAAGTGTGAGAAATTCACTTGCAGATTTGCTGCAGTTACGGGGCGACCAACATTTACTGAAACTCTTTCTGGTGCTGGTTTTCCTAGTCCACTTAAATCGACGGCACGACCAAATTCGGGGGCAAAGTCACTCCCCTATTATCCTCCTTAATTCAAACGCCAGAATCCCGCCTAAAGGGGAGGATGTCCTTGATGTAAGAATTCGCAGCAAAATCCAATCCAACATCATGGCCCGCTTTTTCACTCAGGTACCAGCGATGTTCCAAAACTTCATGGAAAAGTTGAGCATTGTTCCACTCGACCTTCCAATTCCTGAGGAACCCGCGAAATCGTCGGCCTAAACACTTCTTGCAACCATCGCTGAGCATTTTGCTCAATTGACATCCGAGTTCCACCATCACGTGTTCGATATCGATCAAATGATGCTAATAATCTTTTTGCTTGGAACTCTTCAGTTCTAACCCAGTCAATTCACGCAATCGAGCTGTGTGATAACCCGCCGCAACCAACTTCGGTTGAAATTGAAGGGCATGATTTTCGCCATCGAGTGAAACTGAGACTTCTTCCACTGCAAATCCAAGATCTTGGAGTTGTCGCATTGCTCTCTCAACAGCATGTCGATCTTTTGGATCGAGAAGTTGCGGCTCTTTCAACGCAGTCCATAGCCGTCGATATCGCTTAATAACTCCATCGCTGGCACGAATTGGATCCATTCCTGGATAGAGAACTCCAGAAAGTGCTAAATCTTCGAGTTCGGCAGCGACATTGAAATGCGCAATATCCAAATCATGTTCTCGCTGCCCATTGGTGAGAGTTTTATGAAACTCCCCCGTTTCGGCATCGACGAGATAGGCAGCAAATTCGCCGGCATCTCGGCGAAATAGAGTGTTGGAGAGCGAGCAATCGCCCCACCAAAATCCCAATAGGTGCAATCGCACCAATAGCAATGCGAGGGCGTTGGCCATATTCATAACATCGTGGGCATCAATCTGGCCAGAAAGCAGAATGCGATATGGAAGTGAATAGGGAAGGAATCGAGTGGCCAGCGCACAAGGCAACTCTTCACCCAATGGATTGAGTCGGCCTTCTACTACTGCGATCGGATCAACGCTCGGAGCTCCAAGATGGCTCAACTGACGAAGTAGGCGATATTCGCGATTGGCGAATTCGGCGACGGTTTCCTTCACCGCATAAATTTCGCTATCGGGGGCATCCGTGGCCCGAACCAATCGGACAACGTGGCGAGAAATTCCGCGCTTCTCCGTAAGGCTCGGATCCTCTGGCCACTCCTCGAGTGAGAGCTCCCATGGCAAGCCGGTGACAGCCGAAATCTCGTCACCGAGTCCTGTAATTCGTAGCGTCACGTCGTCATTCTCTCGTATTCATGTTAATAGTTCGTGTCACGCTTAAATGAGCGCAACCCAGTTCGATACGCGCCAATGATTACACTTTCGACATGGCAAAAACTGAAAAAGTTAAGAAGGAAGTAAGCCCTAAGCCCTCGATCAATGACTATGGCTCCCCGGGTGCGCCGATCAACCGCGCCCACCCCTTCTACTTCGGTTTTCTCGCGACCTCGGGCGGACTACTCGCGCTCATGGTCTTGCGTTCACTCGCAGCGGCCAGCCAGATTTTCGTTCTCATCATCATCGCTCTCTACCCTCGCCATGGGACTCAACCCAGCGGTTGAGGCGCTTCGCCGACGGGGGATGACTCGCTCGAATGCGGTGGCCCCCTGATTTTTTCACTGGTCACGATTTTCGTCGGACTATTTGCTTGGCTCGTTATTCCGCCAGTTGTCACACAAGGTGCCTATTTAATTAATCACGCACCAAATCTGCTCACGAGTTTAAAGAGTAATTCAACAATTGCCCTCGCTCAATGATCACTACGGATTGATTGACACACTCCAAACAAAATTACGAGATATCACCAAAGACGGAACGTTATCGTTTCGGCTTTTGGTGGAGTTGTGGGCGTTGGCAAGGACAGTTCTTTCAGGAACTTTCGCCGGACTTACTGTCATTGTACTCACACTTTATTTCTTGGTTTCACTTCCAAAAATGACAGAGCTCGGACTTCACCTAGTACCTGCGAGTCGTCGTGATCGCGTCTCTCGTTTAACAAACGCAGTAATTGATCGCGTCGGTGCCTTTGTTGGAAGTCAAATAACTGTTTCAATTCTTGCAAGTGTTTACGTACTCATACTTTCCATTGTCTTGGGGACTTCCATCACCTATTGCGTTGGCAATGATCGTTTCTCGTTGTTGGACTCATTCCCTTGATTGGACATTTCATCGGCTGTTCAATTGTGACGCTCGTTGCCTTCACACAATCTGTAACTATAGGAATACTTGCGTTCTTGCTTTATGTGCTTTATGTGCAAGTTGAGAATTACATCATCACACCAAAAATTATGCGCAGATCCCTCGCGGTTCCAGGTGCAGTAACAATTATTGCCGCACTCCTTGGTTCCTCCCTACTGGGATTGGTTGGTGCACTTCTTGCCGTTCCACTTGCCGCATCAGTAATTATGATTCTTGATGAAGTTGTATTTCCCCGAGCCGATCAAACTTAATATTCAGTAGGTAGCGGAAGCGCTGCAGGATTCACGTGCTTCACAATTTCAGTTAGCACTCGATATACGGATGGATCGCCAATCCATAAATGTTTTGCGCCATCTACACCAATTAATTTCCGCGTGTGGGAATAATAGAAAATTCACGACGTGCTTCCTCGGGTTTGAGAAATTCATCAAGCTCTGGCACCAAAGCAATAATTGGTCGAGTATCGCTGGCCCACTGCGCCAATTGCTCGGGAGTAGAAGTTCGAAGCGGCGGACTAAGCAAAATTAGTCCTTTGTGGCGTGGATCTTTCGCATGTTGAAGCGCCAAATCTGTACCAAATGACCAACCAACGACCCAAAGGTTGGACAATTTCAATTCATCAAAACAATAGTTAAGCATCGCTTCGACATCGAATTTTTCACTGATGCCATTGTCGAATTCACCTTCACTCTTTCCTGCATCACTTAACGTGCCTCGGGTATTGAAGCGCACGACTGCAATATCGGCTAGCGCGGGAAGACGATTAGCAGCTTTCTTGAAAATATGGCTGTCCATCATTCCGCCTGCTGTTGGAAGTGGATGGAGACAGAGAATTGCACCTTTTATCTCACCTATTGGTCGTGCAATTTCTCCAACAAGTGAAAGTCCATCCTTCTGTCTTTACGTGAAATGAAGTTCTTTGAGAAGGCAGAACAGTATTGGCTCGAATTAATTCGGACATGAGTTAACTCTATCCTACATTTGCCGCACTAGACTTTTTAGCATGACTGTCGAAACTTCTCGCGTTCTAGAATCGCGCAGCCCAGCAACTGATGAAATTATCGCCACTTTTCCTATCTCGACAAAAAGCGATGTAGACGCAGTTGTTGCCGTAGCGAAAGATGCCTCCATTCAATGGCAAGAACTTGGATATCACGGTAGAAAAGTTGTGCTCCTTAAATGGGTGAAAGTAATTCTTGAAAGAATCGATGAATGTGCCAATTTAATTTCAAGGGAAACTGGCAAACCACTGAGTGATGCGAAGTTGGAAGCGAGTTTGGCAATCGGACATTTATCCTGGGCCGCACACAACGCAGCGGAAGTTCTCAAAATTCAAACATCGACGACCTGGTGTTTTGATGTTCAACTTATTCTGCCCAAGTTGAACGTTCACCTCTCGGAGTTGTCGGAGTAATTGGTCCTTGGAACTATCCAATATTTACCCCCCATGGGATCCATCTCATCCGCCCTTGCCGCGGGAAATACAGTTGTTTTTAAACCAAGCGAATTTACTCCTGCAGTTGGAACATGGATTGCAATACTTTTGCCGAAGTTGCACCGTCACCATTCATACTTTCCGTTGTTACTGGCCATGGAGAAACTGGACAATTTCTTGCCGAAAGTAGTGTCAATAAAATTGCCTTCACTGGTTCGACTCGAACTGCAAAGAAAGTTGCAGCCGCATGCGCCGTAAATATGACGCCAGCTGTACTCGAATGTGGTGGAAAAGATCCCGTCATCGTTGATTCAGATGCCGATGTAAAGCGCGCCGCGGAAGCAACGCTCTGGTCTGCCATGGCCAATGCTGGACAAACTTGCATCGGCGCCGAGCGCGTTTATATCCACGAGAAAGTCGCACCATATTTCATTGCGACGATCGTCGACATGGCCAAGAGCGTCCACCCTGGACCTCCAGGAATTGGCGCTTATGGTCCAGCAACAATCCCAACACAAATTTCAGTCATCGAATCCCATATTAAGGATGCCCTTGAGCGAGGTGGACAAGCAGTTTACGGAAGTCTCAAATCAATCAAGCCACCATATGTCGAACCAGTAATCATCACAAATGTTCCCGAGGATTCGTTGGCTATGCAAGAAGAGACCTTTGGTCCGGTAATTCTTATCAACAAAGTTAAAAGTTCAGATGAAGCAATTCGTCTTTCCAATGCATCTCGATATGGACTTTCTGCATCTGTTTGGTCGAAGAAGAATGGCCATCGCATTGCTTCACAATTGCAATTCGGAATGGTGGCAATAATGAAGCGATTTCGTATGCAGCTATTGGCTCAGTTCCATTCGGAGGAGTAAAAGAGAGTGGCCACGGAAGAGTTCATGGAGCAGAAGGACTTTTGGAATTTACTTATGCCCGAACCGTTGTAAAACCACGCTTCATTTTCCCCTTGGTCTTTGCAAGTTTTCGTCGAACAAAATCCACTGAGAAATTTATCTTTCGAGTTGTAAAGTTATTTCGCGGAAGAAGTATTTAGCTACCAACTAAGGGTTAAACAACCTAATATCGAGGAGCGTTGCGACTTCGTTCAGTCCTTGGAGTTCGATTTGCGCGCTTTGTCCAACACGCGTTATGCCAATGTCTGCGACTCTCAACATCTTCTTCACTCCACGCAACTGTATGTGGGGTCGCCATGGGAATTAACTGATCACAACCTGGGCATCGATAAGGTTTTGTTGAACTTGAACCAGTAATTCTGCGCACGCGATAGATACCTTCTTGATGTTCTTCCACAGTTTCACTAGAAGTCGCAATGTCACGATCATCACTTTTAGGTTTGCGACCTTTTGGGTAGTTTCTGCGCGGGCTCATTGGTGCGATAATAACGCCATGGCTGTTATTGAAGTTAGCGACCTACGCAAAAAATACGATTCAATACCAGCAGTCGATGGAGTAAATCTCACAATCGAAGAAGGCGAGATATTTGCACTCCTTGGTCCCAATGGAGCAGGCAAAACGACCACCGTTGAAATTCTTGAAGGATTCCGAATTCGAGATTCGGGTGATGTTCGTGTTCTCGGTATTGATCCAAGTGTGCGCGGTGAACAAGCTCGAGAGTTTAGAGATCGCATCGGAATTGTTCTGCAGTCAACGGAAGACTCGGGCGACCTCACAGTCACTGAAACTATTCGCCATTTTCACAACTACTACTCAAATCCACGGGATGCAGATGAAGTAATCACTGCCGTTGGATTGGATGAGAAGCGAAATTCACTTATCCGCCAATTATCTGGCGGCCAAAGGCGGCGACTCGATGTGGCCCTAGGCATTATCGGAAGCCCAGAATTGCTCTTTCTTGATGAACCTACAACAGGCTTTGATCCTGAAGCTCGGCGTGCATTCTGGGATCTCATTCGCGCCCTTCGCAACGCTGGCACAACGATCTTGCTCACCACCCACTATCTGGATGAAGCAGAAGCTCTCGCCGATCGAGTAGCTGTAATCAATAGAGGGAAAATAATCGAATTGGGAACTCCTGCGAACCTAGGCGGTCGTGCAACTTCCCTTGCCACCGTTCGTTGGTTTGAAGATAGCCAAGTTAAAGAGGAGCGGAGCGCCACACCAACTGCCGTTGTCTCGCGTCTAGAAAAACAATTTGGCGGCGAAGTGCCACAACTCATGGTGCTTCGACCAACTCTTGAAGATATTTATTTAACAATGATCGACGGAGTCAAAGGTGAAGAGCAATGACCTCGCTACCAAGCACGATCTATCTCGGAATTCAACGCGGCAATATTGAGATTAAACAATTCCTGCGTCAGAGAGAATCAGTTGTCTTCACTCTTCTCTTTCCACTTCTTCTCCTTGCAATCTTCGGTTCTGTATTTCAAGACACCATCGCACCAGGTGTCACCTTCAGCCAATATTTCGTCGCCGGCATGATTGCCAGCGGATTGGTCAATACGGGATTCCAACAACTAGCAATCGTGATTCCACTCGAACGAGATTTCGGATCACTCAAAAGGCTTCGCGGAACTCCGATGCCAGCATCAAGTTACTTCATTGGAAAAACAATTCTTGTTCTCGCTAGCATGATCTTCCAAGTATTTTTACTTCTCCTCGGCGGAGTTCTCTTCTTTGGACTAAGTCTTCCGACATCTGCAACAAAGTGGCTCACATTCGCAGTTCTTATCTTGTTAGGTACAGCGAGTTCTACTGCGCTAGGAATTGCATTTTCAGTTGTACCAAAGAGTGGTCGCGGCGCATCTGCCGTTGTTTCACCCATCGTCATTATTTTGCAATTCTTCAGCGGCGTTTTCTTCATTTTCACTCAACTGCCTGCATGGATGCAGCAAGTTGCTGCGATCTTCCCACTTAAGTGGCTCTGCCAAGGAATGCGCTCTGTATTCCTTCCCGCAAATTTCGCCACCGAGGAGGTCGCAAACTCATGGGAGACAGGTAAAACGCTACTTATTTTGAGTGCATGGTTGATCGCCGGACTGCTCATTGCGGTACGTACCTTTAAGTGGGATCGCACATAAAGCGCCGTGCGGCAGCACTCCTGCTTGTTGGAGTCTTCGCTTTCGCAAATACCTCTGCCCAGGCCGCGAGTTGGCCACCAAAGGGATTCCATGCCAATGGAGATGTCTACGCAAAAATCCCTACTTCTAAAGAGATATTTGTCCTTCTGCAAAAAAATAAAACACTTGCTGAGCAATCCAAGACTTGTGTGAAATATGCCTGCGGTCTGGTTCAAGTAGCTTCTCGCATTGGATGCACATGGTGGGAAATACTCTCCACCGTCTCTGGACCAAAATCTGCAACCAATGCCACTCGAACGCCCATCGGAAAATTGCGAGTGACATACCGTGCAACGATCCCCAAGAAAATAGCCACAATCTATTTGCGAAGTCGAGAGCCTCTTAAACCAAAAATCACCATGACTGGCATAACTGTTTCCTGCTACCACTCGCCAACAACAGAGTTAATTCCAAGCACTGTTTACGCGCGAATCGTCAAACCAAAAGCCACGCCATCACCTACACCAACACCTTCGGAGTCAATCTCCACTTCTCCATCTGCATCGCCTTCAGCGACATAACTGAAATATCAAACAACCACTGCACTTGCACCACTTCAGGAAATTAGCGGTGTGCTCCTGGTACCCACAGTTGATCGCCAATTTCTTTATTTGCTGTACGCGCCAAAACAAAAAGTAGATCAGATAGACGGTGAGATATTTTGCTGTTAATGGATTCACCCCAGCACCAAATGCATGAATCGCAGCCCACGTTCTTCGCTCCGCTCTTCGCGTGACGGTGCGGGCAACATGCAAGAGAGCAGAGGCAGGAGTACCAGAAGGCAGAACAAATGAGCGAAGTTTCGGCAAATCAGCGTTGTATTTGTCGATCTGTTCTTCTAAGTAAGTAATCTGTGATTCCAAAACACGAAGTGGTTCGAATGCAGGGGCATCCACAACGGGCGTACAAAGATCTGCTCCCACATCAAAGAGGTCATTGTGAATTCGTACGAGAATCGCTTTGATGTCATCACTTAAATCACCCATTGCCAAGACGACTCCGATTGAAGAATTCGCTTCATCAACGGTGGCATAGGCTTCAAGTCTTGGATCATTCTTGGAAGTTCGACTCATATCTCCCAATGAAGTGGTGCCATCATCGCCAGTTTTTGTATAAATACGCGTTAAATGAACCATAGCTAGAGCCTAATCCGAGAGTTCGCGCACTCCAAGAAGGGGGATGTGCTACCAATAGAATGTCCGCATACATGAAAGGGTGGCCGTGTCCGAACGCTTGCGCATTGTTGGTGGAGCCAGACTCCGAGGTGAAGTTCACGTCACCGGCGCAAAGAATTCCGTTCTCAAATTAATGGCGGCCTCTCTCCTTGCCACAGGAAAATCAACCATCAAGAATGTCCCGGCAATTGCCGACGTCGACATCATGGCCGAACTACTCACTCGACTCGGCTGCACAGTAAGCCGGCATGAAGACGTGATCGATATTGATGTCCCATCTCAACCGGGATTCCGTGCCGAATATGACTTAGTTCGAAAATTGCGAGCTTCAATCAATGTTCTTGGCCCACTCGTTGCCAGACTCGGCAAAGCCGAAGTTGCACTCCCCGGCGGTGACGCCATCGGATCCCGCGGTCTCGACTTTCACATTAAAGGTTTGGAATCCCTTGGAGCTAAAGCACATAACGAACACGGCTATGTCATTGCCGAAGCACCTAACGGACTTCAAGGAACAGAGATTTTTCTAGATTTTCCAAGCGTCGGTGCAACAGAGAATTTACTCACCGCTTCAGTTCTTGCCAAAGGCATCACAACAATCGACAACGCGGCCCGCGAACCAGATGTTGTTGACCTTGGGGAGTTTCTTATCTCTATGGGTGCAAAGATCGAAGGGTTGGGAACTCCCACTCTTACTATTCATGGAGTCACCGAATTGCATCCAACGACACATACGACTCTGCCCGATCGAATCGTCACAGGGACGTGGGCATTTGCCGCTGCAATGACTCAAGGCGACATCACGATCCACGGCGGACGTGCAGAGGATTTAGAAATCCCACTTGAAAAACTCACCTCCGCGGGTGCAATTGTTACTTCAACTTCTGATGGCATTCGAGTTCGAATGGATTCGCGCCCTCACTCAATTGATGTTGCAACACTTCCCTACCCAGGATTCCCTACGGATCTTCAACCTATAGTGATCTCACTTAATGCTATTGCCGATGGAAATGCAATCGTCACCGAAAATGTTTTCGAAGGACGATTCATGTTCGTCAATGAATTGATTCGACTTGGTGCACAAATCAGTGTTGATGGACACCACGCATCGATACAAGGAATAGAACAACTCTCAGGGGCTCCCGTTGCAGCAACCGATATCCGTGCAGGTGCTGGATTAGTCTTGGCTGGACTCGTGAGTGATGGCACAACCATCGTGGAAGATTCATTCCATATCGAACGCGGTTACCCAAATTTTGTCGAACAATTGCAAGCCCTAGGTGCCAGCGTTACACGAGAAAGTGGAGATTAATCGGATGAGTGAAGCAGTAAACACCGATCGCAACTTAGCTCTCGAACTTGTTCGTGTAACCGAAACTGCCGCACTTGCTGGTTCGGCGTGGGTTGGTCGTGGAGATAAAAATTTGGCTGACAAAGCAGCAGTGGAAGCAATGCGAAGTCAGATAAATACCGTTGATATGGATGGAATAGTCGTTATCGGTGAAGGCGAAAAAGATGATGCTCCAATGCTCCATAACGGTGAAAAAGTAGGCAATGGAATTGGACCTGCGTGTGACGTCGCAGTTGATCCAATCGATGGAACATCCCTCACCGCAAATGGAATGAATGGTGCAATCAGCGTCATTGCACTTGCTCCTCGCGGAACGATGTATGACCCTTCTGCAGTTTTCTATATGAACAAACTCGTCACTGGACCAGAAGCAGCAGATGTCATTGATATTTCCATTCCTGCCGCAGAAAATGTTCGTAGAGTTGCAAAAGCGAAGAAAATCTCGGTAAGTGATGTCACGGTCGTTGTACTCAACCGTCCTCGACATGAAGGATTACTGCGTGAATTGCGTGATGTTGGCGCACGCATTCGTCTCATACAAGATGGTGACGTTGCAGCGGCAATTGAGACTGCCAGACCTGGAACCGGAATAGACATTTTGATGGGAATTGGTGGAACACCCGAAGGAGTAATAACTGCCGCGGCAATGACCTGTCTTGGTGGAGTGATTCAAGGTCAACTCCATCCAAAAGATGAAGCTGAAAAACAAGGTGCAATCGCTGCAGGTCACGATCTTTCAAAGATTCTGACGACACGAGATTTGGTAAATTCTCAAGATGTATTTCTCTCAGCAACAGGAATTACGGATGGTGAACTTCTCCGAGGCATCCGCCACACAACATTTGGAGCAATCAGCCACTCAATAGTGATGCGTGGAAAGAGTCATACGGTCCGAATCATTGAGACAGAGCACAATCGCTAGGAAGATCTCATTCTTTCCCACGAAATGGGTTGACTTCTCAGCGCACGAGTGTTTCACTGACAATTCGATCTACACTCAAATAAATCTAAAACAAAACTTAAAATAGAGGAAATGTATGATTCTTTACATCATCGCCGCCATCGCTCTTATTCGAGGATTTATGCTCGTCGCGAAATCAGGAACCGCTCAAACAGATAAGATTTTTGCAAAAATTTCAGGAGCCACTCCCAAAAAAGAAGGGTTAATTTTCATCGCCGTTGGAATCGTTCTGCTAGTTATTGAATTGATGCGCTAAGACCTACCATTCTCAAATGCTTTACATTGAGCGAATTGACTCCAGTGAAGTATCGAGTCAATTTCTCGATGAATTGAGAGGATTATTACTCCCCGCCTTCGGAGAAGATTTTTCAATAGAGGACTGGTTGCACGGATTGGGTGGAACCCATGTCTGCGTTCGCCAAAATGGCGTTCTGGTTTCACATGCTGCAGTTATTAAACGTCAGATCTTTATCGAAGATCAAACTTTTCGAACCGGCTACGTTGAAAATATGGCGACTCTCATTGACCATCAGAGCGGTGGATTTGGAAGAGCTGCCATCCTTGAAGCGAACAAGATTATTGCTGAAAATTTTGAATTGGGAGCGTTATCGAGTTCTTCAAATACTTTCTATGAAAAATTTGGCTGGGAAAATTGGGAGGGACCGTCCTACGTTGTCACAAATGGCAATTGGATCAGAAGTGAATCCGAAGACGACAGCATCATGATTTTACGTACATCAAAAAGTCAGGGTTTAGATCTTCGATCTCGTATTGCCTGTGAAGAACGACTTGGAGATTCTTGGTAACTATTTAAAGAAAGTTACTACTCGACGCTCTCAGTCAAAATAGAGACGCGATTCTTTGAGACCGAAATAAATCCTCCATGTACTGAGAATTCCTTCTTGCTTCCGTCTTCGCCTTTGATACTGACTTGTCCATCGACCAATACGCCGAAGAGCGGTGAGTGATCGGGAAGAATCCCTAAATCACCATCAACGGTCCGAGCAGAAACCATCGATGCTTTCCCCGACCACACTCGTTGAGTTGGGGATACCAACTCAACCGAGAGCTCCTTTGAATCGTCAGACATTAGTTACCTTTGGCAATTTCTGCCGCACGACGCTCAACATCATCAAGTCCGCCGCACATGAAGAATGCTTGCTCTGGAAGGTGATCGTACTTTCCATCGGCAAGGGCTTCGAATGCTTCGATAGTGTCCTTGATGGGAACGAATGAACCATCAAGACCGGTGAAGACCTTCGCGACGAATGTGTTCTGCGACAAGAAGCGCTGAATACGACGTGCGCGACCAACAAGAATGCGATCTTCTTCAGAGAGTTCATCAATACCAAGAATGGCGATGATGTCTTGAAGATCCTTGTAGCGCTGCAAGATCTGCTTAGTGCGGTTAGCAACACGGAAGTGATGCTCACCGATGTAGCGAGGATCCAAGATACGCGACGTTGAATCAAGTGGATCTACAGCTGGGTAGATACCCAATTCAGAGATCGGACGAGAAAGAACTGTTGTCGCATCAAGGTGAGCGAAGGTTGTATGCGGAGCAGGGTCAGTGATGTCATCGGCAGGAACGTAAATTGCCTGCATCGATGTAATCGAGTGACCACGAGTAGAAGTAATTCGCTCCTGCAACTGACCCATCTCATCTGCAAGTGTTGGCTGGTATCCAACAGCAGATGGCATACGACCAAGAAGAGTTGATACTTCAGAACCTGCTTGAGTAAAGCGGAAGATGTTGTCGATGAAGAGCAATACATCCTGACCTTGAACATCGCGGAAGTACTCCGCCATCGTCAAAGCAGAGAGTGCAACGCGAAGACGCGTTCCAGGTGGCTCATCCATCTGACCGAAGACCAATGCAGTCTTATTGATAACGCCAGTCTCGGTCATTTCCAAGAAGAGGTCGTTACCTTCACGAGTACGCTCACCAACACCAGCGAATACAGATACACCACCGAAGTTTTCAGCTACGCGGTAAATCATTTCCTGAATCAAAACTGTCTTACCAACACCGGCACCACCGAAGAGACCAATCTTTCCGCCCTTTACGTAAGGAGTCAGAAGATCGATAACTTTGATACCGGTCTCAAACATTTCAGTCTTTGACTCAAGTTGATCGAAAGCTGG
Source organism: Actinomycetota bacterium (assembly GCA_037200085.1). Taxonomy (GTDB): domain Bacteria; phylum Actinomycetota; class Actinomycetes; order Nanopelagicales; family Nanopelagicaceae; genus QYPT01. Next base: position 33,693 of record JBBCHT010000003.1, read on the forward strand.
TGCGTTGCGGTGAATTGGCCAACGCTCTTTGATGTCGAGTGAAGAAGTTGGAACATCAAGGGATTCGCCTAGTGTGTTGAATACGTGGCCCTTTGTTACATCTCCAACTGGTACAGAGATTGCTGCACCGGTATCACTCACCGCTGCACCTCGAACCATTCCGTCAGTTGGTTGCATGGAGATTGCGCGCACAAGGTTGTCGCCAATGTGTTGGGCAACTTCCAAAGTGAGCATCTTGGTCTCATCGCCTAGCGTTACATCAACATGAAGGGCGTTGAAGATTGAAGGCATCGCATCTGCGGGGAATTCAATATCCACCACCGGTCCGATGACTCGCGCTACGCGACCATTACTCGTTACTGTCGACATCATTCACTCCCTGCACTGGCCGAGGCGAGCGCGTCTGCGCCGCCAACAATTTCGCTGATCTCTTGGGTAATTTCGGCTTGACGGGCCGCATTCGCAAGTCGTGTAAGCGACTTGATTAACTCATCAGCATTGTCAGTTGCTGACTTCATTGCGCGACGGCGAGCAGCGTGCTCGGAAGCCGCTGATTGCAACATCGCGTTGAAGATTCGTGCCTCTATATAACGAGGAAGCAGAGCATCGAGAACCGCTTCGCCACTTGGTTCAAATTCATACATCGGTAGAACGCCTGTTGGCGCTGGTGCAGAACTTTCAACAACTTCCAAAGGAAGCATGCGCTTTGCCTGCGCATTCTGCGTCATCATTGATTGAAATTCTGTAAAGACAATATGAATTTCATCAATTCCGTAACTCTCACTTGAAGCATCTGCTAAAAATGCAGTGATAAGTGCGTCAGCAACTTCTTTTGCATGCCCATAGGTTGGGCTATCTGAAAATCCTGTCCATGATCCAGCAATTGGACGATTACGGAACTTGTAATAGTTCACTGCTTTTCGACCAACAAGATATGCGACAGTTTCCAATCCGCGTTCGCGCAAGAGAGAGGTCAGTTGTTCCCCCTCTTTAATCGCATTATTTGAATAAGCGCCGGCCATACCGCGGTCTGAAGAAATAATTAATACGGCAGCACGTTTTGGATTTGCGTCGGCTGTTGTCAAAGGATGTTTTGTTGATGAGTACGTTGCTACCGCTGAAACCGCACGAGTCAACTCATTTGCATAAGGAGTTGAAGCAGCGACACGTTGTTGCGCCTTGACAATACGAGAAGCGGAAATTAATTCCATTGCTTTCGTAATTTTCTTGGTCGCTTTAACGGATCGCATCCGTCGGCGGTAAATACGTAGTTGGGCACCCATGCTTTTACTTCTTCACCGGTGCCTGAACATACTTCGTCACTTGCTCATTTACCTCTGAATCAAGCGCATCTTCTGCTTTCTCATAAACCTTCTCTGGCGCGCCAGAGCTAAAGCGAGTTTTGAAGGTAGCAACGGCTTCCTCCATCGACTTCACAGTGTCATCGCTCAGTTCTTTGGTTTCCGAAATTACATCGAAGATTGCTTTTCTCTCGCGACCAATGAAGTCGAGAAGCTCGCCTTCAAAGCGGCGAATATCTGCAACGGCAACGTCATCCAACTTGCCCGTTGTGCCAGCCCAAATGGAAACGATCTGCTTCTCAAGTGAGTACGGCGAGTACTGACCTTGCTTCAAGAGTTCAACCATGCGAGCACCGCGCTCGAGTTGTGCCTTCGATGCGGCATCCAAGTCAGAACCGAAAGCGGCGAAAGCTTCCAACTCGCGATACTGCGCCAAGTCCAAACGGAGACGACCAGCAATTTTTCTCATTGCCTTTGTCTGAGCAGAACCACCAACACGAGATACAGAAACACCAACGTTGATTGCTGGACGCACACCTGCGTTGAACAAGTCTGTTTCCAAGAAGCACTGACCATCAGTAATAGAAATTACGTTGGTAGGAATAAATGCAGAGACGTCATTTCCCTTTGTTTCAATGATCGGCAAACCTGTCATTGAACCGCCACCGAGTTCATCGGAGAGCTTTGCGCACCGCTCTAGAAGACGTGAGTGTAAATAGAAAACATCGCCTGGGTACGCTTCGCGACCTGGTGGACGGCGAAGAAGAAGTGAGACCGAGCGATACGCCTCTGCTTGCTTGGATAGATCATCAAAAACAATAAGTACATGCTGACCGGCATACATCCAATGCTGTCCGATGGAAGAACCTGTGTAAGGAGCGAGGTATTTAAAACCAGCAGGATCTGATGCAGGTGATGCAACGATTGTTGTGTATTCCATTGCACCGGCTTCTTCAAGGGCTGCACGAACAGAGGAAATCGTTGAACCCTTCTGGCCGATAGCAACATAAATACATTTAACTTGCTTCTTTGGATCTCCACTCTTCCAGTTCTCTAACTGGTTGATGATGGTGTCAACGGCAACTGCGGTCTTTCCAGTCTGACGATCACCAATAATCAACTGGCGTTGTCCGCGACCAATAGCAGTCATCGCATCGATCGCTTTGATACCAGTAGCAAGCGGTTCCTTAACTGGTTGACGATTAATTACCGAAGGCGCCTGCAATTCAAGAATACGACGAACATCAGTTTTGATTTCGCCTTTGCCATCTATGGGGCGACCCAGTGGATCAACCACACGACCAAGGAATGCATCTCCAACTGGTACAGAAAGAATTTCACCTGTGCGACGAACGGATGTTCCTTCTTCAATTCCTGCGTAGTCGCCCAAGATAACAACACCGATTTCACGCACATCGAGGTTGAGTGCGAGACCGAGAGTGCCGTTTTCGAATTGCAGCAATTCATTCGCCATTGTTGAGGGCAGACCTTCGACTCGAGCAATACCGTCGCCTGCTTCAGTGACGATACCTACCTCGTCTCGTGTCGCGATCCCTGGATCGTATGACTTAACAAAATTCGTTAAGGCATCGCGAATCTCCTCGGGTCGGATCGTGAGTTCGGCCATTTTCTTCTCCCTCTTATCTCTTCTGGTTAATTTTCTTACGCGCTCTTGCCAGCAAGTGCGCGGTCTGCTTCGACCATGCGGGTCAAAATAGTTCCGTCAATGAGTTCATCTGCAAAACGAATCGAAAGTCCGCCAATCAATGAGCGATCAATCTCCACATTTACTGTCACTTGCTTGCCAACTTTTTTGGAAAGCGAGGCTGAAAGTCTTTCAATTTGAGCGCTCGTCAATTCAGTAGATGATGCCACGTGAACGATCAAGCGACTCTTGAGCGCCGCAACCGCCACAGCGAAATCAGCGAGTCCTGCTTCGATATTTCGACCTCGAGGATGATCAACAAATGCAGAAATTAATTTAATTGTTGATTCGCAAGCTTTTCCATCAAGGAGCGCTGCTACAAGTTTGCTCTTTGCGGTGCGACCTGCGACCACTGAACGATCTGACAAGGTAGAGCGAAGTTCGATATTGGATGCAACGATTTGTGAGAAGGCAAAGATCTCGGATTCCAATCGATCCAGAGTGCCATCCTTTTCAGCAGCGGCTGCTTGCATCTCAACCGCCAAAGATTCAATGACATCTGCCAAATCCTTTGGTGAAGACCAACGAAGACCTGCCATCTGAGAAACGAGTGCCAGAGCTTCTTTTCCGATTGCCTTGGAAAAAATGTCAGACGCTAAGCGAAGTTTGTCTTCAGCAGTGCGAGCGCTGTCCGTCAACGCCCGACGCAGCGAAATAGAAGAATCCAAAACTTTTACCACCTCAAAAAGGTCAGACGAAAGTCGCGAAATACCTGCGAAATCCAAACCAGACAATTGATTGTCTAGCGCAGATCGCGTTGTAATCAACGAGAGTCGGCTTGCACCTTTCATTGTGAGTGACATTTTTACTTCGACTCCTCCAGATCAGCCAAGAATCGCTCAACTACTCGAGATTGTCGGGCTGAATCATCGAGTGATTCGCCAACAATCTTGGAGGCCAGTGAGGTTGCGATCGTGCCAACTTCACTCAGAAGTGAATTAACCGCTTGCTTGCGTTCGGCTTCGATAGAAGCACGAGCAGCAGCAGTAATTCGCGCAGCCTCTTCTTGAGCAGTTGTGCGCATTTGCTCAATGATCGCTGCACCTTCTGCGCGAGCTTCCTCGCGCAACTTCGCAGCTTCTCCTCGAGCATCAGCCAATTGAGCCTTGTAGTTCTTAAGAGCTTCGGCTGCCTCTGCTTGAGCTTTCTCGGCGCGCTCAATGCCACCTTCGATGGCATCAGTGCGTTCGCGATAAGCCTTTTCAAAGAGCGGAACAACTTTGGTACGTACGAGAATGAAAAGAATGGAGAAGGCGATGAGACCTACGACGATTTCCGCCGGCTTTGGAATGACAGGACTTGGTCCTTCAGTCTCCGCGGCAAGTTGCAAGACGCGCAACATCATGTTTGACCTCTACTTCTCTTCTAGTTTCTCGAATATTTTTTATTGTGTGTCAGCGGTATTGATTCGTGCTTTACAGAACGAATGCAAGAACCAAACCAAAGAGCGCCAAAGCTTCTGCAAGAGCGAAGCCAAGGAATGCAATTGGTTGAAGGATGCTGCGAGCTTCTGGTTGGCGCGCTACGCCGTTGATATAGGCAGCGAAGATCAACCCCGTTGCGGTACCTGGACCAATGGTTGAAAGGCCAAAGCCCACGATACTGAGTGTTCCTGTCATATCTCTTCCCTTTCACGTATTGGCCGAACGGACGTCGGGCCAAATCTATTTTTCATTGAGTTTTTGACCTAGTGCTCGTCGGCGAGTGCTCCGGCGATATAAAGTGCAGAAAGCAAGGTAAAGATGTATGCCTGAAGGAATTGAATGCCGAGTTCGAAGAAACTCAACCCAACGGCAAAACTAAATGAAAATATGCTGATGACTTTCATCAGGATTCCACTCTCGAGCAAATATTCGCCACCGAGAGTAAAGATAAGTAGAAGTAGGTGGCCTGCGAACATATTTGCAAAGAGACGCATGGCAAGTGTGAGTGGGCGAGTTACTAAGTAGGTAAGAATTTCAACTGGAGTGAGAATCAAATAAACAGCCTTTGGAATTCCAGGCATGAAGCAGATGTCTTTTACATATTTACCAAGGCCATGCTTCTTGATCGCGACGTAGTGATAAACAACGTAAGTAAATAGCGTGATGGAAATTGGAAAACCAATGCGAGACATTGTCGGAAATTGCAAAAATGGAATGATGCCGAAAATGTTGTTAGTTAATACAAAAATAAAGATTGAGAAAAGAAAGGGTACAAAGCGCATGAACTCTGGTCCGATAACTTCTCGACCAACTGTATTTCGCACAAATCCATAAACCATTTCGCCAGCGAATTGCAGACGTGAAGGAACAACGGCAGCTTTTCTTGCAGAGAGAATAAAAAATGTTGCAATCAATACAACTGATAAAACAACCATTAATACTGGTTTTGTGAAGAGAATGCTGTGACCAAAAATCGGCTTAAAATCGAAGTCGTGGCTACCGGGAGGAACGAAACCTTCGCCTGATTGTCGCAGCGGCACGAGCAAAGTCGAACTCCTTCATACCTTATGGGGCCGAATTGGGGAGTACTCACCTTGGCCTGTATTAGCTTCGGTGGCTTTCGGGGCTTAACTTAGAGCCTCGGAGCACTTACGTCCAAATGCGAAAGTTGGGATTGAGAACAGTCAACGATTACGAAAACGTTATCTTTCGCCAAAGAGTGACGCCGAACACTCGCCCATTGCCGGCGAGCGTAAATGAATTATTGGCGAATGAAGCGCATCCAAATAAGCCCAAGTCCTGCGACCATTCCAAGGAGCAAACCTATGAGCAGGAAGATATGGGTATTGAGGAAATGGTCGGCGACTGCGCCTGCCCCGCCCCAAAAAACAAGCCCGGAAATTAAATAGGCAACGATCGACCAGAAAGCACCATCATCTTGCTTGGGTGGGTTAGCTGGATTTGGTTGATCAGCCATTTATGCCTGCCCTTCCGGTTTTCCTTGGTTGGGCATCGGCAGATGCAAACGCAACTTCAAGAATGCGCGAATCTCCCCGGCCAGCCACGCAAAGGTTATCGCCGAAGCCACGGCAGCGAAACTCTTTCTATTGAGAGTTTCCGGACCGATCGTTTTCATTAGAATGAAAAGGAATGCGCCGAGAATTAGGAGTTTGGCGAAGTAGGAAATCATCGCCAAAACCATCGTCATGATGGGTTCCATATCGGTTGAGATTTTTGAAATATATAAATGGATTACAAGAAAAATCAAAACAATGAGTGAAGCAAGAATTCCACCGAGTAAACCAGAGGATCCATTTATTGCTGTGGCGATCGCTGTGCCGGCAACGGCAACCAAACTTGCCGGGACAATTGCTCCTCGCCAGAGTTCGACCTCTACTGATTTCGCCACTGCGCTCCTACCTTCAAAAATTTCGTTCTCTTGGTCAAGAGAAATGAGGTTACTGCCAAGCCAACGAATACGACAATTGCAATCCAAAGCGGAGTGAACGCGGCAACGGTTACTGGGACTGCGATCGTTGCTGTCCAAAAATACATGATGATCGCAGTCCATTGATGTGAATTTCCTGCGACTAGAAGTCGATGATGAAGATGCTCTTTATCTGGCGCAAAGGGTGAGCGACCTGATTTCGTTCTTCGATAGATCGCAAGCAGTAAATCAATAAGTGGGATTCCCAAAACTGCAAAAGGAAGAAGAAGTGGCAAAAGAGTTGGTCCACCGCTCTCAGCAGAAATTGCATTTGCATCGACTTGTCCGGTGAGAGTTATTGCAGCCGCTGATAGCAACAACCCCAAAAACATTGAGCCAGAATCGCCCATAAATATTTTCGCAGGACTCGAATTGTGAGGAAGAAAACCGATGCAAACGCCAACAACAACAGCTGAAATTAAGGAAGGTGAACCAGCACGACTAAATCCATTAACAACTGCCAATAGGTAAGCGAAAGCGAAGAAAGAAGCGCCAGATATTGCGATTATTCCAGCCGCTAACCCATCTAAACCATCAATGAAATTAACGGCGTTTACTGTCACCAAGACAATGAGTACCGTCACTGCTTGCCCAATGCTCGGTGGCAACGTAGTGATTCCATTGATAGGAAGCCAGAGAATTTGCACACCGTGAAGCAGAAGAATTCCTGCGGCTAAAGCTTGTCCAGCTAACTTAGTAATTGCATCTAGTTGAAAGCGATCATCAATCATGCCCAGAAAGATAATAAAAGTGGAAGCCAGTACAACGCCCTGAAATTCTCTTCCGAAAGATTTTCCAACGAGCGTCAGGTTATGAACGATCAACAAAGTGAGAACCATTGATATCCACATTGCCAGCCCACCCCATCGAGCGGTCGGCGTTACATGGACATCACGAGTACGAATTTCTGCCACTGCACCAAATCGAATTGCAAGACTCTTCACAAATGGTGTTACGAGGTAGCAGAGAACTGCTGCAACCAAAGTTGTGACGAGATACTCTCGCATCGAAAATTAAGCCGCGTAAATTGGGAACCGAGATGTCAGCGCGTGAACTTCAGCTTTGATCCCACCCAAAACTTTCTGATCATCACTTGCGATTGCTCGCGCAATCAGTGATGCGATGATCTTCATTTCTTCTGGTCCCATGCCTTGAGTAGTTGTCGCAGCAGAACCAACTCGGATACCACTTGTTACAGCTGGTGATTCAGGATCAAATGGAATTGCATTTTTATTTAAAACAATTCCCGCTTCACCACATCGCTGATCTGCAACTTTTCCGTTGACACCGCTCTTGCGAATATCGATCAACGCCAAGTGAGTATCGGTTCCACCAGATACTGCGCGCATTCCTTCATCTTCAAGAGAGGCTGCTAATACTTTGGAATTTACAATTACTTGCTTTGCATAGGCCTGATACTCCGGTTGAGCACATTCCTTGAGAACAACGGCTTTCCCTGCAATTGCCGACATGATTGGTCCGCCTTGCATACCTGGAAATACTGCTTTATCTATCGCGGCTGCGTGCTCAGCTTTCGACACAATCATTCCGCCGCGAGGACCGCGCAATACTTTGTGAGTTGTGAAAGAAACTACATCTGCATATGGAACGGGTGAAGGAATTGCCTTACCGGCCACAAGTCCAATGAAGTGAGCTGCATCCACCCACATGATTGAACCAACTTCATCGCAAATCGCACGGACTTTTTCAAAATCAATCAAACTTGGATAAGCGGTTGCTCCCGTACAAATCATTTTCGGTTTGTTTTTGATTGCTAAATCGCGCAGTTCGTCATAATCAATCAATTCATTGTCAGCACGAACTCCATAAGAGACGATGTTGAACCACTTACCAGAAAAAATTCACTTTCGAACCATGTGTTAAGTGACCGCCATGTGGAAGCGACATTGCAAGGACCGTATCGCCAGGCTTTGCAAATGCTGCATAAACAGCAATGTTTGCGCTAGCTCCAGAATGTGGTTGCACATTTGCATGTTTCTGCACCGAAGAGTGACTTTGCGCGTTCGATTGCAAGTACTTCTGCCTTATCAACTTCTTCGCACCCACCGTAATACCTCTTGCCTGGATACCCTTCTGCATATTTATTGGAAAGCGTCGAACCAATTGCTGCCAATACTGCGCGAGAAGTGAAGTTTCTCACTCGCTATGAGTTGAAGATCGCTCTGTTGTCTATGCAATTCGGAGAGAAGAATTGAGGAAATCTCTGGATCTTGCTTAGAGAGCAAATCAAAATCGGGACCGTAATAAGGGGTATCAGACATGCGGCTAAGCCTATTGCCCGCTTTTCAATTATTAAGAATCTGACGAGAGTAACTCCGGCAATACTTCGCCCAATTGAGCCAGAGATATTGCACCCTCCCTGAGAACTTCAATCGAGGTCTCAGTTGCCGAGACAACTGTCGATGCGCCACTGGAAGTTAACTGGCCTGTATGAAAAATTCCTTGGACATCAAAGCCACGAACTTTAATTGTGCTGTTATCCAATATCGCTGGCTCGCCAGCCTTTGCAGCGCTGGCCGTTGCGAGTGGACCGCTTTTACGAAGTAACGCGAGAAGAAATTCAGATGAAGGAACTCGCACTGAAAACTACATCGAGATCTTTATTGTCACCTAAATCCCATGACAACCCCGCGATGTGGCAATAAATTGAATGAGAGAAGTCCTGGCCAAAAAAGTTTTCATTAAAGTGCGGGTTTGTGGCGAGACTTCACGCACAATTCCATCGAGAACATTCTCTCCCGCGATCAAACACTTGTGCAGCCACACCTAGGTCGTCTCCACGAAGTACATGCATTGCCCTGACACCATCGTGATAAAAAGCATCGACTAAATATGCATATCCATTTTCGAGAGGCGCGATGATGATGAATCCATCGGAGATCCATTTAGCAGCTTGATCTACATGAGTTTGGAGATCACCTTCTCGCAGATCGATGATTTTCACTCATGAAGATTTTCTTACTGCGCTCGTCCATCGCGGACGTTCAGTCAAATCTAAATGCAGTCGAATGTTTTCAAAATCGCGAGCCAGTAAATCGTGAATCGGAGCGCCTTGCTCTTCTCCATGCTCCATCAAAAAACAAACCACCGCTCTTGAGAAGTCGACTTCCTGCGGCAATAAATTTAGTAGGAATTTCCATTCCCGTCGGACCACCGAAAAGAGCAAAGTGTGGCTCGAATAGTTCGACATCCTGTGGCAGCGACTGGTTATTTGGAATGTAGGGAGGATTGGCAACAACGATGTCGGCTTTGACTCCAGTAAGTGCGCTCGAAATATCTTCATGAATTATGCGTACTTGTCCATCGTTGGCTTTCGACATTTTTCTTCAAATATTCCAGAGCTAAAGGATCACTTTCAACGGCAACAACGTGTGCTTGTGGGCGCTTCACTCGCAATAGCAATTGCGATCGCACCTGACCCAGCGCCTAAGTCAATAACGCTGATTTTTCCCTTTTCGTGTGCGTAATTTTGGATGTGTTGCAGAACCGCTTCAACGAGGAGTTCTGTCTCTGGACGCGGGAATTAACACCCCTGGTCCGACGATCAACGAAATCTTGTGAAAGGGGGCCGTTCCTGTGATGTATTGGACCGGTTCATTTTTTAGCCGTCGCTGTGTAGCCATTGCGAATTGATCAAATAAATCATCTAAGTCAGCAAAATCCTTAAGCCGCTGTTCCAAGACGACACTGTTGTGAAGTTCCATTCTGGTTAACCCCAAAAAATATTTGCCAAAAGGATTTCGGCATCAACTTCATTGATTCCGCTACTTCGAAATTGTGACTTTGCAGATTGCAAACTTTCTCGAACGGTAGCCATATTTCTTACTTAGTGAAAGCTAATTTCGCTGCTTTATCGGCATCTAAAAGAGATTGAATAATGGGATCTAGTTTCGCCGCCAAGAACAGCGTCGAGATTGTTCGCCTTGTAATTGACGCGATGATCACTCAATCGGTTCTCTGGAAAAATTGTAGGTACGAATCCGCTCACTGCGATCAACAGTGCGCACTTGACTCTTTCGCTCCGCCATTGCAGCTTCCTCTGCAGCTTCTTGAGCAGCAGCGAGCATCCGTGCACGCAAAATACGGAGCGCTGATTCTTTATTCTGTAATTGGCTTTTTCTCATTCTGGCACGAGACAACAATTCCCGTTGGAATATGGGTGATGCGCACGGCAGAGTCAGTTGTATTGACGCTCTGACCTCCTGGACCGCTTGAGCGATAAACATCAATTCGCAGATCATTCATATTGATATCAACATCAACTTCTTCGGCTTCTGGAAGAACAAGAACACCAGCAGCTGATGTGTGAATGCGCCCTTGTGATTCAGTTTCTGGAACTCGTTGAACACGGTGGACGCCACCTTCGAATTTCAATCGAGCGTAAGGTGATTTTCCAAGTTCAGGTACACCACGTGATTTAACCGCGAAGGAAATATCTTTATACCCGCCGAGGGTCACTCTCCGTGGCATCGATGATCTCTGTTTTCCACCCTTGCTTTTCTGCGTATCGCAGATACATCCGCAAAAGATCTCCTGCAAATAGCGCAGACTCATCTCCTCCAGCTCCAGCTTTAATTTCCATAATGACATCGCGATCATCGTTGGGGTCGCGAGGCAATAGCAACTCTTCCAATTTCGTTTGCAGCGCGATCTCGCTCTTCCTCCAGTGCAGGGATTTCTTCAGCAAAAATCTGGATCAGCTACCGCTAACTCCTTGGCAGCGACAAGATCATCTTCACTCTTTTGCCATTCCCGATAGCCAGCAACAACTGGTCCTAATTGGGCATAACGGCGTCCCAAGGGTTCGGGCTTTACCTTGATCGCTGTGAATGCTCGGGTCAGCCATCTGTTTTTTCTAAGTCGGCATACTCGTTAACTAATTCGTGCGCGGAGGCAAAGCGATCGTTACTCATGGCTGCCTCCTTATCTGGTAGTTCAATAATTGCGAAAAATAACTTTTTAAGAAATAAAAAGACCGCAAACCGTCGCCGAAGCAAACGGATGCGGTTCTGATCTAAAAGCTACTTAGCGCCTGACTTACCGAAACGCTCTTCAAACTTCGCAACGCGTCCACCAGTGTCGAGAATTCTCTGCTTGCCAGTGTAGAAAGGATGGCAGGCTGAACAAAACTTCAAACGTAAATGGAGCCGCTTGGAACGGTGGAGCGAGTTACAAATGTCTCGCCACAACCGCAGGTGACCTTTTGTTTCACCATATTGCGGATGAATTTCCTTCTTCATGGTCTTTACCTTCCCAAACTAACGGTTAGCTGGGTCGAACTCTTGCGAATTCGTGAACCAGCATGTGAGCCGCTAAGTCTAACGGATAATTCAGCCTTCACTTCCCGGTCCAACGATGGTCTTTTGTACCTGCATGAGGAATTCCACGTTCGATTTAGTGCCCTTCATTCTTTCAAGGAGCAGCTCCAACGCTTGTTGAGCATCGAGGGCATGAAGAACGCGGCGCAATTTCCAGACAATGTTGAGTTCTTCAGTGCCCATGAGAATTTCTTCTTTACGGGTACTTGAAAGATCCACATTCACGGCTGGGAAAATTCTCTTATCTGCCATACGGCGATCGAGAATGAGTTCCATATTTCCCGTTCCTTTGAACTCTTCGAAAATAACTTCATCCATTCGAGAACCAGTATCAACGAGGGCTGTCGCCAAAATTGTGAGCGAGCCACCATCTTCAATATTTCGCGCAGCGCCAAAGAATTTCTTGGGTGGATAGAGCGCAGCAGAGTCAACGCCACCAGAAAGGATTCGACCGCTGGCGGGAGCGGCGATGTTATATGCGCGACCAAGTCGAGTGATTGAGTCGAGCAAAACAACAACATCGTGGCCGAGTTCGACAAGGCGCTTGGCGCGCTCAATAGCTAACTCAGCGACAGTGGTGTGATCATCGGCTGGGCGATCAAATGTGGAGGCGATAACTTCACCTTTGATCGAGCGCTGCATATCGGTAACTTCTTCTGGGCGTTCATCAACAAGTACAACCATTAAGTGGCACTCGGGATTGTTGGTTGTGATTGCGTTGGCAATTGCTTGCAGAACCATCGTCTTACCAGCTTTTGGTGGCGAAACAATGAGTCCGCGTTGTCCTTTACCAATTGGCGCAATCAAATCAATAACGCGAGTGGTCAAGATGTTTGGCTCTGTCTCCAAACGCAAACGCTCTTGCGGATAAAGAGGTACCAATTTGGAGAATTCCACACGGTTGCGAGCCTCATCCGGCTGCATTCCGTTGATGGTGTCCAGGCGCATAAGAGCGTTGAACTTCTCACGTCGTTCGCCTTCTCGTGGTTGACGCACTGCGCCAGTTACAACGTCACCTTTGCGAAGTGCAAAGCGACGTACTTGCTGGAGTGATACATAAACATCATTGGGTCCAGGCAAGTAACCAGCGGTGCGAATGAATGCATAGCTTTCGAGAATATCTACAAGTCCACCGACGGGAACAAGAACATCATCTTCAGATAAAACTGGTTCGCGCTCTTCGCGATTATTTCGATCACGAGTGCGATCTCTATTGCGATCACGGCCACGATCACGATCTCGCCCACGTCGAGAATTTGGATCGCGATCCCCAGAGTCGTAATTGCTGCCTTCGTCGCCACTGGAGTTGTTTGAATTATTTTGCGCTGCTGGCTCTTCAGAATCTTCGGCAGCTTCGCGCTTCTTATTTCTATTGTTATTTCGCTCTGCTCGTCGCGCTTCGCGTTCGAGTTTGGCGGCCTCACGATTGGCGCTTGTAAATCACTTATTGCCTGCACAGGTTGGCTTTCTTCATTTTGCCGGCGCCCTCAACACCTAACTGCGCGGCAACTTCTTGGAGTTGCGGCAACAGCATTGATGACAATTCGGGGCTGCTCGAGCGTACGGTCTTCGTTTCAGTCATTGAGCTTCATTTCAGTTATGGGAAATATCCCGTGATTTTTTTCGATTATCTGAGATTCATTGGCCACTAACGTGATCAAAATTGACGATCAGTTAAGGCGGATCAGATGCTTACAGGTTAGCACCAGATAAGGCGAGGAGGGCAAAAGCTCAATTTAGGAGGCGATAACGCTGGCGCCTCGGCGTGAAATTTCCAATGGTTGAAGGGCAAAATCATCGCCTCCAGCACGTTGTAACTCAGCCACTTCATTGGGATCCCCTGTGTTAAGTACGAGCACAGTGGGACCAGCACCTGAGATGAACGCTGCTACTCCAGCTAGGCGCAATTTATTTACGAGAGCAAAAGATTTTGGCATCGCTTCTTGCCTATATTTTTGATGGAGAAAATCTTCCGTTGCAGTGAATAACAAGTCTGGTCTCGACGAGAGAGCATGAACAAGCAAGGCAGTGTGAGTCGAATTCGCGACAGCTTCAGCATGTGGGATTACATCTGGAAGTAATCGCCGCGCTTTGGAAGTTGCAACAGTAAGAGTTGGAATAAATGCAAGTGCTTTTATTCGCGAGTCCACTGATATCCCGACAGCGCGCGCAACTTTGTCTCCATGTCGTGTCTCTTGCCAAGAAATTGTTGCGCCGCCAATGAGAGCAGCGGCGACATTATCTGGATGACCTTCGAGAGAAGTTGCAAGTGTGAGCAAAGCTTCATCATTCATTCGTTCTTCGCCGGATAAAACGAGTGCACGTGCGAGAACAAGGCCACCAACAATTGCTGCCGCAGATGATCCCAGCCCTCTTCCATGCGGAACAACATTGAGCGCTCGCACTGCAAGTCCGCGAGGTCGTCCTCCCATGAAATCAAATCCTGCATATAGAGATTTCACTAATAAGTTTTTTTCATCTCGCTTAAGAGAATCCGAACCTTCGCCAGTAATGTCGAAATCTAAACCTGGTTCATCCATTACTTGAGCGACATAACGATCGCTCATTGCTAAGGCGATTCCAAAGGAATCAAATCCTGGACCAATATTCGCACTCGTCGACGGAACATCAACTTCAAATGGCGTTGCGCGAAAAGTTGGTTTTGCCACGGACTAAGCCAAGCCGAGTGCGTTCGCTGCAGCAAGGACATCTGGTGCAATAACAACAGGATCTGGCGCACCTTCGAGCGCCCAATGAACATCTTTCAACCCATGTCCAGTAACGGTAATGACGATTTTCTTTCGTGCGGAAGTTTACCGAGCGCTTCATATTTGATTAGCCCAGCAAGTCCGGCGGCGCTAGATGGCTCTACAAAGACACCTTCTTTGCTTGCAACTAAGTGATAGGCGCTGAGAATTTCTTCATCAGTGACCGAGTCAATAAGTCCACCCGATTGATCTCGCGCTGCTTCAGCTTGTTTCCAGGATGCAGGATTGCCAATACGAATTGCCGTTGCAATCGTTTCAGGATTGGCGACAACTTTTCCTAAAACAATTGGAGCAGAACCAGCAGCTTGAAAACCCCACATTTGTGGCAATTTTGTTGAGATGGAATCTTGGCGATACTCGCTATAACCGAGCGAGTAAGCGGTGATGTTGCCAGCATTTCCGACAGGTAGAGCATGAATATCTGGTGCATCACCGAGCAAATCAACACTTCAAAACTCGCGGTCTTCTGACCTTGAATTCGATAAGGATTGACAGAGTTCACTAATGCAACTGGATATTTCTCTGAAAGATCTCGAGCCAAATTAAGGCAGTCGTCGAAGTTTTCCATCCACTTGCAAAATTGTTGAACCGTGAATGATGGCTTGGGCCAATTTGCCCATTGCAATTTTGCCCTTGCGGAATCAAGACGGCAGGAAGCATCCCTGCTTTAACTGCATATGCAGCAGCGCTTGCACTTGTGTTACCGGTCGATGCGCAAATAACTGCTTTGGCTCCATCTTCAGCAGCTTGGAAATCGCCATCGTCATTCCGCGATCTTTAAAAGAGCCAGTTGGATTTGCACCTTCGAATTTCAACCAGACTTCGTTGTTGAGCAATCGAGATAGATGTTCGGCATGGATAAGTGGTGTGCCGCCTTCTCGCAGAGAGACAATGGGTGTCGAGGCAGAGAACCGGAAGTCGATCTCGATATTCCTCAATTACTCCGCGCCATGATGCACGCCAGTTTGTGTCGTCACTATTGAGCCATCCCCTCTACACGAATCACACTTTCTACCGATTTCACAATATCCATAGCCGCCAAGCGTTTTACAGTCGATGCAATGCAGCCTCCGTTGCTCCATGGGTTACGACAATTAACTCCGCATCATTGGCACGTCCACTTTGTCGAACAGTCTGAATCGAAACGCTTTCATCGGCAAATGCTTGCGCAATTGCCGAAAGAACACCTGGTTTATCTGCAACATCTAAACGAATTAAGTACTTCGTCTTAACATCGCTAATCGGTGCGATGTCACGATCTGCATAATCACTTTCACGTGGACCAAGTGCGCCACTTGCGATGTGTCTAGCGACAGCAACAACATCGCCGAGAATTGCACTTGCGGTTGGTGCTCCACCCGCGCCGCGTCCGTAAAACATCAACTCTCCTGCAGATTCTGCTTCAACAAATACTGCGTTGAATGAATCACGCACTGCGGCAAGTGGATGAGTTCGAGGAATTAGAGCGCTGGATGAACGCGCACCGAAATATTGTCTTCCGGCGTCAACCTCAGCAATCGCCAATAACTTAATGACGTGGTTCATCGATTTGCAACAGCACATCTGTTGAAGTAATTGAACGAATACCTTCTTTATAAACATCATCAGAGGTCACACGCGTATGAAAAGCCAACCCTGCAAGAATCGCTGCCTTTGCTGCGGCATCAAAGCCATCGACGTCGGCGCTTGGATCGGTTTCTGCATATCCCAAATCTTGTGCTTCAACTAAAACATCGTCGAATGCTCTGCCTTCTTCATCCATTTTCGTCAGGATGTAATTCGTCGTTCCATTCACTATTCCCATAATCCGAATGACGTGATCACCCACGAGGGATTCACGAAGTGGGCGCAAAAATTGGGATAGCTCCCGCAACGGCCGCTTCGTAGTAGAGATCTACGCCTTTCTTTTCTGCCGCACTGTAGAGATCTGCTCCGTGGGTAGCCAAAAGTGCTTTATTTGCCGTCACTACTGACTTGTCGTGAGCGATAGCTGATAAAACCAATTCGCGAGCTGGCTCAATTCCGCCCATCACTTCAATGATGAGGTTCGATATCTGGATCAGCAACGACAGATTTGGCATCAGTTGTAAAGAGAGAGGCATCTAAACCGTCTCTCGGCATAGAAAGATCTCGTACTGCAATACGACTCAAAACAAGTCGCGCATGCGACCGAGTAGAAAGTTCATCTTGATCTTGGGTGAGAAGTCGGGCAACTTGCATTCCGACAATTCCGCAGCCGAGCATTCCGATTTTGAGTACAGGCAATTCGGAATTCATTGCTTACTCTTTCACATATCAAGGGAGAGAAGATCGGAAATATTTTCGCGACGAAGAATTACGCGAGCTTTTCCATTGAAAACTGCAACAACTGCGGTCTTGGAACATGATTGTAATTACTAGCCATACTTCTTCCATATGCACCAGTGGCTGGCATTGCTAACAAATCACCGGGCGTGACATCTACAGGAAGTTGTATATCTCTAATAACGATATCTCCAGTTTCGCATGTTTGCCAACCACTCTGGAAAGTCGAAGAATTTCGCCGCACTCGCGATTCACTATGTTTTCCCGTATAAATCGCCCCATAAAGAGATGGACGAATGTTGTCGCTCATTCCGCCATCAACTGAAATGTAATTTCGCATTCCGCCATCTTCAAGAACCACTTCTTTAACAGTACCGACTTCGTAAAGAGTGAACATCGTTGGGCCGACAATCGCCCGCCCTGGTTCAATTGAAATTCTTGGAATCTCAAGAGCTTCTTTCACACAAGCATCTCGGACAGCAGTAAAAAGTGCAGTCATAACATCAATAGGAGAAGTTCTTCATCTTCTTCAAGATATGAAATCCCATATCCACCACCAAGATCCAACTCTGGCAATTGGGTACCGAAGTGATCTCTGTATCTTGCGAGTAGTGCAATCAATCTATCCGCAGCCATTCCAAATGGCTCACTTTCAAGGATTTGCGAACCAACGTGACAGTGAAAACCTAATAATTCGATTTCCGGAATTTTCGCAACAGTGAGTATTGCTTCCATGCGGCACCGCTAGCAATAGAGAAACCAATTTCACATCTTCATGCGCTGTCGCGATCGATTCGTGAGTGTGAGCTTCAATTCCCGGAGTAAGTCGGAGCAAACTTTTTGACTCTTGCCTAGTGATCGAGCAATGGAAGCCACTCGTTCTATTTCAATGAGGGAATCCAGAACAATTGTTCCGACTCCTACTTCAATGGCACGACGAATCTCTGGAACCGATTTGTTATTTCCATGTAATTCAATTCTCGCCGGAGGAAATTTCGCAGCTAAGGCAACTTCCAACTCTCCGCCAGTACAAACATCCAAACCGATTCCAGATTGTTCGACCCAGCGTGCGACTTCAACACAAATGAATGCCTTCGCTGCGTAATAAACGTTTCCAGCGCTTTCGCCGAATGATTTTTTAAGTGCGCTAGACAAGCGTTAGTTCGTGATCGAAATTCTTCTTCATCAATGAAAAAGGTCGGCGTACCAAATTCATTTGCCAAATCTGTGGCTGACAGTCCGCCTAAAAAGAGTTTCCATCCGAGAAGGAAACTTGAGATGACCACGGGCTCGACATAACAATCACATTCTCTCAGGAGCTGAAACTCCGAGGAGTTTCAGGCCATTAAACAAGACTTGTCGATCGCTTCGCATAGATTGGCGCGAGCCGAATGAATCGCAGAAACTGGTTCGTCCCCCCAAAGGCATGACGCGACAATCTGAATAAAAACGGTGGTAAACACCTGCTAATTCCTCTAAATAGCGAGCAATTCGATGTGGCTCACGCAATTCTGCAGCGCCGTGGACGACCTTGGGATACTCCGCAAGAATACCCAGCAATTCATTTTCGCGATCGTGTTCCAACAGTGACGGATCGAGATCGGATAGTTCAATAGGAACGCCCAGTTCTACAGCGTTTCGTAGAAGAGCCGAAATTCTTGCATGAGCATATTGAACGTAATAAACGGGATTGTCATTGGTGCGCTGTTTGAGAATATCGACATCCATCACCATTGGAGTTTCAACGGGATATCGAATGAGCGTATAACGCGATGCATCAACACCAATCAACTCAACAATTTCTTCCAAAGTAATAATCGTTCCTGCACGCTTTGAAAGTTTCATTTCTTCATTGCTGCAAACAATTTTTACGAGCTGGCCAATCAATACATGAATGTTGTAATCGGGGTCATCGCCAGCACATGCCGCAACTGCGCGAAGACGATTGACATAACCATGGTGGTCAGCGCCTAACATGTAAATGCAAATATCAAAACCGCGATCGCGTTTATCAATGTAGTAGGCGGTATCTGATGAAAAATAAGTGAGCTCTCCATCTTTCTTAATGAGGACTCGATCTTTATCATCACCAAAATCAGTGGTGTCGTAACCACGTAGCGCCATCTACTTCGATAATGTGTCCTTGCGAGCGCAACTTCTCCAATGCACGATCAACTGCTCCACTTTCGAGAAGACTCGTCTGCGAAAACCAAACATCGAAAAGCGTTCCAAATACATTGAGCACTTGTTGTTGCTGTAACAACTGAATTTGATAAGCGCGTGATTTAAATTCGGCAACTTGTTCATCTGCTGAAAGCTCAAGAATTCTCTTATCTTCGCCAACAACTTCCCTCGCCAAATCGTTGATGTACTCCCCGTGATAACCACCTTCGGGAGTTTCTTGGCCATGAGCAGCAGCCATAACTGATTTACCGAACAACTCCATCTGATTTCCGTGATCGTTGATATAAAACTCACGCGTTACCTGCGCGCCACCGGCTGCAAGGACTCGCCCCAGCGCATCACCGACAGCGGCCCATCGCATATGCCCCAAATGAAGAGGCCCAGTCGGGTTGGCGCTAATAAATTCCAAATTTATTTTGACCCCGTTGAGGAAATTTGATCTTCCGTACTGCTCCTTCTGGGATCGAATCTGGCGAATGACATCTGCTTGGCTCGCTCGATTCAACGTAATGTTGATGAAGCCTGGACCAGCGATTTCAACCTTTGCTACTTCGGGAAGCGCTTCCAATTCACCTCTAAGCGCTTCGGCAATCTCGCGTGGAGCTCTCCCCGAAGACTTGGCGATAGCTAGCGCAATAGAAGAGGCATAGTCGCCGTGGTCGCGATTTTTCGGTCGCTCCAGCGGAATTGTGGTCGGAATGGCTCCTACAACCTCACCTTTTGCAGCCAGACGGAGCAGAGCGCTCGAAATCTGGGCCGCTAGGAGTTCGCTATGAGAGGACACCCGAGCAAGGCTACCGTTCGAGCGAACTTTGGCGTTGGAGGGCGACTTTGGGCTCTCATGTGGAAATTTGAGAAAATGTAAAAAAATGAAAAAACGTGATTTTGATTACGAAAACGTTAGGTGATTTCCCAACCTTGGACTTCTATTTCTAGTGACTAAGTCCGAAGCCAGGGCTATCTTTCATAAGTCTCAGCACGCGTGACCGTGATCGCCGCACTCGTAGCGGTTTTTCACGGTGGCAAATCGATTTCGATCTGGCTGAGCAACCCCCCGAACCGAAAGGCACTTAACTTATGAAAAAACGTCGTAGCGCGTTTACCGCTGTTCTCGCATCAGCGGCTCTCGTACTGACCGGCTTTGCAACCAGTACTGCCTCTGCAGCTGCTGGGTTCGTTGGCGTGATCCTCCCCGACGCCGCATCCTCAAATCGCTGGGAAACTGCTGATAGGCCATTCCTCACCGCTTCATTCAAGGCGGCAGGTGTAACTGTAAAGATCCAAAATGCAAACGGAGATGTTGCTGCATTTCAAACGATTGCTGACCAAATGCTTTCTTCAGGTGCCAAGGTTCTCATTCTCGTAAACCTTGACTCAGCATCCTGCAAAGGCTGTTCAGGATAAGGCGAAGAAGCAGGGCGTTCCTACGATTGACTACGACCGACTAACACTTAAGGGATCCGAGTCTTACTACGTTTCCTTTGACAACGTTGCCGTTGGTAAATTGCAAGGACAAGGTATTAAGGCTTGCCTCGATGCAGCTGGAAAGAAGAAGGCTCGCATCGTTTACCTCAACGGATCACCTGATGACAACAACGCTACGTTGTTCAAGCAGGGTTATGACTCCGTACTCCGTCCGTTGATCAAGTCTGGTGCTTACACCTTGATTGATGACACTGCAGTTCCTGCATGGGACAACGTCCAAGGCGGAACAATTTTCGAACAGCAACTCTCGAAGGCTGGCGGAAAGCTAGATGCAGTTGTAGCAGCTAACGAAGGACTTGGACTCGCAGCAGTTGCCGTTCTTAAGAAGAACAAGTTGAATGGCAAAGTTTGCGTATCTGGTCAGGATGCAACAGTTGATGGTCTTCGCGCCATTTTGACTGGTGATCTTTCCACACTGTTTACAAGGCAGTCAAGCAAGAAGCACAAGGCGCAACAGATCTCGCAGTTGCACTGCTTAAAGGCAAGAAGGCCACTACTGCAACAGGAAAGACGAATAATGGATTGAGAGATGTTCCTTCAGTTCTTCTCGTTCCCGTTGCTATCACCAAAGCAAATGTCAAGGTGGTTATTGCTGATAAGTATCAAAAGCGTGCAGATGTTTGCAAGGGAATCGAATCCCTCTGCAAGAAGTACGGCATTTAGTAGAAATACTTTTTGCTGTATGACTGCTTAGTAGTACATGTAATAAGAGTGAAGTAGATGAGTTTCGGCTCGGGGTTAAAATCCCGGGCCGAAACTCATGTTCACCATTCCAATACTTTGTTACTGTTATTTGGTTAGCGTTATTTAAAGATTGAGCACGTGAGCGCAAGAAATGATTTTAGAGGAGCAAATTTTGAACAACCCAATTCTCTCGCTTCGAGGAGTTAATAAATCTTTCGGCCCAGTACATGTTCTTAAGGATGTCGATCTCGACATTCACACTGGTCAAGTCACTGCGTTAGTTGGTGACAATGGTGCAGGCAAAAGCACTCTCATTAAGTGCATCGCTGGCATTTACACTCCTGACACTGGTGAGTTCCTCTTTGAAGGCAAAAAAGTTGAAATCAATGGTCCACGCGAAGCAACTGCGCTAGGAATTGAAGTTGTCTATCAAGATTAGCTCTTTGCGACAATTTAGACATCGTGCACAACATGTTCCTCGGACGTGAAGTAAAAAGGGATATGTACTCGATGAATCCAGTATGGAATCCCTTGCTCGAAAAACTCTCGATGGATTGAGCGTTCGAACTGTTAAATCCATTCGTCAGACAGTTTCATCTCTCTCTGGTGGCCAGCGACAAACCGTAGCTATCGCTCGCGCAGTGTTTATGGAATAGCAAAGTCGTGATCCTCGATGAACCAACCGCCGCACTCGGTGTTGCGCAAACAGAACAAGTTCTTAACCTCGTGCGACGCCTTGCAGATAATGGACTTGCCGTTATTTTGATTAGCCACAATCTCAATGATGTCTTTGAGGTGGCCGACAACATCGCAGCGCTCTATCTTGGAACTATGGCTGCCCAAGTCAAAAAGAGTGAAGTGATTCCGAATCAAGTAATTGAATTGATAACGACTGGTAAATCTGCAGGAGTCGATGCAGGAGCAAAATTATGAGTACAAATCTCGACGAGACTTCTCCTTCCCTAAAAAATGCATTTGGAGATTATTGGGCACGCATTAAAGTCGGAGATATTGGTGCGCTGCCCGCGGTACTTGGGTTAGTTGTTCTATGCACCGTCTTTTCATTTATGTCCCGACGTTTTTCTCACGCGCGGAAATTTTGCAACCTTTTGACACAAGCCGCCGCCGTAACAGTTATTGCTATGGGGCTTATTTTTGTTCTCCTGCTCGGCGAAATTGATCTATCAGCAGGTTACGCCTCTGGAGTATGTGGCGCAGTATTGGTCGTCTTGGTTACCAATAAAGGATGGCCATGGTTCTACGCTTTCCAGTCAGCGTGGTTGTTGGCGCACTCCTTGGTTTCACGATCGGCACGCTCGTAGCTCGTTTAGGTATCCCTTCATTTGTAGTCACCCTTGCTGCCTTCTTGGGATTCCAAGGGTTACTACTGCTGCTAGCTGGCGAAGGTGGCACTATCCGCATCGTAGATAAAACCATCCTCGCGGTAGAAAACAACAACATCACCCCGACGCTTAGTTGGATTTTTACCTCGTAGTCGCAACGTTATATGTCCTCATTGGACTCAACCGAATCAATACTCGACGCAAAGCCGGACTCAAAGCCGAACTCTTCAAGTTGTGGCTACTTAAAACTGTTGGACTACTTGTCGTTACTGGTCTAGCTGTCTATGAACTCAATCTGGAGCGAAGTAATAATCCACAATTGGTAAGTCTTAAAGGCATCCCGTTGGTTGTGCCAGTCATTCTTCTATTACTTGTCGTCGGTACTTTTATTCTCGGACAAACTGCTTTTGGTCGTCATATTTATGCGGTGGGTGGAATGCTGAAGCAGCACGTCGCGCTGGTATAAATATCAAACGAGTAAGAACAGCATCCTTTGTCATCTGCTCCACCCTTGCTGCCGTGGCCGGAATGCTTTTTGCATCGCGACAGAATTCCATTTCTCCAACCACTGGTGGCAACTCCACTCTCCTCTATGCAGTGGGTGCCGCAGTTATCGGTGGCACAAGCCTCTTTGGTGGCAAAGGAAAAATGCGCGATGCAATTCTCGGTGGGCTTGTCGTAAGCAACAATCGACAATGGAATGGGCTTGCTCGGTTACGCAGCCGGCATCAAATACATAGTTACTGGCGGCGTTTTGCTCATCTCCGCAGGAGTAGATGCAGTTTCGCGTCGCGGATCTTCGTCGACCTAAGCAGGTTCACACGCCGTTTTGAGGATTGAGAAGTAGGCAATACCCTTGGCTCTCTTAACTGAACGATCACTCGCGGGAGTGGTGAAATGGCAGACACGCAGGTCTTAGGAACCTGTGTCTTCGGACGTGCGGGTTCAAGTCCCGCCTCCCGCACTCATTTTTATAACTTTGAAGACTTAGGTCGAAGTAAACTTGCGAATAGCCAACTGCTCAGAGTCAAATGACTTTTGGAATATCCCATTGGTGATGTTTCCTTCTTTCGTAAAGGTGAAAATCACCTTAAATGGAAGGGTACGGACAAACCTCTCCCAAAAATTCTCATCGCACCAACCTCCTTTGATAGTTCTTTTTAGGGGAATCGATATTGAATCGCCTACCATCATCTCTTCAGTATGCGAATACTTCCGACCATTTTCAGATACTCCCACTAATCCATTGACAAAGAAATAAGGTCCCCAAATAGTGGTATCTACTTCTCTTTGAGTATGGAGAGCCAGTAGGACTTGCTGGAAATTGCTTACTATTTCGAATCTGAATCGCTACGTTTTCAACTGTGCCAATATCTTTTGGTCCTCCAGTTTCATAAACAAGACTTTGTCATAGCCACCGCCAGACGACACTTCAAATAGAAACTCAGGAGTTAGCTCGGAATGTCTTCGATCCTGCTCAATTCTTCGCATGTCTTCAGCAGTTCGAACGGATTGCTTCTCTGATTTTCTAGATCTAAGCGCCGCAACTGTTGAAACTACGGCAGCAATGCAACTCACGAATGTCAGAGAAAAATTCATTCCAAAACGCTATCGTGACGAACCGACATCTCGAGCGGGCAAAAAGATCCACGGCAGTGCCGAGTGCTGCCCAAATCCATCTTCGACATGTGCGCTAAAAAACCAGAGTCGCTTTCAACAAATCCAAATAGAGTTACACTGACCGAAGAGACTGTGATTCACTCTATTTTCCTAGAGGCAATCCGGTTCAATAAATCGGTCTTCCACGGAGTCAACTAAGCACTCGCAGGGCAGATACAATCTCGTCCAAGACGGCAGGATGCGTTCCTTCGGCATCCCGAGTTGCTTGCCCGTACAGCACTTTGTTCTTGAGCGGGTCTCCGATGCCAAGAGAAACCAGTGTGGCGACCGACTGCGTCCACTCTGGCCAACCTGTCGAAAGAACAGATTCAAGGTTGTCGTCGAGAACGCCGTAGTTCGAATAAATTTGAGCTGCTGGCCAACTTTCAACTTTTGCACCGAGATACCGAAGTAAATTCTCATTTGCGGTCGCCTCTGAGAGAAGTGCCCCTGACATGATCGTGTCGAACAAGACAAAAACAGGAATTCCCAATCCTTTGAGAATTTCATACGGGAAGATCAATGATGTCTTTCCACTCTGAGCAGCGATAACGACACCATTTGTTGCCAAGGGTTTTCCGCCATTGCGGCATGCAACACCCTCAATTACGGCTTTGTCAGTCGTGCCTTCCACCAAACCAACAGCATTGGCAAATAGCGCTTCAGACAGGTTGCTAAGCAAAAGAGAGTCGAGTTGATTGCGTATGACTTCTGGTCGGACAAAAGTATCAAGCGCGGTCGTAACTTTGGCCGGGTCAGTTGAGTGGACAAGAATTTTCGAAGGCTTAGTCAAATCGGGACGCACGCGGGTCAAGCGTCGAATCTGATGAAAGCGCTGTGCCTCAACAAAGTATGGGCTGTGAGTCGCATAAGTCACTTGGATTCTCTGCGATGGCTCTTCAGCAATTTGCCTCAACACTTGCGCAAATGACTGAGCTTGAACTGGAAGTTGAAAAGTTCTGGTTCTTCATTGGCCAAACAAATGGTTCCATTTGATCCAGAAGCAGAACCCCTTTGAGCCAAAAGTTGCAGTGCAGATATCAACAATGTTCTCTGAAAGCCATGCCCCTGGCGATCAACGGACGTCGTCGTCTCTTCGTCAACGACATTAACTACAAATTTTGTCACTGGTGGGCTGAGAGAAATATCTTCATTCTTAACAAGAATTTCTCGACCTTCTGAGTATTGTGTAACGGCAGATGTTAAGGCCCTCAGAAATTTCTGTCAGTTGGTCTTGAAAGTGTTCGCTGTATATTTCACGTTGGCGACTTTCAATCTCAGAAGTCAATGTTTCGATCGCAGCATTTGCCGCCGTCCGATCGACACTTCGTTCAAGTATCCGTCCAATAACAGTTGATTTCGAATCAACCGATTCTTCGCTAGCCCTCAAGTCAGCTGTCACCAAAACATAGTCAAATAGTCCAGCCATTTTCGCTTGACTGTTAAAGCCAAAAAAACTCGTAGTTAGGTCACCTGAAACTTCAGTCAAATCGTCCGGATGCTCCGTTTCCCATGCACGGAAAGCCGTTTCGATCGCTTCTGCTCCGTTCGCGGTCGGCAAATTCAGTGAGGGTTCTATCCCACGAAGAGCGTTATACGCTGACTTTCTTTCATTTTTGCTTTTCGATAGAACGTATTTCTCCAAACGGTTCATACCCACGAGTATTTGCGGACATTTTTTCCATGCCATCTGGAGTTCGATGCTTCCAAGCGATAAAAGTGTCGATGCCGTCGCGAGCATAGTGACCCAACTCGATTCGATCCTCACGAGTTTAAATCGGAAAACTCAACCTCACCCTGATCTCTTCGCTCGTATTTCCATGACTGCAATCAATTTCGCGCAACTGCACTTTTGCGCCATTAAAAAACCAATCCAACGCTCGGAGAACTGTAGATTTGCCAACTCCATTTGGACCAATAAAAGTAGTGATCTGATCAAATTCAATCTCTATATCTTGCAAACATCGAAAGTTGGTGATTCGCACACGCTTTACTCTCATTTATTCGTTCGCTCTCTCTTTGCCAATGACATAGCCTGTCGCGATCCAGCGCCAATTGCGCGATAGTTGTTTGAGGTGACTGGTCATAAAATTGAAATCACTTAATTGAACGTAAAGCCTTCGCATTCTCTAGAAGCATCTGCGCTGACTGATCGTGCTGATACCAAATTACTACGATCTCTCTTTTTATTAGGCAGCGCAATGACTTCAGTATTTCGCACCGAATTACTGAACTGAACCATTGAACCTTCTATGGTAGTATTTTTATCAATTTTGGATCTGGATTGAATGCATCATGGAGTTGTAGGTATCTACTTCTGCATAAGTTGTAATACTCATGTCGGGTTCTGGATTCTTACGAAAATTCGTGGTCGATGGAAAATACGAAATAGTGATGTCGCCACGATGAATGTGCACCACTGAGTACACATAATTTTTCTTTGCACCTAACCAGTAAACCGGTTCACTAGTACCAGCGAAGTGAGTGACCAGACGAGCTGAACTCACAGTCTTCAATCCAGCAGAAATTGCTTCATGGGTATTGAGTCTGTGGTGGGTAAAGAAGTTAATTCCGAGCAGGACCACTTGAGACTGTTAATACAGCGTCAAGAACTAGGAAGAGAAAGAAGTGACGATGGGTCGTCGGTAGCGAGTGATGATAAATCTTTCTCTGTTGAAGAACTTTGCTAAAAAGTTGTAGGACATGAGCATAAAAATCACACTTAATGGTGTGGACTGTTAGCGGCATGTTTTGCCACCAAGAACTAAAAATCACGGCGATCTAGTGAAGGAATCCACACTCGCAAAGGTGAGTGCTGTCACTCTAAGACTGCAGAACCACTTAAACAATGGTTTATTGATCTTAAAAAGTGATTGCTTCCGTTGCTAGCGCTGTCGAAGTACGCCCTGGGAGCGTGTAATACTGAAAAGAGAGATTTTGCTCTTCCACAATCTTTGAAGCTGGAACATCAACCCCGTCCCAATTCAAGTCATTGGCGGTAATGAGCATCAGATACCAAAGTGATGTCATATCCCCGTTCGAGCGCTGAGTGAGTAGTAAATCGAACGCAATTGTTTGTTTCGGCTCCACTAATAAAGAGTTCACTCACTCCCAACTTCTCTAGCACCTCTTCAAGATTTGTATCGTCGAAGGCACTTCTATAAATCTTTCGAATAATTGGCTCGCTAGCGAGCGGTTTCAATTCAGGAACGATCTGCCATCCATCGCTATCAATCGTTAAGTAGCCATCAGAATGTTGAACCCAGATCACAGGAACATTGCTCGCACGCGCTTTCTCGAGAAGGGAGTTAATGTTCTTAACAACGCCATCTCTATTCCACGCCTCAGCCACTACATCCCTTTGAACATCAATAACCATTAACGCTCTATTGGGTCTATTTGAAAGAGTTGTCATGCGCAAAGGCTAAAGGAAAGGGGTGACAAATTCATTACTCAGGATTACTCCAATTTTGCGTAGGAGCGTATATATAGAGGTATCTACCCATTCATCTTTGATGAATTCATCGCCCTCAAATGTTACTTCCCACTGAAAACCAAGCCTTTCGGCCAAGGCAATGGATTTTGTATTTCTAGGGTCGATTGTTGCCGTGATCCGACGAACGACAAGGTTTCTAAAAATGAACTCAATCAACGCTTGAGTCGCTTCGAACGAGTATCCCTGTCCAGCAAACTTTGGGTGAACCACATATCCAATGCTTCCCTTTTCATTTACCAAACTTTCAAAAGTGAAATTTGATTGTCCAATTATTTTTCCTGTGCTTTTCAATTCCCATCCAAGGAGTGCGGAGTCACCATCATGCGTGAAATCCGGAATCGCTCGATATTTTTCTAGCGCGAATTTCACTTGATCCAAAGTCCGAACCGGCCACGGGGATGTATCGCACTGTCTGAGCATCCGATTGATACTCATAAAGATCGGCAAGATCTGATTCCAGCAACGGACGCAATATCAATCGCGCAGTTTCAATTCTCATATTCACATACTAACTACCTACCTCTTCATATAATTGACACATGACCTCTGAATCCGATCATAAAGAGTTGGCAATTGCCTGTTACAGCAGATGCTGGGAGTTATTAGGAATTATCAGAAACTGCAGAAGAGGATCGAGAACTCATTGGCGTTGCCTTAACTTCGCGCTATCACTGGCGAATCGTTGTGGTGGCAACAAGAAAAAGCCATTGGCGATTGGATGGTAAGTCGCGTCTTTAGCAAAGTAAATGAAGCAAAGTTTGCAAATGATTTTGCCAAGGCATCTCTTGAGTACGACGATGGAACTTTTCCTGCATGGCTAAAGGGCAGTCTCTTTGAAGGTATGGCAAGGGCGTACAACGCCTCAGGCGAGAAATTACGAAAGAAGGAGTTTGTGCAAAAGCTCTAGAGGCGCTTGAGAAGGAAGCCGATAAAGAGGATGCAGAGTTAATTAGGGAACAACTTTCGGATTTACGCTGACCTGCCTTACTTGGAATTTGCCGTGAAGCTGGCTAGTTAGTGACACATCTTCTACTTTCGAGCGTAAACTCGTTGGTCACGGCATTTTATAAAAGGAGTAGCAATGGAAGAAGTAAAACCCGGCTGGTATCTCAATACACAAAGTGGTTTGCAACAGTATTGGGATGGAACACAGTGGTTAGAAATTCCAGCACCTACACATAATTGAGGGACAACCAGTCGCGATACAAAAGGCTGAAGTTGCAGATATTGCAATCATCGCGCTTGTTTTTAGTTTTGCTGTTCCATTTGTTGGTTGGTTTCTTGGTTTCAAAGCACGAAAAGATATTGCAGATTCACAAGGGAAAAAATCTGGAGCACCATTGGCAACGGCTGCAATTTGGGTTGGTGGCGTAGCAACTGTTGCACTCAGCAACGTTGATCCTGCTTTGTGCAATCACATCTCCTAGATTCGATGATCGATTTGGTCGACCAGTTTTTGGAAATCACAAAATGTATTTGGGCGGTAATACATATGGGTTTGGCTATGGACCTGGTGGATCAGATTTAAATGGAAAAATCCCAATGATGGGAAATGGTTCATCAATGTGGCTTCGGAACTGTCACCATTGATCCAGATGGCGGCATGAGGTTCGACGGTCCAAGTACAGAAGCTGTTCCAAGCGCGCCACTGCGATCTGGACACTAGTAATTCGTAAAACGTTTAGCTATCTCATTGATAGCGATGTAAAGCCCAATCATCGCCACAAGCGTCAGCAGCAGTGACATAGGAATAGAGGTAAGTCCTATCGCACTGTGAAGAGGCGTGTAGGGAATTGCAATGGCAATGACAGCGAGAACTGCGCTGCTCCAAAGAAGTCCTCGACCAGGTCTGCTTCTCCAAAATCTTCGACGCGTTCGAAGCACCAACATGACAGTCAATTCCGTCAGCGTTGATTCAACAAACCAACCACTTCGAAAAAGCGTTTCCGAAGCGTTATATCCGAGACGCAAGACAAGAAAAGTGAGAATATCGAATGCCGAACTCAGCAATCCAAAGAGGATCATAAATTTACGAATTGATCCAATATCCCATGCGCGAGGGGTTTTTACACTCTCTTCATCAACAGAATCTCCAGAAATGGCGAGTGCAGGAAAATCTGTCAAGAAATTTAATAAAAGTATTTGTAAAGGCAACATAGGAAGAAAAGGAAGAAATACATCGGCTATCGCCATCGACACGACATTTCCAAATGCGGCACTAACTCCACGCGAATGTATTTCATGGTGTTCACAAAAGTACGTCTACCTAGCCGAACTCCCTCTGCCACAACACGCAAATCCTTATTGAGTAAAACAATAGATGCAGATTGCTTGGCAACATCAACTGCCGTATCCACTGAGATCCCGACATCAGCGGCATGAAGCGCTGCCGCATCATTTATGCCATCGCCAAAATAACCAACTGTTGCCCCGCTAGCTCGGAGTGCTCGCACGACACGTTCTTTCTGAAGTGGATCCACCCTCAGAATAGACGCGACATCCGGTAGCAATTTTTGCCAAAGCAGCATCATCCAATAGCGCGACATCTGTTCCGCGCAAACGCGCCAGTTGCGCCAATGCCGCTCACTCCATTGCTCAACGGAGAGATTCGTTCTGGTTTTGCCATGACTGAACCCGATGTTGCTTCAAGTGATGCGCGAAATATCAGCACGAGCATTGTGCGAGATGGGGATCATTTCATCATCAATGGAACAAAATGGTGGACTACTGGTGCGATGGATCCTCGTTGCACAATATTGATTGTTATGGAAAGACAGATCCAAAGGCTGATACTTATCACCAACAATCGATGGTTCTGGTTCCGATAAATACTCCTGGAGTAAGATAGTTCGCGGTTTGAGCGTCTTTGGATATTTCGATCAACATGGTCCATGCTGAAATCACATTTACCAACGTGAAAGTTCCTGTCACCAACCTCATTGGAGAGGAAGGTTCGGGTTTTGCAATCGCGCAAGCGCGCTTAGGTCCGGGACGAATTCATCATTGCATGCGAGCAATCGGCATGGCCGAACGCGCACTCTCCCTCATGGTCTCGCGATCGAATGAGCGAATTGCTTTTGGAAAGGAACTTTCTCGCCAAGGGGTCGTTCAAGAGTGGATCGCACACTCTCGCATTGATATTGAACAAGCTCGTCTTCTCGTTCTTAAAACTGCATGGATCATTGACACCCTTGGAGTAAAGCAAGCGCGCAAGGAAATTGCCGCAATAAAAGTGGCTGTACCTCAGATGGCTGAGAAAGTAATCGATAGAGCGATTCAAACTTTTGGCGGAGCGGGAGTCAGTCAAGACACGCCGCTAGCAAGTATGTATGCCGCGATTCGCACCCTTCGAATTGCCGATGGACCTGATGAAGTTCACTTACGAGATATCGCGCGGGCTTGAACTGAATGAGCGTTGAACTATCGGAAGTCCGAAATGAAGATTCACTTAATATCGAATCTGTTCATGAGTGGCTCTCTACACGTATTCCAGATTTAGAGTCGATACCAAAGGTTCGACAATTTCGATCGGGGTGCATCCAACCTAACTTTCTCCTTGAATATCCAGGTCGCGAACTTGTATTGCGCACTCCACCCAGAGGAACCAAAGCTGCCTCCGCGCACGACATGTCGCGAGAATTTCTCATACAACGATCGCTCAAGCCCTATTTTTCACTCGTTCCTAACGTTCTGGCCCTCTGCCAAGATGCGGAAATTTTAGGTAGCGATTTCTATGTTATGGAACGTATTGAAGGAACAATTCTCAGACGAGATCTTCCTTCAGATATCTCCATTTCGCCTGAAGATGTAACGTCCATTGGCAAGAAAGTTATTGAAGGTTTGGTCGAGTTACATAGTATCGATCCAGAAATTTTGGCTAATTTGAGTAAAGGTCCAGGCTACGTTTCGCGACAAGTCGAAGGCTGGAGTCGCAGATATCGCGATGCTTTGACTGACGATGTTCCAAAGGCAGAAGAACTCATTGCTTGGCTACGTGAAGAACAACAGAAGATATTGCTTCCTGCATCATCCACGGTGATTGGCGACTCGACAATATTGTTCTCAACTTTGAGCCGGCGCCAGAGTTGGTAGGCGTACTCGATTGGGAGCTCGCAACTGTTGGCGATCCCTTAATGGATCTTGGCTCCGCACTCGCCTATTGGGTCGATCGAAACGATGACGCAACTTTTGCGGCTCTTCGCAGACAACCAAGTGATCTACCAGGATGCCAACACGAAAAGAATTTGTCGAAGAATATTTACGATTGTCAGGTTTGCCCTGTTCAGATTTCACTTTCTATGAAGTCTTTGGACTCTTTCGACTTGCAGTAATTGCACAACAAATTTGGGCGCGTTATCGAGCTGGTCAAACCACAAATCCATCATTCGCGCAATTTGGAGTAATGGTCAATATTCTTATCGAGAGAGCCGAAAATAGAAGTGTGAAATCACGTTGATGCGCGCAGCGAGAATTTCAGTATCAACGAGAAAGTTCGGATTGACGGATATACCCATTCCACAACCCATTGCAGATCATGTTCGAATTCGCGTAAAAGCTGCAGGAGTCTGTCTTTCTGATGTCCACTTTCTGCAAGGAATGATTTCTCCAGGATATTTAGTAGGAGATGAAGTAACGCTCGGCCATGAAGTCGCAGGTGAAATCGATTCACTGGGTGAAGGCGTTGCAGATTGGAAAGTTGGAGATCGCGTATTGGTTTGCGCAGGTGTTCGTGATGAAAGAGATCGCGTCACAACACTTGGCTTTGATTATGACGGTGGGTTTGCAGAATTCATCGTCGTCGACCCAAACATGCCTCGTCGCGATTCCCGATCGCCTTCCATTTGAGCAGGCTTGCATTATTCCCGATGCCGTATCAACTCCCATGGGCCGCAATTTCGCAAACGGCCAAAGTAAAATCCGGAGAGTCGCCGCAGTTTTTGGCGTCGGCGGTCTGGGAGTTCATGCAGTACAACTTCTCTCCATGATCGGTGCCGCCCCCGTCATTGCAATTGATCCGCTGCCAACAGCTCGAAGTCGAGCACTCGCAGCTGGCGCTGATTTTGCGCTCGATCCACTCGATCCCAACTTCGCACAATTGATTGCTGAGGCAAGTAAAGGTCGTGGGATTGATGCCGCATTTGATTTTGCAGTTTAGCTTCAGTTCGAACACAAGCCTTAAGGTCTCTTGCTGTTGGTGGTCGACTCACCATTGTTGGATTGGCAAATGAATCAATAGTGATTCCTAGTGATATTGCTTTTGCCTATAAAAGAACTCAAATTCTTGGTCATTACGGTTCTGAACCTGAACACACAAAGGAGTTAGTTTCCTTTGTCAGAGAAGGTCGGTTGAACTTATCCAATTCAGTCTCTGAGATTTTGCCTTTAGAACAGATCGAAGTTGCACTAGATCGGCTCGATAAGAAAATCGGCAATCCCATTCGTATCGTGATCAGACCATAAAATTTATTCTACTTTCCTAGCCCTTCTGCATCGCCGTATGCCCAGAGATCTAGAGCATCTAGATCAATCTTTCCAATGCCATGAGCAGTAATAACACTTGCAATTTGAGCGCGGTGTTCGGTGGCATGATGTATCGCTTGCCCCAAAATTGTTGATCTGGCACGGCCATACGTGACGCCTTCATATACGTTCTGAATAATTTCATCAGGCAGAAGAGAAAGTTCTCGCAACTGCGCATCAGTTGCAGCACAGTTGTGGGTTAGCAAGAGCATTCCATCTTTAGTTGTTGGTACCTCATAAACATTTTCGGATTTCTTTCCAGTCAATCTGAAAACATAAAATGATGATGAACGAGTGAAATGTCGTGCAATTTCTCCAATGGAACCTTCTTCACCATCTTCATTTGGCATTCAAGTTTCAATGTCTCAGTAGGAAATTCTGCTAACTGTGCAAGAAATACTCCATTGGCCCAAGCCATATGTCGCAAAAGGCGATCGAGATATTCATTCTTTTGAGAAATTTCCATAGTCGGGATGGTAGCGGTTGCACCTCTTGTGGTAACCTCTGCAAACACGGGAGTTCGGTACACCGGACTGAGAGGGAGACTTCGTAGTCTTCGACCGTCGAACCTGATCCGGGTAATGCCAGCGCAGGGAGACTACTCTTATACCGTGCCTCTTCTTTCAAGATAGAAAGGGCGCTTTTTTATGTTCGCATCAAAGAAAAAAACCATTGCATCCATCTCCCTCGTAGTGATTGTCGGTTTAGTTTTCCTAGCCGTTAATCTCACGGGAAATAAGACTCCTAAGGAAGTCACTCTCGTCACGCACGATTCATTCGTTTATGAGCAAGAAATTGATCGCTGAATTCGATAAGTCATCAGGTTTTACCTTGAAACTTCTCAAAGCCGGCGATGCAGGAAGCCTTACCAATCGATTGATTCTGACAAAAACAGCTCCAATTGGAGATGCCGTCTTCGGTATCGACAACACTTTCTCGGGAGTTGCTGAAAGCAATGGAGTCATCGATGGTGACTTAACACCAACTGATTTCGGAGATGTCTGTTTCAACTACGACAAAATTTGGTTTGAAGATCACCAAGTAGCTCCGCCTACATCCATCAGCGATTTGACTCTCCCTGCCTATAAGAATTTAACGGTGGTAGAGAATCCAAATACATCATCGGACCGGCCTTTCTTTCCTTGCCGCTACCGTAGATAAATTTGGTGCAGATGGATGGGAGCCATATTGGAGCGCGCTCAAATCCAATGGCTTGAAAGTTGATAGTGGTTGGGAAACCGCTTATTACACTGACTTTTCGGGTTCCAGTGGCAAGGGTCCATATCCAATAGTCCTGAGCTATGCCTCCTCCCCTGCCGATGAAGTGCGTGACAATGGTCAATCCCAAACTGCCAGCATTTTGGATGGATGCTTTCGCCAAACTGATATGTAGGTGTTCTCAAGAATGCGAAAAATCCAAAAGGTGCGGCAGCGGTAATTAAATTCCTGTTGGAAAAAAGCTTTCAATCAACATTTCCAACATCGATGTATATGTATCCAATTCCAAGGAAGCAACCATTCCTGAAAGTTGGAGCAAGTACACCGAAGTTGCTGAGCAGGCATATGGCGCAAATCTCGACTTCGATAAAGATCGAAAGTCATGGTTGACGAGGTGGACTGCAATCTTTGGTTAAAAATCGAAGCCAAGCGGCGCTATGGATTGCACCCCTCTTTTTTTTCGGGTTACTTTTCTATCTGCCGCTTGGCAAGATTTTATCCATCGGCTTTTCTGGCGATTGGTTACAGACGTTAACTGCCTCCAAAACTTACTCGATTCTCTGGTTCACATTTTGGCAAGCCGTTTGTCTCAGCCATTTGGCTTTGGGCTTTGGAATTCCTGGTGCATACGTTCTGTATCACAGAAAATTTAGGGGACAAGAATTCCTTCGTGCTTTCATCACTGTTCCTTTTGTCTTGCCAACAATTGTCGTGGCAATTGGATTTACCTCATTCCAAAAGCTACCCATTGTTTCCCAATTACTCACGCAGAACTCTGGTGTGCCGATAATTATCTGTGCAAATGTCTTCATGAACTATTCGTTGGCAGTTCGAATAATTGGTGGAGTTTGGATGAGACTCGACAACTCAATTGAAGATGCCGCATCCCTCGATGGCGCAGGGCGGTTCCGAACTCTCATAAGCATCACCTTGCCTCAACTCAAAGATGCTATTGCTTCGGCGGCGGCGTTGATTTTTCTCTACTGTGCCGCCAATTTTGGACTTGCCCTCGTTTTGGGCGGCGCTACCACTAAAACACTTGAAACAGAGATTTATATTTCGGCCACACAATTCCTTGATCTTCCTAAATCTGCTGCTCTTGTTGGTCTTCAAACCCTGCTCACGATTATCGCTTTTCTCGTAGCTCAAAGATATTCGGGTGGTCAGTTTGGATTTGGAATCGCAACCGCTTTTGGGCAGCGACAAAAACTGGATCGTCGAGATTTTCCTGCCGCTGCAATAACGGCTGTTTTCATTTCAGTGCTCATTGCGATTCCCTTGATTTCTGTCGTTGTACGAGCGCTTCAATTTGATGGTTCCTTCAGCATTACTAATTTTCATAATCTGGCATCACACGGTGCTCGCGATGTATTGAGCATCTCTGTCGGTCACTCTGCTCTCAATACAGTGCGGAACGCTGCAATTGCCACAGTCTTGAGCATGGTTATCGGAGTAATAGCCGCCTACATTCTTAGCCACGGCAAAAATAAGAGAACAGATCGCAACGTGAGAAAAGTGGCGGATATTGTTTTTCAATTGCCTCTCGGAATCTCCAGCGTCGTTTTGGGTTTTGGATATTTGATCACCTTCGGTTCTGGACTTTTTCCTCTTCGCTCAAGTTGGTTAGTGACTCCCATTGCACAATCGCTCATCTCGATTCCTCTAGTAATTCGCCTTCTTCTTCCCGCATTTTCGACAATCGAAAGTGATCTGCTTGAAACTGCTGAAACTGATGCAGCAACTCCAAGCCAGATTTGGTGGTTGGTTGAGGGCGCCAATCATTCGAAGTTCCATTCTCATCGCAAGTGGTTATGCCGCAATCATTTCTTTTGGTGAATTCGGGGCAGCTAATTTCTTGGCCTACGGGGATCAAGGAACTCTTCCTACAGTTCTCTATCAACTCATCTCACGACCCGGTGCTCAAAATTATGGAATGGCGATGGCAGCGAGCGCACTCGTCATTGCCTTCGCTCTCACCGTTATTTACTCGGCAAGTACTTTCGATAGAAAGAATCGATAGAATTTAATGGTGCTCAAAAGTTGGACGCGAATCGCAATTCGTGACGCTTTTTCATTCTTGTTTTTTGGCTTGGCACCTTTGTAATTGGAATATTTGTCGCACCAAATTTGGGTTCACATCTCTCAACTTCCTTGACAGTTCCATCAAGTGAATCGGCTTCGGCCAGAGCGAATTCTTGTCGAACATTTCTCTGAGAATTTCAGAAGGTGCGCTTACCGTCCTCTATAGATTCGACAAAGCTTCCAAAGATGAAATCTTGGCCTTTGAAGAGAAAATTAGAACCGCAGCAGCTCACATCCCGACTGCTCGAGTCACTCAACAGAAGGCGCTATCTGGTGTTCTCTTCGCAAATGTTTCGACCTCATACTCTTTGCGTGAGGCGGCAGGTTTCGTCGATGAACTTCGAAACCAACTCAGTGCGAGTGGGCTGAAAGGATCACTCGTCACTGGTCCGGCCGCTATTTATCACGATGTCACTCCGGTCTTAGGATCTGATTTACACCGTGGGCAACTCATTGCCATTGGCTTCACCTTATATTTCTCATACTTCTACTCGGGTTCTCTTGGGCAGTTTTGATTCCATATTTATTTGCTGCCGCGACAATTTCACTCTCTATTGGAACTATCTATTTGCTCTCTCACAAATTCTTGATGGTTTCCTACATCCCCAATATTGTCGAATTAATTGGCTTTGGTTTAGCTATCGATTACTCCCTTTTAATTGTCCATCGATTTCGCAGCGAACTAAGAATGGAAGACAACGTTGAATCTGCAATTGAAAGAACAATGGAGACCGCGGCCGCACGATAGTTCTTTCAGGTTTCTGTGTATCTCTGGGATTGGCAGCGCTCCTCCTCGTTCCTGTTCCATTTGTACGATCACTAGGAATCGCTGGTCTAACGGTCCCTTTGATTTCCATTCTTGCAGTGCTCACGCTTCAACCTGCGCTGCTTTCACTTCTTGGTCGACGTGGAGCTCGTGCCCACGTATTCATCGGGTTAATGGAGAGACAGAAGATAGAGACAGGCTTCTTCGCCAAAGTTGCAAAGTTAGTGAGCGACAAACCTCGTCGAACAATTGCGATTTCTTGTGCAATTCTGGCCGCACTTGTTCTGCCCCCCCTCCTTACTAGGGCTAAAAGTAACGCCGAGTTCACTCACTGCTATTCCTTCTCAATTGGAATCATCGAAGGCGCTGGATGTCGTTGCTAAGCGAGTGGGCCACGGCGTCTCGTCACCCAATCAAATAATTATCGACTTTGGATCTGCTGGTGGAGCAAAAACCGCAACTGCAATAGAGGCACGGACTCGACTTACCCAAGCCATCACCGAAAGTTCAGAAACCTACGTCATTGCAACAGATGACAAAGCACCATTTATAGATAGTTCTGGCAGATATCTACGAATTTACGTTATTGGCCATCACGATCTGGGAGCTGAGGTCTCACAGAAATTGTGAAAGAGCTACGGGAGAAAATAATTCAAGTGCAGGTCTTCCAAAAAATTCGAAGATCTACATTGGAGAACTCCTGCACAAGGCGTAGATCTCCTTACCAAAGTCGAGTCCAACTTTCCTTGGATGTTTCTCATAACATTTGGTTTTGCTTACCTAATACTCCTTCGCGCATTTAGATCACTTCTTCTTCCCTTACTTGCAATTGCTTTAGCTACCCTCTCCCTAGCTGTGGCCTTTGGTTCTCAAGTTCTTGTTTTCCGATATGGATTTGGATCCGACGCTTGGGAACACTTCGTATGGATCAAATTGAGGTGTGGGTTCTGGTTTTCCTCTTTGCTCTGCTATTTGGACTCTCGATGGACTATGAAATTTTCATTGTGTCGCGAATGCGAGAAGCCAAATCCCGTGGACTCTCCGATCGAGAGGCCATTGCCGAAGGCATCACTCAAACGGGAGCAGTGTGACAGCTGCAGCCGCAATTTTCGTTACTGCCCTTACCGGCTTCATTGTTGGTGAATTTGCCGGCCTTCAACAACTCGGAGTAGGGCTGGCGATCGGAGTATTTATTGACGCAACGATCATCAGACTATTTATTCTCCCAAGTGCGATGGTTTTACTCGGTCGCTGGAATTGGTGGCCACCGCGACATAGTTAAAACTTCACCCCTAGAAGCGTGAGGGATGAAGTTTTAACTATCTGCTGTTTAGTGCGGAATTACTTCACAATCGTGATTGCAAAGTGAACGACTGGCAATTGATAACCAAGTGCCAAGGCTGGATCATCTCGATCTGATGAAAGGAGAGGAACCATTCCATAAGGCGTGTTCGCAAACGATGGTTGTTGTGTGTAGAGCAATGGGTGGAGATCAATGATGTGAGTACCTGGTGCACCAGTTGCTCTGATATGAATCACCATGTATCCATTCGAATTGAAACCACATCCATATCCAACATAACTGTTGTCATAAGTCACGGCACGAGTGTTATCGAGTTGAGTCCAACCAATTCCCTTCATGCTGATCGTGATTTCTTCGCCAGCCTTGAATTTTGTTGTTGGAGTTGCAGCTGCCCCTCCGCGAGCAAAGGCTTCAGCGCTTCCCGAGTTATCAGCCTTTGCAAGACCGAGTCCGATTATTTTTCCATTCTTGTCCAAGAAAGGCATGATGCTCTCTTTTACATAGTATGGAACTTGAGCTTCAATCACATCACCTTGTTTGATTTGAATGACATGCCATCCGCCAAGATGATCAGGAATTGTGACCTCTTTATTAATAATTCCACCCGTGACATCTGCAGAGCCAAGTGGGATTGAGTTGTACGACCAGCACTGCCCCGTGCAATTTACTCGGTTACCAATGACCGTTTGCCAAACGATTTGATGGGTTCCTGTTGTTGTAAGTCCTGTGACGTTAACTGTCGCTTTGCTATTTACTGGTCACTCGATGGAGAAACGTTTGCGACAGCCTTTGTATTGGGATCGAGTCCAACATCTGAAAGTGTTGTACGCAAACTTATGGTTGGTTGTACTTCAGCAGGCATCGTGATGTATGGAGCAGGTGCGCCATTGTCCTTTGTAACTTTAAAGGTAGCGACTCCACCATTTGCATATGGAACAGGTGCTTGAAGAATGTTGAGATAGGCAAAGGTAATTGCATCTTTAACTTCTACATAGTGCGTACCAACTGGACCAGCTGCTCGAATAACTACTTTGGCAGTTCCACGAGTCCAAGATGCCTGCATTTCGCCTGCATAACTGTTATCCAATGAACTGCTGCACCTGCCGTGTAAAGGCTTGCACCTAGCCCCGTATAAGTGATCGTGATTGGAGTACCAATAGGACCACTCTTTGGGGAGATAGAAAGTGTTCGTGTCATTTGGAATCCACCATGACCAATTGCCACTCCGTTTTGAAGTGCATAAATGTCATGAATTCCACCAAAGTCAGATGGCACCTTTGTTTTAAATGAGAAAGCACCAGATGCATCAGTTGTAACTGTGGTGATATTGACGTTGTACTTTGTGTACTTAGTACCCATGTAATTGACTGTTGCGGGCTGGACATCTACTACCCATGTGCCATCAGCTGTTGACCAGGTCAACGGTATAGAGGCGCTGGCCGGAAGACCTTTTCCGGAGATTGTGATTTCTTGACCCACGACTCCTTGAGAAGGAGTGACATCCAATTCACCATTGTTGAGGGTGTTGTAGTATGCATCTGACTTCACGCCAGTAAATGGAAGTGGCGCAACATCTGGAATTCCAGAAGGTGCGACAAGTGCAATCGGGGTTGTTACTGGGTCCGCACCCTGTGCTGGTGCGATCATGGCAATTGACACTACGCCGGCTGCAAAACTCGGAAAGCAATTTTTCTCTGGCTCTCCATTAAGAACTTTGTGTTCATGATTTCCTCTTAACTCTCCGTATTAAAACTAAGAACTTCCCAGTTTTATTAGGTTCTATGAAATTTTTATTTTGGTTCTGATGTCCGAGCTTTCAATCTCTCTCGGGAATCGGCTCGGACATCAGAGCCTTAAAACACTCAACTCAAGCGGTAGGAACTGCGAAGAGTGATAAGTGGGAAGCTGCAGTGAAGTTGTTCTCCCATGTGCCAACTGCACCTTTAAGTGGTGGGCTCACCTGAACAGTCTTGAAATAACTGACTCGCTCATAGACGGTTTGACCATTTTCCTTAACAGGTACGCCATTGACCATTTCCTTACAAGTTTTGTAGCCAAGACCTTCGCAGTATCTTGATCTTTAGCAACCATGGTGACCTTGTAATTGATGTTTCCTAAAGTGCTGTACAAACCAGGAGCAGTTCCAGTTTGAGAACGCCAGCCCAGAATGCAACGCCACTGTGATTTCCATAAGCCAAAGGAATTGGATCTTTAACTCCTGCGATGTCTATCCAAGCTTTGGCAGTATTGCTGGAATCCATTGCTGCTCCACCAAGATCTGCATTGTTGGCATAAATTCGAAAGACGACTGTTTGTCCAACGATGAACTCACCTTGAAGTGAGCATCCAACTCCAAAACGTGGGGCGAGCGCTCCAGTGGAACCAGTTGCCAATACTGTGTCTGCATAAATTGATATTGGCGAAACAACGCCTTGAACTGGAACGCCAATTTTGACAGAGAATGGAACTGAATCAACTGGTGTGAAATTAACGACATCTGTTGGTGTGAATGAACCAGTAAGTACGTTGGTTCCGCTCTTTGCAGGAATCCATGTGCACTTTGCAACGAATGGCGTTGCCGTTGTTGTAGCAACTGCATCGCATCCTGGAATCAGAACGCCACCTGCAGAAAATTTAACCTTTCCTGCAGTATTTGCGGTTGCAACAATGATCGCTGGATCTAGTCCAATGACTGTGCTACCGCCAGATAGAACGAGCGTGGAAGGAGTTGCCGCAAAGGGCAGGTGCTCCTACTACTGCGCCGCCGAGTATTGCAAGGGCACTTGCTAGAACGCCCCCGATTATTCGCTTCATTTTTACTCCTTCTGATCTTTCTTACATGTATGGGTGAATAGTTATTTGGTCTTGATGTCGCCTGTGAGGGTCAACGTGAATGAGGTGCTCTCACTTGTTCCTGCTTCAGTTGACTTGATTGAGAAGGTGCCTACTGCTTTGAGAGTTCCTGAAGCGCCAGCAAACTTTCCTGTACCGCCATTGATAACGGCGCTACCTGTTAAATGAACGACCGTTGGTGCCGCTCCATCTTCCGCGCAACCTTTGGCAGTGGAATCAAAGGTAACTTTGAGTGTGCTTCCGCCTCCACTAAGAGTTCCAACTCCATCAATGGAATCGCATTGACTTGCAGGTGCTGAAGAGCCAGTTCCAGTTAAATCTTCTAGACCTTCAATGTCTCCCGAACCATTTCCGGAAACCGATGTTGCTTGCACATCACTTCCGCTCCAAACTAGAGCGATTTTGCCTTTATACATTCCGTTGAATGAAACGGTGTTCGATGAAGGCTTGCTACTTGCAGTTGGGGTTGGACTCGCTTTGGGTGTTGCCGAAGGTGTTGGGGTCGCCTTTGGTGTCACTTTCACGACTGGCTTCTTAGCTGACCAACCTTTTGGACAGACAGGCTTTGCAGAAGTCACCTTTTTCGTGGCTGTTCCTTTGTAGCAAGTAATGCTCTTTGATGCCGCACTGGCAATGGAACCATTTGCTGCGACAACGCCTAAAACAGTGATTATTACTGCGAATTTTGCGATCTTTGAATTTCTTTGTGAAATCATTTTCTTTCCTCATCTCTCCCTGAGTTATTCCTTTATTTATGCAAATCTTTTCACCGAGATTCTTTGAAAAGAGTTTTTGGGGAGAGGGGTAGCACTTTGCGGAATATCGCCTTAATCACTATTCAGCGAAAAATATTCCTTGGATCACACTGGATACACGATTGAGTCACATATGTTGACTCTTACGTCCTAATCTATTTTTACGGATACTTGCTCTCACTAGCTTACGAATAGTTGTTATAGGTAAAGGTTTTCCAAGTGGGATATGCAAAGCACCCTTTGTCGTTTTATATTTTCGCCGATTTCAGGAAACTGAATAAGGATCGAACCGCTATAAGGGGTAGTAACCAATGTGATTTTTATTCGCCAATAATCCAACAACTGCCTTTCCGTCGGATATAAAGGTTGGCATTCCATACTTAATTACTTCTTCTGCATCTGGAATTACTTCCAAAATCCGTCGACGCATTTCAAGCAACGTCTCTTTATGCACGGAATCCTGACTGGAGTAATAGGCAGCAACGGCTTTAGGTAGGCGTGTCATAAGAATTCCTTTCGGCGCTTGCTCAAGAATGAGTCTAGTTGTGAGAGGCTTTCGGATATGAAGCTAAGCGGTGATGTCACAACTCTCGTTGCGCTCTTTGCAATCGTCAGTCCAATAACGTCGATCCCCGTTTTTCTCAATCTCACATCGGGAGTAACCCGTGAAAAGCGAAGGATCATCGCTCTTCAAACAGCTCTCGTTGCTGGACTCACTCTCTTCGTTGCCTATTTTGTTGGCGACATTATTTTGAGATTGCTGAGTATCCAAATTGATGCCTTTCGCATTGCTGGCGCTCTCGTCATTGGAGGAATCGCTTGGAGCATGGTGATGGGTAAAAAATCCAGTGCAATTGATGCAACGCCAACTGGTGCCGCAGTTGTACCACTGGCAATTCCTTTGATGGCAGGTCCTGGTGCAATTGCCACTGTTATTGCAATTGGAAATTCAGATGTCGGAATAGTTCGAATTGCTGATGTCACCATCATTGTGATTCTTTCAGCGCTGACTTTCCTTCTTCTGCTCGCAGCCGCTCCTATTGAACGATTACTTGGCGAACAAGGGCTCATGGTCCTTACGAGAATTTTTGGGCTACTACTTCTATCAATTTCTGTGTCGACAATAATTTCAGCAGTCGGTAATTCTTTCCCGGGACTTTAGCTACCTTCTCAATCCAAGATAGAGCTCACTTCGAAGAGCGATAAATCGTTTATGTGATCGAGTTTGAATTTGATCTCGAGGTTTTGCAAGATCAACCGTCAATTCCATTCTTACTGTCGCAGGAGTTGATGAAAGAACTATTACGCGATCAGACAAGTACACAGCTTCATCGACGTCGTGTGTGACAAGTACCGTTGTGATTCCGTGTTCCCTCACTAGTCCGGCGACAAGATCTTCAAGTTCCAAACGAATATGCGCATCTACTGATGCAAATGGCTCATCGAGAAGCAACAGACGAGGCTGAGTAATAAGAGCTCTAGCAATTGCAACTCGCTGTTGCATACCTCCAGAAAGTTGCCATGGGTAGTAATGAGCAACGTCGGAGAGTCCAACTGCAGAAAGTATGTTCTTTATCAATGGAGCGCGCTCTGCCTTAGTGATTGAGTGTCCACGAAATGGGAGAGCGACATTTCCAGCAACGGTCATCCACGGCAGCAATGAGCGAGAATAATCTTGAATAACGAAACCCATTTTTTCTGGTGGAGTTACGACGACTTTTCCATCGACCAATATTTGACCTTGTGAAAGCGGAATCAATCCAGCGATAAGTCGAAGAAGAGTTGATTTACCTACGCCCGACAAACCACAAATTGCAACGACTTCACCTGGAGCAATCTCAAAGGAGACGTTATCAAGGACAGGAACGTGCTTATCCTTGTCGAGGAAGCCTTAGATATCGAATCAATGACGACTCCAAATCCAAGCGGTGAATTAGTCACATCAACCCCTTTGCATGGAAATACCACGGCGCAATTTTTCTCTCGGCAAGTTCGAACGCCTCATTAAAAATCAATCCAATAACTCCTATCACGAAAATTCCTACCCACATATCCGAGATCATGAAGGAGTTTTGTGAACGCACCACAAAAGCGCCAATTCCAACTCCAGAACCAAGCATTTCACTCACGACCATTACCAACATTGCTACCTGCACCGCGGCATGCAGACCAGCAAGAATGTCACCTGTAGCGGCAGGTTACTCGAATCATGACAAGTGATCGAATTCGACCATAACCCATTAACTTGCTGAGTTCGAGCAATTTTTCATCCGTCACAGCAACAGCACGCATTGTGGCCATGAATACAGGAAACATGACGGCCAAAGAAACGGCAGTTACGCGAGTAGCAGTACCGATTCCTAAGATTGCCATTATTACTGGAACTTTTGCAGCACTTGGAATACTACGGATGAAGTTTGCGATTGGATTGAAAATTTCTCGTCCAGTTT
The DNA here is from genome assembly GCA_037200085.1 of Actinomycetota bacterium. Taxonomy (GTDB): domain Bacteria; phylum Actinomycetota; class Actinomycetes; order Nanopelagicales; family Nanopelagicaceae; genus QYPT01. The sequence goes on from JBBCHT010000003.1 coordinate 78,319, forward strand.
CATTTTCGCCAATGACAGCTCCTAGGAAAACTCCCAAAACGGATCCGATCAAATATCCACTGAAAAGTACGGACCGTCGCAATCCAATGCGGCGTAATCACGTAACCTATATCGTCAAATATCTTGCTCGGTGGCGGAAAGAACGGATTGTGCGAATTGCGTAGGGCCAATTGCCACAGAAGTATTAACAAGCAAGGAAACCAGAGTCTCCACGCGAAGGCGCTAACAAAATTTTTCATGCAGCGACTCGCCAAACAAATAGCCGTTTCTCGATTGCAGAAAAGATTCCGTATATCAACGTTCCTGCAATCCCCATAACAAATACATAGGAGAAGACTCTTGGATAGTTAGCTGCTGCTTCGGGCCAAAAAACAATTTGGAACCTAATCCTGGAGTTCCTGCCACAATGCCGGGCCGCTATCACAGTTCCAAATGCCCTACTTGCTGAGAGACGCAAACCGGTACCGACAATGGAGATTGTCGAGGGTAAATACACGAAAGCAATTTTTGAAACCATGGGCATTCCTATTGCTTTAACGCTTTCAAGAAGTTGGAGGTCGGTTTCTCGAATTCCGCGAATAACATACAAAAACCAATTTGAAGGAGACCACGAATGATGTGAGGAATCACTGTGGTTCTCGATGAAGAGGCCGATTGATGCAACGAGGAGTGGCAAAAAGAACTACTGAGGGAATACACCGAATGAAGTTCAATACTCCTCTTGTTGCCAATTCCCCTGGAGCACTCAAACCGATGAAAAGTCCTACAACCAGAGAGATTGCCACCCCGAAGAGAAGTCCGAGAAATGATAACCATATGGTTATCGCTAGATTTGCCCAGAATGCGGCAGTTGCTAGGAGTACAACGAGATCTGAAAGTACGGTCCATGAGTGAGGAAAAACCCCTCGTACGTGCCAAGAGCGTCATCACTTCCCAGAGAAAAATCCCAAGGGTGAGCGATAGTAATTTTTTCGAATTCACATCAGTCCAAACTTCTCAACTGATTTACTCTCACCCTAAGAAGATGATGGAACTGATGTCGATTTTGGTTCGGGTGAATCCCAATTCGTAGAGCACGAGTGGGATGTATCTAATCTCGGCCAAACTAACATTTCGCTCCATTAAGGTTGGAAATACTGCTTTCGCTGCAGCTTCCGCGGTGACTCCCGTCATCGATGCATACAATTTCCTGTAACTTGCATCATATTGAGGGTTGGTTAAGCAACTTATTAATTTCTAGTTGCGCCTTTTGAAAAAGCATGCATCGCCAAACGTTTCTTACTTACAGTTGCGGCAGAAACTCGCGTAGACAATTGCAGCACTTGGCTTTATAAAAATATGCATGTGGGTAGCCAATCAACCTTGCACCGTCGAGTATCGCTTGAGATGCATAAGGTTCAGCGGTGGCTATCGCATCCACATCTCCCTCTTTGAAGTGCGGCTGAAGCTTGCGCTGACGGAACCACCACAATTTGAGCGGTAGATGGATTGCCATGATTTGCTTTTATCCCAAGCAATATTCCTGCGTTAGTGGATTCCCTGAAGTGTTGAGAGTCCCAATTCTTTTTCTTTTCAAGATCTTTGAAACCTTTAATAGGGGAATCCTTTTTTACTAGAAGTCCGACTTCCATGAGGAGTTCACCCGGGGTAAAGAGGTTCCTGCTTCGCACGGGCAAGTTGCGCGGCTGTGTACCCATAACGAGGAGCAATAATTTTTACTTGGAAATCGCCATTCGTCATGAGTTGAACAAGCTGCGTTGGGCTACTGACAATAAGGTCATAAGTCCCACTCACCAAACCTGCCGTAGCAACTGGATTACTTGCAACAATTTCATTCTTTACGGTCAGTCCATATTTCTTAAAACAACCTTGGTCAATTCCCCACTGAAGTGAGGGTGCATGGTCTGGCTTGTTTGCAATAACCAATGTTCCTAAATCTTTAGGGGCTTTGGCAGGCTGAGCACAAGCAAGGTCGGCAGCACTGGATTGTGTGGGAACTCCCGAAAGAACAGTCAAAGTCACGAGAAATAGAGCAAGAGTTAGTGAAAGTGGTCGATGCCTCGTAGCTAACTTCATGTTTTCTCCGTTAAGTTGTGCGGTTCGGCAATTGCAAACTCCAACTATAGGAGAATTATTGAACCGATGTTTATTTTTGCTGCGTGTGAAACCTAATTCGAACAACTCAAGCGGTAAGTAGCGCAATTCTCCCAAACTGACATTTCTCTCCATTAATACAGGAAAACTTGCATTTGCAACTGCCTCGGCAGATACACCAGTCACCGAAGCGTAAATTTTTTCGATAGCCTGCATCGTATTGAGGCATGTTGAGTAATTTAATTTATTTCCCAATACTGCCTTTTGAAATGCGCGCAACGCCGTTCGCTTCTTAGCTACAGTCGCATCTGAACTCGCATAAACAATTGCGGGGCTTGGTTTATAAAAATAGGCACCGGGATAGCCAAGAATTCTCGCGCCATCCAAAATTGCTTGCGATGCAAATGGTTTTCAGCCACGGCGATCGCGTCAACATCACCACGTTGAAGTGCTGCAGATGCTTGAGCTGATGGGAGTACGAGTACCTGAGGCCAAAGCAGGATTTCCATGATTTGCCTTGATTCCAAGTAGGACTCCCGCGTGGTAGCACCTTGAAGTGTAGTAACGCCAATTTTTTTTCTTTTCAAGATCTTTGAAAACTCTTGATCGGCGAATTTTTTCTTTACAAGGAGTCCAACTTCCATGAGGAGTTCTCCTGGATACAGTGGTTCCTGTTTCGCACGGGCAATCTGCGCAGCGGTATATCCGTAGCGAGGAGCAACGATTTTTACTCCGAAATCACCATTGGTCATCAGTTGTACTACCGAAATTGGGTTAGTCACAATAATGTCGTAAGAACCACTCACCATTCCTGCATTTGAAACTGCGGCACTTGCGACCAATTCTTGCTTTACCGTTAAACCATACTTTTTGAAACAACCTTGTTCGCTTCCCATTGAATCGCCGGTGCATTTTTCAGCCCTTCCAGCTACAACAAGAGTTCCCAAATCCTTAGGTGCTTTAGTCGGTTGTGTACACGCCAAAGTATCCGCGACACTAACGGGAGAGATCACCAAAACCAATTGTCACTGCCAATAGTGAAAACGATGATGGAAAATCTCTTCTTCGAATTTGTCTTCACGTATCTCTCCGCGCTCTCAATTCACACTCCTTGTGATCCAACCTGCCAAAGGGATACGGGATTATCAAGAACCATTTGCAATTACTCATTTAGAGATTTCTTCGACAATGACCCGTGAGAGCTCTACGACATGAGGTGGGTGGAGCATTGTTCGATGATCTCCGGGGACCACTATCACATTGACTTCTGGCAATACATTTTCCCAGTGCCGGATAGGCAAGATTTCCCCTCAATAGCAAAATAGGTCGCGGTTGCAATTAACTGGGCTTAGCCTTATAGTGCTTGCTCGCTTTAGTTTTACGGCGAGATAAAAATTCATATCGTGCGATGCCTCGTGGATATTTTCCTCCAGTAATCCAATAGAGAATAGTGAGCCTCGTGGATATTTTCCTCCAGTAATCCAATAGAGAATAGTGAGATAACTCAATCCGAGATATTTGTGCCTGATCGCAAACCAAATTTCGACACGTGCTCTGCGCCAACCGAATCTTTGTGCAAGGGCTGAAGCGCCGCGGATTTTTCGCCAAAGGATAGTAAGAGGGTTTTTCGAGCCACTTGCCTTTTCGACTACCCGAGTCTTGGCATTGAGAGAATTAAAACGTCCTCCCCCTGCATCAATAAGAAGCAAATGTGGTTCGAATTTTTTCTCAACAAGTTTTCTTGCAACTTCTAGGGCAAGAAGACCTCCTCCCGAATATCCCGCAACAAAAACTCTACCTTGCGATTGCGTTTCTGAAATGTGGGTTGAAATTCGAAGTGCATCGGCTTCAATTGATAAATCCTTTTGTTTAATTGAGACCTCAGGAAAAACCAAGAGCGGCTGGTCACTTCCAAGTGCACGAGCCAAGTGAACATAATGAGATGCATGTCCTCCTGCTCCTGGAATTGCAAAAAGAGGTTGACGAGTTCCGCCTTCATTAAAAAGCAAATTGTCGAAATGAGGAATAAATGTACTTTCCAATCGCGCCGCAATTTGTTCCGGTGTCCTGGAACGCAGCAGATCATCAATAGTTAATTTTCTTACTGCAGAGCTCTCAAGGCGACTAATCAATTCAATTGCAGAAAGGGAATCCATTCCGTACTCCCAAAGATCATCCGTAATCGACAACTCATCAAGATCGAGAACAATCATCGCTTCATTTACTACAAAAAATTCGGAAGCGGTTAGTGGTTCGACGATTGGTTCATCTCGCCATGGAACCACTGGATTTTCTTGCAACTTCCTTCGATCAATTTTTCCTCGGTTTCCGAGCGGAAGTTCTTTGTGCTTCATGATTAACGCCGGGTTTAAATGTGATGGCAAAGAAGTGGCCAATGCACGTCGCACTTCACGAGCGGTAAGTGGGGCTCCTTCAGTCACCACAATATGAGCGACCAAGCGAACGGCTCCCCCAATGGTGTGAGGAAGAACAATGACGCCACGAATTCCTGGAACTGCCATAAGCACATGCGTTGCTTCAGAGGGTGAGGTGAGTTTGCCTCTGACTTTGACGAGATCATCAATTCTGCCTCGATGCCAAAAGACGCCTTGCTCGTCTCGCACCACTAAGTCACCAGAACGCCACCACCGTCTGCCATTTTCATCAAAAATAAAGCGTTCGGCTGTCAATTTCGGATCATTGAAATAACCCATGGCCAGACGCGTTCCTGCCAAAATTTCTTGCGCAGGGTTTTCAGGGTCTGCCGGCGGTAGCAACTTCATTTGATCAGATTCTGCTTGAACTCCGAGCGGAACTTGTCCTGACATGGGAGCATCTTTTAAAGTGAAAATCCCTCGAATTGTGGAACTTCCCTCTGTGGCGCCAAGACCATGCCTTACTTTTACATCCTTAGGAAAGAATCTTGCTACAGCTGCCAAATCTTCGTAGCGAATACCTTCTGCACCAGTTTCAATTATTCGAACACTTGGCAGAAAAATTTCGCTCTTCGCAGGGATTTGACCAAGACTTCTAATAATCGAAGGTGGCGCTGAAAAATTGGTGATTTCCAAATCCCTCACTCGCTCAAGCAATTTCGTCTGCGTGATTTTTGTCGGATCAAGCAAGAAAACTGAAATTCCGAGACAGGTAGACAATTGACGACCAAGTCCGCTGGCAAAGAAGGTTGGTTGAGTAACCGCAAGACGGAGTGATGCAATTTCCTCAGGTGAATAGTTCCGCGATTGGAAAAATCGTTCAGCCAAACCACGCCAATTGATCATGACCCCTTTGGCAGTTCCAGTTGATCCAGATGTAAAGACCACCTGTGCAACGCTCTCCAAATCAACCGATCCTGGTTCTACCGCTCGATTTTCTACTTGGGGAGTATCTGTGGTGGATACCAAAAAATAAGGTGCTTCTAACTTAAGAGATTTGTACTTAGGAACAGAAATCAAAAGACCATTTGAATTGAGTCGACTGAGTAGAGACAACATGCGTTCACGAGGCGTTTCTCCATCAATGGATGAAAATGGAATTCCTGCATAAATACAACTCAATACTGCAACGAGTGACTCGATGGTTCTATCGACCAAAATTGCTTGGACTAAATTCTTATCGACGCCATTTCTCAACTTTGACAAGTGATTTCCAAAAACTATTACTCGATCTCGAAGTTCCCCAAAAGTCAGAGAAACACTTTCATCGGCAATGGCAATTTTTTCTGGATGCGCTTCGACAGATGCGAAGAATCTGAGAATTACATCAGAAGGTTTCATTAAGTCTGCTGAGGAAGACATTGGTTAAGTCTACCTTTTCAATTAACCCTTAACAGCACCACTAAAAATTCCACGTTCAATTGACCTCTGGGACATTAAGTAGAGCAGTACGGGAGGTATAAGCATAAGTACACCGACGAGGGCCGTACCTTGGCCAAATAAAAGTTCAAGACCCATCGGTAAAGTCGAGTGTTTGGGATCATTGAGTAGAACTTTTGGAAGTTCATAGCTATTCCATAGACTTATAAAGGAGAAGAAAGTCACGATAGACCAGAGAGATTTTGAAAGTGGAATTCCTAAATGGTAGAAGATTCCCCAATCTCCTAGACCATCGATACGACCCATGCCTACGACATCTCCTGGAAGTGCGGACGAAAAATATAAGTAGGAGAGAAAAGCACCGAATGGATAGTAGGCGCTAGCAATAATGAGTCCAAAGATATTGTCGTTCAAATGAATTTTGTCGATCATCACATATAAAGGCATAGCCATTGCAGTAATCGGTATGAGCATCGTTATTAAAGTAATGACCAACATCGTCTTCCGAAATGGAATCTCAAGAACAGCCAAAACAAATCCGGCTGTAATACTCGAAATTACCGACAGGAGAAGAGCGCCAAGGGTTGTAATTGCAGAGTTTCGTAACCAGGTCAACACAATTCCATCTTGAGCATGAAAGAGATTGTCGATTCCTTTCAGATAATCTGGTCCCGCTGTTTTGATCAGCCAGCAAAATGGCAATAGGACAAGAACTGTCAATGCCCAAAGTGTCAATTTAATAAAAATTGGATTGTGTTTCTCCGCGGAATATTTCATGGACGTTCTGCTTTCTTAAGAAAGTCAGTTCGCAAAATAAAAATAATTCCGAGAATAATGTTGGGAATCAACATATCAAGTGAGAGCGCCGTGCCGCCCGCAAAGTCTCCAGTACGAAATGCATAGCTATATGCCACTTGACTAAGAGACCAATCAGTCGTCAATCCAGTAGACATGAGGAGAGATGGTTCTGAATAAATTTGAATTGCACCGGCTGTAAGCAAAATTGTCATGTATCCGATGTAACGACCAATCATCGGAAGTTTGATTCGAAGTGCCAATTGAATTCGATTGCATCCATCAACACGAGCCGCTTCCAAAACCTCGTGCGAAATGGAACGCAATGATCCATATTGAATAACAATCCAACTTCCTACGCCGGAGGTAAATGCGATTCCCCCAATAAGCCACCTGATGCTGTTACTCGTCCAATGAACATCTGAGCCAATCAGCGATGTCCAAATCAGAACAGCAATACCGCCAGAAACTATGCCTGGAAGTAAAAGGACAAGTCTCATAAATGTATTTCCACGCACTGGTGTTGCATCGAGTAAAAGCGAAATAGCCAATACGAAGATGATCATCAGAGGAACGAAAATTGCCAATAAAAATAAGGTATGCCAGAGCGCTGGGATAACTCGGAAATCTCGCAAAATACGAAAAATCGTGGTGTAACTACCGTTCAGATTTACCCAAGATGGTTTATGCACCTCCTGGATGGCAAAAATGAGTGGAATAAAGCCACAAAAGGCCATCAAAACTAGATAGGGCGCGATCATTGCGATGGGGGTTGCTCGATAGCGATGGCGTTTGGCTCGCCTAGAACGCTGAAATATCAGGGTCATGGAGCGGTCAGTTTAGTGGAAAATATAGGATCCTGACCTTGGCAATTGGTCAATCTTGCTAGATGAGACTTCCTAAATGCTCAGCGTCGTGGTCAAGGATTATCTGCAACATTGATTCAATCGTGATCTTCCCAAATGTTGCGTGATGAGCTGATGCTTCTCGATCATCAATTGATAGGTCAATTAAATATTCGACCATCTCTTTTCGACTCTTGTGAAATCTCTCTAGTGAAACCTGAAGGCTTTCTGAGCCATATCGATGAACTGTAATTTCTGGATCCGGTTCCCACCATTCCAACTGTGGTGGTTCCAGTCCTTTTTCTTTTGCCTGACGAAGGAGTGTGAACCTATACATCCATACTTCATTATCGACATCAAATAGATGTCCAAGAATTATGGTCGGACTCCAACTTTCACCATCCCACTTGCTCCTTTGGGCTTGGGAGCAAATATTCTCCGCAGATGCGCTGAGTTCTGAAAGCAGTACGTCAAAATTCTTCACACCGCGACTCTATTGGAATTAGATTCTTTCTCGCTTGCCCGCTTTCACACTTACACCGACCATTCCAATTGCCATCGCAATGGGAATCCAAAGAGCGGTATTCCAATTATTTGTTCGATCAAAAACTGCGCCGACAATGCCGGGAGCGCAAGCTGCCAATAGATAGCCGATCGATTGAGTCATGATCGAAAGTGAACGAGTCTCCGATGCTCCAGAACTTCTCAAAACTGTGAGAAGCAGAGCGATGGGGAAACTAACCGACATTCCCACATTCGCCAGTAAGAGCCAGAAGACCAAATGCCATCCATGATCGAAAATGAGAGCCGAGAAAGAGATGGCGATGACGAAGGAAACTCCCATAAGTAAGTGCGTAAGTCCTTCATTTTCGATGCGTAATGTGGAGCAGCAATTCCAACGATCGACCCAAAGAGTCCAGTGAGTGAAACCGCGTAACCGGCATGACTCAGCACATAGCCCTTTGAAACTAAAATCGTGGGTAACCATGTAGCAGTTCCATAAAAGAGCATGCTTTGCAATCCAAAAAAGATAGCGATGCTCCAAGCGCTCCAGCTCTTCAAAAGACGCATATCAAAGCTCTTCGGGACCTCGAATTCGATCTGCGACTTATCTTTGGCATTCATAAAAATCCACCAACTAGCAGAAATTGCCCCGAGAATAATCCAAGGAGCCATCGCCAATCTCCATCCAAACCCAGATGCTTCAGCCAAAGGCACCGCTACTGCAATTGAAATCGCGGCAAATGTGCCCATGATTGCTATATAAATTCCAGTCAGCAGCCCTGAATGTTCGGGCGCATGCTCTTTCACCCATACAGGAAGAGTGAAATTCAAAATTGCAATTGCAATTCCAACTGCCAAGGAAGAAATAAATAGCGTCAGAACATTTCCTGATGCACGAATAACCATAGCCAGCGTAAGGAGTACTAAAGCGCTAGCAATGACTCGATTTGAACTTCCAATTTTTCCGACCGCCGGCATCAAGAAAGCGCTTGCAGCAAAACAGAGCAGTGGAAGGGATGTCAGAAATGAAAGTTGAAAAGAACTTAAGTCGTACTGCTCTTTAAAGATCGGAATCAAAGGATTGATGATCGTAATTCCCGCGCGCATATTGATTGCCGCGATAAAAATAGGTAAGCCTGTGGTTATTGCAACGCGATTTGTTATGGCGTTTTGAGGCACTGACTCATTCTACTGAGAAAACAGAGTCAGGCGCTTTGGAGCGCACTTGCTAAAGAAATCTTCAGTTTTGGTAATGAGTACTGATCTCGAACGCGAAAGAGCGCGTTGGTCACGAGACGTTTTCGCAACTGTGCATCTTCTTCTAGTTCACTACACGACTTAGCGAAGGCATCTGCGCCATCAGCGATCAATACATCATGTCCATCGGCAACATCGAGACCTTCCACACCAAAACTTGTACTGACTACAGGTACGCCTGATGCCATCGCTTCCAAAGCTTTTAGTCGCGTACCGCCACCAGCCCTTAAAGGAACTATCGCAACGCTGGCTTGTGAGAAATATGGAGCAATGCCAGCCACTTGTCCAACAACATTGACTTGTGAATGAACAATCTTTCGAACCCAATCGACCATATGTGCTCCGACTAGATCAATTGAAGCCGAAGGAAGTCTGGGCAATAACTCGTCAAGAATGAAATGCACTCCATCCAAATTTGGTTCATACGCGAAATTTGCTGCAAAAATTATTCTGCCCAGAATTCTCTTCTCCGGAGCAATTTCGTATTCATCAGCGTTTACAACATTGGGAACAATGAAGTAGTTCTCAAATGTGGGGTGGCTCCTTACAAATTTCTCACTCTCTTGCTTACTTGATAACCAAACACAACTAGACAGTGAGACCATTTCCTTTTCATATTTCGTCAACGCTTCTGAATAGCGTTTATAAAGAAGAGCCACTCCTGGATTGTCAATAATTGATGCAATTGATGTTCGAGTATCGAAAGTAGGCTCATCCATATCCAACACAACTGTCTTGACTCCAGTATCCAAAATTCTTTGAGCGTATGGCATCAACGCCAATCTGCTGACGATAATTACATCAGGTTTAAATTCACGAATTGCCGATTCAAGTTCATTGGCTGTGACATCAGAAAAGCGATTCCAGTAAGGTCCTCTATTTTCGGAAACTACTTTCGACAAGATAGTCATTGTATTTACATCTTCAACTGATTTTGGATCTGTAGAGCTTCGCCACATTTCTAAAGATGGAGTAACGATCTTTCCGCTACCTGTTAGTGCAAATACTGCGGTCGGTCCCAAACTTGCCAGTGCGAGTATTTGGTTCCTTACTCGAAGGTCAACTCCACCTTGAATATTGGATGGCAATCGCGAACAGAAGAGCATCACGCGCGGTGCGGACGTTAGCAATTTTTGCAGATCCCAAATATTTCAACTCGATGGCCAACTTCTCTAAATCATTGGCCTGGGCTGTTTTGTGAGTCCATGTCTCGATTGCTGGACCTTCAATCGTGATGGTGAGGCCACATTTTCTACAAATCAGATGTGATGATGTCCTTCGGATTGACCACAATTGCGATAAAGCGTTTCACCATCCTCGTTGAGGATCGCATCGACATCTTCTCTCTCCGCCATTTTCTGGAGAGTTCTATAAACGGTGGCCATTCCAACATCTACTTTTTTATTGGTGAGCAAGACATAAATCTCTTGCGCGCTTTTGAACTCATCAATACCTTCCATCGCAGCCAAAATCGCAGCACGCTGGCGAGTCGATCTCTCGACCACTTTAGATGTCGCAGCTTTTGAACTCATGGTTCCACCTTAACTCAAGCCCGAAGCGGGTTGCGCTTTCGCAAAATGGCTGCAATTCCAATATTTACTATGAACACTCCGATAATCAAGATAACAATCAAAGCTCCCGGAGCAAGATCAACATAGAAGCTTATGATCACGCCCGCCAGCGCCCCGGCAATTCCAATGAGTGAAGCAATCCTTCGCGTAGAGGAAAAGCTCCTACTCAATTGTTGAGCACTTGCGACAGGAATAATCATGAGCGCACTGACAAGAAGTAAACCAACCACTCTCATTGAAATTGTGACGGTGACAGCTGTCAAAACTGCCAGAACCATTGAGAGCGCCTTAACTGGCACGCCGGAAACTTGAGCGTATTCAGCATCATGGCAGAGAGAAAAGAGCGCTCGGCGAAGTGTGAATGTGACAGTGAATATCACTGCTGCCAGCCCAATAATCAAGGCCAAATCAAAGGAGCTCACCGTTGTAAGTGATCCAAATAGATAGGAAAGTAAATTCACATTGGATTTCTTAGATGAAAGTCCAATAAGTAGTACGCCTCCAGCAATACCGCCATAAAATAAAACCGCAAGAGCTAAGTCGCCGCTAGTCCGTCCATAAGCTCTGATCAGTTCGACGACAATGGAACCGATCGATGCAATAACGACAGCTGTCGCAATCGGATTGGTTTGTAAAAGAAATCCGAGCGCCACGCCAGTTAAGGCGATATGACCGAGACCATCGCCCATGAGTGAAAGTCTTCTTTGAACAAGAAAAATCCCGACAAGGGGTGCACAGAGTCCGACAACGAGAGCAGCTAAAAGTGCCCGTTGCATAAATGGCGGTTGTAAGAATTCAAATACTGCCACTGAATTCATAGCAACCCCTCATTCGAGCGAGGCGGTGCTCCATGAGGATGATCGTGAAAGATATGGCGATCAACTGCTTCCGCTTCTGGAGATCCATCGAATTCGATTCGTCCTTCGCGAAACAAAATTACGCGAGTTACCAAACTGCGCAATGGACCTAGATCGTGCGAGACCAAAACAATAGTTGTTCCACCACTTACAAAATGGGATAACGCTTCGGCAAAAACAATTTGTGTTGCCAGATCCACACCAGCAGTCGGTTCATCGAGAAAAAGTAAGTCAGGTTCGCTAGCAAGAGCTCGAGCTATTAGTACGCGCTGATATTGACCACCAGAGAGTGTATTTATCGAATCCTTTGCTCGATCTTTGAGTCCAACAACTTCAATGGCGTGAGAAATCTTCTCCCGATCAAGAGAATTGAATCTATGTAACCAACCATTGGAGAGCCTGCCTGATTCAACGATCTCCCAAACAGTGGCGGGAATTCCCATCGTGTCTGGATTGCGCTGTGGCACATATCCAATTCGACTGAGATCCTTGAACCGCGATCGTTCAGTATTAAAAACTCAACTTTGCCATCGCTAACTGGAGCAATTCCGAGGCAAGCCTTAACAAATGTTGATTTTCCAGAACCGTTTGCTCCAAGAATTGCCACAACTTCTGAGGAGCGAATTTTAAGAGAGACATCATCAAGGGCCAATCGCCCTGGATAGTGAACACTTAAATTTTCAACTGCCAGTACTTCGGTTTCTAACTGCAATTGAGGGCTTTACGCAACGCGACCAAGTTGCTCTCCATAACGGAGAAGTATGTCTGATTCTCTCCAACGCCTTCAATGGGATCCAAAACTTCAGCTTTGATTTTCAAATCTGAGGCAAGGGTCTTTGCGACTTTTGGAGAGAGAAGTGATTCGAAGAAAATTGTTGTGATCTTGTCTCGTCTGACTTGCTTAGCGATTTCATTGAGACGCTTGGGAGATGGTTCGGCGTCAGGAGAAAGTCCAAGAATTCCAACTTGAATTAAGTGGTATCTCTTCGCTAAATACCCAAAGGCAGAGTGCGACGTGATTATTTCCTTTCGCTCACATGTCGCAAGTCCTGCGCGAAATTCTGTATCAAGATCAAATAACGCTCCCTTAAATGTCGCCAAATTCGCTGCATATTTTTGAGAGTGTGCAGGATCAATCTCCGCCAAAACTTTCTCGAATCTAGAAGCCATCTCGCTGTATTTCGCTGGATCCTGCCAAATATGCGGATCATTGCCAGTAATTTCCGCCTCCGGACTTGGTAGCTCTTCGAGAGATGAGACATCCACAACGTTCTTTATTGTTGATTGAGCAACTGCCTTATCCATCGCTGGATTAAATCCCTTTATATAAAAAAGTAAGTCGGTACTGGAAAGAGATGCGACTTGCGATGGAGTGAGTTCCAAATCATGAGGCTCCACGCCAGCTTTCGTAAGGTTCACAACGGAGATGGAGTTGCCGCCCACTTGCTCTGCAATAAATGCCAAGGGATAGAAACTTGCAATGACGCTGACTCGTTCATCGCCATTCTCCTCCTTAGTTCCAGCGCTTGAAGAGCAACCAGTGAGGACAAGGGAGACAAGGGCAAGAGCAGCCAGTGGTGCGACGGTTCTTCTCATAACTGAAGTTAATCGTTATTGATAATGATTGTCAACTACATTAGACAGAGAATGGCGCTACCTGTTCTGCAAATAGCGAATAGCGGCCAGAACCCTCCTGTGATTTGAGCTCTCACCAACGATCCCTAATTTGCTCAAGATATTGGAGATGTGTTTCTCGACAGAACTTTCATTAATAAAGAGGACTTCTGCAATCCCGAGATTGGATTTTCCTTGAGCCATGAGTGCCAAAATTTCCCTTTCACGCGCAGTGAGAGTGGCTAAAGGAGCATCTGTCACCCTCATCATGAGGGATTGAATAACTTCGGGATCGATCACCGTTCCGCCGGCTGCCACCTCTTCGATCGAGTGGATGAAACTCTTGATATCCATCACGCGATCTTTGAGTAAATACCCGACTCCTTCGGAACCTTCTCCTAGAAGAAGTGAGGCGTAATGGGTTTCGATGTATTGCGAGAGAACCATCACCGGAAATTTTGGAGAAATTTTGGCGCGAACATCCAGAGCGGCTCGAAGCCCATCATCAGTATTGGTTGGCGGCATACGAATATCAGTGATCAATAAATCTGGGCTGAACTCTCGCACCGCCCCAAGTACCTCCGATGCAGAACCAACAGAGGCAACGACTTCATGGTTGAAATCGCCGAGGACTCGCGTCAACCCCTCCCGCAGTAGCGCCACATCTTCGGCCAGCACTACTCGCATGGAATCACTGCCTTGATAATTGTTGGACCACCCTCTGGACTAAATACAGTTAAGTCACCGCCGAGAATCGAAACTCGGTCATGCATATTTCGCATTCCAGTGCCTTTACTTTCGTCAGCACCGCCTATGCCGTCATCTTTGATTTCCAAAGAAATAATTTTCTCTTTCTTAGCGATCTTTATCGACATAGAAGTGGCGTGTGAATGACGCACTCCATTCATTATCGCTTCTGAGCAAATCAAGTAGATTGCGGATTCAACATCAGAATCAAAGCGATCACCCTTAACTTCGACCGAGATATCTATTTCGTGCTTCTCCACCAACGATTTCAGGGCTGCTTCTAGTCCATTCTTTTCCAATAGCGCAGGTCGTAAACCTCTCACTAGATTCCTAATTTCCTGCATGGCAGTAGCGTTTTCCAAGGAAGCTTTTGCGAGCGCTTCAGAAATTTCATGCTGTTCTGCTTGCTCAGCAAGTAGTTGCGCTCTTCCAATTTCAATGCCCGTCACTGTCAATCTAGCTTGCACTCCATCGTGCAAATCTTTCTCGATGCGATTTCTATCTTGAGTTCCAACCGCGACAGCCTTCTTCAAACGCACTCCAGATGTGCGATATTTTTCGACGATCGATTGCGAACTCAATAACCGTTCTACTAGTTTTTTCTGCCATCTAGCGACAACGGGTGTGAGTAAGAGTGCAATCGCAATGAGCAGGATTGATGCAGTGACGGTTGTTGTCGAATGAAAAATCCATTTGAAGCCACTATCAACTGGATTTCCATCAATGGTTGTTCCAAGTACTTGTACATGAAGTGAATGGGGATCAACGCTGACTGAAACATTGCCTCCAAAATCATGCACATTGACGTGCAAATTCCGATAGAGCGGAGCGAAATTGAAGATAGTTGCACTCGATACCCAGACAAAAAAGAATCCGATTGCCGCAACCGTTGGAAGAAAAACAAGAAGTGGCGCGACACATGCGCTAAATACATAGAGCACTACGAGCCAACTTCGCCCAGAGGAGATTCTCTCCCTGGCGCCTTCCCACGAGAAGAATGGGTGGGAAAACCATGGAGTGGTGATGGGAGTTATCTCGCTCTTGAGCATCTTGTTCACTCTGGCAATTTCAAAAATAGCCACGTACTCCATGCTGGCGAGAAGTGCCAAAAGCACAATCGCCACGATGAGAACGTAAATCACTGAAGATATGCCATTGGAAAAGATCGCGATCAATATGGCGCTCATAGCGACAGTTATCGGGAAACCAGTGAACACGTAAAAGAATTCGCGCAGGCGCCTACCTAGAAAGGAGCTCTTCTTTTCACTCATTTCTTCTTGTTTTTCTTCTTCTTTATTTTTCATGGCTTAAGCATCTCTGGCGCCACACAAGAGAGTGAAGGGTGCTAGCAGGTGTGTTTCATAAGCGAATCTCTTGCAACTTCTATTCACACGCCCACCTTGATAAAGTCCATTTTCGAGAATTATCGCCCACGAAAGGTCCGAGCACATGAAAAACAAGTCTGGAATCTTCATTGCGATTGCATCCATTACTGCATCGCTCATTTCTGCAATCACCTTAGCCGCCCCTTCGCAGGCGGCAAGTTGCAAAGCTGGCGCTCTGACTACCTTGACTAAAGGCGTTCTCACTATTGGCACCGATGACCCTGCCTACAGCCCATGGTTTGATAACAACACTCCTTCCAATGGAAAAGGTTTTGAATCTGCGGTTGCCTACGCCGTAGCAAAACAACTTGGCTACCCAACAGCGAAAGTTAAATGGGTCAAGGCACCGTTTAATTCAGTTATTCAGCCAGGAAAGAAATCATTTGATTTCGATATCAATGAAGTTTCCATTACAAAAGAGCGGGCTAAGGCAGTGGACTTTTCCTCTGGCTATTACGACGTAGCTCAAGCAATCGTGACCGTCACTGGCTCGAAAATCGAAAAAGCCAAGTCGATTAAGGCTTTGTCGAGCGCGAAGTTAGGTGCCGCAGTTGGTACGACGTCTTATACAACAATCACCGACGTAATTAAGCCAAAGACCAAACCAGCTGTTTTCGACACCAACGATGTCGCCACTCAAGCACTTACCAATGGACAAATTGATGGACTTGTTCTTGATCTGCCAACCGCCTTCTATGTTGCCTACGCACAATTGAAGAACGGCGCCATCGTCGGGCAACTTCCGGCAAAGAAAGGCAGTGAGCAGTTTGGTCTCGTGCTTTCAAAAGGAAGTCCGTTGACATCTTGCGTAACTAAAGCAGTGGATGCACTTCGTACAAAGGGTAGCCTTACCGCCATTGCAACTAAATGGCTTTCGAGTTCTGCAGGAGTTCCCGTACTGAAATAACTCTTGCAAGACACCTCGACAACTAGCCATCTAGTTAAAGGAAACTAGTGAGAAGTCGGAGGCTCGATGTCTTACCGTCCTTCTGAGTTGCGCAAGCAACGGGAGGCGCAAAGGCGTCGAGCTTCTCGACGGTCTACGGCGATTGCTGCGATAAGCACAATTGCTATTGGTTCAGTGCTTGTGATTATTGTTGCGGGAGCGCCTGGTTTTAATCGAGTCAGAGAGTCATTCTTCAATCTGCACTATGCAAGAACTGCATTTCCTCATGTGATCTCCGGACTTTGGCTAAACCTCCGAGTCATGTTCATTGCTGAAATTTTCGTTCTAATTTTCGGATTGCTCATCGCATTGGCGAGAACATCCAAATCACCTCTGCTCTATCCATTGCGTTTGATTGCAGCGGCTTACACCGATTTCTTTCGAGGTCTGCCTCTTCTTCTCGTTCTCTTTCTCGTCGGATTTGGAATTCCCGGACTAAGGATCGAATGGATTCCAAATTCAGCAGTCCTTCTCGGAACGGTCTCGCTGATACTTACTTATTCTGCTTATGTAGCTGAAGTGATTCGTGCTGGAATCGAGGCAGTCAATCCCGCTCAGCGAATGGCGGCCAGAGCACTTGGCCTTACTCAATCCCAAACTCAACGTCGCGTCGTACTTCCGCAAGCCCTTCGCAAAGTAACTCCTCCACTTCTCAATGATTTGGTATCGCTACAAAAAGATTCTGGGTTGATCTCAGTTCTCGGTGCAATTGATGCAATTCGCGCAGCAGGAATTCAAACTGCCCAATCCTTCAATTTCACTCCCTATCTCGTTGCTGGCGCTCTCTTTGTATTACTTACCATTCCTCTCACAAGATTCACAGATTGGCTCACCCGTAAACAAGATCGCGCCAGAGTCCAACAGGGACAGTGGTAGGCATGAGCCAACAACTCTTGGAGTTAAAAGAACTTCGAAAAAGTTATGGTGAAGAAGTTGTGCTCCAAAACATTTCACTCTCCCTTGCCGAACACAAAGTAAAAGTTTTAATTGGTGCAAGCGGATCTGGAAAGTCAACCCTGCTTCGTTGTATCAATTTGCTGGAACGAATAGATGATGGTCAAATATTGCTAGAAGGTGAAGATATTTCTGCAGAAGGTGTAAATGCAGATCGAATTCGCTCTCACATCGGATCAGTATTTCAATCTTTCAATCTCTTTCCACACCTAACAGTTTTGCAAAATATTACTTTGGCACCTCGACTTGTTCATCGCGTGAGTAAGACTGAAGCGGAATCAAATGCGCTTCAACTTCTTGAAAGATTTGGTTTAGCCGACAAGTCACATAAATATCCAGACTTACTTAGTGGTGGTCAACAACAACGTGTTGCGATTCTCAGGGCGGTAATTAATAAGCCGAAGGTCTTGCTACTCGATGAAGTCACCAGCGCTCTCGATCCAATTCTTATTGCAGAAGTACTCGCCCTAATTACCGAATTGAAAATCGATGGAATGACAATGATGATTGCAACTCATGAAATGGGTTTTGCTAAACAAGTGGCAGATGAAGTCCTTTTTTTACACAATGGAGAAATCTACGAAAGCGGAGAGCCGAACAAATTGTTAACAACGCCTGAAAGCAAAGAACTTTCGGAGTTTCTCGGCGCACTTCGCAAAGCCGGACGTCTTTAATTCAGTCAAAGTCATTTGTTAACAATAAATTAACGCAATGTTGTGATTTTTAGAGTGCTTTTACGCTCGAAGTTGGAACAACGTTATCTAATATTTATCTGTCGGGACTAACATTTCGTAGACGAACTCGCAGGAGAACGGCTAAGTTAGTCCGAACTTGACCCATCCTTTGATCGCTAGAGGATGGAAAGTGACACGTTAAGTGTCAACAACAAAATACCAATAGGAGGAAAATAGTGACGTTTTCTAAGTTCACTCGGGCATCCCTCGTTGCAGCCCTCGCTGTAACGCTAACGATTCCCGCGCTAAGTCTTACTTCGGCATCAGCTGCCAAGGTAGATATGGCCAAAGTTAAATCAGCAGCAGAAGCAGGCGGATTGTCTGGACTGACCGCTGCTTGCCAGAAAGAAGGACAACTCAACGTCATCGCATTGCCTCACTACTGGGCTAACTACGGCGACATGATTGATGGATTTAAAGCGGCTTATGGCGTAAAAGTTGATGAGGCCAATCCAGAAGGTTCTTCTCAAGAAGAAATTGATGCTGCAAATACAAATAAAGGCACCAGCCGTTCACCAGACGTATTTGATATTGGCGTTGCAATTGCCGTCAAATATGCAGGAACAGGCACATTCGCTCCTTACAAAGTAAAGAAGTGGTCATACCTTGATGGAGCTGCTGCAGCTTCATCAACAGGTGAGTTCACACCGGATTACACCGGAACTTTGACAATTGGTTATGACGGATCACTTGGAACTATCACCAGTCTCAACGATCTATTGCTTCCAAAGTTCAAGGGCAAGATCACTCTTAATGGAGATCCACTAGGTTCAAGCACAGGTCTTAATGGTCTCTTCATGGTCAACAAAGCACTCGGTGGAACATTCGATGATGTTTCAAAGGGCGTTGCATTCTTCAAGAAGTTGAAGGATCTAGGAAACTTCATCAACGTTAACCCAACCGAAGCAACCATTGCTTCTGGTCAAACACCAGTTGTTATCGACAATGGATACATCCAAGCTGGCGTTGTGAAGCAATTTGCAGCTGCTGGAAAAGTTTGGAAGATGTACACACCAGCACTTGTTGGATCTACATACAACATGGCAATTTCTGCATGGGCGCCACATCCCGCATGTGCTCGTCTATGGCTTGAGTACACACTTGGCGAAACCGGCGCAAAGATTTTTGCAATCGGTGGAGCAACCCCAACACTTTGGGTATGGCTGGTTAAGACCAACCGTGCTCCAGCTGCGGGAGTCGCTGCAATCGGCAAGAGCAAGGTAGGTGCTTCAAAGGCAACTGCTGATCAAGCAACTGCTGCGCAGGTATACCTCAAGACTGCGTGGCCAGCGGCCGTCGGTAAATAGGGCGACTAAATAGATATAGTCGTTCAATGTCTCACATCAGTGAACCAGGAGCCGGCTCTGCCATTGGTAGGGCCGGCTCTCGGTATTGGCGAGGGAAAACTTCCTATTTAGGCGCACTTCCATTCATTCTTTTCTCCGGATTGTTTCTTCTCTATCCCACCTACAACGTAATTTCTGGTGCATTTAAAAACCAACAAAATAAATTTAGTCTCTCCGTAATAAATGAAACTTTGCACTCTCCCATCACTATGGGTGCATTTAGGAACTCTCTTTCAATTTCTTTGCGAACCGCTATTGCAGGATCAATTCTTGGCGGACTTTTTGCATGGGCGCTAGTCACCGGAAAGAAGAAAGGATTCCTCTACAAAATTTCAGTTGCGCTGAGTTCTGTACTCGCGCAATTCGGTGGAGTAATGCTTACCTTTGCCTTCCTCGCAACATTTGGATTCAATGGAGTTGTTTCATCTCTCGCACTTCACGTTGCACCAAATTCATTTCTAGCTAGTTCAACGTGGCTCTACGGATTAAATGGGCTAACAGTTGTTTATACCTTCTTTCAGATTCCTTTAATGATCTTGGTTTTCTTGCCGACAATTGAAAATCTTCGCCCGCAATGGCGTGAGGCATCAGATTCTTTGGGCGGAAATTCACGCGAGTACTGGACGAAAATCGGATTTCCAGTATTAACGCCTTCATTTGCAGGCGCTGCGCTCTTACTTTTTGTCAATTCATTCTCTGCTTACGCAACTGCAGCAACGCTGATTAATCTGTCGAGCTTCCTGACGCCACTTCAAATTGCTTCGGCGTTGAGTAGTGAAGTCGGTGGAGCAAACCCTGCTGAAGCTAAAGCTCTCTCACTCCTCATGGTTGTCGTCGTGACGGTTGTCATGATCCTCTACTCGTTGCTTCGACGAAGAGTAAGTAAATGGGAAGCTAACCGATGAAACGAACGTGGAAAGTACAACTCTGGCGCCGCACAATCATGGGCGTTGTAGCTCTCTACTTATTATTGCCGCTCTACTCAATGTTTGATTTCTCAACTAAACCTTTTGGATTTGCTGATAACGGACGAACTCTCCGTGCATGGAAAGTGATTCCGTCTCAACCCGACCTCGGCGTTGCAATCGCACGTTCCCTGATTACAGCTGGAATCGTGATGCTCTTGATACTTGTCATGATTGTTCCGACCGTCATTTGGGTGCAGTTAAAACTTCCAAAACTTCGCCGACCACTCGAACTGCTCTGTCTCCTACCTCTTGCCATTCCGGCAATCGTGCTCGTGGTTGGCATTGCACCGCTTTATCGATGGATTTCTATCAACTTAACTGAATCTCCCATAACTTTGGCCGGCGTTTACTCAATGTTGATTTTGCCTTATACCTATCGATCACTTTCGGCAGCTCTAGATGCCGTTGATATTCATACCTTGGCTGAGGCTGCGCAAACTCTCGGCGCATCAACTTTCCGAATGATTTCCGGAATCATCATGCCAACGATCCGTACTGGAATTATCAACGGCTCATTTATTGCCATCGCCCTAGTTCTCGGCGAGTACACGATCTCCAACATCTTGAATTACAAAACCATCCAAGTGGTCATTGCTCAAATCGGTCGATCAAGTGGAAATGTCGCAGTGGCCGTTTCCTTAGCATCACTAATTTTTGTACTAGTACTTCTTCTCCTCGTCCCCTCTGCAAAACGTCGTCAAGAAGTTCTCGACGTTGATCTCGCCTGATTAACTAGATGAAAGGAACGATGCGTTGAGCGATTCGCCATACGTACAGTTGCTAGACCTTGCCAAGCAGTTCGGCAAAGTCAGAGCCCTTGATGGACTCACCCTTAACATCGCGCAAGGCGAACTCGTGGCTCTCCTCGGTCCGTCAGGATGCGGCAAGACCACCGCGCTTCGCTCTCTCGCTGGACTTCAAGAGCTAGATCGCGGTCAAATGATCGTCGATGGCAAAGATGTCACTTTCCAAAATGCGAGCAAGCGCGGAATGGGAATGGTTTTTCAGGCTTACTCACTCTTTCCACACATGACTGCTGGTGAAAATGTTGAGTACGGTTTGAAATTGAAGGCGCATAAAACCGCGGCCGATAAGCGACGAGCGCGCTCAGCGGAACTTCTTGAAATAGTCGGACTTTCATCGCATCGCAATCACTACCCTCATCAACTCTCTGGCGGACAACAACAGCGAATTGCGTTGGCACGAGCTTTGGCAATCTCCCCAAAGGTGCTTCTCTTAGATGAGCCACTTTCTGCACTTGATGCAAAAGTACGTACTCAATTGCGCGAAGAAATTCGCCGTATTCAATTAGAACTCGGCACTACAACGCTCTTTGTTACTCACGACCAAGAAGAGGCGCTCAGCATCGCTGACCGCGTTGGCGTCATGCGCAATGGCCAATTAGAACAAATTGCCGCACCAGCCGAACTTTATGATCGACCAAGCACTTCCTTCGTAGCCGAGTTCGTTGGCTTAACGAATCCGATAACAGGATCGGTAAGTGGCGGTTCAATAAGTATTCTCGGTAAAACCCTCAAGACACTTCCGGGATCGGTTACATCTGGCGAGGGCATCGCTTTAGTTAGGCCAGAAAGCATTCGAGTTAAATCCAGCGCTTCAGGTACGGCACGAGTATTCTCAACGAGCTTCCTTGGCGCCTCATGCCGCCTCATGGTCACCTTGAGCGATGGCACGCGCATTACGGTGCAGATGCCCAGTTCTGAAAGTATTGGTTTAACTGCTGGAGAATCAGTTGAACTCTCTGTTCTAGATATGCCGGTCTTCGTTAAATCTGCTGCTTAAGTTTGTGGTCGCCGAGTTTATCTAGGAAATACCGAATCTGAATCGCTGCTGCTGCACCTTCACCTACCGCTGAAGCAAGTTGTTTTGTCGATCCACCTCTGACATCTCCCGCAGCAAATACTCCTACTGCCGATGTTTGAAACATTTGATCAGTAGATACAAACTTGCGATCATCTAGCGCAACAGATCCGTTGAGCCATTGCGTATTTGGATCAAGACCGATGAAGACAAAGACTCCTTGCGCGATATGTTCTGTACGCTCTTTTGTAACTACATTTTCAAAGACAACCGCTGACAATTGACCGCTTTCATTGGCCAAAAATTCTTGTACTCCTTCATTTAATTTGACGCTCATTTTCTTATGATTGAAGACTTTCTCTTGCAACAATTTTGAACCTCGAAGTTCACTACCTTGCTCAAAAACAGTTACATGTTTGGCGAATTGAGTGAGAAATAACCCTTCTTCTAAACCAGAATTTCCCCCTCCCAGGACAATGACTTCTTCAGCATCTTTGTAAAAGGGACCATCGCAGGTAGCACAAAAATGAATACCAGCCCCAATTAAATCGTCCTCGCCCACAGCGCCAGTGCGTCGATAGGTAGAACCAGTGGCAATCAATAGCGCCCGAGTTTGAATCATCGCGCCCGTGGAAAGCGTCAGATCCAATCCCACATAACCATCACTTCCATCTATCTCAACAAAGCCATCAACACCAACTGCTTGAAGTATCTCCACGCCATAACGGCGCGCTTGTTGTTCAAATCGTCCTGCCAATTCGGCGCCACCAATACCATCTGGAAAACCTGGATAGTTATCAAATCTCTCAGTGACTCCCGCTTGTCCTCCTACAGCGGATTTCTCAACAATTAAGACCTTGAGATTTTCGCGAGCAGCGTAGATCGCCGTCGTGAGCGCGGTCGGACCACCACCGGCCATCACAACATCGTAAGAATCCATAGAAGCTTCTCTGACGATCTGCAATTTTTCAGCCAATTCATCATTTGAAGGTTCGGTGAGTATTGATCCATCGGGAAAAATAATCGTCGGAATAATTCTCTTACCGCTGTTGATTCGTTCGACTTCTGCCTGTGCATCTGGATTGGATTCCATATCAACCCACTCGTAATCAATTCTGTGTTGACCCAAGAAGGTCTTTGCGCGCTTGCAATCAGGACACCATGAAGCGCCAATAACTCGAAGTTTTTCAACCATGTGATCCTCGATTCATCCTTTAATGTGCTACACGCAGCGACTATATGTGACCTTCACATTAGAATCACTGCAAGATGAGTCTCTCTTTAGCATTAACTCTGGCGCTAGTGGGCTTTCTCATCGGAATTGCCAAAACTGCCGTGGGTGGAATGGGGTTGGTGAGCGCGGCGCTCCTTGCGAATGTGCTTCCTGCTCGAGAATCCACTGGCGTAATTCTCATTCTCCTACTGGTCGGTGATCTCTTTGCTATCCAAATCTATAAAAAACATGTTGAGTGGAAAGTCTTACGTAACCTCATGTGGCCCGTCGCCTTCGGGCTTCTTATTGGCGTTGCATTTCTGGCACAAGTATCAGATCTATCTCTCAAGAGAACTATCGGGTGGATCGTCTTGATACTTGTTGCCCTCTATCCAGTGAGCCAACGTTTTCAAAAAGGTGAAATAGATCTTCACTTAAAATTTCCAAAATTGCTTCGGTATTCCTTGGGATCGATGTCTGGATTCATGAGCATGATCGCAAATGCTGGCGGCGCTCCCATGAGTATCTACTTACTATTACGCAAAAACACGGTTATGAATTTCCTTGGAAATAACGCTTGGTTCTTTTTCATTCTCAATGCCAGCAAAGTCCCCTTTACACTCGCTCTAGGAATTCTGAAATTTCACTCACTCCACTACATACTTCCAGCCATTCCGACCGTTGCCATTGGGGGCTTTAGTCGGCCGAAAATTCATTTCTAGAATCGATATGAAACTTTTTCAGTCAATGACTTTGATCTCGGCGGCGGCTGCCGGCCTAAATCTCGTCCTCAATTAAATTCTCACGTATGGCTCGAGTTACTGCTTCAGTTCGAGTGGAAACTCCAAGTTTTTGAAATATCTTGTGAACATGAGCTTCAATCGTACGTACACTCAAAAATAATTCTTTTGCAATATTTTTATTTGTAGCACCTGTAGAGAGCAATTTAAGAATTTGAACTTCTCTCTCACTCAATTTATTGTCAACGGCCGTTGGGCGAGTGAGTTCGGCAAACAATCTCCGAGTAACCGATGGTGACAATACTGATCCACCATCCACTACAGAGAAAATTGCTTCCTGCAATTCCAAACCGCTCACTGATTTGAGTAAATAGCCGCCAGCTCCGGCTTGAAGAGCATCGTTAATATCTTTTATTTCATCTTCGGCCGAGAGAATGATGACGTGAACATCTGGATAATCTTTTTTTATATTTCTTGTTGCCTCTATACCCGTCATCCCCGGCATATTGAGATCCATTAAAATCACATGTGGTTTGAGCGCTCCAGCCAGAGAATGTGCTTCAAACCCATCGCTTCCTTCGCCAACCAGGGCAACCTTTCCGCCGATTGCTTTGATGCGCTCACACACACCTAATCTGAATATCGGGTGATCATCTACAACAAGAACCCCAATATGATCATTATTTTCGCCGGCCCGAGCCATGATTTCCATTCCTAAATAAACGAAAAGAGCTCTATTTGCCAACTCTCAAGCCCAAAAGTAGCACGCGCTAAGTAGTTTCCTTCATCCCACTAAGTAACTTTAACGACAGAAATAGAGGGTTTTTACACCTCATCTGCGTGGGTATCACCGATGTTCAGGCGCGCCGCAAAGGGCAGATTACGTACATAGGGATTCACGCTACGAATTCCACCGAAAGAAGGAAAATGCCATGATCTACTCAATCGATACCATCAAGAACAATCAGGTGCGAGGATTTGTCACAAGTTTACTTGCAAGCGTTGTCGTGATTTTTGCTTCAATTATTGCTTTCTTTGCCGTAATTCTTACCGGCAGCGCTTCTGCTGCCTATGGCGAGAGCACCTCACTCGTTCCAGTAATTCAAAGTTCTCTTGTTTCTGGTAAAACCGTTACTGCCGAGGCCTTATTGATTACCTCCAAATCACATCTCAGTGGCGTCATTTCACTTCCAACTGAAGCAGCATCAATGGGTCCGATCATTGCCTCAACTTCTCCTGTCAATGGTCCAATTGTTGCAACTTCTTCCCCTGTATTAGGCGCCATAAAGTAATTCAGTCAAAGCCTTGACGCGGAGTAGATCGCCGATATCCTGCTTAGAGGCGATCCATTTTTGAGGCATCGTACAAGGTGAGTTAACAACTTCCCGTAGCGGATTAATTTCTAGGGAACACCATTATGGCAAGATTCAAAAATACAATCGCACAAGAAAATGAACTAGATATTGGATTGCTCCTCACCACGCTCATAGCCTTTCGGCGAGGAGATTTCACAACTCGGATGCCAAATGACTGGACCGGCGTAAATGGAAAAATCGCCGACTCACTCAATGAAATTATCGATATGGCCGAGCGAACAACGGATGACTTCGCACGAGTTTCTCAAGTCGTTGGTAAAGCTGGAAAAGTACACGCCAGACTTGCAGTCTCAGATTTGCATGGATCCTGGGCACAACTAGTTGATTCGAGCAATACTCTTATCGAAGATCTGGTCAGTCCCTTTAGTGAAATTTCCCGCGTTATTACTGCAGTATCAAATGGCGATTTGTCACAAAGTGTTCCGACAGAACTCGATGGTAAGAAATTGGAAGGTCTCTTTTTCCAATCGGCCGATGTCATTAATACGATGGTCGATCAACTCTCCACTTTCTCATCAGAAGTTACCCGCGTTGCCCGCGAAGTGGGAACTGACGGAAAACTCGGAGGCCAGGCCGATGTAAAAGGTGTTTCAGGCATTTGGAAAGATGTCACAGAAATCATCAACTCGATGGCAGGCAATCTCACCGTGCAACTCCGTGATGTATCAAAAGTTGCGACCGCTATCGCCCTAGGTGACTTAGGGCAACGAATTACCGTTGATGTAAAGGGCGAGATTCTGACGATCAAAGATGTTATTAACACGATGGTCGATCAACTCTCCACCTTCTCCTCAGAAGTCATCCGTGTTGCCCGCGAAGTGGGAACTGACGGAAAACTCGGCGGCCAAGCAAACGTGAAAGGTGTTTCAGGCATTTGGAAAGATGTCACGGAAAATGTGAACTCCATGGCGGGCAATTTGACTGTACAGCTCCGCGATGTTTCTAAAGTTGCAACTGCAATTGCTTTAGGTGACCTAGGTCAACGAATTACCGTTGATGTAAAGGGCGAAATTCTACAAATCAAAGATGCAATCAACACGATGGTCGATCAACTCTCCACCTTCTCCTCAGAAGTCATCCGTGTTGCACGTGAAGTAGGAACTGACGGAAAACTCGGCGGTCAGGCCGATGTAAAAGGTTGTTTCGGGTACCTGGAAAAATGTCACCGAAAACGTTAACGCGATGGCAAGTAACTTGACCGTTCAGCTCCGTGATGTTTCCAAAGTTGCAACTGCCATCGCACTCGGCGATCTGGGTCAACGAATTACCGTTGATGTAAAGGGTGAAATCCTCACAATTAAGGATGTTATTAACACGATGGTCGATCTACTTTCTACATTTTCATCCGAAGTTATTCGTCTGGCACGCGAGGTAGGTACAGATGGAAAACTCGGCGGCCAAGCAAACGTGAAAGGTGTTTCGGGCATTTGGAAAGATGTCACGGAGAACGTGAACTCCATGGCAAGTAACTTGACCGTTCAGCTCCGTGACGTATCAAAAGTTGCGACCGCTATCGCCCTAGGTGACTTAGGACAACGAATTACCGTTGATGTAAAGGGTGAGATTCTGACAATCAAAGACGTCATCAATACGATGGTCGATCAACTCTCCACCTTCTCATCAGAAGTTACCCGTGTGGCCCGCGAAGTGGGAACAGATGGAAAACTCGGCGGCCAAGCCAATGTGAAAGGTGTTTCGGGCATTTGGAAAGATGTCACG
Organism: Actinomycetota bacterium; assembly: GCA_037200085.1. Lineage (GTDB taxonomy): Bacteria > Actinomycetota > Actinomycetes > Nanopelagicales > Nanopelagicaceae > QYPT01. The sequence goes on from JBBCHT010000003.1 coordinate 105,620, forward strand.
GAGAACGTGAACTCCATGGCAGGCAACCTGACAGCTCAGGTACGGGCTATCGCGAGCGTATCCACTGCCGTAACTGAAGGTGACCTCACTCAATCCATTTCGGTGGAAGCAAAAGGTGAAGTCGCAGAACTCACGGACAATATCAATCAGATGATTCGCAGTCTTCGAGAGACGACAAATCAAAACTCCGAACAAGATTGGCTCAAAACCAATCTTGGAAAATTCACTCGCGTTCTTCAGGGTCAGCGCGACATGATCACGGTTTCAAGCACAATTCTCTCCCAGCTTGCTCCACTAGTAGAAGCCCAACATGGCGTCTTCTATCTCATGAATGAGCAAAGTGACGGAGAATCAAATCTGACGATGCTCTCCTCTTACGCATATAAGGAGAGAAAGAGCATTGCCACACAATTCAAAATTGGCGAAGGCCTCGTTGGGCAATGTGCATTGGAAAAGAAGCGAATTCTGCTCACAAATGTGCCATCGGATTACATTCAAATTAGTTCTGGACTAGGGGCATCAAAACCTCTCAATATTATTGTTCTTCCAATAATCTTTGAAGATAAAGTCATGGCAGTCATCGAATTGGCTTCGTTTACAAACTATTCTGCAACGCACCAAACATTTCTAGACCAACTCTCTGAATCTATCGGAATTGTCTTGAACACCATTGAAGCCAATATGAGAACTGAGGAGTTGCTTAAGCAATCACACTCTCTCACCAATGAACTCCAAAGTCAGCAAGAGGAATTGCGCCAGACAAACGATGAATTGGAAGACAAAGCACAGTTGCTCGAGGAGCAAAAAATGGAAGTTGAGACGAAAAACCGAGAAGTCGAACAAGCTAAGGCAGCGGTTGAAGAGAAAGCTTCGCAGTTGGAACTCACCTCAAAATACAAATCTGAATTTCTTTCCAACATGTCTCACGAGTTGCGCACACCACTCAATAGCCTCCTCATCCTTGCGCAACAACTCTCCGAAAATCGTCAAAGTCATCTAGATCCGAAGGAAGTTGAATTTGCTCAACTCATTGAGGTTTCGGGAAATGATTTACTTGCCTTAATCAATGAAATTCTCGATCTCTCAAAAATTGAATCAGGAACGGTAACTCTTGACCTTTCACAAGTCTCATTTAACGCTCTTAAATCCCAAGTTCAAAACAATTTTGAACACATTGCGCTAAAACGAAAGATCGATTTTGACGTTACATTCGCACAGAACCTGCCAATTGCCTTTATGACAGATGAGATGCGACTCTTACAAGTAATGAAAAATCTACTATCTAATGCCTTTAAATTTACGGGAAAAGGAAAAGTTTCAGTTCTCGTAGAGCGCGCATCATCCGGTTGGAGTTCGGACAATGAAAGTCTCAACAAAGCTCCAAGTGTCTTTGCCTTTGCAGTTGAAGCCCTACTGACAAACAGAGGATTATTTTCGAGGCATTCCAACAAGGCGATGGACGAACTGCAAGAAAATATGGCGGTACCGGACTAGGACTCTCTATCAGTCGCGAGATAGCCCGCCTGTTGGGGTGGTGAGCTCGTTCTGAGTCAGAGCACGCCTGAAAAGGGGCAGTACTTTCACTCTCTTTCTACCTGAAAGTTCAACTGCCGATCTTCTTTCCTCGCCAGTGACTGTGCAATCGAAGTCAATTGCCATCCGAGAAAACGATTTTGCAGATGATCGCGAAACTATTCAAACAGGTGATCGCAAACTGCTCATCATTGAAGACAATCTCGTCTTTGCCAAAATTCTTGTGGACTCGGGCGCGCGAAAAGGGGTTTAAAGCCATCGTCGCTACACGAGGAGTTACCGCCTTGGAGTTTGCTCGCAGCTATAAGCCAGATGCCATCACTCTTGACGTTCACATTCCAGATATGGATGGATGGACAATTCTCAACATCCTCAAAAGTGATTCAAATTTGCGCCACATTCCCGTAGATATCATCACCAATGAAAATGATCCACTTCGCGGACTCTCACGTGGTGCACTGCGACATTTCACTAAGCCTGTAAGTCGAGCGCAAATAGGTGAAGCTTTGGATTTCTTTAATAACTTTCTGGATCAACCAGAAAAGCATCTATTAATTGTTACCGTCGATGAACAAGAAAGTAAACAAATTTCCGACCTCCTTGCCGATGAAGGCATCTCGATAATTAAACTTCAAAGTGGCAAGGAAGCACTCGCGATGATGAGTGAGAAAGCATTTGATTGCATTGTTACAGGAGTGCAACTTTCAGATATGAGTGCCTTCCGAATTTATTACTGCCATGCACGCAGATAAATCACTAGAGGCGACTCCTTCTGTTATCTATGGGGGCGAAGCCATGACGAATCTAGATCGAACAAAACTTGAGAAACTGTCGGCTACTGGCGTTGTAAAAAAGGCTGCCTCTCTTGATCGTTTGCTCGACAAGACAGCTCTCTTCCTTCACCGAGATGTTTCGCGTTTATCCAAAGAGAAATTTACGATGTTTCAACAGTTGCACCAATCTGCCAGTGCTTTAACAGGACGAAACATACTCATCGTTGACGACGATCGACGCAACATCTATGCGCTAACTTCCGCACTAGAGCCAAAGGGTGTGATCGTGTCCTCGGCTGAAAGTGGCGCAAGCGCCATTGAACTTTTGAAAAGCAAAAAGAACATTGACCTTGTGCTCATGGACATCATGATGCCCGAAATGGATGGCTATGAAACTATGGGACAAATTCGCAAAATTTCAAAGTATGAAAAAGTTGCCGATCATTGCTTTAACCGCCAAGGCAATGGTCGGCGATCGAGAAAAAATGCATTGAAGCTGGAGCTTCGGACTACATGAGTAAGCCAGTAAATATCGACCAATTGTCATCTCTCATGCAAGATTGGTTGACGCGATAATCACCTACCGCACGTTGCAATGAGAACAGGGGGGAACAGAATTGCAGCGCCGATGAAACGAATTCTCGGCTTGGATCCAGTCGATATAGAAGTTGAGTTATTACTAGAAGCAATCTATCGACGCTGGGGCAATGACTTCCGTGACTATTCGTTATCTGCATCAAAGCGACGCATCTGCCGCTTTGTAGAGGTTGAGAAACTCTCATCTATCTCAGAGTTGCAAGGCAAAGTGCTCCGCGATCCCCCTTTATCTGGAGCGCCTCCTTCAGGAATTGACCATTAATGTCACGTCGATGTTCCGTGATCCCACTTCTATTTGGCCTTTCGAAAAGTTGTAGTACCTCTCCTGAAGGCAGAGACAAGTATTCGAATCTGGTGCGCCGGCTGTGCTACAGGCGAGGAAGTTTATTCATTGGCAATCCTCCTTTTTGAGGAAGGTCTCCTTGAACGGACTCAGATCTATGCAACAAGATCTAGATCAAGTAAATCTGGATATTGGAAAGGCTGGCCACTATTCGCAGGAAAAGATAGAGCAATACTCACAAGACTATTTAACAGCGGGCGGAGTATCCGAGCTTTCCAATTATTATGAAACTGATAATGGTTGTGCATCGATGAGAAGGGATTTGTCAAAGAACATTGTCTGGGCTCAACATAACTTGGTCACGGACGCATCATTCAATGAATTCCAAGTCATTTTCTGCCGCAATGTGTTGATCTATTTCAATCCGAGTTTGCAAGTACGAGTACATTCCTTGTTAATGGAAAGCCCTTACGCAGGGTGGAGTCTTGATTCTAGGAAGACAAGAAACTTTGAGACTCACAACTTATGAAACGAAAATATCGCGCGCTTTCTCACCGAGAGAAGATCTATCAACTTAAGAGTTAGGAAAGCCAGTCATTTTTTTGGCAAGTTCTCTTAGGGGTTTTTCGAAAGCTTCGCCATATGTCGGAAATGCATGAACGACATCGCAGAGAACTGAAAGTTGAATTCCTGCCCGAATAGCAAGCGTCGCCTCCGCCATCCATTCATCAGCGTGCGGACCGATAGCTGCCGCCCCAACAAGAACTCCTCGAACAGGATCAGCCGTCAATATCAGTAGGCCGCCTTCTTCACCATCAGTGGAAGTACGAGATACTTCCGACAATTCAATTTGCGAAGAAATCAAACCATCTTCCTTCTCAACGCTTTTGCATCACACCAACGCTAGCAACTGGTGGATCTGTATATATGGCGCGGGGTATAGCATCATAATTCGCCACGTGATCGACGCCCATTAAATTGTCGCAAACAATGCGACCTTGATAATTTGCAGTATGAGTAAAAGGTGCAACGGCGGTCACATCACCCGCCGCCCACACATGAGACTGACCTTGAACTCGACAATGATCATCAATTGATACGGCGCCTTTTTCATCAACGTCAATGCCCAAAATATCCAAATTGAGATTGGCGGTCGCAGGATGGCGACCAGCGGCAATAATCACACGTTCAACGACGAGTGAAGTTTTATCGGATAAATGCACGAGTGAAAACTTTTCGCTCGTGAGTTCCACCTTCACGACGTTTGTATCTAGCAAAACTCTCACGCCTTCGCTTTTCAAGTTTTGCGTGAGTCTGGCTGCCACTTCTGGGGTGCTCCTTTTCCTGCCAGTTGAGCGCTGAATTGTACGATGGTCGTCTCTACTCCAAATCGAGAAAATATCTGCGCCAATTCGCAACCGACAGGTCCACCTCCAACAATCAGAACCGAACTCGGGCGCTCTGGTGCGGAAAGGGCTACGTCACTCGACCAGAATTCAATTCCATCCAAACCATCTATTTTTGGGATTGTTGAGTTAGATCCAGTCGCCAAAACAAGGTCTGTCCAGTTGATTTCATTTTGACCGACAGAGATTCGATCAGCGCCAGTGAATACTCCACTTTCCCGATACAACTCCACTCCGGCCCTTATCGCACTGGCAGCTGCTCCACTGTCATCGCGAAATTCCGCAATTCGATCTCTGCGCGCCGCTGCCCAGGCAAAAGCTTCGACGTCATCATCCAACTGAACTGACTGACTAGCACCGCCAAGTGTTACTAGTTTCTTTGCCGTATTTCTTGCTTGCGCACTTCGTAGCATCGCTTTGCTTGGCATACACGACAGGTAGGCCACACTCTCCTCCAACGCGGAGTTTCTCGATGAGAGCCCACAGATCGCCCGGCTCCTTGCAAAGTGTTGTGGCAATTAACTCTCCAGCAGAACCAGCACCTAAAACGACTACATCGAAGTGCTTCATTCCGCTTCGATTCTTAAGAGGTAATCGGTGGAGAGTCGAATCGATCTGAGTTCATAATCTTGACCCATGCTGAAACAAAATCGTCAACGAATTTCTTCTTGTTATCGTCCTGGGCGTAGACCTCGACATATGAACGAAGGATTGAATTTGATCCGAAAACAAGATCAACTCGAGTGGCAGTGAATTTCACTTCTCCGGATGCGCGATTTCGCAGATTGTAAAGATTTTGGACCAACTGGCTCCCAAACAAATTTCATATCCGTAAGGTTGATGAAGAAATCAGTATTCAGCGCACCTTCGCGATCAGTGAAAACACCGTATTTGGTGCCACCAAAATTCGTTCCAATAACGCGCATACCACCTATTAACACTGTCATCTCAGGAGCGGTTAAGCCCATGAGTTGCGCACGATCGAGCAATAACTCTTCTGCGCTAACGAGGTAATCTTTTTTAAGCCAGTTACGGAATCCATCGTGAATTGGTTCAAGTGGTTTAAAAGAAGGGATATCCGTATCTTCCGCCGTTGCGTCGCCACGACCTGGAGTGAATGGAACCTTCACGTCGAAACCTGCAGCTTTTGCCGCTCGTTCGACTCCAATATTTCCTGCCCAAAACAATGACATCAGCAAGGCTTGCTCCGGATTGTTCTGAAATTGGTATCAGGATGGAAAGCACGCGAACCAAACGCTCTGGTTCATTTCCTCCCAGTCCTTCTGCGGCGCCAATCGAATGCGAGCGCCATTGGCTCCACCGCGCTTATCCGAGTGACGGAAAAGTTCTTGCGCTATCCCAAGCAGTTGTAACCAACTCCGAAATCGAAAGACCAGATGAGTCAATCTTGGATTTCACGCTTTCCACGTCGTAATTACTTGAGCCAGCCGGAATTGGGTCCTGCCAAATGAGATCTTCTTGTGGAACATCAGGACCGAAATAGCGAACTTTTGGACCTAAATCCCTGTGGGTGAGTTTGAACCAAGCTCGCGCGCGAAAACTTCACTGAAGTAGTCAGGATCTTTGTAGAACTTTTCTGAAATAGTCCGATAAATCGGATCTTTAATCATTGCCATATCGGCATCCGTCATTATGGGGTTATAGCGACGTGAGGGATCTTCTACATCAACGGGTTTATCTTCTTCTTTAATATTTATTGGCTCCCATTGCGAAGCACCTGCTGGAGATTTCTTAAGTTCCCAATCGTAAGTAAATAGAAGCTTGAAATAACCGTTATCCCATTGTGTTGGATGAGTGGTCCAAGCACCTTCAATTCCACTAGAAACGGTATCTCGACCGATGGCGCGAGTGGAATGGTTCATCCAACCTAATCCTTGCTCGGCAACATCGGCTGCTTCGGGTGCCGGTCCGAGATTCTTAGCGTCACCGTTTCCATGCGCCTTACCGACTGTGTGTCCACCGGCCGTCAAAGCAACGGTTTCTTCATCATTCATCGCCATACGTGCAAAAGTTTCGCGCACCTGCGCTGCTGTTTTGAGTGGATCTGATTTTCCATTCACTCCTTCTGGATTTACATAAATCAAACCCATCTGAACTGCAGCAAGTGGATTTTCCATAGTCGTTGGATCATCTAAATTCTCGTAACGAGAGTCGCTTGGCGCCAGCCACTCCTTTTCATTGCCCCAATAAACATCAATCTCAGGATGCCAAATATCTTCGCGACCAAATCCAAAACCAAATGTTTTCAGACCCATTGACTCATATGCGATCGTTCCCGCATAAGCCAACAAATCTGCCCCAGCTCACTTTGTTGCCATACTTCTTTTTAATCGGCCACAAGATTCTGCGCGCCTTATCAAGATTTACATTGTCTGGCCAGGAATTTAGTGGTGCAAAACGTTGATTACCCGTACCCCGCACCACCGCGACCATCAGCGATTCGGTATGTTCCAGCTGCATGCCACGACATTCGAATCATCAATCCGCCGTAATGACCCCAATCCGCTGGCCACCACGATTGACTGTCCGTCATTAGGTCATGCAAATCTTTTTTCAAGGCAGGAATGTCGAGCTGCTTCAGCTCCTCGCGATAATTGTAATCCGCGCCAAGTGGATTGGTCTTTGTGTCATGTTGATGCAAAATATCGAGGTTGAGTGTCTTGGGGCCACCAATCTGTATTGGATGAGCCTGTTGTCGCTTGAGCACCATGAACTACGGGACACTTTCCCTGAATTCTCAGTCACAATAAACTCCCAAAAAATAAGTCAATTAATTCTTCTGCTAAGTCTCCCCACTTAAAGTTGATCAACCCAACAATCACCCCAACAAAGAGCGCAATTCGACCTGTCTATTGCAGCACTGCGATCCTTCGGCTGCGAGTTGGCACGCAATTTCTAGGCTCGCCGCTTCAATGATCCCTAAACCCACTGAGTTACCGCCATTGTTAGAGAGCGTTGGATCAAGAGCGTTCAAGAAACAATGACAGGTGCTACAAATAGAGATCTTTAACAATAATTTTTGACATCTTCATCATCTCATCCATTGCATGGGAAGCTTTCGCAGGATCAGGGTCACCAAGACACTCATGCAATTGTTTTGGAATAACCTGCCACGAAACCCCAAATTTATCCTTGAGCCATCCGCAGCGACCGGCTTCTCCACCATCAGCAAGCAAGGCGTTCCAATATTTGTCGACCTCTTCTTGCCCATCGACGTTTACGAAAATTGAAAATGCTTCAGTAAAGGTAAACATCGGTCCAGCATTTAACCCAATATATTTTGCACCCAACAATTCAAAATTTACGGTGAAAGCTTTCCCATCAGGACCCCTAGCGATGTCAGTTATTCGACTACCGCTAAAAATAGAGGTATAAAAATTGGCGGCTTCTTCAGCTTGGTCATTTAACCAGAGCATATGACTGATCGTTGGCATGTTCAAAAGATACACAAATTAGCGCTTCCTAGTACCCGCTACCTGGTGGTGAAAGTAATGAAGACGAGTTGCCCTATAAGCCGGAATTATTCTTCTGATTTAGCGCTGTCCTACGTAGGGATCAGTTGCCCTTAAACTTTCGGATTTCTTGCGGCCATCCGCAGGCTTGTGCGATCTTGGCACCCCACATAGTTGCTTCAGAATCTGACGTGACATTAATAATGGTAAGTCCACCAAGGAATTCACCGGTAGAAGTAATCGGTCCAACCACTGCGCCGTTCTCGTCTGCACCGAGCGCCAACTCAATTTCTTCCACACAAACCACCAGCGAAAGACCAAGGCGCCAGCCTCTTTCAATTCGGCAACAACTTGGCGAGCAAGTGGCCCACGTGAAGCAAACATTCAGCACTGTGATCGCCGACCCATTGCTGATTGAAATAAATAATGTAATTAGCCACTCTCGCTCCTTGCAAGAAAGTTTAATCGGATACTAATTATAAAAAGACGAGTCGCCCTATAAGCCGGATTCTGTTTCTCTCGCGTTACCGCGATAGAAGATCATCATCCATCTAGTTCCGCAATTGCTTACGGAATCAAGCGACCTACCCGATAGCTCGAACGAGCAGTTCTCAAGCGCTATCTATCTGGTCTTGCTCCAAGTGGAGTTTACCTAGCCATCTGCGTTACCACCCAAAACCGGTTCTCGAACCTCTTGTCAATTATTCGAGGTCAATGCAAATCAAGTCATGAAGAATCTGCTCTATCTATTTCACGAAGATATTTTATGTATTTCCCTTAAAAATACCTTCGAGTTTCGGAATTAGGCGCATTGATCACCACTTCCTGCATAAGGCAATTTACTCAAATTTCTTCCCATCGTGCGGAATTATCTTTAATTCCCAAACAGCATTCCGAAATTTCTCTCTCTGAAGATTTTGGCGGTCAAATAAAGAATTATTGTTTGACAGTCTTTGGCGGTAGTATGCATGTGAGGCAATTCATACGGAGGGCGATTCTCTTAATGTGCTCCCGAGATCGTTTCCTAGGTTGAAACACCCGGACAAGGAAGTACGCGCCTTCCTAAAAGAGGCGACAAATGCGGGATGGAAAGTGACACCCAGACCACGCTCGAGTCTAATTTGGGGACACATTTCCTGCTCCGTAACGTGCCGTTTCCAAGTTTTGAGGACTCCGAAAGGTCCATCCGGTGACCAGGCGAAAATTCTCAGGCGAGAAATCTCAAAATGTGAACACGGGCAAGCAATCCCCATTGCGCGCTAGTGTTGGCAATTGCCAACAAAATTGGTAGCCTGTAAAAGGAGGACAAAATGGAGACGTTCATTTTCAGTTTGATTGTTCAAAATTTCGATTTCGAGTCGGATGCGCAAGCCGATCAACTCGACTGGGATAAGGCCGATATCTACGCGTCAAATCTGGATGGGCAAGCAATTTTCACTCTTGCATCCGTCCAAGATGTGCAGGATCGACTCTCCTTTGCGCTTGAAGCTATCGCTTTCTTAAACGGACTCGATCCAGCGATAGAAGTTCTCGCAGTCGCTTCGATCTCGTTGGAGTTGGAGACATTGCTTCACGAACTAATATTGATCGCGAAACACTTCGAACTTGGATTAGTGCTACTCGCGGCGCGGGAAATTTCCCTCCCCCTTGGCGCGACTCGGTGGTGACAGAAAGGTATGGGATTGGCCCACAGTTAATTCGTGGTTGAAGGAACATAATCGATTTGAAACGCACGAAATTGGACTGTCCAGAGTCGAATTTTCATTTCTCGACTCGCTTTTGCGGCAGGGCGCCGGTAGATTGAAATTCGCCAGCGTTCCGAATTACTTTCCAGTCAGCCACTTGGAGGCACGAACAGTGTCTGCCAGCGTCTTTTTATCTCACGGTGCCTCGGGAATTGTCAAAGCAATTCCATCAAATTTTGCCTATTATCCACTCGAAGGTTCGATTGTTTCGAGCAACGATTTTGCAATAATCGCAGGATATTCGGCAAGTTCAATTCAAGTCGAGCCTAAAATCCAAAGTGCGATTAGACCTCCGGATTCGTCAATCTCCGACAGTCGTTATGAACTGGCTTCATGAGCGAACCTAAAATCACGCTTACTTTTCCGGAAATACTTAAACAAATGAATTTATTGAATGTAGTATGCACGGAATTTAATGCATCCCGAGCGTCCAACGGACCGACGGATTCAGCTCGTGTTGAATTTTCTTTTGGTTTCAGTGCTCAGGGAAGACCAAGTTTTGGTCAAAGTGCGCCAAGATCTTCAAATTTTTGCCGCAGATGAAGCTCCTTTTGTGAACATCAGTGGAGAATTTTTGGTCGTGTATGGATTAGTTGAGGCGAAAGAGGTGCTTTCAGACAGCGAGGAAATAAAATCGAAAATAACACGTTACGCACAAATGGCGGCTCATCCCTACATGCGTTCGTTTACTACAGATTTGGCGAGTCGCATGGGCTTGCCGTCTGTTGTTCTCGGCTTTTTACGAGCCGAGAAGTCTTGCCCGATTCCGTTACCATCGGAGAAAAATTATTCACTTTTTCTAATCCCAGTAAGGATATTGAGGGATGACAAAATCCACGTGAAACGACGTAACATAAGGGTTCTTGCACGGGCAGACTTGAATAAGAGAAAATGGGAAACTTAAATGGCACATGAATACACGGTTACGCATTGCAAAGGATCAATTCTAAACGGTGGACTGCCTACGAACGTGGCGGCAGATAACCTTCACCTTAGAGATGGATTCTTTTTCTTCACAAAAAGTCTTGGGAGTATGCAAGGCGAGTACAACGTTTTTTGTCGTTCCGGCGACAAATGTGGAGAGCATCGCCATCTCTGAGAAGGTAAAATAGAGGTGGATTCTCAAACTTGGGTTATAACAATCAAATATAATTGAGAATCAATACTTGAATTTATTTAACCATGTCAAGCCCGAAATGATCTAGTTGGATGCAATAACTATAAGATGTGAACTACCAGGTAGCTTTTTCAAAACTGTATAGGATTTGGACAATCGTAAGGAAATACCTCCTACAAAGTTTCGTCGCCGCTAATGAATTTCAGTCCTTACCTGCCGTCAAACATTTGATGCAAATTCCTCTAGTTGACTCCGAACAAAAATCAGACAATAAATTTCAATAGACCTCCATCAAAAACGTCTAGAATAACGACTAATTATTTTGGTACGCCGCCAAAATAGTATTTGGGACATTTTCCTAATTAAAAAGACGAGTCGCCCTATAAGCCGGATTCTGTTTTCCCCATGTTGCCATGAGAAAAGATCACCATCCATCTAGTTCCGCGATTGCTCACGGAATCAAGCGACCTACCCGATAGCTCGAACGAGCAGTTCTCAAACGCTATCTATCTGGTCTTGCTCCTGGTGGGGTTTACCTAGCCATCTGCGTTACCGCAAATGCTGGTGGTCTCTTACACCACCGTTTCACCCTTACCGATTACTCGGCGGTTTATTTTCTGTGGCACTGATCCCGCGGATTTCTCCGGGTGGGCGTTACCCACCACCTCGCTCTGTGGAGTCCGGACTTTCCTCGGTAGCCCCAAAGCGAACTTTGGGATAACGCGGTGACCCGGGCAACTCATCTCTGGGTGAATTATAGATGGAAGTACATAGGCTGGATTAAGTAGTTTCCTGCCCATGATTAGGGTAATTGTTTAAGAAATTCAATGGTTTTTCCCATCTCGATTCGACGGTATGCACTGATTTGGCAACCATCCGAATAAGCCAAATTAAAGACATGAGAAAAAACGCATCAAGTACAACCAGCATCATCGCCAGCATCGGGGTCATTGGGTTCATTGCTAGTGCATTGCTAGCGGTCACCTTGGTCAGCGATGCATCCGCCTCCTCTACCACCCCTGCCGCTAAGGTCGAATTGTTCGTCGCTACGAGTGACTCTCAACTCAAAGGCGCGATCACTATTACTCAATCCCAAATCCAAATTTCTGATACCCCAGAAATCACCTCATCACCTATTCAAAGTGGTGGAGAAACCAATTTAAAGGGTGCCATCAGCGCCAATGCCACGCTCGAACAGGCCGAAAACTGAAGATCAAACGACTTGCTACAGAACCTGTGGAAGTAAAAGGAAAGGGAAAATGAATTCACGTAGAAGTCCATTCATGAAATTGAGTAAGTCAATGAAGAAATCGCTTAAGTTTTTCATTCTATTTCTGCTGCGCTAAAGCGGCGACCTGGGCAACCCATCTCTGAGTGGATTTTAGGCGGAATTGCCGATGGTCAAATAGGTAGTTTCCGTCAAAGGGTCGGTGTATTCGTTCGAAAAATTCAAGGGTATTCAGGGCTTGTATCGAGGGTATGCACTGATTTAAGCGGGAAGCATCTCGGGCAAATTAAGGGCATGGGAATTCAAAACATGAATCCCTCAGACCGAAAGGAAAGTCCCGTGAATAATAAAAATAATCGTTATGAGGGGGAAACCGCACGACGATTCTCCACCAACATCTTCGCAAGCATTGGTGTTATCGGAATCGTCGCCAGCGCTCTCCTTGTGGTCACACTGGCTAGCGATGCTTCAGCAGAATATGGCAGCGAATTGACAGTCCAAAATACGACTCAAACCGAGCCTGCCGCTCCAAGCGAAGAAGCTCAAGCACGTTTAATGATTTCAACAAATGGCTCTTCACTTAACGGAGCAATTGTGATTGCTGAATCTCCTGTACAAGGCCCGCTAACAACTCCAAGTACTTCGAGTTCCAATCTCAAAGGCGCGATCACCATCGCACCTGCAGCAACCGGTGGTCCAGTCGTAGTCTCTACAACCAACTAAGTAGCGGTAGTTGGTAGATGCTACGACTGTTCTTTAATACCAATGATCTTCCTAGGATAAGACCTCATAGTTATTAGCACATTCGATCAAGAAGCAACACAAATTCTTGACCAGTCTTTCAAAAGAAAATAACTCTCGTTCCTTTCACTTTTCTGTCAACAAATCAATATCTATTGACTCAATAATTCGCCCCGCTATCATGAAATAGGTGCTACCGCTCACCAAAGTAGTTGCAAATTGACATGGAATCCTTCTGTTTCAATTTTTACGCGGGGAGGCGACATGGCAATTCTAAAACGCAATAGCGAAAAAGATTCTGACCTTGATCTTGACATCTTACTTTCGTCACTAAAAGCTTTTGCGGCAGGCGACTACTCCAAGCGGATGCCCACTGATTGGACTGGAATACCAGGTGAGATCGCCGCAACAGTAAATGAAATGTTTAACGTCACCACTTCTCTCACAGAAGAAATGCTTACAGTGTTAAGAGCTGTTGGTGAATCAGGACTCATTGATGCGCGCATATCGACAACAAAATTGCAAGGCACTCGCAGCGGTGTAATGAAAGCACTCAATACGCTGCTTGATGAACTCGTCACTCCACTCAATGAAATGGTTGAAGTAATTGATGCCATATCTCGCGGAGATCTTTCGCAAGGTGTATCGACCAAAGTCAATGGCAGAAAAAAGGAGGGTCGATTTCTCGTATGGACTGAAATGGTCAACGACATGATTCAACAAATTTCTACTGTCGTTAATGAAATATCTCGAGTTACACGAGAAGTAGGCATTGAGGGCAAACTTGGAGGAAGACTCAATGTTCCAAAAGTTTCTGGAATTTGGAAGGAACTTACCGAAAATGTAGATTCGATGACTACAAACCTAACCCATCAAGTTCGTGATATCGCGAAAGTAACGACTGCAGTCACCAATGGAGATCTTTCACATAAAGTCACCGCGGATGCGCGCGGTGAATTTCTACAACTTAAAGAAACTGTCAACACTCAAGTGGATAGGCTCAATGATTTTGCAATTGAAGTGTCACGTGTTGCACGTGAGGTGGGAACGGAAGGGAAACTAGGCGGTCAGGCGTATGTCTCGGGTGTCTCTGGCATTTGGAAAGAATTGACCGACAATGTGAATCTCCTCACCTCTAATCTCACCAATCAAGTTCGCGGAATTGCAACTGTAATTACCGCCATTGCACATGGCGACCTAAAAAAGAAAATAAATCTCCAGTTTCAAGGCGAGATGGCCGAACTTGCGGACACGATCAATGACATGACCGAAACTTTGGCGCTCTTTGCCAATCAAGTCACAACCGTTGCCAGAGAAGTAGGTACAGATGGAAAATTAGGCGGACAGGCACGTGTTCCGGGTGTTGCAGGTACTTGGAAGGATCTCACTGACAATGTGAATTTGTTGGCCGCCAACCTCACTAACCAGGTACGCGCTATTGCAGAAGTTGCAACCGCAGTGGCGGATGGTGACCTTACTCGCACAGTCGTAGTAGACGCTTTTGGTGAAGTCGCTGAACTCAAAGACGATGTAAATGGAATGATTCAAAAATTACGTGACAATACAATTCAAAACGCAGAACAAGACTGGCTCAAAGGCAATCTGGCGAGATTTGCCCGTGTTTTGCAAGGTCATAACAGTTTAATTCCTATCTCTCAAATCGTTCTTTCCGAACTTGCTTCTCTCATGAATGTTTCACACGGTATTTTTTATATCTTGGATGAAACAAATGCAGAAGAACCACGATTGAAGATGATGGCGACATACGCGTATAAGGAGCGTAAGAACCTAGCAAAAGAATGGAAAATCGGAGAAGGAATAGTTGGTCAATGTGCCTTTGAAAAGACCCGTATTTTGCTCACCAATGTGCCAAGTGACTATATTCAAATAAGTTCTGGATTGGGCGAGGCAAAGCCACTGAACATTCTTGTCTTTCCTATTCTCTTTGATAATAGAGTCAAAGCTGTAATTGAATTAGCTTCATTTACTCAATTCTCATTGATACAACAAACATTTCTAGAACAACTTTCCGAATCAATTGGAATTGTTTTGACAACAATTGAAGCCAATGTGCGTACTGAAGTTCTCCTCAAGCAATCGGAATCTCTCACTGACGAACTTCAAAGCCAGCAAGAAGAATTGCGGGCCACAAATCAAGAATTGGAAGAAAAGGCACAACTACTCGAAGAACAAAAACTCGAAGTTGAAGTCAAAAATCGCGAAGTGGAATACGCCAAAAACACCGTCGAAGAAAAAGCGGAACAACTTGCACTGACATCGAAATATAAATCCGAATTCCTTTCAAATATGTCGCATGAGCTTCGGACACCTCTCAATAGCTTGCTTATTCTTGCTGAGCATCTTGCAGAAAACCCAGAGAAGCATCTCGATTCAAAAGAAGTAGAATTCGCGAAATTAATTCATGTTTCCGGCAGTGATCTTCTGGCTCTTATTAACGAGATTCTTGATCTCTCAAAAATCGAATCTGGAACAGTTGTTGTGGATATAACTCCAGTTAGGTTCAGTGAAATCAAAGAACATATCGAAAAGACTTTTCAACATATAGCTCAAGATCAAAAATTGGATCTTGTTATTGACTTTAGTGGCGAGTTACCGACCGTAATCTTTACTGACGAAGTACGTCTGCTCCAAGTGATGAAAAATTTGATTTCCAATGCATTCAAATTTACCGAAAAAGGTTCCATATCCGTCAATGTGAATCGGACCTTTTCTGGTTGGAATCCCGAAAATATCAGTCTTGAAAGTTCCGACGAAGTAATCGCTTTCACGGTTCGAGATACAGGTATTGGAATCTCACCCGATAAACAACGAATCATTTTTGAGGCGTTCCAACAAGGTGACGGAGAAACTGCTCGCAAATATGGTGGCACTGGCTTGGGGCTATCTATTAGTCGTGAGATCGCACATCTTCTTGGTGGAGAACTGGCATTAAGTGCAAGTTCGCCACAAAATGGCAGTACCTTCACTCTCTACTTACCCATCAATGCAAAAAATACGGGAATCTTGGCTCCACCAAGAACAGATGAAAAGACAAGTCAATCTGGAACCTTAAAGGTGCAAGATCGACCGTTAAAACTCGATACGGGAAATGATCCAACATTCTCGGATGACCGATCTGCTATTGAAGAAGGTGATCGGGTTCTCCTGATCATCGAAGACGATCTACTCTTTGCAAAGATAATTCTTGATCTTGCACGAGAAAAAGGATTCAAAGGCGTAATTTCTACACGCGGAGCACAAGCGCTCTCGCTTGCTCGTAGCATGAAATTTGATGCAATTACCCTAGACATTCAAATCCCGGATGTAGACGGTTGGGCAATTCTAGACATTCTCAAACGCGACCCTGATTTACGACATATTCCAATTGATGTCATCACAATTGAGAATAATCCAATCCGAGCACTCTCATTGGGAGCATTTCACTATCTCACTAAGCCTGCGACTCAAGGTCAAATTGGAGCGGCTATGGATGCAACACGGGCATTTATCGATCGACCAGTCAAGAGTCTCTTACTTGTTACATCCGATAAAAATGAAGATAAACAAATCACTGAACTTCTTGGTAATGGAGATGTAACTGTTCGCCATGTAAGTACTGGAGAGTCAGCTCTACACGAGATGGAAAAGGAATCTATCGATTGTGTGGTCGTCGGATCCCAACTTTCTGATATGAAAGCAACTGAATTCATATCGGCTTTGCGAGTCAAAAAACTATTCGATGGAATTCCAGTTGTAATGTTTAACGAAGTACCACTAGGCAATTCGGATCGACTTGAGTTTGAAAAACTAAGTGCTTCAGGAATAGTGAGAAATGTCGACTCGCTTGATCACCTCCTTGATCAAACTGCCCTGTTTCTTCATCGAGTGGTCTCTCGTTTACCCAAAGAAAAGCGCACATTACTTCAGAAAATTCGACAATCATCTAATAACTTGAGTGATAAAAAAGTGTTGATCGTGGATGATGACTCGAGAAACATTATCGCGCTCACTGCCGCACTTGCGCATAGAGGAGCAATCGTCTCATCGGCAGAAAATGGGGCCGTTGGCATTGATTTGCTGACAAATACTCCCGATATATCGATTGTATTGATGGATATCATGATGCCAACAATGGATGGTTATGAAACCATGCGCAGAATTAGAGAAATGAAGAAGTTTAAGAAATTACCTATTATCGCTCTAACTGCAAAAGCAATGGTTGGCGATCGCGAAAAATGTATTGAAGCTGGTGCCTCTGATTATTTAAGTAAACCAGTCAATATTGAACAACTCGTTTCTCTGATGCAGATTTGGCTCTCGAAATGATGCCCCCGCTTTGAGGTGCGAACGATCGCAAGCGTCAAACACATGAACGAGGAAGATCAACAATCAGTTGAGGTGTCAACGGAGATAGACCTCGAAGATATCGAGGTTCGCTTGCTTTTGGAAGCAATTTATCAACGTTGGGGATACGACTTCCGTGACTATGCTCCAATATCGCTCAAGAGACGCATTCTTAGAATAGTTGAGATCGAAAAAGTTCAATCAATCTCTGCACTACAAGAACAGATATTGCGTGACTCGTCTCTTATGCAGCGCTTTCTCAATCAACTCATGGTCAGCGTTACCTCGATGTTTCGGGATCCACATTTCTACTTGTCATTTCGCAAATTAGTCATGCCGCTTTTGAAAGAAAAACAGCAACTCCGCATTTGGCATGCTGGATGTGCGAGTGGCGAAGAGGTTTACTCGATGCTAATACTGCTACACGAGGAAGGAATTATTGATCGCGTCCGAATTTATGCGACAGATCTAGATCAGACGGGACTCGACAAGGCGAGGCAAGGCATATACAGCATTGATTCAATAAAGGAATACACCGAGAATTTCCAAGCAGCAGGTGGCAAAACTCCATTTTCAAATTACTACTACTCAGGTCATGGAAACGCGGTCATGCGACGAGATCTTTCTGAAAATGTTGTTTGGGCTCAACACAATCTTGTCACCGATGCATCATTCAATGAGTTCGATGTGATCTTCTGCAGGAATGTCTTGATCTACTTCAACGAGAAATTGCAAGATCGTGTGCACAAATTGTTACACGATAGTTTGACCGAAGACGGAATACTTATCTTGGGTAGACAAGAAAGTCTTCGACTCACTTCCCATGTGCCAAACTATTCTGCTCTCGACAGACGCGAAAAAATCTATCAAAGGATCCAATGACGCCTTTCTCGGTATTGGTCATGGGAGGCTCACTTGGTGCCTTAGACGCTCTCCATGAAATTTTGCCGAGGATTTCCCAAAATTTTTCTGCAGCGCTAATTATTGTTCTTCATCGCGAAAAAGAAGAAAGTGGCGGACTAATGCCGTTACTTATTCGTAATTGCGCAGTACCAATCGGATTCCCTGAAGACAAAGATTCGATCTTGGCGGGGCATATTTATGTAGCTCCACCCAATTACCATTTGCTTATTGAAGAAGACCATTTTGCATACTCAATGGATGAGCCTGAAGATTATGCACGTCCTTCAATTGATGCACTCTTTGAGAGCGCGGCCGAGAGATACAAAAACAGAGTCACAGGGATTGTTTTGACTGGAATGAGACAAGATGGCGCTCGTGGCCTTGCCGCGATTAAAGGGCACAATGGAGAGGCGATTGTGCAATCACCTTTGGAAGCAATTGGAGATGGGATGCCTTTGGCAGCTCTCCGGGCCGTACCGAACGCCAAAGTTCTTACACTGCGTGAAATAGCAGAGTTTGTCGCTAGTTTCTAAATATCAAAAAATTCAAGACGTACTACAACCGTTCATCAATCTTTGTGCCCGATCAACTTTCGATGCATCGCGGTTGTAACTGCCTCTGTTCGAGAAGCAACACCGAGTTTTTGAAAAATCTTACGAACGTGAGCTTCAACCGTTCGAGTACTTAAAAATAGCTCTTCACCTATGTGTTTATTCGTAGATCCCGTTGAAAGCATTTCAAGAATCTGAATTTCTCTTGCACTCAAATCAGCAGCAGTCTGAGTGGGTTGACGAAGGGCTGTAATCAAACTCTTCGCAACCGAAGGAGAGAGAGCTGATCCACCAGCAAGAACTGTGAAGAGCGCCTCTTGCAATTCCAGTCCACTTACAGATTTGAGTAGATATCCAGAAGCACCTGCTTGAAGGGCAGAATTGATATCTCGTATATCTTCTTCCGCGGAAATAATGATGATGTGCACATCAGGGAACTCAGACTTAATGACTTTTGTTGCTTCGATACCTGACATTCCAGGCATATTTAAATCCATCAAAACAATATGTGGAGAAAGCGTCCCAGTCAGCGTTTGAGCCTCAAAGCCATTCTTTCCTTCACCAACTAATACAACCTGCCCACCAATCAATCTTATTCGTTCGCATACACCCAGCCTGAAAATTGGATGATCGTCAACAACTAAGACGCGAATCTCATCCTGTACTGCTTCACTCTTCTTTTTTGCCGAGCCCATTTTCCTTCACCGCATCCCCTGCTTTCCTATACGAATTTATGCAGGCAATCTCCCCGAGTGTTGTGAAAACAAAAGTAGCACTCTTACAGTTCATTGGGTTGAGAAATATGAAGTTAATAAAAATATCTTGCAACGTTTCGCATAGTGGAACAAAACTTTGTGAACTCTCTGGGGATCGGTCAAAGTAGAGCAATATTCCTTGACGAAAAGCTGGTTTAGACGAGTAAGGTCATGGATTACGAGTGCTCAATCAACATTGAGAACGAATGCGCCACTTCCCCGACGCAGATTCACAAAGGGGAAGCA
>JBBCHT010000004.1:0-278727 GCA_037200085.1 Actinomycetota bacterium
ATGCACTCCCTCGTTTCTAGCCAACCAATCGTCTCCATCGAAGATCCCTTTGCAGAAGATGATTGGCAAGCATGGCAAGCATTTAAGGAGGTAGCTCCGAAAAAATTACAGCTACTTGGCGATGATCTTTTAACAACAAATATGAACCGCTTAAACCGAGCCATTAGTGATGCAAGCGCCAATGCGATTTTGATTAAAGCAAATCAAAATGGGCTCGTCACCTCTACGTTGGAAGTGCTTAAGAAAGCTCAAGCCAATAATTTCAGAACTGTTGTTTCAGGACGCTCCGGAGATACAGAGGATTCATGGCTTTCAGATTTGGCAACTGGTTGGAAAGCCGGGCAAATTAAGGCAGGCTCAACTCACAACGCTGAAAGAAATTCGAAGTGGAATAGGTTGCTTGAACTCGAAGCAATTGAAGAGACGGTTTTCGCCAACCCTTTTCTCTAATTTCCTAGTACGGAATTAGTTCTCGTTAGCCCAGTCTTGATGAGTTCGTGAATGATGTTTGCATAACTAACTCCGCTATCTGCCCAGAGAACTGGGTACATTGATGTCGGCGTGAATCCAGGCATTGTGTTGAGTTCATTGATGACAATTTGACCATTGCTTCTATAGAAAAAATCCACACGAGCAATCCCAGAACATCCAAGGGATGTAAATGCCAACGCGGCTAAACGGCGAATTTCCGCCAGGGCCTCAACGGGAATTGGTGCAGGAATAATCGCAGTCGTTGCGCTATCAAGATATTTTGATTCGAAGTCATAGAAGTCGAATCTTTCATCAATGACTACTTGGCCAGGTTGGGAGACTCGAACTTCACCATTTGCTTCGAGAACGCCACATTCGATTTCCAAGCCGACGACGCCCTTCTTCAATCAAAACTTTTCGATCGAATTTCAAAGCCTCAGATATAGCACCATCGAGTTCTGCAGCAGATTTCACTTTGGAAGTTCCGCGACTTGATCCACCTCGCGCAGGCTTTACAAAAAATGGATAGGCAAAACCACCAATGAGAGTTTTGCACGCTTGTCGATCGCTCTCCCATTTTTCAGCTGTTATCAAAACTCCTTCGGCAACTTTCATTCCGTGAGCAGCGAAAATAGATTTCGCAAAGGATTTATCCATTGCAACAGCCGATGCCAAAACTCCACTGCCTACATAGGGAAGATTGGCGATTTCGCAAAAACCTTGAATAGTTCCATCTTCACCGTATGGTCCATGCAGCATAGGGAAAATAACATCGATGTTTAACGCTTTGCCATTAACGCTAAACCCCCGAAGATCACTATTTACTGGAACGGCATCTTCTGGAACAACGGGCAGAACACCATCGCGAATTTCGAATGGATAGCCTTCAGGAATCACAACCCATCGGCCCGATGTTCGAGTAATACCAATAAGAATCGGTTCATATTTTTCGCGATCGATGGCTCCTAAAATTCCACCAGCAGATATGCAAGAAATTTCATGCTCTGCACTTCTGCCTCCGCAGAGAATGCCAACAACTATTTTGTCTCGATCATTCATTTGATGAAGTCCTCTGAATGTGTGCTGATCTCCATCAAGCGCTCCAAAGCTTGCAAAGGAGTGATCTCGCCGTTCACAACTCCAGCAACAGCTTCAACGACAGGAACTTCCACACCAACGCGAATGAGCAAGTTCTACGACTGCACCTGCGGAGGCAACACCTTCGACAGTTTTGGAAACGTGTTCTCGCGCGTATTCCATACTTCCAGTCCGTCCGAGCGCTTCACCAAATGTTCGGTTGCGTGAAAGAGGAGAACCACATGAAGCAACAAGATCGCCCATACCGGCAAGACCCGCAGCGCTCAGTGGATTTGCACCGTGGGCTGCGCCAAGGCGTGCAACTTCATTGAGTCCGCGAGTAATGAGCATGGCTTGAGTATTCTCGCCCAACCCCATTCCTACAGCGATTCCAACGCCGAGTGCGATCACACTTTTTACCGCCCCCGCCATTTCGCATCCGAGTAGATCGATAGATGTATAGACGCGGTAGTACGGAGTAGAAAATAACTTCTGAACTTCGCGAGCCAAATTCTCATTCGTTGCCGCAGCCACTGCTCCTGCGGGTTGTCGAAGAATCAACTCATTAGCCAAGTTAGGGCCAGTAAGAATGGAGATGAGATCAGGATCTGTATCGAGAACATCAATAATGACTTCACTCATCCGCATGAGAGTTGAAACTTCAATGCCCTTGAGAGTGCTGATTAATTTGGATTTCGGATCAACAAAAGGCTTTATTTCTCCTAATTTTGCACGAAGACTCTGCGCCGGAATTGCTAGAACATAGATGTTCGAATAATTGAGAGCATCGCGAATTTCAGTTGTTGCCTTGATGCGAGCAGGCAAAATAACATCAGGGATGTAGGCGACATTTGTGTGCGAACTATTTATTTCATCGACAACGCTTTGATTGCGACCCCACACCAAAACATCATTTCCGGCATCGGCCAAAACTTGGCCCATTGTCGTTCCCCACGATCCCGAACCAAGAACAGTTACAGCCGTCACGAATTCGTCTCTTTCTTCTTCTGTGCCTTTTTGTAATTTCCCGTTCGAGGCAATTCAGAGGTTCTCGGATCGAATGGAACTTCAGGAGCTTTCGCACCACGAATTTCCTCCAACATTGTTGTGATCGTTTTCATTACGAGTGCAGTGGCTTCAATCAAGGCAGCTTGATCCTCTTCTTTTCCATACCAAGGTGAAAGATCGATGGGTTTACCGGCTCTATATGTAACTTTGGTGCGAGGAAAGATTCGTGGGAACTTGCTATAGGCGGGCAACACTTTTGCGGTCCCCATGCAACGACAGGAATGATGGGATTCTGAGTAAGGATTGCGAGTCGAACTGCGCCAGTTTTAGCCACCATCGGCCAATAGTCAGCATCCCGAGTTAACGTTCCTTCAGGATAAATTCCGATCAAATGGCCGGCTTTGAGATGACCGATTGCATGTTCTAGCGCCTGGGCAGCCGGTGCCAGTTTGGCGATCAACGGGGATCTGTTCTGCCGCTGTAATGATTCGACCGATTATTGGAGCATCAAATACCGACCGCTTGCCGATGTAGCGAGGGGCGCGACCATTCAAATAGAGAAATTGAGCAAAGAACAAAACATCTGAGTAGGAGAGATGATTGCTTGCAACGATGGCCGGACCAGTTTTTGGAATGTTGTCTGCCCCATGCCAATCCCTCTTACTGATTGCCCACAAAATTGGAACAAGAATCTTTTCGCAAATTTGAAATGCGCGATTCGTACCTAGCGGATAGCCAGTGGGGAGCCTTGTAAATCGGGTTGTAGCCCAGTTCGCTCTCTGACACTCGACAATCGTACTGGCAGTAAATGAAAGTGGGGGCTAGTCGATTTACTCGACCAACCCCACTTTTTACATCGCTATGCGCAACGTTAAGAACTACTTCTTTTTAGCTGCCTTTTTTGCGGCTTTCTTTGGAGCAGCTTTCTTTGCTGCCTTCTTAGGAGCAGCCTTTTTTGGAGCAGCTTTCTTTGCTGCCTTCTTAGGGGCGGCTTTTCTTCGCTACTGGCTTTACAACTGGCTTTGGCACAACTTTTGGAGCTGGCTTTGGTGCTGGCTCAAGTTTGCGAACGCCAGAGATAACTTCCTTGAGGCCCTTTGCTGGCAAGAAGCGTGGCTTCTTGCTTGCCTTGATCTGGATTGTCTCTCCAGTGAAAGGGTTGCGACCTTTACGGGCTTTGCGATCAACTTTCTTAAATTTACCAAAATCATTGATCATGACATCTTCACCCTTGGCAAGGTTGCGAGTAATCGCGTCAAAAACGATGTCTACAGCATGCGCTGCTTCTTTCTTGCTGTCGTTGAAGTGTGGGGTCAACGAGGCAATGAATTGGCCTTATTCATTCAATTCCCCTTATATTTACGCGTAAATGTTAAGCAACCGCCTAACTAGTTCGAAATTTACGCGTGAAAATATGCATAGTCCACCTTTAAGTATGCGTGTCGCATGCTTTTATTTCACATCTTGGCAGTGAAAAGCGAGAAAAAAGCACTGATATTCACTGCTTTTCCGCGCTCAAATCTCTCAACTCAAAGTCGAGAGTTTGAGATGCGCCACACAAAATCTGCAAATTCACGCGTAATTCTTGGAGTTTTTACCTCTAGCGAGCAGGCAAAGTTGCAGGTTTAACGGCCGAGCGACTCTTCTCAAATTCGTCAATAGAATCAGTATGTTTGAGAGTAAGCCCGATGTCATCCAGACCTTCCATCAAACGCCATCTCGTGTAATCGTCGATTTCAAAGGGTAAAACCGTTGATTTATATGACACTGTGCGAGCGCCAAGATCAACAGTAATAGGCAGAGTTGGCTCAGCCTCAATTGCACTCCACAACGCTTCGACCGCCTCTTGATCAATAATCACAGTGAGCAATCCACCTTTAGAACTATTGCCTCGGAAGATATCGGCAAAGCGTGGCGAGATAATTACTTTAAATCCATAATTTTGTAGCGCCCACACTGCATGTTCGCGAGATGAACCAGTACCAAAATCTGCACCGGCTACAAGAATCGTTCCGTGTTTGAAAGGTTCTTTGTTAAGAATGAACTCTGGATCATTTCGCCATGCGGCAAAAAGTCCATCTTCAAAACCTGAACGAGTTACACGCTTGAGATAAACGGCTGGAATTATTTGATCTGTATCAACATTGCTGCGTCGTAGTGGAACTCCTGTTCCAACGTGTGTAACAAATTTATCCATGATCTCTACCTCCTCTAGTAGTTTCGTAAATTCTTATTTTTAAAGATCTGCCGGTGAAGAAAGAGTTCCTCTAATTGCAGTTGCTGCAGCAACCAATGGACTGACTAAGTGAGTGCGACCGCCTTTTCCTTGACGGCCCTCAAAATTGCGATTGCTCGTCGATGCCGAACGCTCCCCCGGTGCCAATTGATCTGGATTCATTCCAAGGCACATCGAGCACCCAGCATTTCTCCATTCGGCACCTGCGTCAATAAATACTTTGTCGAGTCCTTCTGATTCGGCTTGCAATCGAACTCGCGCAGAACCAGGAACGACAAGCATGCGAAGGGAGGATGCAATTTTCTTGCCGTTCAAAACTTCAGCTGCGCTTCGAAGATCTTCAATGCGTCCATTTGTGCAAGAACCCAAAAAGACAGTATCAATGGCTATCTTTTTAAGAGGCGTACCTGCAATCAGATCCATATACACGAGCGCTCGTTCAGCCGCTCCACGCTCTTCAGCATCTTCAATAAGAGCAGGATTGGGAACTTCTCCATTGAGTGGAGCACCTTGGCCAGGATTTGTACCCCACGTAACAAATGGCTCCAATTCATGTGCATCAAGTGTGATCTCAACATCAAACTTTGCATCTGCATCAGAATAAAGAGTTGACCAATATGCAAGTGCGGAATCCCAATCTTGTGGTGCATGAGGTTTGCCTTTGATGTAGGCAAATGTTTTCTCATCTGGTGCAATGAGTCCGGCTCGAGCACCAGCTTCGATCGACATATTGCACACCGTCATTCGTGCTTCCATAGATAAATCTCGGATTGCACTTCCTCGATATTCAAGGACGTATCCCTGTCCTCCACCCGTACCAATTTGAGCGATGATCGCCAAAATGATGTCCTTTGCAGTAACACCATATTTTAAATTTCCTTCGACATTTATCGCCATAGTTTTTGGACGAGTTAGCGGAAGTGTCTGTGTTGCAAGAACATGTTCGACTTCACTTGTTCCAATACCGAATGCAAGTGCACCAAATGCTCCATGCGTTGATGTGTGTGAATCACCGCAAACAATCGTCATGCCAGGTTGTGTCAGACCCAACTGTGGTCCAACAACGTGCACAATGCCTTGATCAATATCTCCAAGTGAGTGAATACGCACTCCGAATTCAGCTGCATTCTTTCGCAAAGTATCTACTTGCAGCTTTGAAATCGGATCTGCAATTGGTAAATCAATGTTTTGCGTAGGAGTGTTGTGATCCTCGGTAGCAATTGTTAATTCAGGTCGACGAACTTTGCGTCCGGCAAGGCGAAGTCCATCAAATGCTTGGGCGCTAGTAACTTCGTGAATAAGGTGCAGATCGATGTAGAGGAGGTCGGGTTCACCTTGCGCACTGCGAACTATGTGTTCATGCCAGATCTTTTCGGCCAAAGTTTTGCCCATTTTTCACTCCTTTTCTCTGCAATTTGTCATCTCATAAGTTGAGATGTTAGTATTACATCGTGGACAGAAAGAATAGCGGAGTTGGAGTATTAGATAAAGCGGTAGCAATTTTAACTACGCTGGAATCAGGACCGCATTCCCTTGCGCAACTGGTAGCAGCAACGGGAATCGCTCGTCCAACAGCGCATCGTTTAGCTGTTGCACTCGAATTCCATCGACTCATCGCCCGCGATCTCAGCGGGCGTTTTGTTTTAGGTCCGCGTTCCGGTGAACTGTCAGCAGCCGCAGGTGAAGATCGACTCCTTGCCGCAGCAGCACCTGCGTTAACTTCTCTGCGCGATGCAACGGGTGAGAGCGCGCAGTTGTATCGACGCCAAGGTGATTTAAGAATTTGTGTCGCAGTTGCAGAAAGACTTTCTGGTCTTCGCGATTCAGTTCCCATTGGCGCAGCGCTGACAATGCAAGCAGGTTCTGCTGCGCAAGTTTTATTAGCGTGGGAAGACTCAGAAAAAATTCATCGCGGTTTAACGAATGCAAAATTTACCGCCGCGCAACTTGCAGCCGTGCGCCGTCGTGGTTGGGCACAAAGTATTGGTGAACGCGAAGCGGGTGTTGCTTCTGTATCGGCCCCAGTGCGCGGACCAAATGGAAAAGTAATTGCTGCAGTGAGTATTAGCGGTCCCATTGAAAGATTGGGAAGACAACCTGGTCGACTTCATGCAGCAGTCGTTGCTGCAACTGGTGCGCGACTTTCAGAACATATCGCCAACGTTTAGTCGTTGTAATTAAGTATCAAACAAAAAGGATGCCCAACTGGGTCTAGATAAACCCTGAAGTTGGTACCCGGTTGAAACTCATGTTTTGTCGCACCAATCGCTATCGCGGCAGCTTCAGCCTCATCTAAATCTGTCACACTAAATTCCAAATGTGTTTGTTGAGGAACTGGACCCGTTGGCCATGTTGGGGTTGCATAATTTGGAATTCGTGCAAATCCAATTACTGGTCTACCTGCGTCATCTAAAATTCGCAGCCACTCAACTTCTTCCTCATTAACATCATCAAGTGGATCGACTTTGAGTCCTAATAACTCTGCATAAAACTTCGCCAAAGCAATCGGATCTGGACAATCAAGTGTTGAATGACGGTATTCAGCGATCGACATTATTGACCTAGCGCTTCTTTAATCTGATTTCCATGATCACGAGGATGGTTTGAGTAACCTGCGATCCATTTCGCAACTGTGTAGTGACCACTCTCAGTATGTACGCCATATTTCTCTAAATCAGATTCAACTAAGCGATTAATAATGTCGAGTGATGCTTCACGAACTGCTACATAAACAGCCAAAGAATGTTCGACTGGCAAAACTGTGTAACCAAGAGTTGGACTATTTGCCCAAAGAGCTTCGTCGTATCCCTGAATAACCGATCCAGCTGGCTCCGCCACTAGTCGACGAAGGCGCGCATACGACTGAGCTTCACTGTCGGCTAGATGGTGAATCACCTGACGAGGCGACCATCCATCTCCAACACTTTTATCAAGATCGGACTCTGAGAGTCCATTGACAATATTCGCCAAGTACCACGTTGATGCTTCATATTCGTTAGCTAAAGATGCAATGTCCATAGTTGGAAGTCTAGACATAGACTTTGAGAATGCGCTTGAAAATAAAAGCTTTCTTGAAGCGCGTGCTCCCCGCGCCAATTGTGAAAAGGGCTCCCCTGATTTTCACCGGTCAATGGCCCAAATTCATGGCTATACGAACGTTGAAAAAAATGGCCCAAAATCCGCAGACTTTCAACGAAAAGGTCACCTACAAGATGGCCTTTGATCGACGAGATTTACTCACGGAAATAGCCGACAAGGTAAGAGTTCGAGATTACGTTGAAGCGCGAGTTGGCGATAAGTACCTCTCCAAACTCTTCGACATAGTTGATCGATTGCCTTCGGAAAGACCTGATTACTTACCTCAGAATTTTGCAGTTAAATCAACCCACGGTTGCGGCGGGTCAGTCTTTGTTTGGGAGAAAGCGCCGAAGATCGAGCTGCCAACAGATTTAAAGGAAATTTTTTGGCAGAGATTTCTCATTCATCCAGAGAATTTGGAATGGGAACAATTGGTCGCACTTTCCGATAAATGGATGAAGCAGAGTTACTACTGGGGAGTTGGAAGATTTCCAGAGTGGGCTTACAAAAATATCGAGCCACAAATAATCCTTGAAGAGCTGCACAATAATTCGGAAGGTGCATTGCCTAATGACCTTCGATTTTTTATGTTTGATGGCAAATGCGAACTAATCATGGTTGATACTCCACGAATCCTCGCGCCTACCAAACGCGATTTATATGACTCACAGTGGAATCGCCTAGATGCCGAACATCGCTTCGAGCGTTCAGAACATGGTTCACCAAAACCAGATGAATTGGAAGAAATGCTCGAAGTAGCTGAAGCGCTTTCACAGGGTCTTGATTTTGTTCGAGTGGATCTTTATGCCACTAACAAAGGCATAAAGTTTGGCGAATTAACTAGTTATCCTGGGGCAGGCAATGGAGAGTTTCGGCCGCATTCATTTGATACGTGGCTTGGTTCAAAATGGAAGTTGCCGTAACTCCTTAAATGCTCTTGGACTCATAGTGGTACAGCATTGGACAAGGCACTGACTAAAACTTCAGGACGCAAAATTTCCTCTGGAGAAATCTCCACTCTTTCGTTGAGAAGATCGGAAATTTTTTCATTGAGAATCAAAGTTACCTTCTATGGCAGTTCTTTGGAGTGAGGTGGAAACTTGCACAGTAGCCCCGAAGGGATTCGAACCCTCGTAGCTGGCTTGAGAAGCCAGAGTCCTAGGCCGCTAGACGACGGGGCCCTAGTGAATTGCGATCTGTCATATGCAATCCACTCGGGCAACCGACGAATTACTTACCGACGAAATCAAGGTGAAGCATAAGCCCCAAGGCTTCACTTAACCAAAATAGTCAGCAAATACAGCGTCAATACTGCACTTTTCGAACTTCACCTTACATAGGGATTGCTTCGAAAATCCTTATGCCTGCTTTATTGGGACACGTTTTTGCAAGTGCAATTGCACCATCAATATCTTTCGCGTTAACGATCGAGTATCCACCGACGAAATCGGCGAATGAGGTGATCTCTTCTACTTTGCTTCCGACAACTTGTGTGCCGCCCATAAATGGATTTCCAATATCGACAACACTTTCACCGATTGAGGTGAACCACTTCATCCAATCGTCCATGGTGTCGCTATCGTCTTCTGGACTTGCGTTATAAATGAAAAGGAACTTTTTCATTTTCTCTCCTTCTTTCTTGTAGTGCTCGTGGGTTGGGGGGTTTTGAGGGATGTGCTCGACTTGGTTGATTTTGAGGGAGTTCGTCTTTTAGGTTTATTGGCTTTCTTGGCTTGATCTTTAAACTCAATCGTTTGAGCGTAATTTTCGAGAGTTTCAGCACCGCTATCCCAATATGCGCGGAATTGGACTACCCAGCTTTGAACTCCTCTCAATGAAGCTCGGTTCAAGGTAAGAAAATTAACTCGCCCAGTCTTTTTGTCGATTTACCAAACCAGCGCCTTCAAGCACTTTTACATGCTTATGAATTGCTTGGCAGAGATAGATCTCGTTGGGCGGCTAATTGACTAATGGAGGCCGGTTGTAGTCCCAGCACAAAGATGATCTGGCGCCTGTGCTCGTTGGCTAGAGCAGCAAAGACCAAATCCAGATCTGGGACGTTCTCCGTGGCTTTCATTAAAGTTAACTTATTAGTTAACTATTGGTCCTGTCAATAGACACCACAAGAATTTTTGGATTTATTTTTAACGCAAAATTTCGACGAGGAGCACCCAAATATTGAAAACGGAAACAATAAAAATAACGATGATCCCTACGGCTAACCAATTGAGACCAGATGACCTCTCCATCAAAAGCAACACGCTGCTGGCAAGGAGCGGCAAAATCTGGCCTTGGCTAAGTCCGGTCTGCATAATCCATTCCGAGGAAGGTCGACCATCGAGTTGATGCTCACGTCGCGCTTGAAAAGAAGCTCGAAATATCAGTAACCAAATAGCAATCGTGAAGACCAGAATCTCTATTCCAAATGCCCGCAGACTTTGATCTTTGATAAGGGCCAGCCATACAAGCAACCAGAATCATGGTGAGCGATCCAATGGTGGCCGCCGAACGCGAAGGTAGAGATCGATATTTCAAAATCTCACGGACATTTACCGAGACCGCAACAATGACCAACCCTGCCAGCGCGGCGGCTGCCCCAGCTCCGGCTATAAAGAATTCAGACCATTGATCTAGCGGTGCTTCCATTGAAAAAGATTAGCAGTGCCGGAAAATTTGCCTACTTACTTTGAGCGCGAATTGTTGTGGCGAGATGTTTGAGAACAACGTCTAACTGAATAATTTCCTCTTCACTCCACTCCAGCAGCGCTGCACGCATCATCGTTCGGCGACTCGTAGCAATTCTCTTCACGATGGCCTTGCCTGCTTTGGTAAGGCTCACTTCCCGCACACGTTTTATCGCTAACTTTGGCGATAGGTGCTACCAATCCAAGCCCTATCAATTTATCCACCTGGCGACTCACAGTTGAATGATCTCTATCAACTTGCTCGGCCAAATCTACGATTCCGAGTGAACCGAAGAAGGCAATCCGGCTAATGAGTGGGAATAAGGCTGTGTCCAAGGAAACGCCAGATTTTTGAAGTAGCAACTTATCTTGCTTGGGGCGGTTGAAAAAACTGACTATTTCAAAGAGTGATTTATATATCTCGTCATTCATAGTGGCATCAAGCATAAGGCAAACGGAGTATATTTATGTGTATTATGCACATAAAAAGGAGAAGTTAAATTGGGAAATCTTGTAACAAAACCGCGAATTGGCATCATCATCGGAAGTAATCGACCAGGGCGAATCTGTCGGACAGTCGCCGAATGGGTCGCCAAAGAAATGCACCACGAAGGACTCAACATTGAGTTAGTTGACTTGGCAGAAATAAATCTTCCATTTCTTGACGAACCTGAGATACCTGCTCACCACAAATATCAAAAAGAACACACCGTGACCTGGAGCAAAATCGTTAGCGGCTACGACGGCTTCGTAATCGTTTTTCCCCAATACAACTGGGGCTATCCGGCTGTATTAAAAAATGCTCTGGATTTCTTATACGACGAGTGGTCGAAAAAACCGGTGAGCATTATGTGTTACGGAGGACATGGTGGATTCCAAGCGACCCTATCGCTGAAGTTGGTGACTCAAGGCTTGCGTATGTACAACATGTCTAGCAATCCGCCACTGAACATTGAAGACGAAATGTTTGACTCGAACGATCAATTTATTGATATTGATTCTGCGTTCAGTCGATACAAAGTTCCCATGCAAGCTGTATCAGCTGAGTTTGTGAGTCTGCTCGCCAATTCCAAGAGCAATTGTCAGTTTGATTCGACGGTCGCGACCAAGAAGTAGTGGCTGGGGTACCAGGACTCGAACCTAGACTTACTGAACCAGAATCAGCAGGGCTGCCAATTACCCCATACCCCAAAAGGCGCTCGCAAGGATACCGTAGAAACTACAGGGCAATAGCCGAAGAAATGCGCGTTATACAAGCGTTTTTGCCTAGTAGTTCCATTGATTCAAATAGCGGCGGAGAAATCGTACTTCCGGTTACTGCAATTCTTACCGAACCAAATGCAATGCGCGGTTTCAATCCAAGTTCTTCAATGAGGGAAGCGCGAAGCACTTTCTCAATTGAATCGTGTGTCCATTCATCGAGGGGAGTTAATTCCTTTAGTGCACGCTTCAATACTTCCTTGGAAGCGTCATCTGTAACTTTTGATCGTGAACTCTCCTCGACAACAAATTTCTTAACAAATAAGAAATTCAACATCTGAGGGATTTCATCAAGTTTAATAATTCGCTCTTGAATAATTGGAAGAGCAGCCTTAACCAGCGCGACTTCTTCATCAGTGCCGGCAATGACCTGCGCATCAATTAAAAATGGAAGCGACCTAGCAAGAAAATCATCAAGAGTCAGTGCACGGATTTTGTCACCGTTAATTGCTTCGAGTTTTTTCATATCAAAGCGTGCAGGTGAACTATTGACTCGCTCCACAGTGAATAACTCCGTCAACTGCTTCATCGTGATGTTTTCAACGTCATCACCCGGCGACCAACCAAGTAGCGCTAAATAGTTACAAATCGCCTCAGGAAGGAATCCTGCCGCTCGATACCAAGCGATAGAAACTTCACCATTTCGCTTTGATAATTTCGCATTGTTTTCACCCATAACAAATGGCAGGTGGGCAAAGGTAGGGAAATCCTCGGGTCGCGACTCCCATTGCCTGATAGACACGGATCTGGCGAGGAGTCGAAGAAAGCAAATCCTCTCCCCGCAACACGTGGGTTACTTTCATCAACACATCATCTACGGCAACTGCCAAGGTATAGAGCGGTGAACCGTCGCCTCGAACAAGCACAAAATCAGGCACAAACTTATGATCAAAGGAAATCTCTCCGCGAATTTGATCGACAAAAGTTGTAGAACCTTCGGGGCATTCGCATGCGAATTACAGGTATGCGACCTTCGGCGCGATATGCCGCAATGTGGTCCTCACTCAAATTGCGACATTTTCCGTCATAACCAGGTGCAACATTGGCTGCCTTTTGAGCTTCACGTCTCTCTTCAAGTTCAGATTCAGAGCAGAAGCAGTAGTAAGCATCCTTTTGATCAAGAAACTTTTGAGCCCACTCCGCATAAATATCCATACGTCGTGACTGAAGATATGGACCGTACGGTCCGCCAACTTCTGGACCTTCATCCCAATTCAGTCCCAACCACTTCAAGGTATCTATCGCTGCGGCGATATATTCATCGGTAACGCGAGTTGTGTCGGTATCTTCGATACGAAAAATAAATGTTCCACCCGTGTGCCGCGCATATGCCCAATCAAATAAACTCGGTACGAATATTTCCAACATGAAGATCACCTGTAGGTGATGGCGCAAATCGAACTCGAACTTTCTTATCCATGAACACTCAACTTATTCGTCAATTCGCCAAGTCCTTCGATGGCTACGGTGATGGTCGATTTCTCTGGCATTGGTCCAATTCCTGCAGGTGTACCAGTGAGGATGACATCTCCAGGTAGGAGAGTCATTATTTGAGAAACAAAATTGATGATAGTCGGAACATCGAAAATCATGTCGGAGAGTAAAGCCGATTGTTTGATTTCGCCGTTGAGAGTCGCTGTGATTTTCTGATCTCCCGGAACGAATTCTGTATCAATCCAAGGACCCAATGGACAGAAGGTGTCGAATCCCTTTCCGCGAGTCCACTGTCCATCCTTTTTCTGTAGATCTCTTGCGGTTACATCGTTAGCAAGTGTGTATCCAAAAATTACATCTCGGAATCGCTCTTTCGGTACATCTTTACAAATTCTTCCAATAACGATTGCCAACTCTGCTTCATGATCTATCCGATCACTCATCGCAGGCCACACAATTGTGTCTTCTGGTCCAATGACGGAAGTGTTGGGTTTGAGAAAAATAACTGGCTCTTCGGGAACTTCGCCACCCATTTCCTTTGCATGGTCTGCATAGTTTTTTCCAATGCAAACAACTTTGCTTCGGGGTAAAACAGGTGCGAGCAAGCGAACTTGCGAAAGTGGAACAACTTTTCCTGAAGGGACAATTCCTGAATAGAGCGGATCTCCAGTAATGACGGCAATGTTTTCCGTCATAAAGAACGCCAAAAAGCGGATCTCTGCCTAAATCTAAGGCTGGATCGGCTGTGGCAGGAGAAAAACGGACAATACGCATTGCGAAAGGATATCGCGGACTAGATAGAAGATTTTTCGCTTTCGCCCGGAGTGATCTCTCGTTCAACTAAAACGCTACTAATTCGACGTCGACGTCCGATTGGTCTCTCCGCAGTGATATTCCATCCTTCAAGGAGAATCGTGCTACCAGGAATTGGAACGCGACCAAGTTTCTTTGCCATCAATCCACCGATGGAATCGACGTCGTGATATTCACTTTCTTCAATTTCAATATCTAACTCACTCGCAAGATCTTCGACATGCAAACCAGCTTGTGCTCTGGCTTTATTTTCATTGAGCCAAACAAACTCTTCTTCACCGTCGTCGTACTCATCTTCGATTTCGCCAACGATCTCTTCCAAAATATCCTCAATTGTGATGAGTCCAGCGGTACCACCATATTCATCTACGACGATTGCCAAGTGAATTTGGTCGTGCTGCATCTCTTTAAGGAGGTCCGATGCCATTTTACTTTCAGGAACAAAATAGGCAGAACGCATATGTTGTTCAACAGTCTCAGTCTGTTCTGCTTCGTGATAGTCAAGTGCCCGACGAGCTAAATCCTTCACATAGGCAAGTCCAATAATGTTGTCGACGTCATCGCCTACTACTGGAATTCGCGAGTAACCAGAACGTAGAGCGAGTGAAAGTGCTTGTCGAAGTGATTTATCGCGTTCAATCCAGACCATTTCCGTACGTGGAACCATGACTTCACGGACCAAAGTGTCTCCGAGTTCGAAAACAGAGTGAATCATTTCGTGTTCATCAGATTCGAAGAGACCACGTTCATGAGCTTGATCTACAAGATCGCGAAATTCTTCTTCGTTAGCAAATGGACCTTGTTTAAATCCTTTACCTGGAGTTATCGCATTTCCAATAGCAATAAGGAGAGCAGTAATTGGCGCAAGAAAACTCGCGAGATAAAAGGCAACAACTGCACCACTTCTGGCCCAATGATGTGGGTTTTGCTTTCCGAGAGTTCTTGGACCAACGCCAACAATTACATAGGAAGCAACAACCATGATTGCGACCGTGAGAAAGAGAGCCAATCCACCATCGAAAACATCTAGGAGAATTACTGCAAGGAGTGCGGTCGCCGTGAGTTCGCAAGCTTTGCGAACAAGCAGAACAACATTGAGATAGCGCGCTGGATCATTGCTCACTCGACGCAATATTTTTCCACCGCGAAGTGGCTCTAACTCTTCAATTTTCACACGAGAAATAGAGGTAAGTGCAGCTTCACTACCTGCGAGAAAGCCTGCAAAAGCTAAGAGAATAAGAATTACGGTCACGTAGAGCGGGGTCACGCTTTCCACCTCGAAACTAGATTCTCTTGAAGTTCAAACATAATCTTCTCATCTTTAGGATCAACATGGTCATATCCGACTAAATGCAGAAGGCCATGAACTGCCAAAATCGAAAGTTCGTGTTCTTGCGAATGTCCCGCAGCTCTGGCTTGTCCTTCTGCCACTTCTGGACAGAGCACGATATCTCCGAGAATTGCTTCATCGGGAAAGTTTGGACGAACTTCATCCATAGGAAATGAAAGGACATCTGTTGGACCTGGTTCATCCATCCATTTAATGTGCATCTCGGTCATTTCTGTTTTATCGACAAGGAGGACGTTGAGATCACACGCTGGATTGAGACCGAGTTCGGAAATGCCAAGCGCTAACAAAGAGGACAAATCTTCCTTGTTGCAGAGGAAACCTGAACGGTTAGTTATTTCGATGGTCATATTTTTAATGGGTATTTAATAGTTGGGTATATAAAAATTAATTTGAGGGACGCAATTGCCGAGGTTGGCGTTGCTCTTGAGCGCTGAGTTGACGCTCCTGATCAAATTTTCCGTATGCCTCGACGATATCTCCGACGAGAGAATTCCTTACAACATCTTGAGCGCTCAAATCGATAAAGGCAATGTCATCGACTTCAGCCAAGATTTCACGAATGACTTTAAGCCCCGACCGCGCGCCAGTAGGTAGATCGATCTGAGTCACATCCCCCGTAACCACCATGCGAGATCCGAACCTAAACGCGTAAGGAACATTTTCATTTGTTCAGGTGAAGTATTTTGCGCCTCATCCAAAATCACGAAGGCATCATTGAGAGTTCGACCGCGCATATATGCAAGTGGCGCTACTTCAATAACTCCTGTTTGCATGAGTCGTGGAATCGCATCTTGGTCGAGCATGTCATGAAGTGCGTCGAAGAGTGGGCGAAGATAGGGATCAATTTTTTCTGAAAGCGTGCCTGGCAAAAAACCTAAGTGCTCGCCCGCTTCAACGGCTGGTCGAGTCAAAATAATGCGGTTAACTTCTTTCGCTTGTAGCGCGGCAACTGCTTTTGCCATTGCCAATATGTTTTACCCGTACCAGCAGGACCAATTCCGAATGTAATGGTGTTTTGATCGATGGCATCAACGTAATGCTTTTGATTCGCAGTCTTAGGTCGAATAGTTTTCCCGCGATTGCTCACAATATTGAGCGATAGAACTTCTGCTGGGTGATCTTGTGGCACTTTTCGCACCATCGCAATTGAACGAACAACGAGTTCGCTCGACAAACTTTGGCCAGAACGAATTACGACGAGAAGTTCGTTGAGTAGACCTTCAAGGCGAATCCCTTCATCAGAATCTCCATGAAAAGTGATTTCATTTCCTCTGACGGTAATCGTCAGAGTTGGAAAAGCTGATTCGATAATTCGCAGATGCGCATCGGCCGGACCCAATAAAGCGACCATAGGAATCGCACTTGGTACCGCAAAGAGAGTTCTTTCCATTGCTTATATTCTACGTGATTGCGCGAAAACTATGCGGTGCAAAGGCATTTATCCTGGTGGCCAAGTGAAGTTTCGACCACCAAGTAAGTGCAAATGAGCGTGAAAAACGCTCTGTCCAACCGAGGCGCCAGTGTTAAAAACCGCTCGATATCCATCAAGTTTTTCACTTTCGGCAATATGTGCCGCCGCAGTAAAAAGCGAAGCAGTTGCATCAGGTGAAGCGAGCGCTAACTCAGCTGCGTTTTCAACGTGAGTCGTCGGAACAATTAATACGTGAGTCGGAGCTTGTGGCGTGATATCTCTAAAGGCGACAACATCTTCATTTCGAAAAATAATTTCCGCAGGAATCTCTCCCGCAATAATTTTACAGAACAAGCAATTGAGGTCAGCAGTCATGCCAATCCTTTGTTACCACAATCCGAGTGCAACGCTTAGGGCAGCCACTGCCGCAATTCCGGCATGTGAGGAACGAAGAATAGGACGACCCAATTTCGCCATCTGCGCACCTGCCGCCGCCATTGTCTCAAGCTCTTCATCCGTGATTCCACCTTCAGGGCCAATAACTAACACAATGGATTCGATGTGCTGATGATTGGGGAAAAATTCCGTCAATTTCGCATCTGCATGCGCATCAAGAACAAGAGTGAAATCCGCGCTACGAATAATGGCAAGTAATCGATCTGTATCAACTGGATCTGCAACATCAGGTAACCAAAAACGGCGAGATTGCTTACCTGATTCCCTCACTGCCAACTTCAATTTTTCAATTCCGCGCGGCAATTTCCCTACAGATCGTGAAGCTTCCCAAGGAACGATTCGATCAACGCCGGCTTCTACAAGAAGTTCAATATTCTCTTTAGTTCGCTCACTTTTCACAATTCCTTGAACAACGGTTATCGATATATCTCGTGGAATTTGAAAGCCAGATTCGACAACAGAGAGCTTTACTGAGCGATTGTCATTGTCTACTACTTGTGTGCGGGACCAGCGACCGCGGCCATCAGAGAGCAAATGCTCTTCGCCTTTTCGCAACCTTAGAACTCTCGATGCGTGATGCCCTTCATCTCCTACAAGTCGAATTACCTCACCGAGTTGGGTTGGTACCTCAGTTACATAGGAGAGTGTGTTCATCAACGGCCAAATGCATCTTTAAATTTGCTGAAAAATCCAGAGTCATGGCGCTGCACGTGGGATTCGCCTTCCTTCTCTCCTCGCAATTTCGCAAATTTTTTGAGGAGGAGTTCTTCTTCTCTCGTTAGTTTAGTCGGCGTTTGCACCTCGACATGGACAATCAACTCACCTCGACCGCCACCTCTTAAATGTGTGACTCCTTTGCCTCTCAAGGAAACAGTGGCTCCACTTTGTGTGCCCGCTTTGATATTTACCGGCAGAGGACCATCGAGTGTTTCGACGGTGAGAGTTGTTCCAACTGCTGCCGCAGCCATCGATATCGAGACCGCGAGATGAAGAGTGCTTCCATCGCGAACAAGAAATTCGTGAGGAGTTTGAACAATTTCGACATAGAGATCACCAGCAGGTCCTCCACCAGGACCAACTTCTCCACGACCACTCATTTGAATTCGATTACCCGTATCTACACCTGCGGGAATTTTCACAGGAATTGTTTGGCGAGCTCGCACTCGTCCATCACCGTTGCACTCGCGACAAGGTTTGGAAATTACCGTTCCAAATCCTTGGCAATTGGCGCAAGGACGACTGGTCATAACTTGACCAAGAAATGATCGACTGACTTGTTGTGTTTCGCCACGTCCATGACAAATTTCGCAGGTTGTTGGCTCAACTCCTTCGGCACAACCAGTACCTTCGCAAACGCTACAAACAACTGCGCTTTCAACGCTTAGCTCTCGCTCAGTTCCGAAACACGCTTCTTGCAAAGTGACTTGGACGCGAATGAGGGCATCTTGTCCTTCACGCATTCGTGGACGAGGACCGCGCGAACCGCCTCCCCCAAAGAATGCATCCATGATGTCGCCAAAACCAAAACCTTGGTTACCGAAATTATTAAATCCGCCATTGCCGCCAGAATCGTAAGTACTTCGTTTTTTCGGATCACTTAAAACTTCATATGCAGCAGTGATTTCTTTGAAACGATCCTGAATTGTGGGGTCAGGATTTACGTCGGGATGCAATTCGCGCGCGAGTTTTCGATATGCGCGCTTGATTTGATCTTGGTCCGCATCACGTTCTACGCCCAAGGTTGCATAAAGATCAGCCACTAAGAACTCTCATTCATATAACGTCCAACATAACTAGCAACTGCGGAGACGGCGGCAATTGAGCTCGCATAATCCATTCTCGTTGGTCCAAGAATTCCGAGTGCACCGAGTGAATTTGTTTGAGAGCCATATCCCACTGTTACCAAACTCGTCTGTCGCAAAGTTTCTTCGCTCTGCTCATGTCCGATTCTGACTTGGACGGTATCGCTGACTCCACCAAGCAAACGAAGCAAGACAACTTGCTCTTCAAGTGCTTCAAGAATCGGATGGATTTGAGCAGAAAAATCTTCTCTGAAGCGAGCAAGATTCGCAGTGCCAGCGAGCACGACTCTCTCTTCAGGTTTTTCAAAGGCCATCTCTGTAAGAACTGAAATGATTGTATTTACGACAACTCGATCGCCGGCGCTATACAACTCAACAACACCAAGAAGAAGTTCGGCGCAATCAACAAGTCGTTGTCCGATGAGTGCGTGATTGAGTTGTGAGCGTAAATTCAAAATGAAATTCTCATGCAAATCGCCAATAAATTCGACGACTCTTTGCTCAATTCTGCCTGCATCAGTAATGAGGATGACCATCAATCGTGAAGGCGTAAGAGAAACGAGTTCGAGATGGCGGACGCGAGATTTCACAATCGAGGGATATTGCACAACAGCTACCTGCTTAGTGACGTCGGCAAGCAAGCGCACCGTACGCATAATTACGTCGTCGAGATCGATAGCGCCCTCGAGAAAACTTTCAATTGCTCGGCGCTCGGCGCCTGAAAGTGGCTTAACAGTTGCCAATTTATCTACGAATACGCGATACCCGAGGTCGGTAGGAATTCGACCTGCACTGGTATGGGGATGAGTAATGAGTCCTTCTTCTTCAAGAAGCACCATCTCATTTCGAATCGTCGCAGGAGAAATTCCCAACGCATGACGATCTGCAATGGACTTCGAACCAACAGGTTCTTGAGTTGCAACATATTCGTCAACGATGGCACGAAGAATTTCTAAGCGTCGTGATTCCATGGTGCTACAGGTTACTACACAACTAATTCACGGACGATTCGATCCGCAATTAAGCGACCCTGCGGGGTTAATTGCACCCTTCCGCTCTTCCATCCGGAGTCACTGAGATGACCTGTCGTGACGTAACCAATGGCTCTCTTCTTTTGAATCTCTGTGAGATCTTTGTGAGAGATTCCTTCACGCAAGCGAATCGACAGCATGATTGCTTCGTCCTGATGTTGCGATTGCGTTAACAACTCTCGATCATGAACTATTGAAATACCATTTCGTAAATTTTCTTTATAAAGATTTGGATGTTTCACATTCCACCAGCGAACACCTTGCACATGTGAATGCGCACCGGGTCCCAAACCCCACCAATCTGCATTTTTCCAATATGCAATGTTGTGTTGCGATTCATGACCAGCTTTGGACCAATTGCTCAACTCATACCAAGAAAGTCCGACAGCTTCGCACAGTTCGTTAACTAAGAGATACATATCTGCCATGAGATCGTCATCGGGCATCGACAAATCTCCACGCTTGATTTGTGCCGCTAATTTCGTTCCACTCTCCACAATTAAGGCATAGGCGCTGAGGTGATCAATCGGTAGCGACAACGCCGCTTCCACCGATGCACGCCAATCATCCAGAGATTCACCCGGAGTTCCGTAGATCAGATCCAAACTCACGCTTTGGAATCCAGCGCTCTTCGCGTCGTGAACAACGCGCGCCACGCTTTCTGGATTGTGAGTTCTATCGAGAACTTTGAGCACATGAGGTTTAACCGATTGCATCCCAAAGGAAATTCGATTGAATCCAGCTTCACGAAATTGTGACAACTTTTCTTGATCAACAGAATCAGGATTGGCTTCCAAAGTAATTTCACACTCTGGAGTTAGTCCCCAGCGCTCCTTGATTGCAGAAATTACTCGCCCCAGATCCTTGGCAGGCAGAAGGCTCGGAGTTCCGCCACCAAAGAAAATAGTTGGGACAGTTCCCGTTGCTTCAACTTTGGCTACTTCGAGTTCTTGCAATACGGCATCGATGTAATCGCCTGAAACAGTTTGAAGGGATGCACCTTCTCGCAATTCATTTGGGGTGTAAGTATTGAAATCGCAATACCCGCAACGTTTCACACAATATGGAATGTGAACATAGAACGAGAGGGCGGACACAACTACTTCCGAGCGGCTTTCGCCTTTTCAATATCGGCATCAGTTGCAAGGGCGGCAATAAAGGCTTCCTGTGGAACCTCAACGCGGCCCACCATTTTCATGCGCTTCTTGCCCTCTTTCTGCTTTTCAAGAAGTTTACGCTTACGTGAAATATCTCCGCCGTAACATTTGGCTAAAACATCTTTACGAATCGCACGGATATTTTCACGCGCAATAATTCTGGAGCCAATGGCGGCTTGAATCGGGACTTCGAATTGCTGACGCGGAATAAGTTCTCGCAATTTTGCAGTCATCATCAAACCGTAGGCATATGCCTTGTCTCGGTGAACAATTGCGCTAAAGGCATCGACAGCTTCGCCTTGAAGAAGAATGTCCACCTTCACTAATTCACCTTCTGCATCGCCAATTGCTTCGTAATCAAGGGAGGCATATCCACGTGTACTGGATTTCAACTTGTCAAAGAAATCGAAAACAATTTCAGCAAGGGGCAGGGTGTACCGAATCTCCACTCGGTCCTCTGACAAGTAATCCATTCCAAGAAGTACGCCTCTGCGAGATTGGCAGAGCTCCATAATTGCTCCGATAAATTCACTCGGCGCAAGAATTGTCGATCGAACAATTGGCTCTTCAACACTTTGGATTTTGCCTTCAGGAAATTCACTTGGGTTGGTAACAATCAGAGTCTTTCCATCATCCAATTTCACGTTGTAAACAACGTTGGGAGCAGTTGAGATCAAACTCAAATTTGATTCTCGCTCTAGACGCTCACGAACAATTTCCATGTGAAGAAGTCCAAGGAATCCACAGCGAAACCCAAAACCAAGAGCGGCAGAGGATTCTGGCTCGTAAACCAGAGCTGCATCATTGAGTTGCAATTTATCTAGCGCTTCGCGAAGAAGTGGATAGTCGGCCCCATCGAGTGGATAAAGACCGGAAAAAACCATTGGTTTGGGATCTTTGTAGCCAGCGAGTGGATGCTTCGTTGGATTGTTGAAATTTGTGACAGTGTCACCAACACGAGATTGGCGAACATCTTTCACGCCAGTAATCAAATATCCCACTTCACCAACGCCAAGTCCTTTACTTGGAACTGGCTCAGGAGAAATCACTCCAACTTCGAGCATTTCATGGCGAACGCCAGTAGAAAACATTTGAATTTGATCACGTGACGAGAGATGGCCATCAACAACGCGAACGTAAGTAACAACACCGCGATAGACATCGTAAACAGAATCGAAAATCAAAGCACGAGCTGGCGCATTTGCATCACCTTGTGGTGCAGGAATTTGCGCGACAATTTGATCGAGAAGATCAGCCACACCTTCGCCAGTTTTTCCTGATACGCGCAGACAATCACTAGGTTCGCAACCAATTAATTTCGCCAATTCAGCAGCAAATTTCTCTGGTTGCGCAGCAGGCAAATCAATTTTATTGAGCACCGGAATAATTTTGAGATTGTTCTCCATCGCTAAATAAAGATTTGCAAGAGTTTGCGCTTCAATTCCTTGCGCACAATCCACGAGCAAAATTGCACCTTCACTCGCGGCAAGCGAGCGCGACACCTCGTAAGTGAAATCCACGTGTCCCGGAGTGTCGATCATGTTCAAGATGTATTCGCCACCATCAATTCCAGAACGCCACGGAAGTCGAACTGCTTGACTCTTAATGGTGATTCCGCGTTCGCGTTCAATATCCATTCGATCGAGATATTGCTCGCGCATATGACGAGGATCTACAACTTCAGTAATTCCCAACATTCGATCGGCGAGAGTCGACTTGCCATGATCGATATGGGCGATGATGCAGAAATTTCGAATCTGCGCCGGATCGGTAGAGGCGGGTTGAGGCGCCTTTGAAAGTGAAATCGCAGGCATGAATTCAGCCCCGAATTTCCAGAGTTTGTGGAGCTAGAAAATTAACGAACGCCAGCTTTTGCAGCTGATCCATTTTTAGCGTTAGCAGCCTTTGACATTGAAGACTTCTTATTTGCTGCCGAGTTCTTGTGAATAACACCCTTGGCCACTGCAACATCGAGGGCCTTAGATGCAGTCTTGAGCTCTGTAGTGATTGCGGCTGAATCGCCGGTTGCTACAGCGTCGCGGAATTTGCGCACAGCGGTCTTAATGGAAGAACGGACTGACTTGTTGCGAAGGCGAGCCTTCTCGTTGGTCTTAATCCGCTTGATCTGGGACTTGATATTTGCCACGCGCGCGTATCCTCTTCATAAATTCATTACTGACCCCGTTGGGTCTGCACAAGAGGCGAAAGGATACCAGCGGGGGTGTTCCAGCCTCAAATCAGGAACGAGCGCGAGAAATCTTGGTAATTGCCTGTTCGAGAGCGAATATCGG
Source organism: Actinomycetota bacterium (assembly GCA_037200085.1). Lineage (GTDB taxonomy): Bacteria > Actinomycetota > Actinomycetes > Nanopelagicales > Nanopelagicaceae > QYPT01. The sequence goes on from JBBCHT010000004.1 coordinate 23,561, forward strand.
GTCCACTGCCGCGCCTTTTACTTGAGCATCCGCGAGAGCGACTGCTTGAACCGCTTTGGAGATGCCTTGAGGACTCCACGAATTTAACTGGCGTCGAGCTTTATCGATCTGCCACGGTGCCATTCCGAGTGGTCCGGCTAACTCGAAAGATTTACTACCCGAATTGGTTCCTGAAACTTTTGCTAAACCTCGAAGAGCCGAAGCCATAGCGCTCGTCACCATCACGGGATCAGTTCCAGTTGCAATGGCGCTTCGAAGTGCAAGGAGGGCTTGAGATAAGTCGCCATCTAGAGCTGCGCTTGCTACATCGAAACCAGTGGTTTCAATTCGACCTTGGTGATAGCGATTGATCACTTCTTCATCAATGAGACCGACTGTGTCTGATGCAATCTGGCTACACGCAGCGCTCAATTCGCGCATGTCATTTCCAAGTGCGGAGAGAAGAGCAGTAACTGCTCCAGGTGTTGCTTTACGACCCAAATCTAAAAAAAGGTTGCGAATGAAATCTTGTTTCTCTGAATCCTTCTTCAATACATCGCAAGAAATGACATCGGCCTTTGCCTTTTTAATTTGATCGACAATTGCTTTGCCTTTGATGCCACCTTTGTGAACGAAAACAACAGACATTGTCGGGTCAACATCTGCAAGGTAGGAAGTAATTTCATTCTGACATTCAGTTGGCAAATCCTGCAAGTCGCGAATAATCAGTGCACGTTTTTCTGAAAATAAAGACGGCGCAACCGCTTCGGCGATATCTCCAACTTCAGCTTCGCCGCCAAAAATATTAGTGATCTCGGCCTTTTCTTCGCGGAGTTCTTCTAGAACTTTGGATAGTGCGCGATCTGCGAGCGCGGTTTCGGCGCCAATGATGAGTAGAAGACTCACGACAACCTCACCTTCTTCCACCACGCTCCGCCGCTTGTGCGAACAAAATACTTATGGTCTCGAGCCAGAATTGCGATCGCTCCATCTTTATCCGTTCGATACACCTTACTTCCGAGTTTACTCAGAGCAGAAATCGTTTCTAGAGAAGGGTGTCCGTAGGTATTGCCAAGCCCAACGCTGATGAAGGATATCTGCGGTGACAACTCTTTCATTAACTCCAGACTCTGATACGCCGAACCATGATGGCTGACTTTGTAGAGGTCGGTCTTCTGAACTGGGAGCACGGCCATTTGAGAATCAGGTTCGATATCCCCGCCAGCAAAAAGTGAAAAATCTGGCGAGCGAATATCTAGCGCAACACTTGAATTGTTGATTGTTGTTCCATCTTCATAGTCAGGGATTTCTGCAACTGGTCCCGCTTCTGGCCACAAAACTTTGATATCGATCAAACCTCTATCACTTGCGACTCTGGTGGAAGATCCTTTAACTGCCACATGTAAAGGAAGGCCCTCAAGCCATTTCACAACGTGTGAATTTTCTTCTGCTGGTGAGTGATCGATTCCAACCCATACTTCCTCCACTTTTCGATTGTGAAGCAGCCCTGGAATGCCTTCAACGTGGTCGGCATGAAAATGAGTAATCACGAAGAGTGAAATAGTTGAAATTCCCAACTGGCTCAAACAACGATCTTCGAGCTGAGGATCTGGTCCTGCATCAATAACAATTCCTCGATGGTCTCCTAAATTGATAACCATTGAATCGCCTTGGCCGACATCGCAATTAGCAATGCTCCACTCTCCCCCTGGCCAACGAGTGACCCAAACAAATCCGAAAAGTAGAAGCACGGTTACACCGAGTGCAACAAAGCGTTTGCTCCGAACGGCATAAACAAAGCCAATTGCTACGACAATCATCAACAATCCAAGTAGAAATCCCACCATCCCTTTACCCAATTGAAGAACGGGAAATCGCGCCGCCCAATTGGCAACTCCAGCAATCCACGCGGCGAGAAAGTGAATGAAAAACAGGAGAAAAGTTGAAAAGCCGGGAAAAAATGGGGCAACGATTGCGGCAATAAATCCAACGATTGTTATTGGTGCAACCATCGGAGCTGCCAAAAGATTTGCAACTACTGTCATCAAACCTAAGTAACCAGAGAGAGCAATCAGAATCGGAGCGCACATAACAACAGCAGCAATTGGTGGACTAAGTGCGCCAGCAATCGGTGCTGGAATATATTTTTCTAGCCACTGAGAAATTCGCGGAGAAAGCAGTAAAAGTCCTGCCGTTGCAAGCACAGAAAGAGCAAAACCTGGATCTCTACCTTGCCAAGGATCTCCAATTATAACGGCAGCGATAGCAAATCCCAGCGCCGGTAGTGGATCAGCCTTCTTCCCAGTTCCCTTAGCAAAGAGAACAACGCTCGCCATTGCAGCCGCACGAAGCACTGATGGGGATGGTCGGACAAGAGCAATAAAACAGATCAGGGCAATGGCAGTGAAAATCAATCGTGCCCGCATTGATCTGAAGATCCATTGCATGCACCACAGAACAAAGAGTGAAACGATTGCAAAATTAGCTCCACTTACCGCAACTAAATGGGTTAACCCTGAACGTCGCATTGCTACTTTGAAATCTGCACTTTGCAATGAGGTATCGCCCAGAACCATTCCAGGAATAAGTGCACCCGCATCGTCGTGGCGACTCAATTCGCGAAGACGAGTACGTACCGTTCCCAAAGATTTCGCCCACTTCGAAGGTGGCGTCATGACAACAAATCCTTGGCGAGCCACAAAAAGAGCAGCTACTCGCAACTCCTTGCTTTTAAGCAGAGATCCGTTTGCTCGAATTTTTTGTCCAGGTAGAAGCCCTAATACATTCCCATCCGTTGCAATGACTCGAATGGGGATTCGCAGTTGATACCGCTTTCCATTTCCACTCACCTGCAGAGCAGATGCCAAAAAACTGTAACTCGTCGGAGCCAGAGTTGAACCGAAAGTCTTCTGCGCAGTCCGTGTCGGATCAGTAGTGATTTGGAATTCGATTGATGCTGTCGTGCCAATAAATTCTTGAATCTTTGAAGTCTGCAAACTCATCTGCCGAAGCGACATAACTGTTCCGCCGAGGAGTACGGCAAAAACAACAACGACAATGAGAAATTTTCTTCGGTAACCAAAAATTCCAATAGCGACAAGGGAAATTACGCAACTCCGCCAAGGAGAAATCCAACTCTGTGTTAACGCACCCAGCCAAATCGCGGCACCAAGAGCGAGTGCGCGATAGTCATTTACACGCGGACTTTGCTCTTCAATTCCGCGAATTTTGCACTGCCAATCCCAGAAACTTTCTGAAGATCGTCAATGGATGAAAATGGTCCGTTCTTCTTTCGATAAGCAAAAATTCTCTCCGCAAGCACGGGTCCGATTCCTGGAAGGGCTTCTAGATCTTTCGCCGTTGCGCGATTGATATTTAGCGGTCCACTTTTTCTCACTTGTCTCACTGGTACAGGACCGACACTGCGAGGGGCGATCGGAGGTTCAACATATATTTGTTCGCCATCTCGAATGATCCGAGCAAGATTGATATCTCCTGTGTCAGTGCCTGCCTTTATTCCACCGGCAATTTTGATTGCATCTGTCACTCGTGAATTTGCAGGAAGTGAATAGACGCCAGGGTGTTTCACTCCACCTGCAACATCAACGGTTAACTCTGGAGCAATTAAGACGACAGGTGCTGCTTCAACAATCGGAGCCGACTGCCCTTGGCTAACGACAAAAACTGATCCGATGACAATGACGGCAAAGAGAACTAGTAAGGAACGTTTGTGAGAAGTCGTGAAATTGAAATCACTTCGCCAATTTTGAAATTGGCTACTGATGTTGGAAAAGAAGTCATTCATGCCCCAAGTCAAAGTGACCTGAGTGAGACCTTCAGTCGATAGAGCGAGCGCTGTTAAGAATTATCAGTTGTTGATAACGATATTTACGATCTTTGGCGCGCGCGCAATCACTTTCACCACTGTCGATCCAGTCAGCGCTTCCACAATTGAAGGATGTGCCAACGCCTCAAGCTCCAATTCAGCATCGGTTATCAGCGGTGAAACTTCAATTCTCTCTTTGATCTTTCCATTAATTTGAATAACTGCCACGACGGATTCGGCAACCAAGAGCGATTCATCAACGGTCGGCCAACCAGCCAGCGCCACACATGGCTTATGTCCCAATCGCTCCCACATTTCTTCAGCAGTAAAGGGAGCAACAAGGGAGAGCATGATCGCAATTGCCTCAACCGCTTCGCGAGCAGCAGGGTCTGCGGGCCCACATCCCGAATCAATTGCTTTGCGAGCGGCGTTAACAAGCTCCATGATTCGCGCGACAGCAACATTGAAGCGAAGTGACTCAACGGCAAATGCAGCATCGTGCAGCGCTTTATGTGTAGCGATACGAAGTGTGCGATCACCCTTCGTGAAATCCACACCTGGCTCACTTGTGATATCACCCGATAAACGCCACGAGCGATTAAGGAACCGCTCTGAACCTGCAGGCGAGACATCGGCCCAATCAACATCGTCCTCTGGTGGTCCAGCAAAAACCATCGACAAGCGAATGGCGTCAACGCCATGTTTAGCCAATTCATCAGTAAGTTTCACAAGATTGCCGCGACTCTTACTCATCGCAGAGCCATCCATGATGACCATTCCTTGATTGAGCAACCGCGCAAATGGTTCGTTGAAAGAAACTGATTTCATGTCATACAGAACTTTTGTGAAAAAGCGCGCATAGAGAAGGTGCAAAATTGCGTGGGTTACTCCGCCAACATATTGATCAACGGGCATCCACTTTTCAACTTCTTCTCGACTAAATGCTTGCGTGTCATCGTGAGGAGTTGGGTAGCGCAAGAAATACCAGGATGAATCCACGAAGGTATCCATCGTGTCGCTATCGCGCTTTGCTGCGCCTCCGCACTTTGGGCAATCAACATTGACCCAAGAATCAAGCGCGCCAAGTGGTGATGTTCCTTTTGGTTTCAAATCCAAACCAGTTGCATCAGGCAGTTCGACGGGCAATTGTTCAACAGGAACAGGCACTTCTCCGCACTTCGGGCAATGCACGATAGGAATCGGAGTACCCCAGAATCGTTGACGAGAAATCAACCAGTCGCGAAGACGATAATTTTTCGCAGCTTTACCAAGACCATCTTTTTCCAACTGTGCATTGATCGCTGCAATTGCCTCATCTTTTTTCAAACCATTCAATGAACCAGAGTTGATAAGTTCACCATCACCAGATGTTGCAATCCCAGTAACTGCAGGATCTTCCTCACCAGTATTTACAACAACTTTCACTGGCAATTTCATCGCACGAGCAAAATCCAAGTCGCGTTGATCATGCGCCGGAACTGCCATGATCGCGCCAGTTCCATAATCAGAGAGCACATAGTCACTAGCCCAAATTGGTAAACGCTCTCCATTGACAGGATTAATTGCATAGCGCTCTAGAAAAATTCCAGTCTTGGGTCGATCAGTTGCAAGACGATCAATGTCAGAAGCTGCTTTTACTGAATCTAAATAGTTCTGAAATTCGGTTTCGACTTTGCTGCCTTGCGCTAATTCGGCGGCAAGATCGCTATCGGCTGCGACAACAAAAAATGTTGCGCCATACAAAGTGTCAGGTCGCGTTGTATAAATCGTGACAGGTTGCTCGCGTCCTTCAATTTTAAAGGAGACATTGGCGCCCATCGAACGGCCAATCCAATTGCGTTGCATCGTCAAAACTTTGTCAGGCCATTTGCCTTCCAATTGCGACATATCTTCAAGCAAGCGATCTGCGTAATCAGTAATTTTGAAATACCACTGCGTCAATTTCTTCTTCGTTACTGGCGTATCGCAGCGCTCACACAATCCGGCAACGACTTGTTCATTGGCCAAAACGGTCTGATCTTTTGGACACCAGTTAACTTTGGAAGCTTTGCGATATGCCAAGCCGCGTTCAAATAATTGAAGAAAAAGCCATTGATTCCACTTATAAAAATCAGGATCACAGGTATTAAATGTTCGATCCCAATCGAAGGAGCAGGCATAGCGACGCATTGACGCTTTCTGCACTGCGATGTTTTCGTACGTCCACACAGCAGGATTGGCATTTCGCTTGATCGCAGCATTTTCTGCGGGCAATCCAAAGGCATCCCAACCGATGGGGTGCAAAACATTGAAGCCCTTTTGAATCCAATATCGCGCAATGACATCGCCCAAGGCATATGCCTCGGCATGACCCATATGTAGATCCCCCGATGGATAAGGGAACATGTCCAAGATGTACTTCTTTGGACGCTTATCATCGGGATTGCCCGATCTAAAGGGAGTTAACTCATCCCAAACCGGCAGCCATTTCTCCTGAACATAGGCAACGTCATAGCCCTCGTGCACTTGTTCACGAGTCTGGTCGGCTGACATCTGCATATGTTACAGGCAAGTTAAGCCGTATTTTTTCTGGAGTTTATTTGACGGAGATTATTTTGACTGAACTCCGCGAATGATCAAATTAATTCCAGCGGCAAAAGCCCTGTCCCACGAATATTCATCCTCGTGATACCTGGTAATCGCCCCATAAAAATTCGGAAATGACCGCGCAAAATCTTCTCTTAAGTCCTCAGGTCCTTGATCATCCCCCATGCCGGATTGTTCTTCGATCACAAAACCAAATGTGAAATGCACCGCCGTCATGCCAACATGCATTGCAATTTCATCGTTGACACCAGCGCTCGTAAGAGAAAGAGCGATGTCTTCAAAGATCTGCGCGAGAGTCCTGGCAGGAAATAAATGGGCACCTGCAACGACGCGACCTCCATCGGGATAGGCCAACATCGCTTTACGAAGTCTGCCGATATAAGTCGCAAGCCATTCTTGCCATGGCTCGCCTTCCGACCGAATCGAAGGTTGTGTGAATTCACGGTTCAAAATGGTTTCAGCCATGTAATCAACCAGCAGAGATTTATTCTTAAAGTGCCAATAAAGGGCAGGGGCTTTGATGTTGATTTTCTGGGCTATGTCACGCAGGGAGAGTTCATTGAGGCCATGAGCAGCCAAAAGTTCAAGAGCTGCGGAGATTATTTGCTCCTGTTTTGCGCTCAACTCCCCTGAAAATTCCGCCATTTTCTGGTCAAGTTTGCGATTTATCCGCTCTTTCTGGTTATCGATGCGCTCATTTATACGACGACGCTTCTCCTCCAGGCGCTCTTCTATCCGCTCAGCAGCGTTCGCCCTCTGTCTTCCATGATGAGGACTTCCCTGATGCGCCATAAAATCAGTGTAGTTGACTTTTCTCCTTAACGCTGTTAATTTGCAGACAATGTCAATTAACACTGTTAAGGAAATCATGACTAATACTAGAAATAACTCAGGGCTAGCCGTTGAAGCCCACGGGCTCGTCAAGGTCTTCGGTGAAAACCGAGCCGTTGATGGAGTCGATCTACAAGTTCCGACGGGAAGCATCTACGGAGTCCTCGGTCCCAACGGAGCCGGAAAATCCACCGTCATCAATATGCTCGCCACGCTCATGAAGCCAGATGGCGGATCAGCCACAATCTTCGGCCACGATGTCCTCGATGAAGCTCAGATTGTTCGCCAACTGATTGGTGTCACGGGCCAATCTGCCACCGTCGATGAGAACCTTTCTGCAACTGAAAACCTCGTTATTTTTGGTCGGCTCCTCGGTTTAGGTAAGGCAGTCGCCAGTAAAAAAGCCGAAGAACTCCTTGAAGAATTCGGATTAACCGAAACGGCTAAAAAACCTTTATCAAAATTTTCCGGTGGAATGCGTCGTCGTTTAGATCTCGCCGCCAGCCTCATTTCACAACCTCCACTTATCTTTCTTGATGAACCAACAACCGGACTCGATCCACGAACACGAAACCAAATGTGGGAGACGATTCGAAGCCTCGTCGCAAAAGGTTCAACAATTCTGCTGACAACGCAGTACCTAGATGAGGCTGACCAACTAGCTGATCGCATCGCCCTGGTTGATCACGGTCGCGTAATTGTTGAAGGAACTCCCGATGAACTTAAAGCAAAGGCAGGAACATCAACATTGCAATTGCAACTTGCTGAGATTAAAGATACTGACGAGGCAATTCGCATAATTCAATCGGTTCTTGATGTGAAAGCCGTAACACCAATACCTTCACAGATCACTGCCCCGATGTCAGACACCGAACGAGTAACCGATTTACTCATCGCACTTCGCAAAGAAGGCATTCGCCTTGCCGAAGTTAGCGTACAAAAACCAACCCTTGATGAAGTCTTCTTGGCTCTTACTGGAGATATCAATAAAAGAAATTATGAGGAAACCAATTGAGCACTACACAAATTATTCCCGGCGCTGAGCGCCAACTTCAAAACCATGCAAGTTTGCGAACAACCATAAGCAATTCATTGACTATGGCTTATCGAGGACTGCTCAAATTCAAACGAACACCTGAGCAATTCTTTGATGTAACCCTTCAGCCAATTCTCTTTACTGTGATGTTCGTATATATATTCGGTGGAGCCATCTCAGGCAATGTTCATAGCTATTTGCCAATAATTATTCCCGGTATCTTGGTTCAGACTGTAATTACTGCAACGTTAGTTACTGGCGTTCAGTTGCGCGAAGATATGGATAAAGGCGTATTTAACCGCTTTAAATCACTGCCAATTGCTCGTATCGCTCCACTTGCTGGTGCTCTCATTGCAGACACGATCAGATATGCAATCGCTGTCACGCTAACTTTTGTGATGGGTTACATTCTCGGTTGGCGTCCAGATGCAGGCATTACCGGCGTACTTTCGGGAGGTCTGCTTGTCATTGTTTTTGCTTGGTGCATCAGTTGGATCTTTGCCTTCTTCGGAGTGATCGCTCGCAGCGCATCCAGTGTCCAAGGCATCTCACTATTGATCTTGTTTCCTTTAACTTTCCTCTCCTCTGCGTTCGTACCTGTACAAACGCTGCCAGGTGTATTGCAAGGATTCGTCAAGGCAAACCCGGTATCACTTCTAATCGGTGCGGTCAGACAACTTGCAAGTCAAGGAACCATCGGTCATGACTTCTGGTTCTCGATATTAGGCGCTCTACTAGTTGTAGCGTTCTTCGCGCCACTCACTGTTCGGGCATATATGCGCAAGGCGTAAAAGTAGCGAAATAAAGATCAGCGAGAAAAGTACTAACTAGTTTCATTTGGGTGACGCAAGGAAACGCGAGTCACCCAAATGATGCGACTTTCCTTATCTGGGCAATACCAAATGCGACCAGCTCCCGTGAGTTCGTGTTGCCATTGTTCAAACTTTTGCCCCGCAATTACTCTGATCGCTAGCTCACCCTTTAATTTGTGGGTTCGTTTTGGATTGGCACTTCGATCCAAAGGTCGCTCAGTTAATCGAACGCGCTCTGCTTGCATCAATTCCGGATTACTTTTCTTTGCAGCTTCCCATTCTTTCTGCGCACGGGTAGAAGCGGGTCTGACTTTCCAGAGTTGAGGTTCTCGCGGAGATGTCGATGTGGCACTCCTTGCCACTTACAACTCCACATCCACCAAAGGATTTTTTAATTCCTTCGTTAAATCCTTTCGAAGTTCAACGTCACTCCACGACTGAGCAGTGGCTTTCCAATCCCCGAGTAGATCTTCCAGAGTTTCTACATATCCACTGTGTTGGCTTATCAATAGTTGATCAGAAAGATTTTGAACAAATTCGCTTTGACTTTCATTTGAGAGCGCAAAGGCCCAAGCCAAACCCCCATATTGTTCTGGACTTCTTTGATCTGGATGATTTCTCAAGGCCGCGGTCATGCGAATCACATCAGCCATGAGGTCACTTACATATCGATCTCGTTCAATATCTCCAGCCGGTTGTAGCAAGAGAACTAGGCCATCTTTGTCGCGAATGAGTGCCCCAGAATTGCGTGCCTGATCTATGACTTCACGATGTTTGCGTTGAAGATCGGTCGCCTGAAAAGCAGATCTAGAAATACTGGCTCTCATCGTAATTTCCTCCATCACTCGTATGTACGATTATATGTATATTTCTACAAGATGCAAGACGATTCTCTGACCTACCTGTTCAAAATGACAACCGATCTTGTCATGGCGTTGAGCGGGGCTCGATCATGATTTGGCGCACAAAATAACGACGGACTGCATTGATCGGCGTAACTTTAAAGTGTGAAAACGAAAAGTTGGATCACAGGACTAAACCTATTCAATGCAGTCTCCGCCATTGGAGGCGGAATTGCACTCATCACTGGTGGCATTAGTGAATCCTCATGGCTGGAGCACATGGATTTCAAAAGCCTTTATTTTCCAGGCGTAATTCTTGTCGCAATAGTTGGTGGAAGTTCATTGCTTGCTGCGCTCACGTCAATTGCTCAAATGCCAGAAGCAAGATTCGTGAATCTACTGGCGGGCGAGATTATGGTCTTTTGGATCGTCGTGGAGATTGCTTCAATCCGCGGCTTCCATATCCTTCAGGTCATTTACTTCATCAGTGGAGCGCTGGTTACGTGGAACGCAATGATGAGTTCAAAGCAAAAAGATTAGGGACTGGGCTTTCACCCAGTCCCTAATCTTTATCGCTCTAGACGAAACTTATGCTGCGTCTGCTGCCTTGACTGCAGATACTTCGAGTTCTAATACAACCTTCTCGCTGACAAGAACTCCGCCAGCTTCAAGAGCTGCGTTCCAGTTAACGCCCCAATCCTTACGATTGATGGTTGTCTTGCCTTCAAATCCGATGCGGGTATTTCCCCAAGGATCGATGACATCGCCTGTGTAATCGAAATCAATATCACATTTTGAAAATGGACAGTTGTTTTGTGCTTTACCTTGCTTCACTCCGACAAAATCGGCCAAGACCAACCATTTTTATCCGCGACATACTTCATCGCGGCAATACCAGGAAAATCATCCCAACCGTTGGGAGGAGGCATCAGCGAAAGAGCCGCCGCTTTCAGTAAATCATGGTTCTCTGGGGTTAAAAGGTTTAATTGCTTGAAAACAATCCCTTGATAAATTCTCATCAAGAATGCATCACCTTCGGAATCAACCCCAGTTCCAATCATTTCGTCAGCACGTCGATATTTCGCGAGGCCCTCAGAAATATTCCCAAGAGCCAATTGCACTAGTCCACTAGTTGCTTCAAGTCGGTAATCCCAACTCGGAGATTGTCGAAGGACTTGTTCCGCTAATTTTGCATGACCGGACATCGCGAGAGCGTATGCAGTTTGATTGGCCAAATCGCCATTCAATACAAACTTGCGAATTGCCATCTTAGAGAGGCGCGCTGCAACATCCCAGTCTTCTACCAATTGCCCTTCTACAAGTATTCGTGACGTTACAGCATTTCTATCATTCGGATAAATTTTCATCCATTCTCGTATTTCCTGAATACATTCTTCGTATCGTCCTTCAACAAGAGCCACGCGCGAACGCAATGAGAAAGCAATCGTGCTCTGATTCAACACATGATGGTGCATGTACTCTTGCAAAACAACTGCTTCTGAACGACGCCAAACGATCCCAGCATATATATCAGCCACCACGATATTTTCTGGATTGAGTCGTAATAAAACTATAAGTTCTTTCATTGCAATAACTCGACTAATTTTTTTTGCCACATAACGAAATAGAATTTGATTTGCTAACAATTCATTTGCGATCTTCAAATCACCAGCCACTCTCGCCAAATTTTCTGCCTTTTTCAAATACACAATTGCAGGATCAAGTTTCTTATCGTGGAGTGACAAGCGGGCTTCAAGTATCAAGTTTTCTGGCGTAGGCAAGATTCCTTCTCGACGAATGTCTGCCAATTCCGTTCTAAGCGCTTCCCATTGACCAATTTGAGAAAGTAGTTCAAGATAAAAATGCCGAATGTCAGCCCTGCCAGGTGAGAGTCGGACCGCCACTCCTATGCTTCGGATAGCTTTCTTGGGTGAGCCAATTCTATTTAAAGCGATTCCGAGATTGAAATGTGCATCAGTATCGGTGGGATTTTGAGCAATAGCATCGCGTAAACAATTTATTGCTTTAGGGAGGTTATTTTTTCTCAACCATAAATATCCAATTAAACTTGACTCCTCAACCTGATCAACTTCACGCAACAACGCGAGAGCTTGATCGAAGTCGCCAGTATCTGCAATAAGTGAAGCATGAAAACCAACCAACAGGCGATTTCTTGGTAAAGATTCTAGAATTGGAATCAAATCAGAAGTCATTCCGAGTGTGGCCAGTACGCGTAAAGCACCTAGGACAGCTGGAACATCCAAATCATTACCTGCAGATCTGGATTCCAATGCAACCTCAATTGCTTGTCTACTTTGATAGTTAGCTTCATCTTTAAGTCCTGCAAAAAGGTGAGCATAAGCGGATCTTGTCCACGCAGTTGGCGAATTTGGATACAAATTTGTCAATGAATTTGCTTGACTGGCAACCTTCTCTGCATTCAAGCGCCAATCAGAAACTAGTTCGTCAGTATTCAGAATCTTTGTTTTTTTTAAATTTTGTTTTTCAATAGGACTTCGACTTTTTTGAGTTAGCCCATCATCGATAAACAAAGGTCGCGTAGGCTGCGCATGAATGGTCCCACGAACTGAATCGACCTCACGACTATTTAGGGTTGCCAAATTACTCATGTATTCCCCTTACGTGCGAATCTTTTTGAACTTTGAATTTTCTCTGCCTCCAGCATCTTGATTAAAATATCCGCTCTGTTTAGAAGCCACTGAAGTCCAGGTTGCATAGTTCTCTTTGAAAATCTATCTATTTTAGGAGGCCTTCTACTAGGCTCTGGATCACATAATTGTCGAACTAGAAAAGCTGCCTGATTTCGAATGTTGGCAGGTACGCTGCTTTCGAATAATTTGAATGAGGCTTCATACGCAGCTCGATATCCGGACAAATCAATTGCCAATCCCTTTTGATGTCTTTCAAAATTCTCTCTTTGTAATTTTGGTCCGTCATCACCAAAGGAGTAAGCGGTGATTCCGAGACCAGTAGCTAGTTCGAAAAGAATTGAACCCAATCCGTATAGATCGGAACTTATGTGTGCACTTGGAGAGTCGTCCCCACGTATTGCCAAAAACTCAGGCGGCGCAAATCGACTATCACCCAATCCAACTAAATATTCAAATTGGCTATGGGAGGCGGGAGATGAAAGATGCCTCGACCTGCCTAGGTCAGTCACTTTACTTTCGACTTTTCCCTTTGGGCGAAAAAACAAAAGACAATTTTGACTCTTAAGGTCTCGGTGAACCACGCCATGTAGGTGCATTTGGTGAACTCCCAATATGACGCCACGCCATAGTCTCAGTCGATCCACCCAATCGAGTCTGTCCCGCGCAAGAACGAGTTCCTCCAAACTCCCCCCTTGGGCTAGTTCCAAAATATGACAAGCAAATGGAACGGGCACGTCTTGACCGTTAAAACTCATCTGGAGTGAAATTTGTTCCGTGCCGTGAAGTCGAACTACGCGATCACAATCCTTAAGCATGGCAAGCAATTCTCCCTCCCGTTGGAATTCAAGGGTGGCAGCAGGGTTACCCGGGGGCAATATCTTGAAAGCAACGGAAGTCTTGGTCGAGTCATTAACGGCTTCGAACACGACTGCAAATCCACCTTTTCCGATGCAATTGCGAATTTCGTAACCTGAGTGAGTTTGTCCGATTAGAACGGTGTCCCACATCGAATTAAGTTTCGCCCTCATTGCGGGTCATCTTCGATTGATCAGTTCCATAGTTCCTTCTCAACTCTTCAATTAAGTCTGGATGTTTCTTAAAAATGTCTAAAATATCTTGAGGTAAGCGTCCTTCGCTCATCAAAACGAGATCTTGGCCAATTCCATAAAAGTCTCCCAACTTCTTCCCTACGGCTTCAGACACCGACCGTTCACCCCTTTCAATTCGAGATAGGTGAGAGGCAGCAATTCCAAGCTGACTAGCCGCATTCCGTACCGACTGACCTCGCTCAATCCTCAATTCCCGAAGGAGCTCAGCCGCAGAAAGTAGTGGTTTTTCAGGCATGAGTGGAGTCTACCTTAGTGTTGCCAAGCCAGGCAACGATTTTCTATAATTGAGTACTTGGAGGTTGTTGCAATACATGTTGAATATTTCGCGCCTGCACTGCATGCGAAAACGAACGCAAGGCGTAAAACTTAATATCAAGCAAAAAGATTAGGGACTGGGCTTTCACCCAGTCCCTAATCTTTATCGCTCTAGACGAAACTTATGCTGCGTCTGCTGCCTTGACTGCAGATACTTCGAGTTCTAATACAACCTTCTCGCTGACAAGAACTCCGCCAGCTTCAAGAGCTGCGTTCCAGTTAACGCCCCAATCCTTACGATTGATGGTTGTCTTGCCTTCAAATCCGATGCGGGTATTTCCCCAAGGATCGATGACATCGCCTGTGTAATCGAAATCAATATCGATTGACTTGGTGGTTCCCTTAATTGTTAGGTCGCCGGTGACCTTGTAAGTGTCAGAGCCTTCCTTTACGAAGGAAGTTGATGCGAATGTGATCTCTGGAAATTCATCCATTGAGAAAAAGTCATTGCCCTTCAAGTGGCCATCGCGATCAGCATTTCCGGTGTGAATGCTCGCGGATTTGATTACAACTTTAACGTTTGAATTGGCAGGATTTTCAAAGTCGAAAAAACCTTCGCCAGAAAACTCAGTAAATTGTCCGCGAACTTTTGTAACCATCGCGTGACGTGCGGTAAAACCAACAAGGCTGTGTGTGGTGTCTAGAGTGTACTTTCCCGTGAGGGCGGGGACAGTTTGGGTGGTCATGCTAAGAGCTCCTTCGTCGTCTAGCGGGCTGATCCCGTTATTAGTTGAAATTTCAACTATCTAAGTACTCTAACATGATTGAAACTTCAACTATTCCCAAAATGAGTAAAGATTGTGAAATAGCGGTCAATGTGACGTACTAGACGGAATGAAGGGTCTTGCAGTTGCAGATGGTTCGCAGGTATCGGCTTAATTAGTCATCAACTTTGCGATTGCAACAAGCCCAATAATCACAATGACAGTGCGATAAACAGGAGCTGGCAATCGGCGACCAATGTGGGCACCGATCAGTCCACCAATGCTCGAACCAATTGCGATAAGAGCCGCGGCTTTCCACGCAATTCCTCCGCGAATAACAAAGACGACACCTGCGGAGAGATTCGCACACGCTGCGAGGACGATCTTGATGGAGTTAAGACGCTGAATATTTTCTTTAATCGTCGCACCAAGGATCGACATTAAAAGTATGCCCTGAGCCGCGCCAAAATAACCGCCATAGATTCCCGTGAAGAACAACCCGGTATTTCGCAATAAAGGATTGCTTTCTGTCTTAATCTCGCGACCAGCCGCACGCTTTTGAATCCACGGTTGCACAACAATCAAAACAAGTGCAAGACCAATCAGCACGGGAACAATTGCTTTAAATGCTGCGGCCGGAAGAACCAAGAGCAACAAGGCACCGACAAGTCCACCGATCAGAGATAGTGCGCAAAGTCGTAAAACCGTAGCTCGCTGTGTCTTCAATTCACGACGATATGCATAAGCGCCACTTAAGGCTCCTGGCAGAACGCCTACGTTATTAGTCATATTTGCTGTGAGCGGCGAATAGCCAAATGCAAGCATTGCAGGAAATGTCACAAGTCCGCCCGACCCGACAATGCTATTTAATATTCCCGCAATGACACCGGCGAGAAAAAGCACTACTACTTCAAGAAGACTCACTTAGGGGAATTACTAATCATCTAGCCCTTTGCCATCAAAAATCTTATCCATGGATTTTTCAATTCTCGCCTCACGAGTTTTGGATTGTTTAGCGCCAGAAAAAAAGAGTAAGTAACCTCTTTGTCGCCCAGGAGTTAAGGCACAGAAAGCCTTCTTCAATTCGGGAATTTCTTTGAACTTATCGTGGAGCTCGTCAGGCATATCAAATTCATCTGTTTTCTTGTACTCAATTTCCAATCCTGCTTTCTCAACCTTTATCGCCTCGCGAATGTAAGCCTTAATAGTCGGCTCCATTTTGATTATCTGCTCGAGGTTGGCGAATCTAATTTGCCGTCCTGCTTGAACATTCTTGGTGGGTTGGACCAAAAGCTTCTTTGGATCTTTCATAAGAACGCCTTTGAAAAAGGAAAAGGCGCAATAAGTTTTGAATCCATGAATGAGAACAACATTTTTGTCGTTGATCGTGTAGCAAGGATGCTTCCATTTCAACTCTTCAGTCATGCCACTTGCAAGTGCGATCTCTCTCAACTTTTCATACTCAGGACGCCACTTTTTCTCGTGACGCATAAAACCATTGACTCTGGAGTTCTTCTCACTCATTCCTGAATTATTCCATTGATCCTCGGAAAGTAAGTAGTGAATAGGACTTACTCTCCATCGACAAAACGACGCAGAGCTTCAAGTCGCTTATCCCAACGGCGCTCGAGTTCTGCAATAAAGGCTCTCCCCTCCTCGAGGGTCTCTCGCTCCAAACGAACACTGGTATCTCTCCCCTTGGACTCCAACACGACAAGATGGGCATCGGCCAATATCTGGAGATGCTTGCGCGCACCTTGACGGGTGATGTCCAGCCCTTTTGAAACTGAATTGATGGTGTGCACTTCACCGCTTGAAAGACGCTGCATCATCTCCAAACGGGACGGATCTCCCAGCGCTCGAAAGAGTTCAACGACGGCCACCTGTTTTAGTTCAACACTTTCTCAAGGCGATCCATCATGTATTCCCAACCGCCGCTATTGTCTTTGAAGCGCTCTTCGGCAACCTCAGGTGCGAACGATGCGAAACCAGATTCCTTTAACGTGACCTTTGTTCCATCCACTAACTCTTCAATGTGAAATTCAACAAGAGTATTCGTCACCGTCAATACGTCGCCGAGAAAACCATCGCCACTTGGAACCCAGCGATATGCAAAGTAGGTATAGGGATTGGCTGCTTCAATATAAATGCGGGCTTTATGTTTTCCTTCGTTAAAAACGAAGATTGGTCGTTGACCGACTTCCAAAGTCCCATCCTCAACGGCTTCTGGAAACCAAGCAGTGATTTCTTTGAGATCGGTAATTGCCTTATAAACCCGCTCTTTGCTTGCCTTAACGATGATTTCTCGAACGATGACATCTTGCATTGGAATCTCCTCCGTATTCACGCCTTTGATTTTGGTGGTGAATTTAACGATAGGGGAATTCCTAACAATATGCAACCTTTTAGTTGCCTATCAAGTCCACTGATGCCAATGGCAGTAACTGCCTTTATTCAATACAGATTTTCTCGAGCCTTTCCAAACTGGCCGACATCGACTCAAGGACTGTATTGGATCCATTGATCCACTTGCCATCTTGTAGGTGCTCCTCCGAAATAGGGCCAGGGTCGAAGATTTCGGTCACAACCGTGGCTTGATCACCATCGGGTGAGAGTATGTAACCCCAGCGATAACCCGCCGGAATTCCAATATTGGACGGATCGTGGTCTTGCGCACGAGAAATATCTCCAGGAGCCGGTGCCCAAAATATTCGCCGACCAGGCTCAAACTCCACTACATGGTTGATCATGAGGTAGTCCTCGCCGAGGCGATGCATCTTCATTGTGAAAGTGTCGCCAACTTTAGAAATGGGATGTTCGAGAATGGCACCGCGGAGCATGCCTGATCCATCAAAATCTGCGTGACGGTGAGGGTTGGCCACGATCGCGAATATTCGTTCAGCCGGAGCTTCGAATCGACGTGACGCTCGGAGCGAGCGGTTTCCCTCGGTCATGGACCAAACCCTACTCGCACTCGCCTTTGCCTCCATGGACCTACCAACTCCATCAAGTCATGCAGGTGAACTCATGCCCAATCAATTTCAGGATGCGGAGAACTAACCAGAGTGCGCGCCAATGAAATCAAGCGAAACCTGTGCGACTTCTTGCCATCCACTATCAATAATAAGTGAATGACCACGATCTGGTATCTCTTGAATCTCGGTTATATTGGAATTCCGCTTTTGGCGTTTGAATGAAGCGTTGGCTATTGCCCAGGGAGCGGTGTTGTCTTTTTCACCAGAGATAATTTTCAATGGTCCTCGGTCTGCGTTTTTAGTGTTTACGGAGGCTTCAGTGCCTGGATTTAAATTGGCAAATGCAGCTTGAAATAGCGGGAAACCTGCACCTGGTACCGGATAGGTTGCATAAAGTTGTTTCGCTTCGTCCTCTGACACGGCGTTAGCGAAGGCAAATCGAAACTCCTCATAAGTAAGCATCACGGCGCGACCGCGATTTCTTGGATTGCCGAGTACGGGAAATGCGGCCTTAAGAGCCGAAATTGGGAGAGGCAGAACACCACGAAATGGAGCTGGATCGATCGCAACAGAGGCGGTTGCAAGACCTAAGCCTGCGAGTTTCTGTGTAATCAATCCACCAAAGGAGTGTCCGATGATCGCCGGTTTCTTATTGAGATGCTTAATAACATCAACAAAGTGATTAGTGATTGCACCAACGCTTTTACCTGCAAAAAGACCAGGACTACGACGTCCATCTTCGACACTTTCTGGATCATCCGGCCAGCCAGGAGCGAGGGTTGAATATCCGTTCGCTTCAAATAACTCGCGCCATTTCTGCCAACTGCTTGGCAACAACCACAGACCGTGAACAAAAAGCACTACAGGTTTGTCCGAAGAATTTGCATTGTCAATTTCGACAAGTTCACTCGCAGTTAGTTCTGAACTCTGTATTCGCATTGCTAAACCTTCTCTCCGTTAAAAACAATGTATTGCAAGGTGAAAAGCAAAGCAATGAAGACGCCATTTATGACTAGTTCATCGAGCCACGGTAAACTACCTCCCGATGTGATTTGGGGTTAATGGTCGATGATATGAGAGACACGAACAAAGTGAATTTCTACGCGATCAAATCAAAACTAGGATCCAAACATTCATGGTTCTCTTGACCGAAACCTATCTTGCATATTGATTGTTAAATATTCGTATTCTGCCAAGAATTTGTCACATACACTCCTTGAACACGAGATTGCTAGGGTACAAAATTAGGAATGCGAATTCTTACTATTGACTAACAAAACTCAAACTCGAAATTCAAAAGATGTCGATGAACCGCATAGCAGGCTGAACCTTCGAAACATAGTCAAGGTCAGGAATGAAATCTTGTGGGACAAGAGCCGAACCACTACCAAGGTCAAGCGTCAAAATGAACTCAACAAAAGAAGGCTCATCAAGGGTGAGTAACAATTGTTCGGCCTCACCATAACCCATCTGCTGGATCAGAGGTCCGATCACTTGAGACTTCAACCAACTTCCGTGGCAAACCCCATCGTTATTAATCGGAAAGATCAAAGGCTGCATAAACTCAACCTTTATCCGCCGCGCGAGGGTATATACCTCCCGAGCATCTTGTCCGTGAACATCCAATTTCCCGTGAAAACGGTCAAGATAGGCGCTAACCGCGTCTCTATGAATATCGCTGAATAAGTTCGAGAAAGCAATGATATCGCGATCAACATGCAATGCAATGGCAGCGGCCCTAAGAATATCTACTTGAACCCGAGTCGTGACGGGGAGTGGCAGTTCACCTAACAAAACTTGAGGTACGAATGATGGCGACACATTCAGTCCACAGATAGCGAGAAGTGGATCCTCGACAATTCCCGTGATCATATCCGCGAGCAGTGCTATGCGTCCTTCTAGTGTCAACGCGTTGAAGTCCTTGTTGTGGAACGCTTCTAGATCTTCAATCAAAATAAGGTCTCGACCTAAAGAATGCGGTGCCAAGTACCGGCGAATATTTTGACTCTGGTCAAAGAAACTCTTTTCGGCATTGTGTGCGAAAACCCAACGATTAATATCATGAAGCCATACCCGCTCAGCGACCTCATCCACATTCGCACCGCTATCTTTGCAGAGATCCATAGATAAGAGCAACACCCTAATAACGTGATCGAAGCGATTAAATACCTGAGCTCTGGGATCAATCAACGTAGTGAGCGTCGTTACGAAACCAGTAATGTGTTTTAGTCTGTCGATCGCTGCAACTAATTGTGCGTCGGCCACGATTCTTGGAGGAAGGGCTGGGTTTTCGAATTCCATCATGACCCCAACCTCCAGTCTTCATTAACACTGCCAATCCAAGCTTTTCGAGGTTCGACGGATTTGGACCGAATCCTCAGCCCCGATACATGTGAAGCTACGTTTAATGTGTACTCGTCGATTGGAACGGAAGTGGTCACTTGGCCTGCAACAACATAAGCATCCACAAGAGCCCCGACTGGAAGCAGATTAGCTGCTCCATTCAACTGCTCGATGGTGACATCTATGAGGGAAGCGGTCCTGCAAATCTTACGTTGTGGCAGAGCACAGGAAGTTGATAAACAGTAGTGAGTGCTTTGATTTCCTTCCCATGTTCGGAGTGCATCGGGAACTTTTTGCGTCGCCGCAATCACGCAGGAGGTATGCCTTAGAATCGGATAGTTCATCTCCCGGCCCAGAGCGGCGAGCAAAAACCAACTTTCTTCCGCAAAGAATTCATCGCCTGGATAATGAATATCGTTTGGAGTAATCAGATTTGAGGTAGCTGGTGTCCAAGATTCCTGTCTAAAACCCCTCGATTTGAAACCGACCACGACTGAACCACGAGAACCGCTTTTTTGAAGTCGCTCGACTCGATTCACCAAGTTGGCAGAATTATTTAGTCGACTCAAAAATGGTCGCCAAAAATGGACTGGCACAACCTTGTCCGATCTCAAAGCGGCGACGGACTCGATATTTTTGATAGTTGTCTGGAAATCAGCAATAGGACCAGACTCAAGTCCTAACCCAGATTCTCCAGCAAATGATTGTGAAAAGAAAATAACCGCCCGACAACCGGACTCGGCTATCACCTCGGGAATATTTCCAATATCTCGGCTTTTCGTGATTAGTACGAGTGGTCTTTCCGGGTGACTTTCCGCATATCGTTTCACGAATGAGGCCACATACTGACGATTGGCTGGCGTCATGAGCATGTCTGTGTAATTACCCAAAGCGATTGGCGTGGAGTCTTCCCTTCCCGACAAATATAAGTTGAGTTCGTCGAGAAGTAGATTCGGATCCGAAAACTCAATTGGCTTTCGATTCCGCAAGAAGAACGCACCAAGAAAACAATAATCACACGACGCTGGACAACCGAGAAGCGGATCCACAGTAATCCATGTGTCGTGTTCAGCGATCAACGGAATGTTCGGACGAACCACCCCAGTAGTCATATTCTAACTGTGGCCCTGCGAAATTGAGTTTCGAACTGTTCAGCCAGAAGCGCGTACAACTGGGAGTTCCTTGACGAGAACTCAACCTCGAACGTGTCGAACAACAACTTTTCACGCCGTGCACGATCGACTTCAAAATAAGGTTCGAAAAATCCAACATCTTCCGAAAGCAGTACTGTCGCTAATAGCGGCCCTTCCAGCACGCCGACTCGGAGACGACTTGAGTACCGGCCAGCTAGGTGTTTGGCACCTTCTATGCTTTCATCAAACTTCCGGATACGAGTTGGATCTTGCTGGTCCTCATTTGCCTGAACCAGGAGAACGTCGAATCTGCCACCCCTTGAAAGTAACTGTTCAATACTCGCGAAGAATGGCCCCCTCGTATGGAGATAACTATTTCCGGTTTCGGCTACTAAACAAACTCGGGACTTTGCGGTTATAGCTCTTTGAAGCGTCAACAACTTCGCCTCATTGCGAACATTGTTCGTAACTCTTTCGGACCCCGGGAGAGGCACAAATACTCGACGAATCCCGAGAATCTCGCGCAGATTCTGTTGAGTCAAAGTGTCGCCTATGTCTATTGACAGTCCGTCAAGGAAAGCGCGAACCACCGCCAATCCCTCTATTAAGTCGACGGATCGTCCGCCAACATCGCGTTCTGAACCGACCGTGATCCAAAGAAGTCGCTTCAGCATCTCGGCACCTAGAAACAACATAAGCATTTGACGAGTTGGAATTTCTGCAAGTCCTGGAAAGACTCGATTAAGACTAGCCCGCCAGAGAAGGACAACATCTGAGTCAGCACTCTGGTTCATTTCCGTTGGAGGTATCAACCGCCTAAGCCTTGCAGCGAAATCCTCACTGCGTTTTGCTGGAGTGACGGACCAACTCGAAGCCCTCAGCAGTAAGTCCACCTCAAAGCGTGCAATATCTCGAAAAGGGTGCCCAACTGTGGATCCACCAAAGTCAATAAACTCTACTTCTGACGAGATTCGATTTACCAGGATGTTGGCAAGTCGAGGATCTCCATGCAATCGGCGTTTATCAGGATATGGAGCCAAGGAAAATCTATCAATTTGGCTCTCAAACCAATCACGGAGTGAGGCAAGCCATGAGTACTCAACGTCGATTTGAGAGATGACTCCGAGTATTGGACTTAGACGATCCCAATCGGGCGACGGAAGGTACTCGCGAAGTGGCAAAGCCGACTCCGTGATGGCTGCGGGGGTAGCCAACTTCGCCGCAACCACATCAAAACACCTTGCGAGTTGTTCTCGCGTAAATCGTCCGACTGGTAAATATTTCTGAATAAGATCCTCAATATTCGCATATTTATCTAAATCTTGATAACGAATGGCGCCAAAGTATGAATAAGCGATAGCAGAGAGATCTGCTCCGACGTCCTCTATTGCACCTACTTGGGCTAAATGACCTGCACCAAATTCCTCCAACTGTCGATCGTCATATTCAAGTAATCGGCGACTAGTGAACTCGTTTTCAATCAATCTTGTGTCGTCTACCTTAAGGATGAGGGCCGGAACATCCTCGGGCCAAACCAGATAAACCTTTGCTCCACTTAACCCTCCCGAAAGTTCACGAGACGAAAGCAACTTAGAATTTCGAAGAGGCCCCCTCGACATCTCTTTGAATTGATGAAAGATGGATTCTGGCGAAAGCTCCAATACGGTAACTCCAAACGATGGGCGCAACAAGAGTGTAATGGCGTAAACCTTAATAACACTACGATTCGAGCGGTCATTGATCAATGCGCGAACAGCAACGTCATTTAATATTTTGAGGTGGGTTGGATCAAATAAGCAGAATTCACCGGTTTCGAAAACATTCCGCACATTCACCTGAACGTGGAGCTGAGGGGATTTGAACCCCTGACCCCCTGCATGCCATGCAGGTGCGCTACCAGCTGCGCCACAGCCCCGTTGTAAAACAGTTAAAACTTCATATACATCAAACTTTCCGAGCGCTGACCTTACCGCAGGTTGGGTTCGGCGCCACTTTCCTCACCAAAGATCGGCTCCGGGATAGAGCCGGCGTTATGTTCCACGAGATGCCATCCACGAGGGCTTGATTCCAATATGGACCAGGCTGCATTGGACAGTCCACCAATAGCGCCCCAATGCGATTGAGGAAGACCGAGCAACTTCCCCATAACACAACGAGCCAATCCGCCGTGAGTTGCAACAATCATCATTCGTCCATCAATGCCGTTTTCAATTGCACGATGAATCGCAGCTACACCTCTGTCGGCAACTTCGGTACGCCTCTCGCCAACTTCACCCGCAGGATTATTGTCACCATCAATCCATCGGACAAAGTTTGCGAAATCTTCTGCACGATTTTCTTTTCCTGTTTTGCCTTCCCAATTGCCGCCATTTGTTTCACGCAAATCAGTATCAAGATGTACCGGCAAATTAACCAGATCGGCAAGTGCTTGTGCTGTCACTTTTGCACGACCTAAATCACTAGAAATAATTGAAGTTGGATTCATGCCAGCGAGAAGTTGTGCTGCTTGTTTTACCTGATAGAGACCAACATCGTTGAGTGGAATATCGGTATGTCCTTGAAAACGATTGAGAACATTCCATTCTGTCTGACCGTGACGCCATAGAACAATGCGATTGCGCGTATATGTACTAGGCATTTTCTTTTGCTTTCTCTACAGCCTCCAGCGGAATTATTGGGCAATCATTCCAAAGACGATCGAGCATGTAGTAGCGACGCAATTCTTCGGTCTGAATATGTACGACGAGATCTGAGTAATCAATCAATATCCACTCGGCACCGTTTTCACGTCGAGCTGGTTTTTGTCCTGCAATGGATAGTTGGCGTTCGACCTCATCTGCAATGGCTTCAATTTGTGGGGTGTTCTGTCCGCTAGCGATGAGGAAAACTTCAGAGAGAACCAATTGATCGGACAAGTCGATCGCCACCAAATTCTTACCGAGCTTATCGATGATCGCACTGGCAGCGATTTGGGTGGTGGCGATAACTGCTTTACTTGCTGGCATAAAGGTTTCTTTCTTGTATATAAGTCCAAATTGATTCAGGAATTTCTTGCGTTACATCAATTCGCAATTCTATTTCCTCTCGGATACGCGAGGAGGAGACAGCAAGCGCATCAATATCCAAACCATCACCGTCTCGAGCAATCACGAGTAGTTCAACTTGTGCAAGTAATTCGCTACTTCTGTGCCACTTAGCAATATTTAAAGAAGCATCTGATCCGACGATGAGAATGATTGAGGCATCGGGTCGCGATTTCTTCAACTCTTCAACAGTGTCAATTGTGTATGTAGGTCCGCTTCTCTTTACCTCGGTGTCGCTGACACTTATTCGGGTTCGAAGTTCCATAGGAATTTCTGTAACTCCGAGTTCAACCATCATCAATCTGTCTTCAGCAGAAGCAGTTGGTGCGCTCTCCCGCATCCACGGATTTCCTGCTGGAACAACGACGATCTCATCAACAACTTCGCGGGTAAGCAGTTCGGTAATCAGATGGAGATGACCATTGTGAATTGGATCAAAGGTCCCACCGTAAAGCCCCAGTCGTATGGTCAATTAATCCCGGTCGAGACGAAGGACTAAATAGAGCAGCACGGCGAGTACTCCGAAGGCAAAGAGCCCAAAGAAGACTGGGTGGGCTGGAAGTTTGCGTTGGACCTCTTCGGCTAGAACGATCATGGTGCAAGCCTACCAGCGAGCATCTGCTGAAAAGCCTCCTCATTTATTACCTGCACGCCTAACTCTTGAGCCTTGGCTAATTTGGATCCTGGGTCACTTCCAGCCAAAACGTAGTTAGTTTTCTTTGAAACTGAACTCGATGCTTTTCCACCGCGAGCGACAATTGCCTCCGTTGCCTCATCGCGAGTGAAGGAATTCAAAGAGCCAGTCACGACAAATGTAAGTCCTGCAAAAATTTGCGGTTCGTTGGGGGCAGTATCGGCAACCATATTGACGCCGGCCTTAGCCCATTTAGCAATTATTTGTTTATGCCATTTCACGCCGCACCACTCAACAATGGATTCCGCAATCGTGTCACCGATTCCATCAACGAGTGCTAACTCCTCTGCTGAGGCTGAGGCAATTGCCTCCATCGATCCGAAATGGTTTGCCAGTGCCTGCGCTGCAGTCGGTCCTACATGGCGAATCGAAAGGGAAACAATTGTGCGCCAGAGCGGTCGTGACTTCGCCTCTTCAAGTGCTTCAAGTAATTTTTCTGCATTGGCAGATTGCGTTCCGTCTTTCTTCTTAAAGAACTCCGACTTCGCCAACTTGGAAGCAGTCAGCGCAAAGAGATCAGATTCATCGGTAATGATTTTGTCGCCAAGAAGAGCATTGGCAGCTTCGTATCCGAGAACATCAATGTCTAGTGCAGAACGTGAACCAATATAGAAAATTCGCTCACGTAATTGGGCAGGACAACTCTGTGTATTTGGACAACGAATATCTACATCACCTTCAGATATTGCACGAAGATCAGTTCCGCAATCAGGACAAGTCGTTGGCATGATGAAGCGCTTTTCATTACCTGTGCGTCTTTCAATTACAGGACCAAGAACCTCAGGAATGACATCGCCAGCTTTGCGAATCACGACGATGTCACCAATAAGAATTCCTTTGCGCTCCACTTCTTGTGCGTTATGGAGAGTGGCATTTGTAACTGTTGAACCCGCGACCTTTACAGGTTCCATAAATGCGAAAGGAGTAACTCGACCCGTGCGTCCGACGCTCACTTTGATATCAAGGAGTTTGGTGACAACTTCCTCGGGCGGATACTTATAAGCGATTGCCCACTTTGGCGCACGTGATGTTGTCCCTAACAACTCTTGTTGATCGAGAAGATTTACTTTTATGACAACGCCATCGATTTCGTGTTCAACATCATGGCGATGAACTTCATAGTGAGAGATATACTTGAGTATTTCATCACGAGAGTCACAGACTTGAAAACGATTACTCGTTGGCAAACCCCACTCCTGTAAGAGTTCGTATGAATCACTCTGTGAGCCAAAGGTGGCGCCAACGCACGCGCCAATTCCATGAACCACAAAACTCAGTGGTCGCTGGGCAGTAATTCGCGGATCTTTCTGGCGAACCGCACCGGCTGCAGCATTGCGTGGATTGGCAAAGAGAGCTTTGCCAGCCTCCTCCAATGAATTATTGAGATCGGCAAAATCGGCAAGTGCGAAGAAGACTTCACCCCGGACTTCAATCAAGGATGGGATGTTGACGCCTTTGAGAGTTCGCGGAACACTCTCAATTGTCATGATGTTGAGAGTGACATCTTCACCCGTTACACCATTGCCTCGAGTGAGTGCGCGAGTCAGCGTGCCATTTTCGTAGAGCAGATTTATAGCAAGGCCATCGACCTTCAATTCGCAAAGCCATTGAGAAACCTCGACTGTTTTCTCTGCACGCTCGAACCAGGTTTCTAACTCATCAACATCAAAAACATTATCCAGACTCATCATCTTTTCGCGATGATCCACTTGTTCAAAGTGTGTTGAAAATCCCCCACCAACGTTTTGCGTGGGTGAATCTGGCTCGCGAAGTTCCGGGAATTTCGCTTCTAGCTCCGTTAATTCCCGAAGCAATAAATCGAATTCTGCATCAGTGATGACTGGCTTATCTAAAACGTAGTAGCGGAATTGATGATCGCGAATTGCTTCGGATAATTCAGCAATGCGATGGCGAGCTTGAACCTTGGTTACTTTTGTCACGGCCACGCGATCACCAAGTTTTATAAACCGTCGCTGATCCGACGACGCGATCACCATCGTAAATTGCTAGCGCTTGACCCGTTGCCAAACCAAATACTGGCTCATCGAGAAGCGCAATTAATTTCTCACCATCAAAGTAATAGGTACAAGAATGCGGATCGCCGTGGGCACGAATTTGCGCGAATCCACGACGGGCAGTTTCATCGGGCGCCGGCCCGCACCAAATCGGATTTTCACCAATGATTGTTGTCACCGCTAAATCTTCTCTCGAACCAACGACAACGGTGTTGGTGACAGGTTCAATTTTCAGAACGAAGCGTGGAGAACCATCGGCTGTTGGAACGGTGAGTCCGAGTCCACGACGCTGACCGATTGTGTAGGTATAGGCGCCTTTATGCTCGCCCAACTTCTCACCATCTTGATCGACAATCGGTCCGACTTCACTACCCAATCGATCGCGCAACCAGCCTGCGTTATCTCCCGACGGCACGAAGCAAATGTCATGGCTATCTGGCTTTTGTGCAACGGCTAAACCGCGAGCTTCAGCCTCTTTGCGAATATCAACTTTTTCCGTATCTCCTAATGGAAATATTGCTCCTGCAATTTGTTCCACCGTTAAGACGGAAAGTACATAGGACTGATCTTTGGAGTTATCGATTGCCCGATGAAGTGTTCGACCAGTCGGGGTCTCTTTGGTAATTGCGTAGTGGCCGGTAACGACGCCATCAAAACCCATGGCGCGAGCACGGTCTAGAACGGCTGCAAATTTAATTTTCTCATTGCATCGCAAACAAGGATTGGGAGTGCGACCACCTGCATATTCAGAGAGAAAATTTTCTACTACACCTGCGTGAAACTCTTCGGCCATATCCCAAATATAAAAAGGTATGCCAATGACATCGGCAGCTCTTCGCGCATCATGTGAATCTTCAATAGTGCAGCAACCTCGCGCACCTGAACGATATTTTTGTGGATTGGAAGAAAGAGCGAGATGCACACCAATTACTTCGTGGCCGGCTTCAACTGCGCGAGCGGCGGCAACCGCCGAATCCACGCCACCACTCATTGCGGCAATTAACTTCATCGTAAATTTGCCGCTCTTGCTCGATTGATGAGTGCAGGAAGTGCAAGCACAACGGCATCAATGTCTGCTTGTGTGTTTGTACTTCCAATGGAGAATCGCAAACTCGACCGCGCACTTTCTTCTGTATGCCCCATTGCGATCAAAACGTGACTTGGCCGTTGAACTCCTGCGGTGCAGGCAGAACCAGTCGAGCAAGCAATTCCTTCGGCATCGAGTAAAAGAAGGAGCGTGTCACTTTCGGTACCAGGAAAAGTTGCATTAACAATTCCGGGAAGACGATCAGAGTTTGCACCATTGATATAGGAATCTGGAATTGCCTTTTGCAATCCCGCAATCAAAGATTCGCGCAAATTCAATACTCGAGCATTTCTCACAAGGAAATTTTTCTCGGCCTCTTCAACTGCAGCAGCAAATCCCACAATCGCTGGTGCGTTAAGGGTTCCACTTCGAATATCGCGCTCTTGTCCCCCACCATGTAACAAGGCAGGAATGTCGAATCCCTTTTGGAGAATCAAAACTCCAACACCGAGTGGACCACCGATTTTGTGAGCGCTAATTGTCATTGCTGTGACGCCAAGGGCGCTAAATGACAACTCTACTTTTTCAAAACTTTGCACGGCGTCGCAATGAACAAAGATTCCAAATGGTTTTGCCATTTGAACAATTTGAGAGACAGGTTGAATAACTCCCGTTTCATTGTTCGCACTCATCACCGAGATAACGGCAATTTCATCTGCGCGAGATGCAATCAGCTGAGCAAGTTGATCGAGATCGACAACTCCGTCAGCATCGACTCGAAGTGCAACGAGTTCAGCACCTTCATGTTCGACGAGCCAATGTGCTGGATCGAGAACAGCGTGATGTTCGATCTCGGAGACAACGACGATGTTGCGCCCTTGCTTCTGGTTCTTCCAAAAAAGTCCTTTGAGCGCTGTGTTATTTGCCTCGGTACCAGAACCAGTAAAAATAATTTCACTTGGATGGCACTGGATTGATTCAGCAATAATTTCGCGCGCTCGTTCAACCTCTTTGCGAGTCGCTCGACCAAATGAATGCAGACTCGAAGCATTGCCAATCGAATTCATCTGACGAACCATCGCCTCGGAGCAGGCTTCAACCATAGGAGTAGTTGCAGCGTGGTCGAGATAAACGGACATGGTGCAAGTCTAGGACTTGCGAGCCAACACTCCTTCAGTCACTTGAGGCAGCACAGTAAAGAGATCGCCAACAACGCCAAAATCAGCCAATTCAAAGATAGGAGCCTCGGGATCTTTATTAATCGCAACGATTGTCTTGCTCGTCTGCATACCTGCGCGATGCTGAATTGCCCCAGAAATTCCGCAGGCAACATATAGCTGCGGACTTACAGTTTTTCCAGTCTGACCTACTTGATGCGAATGCGGATACCAACCTGCATCCGTCGCTGCACGAGAGGCTCCGACGGCGCCACCTAGCGCATCGGCAAGAGCTTCAACTGGAGAGAAATCTCCATTTGTTCCGCGACCGCCAGAGACAATTACTTGCGCTTCCGTTAGGTCAGGACGACCACCAGTAACAGGAACATCACTTGAGATTGTTTCCGCCAATTGTGATGATGGAGAAATAGAAACAGTCGCCGTTGAAATCTGTGGAGTCGATGGCGATAAATCTGCGGAAATAGAATTTGGACGAACAGTAATGATCGACAGACTGCTTTTGATTTTCGAATGAACGGTAGTTGATCCACCGAAAATTAATTGTGTCGCACTGAGATCTGCCTCGACATCAACTACATCTGTGAGTAATCCAGAGTCGGCGAAAACAGCAACACTTCCTGCAACTTCCTTTCCGTAGGCACTGGAGGAAATGAGTAGTGCGGCTGGTTTCTTCTCTGCAATAACTGAGGCAATTGCCTCAGCGGCAGCCGCGACTCCATACTTACTGAAATCACCACTTTCTAAAATGAGAACATTTGCAATTGGTCCTTCAGTAATTGACTTTGCGAGTGCTTCACCTTCGCTTACTCCAGAAAGAACAAGCGCTGTAACTTCGCCAACTCGTGCGCCATATGTTGCGAGTTCGTGAGTCGCCTTAGTGACCGCTCCATTTGAAAATTGGGGCGAGAATAAACACTTGGCTCATATCAATTTCTTTTCTGCAAGAAAATCGACGAGTGCTTTACCTGCGTTGCCATCATCAACAATTTTGATTCCGGCAGCACGCGCAGGTCGTGCAGTCGCATCCACAACTTCACTCGATGCCCCAGCACTTCCGACACTCGAAGCATCGATTCCAACGGATGCTAAATCGCGAATCTCCATTGTTTTCTTCTTCGCAGCCATGATGCCTTTGAAGGATGGATAACGTGGCTCATTGATTTTTTCAACCACACTAATCACGGCAGGAAATTTCGCTTTGACGGTGTCAACGCCAGATTCAGTCTGACGAGAAATCGTTACATCTTTGGTGGCAGGATCAATTGTCACTGAACCAGCAAAGGTAAGTCCTGCCCATTTCAACCTCTGAGCAAGCATCGCCGGAATAACGCTCATTCGCGCATCCGTTGATTCTGTTCCGCAGAAAACGAGATCAAAATTTCCGGACTCAATAACTTTCGCTAAAACCTTTGACGTTGCCAACGCATCAGAACCTGCCAAGGCGTCATCAGTGATGACGATTGCGCTATCGGCACCCATAGAGAGCGCCTTGCGTGCAGCTTCCGTCGCACGCGATGGCCCCATAGAAATCACAGTTATTTTGTTTGCTCCGCCTTCGCCATTTCCGCCATGTGCTTCGACAATTCGAAGAGCTTCCTCGACCGCGTACTCATCAAGATCATTGAGTACTGCATCCACGCCCTCACGATCCAAACTCCCATTGAGCATCTTCTTTTCCGCCCAAGAATCAGGAACTTGCTTCACGCAGACCGCGATATTCACATTGGAGATATTACTTGTGAGTAGATAAGGGCGCAAAGTTGAGAGAACTCTTAATCACCCATTCGCCGACATGTAACCTAAAAAGCCTCTCGCAGTATTTGTCTCATCAGAACATTTCATTCATGAAGATCGCTCTGGTTACAGAATCATTTCTCCCCCAGGTAAATGGTGTGACCAATTCTGTTCTTCGCATACTCGAACACCTCTCCGCTAAAGGAATGGAAGCCATAGTCATTGCTCCCGAGAGCATCAATGGTCCACATTCTTACGCGGGATTTCGCGTCAAAAGAGTTCCGAGTTTGGCGATGAAGGGGCTCATCCCAATCGCACTTCCACACAAAACCCTCGAGCCGCTCCTTGAAGGTTTTAGCCCCGATGTTATTCATTTAGCGTCACCGATTTTCCTCGGATCATCAGTGGCAAAGATTGCTAAACGTATGCAGATACCGACAGTTTCAATTTACCAAACCGATGTTGCGGGATTTGCGCGACATTACGGGCTAACCATCGCTCACTCGCAACTCAAAAAGTGGATTGCAAAAATTCACATTCGAACCGATAGAACACTCGCACCATCAACATGGGCTTGTCGAGATTTAGAGGAAAGCGGTGTTAAAAATGTTCACCTTTGGCAAAGAGGTGTGGACTCCACACGATTCAATCCGCTTCATCGAAACGAACTCTGGCGCGAACAATTCCAAAGCGCGGGTTCTCCGAAATTCATCGTCGGATACGTGGGGAGATTGGCAAATGAGAAGAGAGTCGATGAATTGCGAATACTTGATCAACAGGAAGATATTCAACTCGTAATTGTTGGAGATGGTCCTGCTCGAAAGAAACTTGAGAAGGCTCTGCCAAATGCGCACTTCACTGGATACAAATCCGGCGAAGAACTTTCCATGATTTATGCGTCGATCGATCTCTTTGTTCATACCGGTAAACATGAAACATTTTGCCAATCAGTACAGGAAGCTCTTGCATCCGGAACGCCAGTCATTGCGCCAAACTCTGGTGGTCCGATTGATCTCGTTGAAAATCAAAGAAGCGGATATCTAATTGATACATCCGATTCTGAATTACTTTTGAAGACGGTCCTCGCAGTGAAAAGCGATGTGAATCTCGCACAGATGTCGCGTCATGCCAGAAAGTCAGTTATCGGCCGAACATGGCAAGGAGTAAATGACGAACTCCTCGCTCATTACGAAGAATTGATACGCCTCTATCGCAGAGAACCTCAACAAGATAGGGCGCAAGTCGCATGAAAATCGTACATATCGCCAATTTCTACGGGCCAAATTCGGGTGGAATTAAGACCACGATTCATCAACTCGGAAATGGCTACACGATTCGTGGACATCAATTCATTTACATTGTTCCTGGCGTTGGCTTCTTTCAAGAGGGAACTCCTACGGGACTCAAAATAACGGTGCCGAGCTTTCATTTACCCTTCACTGGCGGCTACAGAATCATTCGAAGTAATCGAAAGTTACTTGCCTTGCTCGCCACTCTTAACCCGGAGCGAATTGAAGTATCTGATCGCTTCACTCTCTCCAGAATCGGACTCTGGGCAAAGCAGCGCAAAATACCAGCCGTCATTTTCAGTCACGAAAGTCTTGTCGGGCTTGCCACCACTTACCTCCCTTTTTCAATTCGCACAATTGTGGATTGGCACAATCGCCGCAGCGCAAAGCGATTCGATCATGTCATCACGACTACAAAATACGCTTCGCAGGAATTTCGCGAAATCAACGCCAAAAACATTTTGCAGATTCCACTGGGAGTAGATCTCACAACATTTTCTCCAGGCGCTGCCGATTTAGAGTTACGCAAGGAACTTCTTAAAGGATCTCAATATCTACTTGTCCATTGCGGCCGAATGTCTCCAGAGAAACAACCTCACCGCTCAATTGAAGCGCTTCGAGAAATTCGCGTACGCGGAATAGATGCGCGGTTGATTTACATTGGCATTGGTCCACTTTGGAAACAATCACGAGACGCGTCAAAAGACCTCCCTGTAACTTTCCTTGGATACATTGCAGATCGACATCGTGTCGCATCGATTTTGGCAAGTGCAGATGTTTCACTTGCTCCTGGTCCAATAGAAACTTTTTGCTTGGCAGCACTTGAATCAATTGCCTCCGGAACTCCTGTAGTTGCTTCTCAATCGAGCGCTGTCGGGGAATTTCTTTGTCTTGATTCGCCAACTCCTGCCGGTGCCATTGCAGAGAACAATGGCGTTGCCTTCGCCGACAAGATTGAAATATTTCTCACATCACCTGATCAATCACGGATATCAATGAGCTGCCGTGAACAGGCAGAGAAGTACTCGTGGGATGACACGATTGAAGCCTTGTTGGAACTACATGGCGAGAAGCGTGTTTATAAAAAGACAAAGCAGTCAGCATGAAACCCATCACTTTTGCCGTACTCGGTGACAGCGCAGCATCTGGCGTTGGCGATCACGATGTCCACGGAGTTGCACGAGGCTGGAGCTATTACTTGGCACAAGCTTTTGCCGAACCAATCGTCTATCTCAATGTCTCACGTCCTGGAGCAAAATCCAACGATGTAAAAAATGTCCAACTCAATCAAGTCATTGTGCATCAGCCAGATATCACAGCGATTATTGTCGGTGGAAACGATCTACTGCGAAATGGATTTAACCCGCAAACCCTCTATGAGAATGTGCGAGAAACGGCGCGAATTCTCGTTGCGAAAAAATCCGAAATTCTTCTCCTCCAATTGCACGATCCAACTGAAATTATTCCTCTACCTAAAACTCTTGCTCGAATTCTTAAGCGCCGCGTGAATCATCTCAATGAAGTCACCGAGAGAATTGCCGAGGAGTTCGGCGCAATACTGGTTCGATCTCGCGAAATTCCAGATGTTTATTCAAAATCCATGTGGCATGTCGATCGAATGCATCCAAGTAGATATGGTCATCAAATCCTTGCCAGCGAGTTCCGTAAATTACTCGTCGATAGAAATTGGAAAATTGACGACATACACGTCTCTCCTCCACAGACGCTCACAAGTCGTGAATCGTGGATGTGGATGCTGAAAAAAGGAACACCGTGGTTTCTCAAAAGAAGTGTGGACCTTCTACCGGCGGCAATTGCGCTATGCGCAATGGAATTCCTCAAATTTGATGACCCAACAAGTGATTATTTAATGCGCTAGAAACGAATGCAGGGCAAGATGTGCCGGTGCTACCTGCTGACCCCCGTTTTCTCGGTGCAACACTTACTGAGGACGGCACCAATTTTGCTCTCTGGTCAGAAGCGGCCGATGCAGTTGAGCTCTGCCTTTTCAACGAGATCAATGGCCATTTGGTAGAAACTCGCTTCGCACTCGCACATCGCACCGGACCGATTTGGCATGGGTATCTCGCTGGAGTTCGTGTTGGACAGCGCTACGGATTTCGAGTTTATGGTCCATGGAAACCAGAACAGGGATTGCGATTTAACGCGGCAAAGTTGTTGGTTGATCCACATACTCACTTACTTGATGGCCACGTTCAGTACGGTCCAGAAATTTATGGACATGTCAGTACCGATGGACTCGGAAATGGCGACATCACTATTCGCGACAATCGAGATAGCGCTGGAAAGGTTCCGTATTCCGTAGTCACGGATCATCCACGTCGACAATTTGATCGCCTCAATACCCCATGGACTAAAACACTCATCTACGAGGCACATGTCCAAGGACTCACTGCAGCAAATCCGGAAATTGAAAAGAGCGAGCGCGGGACGTATAAAGCACTCGGTCATCCGAGCACGATTGCGCATTTGAAAAAAATAGGTGTCACAGCAATTGAATTGCTCCCGATTCAACAATCCATGACCGAGCCAGCGATTTGGCAGCGAAGTCGACGAAATTATTGGGGATATAACCCGATCGCCTTTAGCGCGCCAAATATTGATTACGCAGCAACGAAAGATCCGATCTCCGAATTGCAAGGTGCCGTTGATGAATTGCATCGAGCAGGAATTGAAGTTCTTCTCGATGTTGTCTACAACCACACTGCTGAAGGTGGAATTGGTGGCCCAACGATTTCATTTAAAGGTATCGACAATAAGGCGTGGTATCGCCATCAAAGTGATGCCGAATTTATTGATGTCACAGGCTGTGGCAACACCGTCAATGCCAGCCACTCTCACATTGTTCGAAATATTATCGATTCACTTCGTTGGTGGAGTGAGGTCATTGGGGTCGATGGATTTAGATTCGATTTAGCAACTGCACTTTATGAAGATCACTCAGCTGAAGACTCATCACTTCTCTCTGCAATTGCAGCTGATCCAAGGCTGCGAGATTTGAAACTCATTGCAGAACCATGGGACATGTCGCGATATAGCTTGGGCGATTTCGCTTACCCATGGCGAGAATGGAATGACCACTATCGGGACTCCGTCCGACAATTCTGGTTGGGCGACTTAGCGCGTGGCTTTGGTGAAGGTGTTGCTGATATTGCCTCGCGAATAAGCGGCTCAAGCGATATTTTCTACTTCCGCGGGCCAACTTCATCAATTAATTTCATTACAGCCCACGATGGTTTCACTCTCAATGATTTAGTGACCTATAGCGGAAAGCGAAACGAACCCAACGCCGAGGGCAACAAGGACGGCACATCGACCAACCGTTCGTGGAACGTTGGCGTCGAGGGTCCAAGTGATGATCCTAAAATTATTGAAACTCGTAGAAGTCTTAAAAAATCTTTACTCGCCACTCTCTTCCTCTCATCGGGTGTGCCGATGATGTCGATGGGTGATGAAATAAGTAGAACCCAAAATGGTTCAAATAATGCCTACTCCCAACCGATCAATGGCGCAGATGATTTCGGGGTAAATCTGAATTGGGAGTTAAATGAGGATGAGCAAGATATTTTGGAGGCCACTGCTGCGCTCTCAGAGATTCGTTCGACTTACTTAGCCGAAGTTTCATCAGAATTTTTTACGGGTGCCTTTGACTACGGCACTCAACGAAAAGATATCGCTTGGTTTAGTCTCGGGGGGCGTGAAATGACCGACGAGCATTGGTCTGATGGTGAGAAGCGAAGCATCACCGTATTCATCGAAGCTGGCTCCAATCGCGCAATTTTGGTGATGCTCAATTCATCCGTGAAGGAAACACTCTTCACGCTCCCGGATTCATCATGGGGCCAGACATATCGGTGCATATTTGATGCATCGCAAAACACTGCAACATATGAACCTGCGATCGCGCTGCCTTCGACAAAAGTGACGGTTGCGCCACATAGTTCTCAAGTTTGGCTCGTTTCACGCGCAGTTCACGCGTAATTTCGTTGCTAACTCGTAAGTAGCACGTGACTTCGCCTAAAATCTCCAAGTGCTAGCAATCATCGCCCCGGGGCAGGGTTCGCAGACCCCAGGCTTTCTCAATTCTTGGATCGAGGATTCGACTCGAAAAGAGCTGCTCGCCTCATGGTCAGATGCCATTGAACTCGACCTGGTACACCTCGGAACAACCGCTGATGCCGATGAAATCCGAGCCACCGAAAATGCTCAACCTCTCATTGTTGCAGCTGGAATTCTGGGATGGCATGGCCTCGGACGCATTACGCCGACTCTGACCGCTGGACATTCCGTGGGCGAGATAACGGCTGCGACTCTGGCTCATGTTCTCTCCGAGCCCGACGCCCTTGCCTTGGTTCGCGAGCGCGGAAGCGCGATGGGAATCGCAGCAGGATTGTCCGCGACAGGAATGTCGGCGATTTTGGGTGGCGAGCGCGAAGTTGTCTTGGAAGCAATCCGAAGTTTTGGTCTTATCGCAGCAAATGAAAATGGCGCCGGACAGATCGTGGCCGCTGGAACTCTCGATGATCTTGCCGCATTGGCCGCTACCCCACCCGAGGGAGCAAGAGTTCGCCCTCTCGCAGTTGCCGGCGCATTTCATACTGAAGCGATGCGAAGCGCGGTTCCGCATATGGTCGATATCGCCTCTGTTCTCGATGTTCACGATCCCGACGCGAAAATCCTCTCCAATAAAGATGGTGCAGCGATTAAAACTGGTCGTGAAATCATTGATCGAATTGTGAATCAAATTGCTCACCCTGTTCGCTGGGATCTTTGCATGGCAACAATGAAGAAGAAAGGTGTCACCGCAGTCATCGAACTTCCACCAGCTGGCACTCTTGTCGGAATCATCAAGCGCGTGCTTCCGGGCGTTGAAACTTTGGCACTTAAGACTCCCGATGATGTTGAGGCAGCGAAAGATTTAATCGCACGTCATCATGTAAAGAGCGAGAAGGTGGCGGGATGATTGAAGTTCGCAAAGGTAGCGATAGTCGAATCATGAGCGTTGGCGCTTACCAACCTTCACGTGTTGTTCCGAATTCAGAGATCGTCGAAAGAATTGATTCAACGGATGAGTGGATTCGTCAACGCACTGGAATTGAATCGCGCAGAATTGCAGCTGCGGATGAATCAGTAATCGATATGGCAGAAATTGCTTGCAATCAAGCATTGCAACGAGCAAATCTTTCGATGGAAGATATCGACACAATTATTCTTGCGACAATTTCCTATCCCTTCCAAGCACCTAGCGCCGCAACTGCTCTGACTGCTCGATTGGGAAATCCAAAGGCTGCAGCATTTGATATCAATGCAGCGTGTGCAGGTTTTTGCTACGGACTTGGAATGGCCAGTGATTTCATTCGCGCAGGATCATCGAAACATGTACTCGTTGTTGGAGTAGAAAAACTTTCTGACTTCACCGATCCGACTGATCGAGCAACGGCATTCATTTTTGCCGATGGAGCTGGCGCCGTTGTTGTTGGTCCATCAGATCATCCTGCAATTGGCCCAACTGTGTGGGGGTCGGATGCCGATTCGCGCGATGCAATTCTCGCCAACCCATCTTGGCTCGACTACCGATCAGTTCCAGATGCACCGTGGCCAGTTATTTCACAACAAGGTCAAGCAGTTTTTCGGTGGGCAGTTTTTTCAGTGAGCAAAGTTGGAATCCGAGCACTTGAAGCAGCTGGTGTTACACCAGATCAACTCGATGCATTCATTCCACATCAAGCAAATGTTCGAATTATCGAATCCATGGCAAAGGAAATTGGAATTCCTGCAAAAGTCGCCGTTGCCGAAGATATTCGCACCTCTGGCAATACATCTGCGGCATCTGTCCCGATTGCAATGGCTGCTTTGCTCAAAGATCGCCCCGATTTGAGCGGCGGATTGGCGTTACTCATCGGTTATGGCGCAGGATTGGTCTATGCAGGTCAGGTAGTCGAACTGCCGTGAAATTAATCAACCCCCGAACCCAAGTAAGCAACTAAAGGAAAGAGAAAGAACTATGGCGCTCACACAAGCCGACGTACTCGCAGGCATCAAGGAGATCGTAGAAGAGGTCGCAGGTATTCCTGCAGCTTCCATCGAAATGGATAAGAACTTCACCGACGATCTAGATGTCGATTCTTTGAGCATGGTCGAAGTTGTCGTTGGCAGAAGAGCGTTTCGGAGTGAAAATTCCAGACGATCAGGTTTCTGAACTTGCAACTGTTGGAGAGTGCAGTGAATTTCATCGTTAAGGTCTCTGCGTAAGTCTTAACTGACGAAGCACGTAATAAATGACTAGACGACGCGTCGTTGTTACAGGACTCGGCACGACTTCACCACTCGGTGGAGATGTGGCGAGTTCTTGGTCTGCCCTTCTTGCAGGAAAAAGTGGCGTTCGCACGCTGGACAGAAGAGTGGGCAAGCACCATCCCCGTGACATTTGCAGCGACCGTTGCAGTTGATCCGAGTGAAGTCATGGATCGCGTTGAAATGCGCCGACTAGATCGCTCCGAACAATTTGCACTCATTGCCGCGCGCGAAGCTTGGCAAGATGCTGGAGCGCCAGAAGTTGATTTTGAAAGACTCGGTGTTGTTGTTGCATCAGGTATTGGCGGCGTCATTACTTTGCTCGATCAATATGATGTTTTGAAAAGTAAAGGCGCGCGATTTGTAAGTCCGCATACAGTTCCAATGTTGATGCCCAATGGACCAGCTGCAAATGTTGGTTTGGAATGAAAGCCCGCGCTGGTGTTCACACGCCTGTGAGTGCATGTGCATCTGGCGCCGAAGCAATCGGATATGCGATGGAAATGATTCGCAACAATCGCGCGGAAGTTATTGTTACTGGCGGAGTCGAGGCTTGTGTTCACGCACTGCCGATGGCCGGCTTTGCATCAATGAAAGCGCTCTCCATGCGCAATGAAGATCCAACCCGCGCATCTCGTCCCTACGATGTAGATAGAGATGGATTTGTATTGGGTGAAGGTGGTTCGATTCTTGTTCTCGAAGAGTTAGAACATGCAAAGGCACGTGGTGCGAAAATTTACGCAGAAATTTCTGGACAAGGGCTAACTTCTGACGGTTATCACATCGCTGCTCCTGACCCAGATGGAAGCGGCGTTCAACGAGCGATTGCCTTTGCACTCAAAGATGCAAACCTCACTACTCGCGACATTGTTCATCTCAACGCTCATGCAACTTCAACTCCTGCAGGAGATGTTGCCGAGGCAAATGCACTTCGACTTGCACTTGGCGCCGATGCCGATCACGTAGCAGTATCAGCAACAAAATCCATGACGGGCCATTTACTTGGTGGCGCTGGCGCACTCGAATCAATCTTTATTGTTAAAGCGTTGCAAGAACGGTTAGCTCCTCCAACAATCAATATTGAAAACCTCGATCCTGCTGTTGAAATTGATGTCGTGCGTGACAAACCTCGCCCACTACCGGCAGGAGATATTGCAGCTCTCAATGATTCATTTGGATTCGGTGGACATAACGTAGTTCTGGCTTTCCAAACTTATTGATGCATATTGATGGATGAAACTTTGGATCTACGCGATCCACAAATTCGCATGAATCGACTCGTCGATGACGATTCACTCGAACTCATTACTCCTCGCGATAAATCAGGAATGCTTGCCGCGACAGGAAATATTGGTGGCAAACCCGTAGTTATTTTTGCCTCAGATGCCACGATTCAAAGTGGAGCGCTCGGACCAGAAGGTGCACATGTCATCGTTCGTGCGTATACAAAAGCGATGGAGATGAGCGTTCCGATCATCGGAATTTGGCACTCAGGCGGTGCACGTTTGCGCGATGGCGTGCTCTCACTCAATGCATTCGGTGAAGTTTTCAAATGGATGATTTCGGCAAGTGGAAAAATTCCACAACTTTCACTCGTGCTCGGACCAACCGCTGGCGGCGGTGCTTACGGACCAGCTCTCACTGATGTAGTTGTTCTTGCACCTGAAGGAAGAATTTTCGTTACTGGCCCCGACGTTGTTAAAAGTGTCACGGGTGAAAATATTGATATGGCCAAACTTGGCGGACCTGATGCGCACAAGAGAAATAGCGGCGTCGCCCACGTCATTGCCCAAACAGAGTATGCGGCATTTGATGCGATTCGAACTCTTACTTCACTTTTTGCAGATCAAAGAGAAATTTCCACTTCGCTACCTGAAACCGAATTGGGGAAATTCGTTCCGAGTGCAGATAAGAGAACGTACGAAGTTCATCCGCTTATTTCCGCACTTCTCGATGCCGATGACAAAGTAGAACTACTTCCGATGTGGGCTCCAAATATTGTGACAACGCTTGGAAGATTCGGTGGTCGCACTGTTGGAATAGTTGCCAATAATCCTGCTCATTTAGGTGCTGCACTGGATTCTGCAGCGGCAGAAAAGGCAGCCAGATTTGTGCGCACCTGTGATTCTTTTGGAATTCCACTCATTGTGATCGTCGATGTCCCCGGTTTTCTTCCTGGTGCCGGACAAGAGTGGGAAGGCGCAGTCAGACGTGGCGCAAAACTTCTGCACGCCTTTGGCGAAGCAGTTGTCCCACGAATCACGTTAATTACACGCAAGGCGTACGGCGGTGCTTACGTCGCAATGAATTCTCAAGCACTCGGTGCAACCAAAGTTTTTGCTTGGCCAACTGCGGAAGTTTCCGTTATGGGTGCCGTTGCAGCAGTGCGTGTATTGCATCGCCGACTACTCGCAGATCTACCAGAAGAGCAACGAGATTCCATGGAGTTAGAACTCGCTGCTCAACATGATCAAATTTCTGGTGGCGTTGCTCGGGCAGTTGAAATTGGTGTGGTCGATGAAATCATCAGCCCATCTTTAACTCGTGGACCCATCGCAAAAGCAATAGCGGATGCTCCCCAGCGACGCGGAAATCACGGCAACATCCCTCTCTAGCTCGTAGAAAAATCTCACTTAGAGTTAAGGGAGCGAAGGTGAGCAATCCTTCGACTTTACATAGCGATAACTCTGATCCCAGGTTAACTGAAGTGGACGTGTGAACTTTTCGGTATCGCCGCTACTAGTGACTGGACCGAAACCGGCAAGGAAATCTTTACCGTCGCGTTTGAAAAATAGTTCCCGCTGAGAATTCATTCCCTCTGATGTGAAGGTATACATACCTGAGAGAACTCCTGAAGTGTATTTACCCACAAAAGTTCCCTTGGAACTATCTTTCTCAAAATTCTCATAGGCGATGTTCGCCATCACTGCGGATTTTACTTGTGAAGTTATTTCTAAGGTGTAACGATCTTGGGCTAGATGAGCAACATAACAACCTAACACCGAATCCTCTTTACTGGAGTTCTTGTTTACTACAAATGTTAGGAGCAAGCCTCCAACAAGAACTAAAGCCAAAACCACGGAAATTCCTCGAGCGCTCAATTTTAACTTCATATTTCATTGTATTGTCGCGCCACCAAGAAAGTACAATTCAATTTGCTGTCATTTGTGCGTACATTTCTGTGAAGTTGCAGTGACTGGAAAATCTACAGATGAAGATCAAACATTTTATCCGTCGGACAAAATTCACATATGAGCAAACTGACAATTTATTGTTCCAAAAATAATTTGGAGCGGTAATCACTGGTTACCAAAAAAAGTTAAATCTGAATTGGAACTAGTTGATCTACAAAAGTTTGAGAACGGTGTGGTTATCACTTTATTGGCAAAGAAACTGCACCCTTGTCGGGAAGAACGTTGCCAGTCTGGACTCCGATCTGACATGCGCGACCCGTCTCGCCATCTGCAGTAATCACAATGGCGTGAACCGTTAAATCAGTCGAAGGATCACCAGGTTTCACTGCTAGCCCAGTGGTAGTTATATGTGGGAAATCACCGATCAATTTGATGTAAAGGAGTCGGCCAGAAGTACAGGCGTAACCGACATTCGAATCTGTTACCTCTCCGTAAATCGCGATCGCAGTGGCACTAGTAAGGACAGCGTCTTCACGAAGAATCTCCTTCTTCACTAGGTTGCGGGCCAATGCATACTCGTGATCGGTCAATGCACTTTTGACGTCTTGTATCTGATTCATCGGACCAGAAATTTGTCGCGATTCACTTCTCAAGCTCAAAACTACGACAATCAAATAGAGGATAACAAATGCGACGATTGATGCCGCGATCGTCAGAAGCATTCTCAAAATTCTGCGCAACAGTTTTTTCTTCGATCGGTGTGCCTTCACGAAGCGATCCTCGATGGTCATACTTTTTACTTTACCGACTAAATGCCGTAACTATCGGTCACAATTTTGTTACTCCGAGTAGCGGAGGAATGTGCAACAATTTTATTGCCTTGAAATATGGAAGGAAATGGTGCGGTACGAAGACTGGCTACCTTCACTATCAAGTATCGGGCCTTGGAGTTGGCGATGAGAACGGCTTTGGAAATTATCCAAAGCCGTTCTCGCTTTAATTCACAACTATCTTGTGTCAACAAGTTACTTACACCTCATCAATACATTTTTTACCAACCGCCACTATTTGCTCGCGTCGTTGGCGTGGTGTAGTGGCAGCATGGCTCTTTAGCCAAATAGCAGGTGCAGGTTCAATTCCCGTCGCCAACTCCGCAGTCTCACGTTCTCTTGACTGATCTATTGGCACCGATCAAAAAGTTAAAAGAGTATGAGCAAAGGCCTCGAGGAAACTCGAGGCCTTTTCAATTTCAACGGACGCGTTTGTCCGCTCAATTGCTCCTACTGCTTGGTCTTGAAAGTAACGCTTACTGTTGCAGTTACTGTCTTCTCAATTGTGCTTGTGTCATAAGCACCGATATCAGATGTCTGTGTTGAATCAGGAGTCGTAACTTGGAATGGTCCGCTACGAACACTGAGCACTGATCCGATTGTTCCGCCGACTGCCTTGGTCAGTGCAATTGCACGAACCTGCGCATCTTTCATTGCCTCTTCAAGCAATTGAGGACGAAGCTTTGGCAATACAGAAACATAATATTGTGGACCATAGTTATTGATGTTGAGTCCTTGCTGCAAAAGTACGCCAATTCCTTGACTCAATTTTGCAATAAGTTGAACATCCTTTGATTTAACAGTCAGATCGCGACTTGCATTGTGGGAAAGAATGCGACCAGTTGGATTTCCGTTGATGTATTCAGGATTGGCATAAGTCGATACTGCACCAAGTGTGATTCCATCTTCTGGAATTCCACCCTTTGTCAGGTAAGCAGTTAGCGATGAGATGCTCTTTCCAACGCGTGTTACCGCATCTGCAACATTTGGATATGACTCTTGAACATTGAGAGTCCAAACAGCATTGTCCGCAGTCGCTGCAACTTTGGCAGAGCCAGTAACTGTGATTCCTTCCGTACTGCGCGCTGCAAATCCGCTGCCGACTTTCATCAGACCACCAGCAAGTGCAATTGCAACAATGATCGATGAAACAATGATGGTTACCGCTTTGCGGCGTTCAATCGTAATAATGGGACTTTCTTTCAATTCACTCATGGCGCCATACTAGACCTTCAAAAAATTAATTAGATCGCATGACTGTGTGAAATTGATTCCAAATCAACTCTTCTGAATTGATCAAGTTCTTCATCCCAATCACTTCCTAAACTTCTACGAAGTGATTCACGAATTCCTTCATCGTTGAGTGTTAGCGCACTCGCAATCTGATGTTCAGTT
Organism: Actinomycetota bacterium; assembly: GCA_037200085.1. GTDB lineage: Bacteria > Actinomycetota > Actinomycetes > Nanopelagicales > Nanopelagicaceae > QYPT01. The sequence continues at coordinate 67,418 of JBBCHT010000004.1, forward strand.
ATAAGGATGCTCCCAGCATCATCTATGACCGATCTCTGAATTCCCAGATTCGGCGTAAAGCGATACAGCACTTTCTCGCGATCAGATTCTTCGCGAACTTCAAATCGCAAGTAATGCCAATCGCGAAGAGTGCTCACAAGTTCGGCGCCTTTGCCTTCTCGATCTCTCCACTCGCAACTCGCCCGATGAGTTCCAGAAAGTAGGGGTTGTGGTCGCCAGGACAATTTCACAGATGGTCCAAGGAGTGCGGCGATAGCCCAATCAATGTGGCGGCAGAGAGCAGCCGGGGCAGAGTGAATGACAAGAAAACCTCGCGAGAGGGTAATTCCTCGAGCGGGCTGCGTAAATTGCTCCATATTTCTCCTCGTAACCGTTGATGCGACCTTCCCCAGTCCACCTCGGTACGAGTTGAGGCTTTATTTTCGCACCCGAAACACCTTTAGGCAATCCCCGTTGCTACCACTATCCTTATGACCAGTCGGACGCTTAATCAGTACCCGTTTCATGGCTTAATGCTTTGCTCGGTATCGCTGGCGCAAGAGGAAGACTGGTGGCCGAGGATTTCTCGATCACCCCACACATATCGAAGGAAAAGCAAAACATGGCAACAGGCACAGTTAAGTGGTTCAACTCTGAAAAGGGTTTCGGTTTCATTGCAGTTGATGGTGGCGGACAAGATGTATTCGTTCACTACTCAGCAATTCAAGGAAATGGTTACAAGTCCCTTGAAGAGGGTCAGTCAGTTTCATTCGAGGTCGTACAGGGTCCAAAGGGTCCACAGGCCGACGCAGTTACTGCTAACTAATCACTCTATTTCTTAACTTTAAGAAGTAGTAAAAATCCCCCGGGGAAACCTGGGGGATTTTTCATTTATCAGGTGGATCAACTAAGAAGAGCGTTGATGCAAATCCTCCATCAACGGGTAACGCAGTTCCAGTTATGAAATTCGATGCGGAGGAACTAAAGAAAACTGCAGCACCAGCTAAATCATCTGGAACTCCCCAACGACCTGCAGGAGTACGTTGCAAAACTTGGTCAACGACGCTGTGAATTCCACGGGTTTCAACTGTCATATCAGTTTCTATCCAACCCGGAAGAATTGCATTGACTTGAATGTTGTCAGAACCCCATGCGGCAGCAAGACTCTTTGATAATTGAACGACGGCGCCCTTTGATGAACTGTATGCAGCGGAGATACCAAATCCGAAAATACTTGTCATCGAACCGACGGTGACAATCTTTCCGCCACCACGCTTTTTCATCTCGGGATAGACAGCTTGCGCGCACTCCATTGTTGAGGTGACATTTGCAACAAGTACTCCACTGAATTCCTCAGCGCTAAATTTCTCGGGACGCTTACGCAAATTCACACCAGCATTTGCGATCAAAATATCTATTCCGCCAAATTCGGCAACAGTTTTCTCCACGGCTGAATCAATCTGGCCGCGATTGGTGACATCGGCAACACAGGAAATCGCGTTGATTCCTAGCGCTTTCAGCTCCGCGACAGCTTTCTGATTCTTCTCCTCATTCCTTGCCCAGATCGAAATGGATGCGCCAGCTTCACCAAGACCTTTTGCAAAACTCAAACCGATTCCACCATTGCCGCCAGTGACGACTGCGACTTTGCCACGTAGATCAAAGAGAGATGACATCAATATCTCGGCTCCTTCGGAACTTCGCCAATTTTTTTCTTCAGTGCAGCAACAGCGCTTGCAGGGGAAAGATCTTTTCCAGTTTTCCAAGCATCCAAATACTTCCACGGATACAACTCGCCACGGCGAACCCACCAAATATTTGCAGGTGTCGGCCATGAAATCCCAAAATGTAAATGCGAAGCAGTGCCTCGCGCATCTCCCGAAGTACCGACATAGCCAAGAAGTTGTCCAGCAACAATATTCAACCCTGCTTTTATACCTGGCGCGATTTTGCTCAAATGCGAACCGTAATAACGAACCCCGTCATCTCCAATGAGTGAAATCGACAATCCTCCACGTTGAGATCCAAGATCGGTTTTTCCATTCCATTTATCAATGCGATTTACTTCATCGATAGTTCCAGAAATTGGTGCAACAAAGCGACATCCCGTCTTTGCCAAAATATCGGTGGCTGGATAATCGTGATGAGAGTGCGCATAGTGCACAGAACAACCTGAGACAGGAAACTTATAAATCGACGCCGCGCTTGCCACTGGAAAAATAAGTAACCAAGCGATGGAGACAGAAAAAGCGAACCCGAACTTCGCGAGACTTTTTAGAATGAGTAAACCTTCACTACGCGGCTGTTTTCACAGTGTGAAATTCGGTCGCCACTGCTGATTTGGAATATTGCGATGGCTCGATGGTGAAGGAATATTGACTTGCTAAGGACTTTCCGATCGCTCCATTTCGGGTTGGAGTAAGTGTCTTGGCAGAATCCTTGAGCACGCACTTTCGTATGTATCGGGATACAGATTCGCCCGCGATTTTCGCCTTACTCCTAATCCGTTGAACTTCTTCGTGAGTGAATCTCACAGAAATCATTGCACCAGGTTGCGAAGTTGGCTTTACTGAAGATTCGACTGGATCGCCCCAATCATCTGCATCCTTATTTTTCTGGTAGTACTCCGCGTCACTTTCCCTTTGAGTCATATTAGGTAACGTGTCCTTTCGCTTTTTGTGGAATCCCAGCCCGTAATTGCGCGGAGACTTCTTTTCTCTTCATCCCAAAAAAGAATCAGTGTGAGAACTCGACCGCCATTGGTGTAACCAATCATTTTCCAATTTCCAGACCTATTCTTTTTGTTAGGTAGCCAGCTGGCTCCTGCACTAAAGACCTCCTCAACCTCTGAGGGAGTGACTTTGTGACGCGAAAGTTCGCGAGCGTTGCCCTCATCCCAAACGAATTCAGAGGCGCTGTTTGGGTGCAATTGCACCTCCATTTTTGTATGACAAACATGATAGTATTGTAAGACAAAATCGGTGCCATAACAATGGAAGGTCAGACAATGAACACATTTGCGGTTAACGCGTTCTTGGCGGATGCCGCGGAAAGCGTTCAAGGCAAGATTTATGCAATAGGGGTTGGTTGGAATAATCTGTTTTCGCAAGCATTTCCCTTGATGCACCCAAGGATGGCTCTCGGGGCAATGATAAGTGTTCCCTATACGGCGACAAACGCTATCCACAAGTTCCGAGTCCACTTAGAAGATGCAGACGCCAAAAAAATTTCGCTCAAGCCAGGTGGAGAGATTGGCGAGCCGGCTCCAACAATGCTCGAATTTGGGACTGACTTTAATGTTGGTCGACCGCCATTACTCCCCGCAGGCGACGCCCAAATTGTGCCTGTATCACTCGTATTTGATCAGCTCGTCCTAGAAGTTCCAGGAATGTATAACTGGGTAATCTCGATTGACGATAACGAAATCACCAGATTACAAATGCGCGCCACGTTGTTCAATCAACCTAGCCACGTGGAGACGTCAGGCTAAGCACTAGCGAGAGTAAAACCTCTATCGCGGAAGTCTTGGTATCGCCTTCATTAATGAGGTTGTGTATTCAGTTGTTGGATTGCTTAAAATTTGGCGAGTCGATCCTTGCTCAATAACTTTTCCGCCCTGAAGAACAAGTGTCTCTTGACATAGCGCCGCAATTGTGGAGAGATCATGCGACACGACGGCAATGGTAAGTCCCCGTGACTTTTGCAAATCCTTCAACAACTCCAGAATCAACTCTCGACTCGTAACATCCAAAGAGCTGACGGGTTCATCGGCCAAGAGAACTTGTGGATTGGCAACGATCGCTCGAGCAATTGCAATGCGTTGTCGTTGACCGCCAGAAAATTGATGTGGGAACCGTGACTGAGTATCACTTGGCAGGTCAACGGAATTCAGCGCACTTTCAACTTGCTCTCTCGTCCATTCTTTCTTATCACTCGCGCTGGAAAGTTCAGCTTGTTCATCCACTAAACCCAAAGATTTCAGCGGTTCGGCAACTAGTGCACCAACTTTTTGTGAAGGGTCGAGGGAGGAGTAGGGATCTTGGAAAATCACTTGGACTTTCCTTCTTAAAACTTTCTCTTGTTTGCGATTTTTTGCATTCAGACTCTCGCCAATAAATCTGACCTCCCCTGATGAAGGAGTCAATAAACCGAGCAGTAATTTTAGAATGGTGCTCTTACCTGAACCAGATTCGCCAACGATCCCCAAATTAACACCGGTATGCAGCGCGAAATTGATGTCGACAAGGGTGGGCAACGACTTTTGATACTGAAAGTGAACTCCACTCAACGAGAAAAGTTCGTCGGTTGTCATCTTTCGTCACCAAACTCAAAGCTGCTATCAAGGAGGGCATCAAGCCTGCGAGCACTCGCAACGAGTTCCCTCGAATATGGGTTAATCGGATTACTGAGGAGGCTACCTACTGAACCATTCTCCACAGTTCTCCCCTTTTGAAGTACCAATACTTCTCCCACAATTTTGGAAACCACTGCTAAATCATGGCTGATGAAGACGAGTGACATATTTCGCTTCTCGACAATTTCATCGAGTAAATCAAGTACTTCTGCTTGAACTTGGACATCGAGAGAGGTGGTGGGTTCATCCGCAATAAGCAGCGAAGGATCACAGGCAAGCGCCATCGCAATGGCGACTCTTTGTCTCTCGCCACCAGAAATTTCGAAGGGGAAGGAGCGAGCCACTCGACCTGGTTGTGAAATTTTCACACTAAGGAGAGCCTCTTCAACTGCCGCACTCACCTCTTTGCCACGGATTCCTTGATGACGTGAAATAGGCAGCGCCAATTGACGACCAACTTTCATCAATGGATCTAGGGATGGAAGGGGATCTTGAAAAACAGCAGTGACCAAACTTCCCCGAATCTGATTTAACGCGCTTTCCGAAGTTGTAAGAACATCGATCCAACGTTCGCTTTGATCTTTTATTTGGACACTTCCTGTGGCGCGCAAAGATGGAGGCAACAGTCCAAGTATTGACAGACCTGTAAGTGTTTTTCCCGAGCCAGATTCGCCGACCAATCCAATGCGAGAACCTTTATCAAGTGAGAAATTGATTTCATCAACCAAGAGTTCTCCACTAGGTGAGTAAACTGAAAGGTTTTCGACCTTGAGCAGAGTCATCGCTGCCTACTTTGTGGATCAAATCGAATTCGCAAACCATCGGCCAGGAGATTAACTCCGATGACCAAGACGACAAGTGATAGCCCCGGTGCTATTGCAGAAATTGGAGATGTGTAAATAGTCGATTGTGCTTCTTGTAACAAACTCCCCCATGATGCACTTGGTGGTGGAGCACCGAGTCCGAGATAAGACAAACTTGCTTCAGCCAATCCAGCCAATCCAAATTGCAGCGCAACTGCTACCAAAATTGTGTGCCAAATATTAGGCAGAATGTGCAGAAAAACAACTCTGATCCGCGACGTGCCAGAAAGTTTCGCAGCTAAGGCAAAATCCGTTGCAAGGATTTTCTTTGTTAGTTGGCGAGTCAATCGAGCAACGATGATCGATATTCCAATTCCAATGGAAATAATTGCCGAAGCTAAAGATTGACCTCTCGCAGTAACAACCAACATTGCCAATAAGAGAGTTGGGAAAGCAATCAAAATATCGAGTGTGGATGAAATTGCATCATCACTTTTCTTTTGAGCATAGCCAGCCAGAATTCCGATGGTGAGTCCGAGTACTAACCCGATCAGAACTGCGAAGAAACCGACCTCAACCGCAACGAGTGCTCCCGACATTGTCCGAGACAAAAGATCGCGACCAAGTTTGTCCGTGCCGAGGAGGTGAGAAAGTGATGACGGCTCAAGTCGTAATCCAGAGGTGTCATCGATTTTGTAAGGCGTCCAAAATATTGAAGTGAGTCCGGCAACAATAATGAACCCAACGATTATTGAACCAAAAATAAGCCTTTTATTGAGGTTTTCCTTCACTGATTGAACCAAAGGTTGAGTCAATTGATCGCCCCTTGGCTATATCTATTGAGGCGCGGATCGAGGAATTTCTGGAGTGCATCGGCAAAGAAACCAACGAACATGACACCAACAGTGCTGAGAAACAGAATTCCTTGAATGACAGGGAAGTCATGTTCAGAAATTCCTGTGACAAGCATGCTTCCAAGTCCAGGCAGTGCAAAAACTCTCTCGACTACAACTGCACCGACGAAAGTCGTCGAGAGTTCGATTGCCAATATTGAAATCAACGGCGCTGCCGCATTACGGATTGCATGTCGCCATATTGAACCCGTAATCGAAAAACCCAACGCTCTCGAGGTTCGAATGTAATCGCTATCCAAAACATCAAGTGTTGCAGAGCGAACGTAGCGAGTGAGCGAAGAACTCATCACGAGAACGATTGTTAGACAAGGCAAAACGAGTGACTTCACTGCGTTGGGAAAGTCATGCCAGCCTTCGGAAGGAAATCCTCCAGCAGGGAAAATTCGATTTCGAAGCGAAAATACATAAATCAGAAGCAACCCCACCCAAAAAACTGGGATGGCTATTCCAAATTGAGAGACATTGTTAAGCAACCTGCCGTACCAAGAGCGACTTCTAAAGGCGATCACATATCCAGAAACAAGTGCAACGAAAATGGCAATAGTGAAGGAGATAAGTGTCAAAGGAACTGTTACAACTAACTTTTGAAGGATCTCACTTCCAACAGATGCCTCGCTAATCAAAGATTTGCCGAAACTAAATGTCACTAAGTGATGAATCCACGTAAAGAATTGAGAAATCAGCGAGACGTCCGTGCCTAAAGAGTGGCGAGCCGCATCTATCTGCTCCTGGGTGGCTCCAACAGGAAGAAGGGCATTGGAGGGATCACCAGGAATGATCCGAAGAAGAATAAAAAGAATCGGTGTAGCAATAACGAGTGAAAGTAAGAGAACAAAAAACCTACGAAAGAGATACCTGGCGAATGGATGCTGAATGGTCATCACCAGGTACCTCTCGTAGCTTGCGCTGTCTCACAGGGGAAAGAAATTAGCGTGCTGTGCCTGTTTTATGCCTTAACTATGTTGTAAGCATAGAACTGCGAGTTAAGCCCATTGAGCTGGTAACCCGAAAGCTTTGACGAGGCGACAACGATTTGTGGATAGAGGTAAATCCAATCTGAAGCCGCTTCATCAACAATGATTTGATTTGCTTGCTTCAAGTAGAGAGTCTGTGTGCGTGGAGATGCAACAGTCTCGGACTTATTGATCAACGAAATTACCTTGGAATTCTTGTAACCCCAATAGAAGTCAGGGTTTCCATACCAAACCAAGTCGCGATCATTAACGTGCTCTTGAAGTGTGGCAACAAAGTCATGTGCTTTGTAAACGTTGTTGTACCACTGATCATCAGTCACGCTATTGATCTGAACTGTGATGCCAACCTTGGCCAACTCTGATTTGATAAATGCAGCAGCGGCAGGATGTGGATCATAGGTTGGAGTATCGAGACGGAATGTGAATCCGTTTGCATAACCTGCCTGAGCTAACTCCTTCTTAGCAAGTGCTAAGTCATAGGGGTTAACAGAGGTGAGATCTTCAAACCAAGGATCCTTTGGTGGAACCATTGAACCAGTGACAGTTCCGTAATCTCCCCAAATGGATTTGAGCAACTTGTTGCGGTCGATTGCTGATGTCACAGCTTTGCGAACCAACTTATTGTTAAACGGTGCAACGCGATCATTAAACGCAAGCAGCAACTTCGTCGTTGATGTTCCATTGTTGACTTTGTAAGCACTCGTTGAGAATTGCTTCAACGCATCTGGACTTTGCACACTAGTAATGACATCGACCGCTCCGGTAAGGAGTGCATTGTTCAAAGCAGTTGCATCGATGAAGTAGTGGAAGACAACGCTCTTGTTCTTAGCCGCTGTACCCCAATATGCATCGTTGCGCGTCAAAGTAAGTGTGGAGCCACGGTTCCAAGAAGTGAATTTGTAAGGTCCACTGCCATCAACCTTTGTCGCAAAATCAGTTGCTTCGCTATCGAAGATCCATGGGTAAGAAAGGTTATAAATCAAGGAAATTGACCGTGACTTCAATTTAACGACAACGGTGTCGGCATCTTGAGCAGTCACACTTGCAATCGCACCCAAGCTGCTCTTACGAGCAGATTTTGATGTTGGAGAGAGAACTTTCTCAATACTGAACTTCACATCTCCTGCAGTAAGTGCTTTACCTGACTGGAATTTGATTCCACTCTTCAATTTGAATGTGTAGGTCAACCCATCAGAGCTTTGTGAATAGCTCTTCACAAGGAGATTGGAGGTTGTTCCATCATCATTGAGGCGGAAGAGTGATTCGTAAACATTTCCGTATAGCGCCTCGGTAACGCCTTGTCCGCCGCCAGCAGTGTTATCCAAATTCTGTGGCTCGTACAACGAACCAACGTTGATGGTGGCATCAGATGTCGCAGCGCTGGCTACGAGGGGTGATATCCCAAAGCCAAGGCCCAAGGTCAACGCGAAAGCAATTGCTCCGCGCAAAGTTCTCTGTCTATGTGATCGCATTTCTTTGGATATCCGTTTCTTTTAGTGTTCTTCTAGTGGTTAAGTACTGAAGTTTTGAATAGGGGACGTTTTTCTCCGGCTCTCACAGGAGTTTTGATTCTGTTTTGTGCAGGTGGAAGTGGGCAGTTGTAATGCTCTGAGAACCCACATGGCGGTACAAATGCTCGATTGAAATCGAGAATTACTTTTTCTTCTCCTGGTTCGTGGCTAATTTTGAGAAATCGTCCACCGCCATAAGTTTCGGATCCATTAGTGCTATCGCCGAAAACTAAGAGAAGCTGGCCGTCGTCATCGAAGGGTTGAAGGAGGTAGCTCTCCCCTTCGATGACGACGGCTATTTCAGCCGGCACGGCTAGATCCCTCGATCCGCCGTTGTCACGAATATGCTCAAAAGCAACGGGTTTACTTTGCGCATATCTCGTGATCAAGCCTTCAACAATCCAATAAGGATCGAATTCGAAAGTTTCAATACCTTCAAAATCTTGAATTGCATGCGAATTCGAATCCCAAAGTCGATAACCGCGAGCAACAACCTCACCATCAAAATTCTTTCGCGAAATTTCTGTGGCTGTCACAGTCGATGGATGGAAAGCTAAAACCCCTAATAAATCAGCGTTTTTACCTTCAGGAAGCCATTGCGTTTGAACAAGTGCAAGATTTCCTTTCGCACTCGTGACTGATGCAATCCGATTTGCACGCCAAGATTCCCAATCGAGAAATCGATCGTTATTGATTGTCATTGATAATCCTCGTTTTGCTCTTTAGATTGAAAAATAAATGCCAGATTGCCGACTCACTTTAAATAAGTGAGTAGTAAAAAGTGATTGGTTTTTAAGGGTTTTTCAGGTGACGAGAGTTAAAGTCACATATGGCACAGCGAACACGAGACGCGACCGTAATCAATATGGCGTCGAAGTGTGTGTTCGCTAAACATGATGGAAATGTAACAGGTGAATATTATGAATTCAAATCGAGATTGAGTAAGTGCAAATAAATTGCAACAAACGTTATTCCTACCTACTCAGTATGAATGAGGATGTAGCACTTGGCGAATAACCTTCGCAGAATGCAATAAATCCATTGCTTTATTTACTTCAGACATTGGCCTCGTTGCAGTTAGTAATTTTTCAATTGGCAATTTTCCTGCTTGCCACAAAGATAAATATTCTGGAATATCAATATGCGGATCTGCTGAACCTAAATAAGAACCTTTGATTGTTTTTACTTCAGTAACTAGTGACACTGCAGAAAATGTTAAATCTTCAGACGAAGGTGGAAGTCCAACAGTTACTGTTGTTCCACCACGTGCAGTTGATTCGTATGCAGATTTAAGTGCCGATGCTTTTCCAACGGCTTCAATTGCAACCATTACTCCTGCAGGAATGTAGTCACGAACGTTTTCATCTGGATGTATCGCAAAATCAGCGCCGAGTTCAAGTGCTAGTGAACGCTTATCTGGCATTGGGTCGATTGCAATAATCGGTGATGCTTTTGCAATCACCGCACCAATCAGCGCCGATAGTCCAACTCCACCAAGTCCCCACACACCAAGTGACTCACCCTCTTTTGCTTGTGCAGAATTCTTTACTGCACCAAATCCCGTAAGCAACGCGCATCCAAAGAGTGCAGCAATATCGAGTGGTAATTCATCGGGAATTTTCACGAGCGAACGCTGATCCAAAATCATGTACTGGCTGTAACAAGAAACTCCGTTGTAGTGCTTTATTGGCTCTCCGTTGAGTGAAATTCGTGAGCCTCCGCCAATCAATTCACCTCGAATATTTGCCGCTGCCGCTACAGAGCAATGTGCCGGAACTCCAGAATTGCATGCTGGGCAATCACCACAACACGGCAGAAAAATGGAAGTGACGTGATCTCCCGCTTTTAGCCCTTTGACCCCTGCGCCGACTTCTTCGACAACACCTGATGACTCGTGCCCAAGAATGAGAGGCAAAGGACGCGGTCGGGATCCATTGAGCACTGAAAGATCAGAGTGACAGACTCCCGCAGCTTCAATGCGAACCAAGACTTCGCCGGTTTGAGGGGGTGCTACATCAATTTCAACCAGAGTCAGTGCATCAGTACCTTCATAAGGAAGTGGAGCACCTGTTGCGCGAAGAAGAACTGCTTGGGATTTCATGCGAACTACTTCGCGCTCTTTTTAATTTCTCCGTGTAATTCATCCAGCCATGCCGAGCCATAGACCCCAACGCCAAAGGCGATATTTGCTTTAAGCCAAGATTCGGCAGATCCCAAATCATGGCGCATTCCCGAAGTCACCAGCCCGCTCAATCGACCTGCATGAGCCAACTCCCTCAGCGCATCCGTCAATTGAATCTCACCACCTGCACCAGGTTTCACTTTTTCAAGGAGTGGCCAGACCTCTGGATTCAAAACATATCTACCTGTCACCACAAGATTTGATGGCTCTGTTCCAGGTGCAGGCTTTTCTATTAAATCTGAAATTTCCACAACTCCATCGACAGCGTTTCCGGCAGCAACTCCATAGAGATGCGCCTTTTCTTTAGGAACTTCTGTGAGAGCAAGCGCAGAATTTCCAGTTTTGGAAACATGTTCAACAAGTCGATTGAGAATTGGGTCATCCATCACGAGATCATCGGGCAACATCAGAGCAAATGAATCATCACCACACCAATTTCGTGCAACTTGCACTGCATGTCCAAGACCGCGAGGTTCATCTTGAATTAAATATGTGACTTCGATTGGCAAATCTTGAGTGTGTGCAAAAAGCGCCGCGACTTTATTAACGCTAGTGACAATACAAATTTCTTCGATTCCAGCTTCACTCGCTTCTTTCACAATCCAGTCAATTGCAGGGCGATCAACTAGTGGAATTAATTCCTTAGCATTAACGAGAGTGATTCTTTCCAATCTCGTACCACGACCAGCAGCGGGTATCACCGCTTTCTTGATCTGCATTTAGCCATTCTAAAGGGAAACTTTCGCCAAATCTAAGTAAACTGTTTACAAATCACGATCATCAAAGTAACCTCACTCCGTGGTTATGACGAGTGCATTTGACCTTGAATCCGAATTAGCAACATACGCCAAAGGCGATTTACAAGATCCATATCCGCTTTATGAACATTTGCGAAAGCGCGAAAAACCATTCTTTAACAAGGAACTCGGCATGTGGCTTGTACTGGGATTTGAAGATGTAGAAAACGGGTTGAGCGATCCACGGTTAGCCAATGATCGAATCCTCGGCTACGAAAATGCTCTCACCCCAGAAAATCGCGTGAAATATAAGGCGCTCAACGATCACCTATCGCATTGGCTCGGTTTTGAAGATCCTCCAGTCCACACCCAATCGCGCGGATACCTCAAGGAGTACATCTCAGGTCGTCTCGCAATTCGCATGAAGCCAACAATTGAACGACAGACCGATCTCATTTTGCGCAAAGCAAAAGAGCAAGGCGATGTCGATTTGCTCCGTGACTTTGCCTATCCCCTTCCTCTTGCAATCATCTGCGAACTCCTAGGAATCGAAAGTGGCCAAGAGGAAGAATTTAAGATTCTCGCTGATGCTCTTGGCGCCTACCCAGGAAATGTTGGACCGATCCTCAATGAAGTTGCACCTCCAGCATTTGAAGCTCTCCAGCAGATCGAAAAATTCTTTGATGAATTGGTCGCTAAGCGAATGGCAGATCCAAAGGATGATCTGATCACTCGTCTAGGTGAACTCAATAAGGCAGGTCAATTGCCACATCAAGAGTTGATTTCACTCCTCACCTTTGTTTTCCTTGCAGGATTTGGCACCACTCTTAATTTGATTGCCAATGGCCTCTATTTACTCTTCGCACACCCAGAAGAGAAAGCACGTCTCATTCAAGAGCCAAAGATGATTGGCACAGCAGTAGAGGAGTTCTTGCGTTTTGAGAGCCCAATCCAAACGGTTGCACGTCTAGCTCGCGAAGATTTTGACTGGCACGGCGAGTTAATTAAGAAGGGCGATTACGTTGGTTTGAGTGCAGGATCAGCTAATCGCGATGAAAATATATTTCCCAACGCTCATGTTTTCGATATTGGTCGCGAACCAAATCGCCACATTGCATTTGGTCGAGCTGCACACTTCTGCCTCGGTGCACCCCTTGCACGTGTTGAAGCACAAGTTGCAATTAGTACTTTCTTGGAGAGATTTCCAAATGCAGAAATGATTGAACCAGTACAAAATTGGTTACCGATCATCAATTTTCGACATTTGGAATCTTTGAGAGTGAATTTAAATTCGTGAAAGTTGAGCTCGACCTTATAAGTTGTAAAGATACGGGCGAGTGCGTAATTAACGCACCTCACGTTTTTTCTGTTGACGATAGAGGCGTTCAAACTCTTCGCTTTGGTGCTACTGGCACTGTTGTTACCATTGAGGTTTCGGATGAATTCGGACAAGAAGTTGAAGAGGCCGCAATAGTCTGCCCCATGCAGGCGATTTCAATCGTTGGATAGAAATAACCGCACTCCGTTGCTTTATGATTCCCCACGGGGGCGGTAGCTCAGTTGGTTAGAGCCCGGAACTCATAATTCCGTCGTCGTCGGTTCGAGCCCGACCCGCCCCACATTTCTTGAGTTGTCGATCTGGTATCTTTCGAATGTAACCCCCGGTGCAGCGCGCTTCCAAGCGTGACGGCCGGGGTTTTCAATTGCCAGCAAAGCGTAAATCGTGCCGTAGCATCAAACCTTGGCGATCAATGTTCCTGTGCGAAAACTAATTACTAGTCGCCGGTAATTCCGACCGTAAGCAAGAATGAACCAGCTGCAAGCACAATGATTCCACCCAACAAGAAGATCCTCTTGAGCGTGCTCATCGCTTTTTGCACAGTACTGGCTTCGGGAAGCGGCGAAATAGTTGGCTTTGCCAGATAAACAATCGTTGCGTAAATCAGCAGGAATAAAACAATGCGACCGATAGTCGCACCCGTCCAACCGAAATCAATAATGAAACTTGTAGCTAGTCCAACTGGTACCACGAATCCAAGAGCAAGCAATAAGGCTCGTAGACGAAGAGACAAATCGGTTCGCCATACTCCAATCACCCAAAGAATGACCGACGGGAACATCTGTGCCCCTGCTGCAAAGAAAATACCGAGAGAAAATATCGCGCCGAATACGCGGGCTATAAAAATCCTGCGATGTCCACTCCATCTACTCCGAGCGAGTGCAACGAGTGACTGAGCACCGCCGAGAAATGTAAAGGCAAGGATAATAAAAATAGTTCCGCTCCACGTGAATTCAGGATCTGTAGAAATCCATCTCATCCATGCTCTCGCAATGATGCCGAGTGTGAGTCCAGTTATTACGCCGTAAGGAAAAATCATGGCTACCGCCTCTTTAGTAAGCCCTTAATGTGCGACCAGAGTGAGGGGGAAGTTGAATCACTATCTTGAGGGTACTCCCCTTGCATGATTTCAGCGGGATCTACATCCCAGGTAAGTTCGGTGTTCGAAATCTTTCGCGCAAGCACAGCCGAATTCTCAAAGCCCGCTGCCTTTTCGGCATCGTTCATATCTGATCGATAGAGAAAGGGGAGAATATAGGCCTCATAGTCGAGAGCTCGATCGACAATTTCAAAACCTGTTTTTTCATTGAATATCGCATCCCACGACGCATCTGAAAAACGCCAAAAATCCCACGGCATATCGTGCAATCCGCAGGTATGTGGCGCTTGGGTATAGATAAAACCACCAACTTTCAGAACCTTATTTATTTCGAGCACCACTTTCCACGGCATAGCTAAATGTTCAAAGACTGAGGATGAAAACACATAGTCAAATTTCTCTGCAGAAAAATATTGAGAAAGTTGGTGGGCATCGCCGACAACATCAACATTGCTACTTGGCACGATATCTAAAACCGTGTAGTCAACGCCGGGAAATGCTTCGGCTCGGTCGTATTGACTCCGGTCTCGTCCCCCAATATCCAATACTTTCGCACCAGTATGGTCCTTCACCCGTTGTATAAATTCCTGATACATCTTCGGAGTTCTATAGAGTTCAAATCTTTCAGTAGATAATTCTTTTAGCGAAACCTTTTCAGTTGAGCCCGAGGTTAGTTGGAGTTCTAGAAATAACTCTTCGGCAAGGTCATAAGGTGAATGAGTAAGAACTTGAAGGGTGAAGTCGTACGTCAATCTTCCATCAACTGGCGCCGTACCCTCACGCAATTTCACTTCATGAACTTGGGCGATTGCTAAATTTGTTTTGGCCAGCGAGATTTCTTTTAAGGCGTCCGAACTCTGAACCCAACCACGAATACTCATCGTCCGATCAAAACGCGTTGCACCGTCAATCATGATGAGATGTCCATTGATATTCATCGCTCAGTGCCCTGAACTTTCATAAGCAGCCGCTACCTCTGCAGCAGGGCCAATCATCTTCACTGTTCCGTGTTCAATCCACATTGCCCTCTGCGCCAATTCACGCACCGCATTCATGTCGTGGGTAACCAGAATTGCGGCAGCCCCTCCGGACATCAATTCACGCATACGATTTCTGGACTTCTCTTGGAATTCGGCATCTCCCACACTCAATATTTCATCGATGAGCAATACATCAGAGCGCGTATCGGTCGCTGTAGAAAATGCCAATCGAGCGACCATGCCCGAAGAAAATGCTCGAAGTGGAAAATCCATGTGATCGGAAACTCCAGCCCACTCGCCAATTTCATTGACACGCGCTTTTACGGTCTTGATATCTCGACCCATCAAAACCGAATAGAAAATTACATTCTCAGCCCCCGTCATCTCAGGATGAAATCCTGCGCCGAGTTCAATCATCGGAGCGATAGATCCATTGACAATGGCAGAACCCTTTGTCGGAGGCAGTACCTGAGCAATAACTTTGAGCAGAGTGGATTTACCGGCGCCGTTTCTTCCGACGATGGCAAACACTTCTCCGCTATTTACATGAAATGTCATGTCAACCAAGGCGGTGTAGTCGACAAGTCTGACTCGACCATGAAGGAACTCTTTGAAAAGTTCTTTGATCGACCCCGTACGATTTCGCAAGACGCGATAAGTGAAAGTGAGATTCTTGATATCTACAGCAACGCTCATAGCATCGCCACCGTTCGAGGCCAGAACTTTGTAAATATTGTTGTACCCATCCAAAATGCCAATACTCCTGTCACGGAAATGTAAGCCCACGATTGCCACGTGACATCTGCATTGTCGGAAAAGGCCCAACGAAAACAGTCGAGATAACTCGTCATCGGATTGAGTCGCACGATCTTTTGCATTCGCTCACTCAAAGCCGTGATCGGATAAAAAATCGGCGTCACGTAAACCATGATGAGAAGCAAAACCGTCACGATATTGCGGGTATCGTCAAAGCGAATAAAAAGTACGGAAAGCGAAAGACCAGGCCAGCAACTAGGAGTACCAAGAAAAAACCAACGACAAACACGAGCGGGAAAGTCCAGGCCAGAGCTTGTCCAGAGACTAAACAAACAAAGGTCAGCGGAATCATTCCGATAAAGAAATTGATAAGCCCAGCGATAGCTGCGGATATTGCGAATACTTGTGGTGGTACATAAATCTTGGTTAACACAGCTCCATTATTTGAAATCGATTCCGCTGATTGAATTATTCCTTGGCTAAAGAAGGTATTGACCAAAATTCCTGCCATTAAATAGGGGGCGAATTGTTGACCTGAAGGAAGACGAGATCCGAATGCGAAAGAAAAAACTACCCACAATACAAAACTGGTCAACATCGGGTTGAGCAGAGTCCAACCAATACCGATAACGCTTCTCTTGTAGCGCAGAGTCAACTCCCTGCCAATGAGAAGTCGCATTAACTGCAGATATTGCATGATCTGACTATTTCCAATGCTCACTGAGGACTTTTGCGATCCACTCAGGCAAGAGCGAAATTTCGCGGTCATACATCTGAAAAGAGTATCTACTAAAAATCTCCGAATACATCTCCGCCATCGTCAAGGCCGCATCAAAATACGGTCTGGCGGCTACTTTGTCGTGGTGATATGCGAGGTGAAAAGTTCCCGCAAGAAATAAAATCATTGCTGTATTGAATGGAAAACTGATCGGCTATGGAATCCAATGGAAACCTTCGATTCGGCAACAAATAAATCCGCGACTTCAGCGGGACGATCTAGCGGCAAACCCAACTCCCCGTAAGCCTCAACTAAACCACTCCAGATTGGGATTGATTCTGCGTATTCGCCCGCATGGATTCGATGTTTGAACAGTCGGTATCCAAAACATCTCCATCTCAGACTCTTCTCAATCCACTCTGCCTTAACGCGGCTCTCGAGATACTTTGCAAAAAGCGCCTGGGTAAAAGTATTGTCCAATCGAATCGGCTTTGGCCCGGCGACTAGAAAAAGTCTCTCCGACTCCACCCAGGTCTTCACCCATGGAAACTTTGCATCACTTGCCAAGTCTGCAAGAGCCTTCTCCGATAGCAAGAATAAATGTTGGGATGGCGCCATAAGCGAGTTAATCGTCGGTTCGGAGTTTCCCTTTTTTACATAGCCAGCGCTTGGTGTAGCGATAAAGGTGTATCCATCATCTCCTGCCATTTTTTTGACATCGAACATAAACTCTTTCGGATTTGGAACATGTTCGATTACCTCGGATGCAAAAATCACATTTGGATGAGGGAAAGTTTCGATATCAGCCTGGGTTGGCAGCGTTCTGATATCAATTCCAAAGGCCTGTCTCGAGAATTGCGACGATAAGGAAGGGTCATAGCCCACTGCGTTTCGTCCAACAAAATTCAAATAGTCAACAGCAAAACCACTACCGCATCCAAGATCGACCACCGAATAGTTTTCGATATCAGGACTAAAGAGCAGCGGCCTAATTATTGCATCAATGCCTTCTGCTTGATCCATCCGCATATAGAAGACACCTTCACCTTCTTCCGATGCATAATCTGGAGGACTGGCATTCGGGTAGAAGATCGAACCGCATTTACACGAGAGTACGACGAGCATTTCCCCAAAGGAAAGCAATCTGAAAGCGACGGTGGTTGATTCTCTGTCGCATACCGGGCAGTGCGCCGCCTCCCAGACTGTGCCAGCTGCTTCCCAATCAATACTTACAACAGGGGCAACTTTATTTTCTTCTCTTACTTCATTTTCACGGAAGCGAAAATTGAAAATATTTTTCAACTTCACCGCGCAAATCCAAATCGCCTCCACAATGAATGGAGAGTTCCACTTCGCACGACTAGCGTCGAAAGGAATAGCTCCCTTAACTCTTCAAGTTCTTGTCCTTCTATTCCACATTCCTCTAAACAGCGCACAATGTCGCGATGGCTATAGAGGCGGCCATACAAAAGATCACGTTTCAATGGATATCCCGCTGTTCGTGCCAAGTATGGACCAAGCGTTTGACTGGGATTTCGTTCATATAATTCATGAAAGAGGCGATTCTCAACAAGTTCGCTATCAATCTCACCAACACCCGTATAGCCAGTCGAATCGGAAAAGAGTGCGATGCGCTCTTCCAATTTCAAAGGATGTTTCGCAGGATTGATGAGAGTCGCCGATTGTTTTGAATCCAACGTCACGGGCAACCAACCTGCATCGATAAGTATTCGAGAGAGACCGATTTCCCCATGCTTAATGACGAGATGTCGAAGTGAGGTTGGGTAGTAATCGCGCCAGAATTGACGAAATACTTCGCTCTTCAATATCTCGGGACCAAAAGCAAGAAAATACGATTGAGAATGAAATTCCGGTTGGGTGCTAAAAGTCAGACTCTTCCACGGTTTTACTGTTTCAAAAAAAGAATCGAGGAGTGCTTGCGAACGAGGGGTGTAGATCGCACTGTCATTTACAAGTAAGAGTTGATCAGTGGTGAGAAGTAGCCCTTTTGATTCTAGAAAAGTAATTCCTGATTGATAGGCGCCGAAATCATGTCCAATATTTCTACGCAAAATAATTGTGTCGCCAAATTTCTCCATCGCAGAAATCCATTTTGATGCCAGAGGATTATCGTTCACGATAAAAATAGGAGTAAATCCCTCTTTTACTATGAATGTCCGAAGTCGCTTGACTGAATTCAACATTTCTAGGCGAGGAAAAATTGCGAAAATTGCGAATTTTTTCCCGGACGCTAAGTCAGGATCGAGTGAAACTATTCGCTTGTCCAAGTGCTTGTCGTTGAGAGAGATGGCTATCCGGTCGCGAACCCTTGTCTCTAGTGTGTAGAAAAAATAGAGCGGTAGGGCAATGAGATATAAAAACACTCTCACAAACACGTGCATTCGTTAGTAGCCCCTGTCTTCCCGCTCCACCAAAGTCGCTCAAAAGGCGTGAGTGTAGAATCGAATATCGGCATAATCTATATCAACGACTGAGAAAGGGCATCCCAGATGTCGGACACCGGCCCCTGCCAGATATCGCTCAGCGTTGAAAACTGGGGGAAATCAACACCACATGACATTGCCGTTCTTTATGAAAATCGCTCTCTCACATTTGCCGAACTCAATGGCGAAATCAATTCCTTTGCCCGAATTTTGGATGAGAAATATGGACGAGAAACGCTGCTACCCATTCTCGTCGGAGTAAATCTCAATTCTTATATTGCAATAACTGCCGCGATTCGAGCTAGCATTGGTTTCACGCCCATCGACTCAAGCAATCCGCCAGAAGCAATCTCAGAAATTCTGGCAGAACTGGGAAATCCTCGCCACATTATCATTAGCAATAGGAAAGCAAACTCTTTCATCCCCGATGGTTGCACACCCATATATGTCGAAGAAGTAAATGGAACGGCTGGAGAATTTGAATCAAAGAATGTAAATAAAGATGACTTAGCAATGATCCTCTTCACCTCCGGCTCAACTGGCAAGCCAAAGGGAGTGATGTTCAGTTGGCATTTACTCAATCAACTTGATGTTGAAAGATCTCGCTATCACTCCGAATTAGGTGAGATCACTCGGCTCGGCGTGCACAACTCACTTGGCTATCTCTTTGGATTCCTGCGCTCCCTCGCAGTGGGTCACGGCTCATCTATTGCAATTCAAGATCCCTTTCTCTACACACCCGATGAATTAATCGCCAAAATGAATGAAGCCGACCTTTCTCATATCGGACTCGTCCCGACTTTGCTGGAGAAAATTGCCGATGGTCGGTCTCCAAACTCTCGGTTATTGAAAATTCGCCACGTGACTCTCGCTGGTGAAAATACGAATTGGGATCAAGTCGAGAAAATCCGAGAGATGACGCATCCGCAAGTGAGAATCAACGCGATGTTTGGAGCATCAGAAGTTCAATATCTACCTTTTGAATTTTCTGCTGGAGATAGACATGGCGTTGGCAACTTGCCATTCGATCGAATAATTTTCCCTGAAAAAACGGTTCTCACACCCCTTGATGAGTCATCTCAACTTCTCGAACTGCGACTATACGAACCGGTCGCACTGGGATACTTCAAAGATCCAGAGCTAACAGCCCAGAAGTTCGGCGTGGACACAGATGGTCGTCGCTACTACATCGCTGGTGACCTATTCAAAAGAGATGAGGATGGACTTCTTCACCACGCAGGTCGCGTCGATGATTTAGTAAAAATCAATGGGCGATTGGTCGAGCCTTCCGAATCCGAAAAAGTGCTGAGACAAATACCCGACATCGAATCCGTAGCAGTTCTGCCTCACTACAACGCCGCGAACAAGGCTTACTTAGTTGCCCATCTTAAAATCGCTTCAGGTTCAACCCTCACGCCAAATAGTATTTACGACACTTTGCTCTCTAAGTTAGCGAGCAATTTGGTGCCTTCAATGCTTGTGAAACATGACGCTCTACCACTTAATGAGCGAGGAAAACTTGATCGCCAATATTTGATCGGAACTTCGTGGGAGAGATGGAGCGACAAATCTGAAACCCCGCCGCTCTCTGCTACAGAAATTTTTACACAAAGAAGCATCGGCAGAATTCTTGCTAAACCAGATATTGATCTCAATGAAGATTTATTCGGAGTCGGAATGGACTCCTTTGCCGCGTTGGAATTCATTTCGATGGCTCGCGAATATGGTTATGAAAATTTCACTCCAAATGTTTTCATTCAGAATCGCACTATAAAAACTGTGGCGCAAATGTTGGACACTAAGCGGGAGAAAGATCTCGACTCGGCTCTTATTCTCAATTCATTAGGCTCCATAACCCCTATTTTCTGCTTTCCCGGTGGCGGACTTACCGCTCTTTGGTATAGAGAGCTCGCCATTGAAGTTGGGACAGATCAACCATTGGCGATTATCGAAGCCAGAGGATTGCATTCAGATGACCTACCCGATCGTTCAATAGAGGAGCATGCTCAACGCGCCGTCACTGAAATTCAACGATTACAGCCACTAGGAACAATTAATATCATCGGCCATTCTGCTGGCGGAACAATTGCCTATGAGACCTGCCAACTACTCGCAGCCCAAAAACGTGAAGTCAATTTGGTGCTCCTTGATTCGCACACGGTGATTGAAAAATTGCGAATGCCAACAACTTCTTGGCGAGCACTCTTCTTGGCTCGTCGCATCAGAACTATTTTCTCTCGATCCCGGGTCGCAATTATCGAACGATTACTCGTCGTATCAATTCACTCCGCTATAAATTGTCGAGTGAAAAAATTGCGAATAACCAAACCAAATATGATCACTTCACAATGTTGGCGATAGATTCCAATAAACGCTATGCGCCGAAAGAACCTACCTTCCCCATCCTCCTGCTCTATTGCCAAGGCACTGAAAAGTTGGAAATGTGGAAATCAATCCCAGTGCTGACAACGCAATTAGTCAGTGGAACTCACCTGACTCTTTTAGAGCAACCCTTTGTTAAGGAAGCTGCTCTTCAATCGCTCGAATGGATCTACTCAAAAGAATCCGTCTAGCGAGAAACTTCTTCCAGAACTTCAATGAGGTGTACATAACTCTCACCCGTTGCCCGCGTCATGGCGATTTCACATGGACGATTTGAGGATGCATATCTAGTCGTCGCAAGGCTCTTTACCTCTTTTGCTTCAGCCTTTGTCGCAGATTGAGTCAATTCAGGTCGCAACATTCCACGATCTCCTGCAAAGCCACAACATGCCCAATTCTGGGGAATAACAACATCTGTTGCCACAGCTTTGGCAATCAAAGACATGTCATCGTTCAACCCAAGTTCTATTCCAGAGCAGGTCGGATGCAAAGTAATCGATTCAATCGTCTTGGAAATATTTAGTCGAGGAAGAACTCGTCGCGCAACAAATGAGAGGGCATCTTCAAACTCATCTAACCCTTGTGTACAAGAAGTTGAATCACTTACGACAGGTATTTTGCGTCCAGCGCGGGCTTTAGAAATGGCGTCAATGGCTTGGTTTTTTGCAACAGCATGACCCGAGACAAGTCCTTTGGATTTCCAAGGTGTTCCGCAACATAGACCTTCAATTCCTTCAGGGACAGCAACAGAAATCCCTGCTCGCTCGCACAGCGTTAAGAAGGCTCGTTGGACACCAAGTGATGATTCATCGGGAGCAAAGAGTGAATTCAAGCAAGAGGGAAAGAAGATCACATCAGGATTGACCGCAGTAATCGCCCTACGCGATTTACCGCCGCTCGGTACTGCTTCCAATCGCTTTCCCAACACAGGACGAGCAAGGCGAGAGAGCGTCAATGATGCAGCCATTACTTTTGTAACGCTCTTCCAATGGCGAGCCGCAAAAACTCCACCTCGCTGCGCAATTGCACTTTGCGCTTCACTACGCAATCGCCTTACGAGTTCTCCCGTATCAATATGAACGGGACAGGAAACTGCACACATTCCATCAGCCGCACATGTTTGCACTCCGTCATATTCGTAGCGCTTTGATAACTCCTTAACCAGAACTTGATTGCCAGTGGCTTTGGCATCGGCCACAGCACGTCGAATGACAATGCGTTGACGGTGGAGTGATGGTGAGATCTCGACTTGGACAGACCGGCTCGCAATATCCGCACTCGACACATCGATCAACTTCAGCATCCACTGTGGGACTTGTCTTTAAATCTTGAATATAAACAGTTTGATCGGCATTAATAAGAACTCCAGGATTCAAGATATTTCGGGGATCGCAAAGCCGTTTTATCTCCACCATCACTTCATAGAGTTCATCACCAAATTGTCGCCTCACATACGGCGCCATCATGCGCCCTGTTCCATGTTCAGCTTTTAAGGAACCTCGGTGACCCAAAACAAGATCGACCATGTCATCGGTAAATCTGCGATATCGATCGAGAGATTCTGGCTTATTGAATTGCTCATTAAGTAAAAATGAGGTTGCCATCTTTGGCATGGCCAAAAATCACACTATCGAGATAGCCATGGTGCTTGAGCAGATGCGACAACTCCATTGTCGTTGAATGAAGCTCCCTGTCGGAACAGCAATGTCTTCAAGGAGGGCAGTTGTTCCAGACGGCCGATTGCCAGCAACAGCGGCATATAAGCCTTTTCTGGCCTTCCAGAGCTCATTTCTGATCACACGATCACGAGATAGCGAAGCATCTCGTGCAGGAAGATCGGCGAAAACGTTCATTGCGCGATCACTCAACACTTTCAACTCTTCTCGGTATTTGCTTCATATTCAACAAGGAGTGCAGCATGCTCCACGAATTCTCTATCGGCCAAGAGAGAGTCAGCCATATGTTCGCGTTGGGCAACGAGTATCGATGAAGAATCTAGAAGTTCGATGACAGTTGCATCCGATTCTTTGATTGCAGTCAATGAATTCGTCGCATCTTCTAACGTTGGGAAAATCAGCAGACCCGTCGCTTGCTTATTCAATAGCGGGGACAGTTCGGAAAGTTACTTCAGCAATAAAGGCAAGAGTTCCTTCACTTCCCACAATGAGATGTTCCAAAATATCGATTGGTCGGCTGTAATCAAGAAATGAATTGAGTGAGTATCCCATTGTGTTCTTGATTGAATACAGTTCACGAATTTTCTCTACTGATTCAAAGGTCGAATGAATTCGTTCTCGAAGTCTCGCTAACCCTTCATATAGCTCGGGCTCTCGTAAACGCAAATGCTCATCAGCATCGCTCTTACTTGTATCCACGACCGTACCGCTAGGCAAAACAAAGGTGACTGAATCCAACGTTGCGTAAGTATTGAATTCAGTGCCACATGACATTCCGCTTGAATTGTTTGCGACAACTCCACCGATAGTGCACGCAACTTCACTTGCGGGATCTGGTCCTAACTTTCTTCCATATCGAGCAAGCGCAAGATTTACTTGCTTCACCGTCACGCCAGGTTGGACACGAATACGCAAACCTTCATCAAGAACTTCGATCTCTTTAAAGTTTCGACGAACATCAATTAATAGGCCAGATGAAATTCCTTGACCACTCAGACTCGTACCACCAGAGCGAAAAACCATCCCCATCTTTTGTTCGTTGCTAATCCGAAATAACTCACCCACTTGTGAAGCTTTGTCAGGACGGATAACTACTTCGGGAGTTAAGAGAAAGTGCGAAGCATCATTTCCAATCGCTAAGCGATCAAAAACCTCAGAAAAAACCCCGCCAGGTACTGCTTTTTCAAGTTCAGCCAACAGCGCACTGCTAGTAGGTGGCACGGCCGCCTGATGCATCGAAAGTGAATCCCGTAGTGAATGAACACTCTTTGGAGGCAATGAATGCGAGCAACTCTGCAATCTCCTCTGCCTCACCCAAACGACCCATAGGAATTCTGGCAAGCATGTACTTCAACGTCTCTTCACTCGTATTCTCATTCATCGGAGTGCGAATAACAGCAGGTGCCACAGCATTTATTGTGATGCCTTGCTGAGCAACTTCCTTTGCAACACCCTTAATGAATCCAATCAACCCAGATTTTGACGTGTTGTAAGGAGCCATCCCTGGATTGCCCTCTTTGCCGGCAATAGATGCCAAGTGAACAATTCGTCCATAACCATGTTCTTTCATTCCAACAATCACCGCTTGAGTCAACCAAATCGCTCCAAAGAGATTGATACGAACAGTTCGTTCGTAATCTTCCCATTTCACATCTTCAACTTTTGTATTGGATGGTCCAACAATTCCTGCCGAATTTACGAGTGCATGTATTTGACCGTGCCGGCTATATACCTTTGCAATTAACTCTTTAACTGCAACGGCATCACCTAAATCAAGGGCATAAACCTGATCATCTTTAAGCCCGAGTTCACTCTGCACAACATTTAACTTTTCACGATCAATATCGAAGGCAATGACATGAGCACCGCGAGATTGAAACAACTTCGCTGCCGCTCTTCCAATTCCTTGAGCAGCTCCAGATATAAGAACCACTTGCCCATCAAATGTCTTTGCTTCTGAACTCAACTCAAGGCTCCTTATTCGTCAACTGTAAACCAGCGAGGTAAGCCTAACTATCTACTCGATTATTTTTTGTAGAAGAAAAGCAGAATTGCCGAACCCCCGAAGGGATCCGGCAATTCTGCCTTGTACTTCTATTTACTTATTACTTATCCGGCTTCGCCCGTTGGGCCTGTTGGACCGGTAGGTCCGTCAGGTCCAGTTGGGCCGGTAGGTCCGTCAAGACCAGTAGGTCCTGTGGCTCCGGTAGCACCAGTGGCTCCGGTAGCACCCGTTGCTCCAGTGTCACCAGTTGGACCGGTGAGTCCTGTAGGTCCAGTGGCTCCTGTGGCTCCTGTGGCACCCGTTGCTCCAGTGTCACCTGTAGGTCCGGTGAGACCAGTAGGTCCTGTAGCTCCAGTTGCACCTGTCGCGCCGGTGGCTCCTGTAGGACCAGTGAGTCCTGTAGGTCCGGTTGCTCCAGTGGCTCCGGTGGCACCAGTTGCCCCGGTGTCACCCGTAGGACCTGTGAGTCCCGTAGGTCCGGTTGGGCCAGTGGCTCCAGTTGCGCCTGTCGCACCCGTTGCTCCGGTTGGACCAGTAAGACCAGTAGGTCCTGTGGCTCCAGTAGCACCGGTTGGGCCAGTAGCTCCCGTAGGTCCGGTTGCTCCGTCGTCACCCGTAGGTCCGGTGACTCCAGTAGCACCTGTCGCACCAGTTGCGCCGGTGGATCCAGTAGCACCCGTGGCTCCGGTAGGACCGGTAGGTCCTGTAACTCCGGTAGGTCCGGTGACTCCAGTGGCTCCCGTAGCACCAGTTGCGCCAGTGGCTCCAGTAACTCCGGTAGGTCCGGTGACTCCAGTGGCTCCCGTAGCACCAGTTGCGCCGGTGGCTCCAGTAACTCCGGTGGCACCAGTGGCTCCCGTAAGACCTGTAGCTCCAGTGGCTCCCGTAGCACCGTCGTCACCAGTAGGTCCTGTGGCTCCAGTTGCGCCGGTAGGTCCGGTAGGTCCTGTAAGACCTGTTGGGCCAGTAGCTCCAGTGGCACCTGTAACTCCAGTACTACCTGTGGCTCCGGTAGGTCCAGTGAGACCAGTTGGTCCGGTGGCTCCAGTTGCGCCGGCAGGACCGGTAGCACCAGTTGCGCCCGTAGGTCCAGTAAGACCGGTAGGTCCGGTGGCTCCAGTTGCGCCGCTAGCTCCGGCAGGACCGGTAGCTCCTGTAGGTCCAGTAAGACCGGTAGGTCCAGTGGCACCAGTTGCGCCGCTAGCTCCGGCAGGGCCAGTAGCTCCTGTTGCTCCAGCAGAACCGGTTGCACCAGTAGGTCCGCTCAATCCAGTAGGTCCAGTTGCTCCGGCAGGACCGGAAGCACCTGTGACTCCAGCAGAACCAGTAGCGCCCGCGGCGCCAGTAGGTCCAGCAGGGCCAGTAGCTCCAGCAGGGCCAGTAGCTCCAGCAGGGCCAGTAGCTCCTGCTGGTCCGGTTGTGCCTGCAGCACCAGTGGCTCCAGCAGATCCAGTTACACCGATTGGGCCAGCAGGGCCATCAAGGCCGCGCGGACCGGTTGGGCCAGCAGGACCAGTTGGACCTGTGACTCCGATAAATCCTTGAATTCCTTGTGGGCCAGCAGGACCGGCAGGACCTTGGGCTCCGGCAGGACCGGTATCTCCCTTAGGACCAGCAGGGCCAGCATCACCCTTAGGGCCGGCAGGACCTGTCTCGCCTGGATCACCCTTGTCGCCCTTAGCGCCTTTAACGACGGTAGGACTCAAATCTAAATATCGATAGTTGTTGTTTGGAAATAGTTTCTTCAAGTCATCGCAACTACCACTGCTGGTAAATGTCATCGTCTTTGTTACGAAGTTGATACATGCACCAGAGTCAGCTGACGCAGAACTTGCGCCACCGATCATGAAGAGTGATGAGGCTAATAGTGAGCCTGCGATGCTGATTATTCGCACTTTCCTTCGCGTCGACGCGCGCATCGGTGAATTCCCGACCTTTGAACTTTTCTTTAGCACTTCTCCTACTTTCTTATTCGTCAATAAGATGTGGATTGCCTTCATCGCCCATTGATTGCAATGTGACGATTTCGAATATGAAATTATTTGGAGGGAGGAAGTGCCACCAAATTGTTCCAAGGCTCTCGAGAAGCCCAGAAACGATGGCTCAAATTAGCAGTAGGTCAATACCTCAACAAGGGTTAACCCTCTTATTTCTTCCTGTGGCTTGTTAACTCTTGGTGAACAGATGGCGGAAGCGAAACCTTCAAAAGTCTCAAGTATTACTTTACTTTTTGCCCTTCATTACTTGTCGTAAATTGAATCCCAGACAATGGCAACAAAGGTGAAGCCAGCTACCCAATTGGGAGTGGTCTTGAGGCTTTTCTGGATCTCTCGCCACTTCTTGAAATTCTCGTTGGCATAATCCTTTTGATCTGGAGTGAAGCAATCAAGATTAGCTTTGTCGTAGGTGAAGAGTTTGACTTGAAAATCGACAATTTTCTTTTCAAGTGCGATGTATTCCTCAGGGTGGGCGGTGGCAAAGAACCACGACCACTTTCCATTAACAGGTTCGTATTGGGTAGCCAGAGGTTTTTCTTGCTCTTCGTAGGCAAGAATTTGGGCTTTTACACCTTCGCATTTGGGAGAAAGTGTTGCAGCCGCGTTGGCTGATGAGGCAGAGAAAGTAGCAATCGAAATAAATAAGGCGAACGCCACTCCAAGTGCAGAGATTCGTTTCATATGCTGGACCTCCAACCACTCATCGTTGAGTGACCACAATCGGTCGTCAATAACTTTAGCCACTTGCCCCACTCATGCCTAGAGGTTGCAAGAAGCAGTTGAGAAGAATTGGCAAAAGATGGCAATTAATCCGCGTTCCTTGTAGCCAGAGCGCTGGGGCGTGACTACCCTTTTTCAAAAAAGGGGGCGACAGGCGAGATGGCAGATACAAAGACGATTGCAGGAAAGATCTCATCACTATTTGGTGAGGATGTACCGATTAAGTTTTCTGCCTTTGATGGCAGCGAAGCGGGCAACTTGCAGGCTGACAATGTTCTGGAAATTAAATCTCCCAACGCACTGCGTTACATCTTGAGTCACCCGGGTGACTTGGGGTTAGCTCGCGCTTACATCACCAACCACCTTGATGTGCGCGGTGACATGCACCAAACACTTCTTGCTTTAGCAAATTTTATTAAGCGACCAACGCCGGTCGACTCTTTAACGAAGTTGGCTTTGGCTGTCGGGCCGAGTGTCATTGTTAGACCAGAGTTACCTCCAGAGGAGGCGCCGCCTCGATATCGCCGAGATTGCTGCACTCTCTATCTCGAGATAAAACGGCGATTCAACACCACTATGACGTTTCGAATGTTTTCTACTCGCAAATTTTGGGACCGACGATGGTGTATTCCTGTGCAGTCTTCACATCCGATAACGCATCCCTTGAAGCCGCTCAGATTGAAAAGGTTGACTTAATTTGTCGCAAATTAGATTTAAAACCTGGAATGCGTCTTCTAGATATTGGCTGCGGTTGGGGAACTCTCGTATTGCATGCTGCAAAGGAATATGGAGTGAAAGCTCTCGGTGTAACGCTCAGTACCAATCAAGTTGAATACGGACGCGCCAGGATTGCTCAGGCAAAACTGGAGGACATGATCGAAGTGCGTTTGCAGGATTACCGTGAAGTGCCGGATAGGAACTTTGACGCTATCTCCTCGGTGGGGATGAGCGAACACGTGGGTGATTCAAAACTCGATGGATATTTCGGCGAACTTCGATCACGCATCAAGGATGATGGTCGTCTTCTCAATCACTGCATCACCAGACCAAACTCAAAATTGAGAGCGCGGGCTGGTGCATTTATCGATCGCTACATTTTCCCCGATGGTGAATTAACAGCGCCAAGCAGAGTTAGTCAAGCTTTAATCGACTCAGGATTTGAATTGCGCCATGCGGAGAATTTGCGAGAGCACTACGCGAAAACACTTGCCAAATGGTGTGAAAATCTCACTGCCAATTGGGACGACGCTGTTGCTGAGGTTGGCATAAATAGAGCGCGAATTTGGCTTCTCTATATGAACTTATCTCGTATTGGATTTGAGACAAATGGAATTCAAATCCACCAATTCTTAGGTGTTGCGAATGATCCAAGTGGACACAATTCAATGCCCCTTAGGAATGATTTCTAGTTAATTCGCACCAAAGATTCTGCATCATTTTCCATTGATTGATATGAACGAATTGATGGTAGTAGACCATGACTTGGTGCGCATTTTTCCCAACACCAACTGACATGAAATTCATGACAGAGGTATCAAATGAGAATGTATTACCCGCACTCGTCATGTCATCTCGATTCGTATATTCAAAGTCAGTGGAGATAAGCGCACCTTTTGAAATGTGACCAACTCGAGTTTCGACAATGAGATTGTGTTGTTTCGCATTGTCGATGCCATGACCGCTAGGCAAGTAGGAAATAATTGCTTGACCTTTAGTAGTAGTCACCAATGTGTAGGTGCTACCTGAAATTGGCCCCAACCAATAAGCAACTACTTTCTCATCTTTAATTTCTTGCACGAGTTCTTTTGCAGTGAGGGCGACCGCCCCCGAACTTCTCAAGGCATCGCCACCAGGTGTGAAAAATGAATTGAAAGTTACGATCATCAGCAAGGTAAGTGAGAGAGTGACGAATGCGTCGAGAATGACATTCCACTTAAGTCGTGGATTGTCTTTGTTGTAGCGTTTGAGAGCGCTATCGAAACTTGACGCTGTACTCATCGTGCTACCTCCGCATCCCCTGTCTCAATACACGTGTAGTAAGAACTACGCGCTGGGAAGCGATTTCGTCGCTATCAATATAACCCTTTCCCATCACGGCGCTCAGGCAATTAATGTGAAAATTCCGTAACAACTGCGGTAATTTGGTCCGACGCTCTTTGTCTCTTTACTCACCTTCCGACGCTATCCCCCGCCCTAGCGGTGGCAATTAATAGCGACGAGATTGACCTTAGTTTTATCTAGCACCAAGGTCGATTGGGCAGGTACTGAAACCGAAGTGGCTGCTTTCAAAGTAGAGATTGTTTTTACTCCAGCGTTAGCTCCTTGAACCACGATATTCCAGTTCCCTTTTGCTGGGAGTGTTACTTTTGCGCTGTCGCATTTGGGTTGTGCACGACAACAATTGACTTCCAAGAATCTTTTACGGCAGCGCCATTGAGTGAATAGGCGATCACATTGTTGGCGGTTTTGAGGAATATCAAATTCTTCTGCACTAACGCCGTGGTTGAGAGACGAAATGCTGGATGCGCCTTTCGAAGAGCGATGATTCCTTTGTAATATTTCACAGTCGAAGCATTTTTGCTGCGCAAATCCCACTTCAAGGAATTCACCGCATCACTTGATTTATAACTGTTGGAATCTCCATTTTTGGAACGCAAAAACTCTTGACCAGCTTGCATAAATGGAGTTCCTTGCGCCAAGAGAGCAATGGATGCTGCAAAGCGATCAAGTGTTTCCAATTGAGCAGGTGTTGCCTTAGGCAAACTTGCAGTCAATTTGTCATAGAGAGTCAGATTGTCATGTGACTCAACATAGTTCACTGATTGTGTTGGGTCATTGGTAATCCACTTGCCAAGAACATCTCGACTATAGAAAACATTTCCAATGATGCCGACTTTAGTATTGGTTATTTGGGCAAATTTGCCTGTTGCATAGCCAGTGTCCGTCGCGTCAAAGACAGATCCTTTAATTCCATCGCGTAGTTGATCATTGAAAGCCGCGATTCCATTGAGCGATCCAATGTTGAGTTGATTGGCTTTTGATCGGCAGGAAGAGTTCCCATATCCCAACCTTCACCAATGATCAGAATAGTTGGATCAATTTTGTCGAGAGCTTTGCGAATTTCTTGCATCGTGGTGATGTCAATCAATCCCATGAGATCGAAACGGAACCCGTCAATGTGGTACTGGCTTGCCCAATATTTAACGGAATCAACTATGAATTTGCGAACCATGGGTCGCTCAGAGGCAACGTCATTGCCGACTCCACTGCCATTGGCGAGAGTTCCATCGGGGTTGGTACGGAAGAAATATCCAGGAACGATGTTCTCTTCGCTAAATGATGAAGGATTGAATACGTGGTTGTAAACCACATCCATCATCACTCGCAAATTGTCATCATGCAAAGCTTGCACTGCAGTTTTGAGCTCGACAATTCGATTGGTTGGATTTGCTGGAGTTGATGAATAGGAACCTTCGGGAACATTGTAATTTTGTGGGTCATAACCCCAGTTAAAAGTTGGATTGGCTTCATCTACTGAGGCGTAATCAAAGACAGGTTGTAACTCAATATGAGTCGCGCCGAGATCCTTAATTGCATCAACACCCGTGATTACACCAGTTGATGAAGTTGTCTTGAGATCAGTAAGCGCCAAATATTTGCCGCGATGTGCGCTGGGAAATTTCCTGATGGATCAATAGATAAATCACGAACATGCAATTCGTAAATCAGTGCATCGCTACCTTTGCCAGAAAAAGCAGGTTTCTTTGTCGTCCAATTCTTAGGATCAGTGCTCGCCAAATTAACGACAACACCACGCGCACCATTGAGCGTTGTTGCGCGAACATAAGGATCAACCGCTTCTCGTTCTACTCCACCTACAGTCACGCGATATGTGTAAATGGTTCCAACGAGATCACCTTTAACCGAAGCGATCCATGTTCCATTGGCATCGGCAGTCATTGGTGTGGTTGAACCTTCATCAAGGGAGGAATCAAATTTGGATAAGTCACTAACTTCACCGATGTTGCAGTTGGTGCCCAAACTCGAAATTGCGTGTGATCAGCCGCGTAAGTATTTCCAAGATCATCACCTGTATATGTATAGCGAGTATTGAAACCATCGGAATTCATGATCGTTCCTGGAGTCGTTTCAATTTTGCCGTAACCAGGAAGAGTGACGAAATATGTTTTTCCTAAAGTGAGATCTGAATCCAAATTAAGAAGTAGTTCATTGGCACTAGCCGCTGTTCCATTTATCGCCGTAACTGAAAGTACGTTGATTCCATCAGAGACCGTAAAGCCTTCATTTCCTGCACCACTCAAATTGAGTTTCTGACTCAACGCCACTGAAATTTGGCGAAAGCCATCAATCGTTGCAGTTTTTATCGCTGCAGTGCTCGCAGGTTGTGAGGTATAGATTGCTTTGTCACCCTGAATTAACCAAATCTCCGCATTTCCATCAGCGTCAAAATTGGTGATGAATCGATCATCAGAAACATCTTTAGATTGCCATGCATTGAGACGAACAATGATTCCTACGTTTTCAAAATTCGCCATATCGGTAATATCAATTTTCGCGACTTTGCCAAAGGCGTCTTCGCTCGTGAATTGAACACCTGTTGCAGATACATCAACGTCGCCAGTACTTGCCGAGACATTTTTCCATAGCCATAAATTCCACCCCGTGTAGTCGCCACCGGCTCGTTGGTAGTGAACGGTGAGGTGAATGGTGTTGGGAGTAGCGAAAGCAAGAGAGGGAAGTGCCACAGCAATGAGCGCGGTTATTGCTCCAATGGCGGTAAGTCGGAAAGACTTTTTCATATCGCTCTCTTTTCTCTTACGTAATATCTAGGCTCCGAAAAGGTTGGTTTTTGACCTCGGACGCCTGGTTCGGCAATAAATGTCATTCCCGCCTGCGGATATTTTTCTAAATCAGTATTTTCACCGGCAGTTGCAATGATGAGCTGATCAAGATTAGGTCCTGCAAAAACGCAGGACGCCACTCGCGGAACGGGAAGAGTGATCTCTTCAATTACTTTGCCGGTTATTCCATCGAAGCAACGTATGGAGTAGCCGAGCCAGAAGGCAATCCAAAGATTGCCATTCATATCCACCGACATTCCATCCGGCCCACCAAACTCTGGAGGGAATTCAATAAAGGTTCTTCGATTTTTTATATCTCGTTCTTCAACGTCAAAAATATCCACTCTCTTCAGTGGAGTATCGATGTAATACATTGAGGTCCCATCAACGCTCCAGTCCAAACCGTTGCTTATCGAGACATCACCCATGAGTCGGCGATATGTTTTCCATCTCCGCGAAGTTGGTAGAGAGCGCCAGCATGTGTTGCATGATCATGCGCCATCGTGCCGAGAAAGAGATCACCTTGTGGCGAAACTTTTGCATCATTCCAACGCAAATCGCGAGATGCCGCGAAGCCATCGGCATCTTCTCTATTGGGCAATTGATGCAACGTTCCATCAACATCTCTTAAGACTGGTCCAGAGGTCACGCCAACAATGTGTCCCCCATTGGCGCGCGGAATTGCGAATCCAACATCTTCTGCTGTATCAAATTCCGAGGTTTCGCCAGTTATGAGATTGCGTGAGTGAACTTTGCGGCCGTAAATATCGACCCAACTAATTCGCTCATTTTGTGCACCGGAGGACGTTGGTCCTTCACCGATTCCACAAAAGCGCTCGTCAAAAACTGTTGCTTTCACACTTGCCCTCTTTCAACTCATTTAGTGAGAGTGACGCGGAACATCGCTTCCTGAACTGCCAACCAAGAAGTCTAAATCTGCACCTTTATTGGCTTGAAGTACATGGTCAACATATAACTTGCTCCAGCCACGTTTTGGTCCGCCAGTCGGCGCGCTCCATTCGGCTTTGCGTTGGGCAAGAACCTCAGGTGAAACCATGAGATCTAGACGTCGATTCTCCACATCGAGCTCAATTTCATCCCCGTCGCGCACCAAGGCCAGGGGGCCGCCGACTGCCGCCTCTGGGGCAATATGCAAAATGACAGTGCCAAATGCTGTTCCACTCATACGTGCATCCGATACGCGGATGATGTCGGTAACGCCTTGCAAGAGGAGTTTTCTTGGCATAGAAACGTTGCCTACTTCAGGAAATCCTGGGTAACCCTTTGGTCCGGCATTCTGCAGAACAATGATGTCGCCTTCATTGATATCAACATCTAGATCTTCGGCAGCAATGTTGTAATCCTCAATGCGACTAAAGACGCGTGCTCGACCACGATGCTTGAGTAAGTGAGGAGAGGCTGCAGAAATTTTTAGTACGGCGCCATCTGGAGCAAGCGTGCCGGTGAGAACAACTGTTCCAGCGCCGGCGCCTTGAAATGGATTGTCAACTGGCGTAATAACTTCTTCGTTCCAGTTCTTAGCTTTCTCAATATTTTCTGCAACCGTTTTTCCTGTCACTGTGACATGGTCGCGATGAATCAGATCGCCCAATTCAGACATTACAACTGGGATTCCGCCTGCGTAGAAGAAATCTTCCATGAGATATTTTCCAGAAGGCATGAGATTCACAACGACTGGAATATCTCGGGCAAGTGAATCGAAATCTGCGAGTTCTAGTGGAACACCAATTCGGCCAGCGAGAGCGAGTAAGTGGACCACTGCATTTGTTGAACCACCGACGGCAGCATTGACTCTGATCGCATTTTCAAATGCGGCGCGCGTGAGAATCTTGCCAATCGTCAATTCCTCTTTCACCATTGCCACAATTCTGCGACCAGCAATTTGAGCAAGCGCATAGCGACGAGAATCAACGGCGGGAATTGCGGCACTTCCGGGAAGTTGCATGCCGAGCGCTTCAGTAACTGAAGCCATTGTCGATGCAGTACCCATAGTCATGCAGTGACCTGCGCTTCGAGACATACATGACTCTGCCTCTTCGAACTCTTCCAAAGTCATAGTGCCTGCGCGGACGGCATCGGTAAATTTCCATACATCAGTGCCGGAGCCAATATCTTTACCCTGGAATTTGCCGTTGAGCATTGGTCCGCCGGTCATCATCAAGGTTGGAATACCGACACTTGCCGCTCCCATAAGCATTCCAGGTGTCGTTTTATCGCAGCCTGCCAAGAGAATTACGCCATCCATAGGGTTAGCGCGAATGGATTCTTCAACTTCCATGGCTAGAAGATTTCGGTAAAGCATTGTCGTAGGGCGCATGATTGGCTCGCCCAAAGACATCGCAGGAAATTCGAGTGGAAATCCGCCAGCCTCCCAAATTCCGCGTTTGATTGATTCGGCTACTCGATTGAGATGCGCATTGCAAGGAGTGAACTCCGACCACGTAGAACCGATTCCGATTACTGGACGACCATCAAAGAGATCCGGTGCGAATCCTTGATTACGCATCCATGAGCGATGGATGAAGCCATGCTTGCCTTCCGCGGCAAACCACTCAGAACTACGGCGTGTGCCTTTTCCTGGATCTTCACTCATAATCTGCGTCCCCGTCTGATTGATTTTTGGTTAGTGGTTATCCGTGAATAATGATGTTGTCGAGTTCAGTACCTGCAGCCAATCGCGCCAATTGTTTTTCCACGAGTTTGCGAGCGCGTGGTTCGAAGGCGCTGGAATTTCCGCCAACGTGTGGAGAGATAAGAAGTCCGGGGGCTTTCCATAGCGGATGTCCAGCTGGCAGTGGCTCTGGATCAGTGACATCAACGGCTGCCGAAATACGTCCAGAATTTAATTCAACAATGAGGGCATCGGTGTCCACGATTGCTCCACGCGCAACATTGACAAGGAGTGCGCCATCTTTGAGTAGTGCAAGTCGTCGAGCATCAAAGAGATGATGAGATTTCTCCGTCAACGGCAAGATCAGAATGACGACATCAAGGGTCGGCAAAATGGTGTCGAACTCCTCCATTTTTACTGAGCCATCGCGACCAGATTGAGAAAAACCAATTACTTCAACATCAAAGCCGGAGAGATTTTTAGCAATGGTCTGACCAATTGAGCCAAATCCTACGATTCCTATCTTTCGATCATTAAGAGATCGGTATCGGGCATGCTGCCACTCCCCGATTTCTTGAGCGCGAACGAACTCGGGAATTCCGCGCAACGATGCGATCGTCAACCCAACTGCCAACTCAGCGGTGGATGCGTCATGAATTCCGCGCCCATTGCAGAGCGTCATCCCCGGTCGAACAAATGCAATGGCATCGTCATAGCCCGCATTGGGAAGTTGCAAAACAGAGAGAGAGGTCATTTTGGAGGTGTATTCCAAAGCTTTCTTGCCCCCCATGTACGACGGGACATAGAAAGTAATCTCCGAAAGATCCGCCTCATCGAGAGGTGCGCTCTCTGGTGAAAGTTTTTTCATTCCTGCTGGTACTGCGATATCACTCCACTGGGTCCAGACAACATGGCTCATTAAATATTTAACGCCTTTCGGTGACTATCGAGTGCGATGACGGAGACTCCATTGGTGAGAGTTCCGATCTGATCTACGGTGATTGAAACTACATCTCCTTCTTCAAGGAAAATGTCGAGCGGCGGAACAATTCCCGTACCAGTGGAAAGAATCGCACCGTATGGAAAAACTTGGCATCTAAATAGATAGGAAATCAGATCGTCAAAGGTGCGGTGAAGAGAGGCGAGTGATGTTTGAGCTTCCCAGACAACCTTGTCGCCTCGAGTGATCTTCGCTGCAATACCAACTTTTTTGTAATCCTCAATCTGCCAGAAAGGTTTGACGATTGGACCAAGGGATGTTGAGCCGATGTAGATCTTTGCTTGCGATAAATAGAGTGGATTTTCACCTTCGATTGTCCTTGAGGTGACATCGTTGCAAATGGTTAAACCAATAACTTCTTGAAAGCGATTAATGATGATCGCAACTTCTGGCTCTGGCACTGATGCAGCACAATCTTCGCGAATACCAATATTTTCACCTGTGCCGATTGTGCGACTTGCAGTTGATTTTAGAAATAGTTCGGGGCGATCGGCTTCATAAACTCTTTGATAGACATCAGGCACGCCGCTCTCTTCTTTTCGAGCATCTCGCGAGCGCAAATATGTAACGCCAGCTCCCCAGACCTCGATGTCATCCGCGACAGGTGCACCTAATTCGCCACTAATTTCTTCGCCACCGCTAGATGCCAATATCGTTTGAAGTTCTGCACTTCTAATGCTCATCGCATCGCTCAACGTCGTTAAGCCAGGAATGGTCCAATAGGTACTGCCATCGGTTTGGACTAAATGCTCATGCGAGACGGCGGAATCGATTACAGCCAGTACTTTGCTCAAACTAGCGCTCCTCGGTTGGGTTCACTGCTGACGGTTGTGCTTACAATGTCGTAAATATACTCAAAATGGGCAAAATTGATGGGTGTGCGATGAACCAATCCGGTGGCAATACTCCAACGTGGCATGCGTGGAGCGCATCGGATTGCCGTAGTTATGTCCATCTTCCGAGACAAAGTGATGATAAATATTCAAGAGGTGTCCTTGGTGTTATTGCAGGTTCGCGACAATATCCAGGTGCTGCACTTTTAGTATGTAAAGCTGCGCTGCACACTGGAATTGGCATGGTGCGTTATTCGGGACCTCGCACTGTAAAAAATATTTTGCTTCAAGCCGCACCAGAAGTTGTCGTACAAAATGGAAAAGTTCAATCTTGGGTAGTTGGTCCAGGAATTGATTTGTCCAGAACAGGTAGATGGCGAAAACGAGATATCAATCGCGCGCTCCTTGAAGGTGTTCCAACCTTGATTGATGCCGGTGCCCTATCGGAACTTACATCTTCAACTTTTCCAAGAATCATTACTCCGCACTTTCGCGAATTGAGTCGCGCGCTCTCGACTCAGAATATTCAGGTTTCGCCTGCAGAAATTGAAAGCGATCCAAAGAAATGGGCGATACGAGCTTCGGAAATATTTACTTGTGTCGTTTTGCTTAAGGGAAGTCATACCGTTATCGCTTCATCCGAAAAATGTTTTGTACTTCCGCAATCAACGTCATGGCTCGCAACTGCTGGCTCAGGTGATGTTCTTGCAGGAATCATCGGTGCCTTGTTAGCAACGAATTCGTCTTTACTACTTGTCCAACCCGAGCGATTGAGTGAGATCGCAGCAACTGGTGCGTATATTCACGCAGAAGCTGCGCGAGTCGCCAGCAATGGTGGACCAATTTCGCCAACAGACATCATCGACTCCATCCCCGAAATCGTGGCTTCACTGGTCGGGAACTCTGAATAAAAGCGACCAGACAATGAATTGAAGAAAGTGAGAATTAGGGAGAATTCGACTCTAGGCTCGCAAGCACGATGAATGAACGCGTACTCCTTATCAATGCAATGATGATGCTTTCGAACTCATCACTCTGGGAGAAGTCCTGAGCCTTAGAGGAATTAATATCGTCGGCACAGCACGCACTCTTGTCGCTGCGGAGAGTCTCTTCGCACTCTTCGTCCGGACGTGGTTGTTGTTGACGTTCGATTCAATTCTTATACAGGCGTCTACTTGCTATGAAAATGCGCAACTCTCACCGCTCCTCGGAGTCGTCCACACAACATCATGTCCAGATATGCGACTTCTTGGCATTGACGAAGCGGAGATTTCTACTTCGGCAATCATGGTTCTCAAGAGAAGTGCTGGAGATGTCGATATTCTCTGTGATGCAGTTCCCAATTCAGTACCTGCGCGCATTGAAAATGAACGAATTTCTTGGATCAATAGATTTCCGCGATTGCACGAAAATGCCTTTATGGAAATGTCGAACACCTCACAGATATCCAAGTCGACACTTGCGTCTCCTTGCCGAAGGTATGAGCAATGGTGAAATTGCAAAAACGCGATTTGTCAGTGAGAAATCTGTGGAACAAATTGTGGCGAGAATTGCGCTGAACATGGGCATTGTTCCCAATCGAAAGAAAAACCTGAGAGTTTTGATGACGACGAATTCAATCGCTGGGTGGGATCGTCTTAAACTTCTCTCAGGTATCGTCGCCCTCATGGATCTCGCCGATATTCGCTCGAAATGGAGTGAAGTTCTCAATCAACTTGAGAAGAATAATCGAACGGCTTGGCTCGTTTACTTTGATGCACGCTTGGCGAATTGGGATGGAAATAAACTCACCCTAGACTTTTCCGATAGCGACAAATTGGGATATGGAATTGAGTACAACGATAAACGAGCCAAATACCTAAATGAATTGCAAGACGCAATTCGTACAGTCTGTGGAATAGATGCGGAAATATTGACCTAATGAAACTTACGAGATTCTCCCATTCTCATTGTCGGCGCAGTTGGAATCGCAGGCGTTGGCTTTTCAAACGCGAACGCGGCAAATTACTCTCTTACCTTTGCAATCAAACAGACGCCGAGTGTGGTGATCCACTTGTTACTTGTATGGTCAAGTCAAACCAAGTCGCGCTAAGCAGAGAATAAATATTGAAGTTGAACTGGATAAGAAGTGGCAACCAACTTCACTATCAGCAGTGACTAACTCGATTGGCACATGGAAAATCGAAGTTACTGCGACTGCACCGATTGGCAGTGCTCGATATAGAGCCAATGCAACAATCTTGAATTCCAAGCTCTATTCACCTGCGGCTGCAATCAAAATAAAACGAACACCCGAAATGATCAATTACGACCCAGCACGTTGATTGCAGAAAGTGGTCCAGGTGGTCGAATTGCTGGAATGGATATAAGTCGTTGGCAACATCCCAAAGATGCTCCGATTGATTTCACCAAAATGTATACAGCAGGTATTCGTTTTGTGATGATAAAAGCATCAGATACAAAAGATGTAAATGATGCAATGGCTTTGAAGTATTTACTCATGGATCGTGATGCTGCTCAAGCAGCAGGGATTTACACCGGTTTTTACTACTACGCGACTCTGCCCGATACGACCAGTGAGAGCGTTGTCATTGCCGATGCACAAGCACAAGCCCAGAAGCAATCTGGCGTTTAGCGCGATTCGGTGGATATACGTCAAGGGATCTTTCATATGCCCTCGACCTTGAGAACAACTGTGTGCGAGTGGCAACGAATGGAAATTGCGCAAAATATCTCAACCGAGACCTCATCACGCTTTGGGCCCAAACACGTGGCTCACAGATGTTGGAGCGAAAACAGGTCGCGCACCATTTCTTTATTCGTATTCGCAATTTCTAGAAAATGCGATGGCACGAAGTGAGGACTTGCGTCAGTACCCACTTTGGATTGCGCACTATTCACTCAAACCCAAATGATCCACTCGCTCAACCTGGACAAAAAACTGCGGATGTTTCGTCCACTCGTGGACAGCTGCCAATTGCTCATCACTTTGGACAATATGGCAGTACACCTCTTGCGGAATTGCAAAAAAATACGGAGTGCCGGGAACGCGAGTGGATTTAAATGTATTTAGAGGAACACCGAGATGCATTTCTTGAATTGATGCAAGGTACATGGATCCCCGATTCTCAAGATCTCATGCCAGTTCAAGAGCCGAGTGAAAATGCAGATTGCATCGATCAAAGTAAGCACGATAGATAAACCTGTGGTCATTAAGTAAATGTGAAGCGACCAACAGGAGATCTCCTGTTGTCACTGGCACTGTGAAATTTGTTGCTGATCCCATCAATCCGCTTCTAGGCAACGCCGATACAAACTGCAACTCGCGCTTCCAGTGGAAGCTGGACCTTGTCGATTCCTGGACTGCAAGTAGGAAAATGG
The DNA here is from genome assembly GCA_037200085.1 of Actinomycetota bacterium. Lineage (GTDB taxonomy): Bacteria > Actinomycetota > Actinomycetes > Nanopelagicales > Nanopelagicaceae > QYPT01. Next base: position 107,696 of record JBBCHT010000004.1, read on the forward strand.
TTAGGAAAGATTGTCTTTACCGATATCTCTGGAACTCACGCATCGAGTTCAGCGCCAGTGAGTTTTGAGATTCTTCCTTCTGCTACCGCAACACCTACCCCAACGCCGACGGATTCGACAATACCGACTATTACTCCAACGCCGACTCCAACACCATCGAAACAGTTACTCCGAAGCCAACTCCAACGGTCAAACCTTCGCCTACTAAGAGTGTTGCAGTAGATGCTTGCAAAAATCAGATCCGCAATTAATTAAATCGCTTTGGCTTCGCTTTCATCTCTCACATCGATCCGTGGTTTGAGCAGATGTCGAGCAGATTCATGTTCGCGTTCTAGAACTGTTCGATATTTATTTACTGAATCCCGAATCTCATTTTTTCCCCAATCAAGAACAGGGGCGATGATTTTTCCAATTTCATTCAGTAGTTCAGACCATTCTCATGTGCTTCAAATGAGATTCTTGTCCGACGGCAACAACTTCTTCAATAGAACGTGCACCTTCATGGCTTGCTGCATAGCGGAATTTCTGCACGTAAATAAGGCAATTTGACGAAAGTTTTTCACCGAGTGATGAATCCTTTGCAATCGCATCAAGGATGTCACTAATGAGTGAGCCATAACGGTTGAGTAAGTGTGTAACAGATTCTGGACTCAACCCTGATTCCCGCGCAATGGTTGGAACTTGCTGAACCAGCGCGGCATAGCCATCTGCACCAACAATAGGTAGCTTCTGTGTGAGAGATTCTTCAACGAGTTCTCTCAATTCGATAACCGCCAAGTCGATGACATCTTTAGCATGATTCGATAGGTCGTGTATTTGCCACCGGCAACACTTACAAAACCAGGTGCTGGTCTATCAACTGTATGTTCGCGCGATAACTTCGTTGTTTGAGCGCCAGCTTTGCGAGAAACCAGTGGTCGAAGTCCAGCATAAACACCGATGATGTCTTCATATCGGACCTTTGGTTCAAGAATTCGATTGGCTTGTTCCAAATGTAATCAATATCGTCTCGAGTGGCGAGAGGTTCCTTGCGATCTCCGAGGTATTCCGGTATCTGTTGTGCCCACGATCCATTTGTCAGTCCATGGAATAACAAAAAGTACAGAGACTGGAGTCTTAAGAATGATGCCAACATCAGATTTGATAGCAGAGCCGGGAAGAACAATATGAGCACCTTTGCTCATGCGAACTTCATATCCTGCTTTCAATCCGAATTTCTCATGGAGTTGCATCGCTCCAAACACCAGCGCACATAACTGTGACACCTGCACTGATTTCAATTTCTTTTCCAGTTTCAACATCTCTAGCATGGCCCCAGTAATTTTCTTTCCATCTCGGAGAAGAGATTCAACTGCCACGCAGTTGCAATAACTGCACCATGTCTGGCCGCAGTTCTTGCAATCATCATCGTGTGGCGGGCATCATCGACTGAGCATCAAAATATTTAATTGCTCCTGTGGACAATATCTGGTCGAATTGAAGGAGCAACTTCTTCAACGCTCTTTTGGCTTAAATGCTTATGCCATGGAAGTGCTCGTTGGAATCCTCGCAAAACATCATAAAGCGCAAGACCAGCACCAACATATGTTCGATCTTTCATTTTTCGTGGAGGGGATAGAGAAAAGCAACAGGCTTAACCAAATGTGGTGCCAAGAGGTAACCATTGCTTCGCGTTCTTGAAGCGCTTCACGAACCAAACGAAAATCGTATTGCTCGAGATAGCGAAGTCCGCCGTGGATTAATTTGCTTGATCTACTTGATGTGCCAGAGGCAAGATCTTGAGACTCGCAAGGGCAAACTCGTAGCCCACGAGAAACCGCATCGAGAGCTGCGCCTACTCCAGTAACGCCGCCGCCAATAACAAGTACATCAAATTTTTCAGTTGAAAGTGCGCTCAGGAGCGTTGCGTCTTTGTTGTGGATCTAGACGCGGAGTCAAACATGATGCACCTTCTTCGCTCTTCATTTCTCTTATGAGGTCGCTAGTAGAGTTGAGTCTAGTGCACACGTGAATTGGAGTCGTTAATGCCTTTCATCGGAAGTTTGGATCAGGGAACGAGTAGCACTCGCTTCATGATTTTTAACCACGATGGAGAAGTTGTCGGACGCCACCACTCGAACATCAACAGATCCTTCCTCAATCTGGATGGGTTGAACATGATGCAAAGAAATCTGGCAGAACTCCCAAAAGGCCATAAAGCAAGCGCTAAAAGAGGCAAGAATCGAAGGTTCTGATTTGGCCGCCATTGGGATCACCAACCAGAGGGAAACCATCGTGATGTGGGATGCGAAAACGGGAGTACCTCTATCGAAGGCAATTGTTTGGCAAGACACTCGAACCGCAGATTCTTTTGGTCGACTGTCAACCGAAGAGCGAGAACGAATTACCGAACTCACTGGATTGGCGATCGCGCCATATTTTTCTGCAAGCAAGATTCAATGGCTCCTTGAAACACATTCTCCAGTAAATGATGTGCTCGTTGGAACAAATAGGTTCTTGGTTGCTGTGGAATCTCACTGGTGGAGTGCATCTCACCGATGTCACTAACGCGAGTCGCACGATGTTGATGAACCTTGAAACGCTGGATTGGGACGATGAATTGCTGGAAATATTTTCGATTCCAAGAAAAATATGCCAAAAATTGTCTCCTCATCAGAAATTTATGCGACAACACTTGCCAGTGGACCTTTCGGAAGTGAAGTAAAAATCGCAGGAATATTGGGCGATCAACAAGCAGCAATGGTTGGACAAGTTTGTTTCGATGCGGGTGAATCAAAGACAACTTATGGGACGGGCAATTTCGCACTCGTCAATACAGGAACCAACGCTGTGCGCTCATCTCACGGATTGCTCACTACTGTTCTCTTTAAATTGGCGATGCTCCAGCCCACTACGCACTTGAAGGTTCAGTTGCTGTCACAGGATCTGCGATCAGTGGTTGCGAGATCAACTCGGAATTATTTCCAGCGCTGCAGAAGTTGAAGCACTTGCCGCATCTGTGCCCGATACGGATGGCGTTTATTTTGTTCCAGCAATTTTCAGGGTTATTCGCTCCCATATTGGATAAGTGAGGCACCGTGGAGTGATTGTCGGATTGACTCGCGCCTTCAACCAAAGCACATATTGCGCGCGCTGCACTTGAAGCGATTTGCTATCAAACGCGCGACATCTTGGATGCAATGAGTTGCAGATCTGGGATCTCCACTTAAAGAAATGCATGTAGATGGTGGAATCACGAATAACGAACTCTGCATGCAGATGCAATCCGATTTCTCACCTTGATATCTCGCAACCAGTAATCACTGAGACCACGCTCGCTCGGCGCGGCCTATGCAGCAGGACTCGCGGTTGGATTTGGAAAGATCAAGAAGAAAATCAGAAAACTTTGGAAGTTTCAAAAGTTTGGAAACCACGATCAACTATCGAATCGCGAGAAACGGGTTATCGACATTGGAAAGAACGCTGTAGCGAAAACTTTTGATAGATGAGAATTTTAGTCACTGTGGCGCCGGATACATTGGAAGGGTTGCAACTTCAATTCTGCTTAAAAGAGGTTTCGATGTCACTGTCCTAGATGATTGCAGTACTGGACATCGCGAGAGTGTTTCGGAATCTGTCAGATTTATTGAAGGATCAATTCTCAATCATGACGATATTGCGCAAGGACTCATCGATTGTCAGGCGGTCCTGCACTTTGCTGGACTTTCGATAGTTGCTGATTCCATGAAATACCCTGATCGCTATTGGCAGGTAAATGTAGATGGCGCTAAAAATTTGCTGGACGGGATGCGCAGGGTCAAAGTCGAAAAACTTGTTTTCTCTTCATCGGCCGCCGTTTATGGTGAAGTCAAATCAATTCCCATTGCAGAAAGTGCTGCCACGCATCCCACAAATCCCTATGGCGCAACGAAATTGGCTATCGAAAAACTCATTGAGGCCGAGATCAAGATTCAGAGTTAGGCGCAATTTCGCTGCGCTATTTCAATGTCGCAGGGGCTATGAAAGTGCATGACATATGCTTGGCGAGCGACACTCCCCCGAGACCCATCTCATCCCAAATGTTTTGAATAGCGCCAAAGACAACCCCATTTCAATCTACGGCGATGATTGGGAGACCAGCGATGGCACCTGTGTCAGGGATTATGTTCATGTGGTCGACCTCGTTGAAGCCCTATCTTCTGGCCCTTAATTCTTTGCAGCCAAATCTCATAGAGCAATAAATCTTGGAAGTGGTCGTGGATATTCGGTCAGAGAGATTATTGATACTGCATCCAGCGTTCAAGAACGAGAGATTCCGTCAATTGTTTCGGATCGACGACCAGGTGATCCTGCACAACTCATTGCTGATATCTCTTTAGCGGAAGAATTTCTCAAGTGGAAGCCAACGCGAAATTTAAAAGAGATGATTGCGGATAGCGCCGCAGCTTTATGAGACTCTATTGAATAGGAATAACGCTTAGGACTTCTACTCCACCGATATCTTTTAAGATGCCCAACAAATCACTTTGGATCATTTCCGGAATTGCAACGGTGATGTCGTCATAGCCTCGACCATCTTCACTCTTCATCACAACGAGTCCGCGAATATCGCCACCAGCAAAACCAATGGCAGAGGCCACTGCGCCGAGAGAACCCGGTCGATCAGGAAGGGAGACTTGGAGTCTAAATAACGCCATATCTGAGCCTATCCTGATCGATCGATCGCTCGATTAGAAAACGACCTTCGTAACATTATTTACATGTTGTTTACGGATTGACAGTGTCTGCCGATCCCAGAGTGACTTTGAAAGTCTGCTGACTGCCAGTAGGTAGATCAACGCCAACTGAAATCACAGAACCTGGTGCATAGGAACGAATTCGCACGATTGCAGAGACTTGATCAGTGATTCGCATTCCATCAATGGAACGGATTACTGAATTCACTGGAATACCAGCAGTCTCAGCGCCTTCACCAGGACTGAGCTGTGAGATTCTTGCTCCGACACCTGTGTAATTTGCATCGAAGTAAACGCCCATGACTGGTCGAGTTGATTTTCCATTGTCGATCCAATTCATTTGCAATGCGCTTTGCTTCATTAATTGGAATCGAAAATCCAAGTCCGATACTTCCAGATGACCTCCGGAGGTAAGAGTCGCGATCGCAGAGTTCACTCCGACCATTTCTCCATTTGCATTCACTAATGCCCCACCAGGAGGTTACCTGGATTGATTGCAGCATCAGTTTGAATAGCATCGATGTATGCCTCAGTACCGACATCACCCGTTGTGGACGGGACGATTGAGAGCTGAAACTATTCCGCTGTAACAGTGCTTGCTAAGCCAAGAGGAGAACCAATAGCAATAACTGGATCAACCGATACTCAATTTTGATGAATCGCCAAACGGAATAACTGAAAGATTTCCCTTTTGTATTTTCAATACAGCTAGGTCATAGACAGAATCTCGTCCAACAATTGTTGCTGGAGTAGTGTCCCCATTGCTGAATTCCACTGAAAATTGTTCCGCCAGTGGCTCCATCTTCAACGACGTGATTGTTTGTAAGAATGTAGCTTGACGTGGCGTTTGTTCGAATAATCGAACCGATCCTGTATCTCCACCTGAATTCGTGGTTACTTTGACTGACAACAACACTTGATGTAACAGCGGCAGCAACGTTTTTTAACATTCATTCCATTGGTAGAACCAAGGTTTAAGAGCGTTTGCGTCGAAGTACACGTGCCCGAAGCTGATAGGTACATCGCCTGAGTTTTATTATCGACGCACACCAACGTTGATGAAAGTAGCAGGAGATACCGCCGTGGCAACTCCACCAATTACTGAGGCGCCAAGGAGAAACCCGGCGCCGATTTTCAAAGAAGTTGATTTCTGAACTCTTGCAAAGCCCTGCGAAATAAATCCTGACATCCCAATACCGACCTCTCAATTACCCAATGGTCTTTTCAATGCTTAGTAAAATAATCACCATCTATTGGATCGGACTGGCTATTGGCTGAGCATTTTTCTTAGAGTTGAACGATCCAGCCATCCTGCTCCGCGACCGAGATCTTGGAAAGTGGGAACGGCGTTGGACCAGCAAGAACTTTGGCATCGTTATAAGGGTCATAAGTAGCGCCATGGCAAGGGCAGACGAGCGCCTTTTCTGATGGAGAGAAGGAGACAGGCACCCTTCATGCGTACAAATCTCTGAATAAAGCGAAGACTCCGTTTGCCGTCCGAAAGAGAATGGCAGGCTCACCGGCAGTTGCAGTGAACTCATGAGTCTGCCCAACGAGTAGTTCGCTTGAGGCAACGATTTTTCTTCCACTTGCGCTACTAGTAGGTGGGAGTTTCTTCTGAAGGAGTTTCCCCACTCCAGAGGCAGCAACTGCTGCAACTCCGACAAAGGCCAAACGCATTGCTCCGCGCCTATCGAGTGAAATATCCACTTTTTTTCGTTTACCAACCAGGGCTAGGAAGTAAGAGAGCCAGAGAATCGCATAAGCCGTGTCACTTCCCAGAAAATATGGATGCACATGCCAGGTGACAGCGAGCCAAAGACCTATCGACATTGTGAACCAATAAAGGCGATGAAAGTTGGCGCTATCCAAAGTAACGTCGCGATTCCAATGGCGAATTCGCTGATCATCACGATAATTCCGACAGCCGTTGATCGCTCAATCATGTGACGGAAAATGAAACCGATCGGAGATGCTTCGGAATATCCCGTCAACTGCTTCTTGATGGAAGTCGAACCAGTCGCCGTGAGGAAATGTGGATCGGTTGCCTTATCCCAGCCGCCATAAATCCATGTGACTCCCAGCCAAAGGCGAATCAATCGAATCGAGGGAGATTGATTTCGCCAAGAAGAAGTGGTCGCACGCAAATGCGATCGGAGAAAAGTCACGAAATAAGGGTAAGGGGTAATTGAAATAAAACGCTCCCCTGACTTGGACTCGAACCAAGAACCTGCCGGTTAACAGCCGGCTGCTCTGCCAATTGAGCTATCAGGGACTACACGAATTACTGCTTTTTGTACTTGTCGAACAGGTTTACAGCGGCGCAACTCTAGCGCAAGGTCGTAGAAGCCTCTAAATCCACTACTTTCCTACTCCCCCAGCGCCAAATCATGCATAGATCGTCGCGCTGTTTCTAGCGCAACGAGTTCGCCAAACATTGATGTGTACTGATCTTCTTGGGTAAGAGGGTTGAGTCGTTGAAGGGTGGATTTGAGTTCGGCAATAGCCCGACTCATCGAGACTTCGCGATGTCTGGCGACAATACTCTCTACATATCGCTGTGAAATCTCGCCATCGGTGCGAATCGGCTCGACGGAGAGTTCAGCTAGAAGAGATTTCATTCGTGGATCTGCAACATCTTCGAGGCGAAGAGTTCTCTGCGGATAGTGATCAATCTCGTATCGGAGCTGACGATAAGCAGGGTGGGTAAAGGCATCGGCTTCTAGCTCTTTCCATCCCTTAACGAGTTCTGGCATTTGCAATTGTGCTTTGAGAACTTCTCGCTCAAGAGCAAGGCGCGGCTCTGCGGGATTTGGACGCCAACTCTCATCGCTTTCAATAAGTGGTGCACTTTCTTTAGTGGCGCTGGCTTGTGGCGCTCGACCGACGGCAGCAGAGACAATTTCAACTTCAACTCCGAGCCATCCGGCAAGTAAACGCACATACTCAGGCCGTAAAGAGCGATCGCGAATTTGACCGACGATTGGGGCCGCAGCGTTAAGTGCATAATTCTGCCTTCGGCCGTTTTTAAATCATGTTGTTTAAGTTCAGTACGAATGGCAAATTCAAAGAGCGGAACTCTCTGCGCAATGAGATCGCGCAGAGCAAGGTCACCTTTTTGTTGACGCAATTCGCAAGGATCTAGACCATCTGGCTCAACGGCAACAAAAGTTTGAGTAACAAATTTCTGATCGTCACCAAATGCGCGCAGCGCTGCTTTCTGTCCTGCTGCATCTCCATCAAATGTGAAAATGACTTCACCACGAAATGCATCATCATCCATCAATAGTCGACGCAAAATACGAATGTGATCGCTGCCAAAAGCAGTACCGCAGGTTGCAACAGCTGTTGGAATTCCAGCAAGGTGGGCGGCCATGACATCGGTATATCCCTCAACAATTACTGCTTGTCGTTTCTCTTGCTATCTCTTTCTTCGAAACATCTAGTCCGTAGAGAACTTGACTCTTCTTATAAATGGGAGTCTCTGGTGTGTTGAGATATTTCGGGCCATCATCAACGCTATCTGGAGTTAACTTTCGCGCACCAATCCAACGACATCACCAGAGATATCTCGAATTGGCCAGATGAGTCGATTCCTAAATCGATCAATGGGTCCACGTTGACCCATTTTTGATAAGCCCGCCACTTCCAATTCATCAAAGGTGAATCCGGCAGCACGAAGATATTTGGTGAGTCCATCCCATTCATCTGGCGCGTAGCCAACTTCAAATTGAATACATGCAGCTTTATCAAATCCGCGCTTTGTCATTAAGTCTCGCCCAATTTGAGCTTGTGATGATTCATGCAATTGAGTTTGATAAAACTTGGCCGCAGTGGCATTGGCCAAAATCAAACGTGATCGCTGTCCAGGTGGTGTTGATTTTCCAGACGGTGAATCCTCGTAGTGAAGTTCGTATCCAATACGCTCGGCAAGTCGTTCGACAGTTTCAGTAAATGTCAGGTGATCTATCTTCATCAAAAATGCAATGACATCCCCACCTGCTTGGCACCCGAAACAATGAAAATAACCCTTACTCGGTGTCACATGAAAAGAGGGAGATTTTTCATCATGAAATGGACAAAGTCCCTTTTTCTGACCCTCCGCCAGCGTTTTTCAGTTGGACGTAATCGCCCACTATTTCATCGATCGGCGCGCGTTCTCGGATGTAGGCAACATCCTCATCTTTAATTCGCCCGCTCATACTTAGGATTCTATCTCCGCGCGAAGACGTGAATGAAGAGTGTAAGCACCAGGGTCGGTAAGGCTAGCTACTTGATCAATGACCACCCGAAGCTTTTGCTGATCACTTTCGGCGTCTAGCCAATCAGCCAAAAAGATTGAGTCGAGTGAATTGGGTGCGTTCTCAAAAATCATTTCAACGAGTTCGGAGATCACCACTCGCTGCTTTGAATAACGTTCTTGAGCGATTGGTGCACCAATTAAGTAATAGCCAGCAATTGATTTTAATAGCGCGACTTCAACCCGTAACTCTCGTGGCACTTCTAGATTTGCCCAATAGCGAGCCAAAGGTTGCTTACCGTGAACAAGTCGGGTTTCGATTTCGGTATTGAGAACGAATCGACCAATCAATTGACTTGTGAGGTCTTTTATTTTTGCGAGTCCTTGATGAGTTCCATCAAAACCAGTTGGCCAGCACGAGAGCGATTGCAATCTATCCATTGCCTCACTTGTCTCAACTTCTGTTGCGATCATTCCGTAGTCATCGGCCATCACTCTGTGAAGATGCGAGAGATCTGATTTGAATCGACTCATATCTACTTGATGGGCGACGATCGCATCTTCAAGATCGTGGACAGAGTAGGAGACATCATCTGACCAATCCATAATTTGAGCTTCAATGCAGCGACGCTCAACTGGTGCTCCTTGACGCATCCACTTAAAAATTTCTAGATCTTCTGAATACACTCCATATTTGCGCTCAGATTTTTCATATGGCCACGGATATTTTGATACTGCATCAAGGGAGGCTCGAGTTAAGTTGAGTCCGATGGATCGACCTTTGCTTGAATGAGTAGTGTCGTAGGTCTTTGCTTCTAATCGAGTAAGTAAGCGAAACTTTGAGCATTGCCTTCGAATCCTCCGCAATCAGCAGCGATGAGAGCCAGAGCGGTCTCACCATTGTGACCAAAGGGTGGATGACCCAAATCGTGAGCCAAGCAAGCAGTATCCAGTAAATCTGGATCAGCACCGAGAGAATCTCCTAACTCTCTGCCAATTTGTGCAACTTCTAATGAGTGAGCAAGTCGAGTGCGTTGAAAATCATTTTCCCAAGGAACTGCAACTTGAGTTTTTGCACCTAAGCGTCGTAGCGCTGCTGAGTGAATAACGCGTGCGCGATCTCGCATAAATTCTGTACGACCGACACGTTTGGCAGGTTCGGATACAAATCTCTCAACATCGCTATCGCTATAAGCACTCACAGTTGCAACCTTACTCAAAGCTCTACTCACGACCTAAGTGGTCGCTCACGTGGATTCCTCGTCGACCAAGAGTTACATATGCCAGATATGCACCAGTTTCGCGAAGTAAATAGTGAAGATTTAAATGTTGCAAGGAATTGTTACCTGTTTGAACGGGAGAGCAATAGCTTGTTGCGCCAAGATCTCGCGCAATCGTCATCGCTCGCAAGCAGTGATATGGATCAGTCACAATGATGACGCTTTTCTCTTTATCTATTTTCATTTGAGCGACATAACTCTGAGTGCTGACAAAGGTATCTCGACCTTTGGGAATAGAAATTACATCACGATTGGAAATACCGTTATTCACTAGCCAGTCCTTCGCAGAATCTGCCTCAGTCGTTCGATCTCCAGGTGCGCCGCCTCCAACTGTAATTATTTTCGGCGCAAACCCGAGGAGAAATATTCTTTTCGCCTCAACGAGTCTTGCTTTCAAGACATCACTAGGTCGTCCATCGTATTGAGCTGCACCAAGAACAACGATGACATCAGATTTCTCAACTTGCGAATGATGAGCGACGTACCAAGTACGTCCCATAGCAAAAAGTGGAACGACAATTGCAACCAATAAAATTGCACTGAGAATTCTTCGAACTATCCGAAAGGCAAACACTCAACCTCCCGAAAAAGCATCTTCGAGTTCAACAACTGCCAATTCATCAGGATCATCAAGCCAGCCTTGAGGCAACGTCACCGCTCTTCCATGACTAGTTCGCCCTCTTGGTAAGCCACCAATTGCTTCTGGATACGGTTGGTCCTCGAGTTGAGAAAGTAAATGTTCTAACTCCGCTAATGAAGCGACCATTCCAAATTGTCTGCGTAATTCACTTGGTACGCGGAATCCTTTGAGATACCAAGCCATATGTTTTCTTAAATCACGGCACCCACGATCTTCAGATTCAAAGTGTTCAACAATGAGTTCTGCGTGACGGTAAATAATTTTTCGCACTTCAAAGAGTCGAGGAAGCGTTCTCTTCTCAGATTGAGAAAATGCAGCAAAGAGATCGCTAAATAACCAAGGTCTTCCTAAACAACCGCGTCCAACAACAATGCCAGCAGATCCCGTCTGCTCCATCATGCGCCATCCGTCGTCGCCACTCCAAATATCACCGTTGCCCAACACCGGTACGCCAGTAGGTGCGAGGTGTTCAACTAACTCTGAAATCGCGTTCCAATCAGCTTTTCCTTCATACATTTGCTCAGCCGTTCGAGCGTGAAGTGCTACCCAATTCACTCCTAAATCTGCAGCGGAGCGAGCTGCCTCCAAATAAGTCTTGTGATCGGAATCAATGCCAATTCGCATCTTTACTGTGACAGGAATTCCAAATGGTTTTGCTGCCTCAACAGCAGCGGCAACAATTGAGGCGAAGAGTCTTCGCTTAAATGGGAGAGCTGCCCCACCACCTTTACGCGTAACTTTTGGAACAGGGCAACCAAAATTCATATCGATGTGATCAGCCAAATTTTCTTTACCAAGCATTGTCACCGCTGCTCGCATCACAACTGGATCGACGCTATATAACTGAACCGAGCGCGGCCATTCGCCTTGCCCCGGAACAATCATGCGAAGAGTTTCAGGTCGTCGCTCGATGAGTGCACGTGCAGTCACCATCTCTGAAACAAATAACCCAGCGCCTTGCTCTCGACAGAGAGTGCGAAATGGCGCATTGGTAATTCCTGCCATTGGTGCAAGAACAACTGGCGGATCGACAAGGTAGTCGCCGTCAGATAATCGAAGCGTTAAGGGATCTACGCGCCGATTAGTCGTGGGGCTAACCATGCCTCAACCTGGTCGAGAGCGATGCGCTCTTGAGACATGCTGTCTCGATCTCTAATGGTCACGGCATGATCTTCGAGAGTGTCAAAATCAACGGTGATGCAATATGGCGTACCGATTTCATCTTGGCGACGATAACGACGACCAATTGCACCAGCATCGTCAAAATCAATCGCCCAACTTTTGCGAAGTTGTGCTGCAAGATCGCGAGCCTTCGGCGAAAGATCTGCGTTTCGTGAAAGAGGTAGCACAGCAACTTTTACTGGTGCTAAACGATGGTCGATTCGCAAAACAGCACGCTTCTCCATCTCTCCCTTTGTATTTGGCGCTTCATCTTCAGTGAAAGCATCCATAAGAAATGTCAGCGCACATCTATCCACTCCGACTGCAGGTTCGATGACATATGGAGTCCATCGCTCATTTTTCTCTTGATCAAACCATGACAAATCTTTTCCAGAAGCAGCAGAGTGCGCCTTCAAATCGAAATCAGTGCGACTCGCAATACCTTCAAGCTCGCCCCATTCAACGCCAGCGAATTCAAATTTATATTCGATGTCCGCGGTTCGCTTTGAGTAATGCGACAACTTCTCCTTTGGATGATCGAAGAGACGAAGTCTCTTTTCATCAACACCAAGATCTAGAAACCACGCCATGCGAGTTTCAATCCAATATTGATGCCACTGCTCATCTGTTCCTGGCACGACAAAGAATTCCATCTCCATCTGCTCAAATTCACGCGTGCGGAAGATGAAGTTTCCTGGCGTGATTTCATTTCGGAAAGACTTGCCAATTTGTGCAATTCCAATGGTGGTTTCTTTCGCGAAGTCGTAATGACATTGTCAAAGTTAATAAATATTCCTTGTGCAGTTTCTGGCCGCAAATATGCCAATCCAGATTCATCTTCTACTGGTCCAAGGTATGTCTTGAGCAACCCTGAAAATTGTTTTGGCGTTGTGAACTGTCCTTTATTTCCACACGATGGACAATTGACTTCTGCAAGGGATTGAGGAGCTCTCTTATTCTTTGCTTCAAACGCTTCCTCTAGATGGTCAGCGCGATATCGCTTATGACATGCAGTGCACTCGGTAAGCGGATCAGAAAATGTGGCGACGTGGCCTGATGCTTCCCATACTTCTCTCGCGAGAATGACGGATGAATCAATTCCGACAATATCTTCGCGCCCTGTAACCATGGACTTCCACCATTGGCGCTTAATGTTATTTTTTAACTCAACTCCGAGCGGACCATAATCCCAAGCAGCTCTTAGTCCGCCATAAATTTCACTCGATGGATAAACAAATCCTCTGCGTTTTGCAAGGCTAACAATGGTCTCTAAACGATCGGCCATGATTTTCTCCACTCTTTCCGGCTGGTTGTCGGCGGTGCGCAACCGATGTAGTCGCAACCCGTGAGAGAACTTTACTTGTATAAATTGGAATCAAATGCACCTGGCTCATCAATAGCCCGGGCTAAAAGAGGTACGGCCTCCATTTTTACTGCCATCGACCCCAGCGCCCGTCGATATGAACCAATATTTTCCCCATTGCGTCATCAAAACCCAAAGATTTGGATCATCAACATTTTGTCCAAACTCACCTTGCTTGAAACCTGCACATTGGGAAAGTACTTCGTGGGCTTGTTGAATCTGCACAAGAAAATCTTGTGATGAGGCGGTTGGAACTGAAAATCTTGTAATTGCGAGCAAGCGTTATCGGATTCTTTGAACTCTCGCTGAAGTCATAACTTGAGCCAACGCTTGATCTGGTCGTGGATCAAAAACTTCCACTTGAATATTCTTATTCTTGAGTCCTACATAAACATTCTTAGGATCTCGCGAATCGTAATAAACAGCATTTCCATCAACATTGATAAAACCAACACCATTGTCAAGTGATGCCGCTTTGCGCGTCACACTGAAAGCTTGAGGAGAAACGAATGTTCCAACTTCTCGATAGGTTGTCGTGGCATCGGTGCTAGAAGTACCTGCAGGGATGTAGCGAACAGAAATTCCGCTAGTAATTGCGGCATTGAGAATGTACTTAGCTCCTGGCTCTTCGCCAACCCAGTAAACAGTTAACCCATTTTTGATAACGACATCGCGAAGTTCTTTTGCGTCAACTGCTTTTGCTCCGTGAATAACTAATAAATTTTCTTCTGCTGCATGTTGTTTAGAAGTTAAATATCTTTCTGCTGTAACGCTAATTCCAGAAAAAATAATTGCGGTAATAATGTAAGGAATGAGATAGCGAACTCTCAAACGTCTCACGGGTTTGTAATCACCGGAGATTTCTCTAATACCGTGATCAAGCATGTAACGCTCTCCAGCCTGATCTTGAAAGACGCCGATTCCCATAATGTTCAGACATAAGCGCGAGCCATAAGGCGCAGATGCCAGCTCCTATTCCCGCTTCGAGAAGCGACCACAACAAGTTAGTCACGCACAAGTCCACAAGTGTTCACGAGATATTTGCGTGTTCCGAGTAGAACTTATGTGAAGAGAATACCAAAGGTGACTAAATATCTTGTTATCAAGAAATTCAGAGATTTCTGGTGGCGTCGTCAAAAAAATTACACCTGTAAGAATCCGTATGACATCAACTTATTTTCACAAGCAAATTCGGAGTGCTCGCGCTGAGTAGCGCTTGACCTGCCGATGGATCGTAAATCTCAACCTGATAATTGAGTTTCTTGAGCCCAACATAAACACTCGCTGGACGAATGGTGCTGTAAAAAACGGCGTCTCCATCCTGATTTACAAAGCCAACTCCATTGGCGGAGGAGCCTGCTTTCTTTGTAACTGCGAATGCATCGACGAGCGGGTAGGTGCCAATCACCGTGTAACTCGCGGTCTTGTCCTTGAGAGCTTTCTCGTTTGGTAAGTAGCGAACAAAGACTTGGCCATCTGCATATGTAGAGAGCGCGTATGTGTCTCCATCGCGAGGGCCAATCCAATATGCGGTGAGACCCTCACTCACAATAAGTTTTCGCAACATATCTTCGCTCAACGCTTTCTTTCCAGTCAGCGCAAGTGCGGTAGATCCAGAGGTAAGTTGGGATCGATCGAGATATTTCTGAACTCCAATAGTTGCGAAGACAACTACAAGTGCGAAAATCAAATATGGAATGAGTTGGCGTTTGCTAAAGCGCTTTAACCGCTTCAGCGGGAGACCTGTGGTGGGATGGTTCAACATAGAAGACATCGCCGTGGTCCTCTGGCTCTTTCCGTTCGACTCTCATTGAACGCACCCCTTCTATTTCCAATAAAGGATAACGCCTTTATTTCCCAACTACCCCTTATTGGCTTTATTCGTTTTATTTGGCGCACTCCCCGCGCTGCCGAAACGTCGGTCACGCTTTCCATATTCTTCAACAGCTCTCCACAAAACTCGACGGTCTACATCTGGCCAGAGCACATCCATGAAGACTAACTCTGCGTAAATCGATTGCCAGGGTAGGAAATTACTTGTCCGTAATTCACCGGAAGATCGAAGAAAGAGATCGACATCGCTCATCGCTGGCTCATCAAGATATTGTGCAAAAGTTTTTTCGTTGATGGATTCTTCTTTTATCTTTCCTCTCTTTACATCGTGAGCTAAAGCAATAGCAGCATCAGTAATTTCTGCTCGCCCGCCGTAGTTCACGCACATATTAAGAGTCAAAACTTTATTTTTTTCTGTGAGTCTTTCAGCTTCTTGCAACTCTGAAATCACACTCTTCCATAATCTCTTCGGACGACCTACCCACCGAACTCTCACACCTAACTCATTCATTTCATCTCGTCTGCGGCGAATGACATCGCGATTAAATCCCATCAGGAATTTCACTTCATCCGGTGAACGTCGCCAATTTTCTGTCGAGAATGCATACGCACTTAATTCCTTAACGCCGATTTCGATCGCGCCTTCAACTAAATCAAAGAGTGCGGCTTCACCTGCTTCATGACCAGCGGTACGAGGCAAGCCACGCGCTTGCGCCCAACGTCCACTTCCATCCATCACGACTGCGACGTGATGCGGAATTGTTCCCTTGGGAAATGTTGGTGGTAGTGCTCCTGAACGATGTGGTTTTGGTTTTCGAATCATGCTCTTTCCACCAACGGCAAACTTCGAATGCCACGTTCTAAATGCCATTGCAAATATGCTGCAATGAGTCCGCTCGCTTCGCGACGATGTCGACCTTCACTAGCGTCGGCTTTCTCCCAATCACTACTGAGTAAGGCCGCCATCAACTCGAGAGTTTCCGATGATGGTGTTGCACTTGCAGAGGGGCGACAATCAAGACAGACACTTCCACCACCGACAAGTGAGAAATATTTATGAGGTCCAGGTGCGCCACATCGAGAACAGATTGTCAGCGATGGTGCATACCCACCAATGCCAAGAGAGCGCAATAAGAAAGCATCCAAAATCAACGAAGGATCGTGACGATTTTCGGCGAGAGCTTTTAAACCCTGCAACGACGAGTGAATACTCTTGCAAAGCAGGTTCATGTTCGTGCGAAGTAAAGCGTTCTGCAGTTTCGAGAATTGCCGCCGCAACAGTCCAACGTCGGTAATCATGAGTAACTGCTTCCCCATAATTTTCGATCGCCTCAACTTGTGTCACCGTGTCGAAAGTCTTGCCAACATAGAGTTGAACATCGATATGACTTCCAGGTTCTAGGCGAGCGCCAAATTTGGACTTGGTGCGACGGATCCCCTTTGCAACAGAGCGAATACGGCCATGTTCGCGAGTCAGAAGTGTGATGATGCGGTCTGCTTCTCCCAATTTCTGGGTTCGCAATACAACCGCCTGATCGCGGTACAGACTCATGTCACTACCGTATCGGTTAGCACCCAAATAAATTTATCGAATTGCTCGATTGATGGCTGAAACAACCGCCTTTAAGGAAGCTGTCGTTGTATTGGGGTCGATGCCGACGCCCCAAAAAACATCACCGTCGATCGCGCATTCCAGATAGGCCGCAGCACTTGCATCGCCTCCTGCTGAGAGAGCATGTTCGTAGTAATCGAGAACTCGAACATCAACTCCATACTCTTGCAAGATTGCGCAAAAGGCCGCGATAGGACCATTGCCCTGTCCTTTGAGCTCTTGCATCTGGCCCCGATCCAAAATCGAAACGGTGAGATGCACATCCTCATCGAGCACGGAGGTCTGCGCTAAACCCCTAAGTCGGAAACGTCCCCAAGGAGCAGAATCGGTTGGGAGATATTCGTCTTCAAATATTTCCCACATCTGCGTTGGCAGAACCTCTCCGCCATCCGAATCCGTTTTCGCCTGCACTACTTTGCTAAATTCAATCTGAAGTCGGCGTGGAAGATCGAGATGATGTTCGTGCTTCATCACATAAGCAACGCCACCTTTACCCGATTGGCTATTGACTCGGATAACGGCTTCGTAAGTTCGACCAACATCCTTTGGATCGATTGGTAAGTACGGCACAGCCCACGTAAATTCACTAAGCGGAACACCAGCTTTATCGGCGTCAACTTGCAAATGCTCCAAGCCTTTCTTGATCGCATCTTGATGCGAACCAGAGAATGCTGTGAAGACTAAATCTCCACCGTAAGGATGACGCTCAGGAACTCGAAGTTGATTTGCATATTCCACTGTGCGACGAATTTCATCAATATTAGAAAAATCGATCATTGGATCAATTCCATGACTGACTAAATTCATTCCTAGAGTTACTAAGCAAACATTTCCAGTGCGCTCACCATTTCCAAAGAGCGTTCCTTCGATGCGATCTGCTCCAGCTAAATATCCAAGTTCAGCAGCAGCAACTGCAGTGCCTCGATCGTTGTGCGGATGCAAACTTAAAACGACGCTATCGCGATATGCCAAATTGCGATGCATCCATTCAATTGAATCTGCATAGACATTTGGAGTCGCCATTTCGACCGTCGCGGGTAAATTGAGAATGGTTTTCCACGATGGCGTTGGACGCCAAACATCATTAACCGAATTACACACATCCAACGCGTAATCCAACTCTGTTCCCGTATATGACTCTGGTGAGTACTCCAAAAGAAATTTCCGTGCCAGGCACGGTATCCACTAACGAGAGACACAACTCAGCCGCATCAGTAGCGATCTTCTTGATGCCTTCTTTATCTTGCCCAAAGACCACTCGCCTCTGTAGTTCAGAAGTCGAGTTATATAAATGGACGATTGCCTGCTTGGCACCTTTTAACGATTCGTATGTTCTGCGAATCAAAGGTTCACGGGCTTGAGTCAGGACTTGAATAATCACATCATCTGGAATCAAATCTTCTTCAATAATCTTGCGAATGAAATCAAAATCAGTCTGACTTGCACTCGGGAAACCAACTTCAATTTCTTTATAACCCATTTTTACTAGCAAATTAAACATCGCCAATTTGCGTGGCGTATCCATGGGGTCAATCAACGCCTGGTTTCCATCGCGAAGATCGACCGAACACCACTTGGGTGCTTGAGACATCTTCTTTGAGGGCCAGGTGCGATCTGGCAATTCAACGGGGATAAATGAGGAGTAACGCCCGTACTTCATTGTGCTTGCGTGCTGCTCCGGAAAATTCATGTAAATAGGCTCCCTTTTCGATTCGCGGGGGTTTGTGTTCTTGTGGGTTTTACCGGCAACGAAGAACCCCGCGACGAGGGGACCGGTTAGAGGACCCCGCCACGGCAACGAAGGAGCAGCTTGCGAGCCATGTTGCAAGGGTAGCCGCTTCAGATAAGTTGTGCCAAATGGCGATCAGAAAAGCAGTAAAAGATGACATTCCCGCTATTTGTGAATTGATTTACGCCCTCGCAGAATATGAAAAAGCCACAGATCAGGTGCGAGTTACAGAAGAAGATTTGATGCGCTCCTTTTTTACGGAGAACCCACAAGTCTTTTGCCATGTTGCAGTTGAAAATGAAATTGTCGTTGGCATCGCCATTTGGCATCTTAATTATTCAACGTGGCTCGGCAAGCATGGAATTTATTTGGAAGATTTATACGTTCGTGAAAGTTCCCGTGGCCAAGGACATGGATTGGCTCTACTTAGAGAATTGGCCAGTATTTGTATCGATCGAGGATATGAAAGATTTCAATGGTGGGTGCTCGATTGGAATACACCTTCAGTAGATTTCTACAAATCCCTCGGTGCCGTGCCAATGGATGAATGGACAGTCTTTCGACTTACTGGAGATTCACTCAAACTATTGGCAGATAAGAATTAATTAAAGCCAATAATCTGTAATGTATTTTTCCCCTTCATCGCAGAAGAAGGTGACAACATTTTCAACGCCATATTCTTCGCGTAACTTTTTGGCTGCCAACATATGCGCGCCAGAGGATGGTCCCACGAAAATTCCATGTTCGCGTGCCAACCGTCGCATTTCAACAATTGATTCTTCAGAATGAATATCTACAAATCCATCAATAAGTCCGCGGTGTCGCTCAACAATTCCTGGCACGAACCCATCTGCAATTCCTTCAATTAAATGTTTAGCAATTTCGCCACACAAAATAGTGCAGGACTCTGCTGGCTCTAGAGCGATTACTTTGCACTTCGGATTGGCAGCTTTGAGAGCTTGACCCACTCCAACAATTGTTCCGCCAGTTCCAATTCCACCAATGACGAGATCCGGAAGCACTGGCATCTGCTCCAATATTTCTGCACCGAGCCACTCTCGGTTCTCATCAACGTTCCACTCATTATCGAATTGTTGTGGTGCGAAGTAACCTGGAAGTTGCCCAATTCTTCTTGCTTCAGCGAGCGCATCTGTGACATGGAAATCTCCCATTGTTCGAACTTCGGCACCGAAGGCACGCGAAATTGCAGTTCTCTCTGGACTCATTCCATCTGGCATCACGACAATCATTTTGTAACCCTTAACGGCAGCGACCATGCTCATCGCATTTCCAGTGTTACCACTTGATGCTTCAACGATGGTGTCGCCAGCGCTCAGAAGTCCTTCACGTTCAGCTCGCTCAATAATGTATTTCGCGATTCGAGCTTTGATCGAACCCGATGGATTCATGAACTCCATCTTGACCCAGATACCTTCTACATTTATGAGTGGGGTCTGCCCAATGGCATCCAATATTGTGTCCATGAAACCATTCTCTATCTTTTTATCCAGATTTGGTTGTTTACAGTATCGGCAAATACCTATCTAGTTCATAGGCGGATACTTGATGTCTGTAGTCGTTCCATTCGGCACGCTTATTTCGCAATACATATTCGAAGACATGCTCGCCGAGGGTTTTCGTGCACTAACTCGCTACCTTCCATTGCGATGATCGCCTCATTGAGATTGCTAGGTAGTGGAGCAGCAACGGTCGAGTCAGGTAATTGATATTCACCTTCCACGCCTTTGAGTCCAGCAGAAAGCATGACTGCATATGCCAAATAAGGATTGCATGCAGAGTCAGGCGATCTAAATTCGATACGAGTTGAATTTTCTTTTTTCGGTTTATACATCGGTACTCGCACCAAGGCTCCACGATTGCTATGTCCCCAATTGGCAAAGGCAGGTGCTTCTCCCCCGCCATGCAATCTCTTGTAAGAGTTCACCCACTGGTTAGTGATGGCCGAAATTTCAGGTGCATGTTTGAGCAAACCTGCAACAAAAGACTTTCCAACTTTGGAAAGGTTGTACTCATCATCAGCATCGTAAAACGCGTTGTTTTCTCCTTCGAAGAGTGAAACATGCGTATGCATTCCCGATCCAGGATTATCTGAAAATGGTTTTGGCATAAAGGATGCGTAGAAACCTTGATCAAGTGCAACTTCTTTGATGACGTGACGAAAAGTCATGATGTTATCTGCGGTGCTCAGGGCATCTGCGTAGCGAAGATCAATTTCCTGTTGTCCTGGACCGCCTTCATGGTGACTGAACTCAACGCTGATTCCCATCGCTTCAAGAATCGTGATTGCTTGGCGACGGAAATCATGTCCAATAACGGCAGGAGTCTGATCGAAGTAACCGCCTGAATCGACAGGTACAGGGGTCTCGCCTCGCTCTGGACGATCTTTGAATAAATAAAATTCAATTTCAGGATGGGTGTAGCAGGTGTAACCCATTGCTGCTGCGCGATTGAGAGTTCGGCGAAGAACATGGCGTGGGGTCTGCGGGAGATGGAGTTCCATCTGGCATTGCAATGTCGCAGAACATTCTTGCTGCTCCAGGAATTTCTGTACGCCAAGGCAAGATAGAGAAAGTACTTGGATCAGGACGAGCCAACATGTCAGATTCGGTTACGCGAGCAAAGCCTTCAATAGCGGAACCGTCAAAACCGATTCCTTCATCGAATGCATTTTCCAATTCAGCTGGCGCGATCGCGACCGATTTCAAAAATCCCAGAACATCGGTGAACCACAACCTAACGAAGCGGATATTTCGCTCTTCAAGGGTGCGAAGGACAAACTCTTCTTGTTTGAAGGCTGAAGTATCTGAACTCATGGCCTCATCGTGTCAAAATCGCGTTACGGCAGTGTTAACGAGCAAAAGTCAGCCAATATTGAAAACTAGATGACGAAGAACTCCGAAAGATCAAGAGTGGTTTTCTCAGCAACATCTTTGGTAATGAGCGTATTTGCACCGATACTCGCACCGGCGCCGATAGTGACATCACCAATTACTCGCGCACCTGAACCAATAATTACGCCATTTCCAATCGTGGGATGGCGCTTACCTTTCTTATAAGAACGCGCACCAAGAGTTACATCGTGATACATCATGACATCGTCGCCAATGATTGATGTCTCACCGATAACAACCCCCATGCCATGATCGATGAAAAATCTACGACCAATTTGTGCACCGGGATGAATTTCAATTCCAGTTGCCGTTCGAGTCCAATTGGACCAAACACGAGCGACCAATTTGAAATTGTGATTCCACAACCAATGGTTCACGCGATGTGCCCAAACAGCGTGCAATCCGGGGTAAGCGAGGAAAAATCTCTAGACGATTCCTCGCCGCCGGATCGCGAGCGAGGGCGTTATCAATATCTTCTCGAATATGCAGAGACATTTAGAGTTCCGCGAGATCCTTGTAAAGAACAGTAGATAGGTATCGCTCGCCAAATGAAGGAACGATGACGACAATAATCTTTCCTGCAAACTCTGGACGCTTAGCAACTTGCGAAGCAGCCCATAGCGCGGCACCTGATGAAATTCCCGCAAGAATTCCTTCTTCGGTACCAGCACGACGTGCGTAGGCAATTGCATCATCTGCTGTTGCATCGAAAACTTCGTCATAAATTTCGCGATCCAAGATATTTGGAATGAAGTTTGCGCCAATACCTTGAATTGGGTGACCAGCAGGTGATCCACCATTGAGTAGTGGTGAAGCAGCAGGCTCAACTGCGAAAATTTTGATATCTGGGTTGCGTTCTTTGAGAACTTGTCCAACACCGGTGATTGTTCCGCCAGTTCCGACTCCAGAAACAACTGCAGCAACTTTGCCATCTGTATCGCGCCAAATTTCTTCAGCTGTGGTCTTGCGGTGAATCTCAGGGTTTGCGCCATTTTCAAATTGACGAACCAAAACTGCGCCATCTGCTTTACCAAGTTCTTCTGCCTTAGCAACAGCACCACGCATACCTTCAGCAGCAGGTGTAAGAACTAATTCAGCTCCGAATGCGCGCAATAGCGTGCGACGTTCCTTCGACATTGAGTCAGGCATTGTCAAAATAACTTTGTAGCCACGCGCAGCACCAACCATTGCGAGGGCAATGCCAGTGTTACCTGAAGTTGCTTCAACGATTGTTCCACCAGCTTTTAATTCACCAGATTTCTCTGCAGCATCGACCATAGCGATTCCAATGCGATCTTTAACACTTGCAGTCGGGTTATAAAACTCCAACTTCGCATAAACATTTCCCGCTGCGCCATCAGTGATGCGATTCAATCGGACGAGAGGAGTGTTGCCAACTACTTCAGTAATGTTGTTGTAAAGCGTCATTTCTTCTCCCATTGCTTAATTGGTATTCAAGCTCGTGGGTATATTAGCCGCTCGGATTTTTTAATACCTGCAAACTACTCGCAACTATTACGAACGTTCATCCCAATGCGATGTCATAGGAAGGCGTCGATCTTTTCCAAATGCGCGCAGCGAAACTTTGGTGCCAGGTGGATATTGACGCCTCTTATATTCAGCACGATCAACCATTGCAATGACGCGCATGACCAGTGCTGGATCCAAGCCAGATGCAATTAACGAGGTAGCGCCTTCGTCTCCATCGATGTATCGAACGAGAACTTCATCAAGGATCGGATACTCGGGCAAAGAATCCGAATCTTTTTGGCCCGGGCGAAGCTCGGCGCTTGGCTCCTTCTCAATTGAATTGACGGGGATTGGCGGTACTTCTCCCCTGTTTTGCGCCAATTCATTTCGCCATCTAGCCAAATCCCATACTTCGATTTTGTACAAATCTTTTATTGGCGCAAAACCTCCGACAGCATCTCCATAAAGAGTGGAGTAGCCAACAGCTAGTTCACTCTTATTGCCCGTGGCGAGTATCAAATGTCCATACTGATTTGAAAGTCCCATCATTGTGGTTCCACGAACTCGAGCTTGAACGTTTTCTTCGGCAATGCCTTGAAGTTTGAGTTCGCGAACAAAGGTATCGACCATAGGTTCGATCTCAATAATTTGAAAATGGATTCCGGTATTGGTTGCAAGTTGTTGAGCATCGTGCAATGAATGATCTGAAGAATATTTACTTGGCAACCCAAAACAATAAACATTTTCGGCGCCGACTGCGTCAACAGCAAGGGCTGCGACAAGTGCCGAATCGATTCCACCAGAAAGTGCAATGCCAACAGTTTTGAAATTATTTTTGCGAACGTAGTCACGAAGACCAACAACCAAGGCTTGCCATACTTCTGTCAAATCATCCAACCTCGGTTCAATCACTGGTTGAATTTTTTCTAGTGCAGGAGCAGGAGTTTCACTAATGACAATATCCGGAGTTGAAGTTCCCGACTCCAATTCCAAATCAATCACACTCAAACGATCTTCAAATTGACTTGCCCGATAGAGAACAGATCCGGTTGCATCAACAGCAATGGAGTCACCATCAAATACCAAATCATCTTGACCGCCCGTCATATTTACATAGACGACGGGTGCACCCACTTGTCGAGCACGTTTTTGGACGAGGGCTTGTCGAACATCATCTTTATTTCGCTCATAAGGACTTCCGTTGGGAACAACAAGTAAACCTGGATGGCGCTTTGCAAGTAAGGCGACAGTTTCCTTGATCGGGCCAAATGTCTTCACAATTGCAACAGCTACATCAACGCCGTGGAGACGAAAAACCAGCGTCTCCTCTCCCGCTACGAAATTGCGAAACTCATCAAAGACGCCGTAATTAGGTAGATGTTGCTTGATGTAGCGCGCTTGATTTCTCCAGCATGAATAATGGCAACAGCATTTTGAGGACCGCCATCGACTTTGCCATCTAGATACCCGACAACCAAGACCAATTCATCTGTTCCATTGTGGCGAGTATTTTCGGCAATTCTGACAATAGCTTTTTGACTCGCTTCACGAAAACTCTTCCGTAGCGCCAGATCCTCGACGGGTATCCCCGTCACCACCATTTCCGGGAATACAAGAATGTGAGCCTTTAACTCTTTGAGGCGAAGTGCATACTCTTCTATTAGAGATGAATTTCCTTCGATATCACCCACACAGGGATTGACTTGAGCCCATTGCAACTCGCAACTGCGTCCTTCACCTAACGAGCCTACCCGTTGGCACTGACGTGGTTCGGATTGAATAATATACGTAAGTAATATTGGTATCTGAAGTCCCAGGGACCCTGAAGTTCAGGCCTTGAGGTAGGAGGTTTTTGATGTCTAACCCTGTGCCAAGTCGGCGAATATCCATTTCAGATTTACTCCAACTCAAATCGCAATCCCAGAAGTGGGCAATGCTCACTTCTTATGAGGCAGATGACTGCCGAAATTTTCGATGAGGCAGGAATCCCGGTATTACTCGTCGGAGACAGCGCCGGAAACAATTTCCTTGGAATGGAAAACACAATTCCCGTCACAGTGGACGAACTCATTCCACTTGTACGTGCAGTTACTCATTCGACTAAACACGCGATGGTCGTCGCTGACCTTCCCTTCGGGTCTTATGAAGCCTCGGCTGAACAAGCGTTGGCAAGCTCTCTTCGCTTTATGAAGGAGGCAGGCGCTAATGCAGTAATAACTAGAAGGCGCACAGTTGGAGCAAGTTCGCCTGCTCGTGAAATCAGGAATTCCAGTGATGGGCCATCTCGGTTTTTACTCCTCAATCACTTCACCAACTCGGCGGATACAAAGTGCAAGGCCGCGAAAATGGCGACCCTTATTGTGGAGGCGGCTATAGCTCTTGAAGAAGCTGGCGCCTTTTCCATTGTTTTGGAACTCATCCCCGCCGATTTAGCCGCGCGAATCACAAGAGCGCTAAAAATTCCAACGATCGGAATTGGTGCAGGAGTGGATTGTGATGCCCAAGTACTCGTCTGGACTGACTTAATGGGGTTAACGAAAAAACCCACCGCGACTTGCAAAGGCTTATCTACAATTGCGCGATGAAATGTCTCAAGCCACGAAGGCTTGGGCAGAAGATGTTCAATCAGGCGTCTTTCCAGGAGCGGAACAGACATTCAATTGAGGAGGTTCGAGAGGTGAATTGTGGCTAAGTTCTCTCTCGATACAACGCTTCTTCGCAAAAAAACAAAGATTTTCGAATCTTTGGTGTTCAGGACTCATTTCCAATATGGGAATCATGATCACCTACGTTGCAGTGCCATTCCAAATCAAGGAATTGACCCATTCCTACCTCGCGGTAGGCATTAGCGGTGCTGTCGAACTGATTCCTCTCATTGTTTTCGGACTCTACGGTGGAGTTTTGGCCGATTCACTCGACCGCAAGAAAATGATTTGGACGACCAGAGGCAGCTGCTTCTGATCTTCACATCGATTCTTCTCATCAACTCACTCTTGCCTCACCCAAGTTTGGCTGTCATCTACGTCGTCATCGCACTCTTCGCCGCAGTCGATGGACTTCAGCGACCGAGCATGGATGCGATTCTTCCTCGACTCGTTGCACACGATGAACTTCCGGGTGCAAGTGCACTCATGAGTCTTCGTTCGCAAGCCGCAGTAATCGCCGGACCTTCAATTGGCGGCATCATCATCGCGAGCAGTTCTGTCGGTGTTGGTTATGGAGTTGATGTTTTCACTTACATTGTTTCTTTAGCGTTTCTTAACGCGAGTGCGTTCCGTCGCCCCTTCCGACAAGTCAGAAAAGCCATCTCTGGCAGTACTTTATGAAGGTCTGAGATACGCACTCAGTCGACAAGATTTATTGGGAACGTACTTGATAGATCTCGCTGCAATGTTTTTTGCAATGCCTAACGCGCTCATTCCATTCTGGGCAGATCAACTCGGAGCGCCGTGGGCACTTGGGTTGCTCTATGCGGCAGGAACAATCGGTGCAGACTTGCCGTCACACTCACCAGTGGTTGGGGTAAACACTTATCGCTTCCATGGTCGCGCGGTGATCATGGCCTGCTATCGGTTGGGGAGCTGCGATTGCTTTCGCTGGAGTATTCAATTCGCTCCCCTCTTGTTCTCCTTTTTCTGGCAATCGCTGGTGGTTCGGACATGGTTAGTGCGTTCTTTAGAAGTGCGATTTGGAATCAAACAATTCCCGATCATCTTCGCGGTCGACTTGCAGGAATAAATCTCCTTTCATATTCGATTGGACCGCTTTCGGGACAACTTCGTGCCGCCACAATGGCAGTCTGCAACATCTCTGACCTTTTCAGTCACCTCTGGAGGCGTAATTTGCATCCTCGCAGTGCTGGGATTGGCGTTATTTTTGCCAAAATTCCGAAAATATGATGTCGAAACTAACGAGTTTGCAATTGCAGAGCGAAAGATTCGCAAAGAAAGAGCGGAGCAAGAAGAAAGAGATCAAAATAATTCTTGATGCAGTACTAATTCCGTAATTGATAGTGAAAAATTTTGCGAATGCACATAAAACTTAAAAAAGTATTTCGCGACACGCACCCGAAATAAATGCGACAAAAATGCTGGCAATACCACCAAATTACTGACACGCTTATCCATGAACAGGTCCGGTGACGGATCGGACCATTCCGATTGGAGAAGTACGTGGCTGCAGCTAAGAAATCTGCTCCAAAGCGCAAGAAGGCCGCTGCTAAAAAAGCAGTAGCGCCAAAGCGTCGCAAGAAGGGCCGCTGCTAAGAAGGCAGCTCCTAAGAAGAAGGGCCGCCGCAAAGAAGGCAGGCTCCTAAGAAGAAGGCCGCGAAGAAGGCTGTTGCTAAAAAAGCAGCTCCTAAAAAGCGCAAGAAGGCCGCTGCTAAGAAGGCAGCTCCTAAGAAGAAGGCCGCGAAGAAGGCTGTTGCTAAAAAAGCAGCTCCTAAAAAGCGCAAGAAGGCCGCTGCTAAGAAGGCTGTTGCTGCTCCTGCAGCTGCGCCAAAGAAGCGTCGTCGCAAGAAGGCAGTTGCTGCCAAGTAACGACAATTAAAAAAACCCGCTACCTCATCGAAAGATGTACGTAGCGGGTTTTTTTTATTTCACAAAATTAATTTAACTCTTCTTCTCTCAAAGACTTTCCAATTTTTTCAAATATTGCAGCGAGCGCAATTTGGTCGCTTTGGATAAATTGATCGACGAATCTATTTCGTACACTCTCGACATGATCTGGGAGCTGCAGCAACGATTGCCTTCCAACCCTTTGGAGTCATAACTGCGAAAGAGCCACGTTGTCGGGCGGGACAAGATTCGCGCATAACCCACCCGGCCTTTTCCATCACTTTCATTCGATGAGATAAACGCGAGCGCGAAATCATTCCCACTTTGGCCAACTCGCTCATACGCCATTCTGCGCCCTGGCGCTTCACTAAGTTGAGCTAAAACCTCATAATCCGCCATCGAAAGTTCGTGGTTGGAAAGGTCAAAATCGAGAGCTTCCAGAAGGCGTCGACTCGCCACAATATAACCGCGCCAAGCCTTCATTTCTGAAGCATTGAGCCATTTCGGGCTGGCAGAGGTGGCTTTTTTGACTGACATATAGAGAAGTGTACGCGATAAGTTGAATGTTCAACTATTGTTTTGAGCCTGTTCTAGGCGCTCTCTATGGCACGAAGAAATGAGTATTGATGAAAAGCGGTATAAATCTGAAAAATGTCGAACCAAATACCCGAATCCAGGACGACCTATTTCGCCACGTCAACGGGAAATGGCTAGCGACGATAAAGATTTCCGATGACCGCGCATCGGAAGGAGTTGGCTACGAACTCTTTGAGCAGGCTGAGCGCCAAGTCCGCGCAATCATCGAAGATAGCGCCGCATCAGTTGAGAGTTCTGATGAAGAGAAAAAAATTGGTGCGCTCTTCGCCAGTTTCATGAATACAGAACGCATCGAAGAATTGGGTATCGCCCCAATTCAGGGATACCTCGACAAGGCAGCTTTGATCAACGATGGAGATTCACTTCTTCACACGTTAAGCGAATTTGAACGTGATGGTCTGGGTGGACTCTTCTCTGCTTCGGTTTATACCGACCACAAAAAGTCCGATGAAAATATTCTTTACTTGAGCCAAGGTGGATTGAGTCTGCCTGATGAGGCCTTACTACCGTGAAGATGAATTCCTTCCAATTCGTGAAGCTTTTCTCACACACGTTGAAAAAATGTTTGAGATCGCAGGCTTTGCCAGCGCTAGCGAACATGCGAAAAATATTCTCGAACTTGAAACACAGATTGCCGCATCACATTGGGACACAGTCAAAGATCGTGATGCCACACTCACTTATAACAAAGTGACGAGAGCCGAGCTAGAAGCGCTCTCCCAAGGAATCAATTGGACTACCTACTTGAAGGAGGAGATATTCCTTCAAGGGTTCTAGAAACTGCAGTTGTACGCGAACCAGATTTCTTCACTGGACTCGGCCACTTGCTTCAGACCTTCGATAAAGAGAAATGGATCTCCTGGCTCCAATGGCAGGTACTCACAAGCGCCGCTCCTTATCTCCATGACGCCATCGTTCAGCAGAATTTTTCATTTTACGGAACGACGCTTTCTGGAACTCTCAAACTCCGGGATAGATGGAAACGAGCAATTTCTCTCATTGAAGGATCCATTGGAGAAGCTGTCGGCCGTATCTATGTAAAGCGACACTTCCCACCAGAGTCCAAAGTGGCGATGGAAAAATTGGTAGCAAACCTTGTTTTGGCTTATCGAGAAAGTATCCAGGCTCTGGATTGGATGGGAGCTGAAACTAAAGAAAAGGCGTTGGAGAAGTTAAATCAATTCACTCCAAAAATCGGCTACCCAAATAAATGGCGGGATTACTCATCTCTCACAATTGATCCTGCCGATTTGATGGGAAACATTGCGCGGATTTCAATTTTTTCGCGCGACTTTGAACTAGCCAAAATCGGCGCACCCGTTGACCGTGACGAGTGGTACATGACTCCTCAAACGGTGAATGCTTATTACAACCCTGGAATGAATGAAATCGTCTTTCCTGCCGCGATACTTCAGCCTCCATTTTTCGACATTGAAGCCGATGATGCAGTCAATTACGGTGGAATTGGCGCGATCATCGGACACGAAATCGGACATGGATTTGATGATCAAGGTTTCAAAATACGATGGCTTAGGAAACTTGAAAGATTGGTGGACGCAAGCCGATCGAGAAGAGTTCGATAAGCGAGCGCAGGGACTCATCGCTCAATACGACGTGCTGGTCCCAACGTTGGCACCTGATGTAACAGTCAACGGCGCCCTTAACTGTTGGTGAAAATATCCGGCGATATCGGTGGCCTCACCATCGCATATAAGGCTTACCTCATTGCTCAAGGTGGTAAACCAGCGCCAGTCCTTGATTCACTCACTGGAGCAGAGAGATTCTTCTTCTCGTGGGCACAAGCGTGGCGAGGTACTGTCAGACCAGAAGCCGTCCGCAGACAAGTTGCAACTGATCCACACTCACCTGAGGAGTTTCGGTGCAATCAAGTAGTTCGCAACTTGAATATCTTTCACGAAAACATTCAATGTCACTCAATCCGATGCGCTCTACCTTCCACTTGAGGAGCGAATTCACATCTGGTGAAGGTCGCTATGCATATCCGCTGTTAGAATTTGGACCATCACTTCTGAAGAATCAGAAAGTACTTACGAGACCCTCACTGAAAAGCGCACGACCGAAAGGAATCCGATGAATAGGAAGTCATTGATGGCTATGGTGGTGGTTGGCGCATTAGCGCTCACTGGATGTAGCTCCAAGAAAGAAGATGTACGGAGCGGTGGTGATGACTCTCTAGTCACAACCGACGGACCCATCAACGTCAGGAAATTTCGGAACTGCGCTAGACCTCGGAAGTGGCGTAAAAGTCACCATCGCCGAGCCAAAGACTTTCTCACCAGGAACTTTTGCCTCTAATTATCTTCCTGGTCAGGTAGCAAATGTTTTTGATGTAACGATCGCTAATGCTGGTGCGGCAGCCCTAGATCCATCAACGATCTCCTTCGCTTCAGAATCTGGAGCAAATACCTGCTCTGATGTTCTCGATGGTGACAATGGAGTTTCAGGGTGCACCAACGGATGCAATTGGTGCTGGAAGTAGCGTCAATTTCAAGATTGCCATTGGTTGCGATGCAAAGAGTGGTGCGCCACTTCATCTCATCGTCACCATCGGTGCTGATTCAGCAGCCCTAGATGGAAAGATCGCTTAAGCCCTTAGCGCCCACCGCTCTTTGAGAGCGGAAAATTACGCTATCGCTGGTTCTGGATAGTGGCAGGCGAGTCGGTGGTTCGGCGTGATCTCGATTAACGGCGGAACATCAACGCGACATTTCTCCTGCACTTTCCAGCACCGCGTATTAAAAACACACCCTGCTGGCGGATTCATTGGGCTAGGCAAATCTCCCTGCAGAATAATTCGCTCGCGCGCTCGTCCCTTAATGGGATCCGGGACTGGCACTGCCGAAAGAAGCGCCTTGGTATAAGGATGTCGAGGTGAACGGAAGAGATCCATTTCTCTGCATCTTCCATCACTTTGCCGAGGTACATCACGATAACTCGATCTGAAATATGTTGAACGACAGAGAGATCATGCGCGACAAATAAATAAGAGAGATTGAATTCATCTTGCAGATCGTCAAGCAAGTTAACGACCTGAGCTTGAATTGAAACATCGAGGGCTGAAACTGGTTCGTCAGCAACAATCAGGCGTGGCTTGAGCGCAATAGCGCGGGCAACACCGATTCTCTGACGTTGACCGCCCGAGAACTCATGCGGATAGCGGTTGACGTGCTCAGGATTGAGGCCAACTCTCTCCATAAGCCTGGAAACCTCCAGGCGGATACCGCCTGGAGTGTGATTCCTTGAATTTCAAATGTTGCACCAATAAGAGATCCGACAGTTTGGCGCGGATTGAGGGATGAGAATGGGATCTTGAAAAATCATTTGCATACGGGCGCGAAGCGGTTTCATCGCTTTGCGACTCAAGTGTGTGATGTCTTTACCTTCAAAAATAATTTTGCCCTCAGTTGGTTCGTAGAGCTTTAAGACCGTGCGCCCCACCGTTGTTTTACCGCAACCAGATTCACCGACTAGGCCAATCGTTTTGACCGGGATAGATAGTGAGATCAACGCCATCGACGGCCTTAACAACGCCCTTTTTCTTACTAAAAAGGCCGCCTGAAGATGATTCGAAATATTTCTTCAACCCTTCGAGCTGCAATACAGGTTCAGTCATGATCGGCTCCCTGCAGTCTCTCGTATCTGTGTCAATTGTCCTTCAGTTAAATGGCAGCGCGAGAAGTGTTCGCTCAACTTCTCATTCAGTGCGGGGACTTCGCTCAGTTTGGCATGACAAAAGATTGATGGGGTTGTCGATTGGATTTCTTGGAGTAATTGCACTCGTTGGAATTGAAAGCTTTTCAGGAAGCAGTCCATTCTGGGCGATCGCTTTCGTTTTAATTGCTGCAATCGGATATGCCTATGCAGTCATCATGATTACTCAGAAAGCACCAAATGAATCAGGAATTGCGATCAATGCCATTGCAATGACGATGGCAGCAATTGTCTATCTACCCTTTGGAATTGCTCAATGGCCCACTAAAAGTATTTCAGCGGAAAGCATCTGGGCAGTGATTGCACTTGGAGTTCTCTGTACTGCAATCGCATTCATTATTTTTCTTCCTAGTGATGGCAGAAATTGGACCAGCTCGTACATCGCTGGTTACTTATCTCAATACTGCCTTCGCAGTTTTATTGGGTGTGGCAATACTTTCAGAACCACTCACGTTGGGAATTGTCATCGGACTACCGATGGTTCTCGTTGGTTCTTATTTTGCGAGTCGCAAAACCAAATCACCGCAATTGTGATTTGGTTTATGCGAGCGCTTACAAGCTTGCAGTAGCGAAAAACTCCTGCTCGGCTTGTGATGCAGCTTTCACAGAGATCGCTTGCTCGTACGCGTAAATTGCCTTATCAGGCAATCCGATTTCAACATAGACGCAGTGCGACTTCGCCCCAATAAAGTGCCAACTCCTTAGATGGAGCCATCTCACTCATATGAGCGATTGCGTTTTCCAACTGCATCTTCGATTCTTCTACACGACCAAGTCGGAAGAGAACCTTTGCTTCTTGCGAGTACAAACTGGCCTTGGGTCCCGGGATTCCCTTGGGCAGTTCGGCTAGCCCTTGTTGTACATAAGAAAGAGCTTTCTCCATATTGCCTTGTCGATATGCAACCTCTGACAAAGTGATGCATGTGTAAGCAGCATGGCCAGGATTATTTTGTGAAGTTAAATCAAGGTAAGCAGATTCGGCCAGACTCTGAATATGAGAAAGATCAGGATTGGGAAGATCCAGCATTATCTTTGCGGCGTTATCGTTGAGAACCGGTAAGACTTGATGGAGTTCTGCAATCTTGGACCAATGAACTGCTTGTGTAATTTGACTGAGTGCAAGAGTGAGATCGCCGCGACTTTCTGCCAATACAGCTGATTGCCAATACGACTGAACCATTGCTTTAGGTGATTTGCATTTCTCGGCAAGCTTCAGCGCTCGTGTAACAATTTCACCGGCGCGTGCAGTATCTCCTCTATGGAAATGGCAATTTCCAAGTTGGCAGAGCAATTCAACAACTTCATTATCTGGCCAACGCGAAGAGAATTCGCGCAACATTTCTTCACCGCGCTGTACGCCCATTCCTAAATTTCCAGAACGGAAACAGACGCGAACTATTTCATTTCCAATACGTGCAAGTACATCGGGAGCTGCATGGGTGTTATCGCGAAACAATTTCTCTAACTCATCAAGAACGCCATCAAATGAACCTTGGCGCGCCTTTACCTGGAGCAACACAACGGAGGCCGCTAGCGCCGAACTTTGTTGTACACCTGCGGATTTAAGGACTCGATTTGCATAATCCTGGGCGATATCTAAATCACCCGAACTCAACGCAACTTTTGCAGTGTTCAAATTGAGGGCAATTTCTTGCATACTGGAATCGAGGAGCAATTCCTCTGAGGAAATTCCCAGACGTTTTGCTAACTTCACGATCAGGTCCAGTTTTGGCTTTCTCTTGCCCGCTTCGAGGAGGGAGATGTAACTGGAGGCGGCGATTCCCTCGGCCAAATCAGCCTGAGTCATGCCCGCCCTCTCGCGGATCTCCTTGAGTCTCTTTCCAAATTCCATCTGGATTTCCTCCTTGGGTGCCTTGCATTTCTTTGAATCTTGCAATACCTTACTACCAACCTTTACAAATAGTAAAGACATTTGGAGGAAATTGTGAAGAAGATTATCGCTCTAGCACTAACGGGTATTGCACTTTCCGTGCTTGCAACAGCTCCAGCGAGCGCAAAGTGTGTTCACGCAAAGGCAGCTCCCGTCAAGCCAGGCACAGTAACAATTCAATCATTGTCAGTAATTCCAGGCCTTAACGGCTGCTGCTAAGTCAGGTCTTCCCCAACGATTTCGCAGGATCTCTCAAACGTTGAGAGATCCGCACCTGACAAAGAACACATCAGTTTGTCCCCGCTAGAAGCACCACTGAGAGCACTAGCCGAACTAGAAGACTGAGGAG
This sequence comes from Actinomycetota bacterium, assembly GCA_037200085.1. Taxonomy (GTDB): domain Bacteria; phylum Actinomycetota; class Actinomycetes; order Nanopelagicales; family Nanopelagicaceae; genus QYPT01. Next base: position 141,776 of record JBBCHT010000004.1, read on the forward strand.
TGAAAAATGTTTATCGTAGAGAAGTCAGGTCAAACGGTCGCACAAAGTAGCGCACGATTGACACGCAGTTTTGCCGACAAAGAAGTCGATCGTGCATATAGCGCTCCTCATCATTGCCGTCTTACTCGCAGAGGCTTCATACGCTGCGACAAGTGATGCAACAACAGGTCGCTTTTCGGAAAAACAAATTAACTCCTACATAAAAATCGTTACAACCGAACTGGAGTTAAGCGCCAATCGTGGCTCCAACTTCGGAGCTTCTGCATCGTCAAAACTTTATTGCCATCCCACCGTTTTAGGTGAAGGTGTTCGCAGTGGAGTCCATGGTCTTTACACCTGGTACACCTGCAGTGCAATGCACAAATTGGATTTAAATGAAATCAATTCCAATGGTGTGCCGTGCACCGGTTTCTCACTACCTATCTGGATTGCAACAAGCCCCAACGAAGGTTTCCTTTAAGCCGATCGCTAATGGCGCTGAGTACATTTCATTCCGTGCATCAGCACCTGCGCAAGTTCAATCCTTTTTAGATCTTACATATAGCCAGATGGCAGCCCCTGAATCTCAATTGTCGGACCGATAGGAAGCAAAGCAAAAACTAATGCAACATTTGCATCATATACATCCTGCAAATAATTAGTTTTCGCCAAATCCCAATCGTTCGAGAAGTTTCGAATCTTTCTGCCAATTTTTTGACACTTTGATATGCAAGCCAAGAAATACTCGAGCGCCGAGAATTCTTTCAATATCAACTCGGGCTCTGGTGCCAATATCTTTTAGCCGCTCCCCTTGGTGACCTAACAAGATTGCACGTTGAGAGTCACGTTCCACATGGATTGTCGCGTGAATATCGAAGAAAGCTTTGCCTTCTCGTTCTGACATTTCGTCAATTGTGACAGCAATGGAATGTGGCAATTCCTGTTCAACATCTCGCAACGCCGCTTCTCGAATCAATTCACAAATCCATTGTGATTGGCTCTGATCACTCAACGTTGAGGTGGGATAGAACTCTGGTCCTTGAGGAAGAACTGCACCAATCAAAGTCGCTAGAAGCTCTATCTGATCGTGGATATGAGAAGAGACGGGAACGATTTCATCCCAAGAAAAACTTTGCGCCATCGAAGCGATTTTGGCCAATCGAAATGCAAGGTTCTTCTTGCTTACCAAATCAGTCTTCGTTACTACGGCAAATTTCTTTGCCTTGGGGTACTTGGCAATTTCTTGAGCAATGAATTCGTCGCCAGCACCAGATGCTTCATTCGCTGGTAGACACATAACAATTACATCTACAGAGTCCAAACTCTCCCCTGCAATCGCGTTGAGTCGATTACCTAGTAGCGTCTTGGGTTTATGAATGCGGGAGTATCAACAAGTATTGCTTGAAAATTTTCTCGATTAACTATCCCTCGAATTGCGTTTCGCGTCGTATTGGGATGTGGCGAAGTAATCGCAACTTTGGTTCCAACAAGTGCGTTAACGAGAGTCGATTTACCCGCGTTTGGTCTGCCAACTATGGCTACAAAACCTGATCGAAATTCTTCCACGTAGCAAGTCTCTCATTTACTTGTGCTTACAAATTCCACAGCGTCAGCAACAGATGTCACAATTTCGGCTGCTCGTTCACCTATCAATCGATGACAACCTTCACTAGTTGGTGAGGTTATTGGACCTGGTACTGCCATTACCGGACGAAGTAACTCAGCTGCATCTCTTGCCGTTCGAAGTGAACCACTACGAAATGCTGCTTCAACGACAAGAGTTGCCGATGAGATCGCTGCAATGAGGCGATTACGAGTAAGAAAGCGTGCAGGAATTGCGTGCACACCTGGCATAACTTCACTGACGAGGGCACCAGATTCGCAAATTTCCGCGAACAATCGCATATGCCCTGCAGGGTAGTTAATATCAATTCCGCAAGCCAAGATTGCAATAGTGGAACCCTCCGCAACAAGAGCGCCACGATGTGCCGCCGCATCAATGCCATATGCGCCTCCACTAGTGATGACCCAATCGCGATCTGCAAATCCTGACGCAAATTCACCGGCTGCACGAACACCGTAATTTGTCGGATTGCGTGTTCCAACAATTGCCAATGAAGGAAGAGCCAAAATTGTCGAATCCCCTTTAATGGTTAATCCGAAAGGCGGTGCAACAAGATCGTTTACTCCGAGTGGCCACGTTGCGTCTTCAGGAACAATGAATTCAAGGTGGGCTTCTTGAATTCTAGAAAGCTGTTCCTTTGAAGATGTTGTTGAAATCCGCGTAGCTATTTTCTCATGAACCGTACTGTGATAACCATTTTCTCGAGCTTTATTGATAGTTTCTACTGCACCAATTTCTTCAACTTCACGAGTCCAGAAAACATTTCCACCTTCGATACAACTAAATAAAATTACTCGGGCATCTCGATCATTCATAGCGCATCACCATTTGGTGGTTGACGAAGTTCGTAAGCCTTCTTCGTATCTTCAAGTGTTGGTCGTTCATGCATTGCTAAATCAGCAATACTCCACGCAATTCTCATTACTTTATGGAAACCCCGAGCGCTCAACCGCTCTTGATCAAGTTCGGCGTGGAGAAAATTGAGCGCATCTCGTTCTCCCCTATATGTTGTCCTCAAGGCTCGACCAGGAATTTCTGAGTTGAGCGACCACTCCTCATTTGCGAACCTTGAAGTGGCGAGCACTCTTGCCTTCGTGACACGGATTGCAATCGACTCGCTAGATTCTCCGCCCTCACTTTGCGAAAGTTCGACTCTACTTAGCGGTTCCACCTGTACACGTAGATCAATGCGATCCATAAGTGGGCCGGATAATTTTGCCGTGATAGCGACGAACTTGGCCTGATGTACATGTGCAGTTCCTGCCACGTCCTGAATATTTTCCACAAGGACATGGATTTGCCGCTAAAACTAAAATGAATCTCGCAGGATAGGAAATGCTCCCTACAGCGCGTGCAATAGTTATTCGACTTGATTCAAGTGGTTGTCGAAGCGCATCAAGTACTCCTGCACCGCACTCGGGCGCCTCATCAATAAAGAGAACTCCAGCATGTGCCAAAGAACATGCACCAGGTCGAATTACTTGCGCTCCTCCCCCCGACCATTGCGACACGAGTGGCTGTGTGATGAGGTGCAACAAATGGCGGACGACTAGAAAGTGGTGATCTCACACTACGTCCGCTCGAGAGTGAGTGAATTGCGCTAACTTCTAGAACTTCCTCTCTCGATAGCGCAGGAAGAATTCCTGGAAGACGTTGAGCGATCATTGTTTTACCTGCACCTGGTGGTCCGATGAGCAACATGTGATGGCCGCCCACAGCTCCAACTTCGCCGCGCCAACGAGCAGTAACTTGCCCAGCCACATCAATAAAATCAAGATCTTCCTCTGGCTCGTCTTCGACAAAATCTAAATCCAATGCTGTTTGTCGCTCATCGGTTCGCAACCAATGCAAGAGTTCGACGAGGGTACGAACAGCAACAATTTCCATCTCTGAAATCAACGCAGCTTCGATTCGATTCGCATAGGGAACAACGGCGCGTTCAACTCCTTGTTTATGCGCTGAAATCAGGGAGGGCAAGACTCCACGAATTCCGCGGACACTTCCATCAAGTCCAAGTTCGCCCAAAAATACGGTTCCGTGAATACGCTCTGATGGAACAAGAGCTTGTGCAGCTAAAAGTGCAACGGCGATAGGAACATCGAAACCAGAACCACTCTTTGGCAACCACGCAGGAGATAGCGAGACAGTTACTTTTCGATTTGGCCAAGGTTCATGGGAGTTGACCATTGCCGAACGAACTCGATCTCGTGATTCATTGAGAGCTGCATCAGGCAAACCCAATAGCGAGTAATTGGGCAGACCATCGGCGATATCTACTTCAACATTTACGAGATGACCTTCCATTCCCATCAAGGAAATACCTGAACATTCCCCTTAGCGCCATAGGAAATTTCTCGTTCGGAGAATGGATCTAGCGAACATCGGCTCGATAGTCGATTGTGTAAGTTCCATCCTTTGCCAACAAAACTGCCGCACAATCGATCGTGTACTCGCAACCGAAGGATTGATGGGTTACGAGCCAAGCAAGTGCAAGTCGTTGAATTCTTCGCAATTTCTCTGGCGAAATTGCTTCAAGTGGATGGCCAAAACTTAACGAGCTTCGTGTCTTAACTTCTACAAAGGCGAAAACCTTATTTCTATCGAGAGAAATAAGGTCTATTTCACCTTCCTTAATTCGCCAATTTCTTTCAATGATTTCACTGCCATGATCCAATAGAAAGTTAGCTACAACGCTCTCACCAAATGCTCCCAGGGAGTTGTTTTTACTTTTCCGTCGCAATGAAGTTGCCATAGAACAGGCAGGCTATCCATGTCACCCAAACTTCATCATTCCTACATAGGGATCTGTGACAACCTAAATATTGTTGATAAAGGCGGCTACATTGGAAAAGGATCGTCGATGAGAATTTGTCGGACCAAAGTTTTCAAGCGCTTTCACATGCCCAGAAGTTGAGTAGCCTTTATGTTTTTCAAATCCGTACTGCGGAAACTCCAAAGCTAGTTTGCACATCAATTGATCCCTTGTGACTTTGGCAAGTATCGACGCCGCGCTGATTGAAGGTGCGACTTGATCACCTTTCCACACTCCCAAAGTTGGAAATCCCAAACCGGGTATGGGATAACCATCAGTCAATACATATGTAGGTTGTACGGAAAGGGAATGCACAGCTCGACGCATTCCATCGATATTCGCGGCGTGCACTCCACGATCGTCAATCACAGTTGAAGGAATTTCAATGATGGAATATGAAAGTGCAGCTTCCACAATGACTGGAAATAGTTTTTCTCTCTGGTGTTGACTCAACTGCTTTGAATCTCGTAGAGCTGCCAGGACAGAAGAATATGGATCTTTCAAAATAACAGCTGCCACAACAAGTGGCCCGGCACATGCCCCACGTCCTGCTTCGTCTACTCCGGCAATATATGAAATACCTGCATCAATCAGCGTCTTTTCGATCTGATGCGCGGTTCCCACCGAGTTGAACTAACTACTTGATTGTATTGACGTGATGCAAAATTTTGGCGTGTTTTATCGGCCAAATTACTGCCACGACTCGACCCACGACTTTGCTGACGGGAACCATGCCTTTGTTGATGTCATCAGTGTGATATCGCGAATCGGCACTTGCTCCTCTGTGATCGCCCATCACCCATAACTTTCCTTTTGGCACAACAACATCAAAATTCATATCACTGGGATTGTCACCTTTGTAAATGTACGGCTCATTCAATGGTTTGCCATTTACGGTAATTCGCTTTTTGTTGTCACAGCACACAACATGATCTCCGGCAACGCCAATGACGCGCTTCACTAAATGTTGCTTGGCAGGATTTGGGAGCACTCCAACTGCAATAAGTCCATCTTTTATTTTTTGCAGAATTACTGGATCTGTACTTTTTGCAGGATCTGAAAGCCAATGATCGGGATCATGAAAGACAACAACATCGCCTCGCTGAATATGACGTGAAAGAAATGGAACCTTATTGACCGCGACTCGATCTTTTACTTGCAAAGTATTTTCCATAGAACCTGAAGGAATATAGAAAAATTGAACGAGAAAGGTCTTGATTAATAGCGAAACAATTAACGCAAAGACCACCAAGATGGGGAACTCACGATAGATCGAGCCTTTTCGTCCCATTGAGGAGATTATGCCTGCTCGGCAGGAACTTCGACCTCAACACTGGTTTCTACTGGCTCAATAATTTCAACGCTTTCAACTTCTGCAACCTCAGCTGCAGCAGGGACGGCTTCTTCGACAACGACAGCTGCTGCGACAGGAGCAACGGTAAGAATTTCTCCTGCAGCTCCACGCTTCTCACGGATTTTTGCTGCCTTGCCGCGAAGGTCGCGTAGGTAATACAACTTGGCGCGACGTACATCGCCTTTGCGGGCAACTTCAATTTTCTCAATAACAGGGGTGTGAACAGGGAAGGTACGTTCAACGCCGACACCGTAGGAAACCTTGCGAATGGTGAAAGTCTCACGCACTCCATCGCCTTGGCGACGAATCACAATGCCTTGGAATACCTGGATACGGCTCTTATTGCCTTCAATAACTCGCACATGCACTTTGAGCTCGTCTCCAGCGCGAAATGTCGGAATGTCCGAGCGCAGTGAAGCAGCATCTACCGCATCAAGAATGTTCATGGTGAGTCCTCATATTCATCAGTCGCTAATTGATCAGTCAATTAATCTGGCTTACGTAGGGGGCTTATCCTGCCATATTGCCCCCTCGAAGCCTAAATCGTGCATAGAGCAGAGCAAGGTTGGTGTGGAATCAAGCGCCGTTTACCGCCTCGGCAAGGGTCGGATGCAGAGTCGGTCCAGCGCACACGACTATTCCACGTGAGTTGACCGTGACAACCGCGCCAGCTTCTTGAGCGATAAGAGCAGCGGCAGCCAAATCCCACTCCATCAAATCGGCCTCAAAATATCCATCGAAAGCTCCCATTGCGACGAAACAAATATCACAAGCGGCAGCACCGATTCTCCTGAGGTCTCGAATTTTTGGAAGCAGAGATTCGATGATCTTTCCTTGCTCAACTCTCTTTCTTACATCGTAAGCAAAACCCGTTCCAATGAGCGCGCGATCAAGAGTTACTGGATCATTACATGTGATCGGTGCTCCATTAAAGAGTGCGCCATAACCTTTCATTGCGCTCCACGTTGAGTTAATTGTTGGCGCATGTACCACTCCGACAATCGTTCCCTTGTCATCTTTTGCAGCAATACTGATATTCCATCCGGGCAATCCATAAAGATAATTAACTGTTCCATCGACAGGATCTATTACCCAGGTGACTCCTGAAGAACTTTCATGTGCGGCACCCTCCTCACCAATTATTCCATCGCCTGGTCGCGCATCAAGGAGAGCGTTCACAATGAATTTTTCACTTGCTCGATCCATCTGTGTCGCAATATCAATTGCAACTGATTTTGAAGAAATTTCAAAGACTGTCGGCCTTGCGAGTAGCAATTCACCTGCAGAAAGGGCGACTTGCATAGCCAAATCCATCAATTCTTGCGGGTGCTTGTAAGACATTTACCGATTCTACTCATCCTCAATGTTGGAATCAGTTACCCTTTCCAATGTGAGTGACACTACTGAGTTGAGATTGCTGGGCAAGAGCTCAGATGGTGTCAACGTGAATTTAGTTGATCATGAGGGCAATGAATATTCACTTCGAATAAGTGACACTCTTCGCGCAACTGTCAATCAACCTCGATTATCTGCCGTCGAAGTCGAAGAAACTCAACCCATCACGATTAAAGAACTACAAGCGCGACTTCGTGCGGGTGAATCGGTAGAAAGTTTGGCGCGAGCTGCTCAATGGAGCGTCGACAAAGTTGAAAGATTCGCAAGTCCAATCTTTCAAGAACGAAGTTACATTATTGGCTTGGCCCACGATGTCGTCATTCGTCGTGAAGCAGGTAGGGATCCAGTAACTTTTCTCGATGTTGTGACCACACGATTGTCTCCACGGCAAGTGGATATGACAGAAATCGAATGGGATTGCTGGCGACTGGAAGATTCAAGTTGGATTATTCGATTGGGCTATCCGACGCGAGAAGGACAATCTCTAGCTGATTGGAGTTTTGACTCAACACGTCGCGCACTCACCGCTCTTGATGAAAGTTCGCAATGGATTCTTGGAGAAGATTCAAACGCACGCGGGCGGAACTCTCAAGATCACGGCATGATTTATGGAAATCATCCTGCAGGTAAGAGCATAGACACATCGCCTTTTTCTCCAATTTCCTCAATTTCGCAGAAGCAGAATGAAGGGTTTGATCCACCTCGCTTGGTGTCTATTCAAGATTTGCCGGATGACGATGAAGAACGAGATGGCGTAACAACCCGGGCTCGAGTTCCTTCATGGGATGAAATCATGTTTGGCGGAAAGCGACCAGAAGAAGAACCAGAAATTTAGTTTTTAGGAACCGATCTGTGTGCCAAGAAGTGGCACAAGACTTTCGGTGACACTTAAAGCGCCGTGATGACCGACCATCTTTGATTCAAGGCTTTCACGGGCAGGATCAATTATTACTAGTCCCTCTTGTGCGATAGCAATCAAGTCGCCCATTCTTTCTTCTGAATCCACACTCACTGAGTTTCCAAATAAACCTGCAGTAATTCCTTCTTCGCGCGAGTAAATAATTGCTCGCGACCCAAAAAAGTCTCGCCAAGTAGATTCGACTTCCAATCGCAAAGATGGATCAAGATGTGATTCTTGCAAGTAAATGTGACGAGCACGGGGTTCTCCTGCAATCGTCTCTACTCCTTCAAGTAATAAATTATTATCACCAAGCACTACCTTCTCCGATGCATTGATCATTCCGTGATCGGAGGTAACCCAAAACCTTGTCCCAATAGGCAAGTTATCTCTAAGGGATTGGGCAATTCGATCGACCGTGGCCAACGCAAGGAGCCATTTCTCTGATCCAACTCCATCCGCATGTCCAGCGACATCTAGGTCATTAACGTAAACGTATGCAAATGAAGGCGTTGATTGAAGAGCACTCCTTGTCCTCTCGATCATTTCAGTTAAGACATTTGCTCCCAAATATTCGGCCCCACGAAATGTTGCTCGAGTAAATCCCGTTCCTTCATATCTTTTTGCAGCAACATGCGACACCCTTATCCCATGCGCAGTTGCCCGTTCAAATAGAGTCGGCACTGGCTGCCAAATCTGCGGGTCCACTCTTTCATCCCACTTGAGAGCATTTAATACACGTCCTCCACTTCGAGGAACGCGCACCGTATAACCCAGCATCCCGTGTACTCCAGGTAATTTGCCAGTCGTCAACGTCGTCAAACTAGTTGCCGTCGTGGATGGAAAAGAAGTTTCAACTTCTCCCAATTTCTTCAAACTCGCCAAAAATGGTGCGTGCTCTGAGAACTTTTCTACAACGTCATTTCCACATCCATCAATGAGAAATAAACATTCTCGGCCGTGGGGACTTTCGCCAAATAGAGCGCGACTGTATTCATCGGGTAATCCGAGACCGGCAAATATCGAAGGAGTTATATCCGCCAAGTGCACGGACTTATCCTCTCACCAAATCCACTATCGTAAACCTGTGATGAAAGATGTACGCATCGAATACTCTGAAGAAGTTCGCAGTGCGATTGAAAATCGATCGCCACTCGTCGCACTTGAATCGACAATCATCAGTCATGGACTTCCACGCCCTCAAAATTTGGAAGTGGCAAGTGAAGTCGAAGAGATCGTTCGACAACGCGGCGCGACTCCGGCGACAATCGCCGTACTAGATGGAAATGTTCACATTGGACTCTCCCCCAAACAACTAATAGAAATTGCCAACCGCGATGACATTGTCAAAGCTTCCAGCCGCGATTTAGCCGTTGTTGTCGCCAAAAAGCAGAGCGCAGCAACAACAGTTGCTGCAACATCTCATCTGGCCGTATTTGCAGGGATCTCAGTTTTTGCCACTGGTGGACTCGGAGGAGTTCATAGAGGCGCCCAAGAATCCTTTGATGAATCGGCAGATCTCATTGCTCTCTCACAACTGGATATCACTATTGTCTGCGCAGGAGTGAAATCGATTCTAGATGTTGCTGCGACTCTCGAAAGACTTGAAACGCTTGCCATTGGTTTGGTCGGATATCAAACACATCAGTTTCCGGGTTTCTATTTAACTGACTCCGGGTTTTCAATTGAACATTCAGTCAATAGCGCTGATGAGATTGCCGAAATAAAAAAGGTGCGTGAACTCCTTAAAACTAATCGGAGCGCTCTCGTCGTTGCCAACCCTGTTGTAAAAGAAATGAATCGACAATTACACGATGAAATTCTTAGCGCTGGACTTACTCTTGCTAAAAAGGAAGGGGTTACAGGTAAAGCCGTAACACCATTCTTACTTGAATATTTTCACGAAGCTAGCAAAGGCGAATCACTGCGCGTAAACATCGACATTATTAAATCCAATGCCGCTCTTGCTGCAGACATTGCAATCGCCAGTAAAAATGTCTAGTTCAGCAAATCCCTCGCTGCTCTGCATCGGCGATGTCATGCTAGATGTTGTTGCAATTATTAAAAATAAAATCAATTTCGGAAGTGATACACCGTCGAGCATCTCGACTCATGGTGGTGGTGCCGCTGGAAATGTTGCTGCTTGGGCAAGAATTAAAGGCGCTCCAACGCATATTGTGGCTCGTGTTGGAGATGATGCAGCAGGCATCGCGGTACTTTCAGAATTCGATTCAATGGGAATTTCTCATACCGGGGCAACAATTAAAGACGAACGCACTGGTGTCGTAGTCGTTCTCGTCGATAAATCTGGAGAACGAACTATGTTTCCAGAAAGTGGTGCAAATTCTGGTTTAACATTTGCCGATCTACCAGATCTAGCGCCTTTCTCCGTTGTCTATCTATCCGGATACGCGCTCCTCAATGAGGAATCTCGACCAGAAGTGTTAAAGATGATCGCGTCAATCAGGCAACACGGGATTCCCATCTACTTTGATCCAGCAACGGTTGGTGGAATGAGTCAAGTCGATATTGAAGAAGTTCGAAGTTGGCTACCACTAATGAGCGGTCTTTTTATGAATGAAGAAGAAGCTGCATTTCTCACTGGGCAAATGGATCTCGAAACTGGACTAGATCTACTACTGAATTCAGCTCCTTTGGTCGTAATTAAACGAGGGCCACAAGGAGCGATAGGAAAGAATCGCGACGGCGAAAAAGTGATTGTCACTGCAGTTCCTACACAAGTAATCGATACAACTGGTGCTGGCGATTCATTTGCTGGCGGTTACATAGCACGATGGTTATCAGCGGCAGCATCAATGAGTGCATGCACGCTGGCGCAATATCGGCGGGAGAATGTGTTGCAATAGTAGGAGCGCGTCCGCACGTCACTCCCGTGGATTAAAGGATTCGCTTGGCATAATCACCGCCATGGCTACCGCAAAAACCACAAATACAAAGAATAAAAAAACCGTTGGACCAAAACCCGGTGAGTTTCCAGGAAAAATCGTTGACATCGACGTCGCTGCTGAAATGTCAGGTTCATTTCTGGAGTATGCATACTCGGTCATTTACTCTCGTGCGCTCCCCGATGCACGTGATGGCTTGAAGCCCGTTCATCGTCGAATATTGCATCAGATGGCGGAAATGGGACTCAGACCAGAACGTGGCCATGTAAAAAGTGCTCGAGTCGTAGGTGAAGTAATGGGAAAGTTGCATCCTCACGGAGATGGTGCAATTTACGACGCACTTGTTCGAATGGCTCAAGCTTTTTCCATGCGATTGCCACTCATTGATGGACATGGAAATTTTGGATCACTCGATGCCGGTCCGGCTGCGATGCGTTATACAGAAGCTCGCTTAGCGCTACCAGCGATGGCAATGGTCGCGGAAACTGATGAAGATACTGTTGATTTTGGCTCAAATTACGATGGTCAATTGAGAGAGCCACTTGTGTTGCCAGCTGCCTATCCAAATCTTCTCGTCAATGGTGGTTCAGGTATTGCCGTAGGAATGGCAACCAATATGGCCCCTCATAATCTCGGAGAAGTTATTTCAGCGACAAAATTCCTCATTGAAAATCCTTCTGCATCACTTAAGCAACTCATGAAATTCATTCCAGGACCTGATTTTCCTACCGGAGGACAATTGGTCGGAAGCGAAGGAGTGCGCGACGCCTATGCCACTGGCAAAGGAAGTTTCAAAGTTCGCGCAACCGTGGAAATTGGAAAAGTAACGTCACGAAAAATGGGCATCACGATTAAAGAGTTGCCATTTACCGTTGGACCGGAAAAAGTGGTTGAAAAGATTGCCGAACTTGCCAAAGCAAAGAAGATTCAAGGTATTTCCGACATCATCGATTTAACCGATGGACAGACTGGCACGAATGTTGTTATCGAATTAAAGAATGGATTTGAACCGGAAGTTGTTTTGGAACAACTATTTAAACTCACACCCATGGAAGATGGTTTTGCGATAAATGCTGTCGCTCTCGTGGGGGGCAAGCCTCAAACGCTGGGGTTGAAAGAGTTACTTCAAGTATTTGTCGCTCACCGAGTAGAAGTGGTACGTCGTCGATCTGAATTCAGGAAGGGCAAAGCGACTTCACGATTAACTCTTGTTGATGGATTGCTCAAAGCCATCATTGATATCGACAAAGTCATCAAAATTATCCGCGCAAGTGATGATGCTCAAGTAGCCAAGGACTCACTCATCAAGAGTTTCAAGTTAAACGATGAGCAAGCCGCTTACATTCTGGATATGCCACTTCGGCGACTCACAAAAGTCTCCAAAATTGAACTCGAATCCGAACAGAGCGAGTTAAAAGCAACCATTTCAGAGTTGGCAACTCTGCTCAAAAGCGAGGAAAATATTAAGAAGCAAGTAAGTGAAGAATTGACTGCGGTTGCTAAAGCTTTTGCAACCCCGCGCAAAACAAAGATACTTACCGAATAGCAGATAACCCTTTAGGCGTCGATTCTTTCCCTATCAATATCGGCAGTGGAAATGAAATCTTTTCGTGGCGCAACTTCGTTGCCCATCAGCAATTCAAACATGGCGTCCGCTGCGATGGCATCAGTAACTGTGACTCGTCGAAGCGTTCTGTGTTCTGGATCCATCGTTGTTTCGCGAAGTTGATCTGCATCCATTTCGCCAAGACCCTTGTAACGCTGAAGTGGCTCTTTCCAACGTTTGCCCGATTTTTCTAAATCTGCCAACACTTTTTTCATCTCTTCATCAGAGTAGGTGTAGTGAAACTCCCCCTTTTTCCCACCCGAACCCATCACTTCAATGCGATGCAGTGGAGGGATGGCAGCAAAGACGCGTCCTGCGTCAATAAGTGGTCGCATATAGCGATAGAGCAAGGTCAAAAGGAGACATCGAATGTGTGCACCGTCAACATCAGCATCTGACATGAGAATGATTCGACCATACCTCGCTTCATCGATTTCAAAGGAACGACCAGATCCGGCACCAATAACTTGAATAATTGAGGCGCACTCTGAGTTGTCGAGCATTTGGGAGAGCGATGCCTTTTGGACATTTAATATTTTTCCCCGAATGGGCAGAATTGCTTGAAATTCTGAATTTCTTGCCGCCTTTGTCGTTCCTAAGGCAGATTCACCCTCAACAATAAATAGTTCGGTACGCGAAACATCTTCAGATCTGCAGTCCGAGAGTTTGGTAGGCAGAGAGGAGCTCTCGAGTGCATTCTTTCGACGCTGAAGATCTTTATGTGCTCGAGCAGAAATTCGAGTTCGTGACGCTCCGGCGACCTTTTCTAAAATGAGTCGCCCGTTGGCTTTGTCAATGCGCTTAGTTGTCGAAAAGAAAGCTTTCATTTCTTCGGCAACAACGTTTGACACGATGCGCGTTACTGCCGCAGTTCCCAAAACTTCCTTGGTTTGGCCTTCAAATTGCGGCTCTGACATGCGCACCGTAATGACAGCAGTCAGACCTTCCATAATGTCATCTTTTATGACGTCGGCTTCATTGTTCTTCAAAGTCTTGGTACTTCTCAACGCTTCATTAAATGCTTTGGTGATTGCACGTTCGAAACCTTGAATATGAGTTCCGCCCTTTGGTGTGGCAATAATGTTGACGAAAGAGCGGATGGTGCTTTCAAAGCCGGTGCCCCATTTCATCGCGATATCCACTCCCATATCGCGTTCGACCTCTGTCGAAACCATGTGCCCTTGCTCATCCAGTACTGGAACAGTTTCTGAGTAACTTCCCCCGCCAGTTAGTCGAATGACATCTCCAACTGGTTCATCTGGCTGTAGAAATGAGCAGTACTCAGAAATTCCGCCTCTATGAAGAAAAGTCTCACTGGTTTTAACTTTTGATCGATTGTCATTGACTGTCAGGGAAAGTCCCGGAACTAAGTAGGAAGTCTGACGTGCACGTGCATAAATTTCCTCTAAATCAAGTTCGGCATCTTTGAGAAATATTTGTTTGTCACTCCACCACTTGATGCGCGTACCAGTAACTTTCGATGAAATTTTCCCAACGACGCGTAGACCTGATGCAGGTGAAAAGGGTGCCTTTGGTCCATCGCCATCAAATATTCCAGCTTTGCCTCTTTGAAAAGACATCCAATAAATCTTTCCATCGCGATCGACTTCTGCATCAAGTCGAGAAGCAAGGGCATTAACGACAGAAGCACCAACTCCATGCAATCCACCTGATGCTGCATAAGAACCGCCACCGAATTTTCCGCCGGCATGCAACTTGGTCATCACAACTTCTAGACCGGTGAGCCCAGTTTTTGGTTCCTTATCGATAGGAATACCTCGACCATCATCGTGCACTTCTACCGATCCGTCGGCTTCTAAATTAATGTCAATTTTTTTGCAATACCCGCCAAGCGCCTCATCTACTGCATTGTCGATAATTTCCCACAAACAATGAGCAAGTCCGCGCGAATCCGTTGACCCGATATACATTCCGGGGCGTTTGCGGACAGCATCCAGACCTTCAAGAACCGCTAAATCTTTCGCGGTATAACTTGGTTCGAGTGGACTTGCTTTGGTAGTCACGGGCGCACAGGTTAGCGAGACATGTGCAACTACATCGGCAAGCGCGCCGCAAAGTAATCCTTGTGTATGAATAATCCCTGAGAATCTGCCTATATTGTGAGATATATCTGATTTCTGTGATGTGTATTCCCGTACCAATGTGAAAACCATTCGCAAAACAGTGGATTTAACATGCGTGACACATAACACTTGCGTAACTTCTTTTAGTATTGCACACGGGGAATAAGTAATAGGTGGTTTGATGTTCCCTACATAACACCCACAGTGGGTCGCGCGATTGGAGAGAGAAATGACCGATCAGGTATTCCTGGAAGCCACTCCCCTTAATGCTGTTGATCGATGTGATCGTTGTGGAGCACAAGCTTATGTACGTGCTGTATTAATTTCTGGCGGCGAATTACTTTTCTGCGGACATCACGCAAAGGAATATTCCGTTGGACTTAAATCAGTAGTTGCGCATCTCCAAGATGAGACGCAGAAATTAGTTGACGCTCCTACCAACTAGGAGTTAACTAAAAACTGGCTAGGGGCGCTCGCTAACACCAGGCGCTTCAAATCCTTCATCACGATGTGAACCATCACAAAATGGTTTCTCCTTGGAATGTCCACATCGGCAGAGAGAAAAATTCGTTTCTGTCCGAATGACATTTCCTTCTGCATCAACAAAGTCGACGGTTCCAGTTACACGAACTGAACCATTGGGCTTCACAAATATCCTTGTGCGCTCTTCCACTTTTACTCCTCTTGAAATTACTTGAAATTAATCAAGGTAGTCGCGCAGAACTTGCGAACGCGATGGGTGGCGCAGTTTGGACATTGTTTTAGATTCGATCTGGCGAATTCGTTCCCGAGTTACGCCATAAACTTTTCCTATTTCGTCAAGTGTTTTCGGTTGACCATCCGTCAACCCAAATCGCATTGCTACGACGCCAGCTTCCCGCTCCGAAAGAGTGTCGAGAACTGAGTGCAGTTGTTCTTGTAACAAGGTGAAAGAAACAGCGTCGGCAGGTACAACGGCTTCAGAATCCTCGATGAGATCTCCGAATTCGGAATCACCTTCTTCGCCCAATGGAGTGTGTAGAGAGATGGGTTCGCGACCATATTTTTGAACTTCAACAACTTTTTCTGGAGTCATGTCGAGTTCTTTAGCCAACTCCTCTGGCGTAGGTTCGCGACCTAGATCTTGAAGCATCTGACGTTGAACTCGCGCCAATTTATTAATGACTTCGACCATGTGTACGGGAATTCGAATTGTTCGTGCCTGGTCCGCCATTGCACGAGTAATTGCCTGACGAATCCACCATGTTGCATAAGTAGAAAACTTATAACCCTTGGTGTAGTCGAATTTTTCAACGGCGCGAATCAAACCAAGATTTCCTTCTTGAATGAGGTCAAGGAAGAGCATGCCTCGTCCCGTGTAGCGCTTGGCCAAGGAGACAACAAGGCGCAAGTTCGCTTCGAGAAGATGATTCTTTGCTCGCTTTCCATCTTCTGCAATCCACTCAAGTTCGCGCTTTAATTTCTTATCTAACTTCTTTTCTGTAGAAATCTTCTCTTCTGCAAATAGACCTGCCTCAATACGTGTCGCGAGTTCAACTTCCAATTCAGCGTTGAGAAGGGCAACTCGACCAATTTGCTTTAAATAATCTTTTACAGGGTCGGCCGTTGCACCAGCAGTCATAACTGTCTGAGCAGGTGCATCATCTTCCTCTGAAGCTTTCAGAGTGAAGGCATCTTCTTCATTTCCACTGCTCTCTTCAGCTAAATTCACTACGCGCGGTGCATTTACTTTTTCCTCTGCCGGTTCATCAGCGCTAACTTCGGCAACCAATGCATCAAGATCTTCAAGTTCTACTTCTTCAAGTTCTACTTCTTCTCCATCAATTTTCGCGATTCCAACTTTTTCACTCTTAGGCGCGCTTTCTTTAGCGACAATAATTTCTTCAACAACGACCTCAACAACAGGAGGTGCAACCAAAGCCTTCTGAGCCTTACTGAGAATTCGATTTGCAGAACCCAATCCACCTTTGCGTAATTTCTCGGTGAGTTTTGGTACTTCTACATCGAGTGCTCGAGCTTCTTCCCACAGTGGTCGATCAATATTTTTTGGAATTTTTCCTAAACTTGTAATTCCGCGCGCTTCAAGTTCTGCATGAACTTCTTTTTGGCGATGCAAGGCTTCTTGCACAGAAATAATGAGTCGAACATCTGCTGCAGTTAGCTCCTTCTTAAGCGGAACCTTTACTGCTACAACTTTCTTTTCCACTGCTTTTTTCGTTACTTTTTTAACAGCGCTTTTCTTTACGTTCTTTGGTGCTAAAGACTTCTTACTTGGGGCAACTTTCGCCTTTTTCGTGGTGTTTTTGAGCGCACTTGTAGAAGCCACATCAGTCCTTTGTTTTGACTTCGCCGATCGAATCTCAATTCCGACCGCGAAGAAGCGATAGCCATATTATAAATTATCCACAGGGGTAAATGCACATCGAAGCGGCGATTTGGTGGTGAAAAACTCTCTACCTGCCCTTTAACCCTTCACTCTGGCAAGGGCTTTACGGATGGCATCGCCCACGGATTCCACTTCAACAAGGAATCCATCATGACCAAAAGGCGATGACATTTGTACGAGCGTTGAGTCAGGCACTAATTCTGCGATTTCGCCTTGGAGACGCGGTGGAAAGAGTCGATCGGTATCAATGGAGACCACAGTTACGGGAATCGAGATACTTGCGAGCGCGTGAGCGACCCCTCCGCGATCTCGACCAATGTCATGTGAATTCATTGCCTCAGTTAGAGCAATGTAGGTATTTGCATCAAATCGCTTAGCAAGTTTCTCCGCTTGGTGATCAAGATAGGACTCCACTGCATAACGACCTGTCTCATCCCCCTGCATTTCTCGCCCGAAACGAACATCCATCTCCGCCTCAGTCCGATAGGTCAAATGAGCAATTCTGCGGGCGATTCCCATTCCTTCAATAGGACCTTGCGGCTGCGAATAGTAATCCCCGCCATAAAAGTGAGGCTCACCTTTGATTGCTCGAATTTGAATTGAGGCAGTTCCAATCTGATCACCCGTTGCCACGGCTGAGGAACCAATAGTGCAAATTGCTTTAACTCTGTCGGGAAATTGGACTGCCCATTCCAAAGAGCGCATTCCACCCAAAGATGGTCCAACGGCTAATAAATAACTCTTAATCTCGAGCGCATCGCTAAAGGCAACTTCGGCAGCAACCATGTCTCGAATAGTCAGAGATGGGAATCGGGATCCGTATCGAACTCCGTCGGGCGCAATACTCGATGGACCAGTACTGCCTTGACACCCTCCGATGACGTTGGGACAGAGAATGAAATAGCGATCGGTATCGAAGGGAAGACCGGGTCCGACCATCGATGGCCACCAACCTGGAACATCCGACCATCCCGTAAGTGCATGATTAACCAAAATGACATTGTCACGTGCAGGGTTGAGAACTCCCCAACTTTGGTAGCAGATGGTGACATCGGGCAGAACTTCACCGTTTTCCAAAGGTAGATCACCAATAGAAATAAATTTTCTATCACCTGGTGGATCACCCTCTAGCCAAGCACCAGTTACTGATCGTGAGGTCACTTATAAACCTTTCGCGCTTGCCGATATCTCCAAAGAAATACCAACCTGGTCTTCACCCGGAGCACCCCGCCGCGTTGGAGGGTTGCCGTCCAGTTAGCCGGGGCTTGAACCTGGAACTCGTGACCTAAGAGTTGAGTCTACGCCAGAAAAACTCACTCTCAAAAAGCAGATGCGACCTTACGTACGAGGATTGGTGCCGTCAAAAATAGCGGCGCAGACTTTTGGATGTAAATCTTTTCGCATCTGGGCAAAGGACTCCGGTGGCCAACCCGCACTAAATACTCTTCGCAAAAGTAGAGCCAGCGAATAAGTGGGGTCATCGCTCAACGCTCGATCTAGCGCGCGATGGGCTAGCGCTCCATCACCTTTTTCATAGGAAAGAGCGGCTAGAAGTGAAGCTACAGGTGCGACAAAACCCGCGGGTGCAATCCGAGCCAAATATCGCCACATAGACCAGTAGATATCCGCCGTTGCCTCCGCATGCGAACCAAGAGCGAAATCGCGAACATGAATATCTGTCATTCGGCCAATTACTGCTGCTGAAAGAGATTGATCTAGTGCAAAATCTTTTCCAATGGAACCAGAAATAAATCTCGATGCAAGATCGATAACACCAACTGCTGCTTTTCTTTGAAGGTTAGGGAGATCATCAGAATTTTCATCGAGATAAAAGGATCGGACTTCTGCAGAGAAATTAACATCTTCGGCTAGCGGCAGAGAAGAAATCGATTCAGTCAATTCTTCTGCGTTGCCAAAAGGCATGGGGTGACCGTTAGCAACTTGTTCAACGGCAATTCGTGAAGTTTCCAATTCTGGTAGTTCACGACCTTCAGGTGGGCAACACAATTGGTCGGCGCATAAAAGCGATCGCCACTTGTTCTGCCAAATGACGATAGATTCGTGCACAATAATTTTTGCTTCTTCCAAGGATTTATTTAAGGATTGCAGGATATCTACACCGTCATCTCTTCCATCTGGCATGTAGGCCACAATGAGAGCGCCGTCAGCACCTTCCCTCGACAAATGTCCGACAAGAATTTCCAGAGAGACTGAGAGTCCTTCTACGCTTCGTGGATAGTCCACTCTCATAGCCATTCCAACGGCGTCGTTCTTAAGTGAAACGAGAACTAACGATTCCTTTGGGTGATAACCAACGAGAAAAGGAATGGCAGCGAGCAAATCATGGGGCGAAGTAAGTGTTGTCATGAGTGAAGAGTTCTACGTCGCAGCGACAAACAATTTCTTTAATAGCACAGGTTGTGGAAAGTCCTTTTGAAGTGCAGTGCCCTAACGCTTAAATCGAATTGGCGCCGCTTGAACATTTACTAGGGCCAAGGTTGTTTTTCGAACTGTCCCTGTTATCTCGCGAGCTATACCGTTGTGAATCCAGGTTCCACCCCACGTTGCCATTAAGACAACAACGTAGTTTCCAGGGCGACTATACGTGTGAGAAATGCTTTCGTGAGGAAATGGACGACCGCTCTCGGTTGTAACTTGAATAGAACCATCTCCGAAACTCCAGAAAAAAGATGGTTTCATACTGACGTCAATTATTTCTCCAACAATTGCAACGCGGGCCAGAAATGAAGCCGGCAAATCGCACCAGTAAATCACTGAAACTCCCACCAGCGCCCCACGTGAGGGTTGTTGTGAAATATTTGCGATGGGAAGAATCTTTATTAATCGATCATTGAGTGAAACAGAAACTACCTTCGGAATGACTTTGGGAATCCACTTTCGCGGTGTTGCTTTGGGCGTTGGAGTCGGAGTTTGTGGTGGAAGTGGAACAACAGTGGCGCCTTGTGTGGTCGTGAATGGAGAAAAAGGATTTGGCTCTGAAGTAGGAGTTGGTGTGGGAGTGGGAGTCGAACTTCTTTTGACACGTGGTTTGACGACAACAGGAGGAGGCGGTGGTGAATCTTTTCTGCCCTCAATAATTATTTGGTCATCCTGGGTATAAACCGAGAGACATGCAGCAACGACACAATCCTCAGCTTGTGCAAGGTGGTTCTGACTCTCCAGCATCGTCAACAAGAAAACGAACGTAATGGAAGCAATAACTGATCTGATTCGGAAAGTCATAACGTGAGAGTAAAAGTTTGGTCCTTTGTCCATCTTCGGTTTACAGAGTTGTGTGGAAAGCGCAGTTGCTCCCCTCTACAGTGGTGATGTGGCGCATCGAGATGGCGATGGATGGGTGCAATGCCAATGTGGCAAAAAGCATTGGGGTCTACATGGCGCAGCAGGACTTCTACTCGTGAGAGATAGAACCATTTTGCTGCAACACAGAGCGCCGTGGGTCCACAACGGTGATACATGGGGTATTCCCGGCGGTGCTCGTGATTCCCATGAAAGCGTTTCGGAAGCGGCGATTCGAGAAGCAGTGGAAGAGACGGGGATTGAACCGATCTATGTCGAAATTCTCTGCACACACTCCGATAATCACGGAGATTGGCGTTATGACACTGTGATAGCTCGGGCAGATCCCCAACTTATCCCACACGAAATGAATGATGAATCACAAGAGTTGCGCTGGGTTGGTTGGAGTGAAATCGATTCAATGAATTTGCATCCGAGCTTTGCAGCGACGTGGCCAACTGTTCATGCCATTCTAGAAAAAGGTTTTTAACTAATTATTTTGCAATTCTCTTAATGCTGTCTGACCAGGTTAATTCTTTTTCATTCATGTGAGCAACGATCAATATTCCAACACCAAGTTTTGCAAGCGATTTCACGTGTTGCACAATTCTCTTCGCACTTTCAATATCTTGAGCAGCGAAAGGTTCATCCAACAAAATGTAAGGGGTTGCTTGAGCAAGAGCCATCGCTATGCAAACTCTTTGTTGTTCTCCACCCGATAGTGACGTTATTTTCCTTGCAAGGAGTTCGGAGATATCGAGAGCTTCGACCGCTTTCGCAATACTTGCTTCGTCACCAGATTTTTCTATCGCCATCAACAAAATATCTTTAACTGAATATGCCAGAGAAAATCTTTGGTTCTGTAGCGCAACTGCCCTCAACTTGGCCAACTGTGGAATGCCAATTGATTCAACACCGAGACCATCAATGAAGATTCCACCTGAAACAAGAGGGAGATTTCCAGAAAGTGCGTTAAGCACACTCGTTTTCCCAGATCCATTTGGTCCGACCAACGCAACAATTTTTCCTGGAGAGATTTCAAGTGAGAAATCTTGAACGACGACCTTGCCTTCGTAGGCAATCGAAATGGATTCTGCTGAAATCACAGCTGCCTCCACACCGAAATGTTTTTACGAACCAAGATAATAAGTACTGGTGCACCAATAAGTGCAGTGAGTAATCCAATGGGCAATTCACTTGGCGCTGCTGCTGTGCGAGCGATCGTGTCGGCCAGTAACAATATGCCAGCACCGATGAGGGAGCTATGAAGAACTAGCGGTTGATGTTTTGGACCAAAGCCGAGGCGAGCAATATGCGGCGCAGCCAATCCGAGAAAAGCGATTGTGCCAACGGTGCTAACTGCTGCAGCGACCAAAATAGAGAGAGCAATAATTGCCAATCTCCTTGCACGAACTGGGTCAATTCCAATGTGTCGCGCCGTAGCATCGCCAAGCGATAGCAAATCAAGTTGGGGTGCAACGATCCACGCAGCGACAATTCCTACAACTACTACTGGAATGAGTATCAACAAATCTTTTCCTGAAGTAAGCGCCAAAGATCCCCATGTCCAAAAAGAAACGGATCGGGCATCAGGTCTACTTATCATCGAGGTTGTAATACCGACGATTGCCGAAATTGTGGCAGTCAGAGCTATTCCGACAAGGATCAATACGACTGAGCCTTGGTTATCTCGAGTTCGAGCCAAGTAGAAGGCGAGCAGCGATGCCCCTAGTCCTCCGACCATTCCGAAGAGAATTGCTCCGAGAGAACCGATCGTCACGAGATTGAAAAGTAATCCGACGAGAACTCCAAGTGCAGCGCCAGCTGAAGTTCCCAAAATTGCCGGCTCTGCCAGCGGATTGTTGCAGGCGCCTTGGGCCATAACGCCGGCTGCGCCTAATGCAGCGCCGATACAAAGTGCCGTGACGATCCTTGGGATTCTGATCTGCCACAAAATATTGTGTTCACTCGCGTACTCCATGGAGTGCGGATGAAGCAGTACTTGCCACAAATGCTCAAGGTGTGAAGCGCCTACTCCAAGTGAGAGAAGAACAATGAGAATGAGTCCAACGAAGTAGAACCACACCAACCATCTCTTCACTTATTCTTCACTGCTTCATTTCCCATCCATAACAGTGGCAACATCTTTGGCCAATTGGACAACTAAGCCAGGAGTTCGAGGTCCGAAGGACAAGAGAAGTGAATCATCTACAGTAATGATTCGTCGATATTTTCCCGCTGGAGTTTGGGCAATTCCTGGGAGATCAAGTAGTCCCTTAACTCCTCCCACTGATTCAAGCCCTTTGGTCATCAACAAAAGGATGTCTGGTTGGGCTGTGACAAGGGCTTCACTTGTCAGCGAATTAAAGGCATGGGGCAAAGTGGCTGCTCCAACATCTTTTGCACCAAGGGCGGCAATCAGCGAATCAGCACCTGAGCCAGGACCGCCCATTAAGTAAATGGAATTCGTACCTCGGAGATATAGAAACGCTATTTTCGGATGAATTGTGGCATCTGCACTCAATTTTCCGATTGTTGAATTGATTTTTTCAGCAAGATCCTTAGCAGTGTTAGGTGCAGCAACAGCTCGGCCAACGGCTAGTACCTTCTTTGAGATATCAGCCAGAGTCCACGCTTCCAATATTTTTACTATCTTGATTCCACTCTTACGTATAACAGTGAGCGCATTCGCTGGACCTGTCGATGCGTCAATGATGACTAAATCCGGTTTAAGTGCGATGACTTTTTCAGGAATTAATTGATGTCCCGAGGTAACAATGGGAACGGATTCCAGCGCAGGAGTTGTACTTGCTACATCGCGACCGACAACTTCCTTCTCCAGACCCATTGAGACGAGAATTTCGGCGCTTCCATTTGCCAGCGCCACGATTCTCAAAGGGTGACGAGAATCGGAGTAGTTAACGGAGAGTGGAGAAATAGAACCTTCGGAGATCGTTGGAACCTTGCTACCTGAACTTTTGGAAGGCGTTGAGGTGCTACTACATCCTGAAAGTACGAGAACACATGCAACAACGGCTAGATATCGTCGCAATTGTTGGCCCTTCACTAGGTAAGTCTGTCAAACTTTTTGCCGACAGAGGGTTTGGCTCTGTCGGATAAGCAAGTACGTGGCTCAATTTAAGGTTTTCATATGCGATTTCGGATAATTTCAACAATTATCTCCGTCGCACTCGTCGTAACATGTCTTGGAAGTTCACTCTCGGCCACCGCCGCTTCCACCGCTAAATCTGTCAAAGGAAGTCATGGCGAAATACTGAGCGCCACTCCAACTTTGATGAAAACTAGCGGTTTGATCAAGGTGACGGGTGCTCACTTTGATGAAACTGTCGGGATTTATTTGGCCTATTGCGTTGTACCAAAGAAAGGTCAAGTTCCAACTCCATGTGGCGGCGGAATTAATAAAGCTGGCGTTGGAACATCGTCATATTGGATTTCCTCCAATCCACCTCCCTACGGGGACGGACTTGCAGAGGAATTTAAACCTGGTGGACGTTTTAGCAAGAACCTTCAGGTCTCACTCAAAATCGGAAAATTTGATTGTCGAAAAGTTGTGTGTGCTGTGACGGTTCGAGCAGACCACACTCGCGAAGGTGATCGAAGCGTCGATTTATTCGTTCCCATAACTTTTTCAAAATAATTCAAAACGACTCAGATAAGTAAGCCCTAACTAAAGAGATAGAGAGTAGGAATAATGATCAGCACAACTAAGCGCAACACGGTGAGAGCACTTTTGGTGTTTGCCATAGGAGCAGCTCTTCTTGCTCCTTTAAGTGCATCGGCTCAGACAAAAGTTGTCGGTGGCCCACTCACAAATCTCGATCCTGCCGGAGGGAAAATCCACTTAGCATTTTCGAATTTTCCAACAACTCCAGCAAATGTAGGTCTATACGTTCTTGAATGTCTCAATAACGTTGTAGCTGGGAAAACTGGGGCATCATGCGACTCAGCTCACCAACTATGGGTTTCAAATTCACCAGGTGCCTCTGCTACTCCCAACGGTGACATCGCAATTACTGTCGTTGGCACCGTGGCTGGCACAGAATGTGGAACAAGCAACTGTTCCATTTTCATCACCTTCGATCACACAAATCCTGCAGATCGATCAGAAGATCAATTGATTCCAATTAGTTTTGCTGCAGGTACTTCTGCACCAGTACTTCCTAAAGATGTCATCACGGCAACTGTCGAAGGAAAGACTCTAAGCCCATCAAGTCCTGGTTCACTTGCATATCGCACACCAACATTTATTTCTGCAAGTGCTCAATCAGGTTCAACAGTCACATTTGGATCCTCAACTCCAGATTGCACAGTTGCAGCAGGAGTTCTCACCGCTCTCAAGGGAACTGGTGCTTGTGATATCACGGTATCCGTCGCTGCTACTGAGAAGACTCAAGCAACTACTGCTCACTACCCATTCTTGCTCTCCCCTGGAGTGCAGACAATCAAGACTCCAAAGAAAACGTTGAAAGTTGGAAAGACATTTCTACTTTCCTCCTTTAGCAACTTTGGAGAAAAAGTTGTTGCAACTAATGCCACTCCAAAGATCTGCTCAATAAAAGGTTCTGTACTTAAGGGACTCAAGAAAGGCACCTGCACGATCGCGCTTTCTGCGGCCGGTCAGACTGACTTGTGGGCAGCTATCAAGGTGAAAACCTCAATCAAGGTTAGTTAATTAACTGCCGACTCAGAAAGTCGTCGAAGCGAGTCTTTGACGACTTTCTGATCGGACGTTCGCCAGAGCGGTGGCATGGAGTTGAGCAAAATTGAGCCGTATCTCTTCGTGACAATACGTGAATCTAAAATTGCCACAACACCTCTATCTTCATGTGAACGAATGAGGCGACCCGTTCCTTGTGCCAATAGAAGCGCAGCACGTGGGAGCGAAACTTTCATGAAACCACTTCCGCCTGCTTGATCTACTTCAGCCGCTCTCGCCGACATTACGGGATCATCCGGACGAGGAAATGGAATGCGATCGATTGCTACAAGAATGCACGAAGTGCCGGGGACATCAACGCCTTGCCACAAACTCATAGTTCCAAGCAGAACTGAAGTTTGATCTGAAGCAAATCTTTCAACGAGTGGTCCAACGGCATCGCCTCGTTTTTGGGTAATGATTTTTATGGGAAGTTCAGCTAACACTTTTCGCAGATGAGCATCCGCGGCTTCCACCCCACGCCATGACGAAAAGAGCGCAAGAGTTCGACCACCCGCAGCATCAATGAGTTCGCCCAATTCAGTGAGCGCTTCAAGAGTTGGTCCATCTCGACCTGGTTCTGGCAAATGTTTAGGCAGATACAACATTCCTTGATTCGCAAAATCAAAAGGTGAACCCACATCGAGCATCTGAACATTTGCAGGATCAAGATCTCCTTCATCGACTTCTGAATCCGCTTCATCACCTGTCAGAAAGCCGATATTTCTCGCTGTCGCATCAAATCCATTGCCCACCGTAAGAGTCGCAGAAGTTGCGATGACAGGTGATTTGGTGAGGAGATTGGAGCGAAGAACTGCTGAGACACTTAACGGGGCGAGATGGAGAGTCGAAAAAGTAGGTTCGTACCAAAGAACGTGACCTGTACCCAACTTCAAGAGTTTGGCGGCAGTTGTCGAAATTTCATTAACTGCGCCTTTTACTCGCGCCCTTTCAGCGAGGGAATCGGGTCCCATAATTTCTTCATCAGCCGCAATGTATTGAGTAATCGCTTGGGCGCTCTCTCGCACTTTTCTAATAGGCGCTTCTAGTGATGAAGGAATCTCGGTCAATCTTCCTTGCATCGAGGTATCGAATTTAACTTGTCCACCGTAGTCATCCATCGCCTCATCAAAATCTGATGCAGCTTTTGTAAAGGTATCTGCCAATTTACCTGGCAAATGTTTTCGAGCCATCGCCGCAGCACGAGTAACTCGAGCGCTGGTCAATTCTTCAGTGACTGCCTGAGTAGTTCGATCCATGAATTCATGCGCTTCATCCAATATAACTGCATCACGTTCGGGCAAGATCGGATGTGAATCAACTATTTCAATTGCAAGCAAGGTGTGATTGGTTACGACTACATCTGCTTGCGATGCTCTAATTTTTGCGTTCGCTGCAAAACATTGCGATCCAAATGTGCAAACATCGGCTCCGACACATTCACGGCCGGAGAGTGAATTTGCTGCCCATACTCTTCGATCAACATCTGGTGCATCATCTCG
Organism: Actinomycetota bacterium; assembly: GCA_037200085.1. Lineage (GTDB taxonomy): Bacteria > Actinomycetota > Actinomycetes > Nanopelagicales > Nanopelagicaceae > QYPT01. Next base: position 168,339 of record JBBCHT010000004.1, read on the forward strand.
ATCGCCAGATACACCTGGTGTTTGTGCCCAAGCACGCAATCGTTTGGCGTCCGAACCTAAACTCGAAACTTCTAGTAGCAATTCGCCATCCGGATCGAGCGTTTCACTATTCATCTTCTGCAAACAAATGTAATTGCCAACGCCTTTATAAATACCAAAGGAAATTTCTCGCCCTAAAACTTTCTCGAGAGCTGGAACAATTCTTGGCAAATCTCTTTCAACCAATTGACGTTGTAGCGCCAAAGTTGCAGTAGCAACAAGAACTTTTTTTCCATGCACCAAAGCCGGCACTAAATAAGCAAGTGACTTTCCCGTTCCCGTCCCGGCTTGAACCATCAAGTGATGGCGGTCAGCTAGAGCATTGGCTACCGCCTCGGCCATCTCAATCTGGCCTTCTCGCGGTGAGCCGCCAATCGCCTCCACGGCGGCGTCGAGGGCAGCTCGGACTTTGTCGGAGATCTCACTCATGTTGGGCAACCTTAACCGCCCTAAGACAGGGATACTTTGGGGCTGCACCGTAGGAAAAGAGAGGATTCATTCCTATAGGATTGCGAAGAGCTCGGGAAGGAGCAGAATGAAAATCGCACGAATTGGCGAAATTGGCGCAGAAAAACCGGTAGTTATCGAAGGTGACGAAGCAATTCTGGTGGATTCAATTATCCCCGATTGGGATCGCGCCTCACTAACCAACGGTGCGTTGTCAACTGTTACCAATGCAAATTTATCATCACTCCCTCGCGTATCACTTTCTGGAGTCCGCATTGGATCGCCGATTAATAAACCAACGAAAGTAATTTGCGTTGGTTTGAATTATTTGAAGCACATTGAAGAATCAAATGCTGCGACACCTGCCGAGCCAGTTATTTTTATGAAAGCTCCAGATTCCGTTATCGGACCAAATGACGACATCGTTGTTCCACCTGGAAGTACTGCAACAGATTACGAAGTTGAACTTGCAATTGTTATTGGAAAGCGCGCCCTCTATCTTTCTTCACCAGAGGTAGCGCAAGATTACGTACTCGGATATTCCATTTCGCAGGATGTAAGCGAGCGATATTGGCAATTGGAAAAATCAGGACAATGGGTGAAAGGAAAATCCTTTCCAACATTTAATCCAATCGGACCTGTGATTGTGACAAAGGATTCCATTAACGCACATGACCTTCGACTATGGTGTTCAGTTGATGGAGAAATGCGTCAAGATTCTCGAACAAGTGATCTACTCTTCGGATTGAATCATTTGATTTGGTACATCAGTCAATTTATGGAACTCTTTCCTGGCGACGTTATCAATACAGGAACACCATCAGGCGTAGGGCTCGGTCACAAACCTCCGAAATATCTACGCGGTGGTCAAGTGGTGAAGACTGGTATCGAAGGCATTGGCGAAATTACTTCGAAAGTTGTTGACTACAAAGCCTAAAGATCGACCGACTTTCCCGAATCCATTGATCGATACAACGCGTCTACTAAGCGCAGAGTATTGACGTTGTCGCGCACTGAAGATCTCACTGGAGATCCAGTCGCGATCGCACTCATCACCGATCCCATGGTGCCAATGAAAGCATCTGGGAACCAACGCGTTGTCACGGGATAGGGCAACCAACCGTCGGTAGGAATAACGAGTGAATTGATTTCCAAAGTATCTACACGGCCATTTGGATAGTCGTAGAGAAGACCAAGTGTTCCGCGAATGGAGCCTTGGTCACCATCAATTCGAAACTCTGCCAAATTGTCTCCGCCGCGATTTACATGGTTTGCATGTACAAGCGAGGTAACGCCGTCGCCATAAATCGATGTCGTGACTGTTCGCGTTTCACCTTTGGGATATTGACCCTTTGTTCTCCCTGCTGCACAAAAAACAGTTTTCGGTTCCCCTAAAAACCACCGAATGAGATCGTGATAGTGAATTGAATGGAGCATTACTTCCAGGCGATCAAGATCCCTTGCCCAAGGCCATAACTCCCAAGGTGTTGCCAGATTTACCGTGATGGACATTGAAGTTACTGTGCCGATCCATCCTAACTCGACCATTTTGTGCGCAGCTGCTACGCCTTCTTCAAAGCGGAGTTGTTGATTGACTCCGGCGACAATTCCCTTTGCATCGACAAGATCTGCCATGGCTAAACCTTCTCCAATCGTTGGCGCCATGGGTTTTTGAGCAAGTATGTGTTTGCCTGCATTGGCTACCTGAGCAAATATCTCAGGTTGAGCAGTAGAGGGAACTGCAATATCAACAATGGTTGCTCCGGAATTGTCGATCAAATCCTGAACGCTAGAAAAAACTTTCGGAATGTGATGACGACTGGCTACATCACGCGCTTTGTCACCATCGGTATCAAAAATTCCTACAACTTCTATTCCCGTTTTTGTATATGCCGGAAGGTGCGCGCCATCAACAATTCCGCCTGCACCAATAATCGCCACTGGTACTCGATGGGCAACGGGAATTTCGAGTTTGCAAAATTCCGATACCTCTTTGAAGACTTCGATCACTTCTCCTCACCTACCTGATTCTCCGCTTGAGAAGTTCGATAAAGAACTGTCTGCAAATGTTCGGTATATAAAACGAGTTCTTCATTGTCCGCGCGAAAAATTTCATAACTTACGCGAAATAGACCCATGGTTTCGTACTTCGGAGTTTTCTCGAGCAATGTACGCATTCCGTAAACCGTGTCACCAATAAAGGTCGGCTTAATAAATCTCAATTTGTCATAGCCGTAACTAAAAGTGTTGACATTGTTATGTGCAAAAAGACCTAGTCCGTAACTAAATACCATCGCGCCTGGAACAAGTCGCCGTTTGAACAATCCATGTTCTCTTGCCCAAATGTCATCTCCTACATATGGATGCATATCGAGAACGAGCGAATTGAAGAGCATTACTTCGCCTTCGGAAATCGTGCGCCGTAGCGATCTATCGATTTCTCCCACTTGGTAATCTTCATAGAGTTTTACATCTTGATTCCAAATTGGAACTTCATATCGCGCTTTAGGATCTGGATTTGGATTTTTCATTTATTTCACTCCAATGCTTCTCATGAGAGACCAAATTCCTTCTTGATGCTTTCGGTATCTTCACCGACGTGTGGGGCGCCTTTAGTACTCTTAACTGGACGGCCATCGATGCGCATCGGCGAACGCGTAGTCCAGACGGAAATTTCACTGACTCCATCGCTACCCGTGCGCTTTGTTTCCTGAGTCATATCGAGAGCTTTAAATCCATCATGGTTGAGCAATTCCGGCAACGATAAAACAGGAGCACACCAAATATCAGCAGCATCCAATATTTCCAACCAATGGCTAACCGGATGCACTTTCAATTGCGATGAAAGAGCTGACATGATTTTTTCTTGATCACTCCACCAACTCTTGGGATCTTCATATGCGCTCAAATCAACTCCAAGCAACTCTCCTAAATGTGGAACAGGAGTCATGGCAATTGCTAAGTAGCCGTCAGAACATTCATAGAGACCATACGGCGCAGGCAGAAAGGCATGAGCTGAATTCTTTGCACCTCTCTTAACAATGACGTCTGGGTCAAAGAGATTGGCGCTAATGAGTTCGAATTGGAGATCAAGCATTGCTTCAAGAAGACTGGATTCCACTAACCCGCCTTTTCCCGTGCGCTCTCGACGTAGCAAGAGCGCGGTCACTCCATGAGCAAGGTGCGTTGAAGTGAAAATGTCTGCAACCGCTAAACCAACAGGGATTGGTGGATCCCCTGCGCTGCCGTTAAGCCAGGGCAAACCAGAAATAGATTGAGCAAGTAGATCCTGACCAGGTCGATCTTTAAAGGGTCCGATGGAACCGTAACCTGTTGCACTTCCATAAACAATTCGTGGATTAACTCTCTTTACATCTTCATAGCCAAGTCCTAATCGTTCAATGACACCCGGTCTGAAATTTTGAATGATGACATCAGCTTGTTCAATTAATTTCCAAACTTGTGCTAACCCTTCTGATTGCTTCAGATCCGCAGCAAAACTTTCTTTATTTCGATTCATAATATGAAAGGAGAGAGTGTCTCCATCTGTTTCAAGTCCAGCAAAGGCCAAAGTACGTCCGATGTCTCCACCGTTGGGTCTCTCAATTTTTATTACCCGCGCACCAAGGTCGGCTAAACGCATTGCCGATACTGGTCCCGCTAAAAATTGACTGAAATCAAGAACTAAAATTCCATCAAGTGGCAGATCGGAACTATTGGTTGTCTTAGTCGGCATGGAAGATTTCGGGAATTGCTGCCCACCACTCACCGTCTGCTCGATCGTCAACCGGAGTTTGTAGAGGCATGCAAACTGCCCACCACTTCTGTGTCGTGGGATCAGCGGCCATCGCTGCCATGTCTGCCTCGAAATCAGTTCCTACATATTCAAAGTATGAAAAAAGTAATTCGCCGTAGCGATAAATTGAGTAATTTCGAATATTGCTCGAGCGAATCTGAGCGAGTACATCGGGCCACACATTTGCATGTAAACGTTCATACTCTTCTCGATGTTCGGGTTTCATCCCGATGACGGATGCATATCGCTTCATCTCGGACACGCTCTCTTTCTTCAGTTTGAGTTAAAGGTTATAAAATTTCTTTGCAACTCCAGATTTAATTAATTCTTGCTCTTCCGGAGTGAAATGGGCAATGACATCTACTTGGGCTTTCCAAACTCCCACATAGTCACCAGCGAGTATTGAGACTGGCCAATCTCCGCCAAGCATGACGCGATTGGCTCCATAGACTTTTACGATGTGATCTACATATGGTTGCCAATCAGCGTATGTCCAATCTGGTGCTGATGCAGTGTTGAGTCCGGAAAGTTTCGCGTAAACATTTGGAAATGAAGCAGCTTCGGCCATCAACGTTGCCCAAGGTTCAAAGACTTTCTCTTTGATATTTGGTTTGGCAAAGTGATCGATCACAATTTTCAGTCCAGGAAATTTCTTAGCAAGAATCGGCACAGTAGAAATGTGTTCGGAATTTACCGCCACATAATCCAAAGCTAACCCGCGCGCTCTCGACTAGCGCTAACGTCTTGAGAACTTCAGGGCGAAGAATCCATTTGTCATCTGACTCGTATTTAGGGTTGGTGTAGTCATGCGTCAAATTGCGAACACCTTTAAAATATGGATTTTTTACAAAGAGTTCTAGAGCAGCACTTGCTTCATTTGTCCTATCAAGTGGAACCCACCCCACAACACCTTGAACGACGGGGGTAATTCTTCGCGACGTCGAGCATATAAAAAGTATCTTCGTAAGTATCAGCGGCTTGAATCAGAACGGTTCCGGTAACTCCAGCTTTAGCAATTTGTGGAGCGAGTTGTTCGGGAGTGAAATCAGCGTAGAGAGGACCGTACTCAGGTGCGATCCAACTGTATTCACGTTCGCTCATCACCCAAAGATGTTGGTGAGTATCAATCAATTCATTGCTAGCCATTTTATTTTCCCTCCCTAGAGAACTCCGTAGACATCCCACACTTCTTTCACACTCTTACCCGCCAAAAGATCTGCAAGCACTGTTTTCTCAGTACGTGCTTTTGCATTTGCCTCTGCAAAGATTTCGTCAATGTGCTCGGCTGGCACGACGACAATTCCATCTGCATCGGCTATGACTGCATCACCAGGGCTGACTTCCACTCCCGCGCAAGAAATTGGCTCTCGAGTGGCAACAAGGCGCATCCGTCCTTTGTAGTCATACGGTCTTGCAAGAACTCCAAAGGCAGGAAATTCCAGCTCTGCAATCTGTTCAACATCACGAATGGGACCATCGGCAACCACGCCAGTGGCGCCCCTTCCTTTTGAGGCTGCAGAGAACAACTCACCCCAAAAGGCGGATAGGTGTTGCATACCGGTTGAAATAACAACCAGCTCTCCTTTGTTGAGAGTGTCAAGAAAATTTATCGCTGGACCGTATGGGTCTCGAGCGTCATATTCAGAATCTGCAAGAAATGTCATCGTTGCGGCAATACCAACAGCGCGCATCCCATGGCGAATTGGTTTTACATTGGCATCCATGACATTGTTTCGAATGCCAAGTGAATCTAAACAATCCGAAACCGTCGCACTTCTCACGCGAGGATCTACGGTGAGCTCTCTGGACGTCACTTCTTTACCCTTTCCACCATATACACGTGAATGAAAACCAAGACTGTTTCACCTTTTTGATTCACGACGCTGACTTGTTCATCAACAAATCCAAATTCCTCAGGTTTTTTTGAGTGCTCTCTCTTGGCGATGATTTCAGAGTGCGAAGTGATTGTGTCACCAATGAAAATTGGCGCAATGAAACGCACTTTGTCATATCCATAACTGAAAGCCACTTCATTTATTTCACCAGCCAACGAACCGACAGCGACAGAGAGGATGAGAGTGCCGTGCGCAACTCTCTCTCCAAATACTTGAGTTTTGCTCCACTCTGCATCCATATGATGTGGATAGAAATCTCCAGTTTGTCCCGCATGAATGACAATATCTGTCTCAGTAATTGTTCGACCAGAACTCACTCGCTTTGACGCTATTTCGAAATCTTCCCAATAGATTTTCACAATTCACTCCTGAATATATTTCTCATAGAGTGCGTTAAGGGAAATTAAATCTTCCTTAGTGACGCGTCGATCTTTCACAATCGAATGAATGAGTAGTGATGATTGATATTGAACGTCTGGCCACCCTAATAACCGCGGCCGAACCCATGCGCGCTCGAGAGTTCGAAGCGTGTTGGTGAAAAAACCGTGGGTGAGATCATTGAGATGCGCACTCTTCCATGCAACTAAATTCCCTGGTTGTCCAGAGTTCACTCCATACGTACTCGATTGAACTTCCGGCATCGCCAACAAAGTCGCTGCTACTCCTGCAGCTTTGGCATTTTTGGTTGCTGATGAGACCGCAATCCCTGCACCACCTAATTGAGATCCCCCAGCACGACCGTCGAAGGAGGGTATGTCGTCGTAATGAACAATGTATTTGCGAAAGTTTTGGCGCGAATAATTGCTATAGCCATAGAGGGCAACTGCATGAACATAATCTTCTGTCGTAGCCAAAATCTCAGCGATATCAATCGGATTGCTCTTTGCACACCACTCTGGAACGAGAGTTCCCAGTTCGATCATAAATTCAAGAACTTCCATTGCCACTTCTTCATCAGCATAGATTCTTGCGCCAGCAAGTGGTGAGCCTTTCTGGGCCATGAGCGTTGCAAAGGTGCTGAAGACATCTACTGGTTTATATGGCCAGAGCACCTTCTTCTTCTTTGCCTCAGTGATTACATCGCTCCAAAAAATGGGTGATTGATCAGCTTTATCAGCGCGAAATGCACTGACTTGGGCTGCAAGTATCAATCGCCAGCGCCCAATGTCTTCCGTGATAACGATAAGAGTCATGTGAAGCGCCAACGCTTGTTCTATCTAGCGTTGCTAACTCTGATTCACTTATTAAATCTTCAAAGGCGAGAACTGCTTTAGCGTGAACTGCATCAGGGACATGAGGGTGATCGATCACCATCAAATCAAAATCTCGATAGAACTCTTCTATAGGTTGATCACCAAAGGCTAGGAGTGATCGCGCACTCCACTCAACGCTGATTCCACGCTCTCTTATGAGAAAATCATTGGATTCGACAAGTGAATCCAACCCTCGTGGGTGATCCCACGTCATGCCTTTAAGTGTTCAATCTCCACTTAATTGCTCAATATTCGATTTATCTCGTCGGCAAAATAATCCCTAACTGCAATTCCCTCATCAATATATTTTCCATAATTAAAAAATCCGTGAATCATTCCGGGCATATCTCGATGAACGACAGAGACACCATCTGCACGAAGTTTTTCGACATAAGCCAATCCATCTTCGCGCAATACATCAAATTCTGCTGTAGTCAGAATTGTCGGAGGAAGTCCTTGAAAACTCTTTGACGAATGTGGAACTGCGTAAGGATTGGAATTGTCCTCACTTCCATTGAGATATTGCTCCCAGAGCCATTTCATTGCTCGCTGGGTTAGTCCATAATCATCAGCATTTGGAACTGAAGAGCTTGCAACAAATTGAGGACCGTTGCACGGATAAACGAGCCACTGATAAGCCAAGTCGATTCTGCCTCTATCTCGCGCTGCTAGCGCAACGCCCGAAGCAAGATTGCCTCCAGCGCTATCTCCGCCCACTCCTAGCTTTGTAATATCAATTTGCAGGTTGTTCGGCATGTGTCACTGTCCATTCGAGCGCGGCATAACAGTCATCAAATGGAATGGGAAATTTATGTTCGGTGCTTTTTGATAATTGACAGCCACGACGACTGAATGAGTTTTTGTAGCCATCGCTGCGAGTTGAGGGTCATAGTGTTTGACAGTATTGATGACCCATCCCCCGCCATGAAAGTAAACGATGTGCGCGATAAGGACCAGGTGCTGATGGCGTGTAAATACGAAGAGGTAAATCAGCAGTGGGTGAAGCAAAATAGAGATGATCTATTCGTACAGTTGGGTCGATGGTTCCGGATAGATCAGGGGCGTCATGAGATCCAGCACGCGCCGTATACGCGCCTTGTTCACTAATGTCGGGAAGATTAAAAGAGGATACGAGATCGAGAAATGCTTGCGCTTGTGGATTGATAGGCATATCAAGAACTCACTTTCTCGGATTGCACGCGTGCCAGCGCGTTCCACGCCTCTTCGGAATTTCTGCATCGAAAGCAGCGACATTTTCTCGAACTTCTTGTCCAGTTCTGCAACCAGCTAATACCGCTGTGACTGCGGGATTACGTAATGGAAATTGCAGAGCGGCTTGCGAAATTGAAACTCCAAATTCTCGTAGAACTTCATTCATCCGTACAGCTTTAGCCAAGATTTCATCACTTGCTGGCGAGTAGTTATACGTTGCACCTTTTACGGGATTGGCCAATATTCCAGAATTGAAAACTCCTGCCGCAATAATTGCAACGTTCTTTTCTTTCGCGCCGGCAATAAATCCACCGCTGCAGATTGATCCAGAAGCGAATATCTTCCTGCAATGAGCACGACATCAATATCTGTTTCGCGGATGAATCGCGTCGGAAGTGCGCTCTGGTTCATGCCCACGCCAATTGCTTTGATCATTCCTTGATCACGCATTTTTCGAGCGCAGGATAGGCCTCATGAATCGCTTGATCTGCAAAGTCATCTGGGTCGTGAATCAATACGATTTCAACAAAATCTTGTTCAAGTCTTTCTAGACTTTCCGTTAAGGATCGCTCAACTCCGGCAGCGGAAAAATCAAAGACACGCTCGAAGGATTGATCAGTATCTGCAAACTCTGGATCTTTCAAATTCGATGCGGGGTTTAGCAGGCGTCCGACCTTTGTGAAATGACGAAACTTCCTCTTGGAACGCCTTTTACATTGCGACCAAGACGCCTTTCGGCAACTCCTTTACCGTAATGCGGAAGCCGTGTCCATAAAACCAATGCCAAGATCAAGCGCCGTGTGGATCGTGTCCGTTACATCGCTTTCACTAACGCTGGAATACAACCCACCCAAGGTTGCTGTACCTAAGCCGAGGTGAGTAATAGCAACGCCACCTTTAATCGTCACTCGAGAGTCGTGCGAAACATGAGAAGTCAAAAAAGTTACTCCTTGATCGATCCTGCGAGCATTCCTCGAATAAGTCGCTTCTGGGAAATCAAGAACATAATCATGATTGGAACAGCAATCAAGGCACCTGCTAACGCAATCTCCGGTTTGTAAACCGGCACCGATGTTGCACCCACTCCTGGATTGATTGCCGGCGTGGAAAGGAAGAGAAAGCCGAGTCCCAGAGGCAGCGTGTAGTGGTCGCTGGAAGGAAGCATGACGTAGGGCATGAAGTAATTTGCCCAGTTACCGATGAAGGCAAAGAAGGCGAGGAGTGAAATGAGTGGAGTGGAGAGAGGTAACGCGATCTTTGTGTAGAGCTTGAAATCATTACAACCATCGAGTCGAGCGGATTCATATAACTCAACGGGACGCTCGTCGTGTAATAGATGTAGGAAAGAAATGCCCCGAATGGTTAAAGCGAAGAAATCAAAATGACCGACCAAGGGTTATCGACCAAATGCACGCGATCCATCTCGACAAAGAGCGGAATGACAAGTGCAACGGGCGGTACAAGCATCATGATCAAAGTGGAGATCAAAAATGCTTTCTTAAAGGGAATATTTGAAGCAGAAATTACAAATCCTGCAAGAGAGGCAGTAATCGTGGCAATGATGACAATTGCAAATGTTTACCAAAAGTGAATTCACCAACCAGGTTGCGATTACTCCACCATCAAAATATTTCAAATGCTTCCAAGCATTTATGTAACCTTTAAAAGTCCCGAAGGCAAATGGATTGCGATAAGTAAGTTCGGCATCTGTCTTCGATGGAGCCAATACCAACCAAATCATGGGAACGATACTGACGATGGCGAAGAAAACTAACCATGCGGTAACTAAAATATTACTAAGTGGATGTTGATGTCGAACAACGCACCTTTGTACTTTCCTTTTGGCAGTGACTCTAGTTTTTTTGCCTCTGTCATTGCCATCTCAGACTCCTACCTCTTCTATAGCTCTTTTCTTAGTTCGCGAGGTTGCGCCTTCAAACATATCTGTCTTGTAAATTACGATAAGTGCACCGATGAGGCTTGAATAGGAGCAATATTGATAGAGCTGAGGCAGCTCCAAAATCTCCACTCATGAAGGCCAAGTTGTAACTCAACTGATCGAAGGACCAGGAGTCTGCAATACCTGTATAGATACCACCGTTGAGAAGTTGAGGTTCAACGAAGATTTGAAGACCTCCAGCAAATACAAGAACGCTCATATAGATGATGTACTTACTGATCAGCGCAATTTAATTCGTACAGCGAGTTGGAATACTGAACAACCATCTACACGCGCCGCTTCAAGTATCTCCTGCGAAATGGATTGCAACGATCCGTATTGAATCAAGATCCAGTTTCCTGCGATTGCAAAGAATGCAATGACGACCAGAATGTAAACAAGATTTTCTTGACGCCAAATTTGACTCGACTCAGTGATATGAAACCATCTCAATATTCCCTTAATAGGGCTTAGCGTCGGTTGCAAAATCACATACCAAACAAGTACTGCAACAGCGCCTGAAATAGATGCTGGAACGATGTAAGCCATTCGCAGCCATTTTTTCCACTTCGCTGGCTTGATATCTAGCATCAAAGCCATTCCAATAACAAAGATAATCATCAAAGGCACAAACATCGCCATGAAACCCAGAACGTGCCTGAAGGCTGGCATAAATCTAAAATCGTGCACGACAATGCTAACGCATCCCATTCCCACCATTTGCATTTGCCATCGAAGGCTTGGAACTTCAAAAATGCCCATGATGGCGGCAGAATTCCGAAAGCAAAAAGTAGAAATAATAGGGAGATAACATCAAATACATCGCGCCATTACGGTGGCGATAACGCTTTGCTTTGGCCATGTCGGTTCTGCTCCTTACTAATTAGCAATTAATTAGCATCAACGTGCACACACAAAAAGAAGTCCTACTCGACAAAATTGTCTTCGGGAGAAGACCAGGTTGCCCTGGGTTTTATCCCAAGCAGCCTGGTCTTTCGTCCCGTTATTTCAAGTAACCCGTTTTAACGACTTGGTTACTTCATACCCAAGTTGCTGGGCCAGATTGGAGACATAGACACCATAAGCATCTACTGCTTTCTGGATGTCTTTACTCTTTGTGATTTCCGGAGCAAATGCTGTACCCCAAGCACCGTTGCTGTCATAACGAACTGGTTTTTCACCAGGGAAAATCTTCGATGACTGGGTGAGCATTGCCGGGAATGGATTGGAGGCGTAGTACTTATCGCTAGATACTTTCGCTTTCCATAGTGCATTTCCCTGGTGTGTATGCAGGGAATGTAGGAGCTCCATGACTTCCATCAGGGTTCTTTACAGTCACAAGGGTTTCGCTTGTCACTCACCATGAAGATTGCAAAGTCGAGAGCTTGGCGTGGGTACTTGGAGTGTGGTGAAACGGTATAAATTCCGCCGCCCCATTCTCCAGAGTATGCAACTTTCTCTCCTGCCAAATTGGCATAGGAGCTGTTGCGATGTGTCCTGCAGGAATTGCAAAGGAGGAGGCTGGGCGAAGTACGAACTCGCCCCACCATGATGGTCCAATATTTTGCAACGATCTTTCCTGCTTGTCCAACATCTTTGATGTAACCGGCATCAAAGTAGCTTCTTGTATCAAGCACGCCACTATCTACTAGTGGTTGAAGCAACTTCGCAACACGGGTGCACTTTGGACTCTTTGTATTGATTACTACTCGAGTCGCAGATTTTTCTTGGTTAAGTGGGCACTGTGATGCGCAGAGATATGACGCATAGAAACCTTGATCGCCAATGGCGCCAAGTGAATATCCTGGGTGATTTGCTGCAAGATCAGCCCCCAGTGCAGCCCATTGATCCATGGTCTTTGGAACGGTGTATCCAAACTCTTTGAAGAGTGTGGTGTCATACCAAAGAACAGTCTGTGCCAAGTCATTCTTGACGCAATATGTTCCCGTTGCGCTCTTACACCCAGTCGTTACCATGTCCAAAGTTCTTCACTTCTGTCTTGGTCCAGCAATTTATCAAGATTCAAAGCATCGTTAATGAGTGGATTCTTCAAAACTGCAACGTCATTCGGTGGACCGAAAACAACATCTGGCCAACCCTTTTTGACGCGGTTGAAAAGCTGGACCTTCGCTATTAGATCCGCTTGAGCATGAAGTTCAACTTTGACATTTACTTTGCCCTTCATGATGGTGGCATACAACTTTGCGCCGGGCAGACGAGGTGCGTCCACCCAGATGGTGATCGATGGAATGGCTGCCTGTGCAACTATCGGTGTGACCATTGCGCCACCGATAACCACAGCAGAAACCACTGCCATCATTGAATACTTTCGTTTCAGGTATCCCCCGTTTCGTGTCTGGCGCCAGCATTCCTCTTGCTGATCGGACCAGTTCGGGGAATACTATGGCGGAAATACTATTTCGTATAGTATTTGCAAAAATATTTTCGAGACGTGCCACGGCCCGTCAGGCTTAATGAGCGTGAATTTAGGGGGCGTGGACGAAAAATGAAGATCACTAAGGTCGACGTTGTCTTGATCGAAAAGACTGCCTTTACCCCCGCCTTCAAATGGCGCAAGGGAATCCCCTGGCTCTGATGGCGCAATCACTGCGGGATGGCTCGTCATCGAAACTGATGCTGGCATCACTGGTTTTGCTCCAGTGGGACGCGGAATTATTTTCAAAGATTACGGTCGATCGAAGATTTCGTGAAGAACTCATCGGACAAGATCCACTCAATCGCGAATACTTATGGGAACGCGTTTGGGAGCTAGACCGTATTGAAAGATTTGCACCTAACTGCACTCACATCATTGATATGGCTTTGTGGGACATTGCAGGAAAGTTAGCGGGTTCTACCGGTGTGGCAACTTCTCGGTGGATTCGTGAATCGATACCTGCATATGCGTCAACAGTTACTTATAGCTCCATCGAAGAATTCCTAGATATCGCAGATCAATGTCTTGCATTGGGCTATCCAGCAATCAAGCTGCATGCATTTGGTGATGCGAAGAAAGATGCCTGAGTTAGGACAACGACTTCGTGCTCAAGTTGGCGATGACATTCCGTTGATGTATGACGGATCAGCTGGATTTGATTTGATGGATGCAATGTATTTGGGTCATGCTCTCGATGATGCTGGCTTCCTCTGGTACGAAGAACCAATGCGAGAGTTCAGTATTACTGCATACAAATGGCTTGGCGAAAGAGTCAGAGTTCCACTTCTGCTGGGAGAAGTTACGGATGGAGCGCATATGAGTGCCGGTGATTTCATTGCCTCTGGCGTTGCTTCAGCAGTTCGAACAAGTTGGTTTTTGCGAGGTGGATTTACAGGAGCGATGCGCATTGCCCACCTAGCTGATTCTTATCACCTGCGAGCAGAGATTCACGGAATGGGTATCGAAAGCGCCCACCTCTGCATGGCGATTAAGAACAATACTTATTACGAATCCCTTGTCTGGGGCAATCCGACTTCACGCGAATCACTCGTCGATGCAAACGGTTTGGTACATGCACCTAGGGATCCCGGAATAGGATATGAAAATATCTGGGCAGAATCCGAGATTCCAAAAGGTTTAGAAATATACGTGAAATAGTAAATATGCCCACACGCATTACACACCTGCGAACTTTCGACATTCGCTTTCCAACTTCGCTCGACTTGGATGGCTCGGATGCTATGAATGCCGACCCTGACTACTCCGCTGCATATTTACGAATTGAAACCAGCGATCCAACACTTACTGGTGACGCCTTCGTTTTCACAATCGGACGAGGCAATGAAGTACAAATCCAAGCGATTCAAATTCTTGCCGAAAAAATTTCGGGACTTGATATTGATTCTGCTTTTGAAAATATTGGAAAGATCGCGCGCGAACTTTCTTCAGACAGCCAATTGCGTTGGCTAGGCCCAGACAAAGGCGTATTTCATATGGCTGCGGGGGCAGTCCTCAACGCGCTCTGGGATCTTTTTGCAAAGGCACGTGGAGTTCCACTCTGGAGACTTCTTGCATCCATGACTCCAGAACAATTAGTCGAAGTAATCGATTTTCGATACATCGGTGATGCCTTAACTCCTGCCGAAGCTCTGGGAATACTGCAAAAAGGCGTGGCTGATCGTGCCAAAAATGAGGCGCTCCTCCTTGAAAACGGAGTCCGTGCGTATACGACAACTCCCGGATGGCTGGGATACACGGACGAGAAAATGTTGGCACTTACTCAAGAGGCCAAAGACGACGGATTCAATCTCATCAAATATAAATGTGGAAAGTCAATTGAAGATGATCAACGTCGCTTAGGAAAAGTCCGAGCACTACTTGGTCTTGATTTTCCTATCGCCATTGACGCCAATCAGGTATGGGATGTCGATGTTGCCATCGAATGGATCAATTCCCTTAAAGAATTTAACCTGAGTTGGATCGAAGAACCTACTCACCCAGATGATGTTGTCGGACATTCAAGAATTGCACGCGAAGTCGCTCCGACTCCTGTGGCAACAGGAGAGCATGCAAGTTCGCGAATAATTTTTAAGCAACTACTCCAAACCAACGCAATAAAAGTTATGCAAATTGATGCAACGCGAGCAGCTGGCGTTAATGAAAACATTGCCAATATTTTATTGGCTGCCAAATTCGGCATTCCCGTATGTCCGCATGCAGGTGGTGTCGGGTTATGTGAAGTTGTTCAACATCTTGCAATGTTTGATGCCGTTGCAGTGACTGGTCACCATCCACAGCGTTTAGTGGAATTTGTCGACCACTTACACGAACATTTTGTCGAACCAACACGGATTGTGAAAGGCAGTTACATGGCGCCGCTACTTCCTGGTGCAAGTGCAGAAATACTTCAATCCAGCATCGAAGAATTTGAATTCCCCAACGGAATATTTTGGCAATCGCCGACCGGAACTGCTCATGCATTAAAAAGCCAGATGACAATTACTCATGCACGTGACATGAATGGAGCACGCAGATGACCACCGAGTTTGCAGGACTCACAGCAATCGTTACTGGAGCAGGCTCTGGTATTGGACTCGCCGTTGCCAGGAATTTACATAAGGCTGGCGCGAAAGTTTTCGGACTCGATATTCAACAAGGTGAAATGTCAGGCTTCGCTGAATGGATTCTCTGTGATGTCGGAGATGATGAGAGCGTAAAAGCCGCCTTTGATGCCATCGCCAAGGCCACTTCCGTCATCGATATTGTGTCGAATAATGCCGGAATAGGATCGGTCGGTTCGATCGAAGATTCGACCTCGAGTGAATGGCATAACGTTCTCAATATAAATGTTGTCGGTATTAGTCGCGTTTCTACTGCGGCGTTGCCTTATCTTCGTAAATCAGTTGCTCCATCGATTGTTAATACTGGTTCGATCGCCGCAACTGCCGGACTTCCCAAACGTGCGATTTATAGCGCAAGTAAAGGTGCAGTTAATTCTCTGACCATTGCAATGGCAGCAGATTTCATTTCAGATCGAGTGCGAGTCAATTGCGTCAATCCAGGAACTGCTGACACTCCTTGGGTTGGACGCCTTCTCTCACTTGCAGCGGACCCAGCAAAGGAACGAGCCGCTCTTGAGTCTCGCCAACCACTGGGTCGTTTAGTATCAGCAGATGAAGTGGCACGTGCAATTCTCTATTTAGCAAGTCCACTTCAAAGTTCGACGACAGGAACAGTTCTTCCCGTTGATGGAGGAATGTTTGGTCTCAGAATTCCAAAGAAGTAAATCCAAATAGCAAAATTAATACGAGAAAAGTGAGAAAGTAGTCATGGCAAGGACGTTGACAGTTGTGAAAGATAGACCGAATTCGAAACCTGCGCCTAAGAAGACGCCACGTCGCTCAGTACTCTCGGATGAGATCCACGAAATGATCAAAGCGATGATTTTTAGCCATGAAATCGCACCTGGTCAACGTGTAAACATTGATGCACTAGCGGTGCGTCTAGAAGTCTCGCAAACTCCAATTCGCGAGGCGTTGGCACGATTGGAATCGGAAGGTCTTATTGCCAAAGAGCCACTCAAAGGATTTTCTGCAACGCCACTTTTGTCACTCAAAGAATTTGACGACCTTTTCCAATTTCGCCTACTCATCGAACCTTGGACTGCTGAACAAGCCGCAAAGAAAGTCGACCCGGTCGCAATTTCAGCTTTGAAGGCAGAAATGCAAAGTGCCCACACTGCGCTGAGATTTACTGATGAAGCCCAAGTTGAAGCCCTTACAGAGCACGATGCAAGATTTCATTGCCTTATTGCCCAGATTTCTGGCAATCAAACTGTTCTTGAAGCCTACGAGCGAACACATTGCCATTTGCATCTCTTTAGACTTTTTATCGCGACAAAACATAGTTTGATACCGCCTGAGTCACGCACAAAGTTTGTTCAAGATCTATTTGAGCAGTATTACCAATCAGATTCCGGTCAACTTGCCATCAAAGAACATCAAACCATTGCCAAGGCGATCATTTCCAAAAATCCAAAACTTGCAAAGAGCACAATGCATGCACACATCGAATCTTCACTAAGAAGGTTTTCACCTGCCGCCCAAGCGATTAATGAGATCTAGTATCAAATGTCGTCATCTGTCATCACAAATGTAGAAATTAGGGCCTGTCGCGGTGGCGATGCTCTCAACACTTTGGACGCAGTTTCTGCTGTTCAGTTGCCGGGTGGATCACGCCCTGATTTCACTGTTATCACGCTGACGACATCAGATGGAGTAACTGGCACCTCATTTGGATTTGGCGCACTCGATGCAAAGGTAGCAGCGGCCACGATGTCGCAAGTCAAACCTTTCTTCCTCGATCGAAGTCCGCACGATGCAGCGAAAAATATGAAGGATTTTGAATTATTCGATCGTCGTTGGAACCACGTACCTATCTATTCATATGCCCCCTTCGATAACGCATGTTGGGACATTGTTGGCAAGATGGCGCATCAACCCGTCTACAAATTGCTGGGGGCGGCGCGAGAGAAAGTTCCTCTCTATGTCAGCTCTATGTTTCTCCCAGGTCCTGATGAATATGTTCAGCAAGCGCTCGAAGTTAAAGCAAAGGGATATCGCGGTTACAAACTTCATCCTCCAGGAGAAGTTGCGCTAGATATCGCCTGCTATCGAGCCGTTCGAGAAGCAGTAGGCGACGATTTCACTCTCATGGCTGATCCCGTCATCGCCTATACCTATGAACAAGCGATCAAAGTCGGTCGCGAACTAGAAAAACTTGATTACCGATGGCTCGAAGAACCACTCCTTGACGTCAATTTCAATGGACTTAAGAAACTTCGAGAAAAACTCGATCTACCCATCTGTGGCACTGAAGTACTTGCCGGTGCACATTACTCAACGGCCTACTGCATTAAAGAGGGAATCGTTGACATCGTACGATCCGATGTTTCTTGGCGGGGCGGAATCACTGCAGTAATGAAAACAGCCCACGTTGCAGAAGCTTTTGGAGTTCAATGTGAATTGCACACCACGATTTATCACGCAATGGAGCAGATTCAACTCCATCCTTCTCTATCTATCGTAAATTGTGAGTTCTTTGAAACTCTCTTTCCATTCGATGACTTCAATTTTGGAACGAAAAGCCAACTCAATATCGAAGATGGCTATGTTATGGCACCAGTTGGCGAAGGACTTTGCATTGACTACGACTGGGATTTCATAGATGCCCACACCGTAGCCATTCTTTGATTACCCTAGAGCCGTGAGCAGTGGGACAAACTCTGGATTGAAAGTCGGTCTCTTCTCGACCTGCATTAACTCCATTTATTTCTCCCGAACTGTGGCAGCGACTCAATTGGTTCTTGAGCGACTTGGCATAGAAATCATTGCGACAGAACAATCCTGCTGCGGACAGATGCATATCAACTCTGGCTATCCAAAATTGGCCAAACCTTTAGTTGACCAAGTGGAGAAGAATTTCGCCAACTGTGATTACATCGTCGCCCCATCTGCCTCGTGTATTGGTTCACTTCGCGAACATGAAGATCGCCCTGCACTCGTCGCAAAATGTTTCGACTTATCTGAATTCTTAGTTGACATTCTCAAAGTCACAGATTTAGGCGCAGAATTCAAGCATCGCGTCACTTTTCATACGACCTGTCATTCGTTGCGCGTTGCAAAACTCGGTAATAAACCACAACAACTCCTCAACGCCGTAAAGGGAATTGAAGTAGTAGAACTTCCTGCGGCAGACAGTTGCTGTGGTTTTGGTGGCACTTTTAGCGTGAAGAATTCAGATGTGAGCGGCGCGATGCTTGAAGATAAGTTGTCCAATATTTCGAGCACTCATTCAGAATTTGTAGTCAGCGCCGACAATTCCTGTTTGATGCATATCGGTGGCGGCCTGCAAAGAAAAGGCGGCAAAATCGAAGTTCTTCACTTAGCCGAAGTTTTGGCTAGTCGTGGCTAAAGGATATTCAGGCGTCTCGCTTCCCTTCCCGACTCTGGCAAAGGAAGCGCTCAAAGATACGCAACTTCGAACAAATCTTGCTAGAGCAACAACGACTATTCGCGATAAGCGTGCACGTGTAGTTGGCGAGGTGACCGATTGGGAAGAGCTACGCCAAGCTGGTCACGATATAAAGATGGCCTCCCTTTCCAATCTTTCTGCTCATCTGACGAAATTTGAATCGGAATTTACGGCCGCTGGCGGCACTGTTCATTGGGCAAGAAATTCGAAAGAGGCATGCGAAATAGTTGCTCGCATCGCCAAGGAAAATAACATCCAAGAAGTAATCAAAGTTAAATCACTTACGACCGATGAAATAAACCTCAATGAATATCTTGCAACTCAAGGAATTGTGGCGAAGGAAACGGACCTCGCCGAATTGATCGTGCAGTTAGCTGACGAACACCCTTCGCATATTTTGGTTCCTGCAATCCATAAAAATCGCGATCAAATCCGTGATCTCTTCGTCGACAAACTTGCGGAAGCGCCAGCAGGGCTGACAAATTCACCACGTGAGTTAGCCATGACAGCTCGCGCACATTTGCGCAAAAAATTCCTCACCTCGCGTATGGCGGTAAGTGGTGCCAATTTTGCCATCGCAGAATCAGGCACTCTCTGCGTTGTTGAGTCCGAAGGCAACGGGCGAATGTGCTTAACGCTTCCCGAGATATTGGTTTCAGTTGTTGGAGTCGAAAAGATCCTTCCGACCTGGGAAGACCTTGGAGTGTTTCTCCAATTACTCCCGCGCTCATCAACAGGCGAGAGAATGAATCCATATACAAGTTTTTGGACTGGCAAAGGTGACGGACCAAAGTCTCGCCACGTGATTCTTCTCGACAATGGCCGAGTTCAAACTCTCGCCGATGAACAAGGGCGAGAAGCACTTGCCTGTATCCGTTGTTCGGCATGTATGAATGTTTGTCCTGTATATGAGCGGACGGGAGGACATAGCTACAGCAGTGTCTATCCGGGGCCAATCGGCGCGATTATTACTCCTCAACTTTTAGGAGAAGGGGAAGCAAAGACACTGCCTTTCGCTTCCACGCTGTGTGGTGCTTGTTATGAAGTCTGTCCCGTAAAAATAAATATTCCTCGAATTTTGGTTTATCTTCGCGGCAAAGAGAATTCGGCGAATGCTTCCTTAACAGAAAAAATAGTGATGCGGCTAGCGGCGCTAAGCCTTACAAGTAAAGGGTTGAAAGTCCTTGGCACAGCCATTCGTACTTTCTCCCCCGTAATTTCTTCTCGACCAGCGCAGAAAATCGCGCACTATCTGCCGGTTGCAAAAAAATGGAGCGCCTTTAGAGATATTCCCAAGACACGTCTGACACGAAAAGTACGGAAACCATGAGTTCGGCGCGCGAAGATATTTTGAGGCGGATTGACTCTGCCAAATATGGAATGAGCGCTCCAGTTCCTATTCGCAATTACACCTCAACTTCAACGCTTTCAGAGGTTGAACTACTTGACCTCCTTGAGGATCGAATAGTCGATTACAAAGCCAAGTTCATCAGAACGTCAGATGTTGCCGCAGCGATTTCTGACATTGTTAAAGAACACTCACTTTCAAGAATCGTTATTCCTGATGGACTTCCCTCTGCATGGACAACAGGAATTACTGATACAACGCTAACTTCGACTGAACTGGATAATTTCGACGCGGTCGTCACAGCGAGTGAAGTCGCGATCGCAGTCACGGGAACTATCGTCCTCAATCATTCGAAATCTGATCAAGGTCGCCGCGCTATTTCTCTCGTTCCTGACACTCATATTTGTATCGTCAAACCGAGCAGTGTTGTGGGAACAGTCGTAGAAGCAGTTGCTCGTTTAAATCCAAAAGACCATCAGACATGGATCTCTGGACCATCAGCGACAAGTGATATCGAACTAGAGAGAGTTGAAGGAGTGCACGGTCCTCGAAATCTCTATGTAATTCTTGATTTATCGTCCTGAGCTGTTGCAATATAAAAACCCGAAGCGACGACCAACATAAATAACGGAATGCAGTAAGCAATAGAAAAACCACTTCTGTCGCTGACCCATCCCATCATCCACGGTCCAATTCCCATGATCGGACCAGCTCCAATGACATTTGCCGCCATTCCAGCGTCAGCACCTTTTGGCCCGACCATTGCACGCTCAACTGCTAACACTGCAATTGGACCAATTCCTAGCGCGGTGACAACCAATCCGATCATCGTGACTGGCATATTTGTTGCAAAAATAATGATGAGTAATCCGACAGCAACAAGTGCACACGAGTAGTTCCATAGTTTTCTCGGCGCCAATTTCGATGTAAAAGAAAGCACAATTCGTCCACCACCGATGCCATATGTAAAGACTGTCACTAGAACTACTGCAGCGCTCAACTCGGCGCCACGCGATATCAATAGATCTAGCGCCCATGCACCCGTCGTAACTTCAAGAGAATTTCCAGCAAACCCAAAGCCGACAAGAATGAGTAGTGATTTATCCCAGTGTCGCGCACCTTTCACTTTCTTAGCGGAAAATCTATCCGGCACATTGGGCAGTATCAGGAGCGCAATCGTTCCCAAGATCACAGCAAAAATACTTATTGTGACGCGCCATGAAACCCCACTGCGGGTCAGTATTCCAATTGCCGAAGGAGCCATTGCTCCAGAAAGAGTCGCAATGCCCGCTTGGCGAAGCAGGACGCGGATAGACATTCCAACTGATTGCCCGACTGTCACTGCATTCGTATTGTTAAAGAGCGTGCCCGCAACTCCAGCAACAGCTATCGCAGGAATCGTAATAAAAAGTGATCGCCCAATAGCAAAAACTAAAACGCTAGCAATCGTCAAAATCCATCCCGCACGCATGACATCTCGAGGTGAATATTTGTGAATCAACTTTGGGATAACAAATGAGGTAACAGTGATGGCGCTGGCGAAACCGATATTGTGAATAGATGCCACTGCTCGAGATATTCCGAGATCGTGTTTTAACAGTGGTATTGAAAACCCAATGCCATACATAATAAATCCCATTGCACCCGTTAATCCGAGCAAACGAGAACGACTAGCCGGTGTCAGTACCTCGACTTTACTGTGCGACACTCTTCTCCATAACAGTTACTTAAAGTTTGATGATGGACGTCCGATGATGATCGGATCCCAATCCTCTATTTTCTGCCAAGGAGTTTCGTAGGATGGCTTGTTCGCATATCTCTCGATTGTGAAATCAAGTTTCGCTCCTGATCCAGCACCAATTTCCAATGCAAAATATTTGCCATCAAGCTTTTGGGTCGTCACCTGTCCACTCTTGCTCGTAACGGTAACGCCAGTGAATCTATGTTCGCCAAAAGCACCCGCTTGAATCACCAGAACGCGCTTCGCAGTGGAGTTCACATTGACTGCTTTCATGGAAATTGTCTCTGCAGTCAATCCGTCCACGATGACAGCGACATCCTCTGGCAAACCTGGTCGCTCTTTCTCGCCATCGAAGAGTCGCACCTTGCCATGTTGAAGTCCGCCGTGCGAGATGTGCATAGGCGCACCCATTGTCATCTGCGCTAGTCCTTCAAAATAAACTGGACAAAATTCTTGCCAGGCATGAATTTGATAACCATCGATGCGAAGGTCTAGACCTACCTTTACCTCCGAAGTCTCGGGATCGTAGTCATCCCAGCTATGCGGATCGCCAGTTGAAGATCGCATCTTGTAGAGCTGGTTAGCAATCAGAGTTAAATTTGCTTCCAAAATATCCTCTGGGTAGTTCGGTAGTTCGCCTTGAATGAATTGGAACCATGGAAGTGTGTTTGCAATGTAGTGCTTGGTATCACGGCCAGTAAGGGCGTCTTTGCCGGAGACTCCTGGAATTGCAATGGCATTCCAATCATTGTCGCGGGGCAGTTGCTTGATTCGATCAAGATCTTCCTGCGCCATTGATGTCGTCCACAAATAAATCATGTGTCGAGGAGATGGATGCCTGAAATCAGCCCATCCAGCGTCAAAGTGGCGATGCGGAACTTTGATGGCGCCATCAATTTCTTTTCGTTTCGACCAAATCATGTCGAATTGCGATCGCGCAACATCGAGGTGAGAGTAATCCCCGGTAAGCAGAACCGCATTCATTGCAGCATTAGTGAGTGGCTCCATGATGGTCATGAATCCATGTGGCCAACGCCACCCGTAATAGCCACCCCACCATTTGCCATCGTTGTTTTCGCCAATTTTTCCTGATAATCCAACATTGTCAGGCATTACCCCATCATTTACTTTGGCGCGATCACTCCATACCCCGAGATATCCCGTCACCCAATCGCTCAATTCCTTTTCCTGCGTATACATATAAGCGTGAGTCATGAGAGTTGTTGCATTGAGATTGAGCGGAACATCCCCCCGGTTCATTCGCTCATTCATCTTTTGAATTAACTGATCATAAATTTTTGGATCTGACCAATGACAAAGCATCGTCGAAAAATCATTTCCTTCAATATCTTCATACGGTGCCAAATAGTCATCGAGAACTGTGCGATGTGTCAGCCAATCTTCATGCGTGACAACGTGGCGCGGTCCTCGACTGCCGGTGAGTGGTGATCGAATCAATTTCTTTTCTACATCATAATTCTTCGCTTCTTCATCTTTGCCGTTATACATATTGGAAAATCTTGCTGCGCGCTGACGATCAATAAGTGATTCTGGTTTGGTTAGTCCGAAGAAATAATGGTAGAGATAACTTTCGCCATGATGCATCCAGTCGTAATAGCCATCAAACTCGCGATAAATCTGACCGTACTCTGTCCATTGCAACGTAATGGAATCCCACATTTTTCGTGCCAATTCGTAAACTTCCTCACTTCCACCAATGGCGTAAAAAAGGGCGAGGTTCATAAACGCCTCATACGGATCATCAGACCCATCCATACTTCCGAATTTATTGCGCCATACAAGAGTCCCATCCACCCGGGTGTACTTTTTTACAAACTCAACAGCAGCAACATTGAGTTTTTCAATGATTTCACGCTCCTGTTTCGCCCATTTTGGCGCTGCATATGCTTCGGAAATTTGTACGGAAGGTATTGATGTCTCATGTGGCATGCAAAAAATCCTATAGTATCTAGGCATGGTCAGCAATAGTGACTCACAAGTAGTAATCATCACCGGAGGAACAACTGGACTCGGTGGCGCTTGTTCTAAATTATTTGCAGAGAATGGTTACCGAGTTCTCGCAACAAACATCAGCGATGATGAAAAATTTGTTGAACAACTTCGCGCACAAGGACTCGATGTCACGTTTTTCGCAGCCGACTTACGCACGCCAGATGTCGCTGCGAAAAATATAATTTCGAAAGCGCTAGAACTTTGGAATCGGATTGACGTCGTCGTTAATTGTGCAGGTCGGATTTCACATAAATCCGTAGAAGATGTTACGGATGACGATTGGAATGAAATCTTCGCAGTAAATCTCAAAGCACCATTTTTTATGGCACAAGCAGCGCTTCCTTATCTTGAGAAAACTAAAGGCTGCATCATCAATATCAGTTCAACAAATGCATGGCGAGTAAATGTGAAAAATCATTTATACGACTCACTCAAAGCCGCACTCAATCATTTAACAAAGGGACTTGCTCTTGAATTTCGCGATCGAGGCGTGAGAGTGAATGCACTCATGCCTGGTGGAATGAAAACTCCATTAGTGGGCCAATGGATCGAAAAATATCTCGGTCGCGAAGCTATACCTACAGATTTTGACAATCCGGGCATGGCTACGCCCGAAATGGTTGCACCAGGAGTTCTTGCACTAGCTAGTGAAGAGTTGCGCTGGATCAATGGCGCCGAATTGCCAATAGATGGCGGGGTTTATCTCGGATAGCTTCTTCAAGCGCTAACTCAACGTAAGTCAATTCAGTCAATATCTCACTTTGAGTAGTAGTTGAAAGTTCAACTACATTTTGGTAAACTTAAAACATCATGAGCGAAGAATTTGGGACATCTAATACTCAACAAATGCCTGCCCTCTATATTGGTCATGGCGCACCGATGTTGTTGGAAGATCCGACATGGACGAGCCAACTTTCAAAAGTTTCGGCTGATCTCCCGCGACCAAAAGCGATTCTCATCGTCTCAGCACACTGGGAATCACAACCAATAACTCTCAGCAATGCACAGGCAAGTTCACCACTCGTCTACGACTTCAGCGGATTTGATCGCAAGTACTATGAAATGGAATACAACTCCCCTGATGCATCTGCCTTGGCCGCGAAGGTGGCTGCCCTCATGCCCGACAATGAACCAGTTCGACAAAGTACTCGCGGACTTGATCACGGTGCTTGGGTTCCATTGCGCGTCATGTATCCAAACGCTGATATTCCCGTATTGCAGATGTCGATGCCAACATCGGATCCCTATCGACTTCTCGAATTGGGTAAGCGATTACAACCACTTCGAGATGAAGGTGTTCTTGTTATCGGTTCCGGATTCATGACACACGGACTTCCCTACATTCGCGACTGGAGTTTCGATGCCATCGCCCCCACTTGGTCGAGCGAATTTGATACATGGGCAGCTGAGGCTTTGGCAGGTGGCGATATCGATACTCTGGCGCAATTCAAAACACTTGCACCAGGCATGCCATACGCGCATCCAACTGTCGAACATTTCACACCACTTTTTATTACACTGGGTGCTGCTGCAAAGACAGATGATGCCCCAGAAACGCTAATTGACGGCTATTTCTTAGGTCTTTCTAAGCGTTCGATCTTGGTTGGATAAGTCACGAATTCTTTAGTACTTACTTCTCACAGGTAGACTTTGTAGACATTAAGTCTTCGATTGGAATGAGTGAATGAGTCAAGTCGTCGCAGAAACTGAGGACACAGTTCAGGACGTTTCGCATCGTCGCACCTATTGGACGATGTTGGTCTCCTCTATCTTTAGTCTCACCGCTTCTCTCGTTCTTTCAGTCGATGCTATAAAACTGGCTGAAAATCCTGGTGCAAAACTTGCCTGCAATATCAATGCAATTGTTTCGTGCGGCAAGGTTGCAAAATCTTGGCAATCGAGTTTGTTGGGATTCCCCAACTCTTTCATCGGCCTCATCTGCGAACCCGTAGTTATTACATTGGCTATCGCATCACTCGGCGGATCAAGATTTCCTCGCTGGTTTATGCGGACAGCCCTTGGTGTTTACTTTGCTGGACTCCTTTTCGCTTTCTGGCTCTTCTCGCAATCATTCTTCGTCATCAAAGCATTTTGCCCATGGTGTGTGCTCGTTACGATCACAACAATCACTGTCTTTTCCAGCATGTTGCGCATTCATGTGTTAGATGAACTACTCCCCTTTAGTGAACAATTCCGCGCAAAACTACGGTCAAAGTTTCTAGCCGGTTGGGACAACGTGGCAGTTGTCGCACTCTTTTCGGCAATTGCAATCGCAGTTATGGCTAAGTATGGGAGCTCAATCTTTGGATAACGTCGCCTCTTCCTCATCTTCGAAAATCACCATCGATCTTTGGACAGATCTCGGTTGTCCATGGTGCTATGTTGGAAAACATAGACTTTCAAAAGCGATCGACTCTTCAGGTCACGCGGACGAGATTGAATTGGTCCTACACTCTTTTGAACTTGATTCCTCGGCCTCTCACGAACCGGTGACCATCGCACAATTGCTCAAAGAAAAGTACAACGCAGGACCCGAGCAATTTGCCGCAATGGAAGGAACCGTTAAATCTCTCGCTCTTGCCGAAGGGTTGCCCTTTAGTTCCGAACGTCTGAGCGCGAATACTTTTGATATTCATCGCATCATGCATTTAGCGAAGAGTTATGGCGTCAGCGTGGAAGTATTTGACACCTTGCAGAAGGAATACTTTGCTGGAATATCGAATCCATACGCTGAAGAAACTATGGTTCGCATTTGTCTAGCAGCAGGAATTCCCGAAGAGGAAGTGAAGGACGTTCTAGCTGGCGAGCGCTTCACCGAAGAGGTTCGCATTGATGAGAAATACGGACATGGAATCGGAATTACAGGCGTTCCATTTACGGTTTTTGATAAGAAATATGGAGCATCTGGAGCACTCAGCGTTGAAGCCTACGCAGATGCCATTTCAACCGTTGTAAGCGAGCGCGCGCTTCAGCTATAGAGAAACCAAAAAGGGCTCTCTATTTCTAGAGAACCCTTCTGGTCTATATCGCGTAACGGAGATTATCCGCACCGACGAGCGTTACGCCGTTACGAGAACTCGATCCGTGACGACATCTTCTGCATCTTTCTTCGCAATGACTGAGGCTCGGAATCCTTTGAAGAACAAGTAACTCGCTAGTGAAATTTCCCAAGCGAATACTGGCGCTGAAAGTGATGCCGTTCCTGCAGAATTTTGCTCAAGTCCACCGAAGAGTTGAAGCGAACCCGAGATGAAGGTAAGTGTTCCGCCAACCAGACCCAAAACAGGAATGAACTTCGCAACTAGACCCGACTTGTATAGAGCAAGGGCAAGTACGAATGTATTGACTCCACAGACCAGGTTCGGGCCGAGAATGAATGACCAGTTGTGGAGATCGACCATCGTTGAACTCAAGTCATTGGCATTTGCCGTTGAAGCACCGCCGTGTCGCAAGGAGACGATGGCAAGCATGGGAAGCACGCCAACGGCGATAACAGCAGCTTCTAGCGTGCGTAGCGCCACATAACCAATGGCCAAGCTTTCACGGAAACCACGAACAATGGGGAAGACGTAGATCGCGGTTCCGATATTTGCAAAAGCGCAGATGAGTTCGAGCATCGCACCGATGATGATGTGCTTATCCGAGGCACCCTCAGTTAGGTAGTTTGAATTCTTCAAGACTGGACCGTAAAAAATGAGACCGGCTATTGAGCCGACCCACGATACGAAGTACATAATTGCTGCGATTTTGGCTGAGTTTCGTGTTGCTTTCATTTTTCTTCCCCTATTGTCGGTGGTGTACTGCGTACACCTTTAGTACTCGAACCATAGGTGTACGATGTACACGTGTCAAATCGAGGTTCAGACGCTCCAAAGAAGGCGTCGATGAAAAAGAAATCCGCGCCCCCGCCGCCAGTTTCTCGCTCACCTTTGAATCAAGATCGAGTCGTGAAAGCAGCCGTTGCTCTGGCGGACAAACAGGGAATCGATGCGCTCAATATGCGCAATCTTGCGCAGGAATTGGGCGTAGTTCCGATGGCAATCTACAAACATGTCACCAATAAAGAAGAACTCTTAACGCACATGGTGGATCTGGCAATTAGTGAAATCGATTCACCGCCAAAGGGCATCGAATGGAAGCAGGCAGTTCGGGAACAAATTCTCTCTGCGCGTAAGATGTTGCTCAGACATCGCTGGGCATCCAAAGCGATTGAATCGCAAAGTGGAGCGACTCCGATTGTGTTGACTTACATGAACTCCCTCATCGGATTATTCATCGAAGCTGGAATTTTCTGCAGACTTAACACATCATGCAATGCATGCAATAGGAAGTCGAATGTGGGGATTTACACAAGAGGTATTTCCAACTCCCCACCGCCAGATGACCCAGCGGTGATGACTGCGATACACAAGCAATTATCCGAGCAATATCCCTACATCATCACGATTGCGACGGCCAAAGGTCACGATGAAGATACTTCGGTTGACAAGGATGTGACGACCAATTCGAATTTGAATTTGCACTCGATATTTTGCTGGATCGTTTTGAACAACTCCATCTACAAAATTGGAGATCTGGAAGCGCGGTAAATAAGCAACCAACACTAGAGACTCTTGCGAGAAATCAACGGATAAACAAAGATCCCAAAGCCAAAAGTTTGAACGACTTACTGTAAGTGATCGTCAATATCCTTCGCGATTTTCTTCGTTGATTCGCCGTTTACTCCCGCTACCTTGCGAAATCTTCCCATCCAGTCACAGCCTCGCGCACTTCTTTAATGACAGAGCGATACTTTGGAATTCCATATAAGTCTCCGACGATTTCGAAGTCGCTTTGGGAAATATTTTCGAATTTGGAATTAACGCTCATTTGGTGCCGCTGAGTCCAATCCCCTTGAGGATTGAATGAGTGCGTAACATCAAAAGCTGGCGCCAATTGCCATCTCCCATTCTGTGGCAATTGAAAGGCGAAATTCTTAGTGTGATCATCACGATTCATGGCCAAAACATTGAAAATCATTCGCCGAAAAGCTTCGACGAGTTCGATCTCTCCCATTCCTAATTCTCGAATGACATTGAAATATTGAGCATAAGAGTGAGTATCTTTAGTCGAAAGTCCAGATGATCAATCGCGCATAAGGATTGCTGATGAATTCTCGAACCACTAGCGTCAATATCAATCGTCGAGTAAGAAAATGAGCGGCGCGATCCATCATTGAATAGTTTTGCATTCACTCATTGATATGCCAGCAGCGGCTGCCATTAAGTAATATGCGTATTCGATTCGAGTAAATTGGGTTGGGCTATCCTGCGAATTTTTCGATCCATCGGCAGAATCACTGACGCCATCAAGTTTAATAATCCACGGTTCATAACCAGATTCCGTTTCTATATAACCAGATCGAAATTGTTCGGTCGTTGGATTGAAGTGAACGAGTGCCTTAGCGCGAGCTCCCCCGGCGGAGAACCAATTTGAATTAGATGTGAAGGGCGCTTTTCGAAGAAGTAGTTGAATACGCTTTTCGTGCAAGAAGTTCTCTTGCTTCAGCAACTACATCAGCCAACTGGATCGCGGTGCTTGGTCCATTCAGATTTTTCTGAGCAGGCTCGAACGCAAGTGCACCTATTGCTCGATCTCCGGCGTAACCCAACCTGTCTAAACTTGAAATTTCATTCTTGGATATTCCCTGCTCCGCTAACCAGGCATCAATAACTGCATTTCCAAAATCATCGGGCAATGAATCAGCAATCATCGCTGGAAGTCCGTAGTAAGTGGCTCGCGATAATTGAGGAAAAACGTATGTGCCTTTACGCAAAGGCATGTGGAGTGGCGCTAATTCAATTCCAGAATTAATCCATTCTGGTGAATACTCGAAAACATGTGAGTCCAATTTCGGATCGTGCGCTAGTCCTCCAACAAAACGATCCCAACAAAATACCTCAATAGTTTTTACGGGCTTGTAGACACTCATCTAACGCGAGACCTTTTTGCTTCCTTAATCATCGCAAGTGGAGAAATGGTTGAGGCTGTTGCAAAAATTTGATCGAGGGTTTCGTCTAGATCCAGTGCTCTTACAACGCCAATAAATGTGGAGAGAGTTGAGCCAGCCCCAGATTCCAACGCCTTAATTGCCGAGCGAGAAACATTGGCTCGGTCAGCTAACTCTTGCTGGGTCAATCCCCGCTGTTTGCGTGCCTGACGAATCCGCTTGCCAATTTCGTCTTCCCACGCGCTGATGCTTCGAAGTAACTGGCTCATTAGATCTTCCTCATGGACTAATAGTAAGCCAAAATCCTCGAAATGCGTATTTCATATCACAAAAAAAGGATTGAAAATAAGCCTTTATAGTGAAAATAAGCCTAATTGGTCTACTTTTAAGCCAAAATTAGGCAACAAAAAAGGCTCCTCATCACTGAAGAGCCCTCCTTGCGAGACTAGTGAGCGCTTAGCTGCAACCGGATGTGTTTCCGCATCCTTCGCATACATAGCAAGCACCTGACATACGCATCTTCACGCCGCAAGTCATGCAGAGCGGTGCATCGGATTTGATTCCCGACATCGCTTCCATCAACTCCGTTGAGGATCCATAACCTTGTGATGGTGCAGCTTCGATTTTCACCGTCACTGGCTTGGCAGCGAGCGCAACTGGTTCGCTTGTTCGCTCGAATTCATCCACTTCCTCGGCCGCAACATCTTCGGTGTATTCACCAGTCTCGAGTGCGCGAGCGCGCTCTGCCGCTGAATAAAGTCCGATTGACGATCGAGTTTCAAATGGCAAGTAATCAAGTGCCAAGCGACGGAAGATGTAATCCATCATCGATTGAGCGATGCGAATGTCAGCATCATCAGTCATTCCACTTGGCTCAAAGCGTAAGTTGGTGAACTTCTCCACGAATGTCTGTAGCGGAACGCCATATTGCAATCCGATAGAGACTGCGATGGAGAAAGCATCCATCACGCCGGCAAGAGTTGATCCTTGCTTACCAAGCTTGAGGAAGACTTCACCGAGCGCACCATCAGCATAAGCACCCGAGGTCATGTATCCCTCAGCGCCTCCGACAGAGAACGAGGTTGTCATCGATGGACGAGACTTTGGAAGTCGCTTGCGAACAGCTGTTGCTGGGGCGGCATCTGATGGCGCATCTTTGCTCTTGGCCTTGCCATCAGAGAGTGGCTGACCAACTTTGCAATTGTCGCGATAGACGGCCAAGGCTTTGAGTCCGAGCTTCCATCCTTCGTAGTAAACCTCTTCAACTTCAGCAACTGTTGCCTCTTCTGGCAAGTTGACTGTCTTGGAGATTGCACCGGAAAGGAATGGTTGGCAAGCGGCCATCATTCGCACATGTCCCATTGGCGCAATGGAGCGAGCGCCAAGTGCGCAATCAAATACGTCGTAGTGCTCTGGCTTGAGACCAGGTGCATCAATGACATGTCCGTTGGTTGCAATGAATTCGACAATGGCCTCAATGGTTTCTTCGGCATAACCAAGTTTGCGAAGAGCCAAAGGAACTGTCTGATTAACGATCTGCATCGATCCGCCACCGACAAGTTTCTTGAACTTCACGAGTGAGAAATCAGGTTCGATACCAGTGGTATCGCAATCCATCATCAAACCAATGGTTCCAGTTGGTGCAAGTACGGAGATCTGCGCATTGCGCCATCCGTTTTTTCTCACCAATTGTTTGGTTATCTTCCCAAGCTTTATTCGCCTCAGTCCAAACATCACGATCAAGTGTTGTTACAGACTTTGCAGAAATTGAAGCTGATGCATGCTTGCGCATAACTCGTGCATGAGGAGCTGCGTTACGTGCAAAGCCGTCGTATGGTCCAACGATTCCTGCAAGTTCAGCAGAGCGCTTGTAGGTGATTCCCGACATTAAAGATGTAATCGCACCAGCTAGTGCACGACCGCCATCAGAATCGTATGGAAGTCCTGATGCCATAAGGAGCGCACCAAGGTTTGCATAACCAATTCCGAGTTGGCGATATGCGCGAGTTGTCTCGCCAATTGCCTCAGTTGGGAAATCTGCAAAGGTGATGGAGATATCCATTGCTGTAATGATCATCTCTGCCGCGCGACCAAATGACTTTGCATCAAATGATCCATCGGACTTAAGGAATTTCATCAAGTTAAGCGATGCCAAGTTGCACGAAGAATTATCAAGTGACATGTACTCAGAGCAAGGATTGGATGCATTGATGCGTCCAGTCTCTGGGTTGGTGTGCCAATCATTGATGGTGTCGTCATATTGAATTCCAGGATCGGCGCAAGCCCATGCTGCCTCTGCCATCTTGCGGAAGAGTTTGCGAGCATCGACGCGCTCAATAACTTCACCAGTTGAGCGAGCTGTCAGACCAAAGTCTGAGCCATTCTCATATGCACGCATAAATGCATCACTCACACGTACTGAGTTATTGGCATTTTGATATTGCACAGAGATGATGTCTTTTCCACCAAGATCCATATCAAAGCCAGCATCGCGAAGTGCGCGAATTTTGTCTTCTTCTTTGACCTTTGTCTCAATGAATTCTTCGATATCTGGATGATCGACATCGAGAACAACCATCTTTGCAGCGCGACGTGTAGCTCCACCGCTCTTGATTGTTCCTGCTGATGCATCAGCACCACGCATAAATGAAACTGGACCAGAGGCAGTTCCACCTGATTTCAACAGCTCTTTGGAAGAGCGAATACGCGAAAGGTTTAATCCGGCACCGGATCCACCTTTGAAAATCATTCCTTCTTCGCGATACCAATTAAGAATTGAATCCATCGTGTCATCAACGGCGAGAATGAAGCAAGCGCTGACTTGCTGTGGCGCTGCAGTACCAACGTTGAACCACACTGGTGAATTGAAAGAAAAAATCTGATGCAACAACATATGTGTTAATTCATGTTCAAAAACTTCTGCATCTGTTTCGGTTGCAAAGTATCCATTCTCTTTGCCAGCCTTTGTATAAGTCAATACAACGCGATCAATAACTTGTTTAAGTGACCACTCGCGATTTTCTGCACCGACTGCGCCGCGGAAATATTTCGTCGCAACAATGGTGGATGCATTGACTGACCAGAAGTCAGGAAATTCCACACCACGTTGTTCGAAAACGGTTTCACCGGTTCGCCAGTTTGATTGCAGCACATCTCTTCGTTCCCACGTCACTTCATCGTAAGGATGCACGCCAGCTTTTGTGTAAAGGCGTTCAAGTAGAAGACCTTTACCGTGCGCGACGGACTTAGTAGATGTTGCTGACTTTCCTGGGCGGTTGATAACCGTGTCTGACATTTTACGTTTCTCCAGATTCCTGATTGTTCTAAATAGTGCGTTAAATTTTTCGGGGGTGCGCTTATTACAGCGTTAACTTTTTATTGCAGATGTTTTCGTGCTTGAACTACTTGTTGAATTACTTGATGTACTACTAGATGCTGTAATTGGGGAATTACTTTGCGCGCTCATCGATGAGCCTGTGTTACTCGAATGGATTGCTCGCAATACTGCGATCTCTCCTTCGAAATCTTCAAGGGAGTTAAAGTTACGGTAGACCGAGGCATAACGCAGGTAGGCGACCTCATCGAGTTCTCGAAGTGGCGCCAAGATTGCCATTCCTACCTCCTGAGCTTCGATCTCTGCTTGGCCACGAAGGCGAAGAGCTTCCTCCACACGCTGGGCCAAAAGGGCTAAATCGTCATCGTTGACAGGTCGTCCCTGACAAGCCTTTCGTACACCTGCGACAACCTTCTCCCGGCTAAAGGGTTCGGTAGCCCCGGATCGCTTAATGATGTTGAGGAGGGCCATCTCCTGGGTCGAAAATCGCGAGCCACACTCTGGACATTCGCGACGGCGACGGATCTGGGTGCCATCCTCTGTTGGACGAGAGTCGACGACGCGCGAATCATCATGTCGGCAAAATGGGCAGATCATGCGGCGTGTCTTCCTTTCTCTCCAGATGTTGAGGTGTATTGCGAAATATTAAATTTCCCTGAGTAGCGTGTGAAAAACACTACTTATGGAACTATATCGCGCTTGGACCCCTATATCTAGTGGCAACTGTAAAGGAAGTCTTGAGGGTTACCTCACATTGGCAAGAGAAAATCTTCTCTGGCGTGTCGCTACTTCACCACCATAATCGTCTTGGCGGAGTTGTCATCGTCGGGCTTAATTGTCACGATATCGCCCGATTTGACCTTGCTCAGATCCAATTTTGTGCTCGCCCGGACCTTGGTGGTCTCCGTAACGGGGAAGGTTTGCTTCTCCCCTGACAGGGTTTCAATCACTACCTCTTTATCGGTGACTGAGACGACGGTGCCGGCAACATCGGTAGCTACGGTCGCAGCAGCCGTTCCCGCGCCATCTGTAGTGAGCGCCCCGCCTGTAGTTCCAGTGGCTGCAGCACCGTTATTGCCACCATTGCGAAATCTTCCACCACCAAATCCGCCACCACCTGCAGCAAAGGAGCTGAAATTTCCAGAACTAAGAGATGAAAGATTTAAACCAGTGCCAGTAGTTGCTGTCGCTTTATGTTTTCCATAAACAATTCCACCAGTAAATACCAACGCGAAAAGAAGAAGAGTGAATAAAGCTTTCGAACTTTTCGGAAGTGGCCGCTTCTTCGCTTCTTTAACTAATTCCACAACTCGATCTTGTGAATCGTGAATTTCTATTTCATCATTCATATCGCAGCGCCTCAATCGGTCGTAGGGATGCAGCGCGGTTTGCAGGCCAACCGCCAAAAATTAATCCAACGAGCGCACTCACAATAAATGCAAGCAGCACACTAGTAAGTGAGACAACAGGTTTCACTCCGAGTACGGAGAAATGCGAAATCCCAATACCGAGTAAGACTCCTGATACACCTCCCAAAAGCGAGAGCATCGTTGCCTCAATTAAAAATTGCGTCATGATCGCACTCTTGGGTGCGCCAATCGCTTTCCGAATTCCGATTTCACGCGTTCGCTCTGTCACGGATACCAACATGATATTTGTAATTCCAATTCCACCAACAAGCAGACTTATCGCAGCTATTGCTGCCAATAAGACAGTGAGCGTTTTACTTGATTCAGTAGATGATTCCAAAATCGATGCTTGATTGAGTACGCGGTAATCCGCAGTTCCACCAACTGCAATTTTATGTTGCGTGTTCATCACGGCAGTAACTTCATCCATCGCTTCAGTTGTTGTGTCAGCGCTCGTTGCTTCAACTTGAATTTGACTTAGCGATCCATATCCAGCCATCGTTCTTTGCACAAAAGTAATCGGTGCAATCAAAACGCTATCTGCGTCTTGGAATCCACCAGTTGTTCCCTTTGTTTTCTGAACTCCCACAATTGTGATGAGTTGCCCTCGACAGCGAATAACTTTTCCAAGCGGACTGTCAGTATCAAATAAATCGGTAGCCACCGTAGAGCCAATAATTGCAACCGGATGTCCACCAATGACATCGTCATTACTCCAGTAATAACCCTTATCTATAGGGCTATTTGAGGCCTCGAAGTAGGAGGGCCAAGTACCAATGATGTTCTTGCGGGGTCGACGAGAGATTGCCATAAGTACAAGTGCCAGAGGCATTAAGGATAGGAGCAGCAGCTTTCACATTTGGCGCTTGAGTTTTGTCATTGAGCGCTTTGACGTCGGCAATCGTAAGATCTTTTGAATTCGATGTTCTCTGTCGAACGAATCCAAAACCTCCATTCTTCGTTACCAAAATCGAGTTAGTACCCAATTTCTCAATTCCCGCTTTGACTGAAAGTGCTGATCCATTTCCGACTGCCGTTAAAACGATGACAGAGGAAACTCCTATAAGCACGCCGAGTATCGTCAAACTTGAACGCATGCGATTGGCAGTAATACCGCGCCATGCAAAACGATAAACCTCTCGAAGTCCTAAGCCGCCCATTTGGTGTCTTCCACTACTTGGCCATCGCGCAAGCGAATGACCCGACGGGCTGAACGAGCAACTTCTTCTTCGTGAGTAATCACAATCACCGTCGAACCCGACTCATTTATTTTGCGAAGAAGTTCAAGAATCTCTCTCGTGGATTGCGTATCTAACGCTCCCGTTGGCTCATCCGCCAAGACCATCGCCGGTCTAGTGACAAGTGCGCGAGCGATTGCAACGCGTTGTTGTTGTCCACCAGAGAGTTCCTGTGGCTCATGATGAGCGCGATCACCGAGACCCACTGATTCCAAAGCTTCGCGAGCTCTCGCTCTCCTCTTTGCAACCGACACTCCTTGATAAGCAAGTGGCAATTCGACATTGCTTGCCGCACTAGTACGCGGAATCAAATTGAACGATTGAAAAACAAATCCAATCAATTGCGAGCGCACTACGGAGAGTTGCTCTTCATCCAATTCCGAGACATTGAGATTGCGAATCCAATACCCACCATCGGTTGGAATATCCAAACAACCCAAAATATTCATCAACGTTGTTTTTCCTGAACCCGATGCACCCATAATCGCAACGAATTCACCTTGTTCAATCTCCAAAGAAATACCACGAAGCGCGTGCACTGCTGTTTCGCCTTCGCCGTAAACCTTTGTGACTCCCTCGACTTTTACAACGAGGGTTGCGTCATCCTCGGCCATTACCCACCCACGCGGGCAGAGAAGTTGCCTCCGCCCCCGGTTCCCGTGACGACCGCTCCCGGAACTGAAGCAGCAGGGAATCCGTTGGATGCCGATGATGTGGACGTTGTTCGAAGTTCAACGACATCGCCTTCATTCAATCCACTCACAATTTCTGTAGCTGTATCGCCTTTGAGTCCAACCGTGACAGTTCGACGCTCACCGACTCCACCAACTTTGGTCGGCTTCAGCGTCACTGTGTAAGTCGTGCCTCTCTGAGTCAGCGCCGCCGATGGAAGCGCGAGAACACCCAACGCCTCGGCAGTAACGACAGTTACTTGCGCCGTCATGCCTGGCTTCACTCCACTTGGCGCTCCCGTGAGTGAGAAAGTCACGGTGTAAGAAGTCACGGATCCTCCGGCAGAGGAAGCGTTATTCAATGGAGCAATTGCTAGTACTTCCCCTGTCGCACTCGAATTCGCAATCGAATCAAAAGTGATCGTCGCAGTTTGTCCAACCTTGAGTGCGACGATATCGGCCTCAGCAAATGATGCCGAAACTTGCAGTCCACTGAGATCGGTCAAGACAATGTAACCCTGTCCACCACCCGAGCCTGCAGTAGTGGAACCAGCATTTACTCCAACATCACTTGCAACAGCAGCGATCGTTCCGTTGATAGGAGCGATCAATTTAGTTTTATCTAAATTGTCTTTGGCCGTTGCCAAATTAGCTTGAGCGATTTTGAGTGAGATCTTTGCACTTTCAATGTTTGTCTTGGCGCTGCCAATCGTCAATTTTGTATTGGAGAGTGCAACTTTTGCATTCTCTACTCCAGTTTGCGCGTTCTGCACTGAAGTCTGCGCATTTGCTACTGCAGTCTTGGCACTCGTGACGGAGCTTGCAAGTTGAACTGACTGCGAATCAATATTTGCTTGCGCAGTCAATTTCGCTCGCTGAGCACTGGCGATATTTGCATTTGCCGCATCAATATCTGCTTGTGACGGCGGCTGATTGGCCAAAGTTATTTGTGTGTTGAGATTATCGAGAGCAGTCTGTGCGCTGATGACATTTCGCTCTGCTGATTTAATCGAAGCGGTGGCTGCATCTAGTGATTGTTGATCTTTAACCAACCCAGAAACTTTTGCTTGAGTTGCATCTTGCAGTGAGCGATATTGCGATTGTGCAAATACCGTCGCCGCGCAAGCATCTGGTGCATACCCAATCGCTACACACTTTGCATCAAAATCTGCTTGTGCCCGTGAAAGATTGCGATCGTAATTGGCTAAGTTCAAAGCAACATTGTCTTGAACTTGCTTTTGACTTGTATATGCATTGACAAGTGCGATATTTGCATTATCAATTGCCGTCTGCGCTGATTGCACTTGCTGTGCTTGCGAGTTAAGAGTCACTGCGGTTGGTCCTGCCATGAGTTTGGTCAGGGCAGCTTGTGCATTTGCAATTGCTTGATCGCTATTTGCCAAAGTAATGACTGCTGCCTTTGCCGCAGCGGGAATTGCCGCTTCTGCATTGGCAAGTGAAGTTTGCGCATTTGTCACTGAATTTTCGGCGCTCGTTACTTGACCTTGCGCAGTCGTGACCGAGCCCTTGTGCCGTAATCACGGAGTTTTGTGCGGTCTTTACGCCATTCTGCGCATTCTTGTATGAAGTCTGCGCGCTTAGTTCAGAAGATTGAGATTGCAAAAGTGAGAGCTTTGCTGATCGATCATCGATTGCAGCTAAGAGCTCACCCTTCTTTACTTTGTCACCAACTTTTACATTGAGTTGGCGAACAATTCCTGTTGATCCAAAGTTGAGCCCAAGGTCAACCGCTGCCTGAACACTTCCTGTCGCACTAACGGAAGTACTGACATCTTGTATCGAGGCAGCGGTTGTACGCGCAGCTGCGGCCGCAACTGGTGGGTAGAGAGTTCGCCATCCGAAATATCCGACAGCGACGAGTAAAATGACGAGGGATGAATTGATTAAATAATTGCGGCGTCGAAACATCTAACTATTCGCCCCTCTTTGACCAAATGTCGGAAGTTTGAAACCAGATGATTTCTGGCATTTGATAAGTGCAACTGCAGTATCAGGATCAGATTGGTCATATCGGAATCCATTGGTTGC
This sequence comes from Actinomycetota bacterium, assembly GCA_037200085.1. GTDB lineage: Bacteria > Actinomycetota > Actinomycetes > Nanopelagicales > Nanopelagicaceae > QYPT01. Next base: position 207,182 of record JBBCHT010000004.1, read on the forward strand.
TTTAATTCCAGCTTTCGTCATACATGTTTGGAATGCTTGGAATTTCTTCACATCGAAATTGCCTCCACCAAAACCTGCACCAGGTGTTGGCAAAGTAATTCCGCATTTCTTAAATGCTGCAACAGTCTTGGGTGAATTAGTGAAAGTGCCTCCCCCACCAAATCCCGCACCACCCGTTGGTCGGGCTGTCGGTCTTGGAGATGAAGTTGGACGCGGTGCATTTGCTCGTGGTGTCGGAAGTGTTATTCCTTCTTTCTTCAAACACGCTCTCTGTGCTGTTGTAATAGTTCCAAATCGACTAGACCCGCGAGCGCCGGCTGCACCTGTCGGTTTTGGCGTGGCTTTTGCCGTTGTTTTCGGTTTCGGTGTCGCCTTCGCTGTTGCTTTAGGTGTTGCCTTTGCAGTGGTCTTCGGAGTGGGTTTTGGTGTTGAAGCGGCATGTAATTCAGCCATTCCAAAAACCGTCAACGAACCAACAACAAGGGCGATTGTGAAAAACGGAAGATCGCGAGTTTTTTTCATGGTGATACTCAACGTTTGAAAAGTTAAGAAATGGTGTGAACTCGCCTATAAATCTTAGAAACTATTACGAAACGTGATAAACAGAGCCAACTCACGCTCAATCTGAAAGACCACTCGCACCAACGTCAATCTGGCCAACTGAACTCTCTTTCCTTAGCAAGATCAAAGTTTTCAAAAAAGCCAGTTCCTGCCCCCGACAAATTTAAGATTGGTCTGTCTACGTGGATCAAAGTCACTTGATTCTGCTGGGTAATTTGAAAACTAATATTGTCGCCAGGCTTGAAATGTTTACGTTCTAGTATTTCTCGCGGGAGAGTAATTCGGTTTCGTGAATCAAGACGAACGGTAAAGATCTTCGGATTGGTCACTTCAACATTCAAAGAATCAGGTTCGGATTTCAATTTTTTCGCCATAATTAAAGATAACTAGTGTGAGCGCAGCGGCGTGTGTTGATTACGCAGGAACCCGCAAAATCTGGCCCGCTTGAACATCTGGTGATGACAAAGAATTGACGCTCATAATTTCATCGATAATTCCTCGGACATCGTCTCCCCCTGCCGCGGCCGCGGCAGCAGAGGCAACTGACCAAAGCGACTCACCCGGGGCAACGACCACGGTTGAGTATGAAACGCGATCAGCAGATCCAGTAGCCCCACCAGCTCCAGCTTTCATCGCAAAACCCGCGCCAAAGACCACGATAAGAGAAAGCACCACGAGGAATCGCGCCAAGCGAGCCTTACGACTCAGCGACGGATAGGACGAAGTACGTGTGAAAACAGTGCCAGACACTGTGTTTACCGCGATTGCGCTCATGGTCTTCACTCTCTACTACACCTTTAGGGAAGGTTTCGAACAACTGTTCGATAGGGATATTTATACCCCACCCGACTGACAAAAGGCAAGAAATATTCGAACAGATGTTTGAATTTTCGATGAACTTCCCCTACCCTCACATCATGAGCAATGACATCGCCCCAGCCACCGACCTACCCATCACCGAGCTACCCGATGGCCCCGCCGATGAACACGGGCTGACCACTCGCCAACTCAAGATCCTCACCGCCATCAAGGCTGCCATGATCGCCAACGGCTATCCACCGAGCATGCGTGAAATTGGCGCCGCAGCTGGTCTTGCCTCCCCCGCGTCGGTCCAATATCAACTCCAAGCCCTCGAGAAGAAGGGCTTCATCCGTCGGGATCCAAGTCGCGGACGTGCAATGGAAGTGCTCCTGCCTGGTGAGACTTCAGAACTCGAGATCGCCGCAGCCAATACCGACGGAGTTCGGAACGTTCCACTCGTTGGTCGCATCGCGGCTGGAACTCCAGTACTCGCCCAACAGGACATTGAAAATACTTTCCCACTACCGGAATCAATCGTCGGTCAAGGTGATCTCTTCATGTTGAAGGTTGTTGGAGATTCAATGATCGATGCAGCTATTTGCGATGGCGACTATGTCGTTATTCGCAGTCAGAAAGGTTGCGAAAAAGGCGAGATCGTTGCCGCGATGATTGATGGCGAGGCAACAGTAAAAACTTTCACTCGTAAAGATGGACATGTGTGGTTGTTGCCAGCGAATGATTCTTACGCACCCATCGATGGTGATAATTGCGAAATCTTAGGCAAGGTGACTGCGGTTATAAGGAGTGTTGGTTAGATAAGTCCGCTAACTTCTAATCCGTTACGTCCATTAGTAAATCTCAACAAGATCCAGCGAGAAACCGCGACCAACTCCTCTTTCACGCTCAAATTAGCACCAAAACCCCTATTTCCTGTGTCCAGTCAATATCCGTTACTCCACCCTCCACCTATAGTTTTTGGTACAGGATTGGTACAGAAACGAAGTTACTACTATCACCGAGCACCCGTAATCTTGGCTATGCGATCGCGAGCCGATGCTAAATGCATGAAATGGGGACAATTTTGACCACGCTGATCACCAACGAAAAAGAAAAAACAATGTTGGCGGCTCTGGCTAATGCCCTACAAACCTCAGACTCGATAGATATTTGTGTCGGCTATTTTTACTTCACGGGCTTTCAAATGATGGCCGAGCAGCTTAAAGATAAGAAGATTCGAATCCTGGTCGGATTGGAAGTTGATCCAAAACTCATCCCAGACATTGTGAAGAATTCTCGTGATCAGGATGTCTCTTTTGCCATGCCAGCCCCTTGGCCACCTACCTCTTCAGCGCTTCAGTTGAAGCAAAACTACATGGATGCCTTGGTGGGATTTGTAAACGATAGTGAAGCTTTCGACTCGGAGGATTCTGCATCGATTTTCGACATGTTCATAGGAAAAATCAATGATGGCTCCTTAGAAATACGGAAGACAAAAAATCCTGAACACGCAAAATTCTATGTCATCAATAATAAGCTTGAATTTTCTCAAGGTGGCGATGCACCCGGAACCATCATCATGGGATCCAGCAACCTAACTTATAACGGGCTTCTAGGTCAGGGCGAACTAAACGACTCTTTTAGGGATAAAAGTAAATTTTTGGATTATAAAAATGACTTCTTGAAAAAGTGGGATTCCTCGAATTCAATATCAATCGTCGAAAAAGAAAATTCCAAAGAATTTATTGAAGAAATTAAGAGCAACCTTTGGATCTATCAGCAACCTACCCCTTACCAAATGTATGTCCGTGTTTTACACGAACTCTACAAAAAGCCTGAAAATCTAGAGAAAGTAAAAACTCCAAGCAAAATCACTTCGGAAGCATTTTTAGATTTTGAGTATCAAACCGATGCAATCAAGATTGCAATGGATCGCATTGAAAAATTTGACGGAGTAATTATTGCCGACGTTGTAGGTCTTGGTAAGAGCATCATCGGCTCTGCAGTAGCCCATAACCTGGATATGACCACCATCATCATTGCTCCACCGCACCTGATTCCGCAATGGGAAGATTACAAGGAACTCTTCAGAATTCGTGGCTCCAAAGTGTGGAGCTCAGGAAACATACCTGCAATTTACGAACGATATTCAGATTCAAGCATTCCATTACTTTTCATTATTGATGAAGCCCACCGCTTTAGAAATGAAGATACGACTGATTACAAGTTGCTTCACCAAATTTGCAGAAGTAATCCGAACAATAAGGTTATTCTGCTTACGGCTACGCCATTTAATAACTCACCACAAGATGTTTTTGCGCTTATGAAGTTATTTCAAACACCGGGGCAGTCGACGATCCGAAGCATAGACAACTTAAGTATTAGGTTCAGAGAGTTGATTCAGAAGTACAAGAAACTACGAGTCGACTTACGAAAATCACCTAAAGCAGATTTCACAAAGGAAAGCACTGAAATTTCTCTAGAGCAGCGCAAATATCTCGAGCCTATTGTAATCAGGCGCTCTAGGTTAGATCTTGAATATATTACACGTTACAGAAAAGACCTTGAGAGACAAAATATTTCTTTTCCAAAGGTTGATGGACCGACACTGCTCGAATACGACCTAAAGAACTTAGGACAACTTTATTTAGATACTTTGAATCAGATTGGCGACTCTGAATCCACCGATGGTTTTATTGGGGCCCGTTACAAGCCAGCTACTTACATTATTGAACGCGAAAAATTCTTAGAAAAATATGGCTCAGCCGTAGATGATGTTGACCTAAAGGTTGCTCAAACTAACCTTTCCGACTTTATGCGGAAATTACTTGTAATGAGATTTGAAAGCTCTAAATTTGCTTTTAGAACAACGCTAGAAAGAATGATCCTTAACAATAAGTTGATCATTAACTGGTGGGAGAAATTGGAAGTTGTTCCAATTATGAAAAAAGGCCAATTACCTGACCCGGAAGATTTCACGATTGAAGATGGGGAATTTGCGGACGACTTAGAGGCGAAACTGGAACAACTCCGTAGCACCAAGGGTCTTCTTGAAATTCCTGCGGAATGGGTCGATCCTCAGTTCATTTTCGATGTCCGTCACGATACGGAGGTGCTACTAACGATTCATGACTCTTGGTTCAGCGATCCTCTCTTGGAAGACTTGGATCCCAAAATTGATGAGCTTGAAGCGCAAATCCTAAGACTTCTAAAGGAAAATCCAGAACGCAAGATCGTTATATTTTCTGCGTATGCGGATACAGTGAACTACGTTTCCAAGTTATTGATAGATCGTGGCATGCTGGGGATATTAAGTTTCACTGCAGCGGATTCATCTAAAGAAACACGTAAGACTCTGCTAAGTAATTTCGATGCGGCATATGCACTTGGCCCCCAAGAAGATACTTACCAAGTATTAATTTGTACTGATGCGCTCAGTGAAGGTGTGAACCTCCACAGGGCTGGAGTCATCATCAATTATGACATTCCCTATAACCCGACTCGAGTAATTCAGAGAATTGGACGTATCAATCGCATTAATAAGAAGGTATTCGACACTATTCATATTTATAACTTCTTCCCGACAGTCGTGGGCGATTCAGAAATTCGAATCAAGGCAATTTCAACACTAAAAATCAATCTCATTCATAATATTGTTGGGAGCGATACTAGAGCGCTTACTAGGGATGAAACACTTCAGACGTTCCACAAGGACGAATTCGACGTGCAGAAGTATTTTAAAGTCGAATTCGAAAATGCCGATAGAAGTGAGGACGATTTAAGTTGGGATTCTGTATTTATTGAAGACTACGAAATTGCCATCAGAGACAAGAGTTTAATGGAAGACATTGAGAAAATTCCGAGACGGTCACGAATCTCTCGAACTACCAACATTGAGAAGAGAGGCGTAGTCTTTAGCAAGCGCGGAAAGAATTCTGTTTTTGTTACTTCGACTCTCGATAGCGAGCCAGAGGTCATTTCTACGGAGGATGCTCTCAGATTTTTTAAAGCAAGTGAGGATGAAGTTGGCGCTGAGACAACTTCTGCATTCGCGAAATTGTTTGGTTATGCAAAAGAAAAACTTGTTGAAAAGCACGCGTTAGCCGAGATAAGAGGGCGACGAGCTGTTGCCTTGCAACTTATAGAGGCAGTTCGTTTAAACCTTCCTCAGCTGAGAGTTACTGCGTCGATTTAGGAAAAATTATCAAAGAATACGATGATGTGAGCGAAGGTACATTGAAGGATTTATCCCAAATCAGGGAGAAGGCTCCAGAGGCGATTTATAAGGCAATTCGTAGATTAATACCTGAATCATTTATTAGAAATATTTTAAATCGCGTTGATCGAATGGAAACGGAATCAGAAGTAATTCTGCTAGCACAGGAGTTTGTCAAATGATACTGTCAAATCCATTTAGTCAAAAAGAATTCACAGACTTCATCAACGGTTTTCTTCCTGAGTTTAAATTGGATTTGCGAAAAGTTGAGGTCGGCAGTTCAGGTTTTTCGGAAGTATTAAGACTTGGTGAATCAGCACCGCTGATGACCAGCGTCCTAATTGTGAGAAGCACAAAGGGCGTAAATAGCCGTATTTCTTTAACTAACAACAGCTTTAGAATTCTCAAAGCGCACAGCATTTATAGAGCCTTGATTGTTTATGTGAACGACGATGATTCAATCTGGAGATTATCACTTCTTACTGCCCTTCCAACTTTTGACTCCTCGGGTAAAGTCGTTATCAACTATTCGAATCCACGTCGCCATTCTTATGTTCTTGGATCAGATGTTGGTATTGCAACTGCCAGAAAATATTTGGCTAACATGGGACCCATCACAGATTTTGAAAATCTGCAATTCAGATTTTCAGTCGAAGTCGTTAACAAGGATTTCTACAAGGAAATAGCGGAACATTTTTATGAATTGGTAGGGCGTTACGGGGACCATAAGGAGGTATTGAAGAAGCCACTCATCAAATTGCCTGGCAAGAAAACAAAAATGGAAGACTTACAAAATTATTCCGTAAGACTTCTCGGCAGAATAATCTTTCTTTGGTTTCTAAAACAGAAGACGAGCAACAATGGTAAACCGCTATTGCCAACAGACTTACTAACAAAGAAAGATGGCAACTATAAAAATATCCTTCATGAAAGAGTAGAACCGCTATTTTTTGAAGTTCTAAACAAACTAATTGCTCAAAGAGATTCAATATTTCAACAAGATTCATATGGTCAAGTTCCATACCTGAATGGTGGATTGTTCCATGCATCGGATGGCGATGCAGGAGATTTTTACAATGAGAAATTGAAAAAATCTAAGATCGATATTCCCGATAACTGGTTCATAGCTCTATTTAAAACTCTTGATACCTACAATTTCACGATTGATGAGAATCTGGAAAATGACCTTGATTTGTCCATCGATCCTGAAATGCTTGGTCGAGTTTTTGAAAATTTGCTAGCTGAGATTAATCCCGAAACAGGCCAAATTGCCCGTAAAAGCACAGGTAGTTATTACACTCCGAGAGCCATCGTAAACTTTATGGTGGATGAAACTCTTGCTGAGTATCTTATAACCAAGACTTCAATCTCGGATGAAAAGATCCGGGCCGTTATCACCACCACCAAACATGACGACCTCGAGTACCCATTAGATAGCAGTGAAAAAACAAAGATTGTAACGGCCATTTCGGATCTTCAAGTATTGGATCCTGCATGTGGTAGCGGTGCATTTCCAATGGGTATGTTACAGAAGTTACTTTGGGTTATAACGCAAGTTGACCCTGACGGTGATGAGTACTTGGAGTCTCAGGACATGGAAGGCACCGAACATTGGCTTACTCCTGGCCGCCTTGATTACTTGAGAAAGCGCAAGATTATTCGAGATGTAATTTTTGGTACTGACATTCAATCTGTAGCCGTGGAAATAGCCAAACTCCGTTGTTTTCTCACACTTATTGTTGACCAAGAAATTGATGACGAATCGCTGAATCGTGGCGTAGTTCCACTTCCAAACTTAGACTTTAAATTTATTTGTGCAGATTCTCTAACCCCGCTTGATTCCAATAAGCAAATGTCACTCGGTGATAACCCAGACCTTGAAAAGAAATTAGCCAGTATTAGACGACGATATTTCACCACTACAAATGAAGATAGAAAAAACAAATTGCGAGGGGATTTCGTAAATCTTGTTACCTCAGACCCGACCCTTTTCGCGGAAAGTTTACGAAACACTCAGTTAAAGTCGTTCAGGCCGCTGGTTTCAAATAATCAAGCCAAATTTTTTGATTTGCATACGATGTTCGGAATAGATGGATTCCCAATCATCATTGGCAATCCTCCATATAAGGTTTTAGAAGGACCGGACTCGAAAGAGATCTTGGAAAATCTTCGCGAGATCAAGTCATACACTTATTCACTAGGTGGAAAACTTAATTTGTACCGTCACTTTATTGAGAGGTCTCAGCAGTTATTAACGAATGATGGAGTTTTTAGTTTTATAGTTCCTAGTACTCTAATTGCGGATAAGAACACGCAAGGAATAAGACAAATGTTTCGTGATAAAGGTTCACTTAAATTTGTAATTGAATTTCCTGAGAAAGAGAAGGTTTTTGAGTCTGTAACTCAAGCAACCACAGTGTTCTTGTTTCAAAAAGGTACGATCTCACCTTCCTTTAAACTATCAGTTGGTCTCAACAAAGCGATTCTGCCGCCTGAGTCGAGTGCAATAATAAGTTGGGAAGAAGTCACCAATTTATTTGGGGATTCATTAACGTTCCCTCTAGTGAAGTCTGAAGTCGAATTAGAGATTTTCAAACATTTATTCAACTCTAGCCATCCTTTGACGTCATTTGCGAAGTGCTACAAAGGAGACATAAATCTTGGATACTTTAAAGATAAACTTCGCAATCTCGCGTCGACAAATATTCTTGTAAGAGGTGATCATATTTCAAACTACAGTGTGGATCTATCTGAGTCTAGAACTGACAGACGTTGGATTGAGATGGCAACCCCTGTTCCGGCCAGCAAAAACTCTCGAATAGTTTGTCAAAATGTGGCAAACATGGGGTTAAAGCAAAGGTTGGTAGCAGGGATTGTCCCGCCAAATGTTGTTGTCGCTGATTCTGCAAACTGCATTGACATAACAGATGAATCTATTAGTAAAGAAGAAATGCTCGCGATAATAAACTCAAAGTTACTCAACTGGTATTTTAAGCGAACGAGTACTAACAACCATGTGAACATTTATGAGCTGGAGAATCTGCCGATTAGGGCTTTCCCTAAAGAAGTTGGCATCAAAGTGAAGCAATTAGTTTCAGAGATGATCCAACTCAATAGTGAGAGTAAACCCATTACTTCTGTTATTGAACGAGGTATTGCGATTCAAAACTCATTAGAGGAAATAATTTTTGATCTATACGGAATTGACTCGACACAGGCGGATTTAATTGAAAGTGAAATTAGTTCCTAATTTATAGCCCGTTACTACCTCCGTCTTCAGGAAACTAAATACTGCAATTTCTCGCTCAAAATTACTATCTCTGTTCCTCACCACTCACTACCAGCAAAATGTAGAGAGTGGTCAGGAACAAGTAATTTGACCAGCGGTGCGGAGGTAGTAAGGGAATTAGGTACGGAGACCTTTTTAAAAGCAAAATAAGTATACAAGAACAGTGATTCTTAGAACTCGGAGCAAAGGACTTGGCATAGAAGGTTTGAGGAAATTGGCTAAGAAATTGAATGATTCACTAAGTAAATCGATCATATTTGATGCAATTACCAATGCAATTGCCTCGTGCTTAGCAGTAGGGAACGATGCAGTTGGTAAAAAGTCAGCAGCGAGAGCCCATGGGCTAATCAAAAAGCCCTTGAGCTGAGGCATCGGGCTCAGGACTTGTTCGCCTTAGGACAACTTTGGGACCTGAGCCTTCGATATCTAAGACTTGATAAGCATCGAGATCCTACGTCAACATGAATCCGGATGCCTTCTCGAGGTACCTTGCCAACGCCCACTTATCGTTTTGTGACCGTCGTGCCATCAACGATCTCCCCTCGCTTCATGTTTAAGCCTTTCGGGGTTCCATATTTGCTCTGCAATCTGGAGATACAAGTGCTGTCGTCCATCGAGATCGACTTTACGGAATTCAGTGTGGGGTCGGAACCGCAGATCACTGCTTTCTATGAAGCGAAGGAATCCCGGATTGTGGTCGTATGCTTTCGGGTTGAGACTTCGTGCGAGCAAGTTTTGGCTGTCGTAGTGGACGAGTTTCTCTTCATACGGTAGATCGCCAAAACTTGCATTGAACTTCTTTGGCAGGAGCAAAAGACCTCCGACGCGATTCCTGTATTCGGCGAACTCGCTGGGGTGCGAGAACTCGTCTTCATGGCGCTCTGAATGGTCTGCCCAAACGTGCTCGATCTCAAGACCGTCCTTACCCCCACGCTTTGCGTACTCCACATAATGCGATGGCATACCCGACTCGGTTTCGATGTAGTCGGTCATTCGTGCCAATAATCGATGTATCTGACGTCCGTTCATCCCATGAAGACGGAAGCTCTCGTTACTGGCAAAGGTCTCAGTGTCTGCGGCAAGCCTCGATGAAAGGTGGTCTGCCAACTCATCCGTGTTTTTGTCACGGATGTCTCGCATGATAATGAACATGGCATATTGCATAGTGGAGTAGTCGATCGCGTGCCAGTTCCAAATTCTCCTGTGTATGAGTATGTCGAGGAATGCCGCAGTCACCCGTATCTTCCTGAGGATTGTTTCTTCAGAGTCCTCAATCTGAAGCGGAGAGAGAAGCACGGGATACTGGAGCGTGAAATTGTGCTCCGCATTGAAGTAAATACATTCAAGGCCCGGAGTAAAGGTGCTGGCAGCTGTCCTTAGCCGTCCGTACCAATGGGCGTAGAAGGCAAAGTCTTTCTCGATGAAGCGTGCGAAGTGGCTACTCTTCTCCAAGCCGAGCCGATCTTCGTGGTCCCGCACCCATCGATGAAATTCGGTACCAATGAGGTCGAAGTCCTCTGGGGCTGCACCCCTCTTACGTTCACGAATTGTTTCGGCGTATTGACTTCGAAGCCATGACTTAATGCCATCAGCTTCTTCATCTTTCCCGAGTTCCATTAGTGCACTTATGCGTTCTTTCCATACTTTGCCCGCGAGAACACGGTCACTCTCATCGACGATGCTGGCAAGGAGATATCCCTTGAGCATGTCTGCCGGGGTCAAGGAAAGCCCACGGTCATTCATCGTTTCGAATATCGTGTAGGCATCGCCGTCAGAATAGGCAGTGATTTCGACGAGATGAACGCTCTCAATGAACCAATCTACAAAATAAGGCAGTGCCAGGTCGCGCAGTTCTTCGGGGAAAGACTCATCGATATCCGAGTAGCGGGCAAGGATGTTGGCGATGGACTCAGGAAGGTCGTTGGAGATGAAATCCGTGCCGGAGTAGAGAGCGTCCATACAAGGTGTGCGCTCTGGAATGTCCAGATTGAAGGATCTTTTGCCGAACTTCTGTGCGAAGATCAACTCTGCGAGTTGAGCCCGCTGTTCGAGATCCTTGAGCTTGTGTTGTAGGTAGATCAGTAAAAGGGTGATAGTCGTAAGACGTTGTTGGCCATCGATGATGAACTTGTCGCCGTCCTTATCGCTAATGATGATTGACCCAAGAAAGTAGTGTCCGTAATCTGCCACGGCCGACCGTTCATGGCCTACCTCGTAGCTTTCCAAGAACTTCGCAGAGAGGTCGTCAATGAGCTCAGCGACCTGCTTGGTCTGCCATTTGTACTCGCGCTGGTAGAAATCGATCGAATATTTCCGTCCGGCGAGTAATTCGCGAACGGTCTTACCTTTGCCGTCGATCTCTCTTGGCTGACGCAGCTCAGATGCCATGATGTGCACCTTGGAGTACTCTCAAAGAGATGCAAGTAAAAAAAGGACTACCAGCTTCCGACTGGCTAGAAATCATGATGTCCATGAAACGATAATACGACACGTGTGCCACATCGAGCCGAAACAAGGAGTGCGCCTCTTCTAGGAATGAGCATTACTTTGTTATTCGGCCAACTCAATAGGTACCTAAGGCACCCTCAGTTGCTGATTTTTTTGCGGCCACGGAATCGTTTCTTATAGTGGAAAAATTTCAGGAAGATATCTGGGAGAGTTCTAAATGGTCACGACCTAATCCACACACTACTAATTTCTTGAATAGAACTGGATAATCGGCATATGGCTACCTGGAATCTCCTGTATCACTTTCTTTGCGCGAGCAAAGATGAGGTGACGCTCACATGGTCGGAAATGGGAGAGATTGTGGGTGGAATGCCTCCTTCTGCGAGTAAGTATCGTGCGTGGTGGGGAAGTGGGCACTCTCATTACGATGCCTGGACTAAGGCGGGATTTGATTTCAAAGATTTGCAAATGGGAAAACAGGTCACTTTCTATCGTGTGAAATTTAATTAAACCAATAAAAGTTAGCATCAGCGTGCCGATCTCCCCTAGACGTACGCGCGTTTCAAAATTATGAGTTTGCAAACTTCGATACAGATTGGCGGATGAACCTTCTCCTTCGGAAGTGCTATCGAAGTTCGCCGCGATGAGCATGGCTCACCAGTCTTGAGCTTTCCTAGTACGCGCTCTAAATATTATCGAAATCTAAAGTTGATCAGGTATGGAAATGGACAATTGGTCTTCCTGCGTCTCTCCACTTCCGGCAACGCAGTGTTTCTATTTCTTGAAGTAGCGTAATAGAAGCACCGGTCAGGTTACGTTCACAGCTCAATGTAGTTTGCATAACTCCCAAGACCCCGCCAGACCTAAGTATGAACTCAATTGCGGGTCTCAGGCGCAAAATAGGTTTTTTTACAACTATCCCATGAGGACTTTTTCGGAATGAAACCTACTTCAAGGTCGCGCTTAAAAGTTTTTCTGGCACTCGAGTGCCCGTTAGCCAGAGCTTCACTACGCTTAACGGACGAGTAGAAGCGAGAACGGTAACCATATGGATCCGTCAGTCGTAAGGCAGTGGTTGGGTAGCCAATGGGAAATCACGTTGGAAGATTCTCTTCTAAAAATTAAGTCAAAAAGTCACGTGGAAGAATATTTGTGCGATGGTTCAGTCAAAGTACAGACTAAAAGGCGTTGGTTCAGATGGTATTTATTTATAGAAGAAGAATCCCTCGTCAAACTAAAGGCTTAGGTCGGAAAGATGCAAAATTAATTGCGCTCAGTGTTGATTTGAGTGTGGCTCGCGCATGGTCAGAGAAACTTCAGGAAGTTTTGAATGCGCACCGTGAACTGCAACGATGGATACCGCAGGAAACCACCGATGACTTGATCGATTCGATGCCTCGATTACCTCTACGCAAGCTTGTAGAACGCCTGAGAGCAATCGGACGCCTGAATGACCGCGAGACTAGAGCTCTCGATCACCTCGACCTCGACCTCCATTCCATGTTTATGCAAATAAATCAGGAGATCCTGGAGGCAGAGATCATGGATCAAAAGGTGTTTCTGGAAAGTATCGAGAGTAAGCCGCTTTCCTTAGAACAGACTAAAGCAGTAATAACTTTTGACAATCGCGTATTGCTCGTAGCAGCAGCAGGCTCTGGAAAAACCTCGGTCATGGTCGCAAGAGCGGCATATGCGACAATGAAGAAATTTATTCCACCTTCAAGAATCCTCCTTTTAGCATTCAATAAGGCTGCAGCTGAGGAACTTCAAGAAAGGGTAAAGAAGCGATTTGAGAGCGCAAATATTGATCCGAACGGAATTAAAGCTTCTACTTTTCACGCGTTCGGTTTGGATGTACTAGGAAGATCGCTTAAGGAGCGACCAACAGTGGCATCGTGGGTTGACAATGGAACCGATCTCGAAGAAATCGCACGAATAGTAGAGGAATTGAAAAATTCATCTGAAGAATTCAAGTACAAGTGGGATCTCTATCGCTTCATCTTCACGCCCGAAACATTAAAGGCTTCAGGGGTAGACCCGGATGCTTGGGACAAGGAATTGAGAGAGCGTGGCTTTCGGACGTTTGACGGAAAAGTAGTTCGCAGCCATGGCGAACGCATGATTTCAAATTGGCTCTACCTCCATGGCGTTTCTTATGATTATGAACGGGACTACAAAGTAAAGACTACTGATGAATTTCGCCGGCAATACATGCCCGATTTCTATTACCCAAACATAGATCTTTGGCACGAACACTGGGCGCTAGACCTAGAAGGAAATCCGCCATCGAGTTTCCCCGGCTACGTCAAAGATATGAACTGGAAACGCGACCTTCATCAAATGCACAAGACCGAGTTAATCGAAACTACTTTTGGAGAAGTTGTTTTCGCAAATGGCCTTACAAGACTCAAGGAGCAGCTTGTTTCCCGAGGAGTATCAATGAATTGGGACGCGGAGAGGCCAAAAGCTGATTTCACGAATATTGAAAACGCTGAAGTTATAGGTCTCATGCGAACTTTTATGACTCACGTAAAATCTAATTCGCTCTCAGAACTTGATATCAGGAACCGCCTAGATCGCAGATGGAAGCAATTGAAAAGCGATCGAACTGATTTATTCTTGGAATTATATTGGCTCATTCACAATGAATGGGAACGTAGACTGAGTCTTGCGAACGCTATTGACTTTGAAGACATGCTCGTTCAGGCTGCTAAGCACATTGAGAACGGAAATTATCTACCAGGTTATGATCTGATTCTCGTAGATGAATTTCAGGATTCAAGTGCTGCAAGAAGCAGGCTCGTGAAGTCTCTTCTGCGTGAAAAGGGCAAGTATGTTTTAGCTGTTGGCGATGACTGGCAGTCAATCAACCGATTTGCCGGTGCAGATGTCTCCTTAATGACTCATTTTCATGAAACCTTCGGTCCGGGTCCCACTCTTCATCTGACTCACACCTATCGTTGTACTCAGACGATCGCCGACGCGGCAACTCAATTTGTCACGAAGAACCCCGAACAAATTAAAAAATCAGTGTTGGCGAGTCAAGATAGTTTGAGAAGTCCCCTGTTGTTGATAAGGACAACGGATGCCCAACAAGGAGTCGGAGAGGCGCTGCACAGAATCGCCAAAGACGTGAACGCCAGTGACAAGTTGACACCCACGGTGTTCATTTTGGGACGGTACGGATTTAATCGAGATTGGATTCCAGAAAAAAATTTCCCAAGTTTAAAGATATCGTATCGAACAATTCACGGCTCTAAAGGGTTGGAGTCCGATTACGTAGTTGTTGTGAATTTTGAGGCTGGACTACATGGATTTCCTAGTGAAATTGAGGATGATCCGGTTTTGAATCTTGCTATGAGCGAACCTGAAACTTTTGAACATGCGGAAGAGCGACGACTTCTCTATGTGGCATTAACTAGGGCAAAACGACAAGTTTTTCTGGTAACCAGAAAGGATAAAGATTCGATGTTTGCGGTAGAAATGATGTCGGAAAATCTAGTTGAAGTGGTCAAGGTTGACACATCTGCTATGAAGAATACACTTGTGAAAACTTGTACTGAATGTAATAAGGGTGTCATGGTGATTCGTCGAGGTCCATATTCGAATTTTCTAGGGTGCTCGCGCTTCCCAAAGTGTGCACACAAGATCAATATCCGCTGAAAGGGACTTATCAAGAAGCTCTAGACCCGGGGGTTTAGATTCAATACACCTTAAATAGAAGTTCAAGCTACGTCCCAACGGCCTTCCTTTAGGCGCCAACAGCCATTACTAGAAAAAGCATTTTTGATTGGCCAGAATCCGATTCTGGCTCTTCTTCACGTTGCTGTCCGGGTTAAATAGTCGCTGCGTGTAACTTCCCAGGATTTCCGATTACATATCTCCAACTAAATTCCATGTCTGAAAAGTAACTTTTTGGACGACACGTGACAAACTCGGATCGGAATAATTCCGGTCCTAGGCCATCGCTGTTTCAATTCAAGATCCTTTAGGCTTGTGAAGCAAAATTTGAAACCTGGGAAATAAACCTTAAGCACCAGAGATTCAAAAAGATTTTTGAAGCTACGGGCTTTCGAAGGCAAACCTAATGTTTGGAAAGGACATCGATGGACGTAGACCGCAAGGCTCAATTAATAGCTGCGGCAATGCCATTAATTAGTAATTTGGATGAGTTTCAAAGAGCAACCACCTTAAGGAGATTTGATATTTACTCTCATGGGGTGCTTATAGATGAGCTGGGGCAAGCTAGCGATGAATCATTGCTCGCACTTGCTGAAGCACTTAATCTCTTTGAGCCCGAATTGTCTGATTTTATTTTCATTGGATCATCTGCAGAAAATCCACTCCTGATATTTGCATCTCATATCCATGAGCATCAGGCATTCGTCGGACAAGTAGCGAGTCACTTGGCACAGTTCGGAATCGAATTGTTTGTAGCTCACATCTCAATTGAGCCAAATTCTGATTGGCGAGACGTTATTATCCAAAAACTAGATGCATGCCACGCCGGTGTGGTGTTTCTACATGCGGGCTTCAGTGGTCGAGACTGGTGTGCTCAGGAGATCGGGTGGCTATTAGGAAGACACGCACCGGTCACATCTCTCCATTTTGGCGAAGATCCGCAAGCTTTTCTTGGTCAGTGGCAGGCGAATACTGCCGCCAATTTGTCTCCTACATTGGTGGCCCAGATAATTTTGGAATTCGTGAAATCCAAAGTTGAGCTTAACTCGAACTTGATTTGCTCGCTTGTAACTGCGTTAAATAAATCAATGTCTTATGCGCAGACCGAATTGATCTGGGATCAACTCAAGGGGCTTAACAATTTGTCCGTAGGACAATGCTCAAGACTTATGGAAGCTTTGGAAAACAACAGCCAAGTGTATGAACCTGTTGATCGGAAGGGAGGGACTTATAGAGGTCACATTTGCGATTTTTTGGATCGCCAAGTCTGCTCTTATGTGGTTGAAAATCGAGTTGCTTACTTTCGAACCCGTCGCATGAGCAGTGATGTCTAAACAATGCAATGAAGCGATACTGCATTTATTTATTTTCAAGATTTAGCTAGTTCTGCGTTTAGATCTACTTGATGAATATTTTTCCTCGATGGTAGGAAAGATATTTGGTTTGTTCTGGACGGAAGGCGCCCACATTGAGTTGGGTGGGCAGATTCCACGTGCGGAGGATCTGGGGGTCTAAAGACTTTGAAATGAGCAATTCCCCATCATCACCAAAGGAAATCAACCCAGCATCAAAAAGGTAGTCAATATGAGGCGACAATAAAAGACCGTTGAATCCCTCGATCTTTTCAGTATCTGAACTGCTTGCCCAGGGCTTTATGTGGCTCGCGATGAGAGGACCACCTTCAGCAAGACCAGTCACCCTGCAGTGGTTTCATAAAGTTTCACATTCGCCTTGAATACCCCTTGGCCACGCCGAGATTTTACAAGTTGTAATTTCTCCAGGGGACCAATATTGGTTCTTTGAAGAATCGCTTTCTCTAGTAAGTTGTTTTGCTCCTCATCGGAATTAGAGGTAACAAATGCGATTTTAACCTGATCAATTTCACCTTTTACTTGAATGTAGGTAGTCAGTTCTTTAGAGATTTTTGTTAGAGATCCTTGTCCATCTCCATTTCTATCTAATGGAAGGTATTTGGAATCCATGAGAGATTTGATCTCCCGAAAATCATTCTTCGGCTGAAACGGCTGGGGAAGATCTTGAAATGAGACATCAACCAACCAGCCACTTTCTGCCCAGTTCTTGCTTGCACTTCCAAAATCGGGTCGCGAAGAAGTGCTTGGAAATGATTTGACCACTCCAAAGGATCGAAGGAAACCCTTCGTGTAGGAGAAGACTTGATCTCCTGGACGCAGCGCTGCCATGTTGTCATAGTAATGGCTGCGATTTCCATCTTTTGAGCTCTTGGGGGACCAAAGAAAGTCGCCTTGTATTTCATATTTGTATGTGATGCCGTGGTTAATCCACCAATAATTTATATTCTTCCTGGGCTTTGAATAAGACTCTAGGAGTGTGCGTGTGGAAATATGTCGACGCAGGTATTCGGGTGTCACAAAGGATTCTGGAGCTGGTGGCCACCTAAAATTCTTTATTTTTACATATTCCTCCGATATTTGATCTCTTTCGATATCACACCCTGGACCCGGAAGACCACTCTTCTCGCCCACCACTAGCGCGGTCAAGTGTGGAAATTCAAACACGTGGCAATAAATTTGAATGAGCCCGAGGAAGTTGGCATGTTGTCGTTGATGTACCCCCATTAATTCCTCGAGATCTGAGTAGGAGATCCGGGGATCAATCTTCTTCGACCGGCTGGTCAAGATTTTCCATGCAACTCGAGCTCGCGCGTCGTGAAGTTCGATATCCGTGATCTTCAACTCCAATCCGAGGAAAGAATTTGTTCGTTACTGAGAAATGTATTGATTGGTGGACTTTATTGGAACGGTAACAGGCATAACTTTTCCGCCACAATTCCCGCGGCCGTAACCGGGTGCATAGCCATTGTTTGTCGTGACAGTTATCCTCTTGCCATCCGAATTAAGGAGGGGAATGATTTTATTGACCTGGAATCGCGATGACGTCGAGGCGTGGCCACTTGAAGATTATGAGAAAGATCGTCGACGAGTGGATCTTGGGAAACCACCAAAGGTCACTTGGAGTGTTGGCAACCGTGTGAATATTCCAGCGGGAACGAAATGCTTCATGTTGGTGCAGGGTAATAAGTATCCCAAAGGTTTGGTTGGTTTCGGAATTACAACATGTGAGCCTTATAAGGGAAGGCATTGGAACCCCGCAAAGAAAGGCTTGACCGGATACGTTGAGGTAAAATGGGCGAAGCTCTTACCTGTGCAAGACGTTATTCCCGTATCACTCCTAATGAAGCGAGTTCCAGAAATTCCTTGGATGGGGAAAGAGAAGGGATGGATTCAAGGGAGCGGTTATCAAGTCTCTGAAAAATCCGAAAGGAAATTGCTTGAAGTCTGGAAAGATCAATCAGGAATCGAAGAAATTCCAGAGCCAGGAGAGCTTTCTCCGAAAGACTACATTGAAGGTGGAAGCCGAACTATTGTCGTAAATCGCTACGAGCGAGATCCTAAGGCACGCGCAGCCTGCTTGGCTCACCACGGCAATCTTTGCGCGGCATGCGGCTTTGACTCTGTGAAATTCTATGGTCCAGAGATTGGTCAAGGTGTAATCCATGTACACCACGTAACGCCAATGTCGATGCAAGAAAAGACTTCCTACAAAATAAATCCTGTCAAGGATCTAATTCCGCTTTGCCCAAATTGTCACAACGCGATTCACAAAACAAATCCAATTCCGTCTCCAGCACAACTGAAGCAGAAATTGAAGAAGAAGTAGAAATCCGGAGAGATTAAACATGCGTAAATATTTTTGGACGAGATACGGACCGGTTTTGGTTCCGGATGAGGATGCATCTTCGTTGGAATTAATTGAATTTGCACTTTCTTACAATGGATACGCTCGAAATGGGGGTAAACCTTCCACCTTGCGGCCGATAGTCGAACCTGTACACCAGCAGTTTCGCGAAACTGGGGTGCTTCCTGAAGATCTACATCTACTTCGTTCCGCGCTATTTTGGGAGCAACGTCAGAATCGAATAAACGAAGAGATGAGAAGTGGGCCGAATATAGTTGGAGAAACTTATTGGAAAGCTCTCGTAGCAAAAATACGCGGAGTGACCGGTGGGGCGATTTTGGAACCACCAGACGACTCGCCTTAATCTTCAAACAGTGTTTCCCGTTTTCCTGAATCGACTCAGGAAAAAGCCTCGAATCTTTCCGCTAATCGAGAAGTATCTGGTCGTTCATCCAGCCGTCGAGGAACCCAAAGTGCTCTTCCCTCCATTTCTTTTATTCCATGTTGAAGCATTGGTCCATCAACCTCTTCTAAAATATCAAGCCGAATGTGAACAACATAATTCGGATCTATTCCCACGATATTCGCGTCGTAAGCCGCATGGTGAATCTTGCAAAGACTCAGTCCATTTGTAACAGCCGTAGAAGAATTCTCATCTCCATCGGGAGTGATGTGAGCAGCATCCAGAAGTCGTCCGTGTCGAAGCTGGCAAATGGCACATCTAGTTTCGTATGCGCTCAAGATTTGAGCGCGGAAAGCGGGCTGATGAAGACGTTGTTTCATTAACCGCTCGGCATATCTTCGTTCGATTACCGATTCCGACCTTACACCCGTGGCGAGCGACAATTCTGGGGCAATAAGACAATAGCCGTCATCGGGGTGATCGCTAATCACAAAAACTTTGTACGGAAGGTACCGATCATTTGGCTGTTGATAAAACCAAAGAATTGGTAACTGCAATTCCATAGATTTTCGCATCTTTGTATTTTTACCCGCAGTCCCACCGCTTTGATAGTCATATCGCCATAAACCGCCACTGCTTCCACCATCCAGGTATTTGTTTCTATTGGTTGTATTAATGGACAGTGTTGCCCGCAATTTATTCTCAAATGGCCATGCATTATCAGGGTTCCATATGCCGCCCTGCTCGTCGATTGTGCGCACAGCTTTTTCGTTATATTCAAAAGCGCTGAGTTGCCTTCGCGAAAGGGTTCCATCGCCTTCATTAGCGTATGCAATTACTTTTTCAATTAAGTCTTCGCGGAAGAGTCGTTCATCGTCCAAAGACCACATGCTCAGAGCCTAGAGATGAATCGAGATATGAACCAGATGTATTGCGAACAATTAAATTAGGCGGAACTGCCCAATGCGTCAACGATTCGGTCAAAGTTCTTCGGGTAGTTGCCGGGAGAAACCGAGGCGTTTATGCCGTTTGGGCGAAACACTCTCGGATATTTTTCCAATTCAGGAATGTGATGTTTCCACACTTTGGGAGTGCGGCCAATCAAAATAGTGGCATCTCTCGCGAACGCATTTCGAATGGCCTGATAAGTGAATTCCTGGGTCGGAGGCATCGTCTTGGGGTTGCGCCATTTTATCGAGTGATATGGGGCAAGCTCGCAAGTGACTACGTTGTTCGCTACTCGCTCCAAGTCTGTGGCATCAATCAACCATCTATATCGTCGGCGAAACCATTTGCCGCCGTCAGTATTAACTAATTCAGGATCAAAGAAAAAATGAGGGTACTTATCATTCATCTGGTTCAAGTTCTTGATGGATTTCTCAACGATTAGCGCATTGTCTTTCTGTTCAATTTTCGCTAGATCTCCCTGTGTTGCGCCAGGGTTGGAATACAAGACGAATAAATTTCCTTCAAGATTGCCAATCCAAGGTTCTGGAGAAAGATGAAGTAAGAATTTGTGTTCAGGTCGAACTCTCGCATTGTGTTCTAAGACTGACGGGCGATCTAGTTCGTGCACCATTTCCTCGCTCGCCGTGAAGCCTTCCCAAATATTCTCCATTGCTTTTTCCAACCTCTCTTAAAAAATGGAAATAAAATTATCTAGACGCGTTTCGCCCATTCAAAAACGTCCCATGGCGGCACGACGGAGGGCAACCCCGCTGCAATCAATTGCTTCATAGGAATCCGTTTCGATGCATTTTCTCCCAGAATTTCTCGAATCAGTACACGGAGAAATTCTCGGTTGACTTCAACTAGATCGCGGCGCATTCGATCGATTTCTTTCGAAAACATCTGATAAGTCGCATCTTGAGCTGCGCCCGGTGGGACATTCATGCTCAATTCAAGGTAGTTTTCGGTTGGCATGACTCGGGTGGTCAGGCGATTCTTCTCAACCACTTCGTCGAGCCAGTACGCTTCTTCTCGTCCCTTTGAAATATTAAGCTCCGCCCTCATAAGTTCTATAAATTTGTGCCAATACTCTGGATGATAAACCGTTTGGAAGTGAATAGTTTTTATAAACGCTTCAGCGAGATCCTCATACCCGACCGTCACGTCAGAATTTTGAGGGACATTTGCAACGTTTCCAGGTACGCCTTCAGCAGCACGGCAAATCTGAACCCAATTGGTCAATTCGGTTAGAACTCTGGCACGCTCTTCCTGAGAAGCCCTTATGTTTTGAATATTGAGAGACCAACCCACGACGATCTCACCGTTCGGCCCGATTCCGGTAAAAATCTTTGTAGTTCTGGGAAGTCCGCCAGAATCCCATCGCAATTCCCCAACTTGAGTCAATAGGTAAATCCCTAACTTTTGAACTTGTTCACACACTTCTCTACCGTTGAGAAAAACATATTTGAAATCGTAAGCGTCAAGTTGCTGACGCAAAAAATCAGCATCTTCTTCAAGAAGTTGCTTCGCCATTTCTCGATCTGAGATTCCACTCCATACTGGATCTGTGGACCATTGAACTAAATCTAAATGAACCGCAGTGTGAATAGCTTTCCCGAAATAACTTGCATCGATGGGATTAAGGACCACTTTCTCGAGTGGATCAAACCATTCACTCAAATATGTGCTTTCTTGAAAATAATCGAAACATCCCTCCAGCACCTGGCGCGCTTGGTCGAGGGACATCGTGTCGCAAGAATTCGCACCGATTTCTACCAGATCAACAAGTCTTTTATTAGGACGCTCTAGAAGTTTGCCTTTAACCGCGCCTTCAAATTCGCGTCGACTAGGATTAATCCCGACTGTTGCGATACACGATATCTTTGGGTTCCCAAATGAGACCACAGGTGTCGAAGATGTGACAACTGGTGTGCCTTCGGGGTATGGCTTTCTAATTCTCTCAATTAAAAAATCATCCGCATTCACTGCGCTCTCCTCCCCGTGAACCACCAATGCCGCGTCGGACCTATACGGCGCGATCTCAAAACTGAACAAATCGTCCACACCGTAGGCGAAATGAAGTGTTTTAGCCAGCAATTCTGCAATTTCTCGTGGTCGGTATTTTGATTGATCAAGAATTTGGGAATAGTTGGGATAAAACTCCTCTGGAAAATGTCGCCATCCTAAAAACAGCATTATTTCGTGTTGCTCAGGCGTTAGCGGCGGTTCTAGAAACTTTGAACTTGTTGCCTCTAGAAGCAACATGTTGTCGTGTTCTTGAAGTGCTTGAACGTATGGCGCAAAGTCGTAATTTCCGCCCGTGGTCTGAAGCGTCCAAGGATCTTGCCGCTCTTCAATGTACTTAGTCATTACGACGATAATCGTTTCCCAAAATACTGGGAGTTCTGACATTGTGTTCATCCTCACGTCACCTCTGGGTTAACTCCCGATAATGAAAAGAAGCTGAGGGATTCGCGAAGGAGCCACTCCTCATATTCCCCATTGCACAGCGCATAGCTGTCGCGACGTTCTCTAATTTTCTGAATAACCATTTCAGGATCCGAGCCAGACTTGATAAGTATTAGAGCGGTAACCAATCCAGATCGATTTAAACCAGCTTGGCATCGCACCAGTACTCGATCTCCTTGCATCCATTGTTGGTAGCCCCATTCAACTATCTGTCGCAGTCGGTTGAGATCAATGTCAGAGATGCTGGCATCAGGAAATGCATAACGAAATTCCTGCACCATCCAGTCAGCAGGCCTTGCCAATGCATACATAGTCAAGATTGAATCAAAGGGAAGATCATGACGCGGGAAATGAGAGAGCTGAGGCAGATGAATGACATCGTCGTCATCCGTTCCGCCCATAAATAAATTTGGAACAATCTCCGAGTACAACTCCTTGACGTCGCTAAACATTAAATAGCCTCCCCTTCTGAATGCGTTGGATCTTCACTGGGCTGGTTACGAAACTTCTTACTTCGAGAAGTATTGGAATAGGACTCAGTCATTCGCTTGGAGCTAAATTCTGGACGTTCGAATTCAGAGAACTCTGCAAGATTGTCAATAATCACAGCCTCGTTGAGAATGCTGGCCAATGACTCAGCGGTTCGCTCATCAGTAGCCGGCAACAACGACGCTTCACGGCGCAATTTAGCTGACGCACTCTTTAGGCGATTGGTAGCCTCTGGCGCCTTGCCGGACTTGATCTCATCCGTCGCGAGCGCTTTTTCTGATTGGGCTTCCAATATCAATCGCTCAGCGCGAACGATGGGATTTGGAACCCGCCCGGCTGCAATATCTACGGGAACGACATTGACCGTTACAGGCAGCGTCACACTTATCTCCTGGCGTTCTGCCAAGTTGAGATATTCCAAAGTCAGTTCGGCAATGGTGCAAAGTCCAAGTGCTGCAATTTGCGGCACATCAATATTGATAACGACTCGACGATTTTCACCAGCATAAAGATCGCCCAGTTGCACGACGTAATCTGCACCATCTCGCCATGTGTGAAAGCGTTGGAGTATTTTGAACTCAGGCACACCTTGAGTCCCCACTAGTGGCCGAACTCGCAGGACTGCATTCAGAACCGACTTGTCGAGCAAATCATCGACCTCGGCGGCGATAGCTCCGACAGCTTCATCAATCGTATTTGCAAAACGATGAGCTCCCCCGCCGCCCTGGGCAGCCGCTTCGAGAATCGTCTCGTCATAGCCGACGCCAAGACCGATAGTTGCCGTAGTGACGCTGCTTTGAGCGGCTTTGATGGCAACATCCGCGAAAAAAGAAGGTTGTTGTTCACCGGCATTCGCATGACCATCAGATATCAGCAGCAATGTTGCGCCGCCTGGTGCTTTCACATGAGAAACTTCCCGGAGCCCGAGCAAGTATCCAGCGCTGATATCGGTTGATCCGCCGGATGGAATATCGCGAATTGCTTTGCGAAGGCTTGGCAGGTTGTGGTCCGACATTAGAGCTATTGGGACGATTACAAGGGCCTGATCGTCGAATGCAACTAACCCAAAGGAATCCTGCGGAGCCAGACGATCAACCAATGCAAGTAACGAACCTTTTGCCGATTCAAGGGGTTCGCCGTTCATTGAGCCTGAGCGATCGAGAACGATTTGAACAGCTTGACCGAGACGATCTTTAGTTGCCTCATCAATCGGAGCTGTCAGATCAAGCATTAGGGTGATGGAGTCTTGTGCTTCAAGTGCCACAAGATCCACGTCAAGGTGGGCTTTTACTTTCATATACATCAGCCTTTCAGTCGATTGCTAGCTCCACTTATCGGAATTAGCGTGATAATGCTCTAACTGTACCAGTAAATTAGAGTGATGTCGCGCTAATAGAAGAAATATTTAGGGAATTTTTGCGCTAATCTTGATTCATGGCCAGATCACATTCCACTGCTGACAATTTGCCGCCCGAGTCACCAGAATTGAGTGGATTTAGAGGCCCACATGTGGCGGTCGATATTGCTTTGCTAACAGTGGTTCCCGAAAACACAACACGAGATTTTCGTATCGGGTTCTTATTGCATAAACGACAAGATGGTTTGGCTAGAGGGCAATGGGCTCTCCCAGGAAGAATGGTCCGCGAACGCGAACGGCTTAACGAAGCAGTTGAAGTCGCTCTCAATGAAAAATGCGGAATATCGGGAATCAATCCAGTTCAACTTTATGTTTTTGACGAACCGACGAGAGATGCACGTGGATGGGTTATGTCGGTCGGCTACTTGGCGGTTGAAAGAAATGAGTTAGTGGCAAAAGTAATCTCTGAAAACCAGAATTTGAATCTCGGGTACATCTCCCCTGGAGTCACATTTCGAATTGAACTACCCAATAATCAAGATGATCTGCCTTTCGAACAAATTGCGATCGTCGAAAGAGCTGTACGAGTTCTTCGCCGAGAGTATGAAAAGAAGCCGGATCCGTATCGTTTTCTAGGCCGAACATTCACTCTGTATCAACTTCGGAAACTTCATGAAGCAATTGCCAAAGGCGAACTAGATAAAGATGCATTTCGAAGGAAAATGGAACCTCAACTCATTGCAACAGATAGTTTTTCAAGTGGATCCGTCGGAAAGCCGGCACAACTTTTTAAACGCCGTTCAAGATCCAGCCAATAGAAACTTGGGGACTTAAATTCTTTTAGAAATTGAGCGAGCGCAAATACTCCCGAACAGCGAATGTTGCCTTAACGTCGTCCAGGTTATAACTACGTAACCACTCAATAGCCTCTGCTTTCGCCTGCGTTGCGGCTGATGGAGATGTAGCCAGGCTGTATTTCAACAATGATTGCGCGCCACCCCGCATCTTTTGCGCTCCAATGAAAACCAGCTAAAGGCGCTAACGATTTAATAGAATAATCCATAGTTGGAAAAGATATCTTCCGTACATATGGCAGAAGATCAATGAAATATCGATCCATAAAATTATTGATATCTTCCAGTGAAGGAACTCCCTGTTCATTTTCATAGCGGGATGCAAATTTTCGCCACCACGACTTCTCATGGGGAGAATAGTGAAAAATCCCCAAAGTTTTATTTAACAATTCCGCAGAGTCAGCCAACGAAACGAGCTTTTGCCACATCGAAAGCAGTACTCCCATCTCCCCTTCTTCGGTGTTTGTATAGTCCGAAATTGAATCGAATTCGGCATCGTTCCAATCTTGTGAGATCTCTCTGTCGAGTACGCCGTATCCATACAGATAAACCTGATCGCGACCGAGTTCTTCACCTTCAGCAATTTCTTGAAGCGCTTCCTGGCTATTTTCTAGATCGATATCAATTTCGATGTTGAATTCAGGCAAATCGAACGCACTATTCAAATCCAAAAGTCGAGGGATATGGTCTAGCCAAACTTGGCTCCGTATTTTGGCCATGCTTCCAAAGTCGTTTAATCCACTCGCTGTCGACAAGACAGAAATACTTTGAATTCCATTTAAGTTCGCTACGGCTTTATCAGGTGTAACGGTCGCCAACAAAGTTACATGCCCCGAATCGCCATCATAAGCATTCATTTCTGCTTCACAAACATCAATGAAGTCACAAGTAGAACATCCAAATTTGCCAGTAAATTTTTGAGGAATTGTTGGTGGTTCTATGGATGAATCAATATTTCGTGCTTGAGCAATCCCAATGATTTGTACTGCATCTGCGAATGCTTTTGTATATGCCGAGATCACCGTTTCGGCGTTGGCTCCCGTGCCATAAATGACTCCGTCAAGCATTGTCCACGCACATTCTTCGTATTCGCGTCCAATAATTCCTGCCCACCCTTGTACATTTGCCAACCCTAGATTGCGAAGATGAGTCAAATAGTGGCCAAGCTGAAACGCATCTTCTCGACTAATTCGCCCACTTTCTTGTGTTCCGATTACAGGATCATTATTTGGCCAAGAAGTCACTTTCACGCTATTCGATCTATTTTTCGAGTCATACGCGGAGTGACTTTTAATGTCTACTGGAGCCCAGAGCGGTTGGTTTAATACATCTTGCCCTACGCGAATAAGAAGGTCCGGTTTACTCGCTCTTGAAAAATCACCTACGCCCACTAGTCCCTCTGAGACGGGCAATCTCCAACTCACAAATCTCGCCAATGCTTGCGCCTAAAATAATGTCAATCTCATCGGACAATAACAACCTGGCAGTTGCAATTTCGCGATCTCGCCAATCAGTTACTGAATGAAGATCTTCGATTCTCAATTGCAGTGATTTTAGAAATTCAAGGACTTTAATTTCGTGAGCACGTCCAAGCTCCTTATATTTCTCAAGAACGAGATCAGGTTCTTTAACTTCAGATAAATCAAATCTATCTGAAGCGTATGTCTTGTGAAGATACTCATGACACAGCAGCGCTGTCCTTGAATCATGTCTCATTTCTGGATAATAGATGGCAATAGAAGAAAATTGCCTAGATACCCGACTGCACTTCTGGTCAAAAATTGCCGTGGCCTCTGATATTTTTTCAATTGCTCAAGAAGTAAGTCGTAAGCCCTTTGGCTGACTTGCTACCAACCGCGTGAATCGCACACGGTGGTCCCAAAGGAAGAGCTGCCTGAAACCAATGTGGTTCAGGAAGAGCGAAAGGTTTATAAATAGTGACTAATAAGAGCGATTCAAATGGTGGCGGTAAAAAGCCAATATTTTTCGAAATTCCCGAAGATATTTCCACGATGTCAGATACTCAATTGCTTGATTGGGTCGAACATGTTATTGATCACATAAATGAAAAATGGCAACCTAAAAATGAAAACTAGTCGGAATCGAGATGATGCTAAAGCAGGCCGTATCTTTCTGCGCTTTGCCAGAGAGACTCTCGAACATCAGGATGCGCAGCGAATTCAATGATGTTCTTTGCTTGTTCGTTTTGCGAATGACCGAAACAACTAGCAATCCCATTTTCAGTAGCAACATAACTGTGTTGAAAACTTGTCACATTGGAAGTCAATCTTGGAACAATTGTTGAGACATTTGCCTTGGGGTGCCAGGACGGTAGCGCCATGAATGATTGGCCGCCGCGTGAATGCAATGAGCCAACAATGAAGTCGGTGGAGCCACCGAAGCCAGAATAAATTTCACCTCGAACATGGCTGGCATTGGCTTGATCGAAGAGATCTACTTCAAGGGCAGCGTTGATGCTCGTCATCTTGGCTTGTCTGGCGATCTGTCCTGGATCGTTTGTGCGTTCAGTACGCATCATTCGTACTTTGCGATTGAGGTGAAGCCAGTCGTACAACTCTCGTGATCCAAAGACGAACGAGGCAGTAAGAAGAATG
Organism: Actinomycetota bacterium; assembly: GCA_037200085.1. Classification (GTDB taxonomy): domain Bacteria; phylum Actinomycetota; class Actinomycetes; order Nanopelagicales; family Nanopelagicaceae; genus QYPT01. The sequence goes on from JBBCHT010000004.1 coordinate 235,027, forward strand.
TCGTCATCTAGAACACCAGCTTTGTGAAGATCAAGGACTCCATCGCTGAACATTTCTGTCCATATGCGAATGCCTCTTCTCTGCTTTAACTCCGCAAGAACGGAATCTGGAATTGCGCCAATCCCCAATTGCAGTGTGGAGTTATCTTCGATAAGTGAAGCGATTCTGGACCCAATTTGTGCCGCAACATCGTTTTGCACTGTTGCTGGTTTGATCGAAAGGGGTTCGTCGACTTCGACTAGATAGTCGATTTCACTTTCATAGATTTGAGCATCGCCGTAGGTATAAGGCATTTGAGCATTGGATTGAACGATCACAATTCCATCACGAGCTCGTGCTGCCTCGATGGCAGCAGGCAAAACATTGACTTCGGTGCCAAGACTTACTGTGTCGAATCGAGGACGGGAGGCATTTAGTAATACAACATCAGGGCGATAGTGATCTCGGTACAAAACAGGCAAAAGACTCAATCGCGATGGAATGTAATTGAGTCGAGGATGTCGTCGCATACCAGCACCAACGAATGCCGTCTCGTATGTGATCCCTTCGCGATTTGGGATTCCTGGTTGTGCATTGAGCATATGAAGACGAAAATTCTCTAGAGATTCATTTGCAAGTGCGAGAAGAGTCTTAGGCGTTGCAAAGTTCCCGGAAGCCACGATTCGAGGATTGTCAGGGAGATTTGTGAGTATTGATTTCAATTGATCAATCGTCACTACTCGCATTTGCAAAGGGTAGCACTCAACAATTGGTGTTATTAGATTTCATAAATGCATTAGAATTCCATAGTGAAAAAGTTTGGACGCACTTCTGTCATGGTTGCAATTATTTCCTTAATGGCAATTGGGTTTGGAACTTTTGTTGTCATCGATCATGCATCGCATAAAATTGCATACGTTTATAACTGCGGAATTATTGATTTCAAACCGCAAAGTTTGACGCCTTACTGCGCCGATGTTGGAGCTGGCATTGCAAATATCGAATGGACTACGTGGGATAAAGACGGTGCTTCTGGCACTGCCGACTATGCGGTAAATGACTGCGATCCCAATTGTGCCGAAGGATCGATTGACATGATGGAAGTTACCTTCACGCTCAGTAAACCGGTCAAAGATGGCGACAAGATTGTTCTATCGAGAGTGGATCTTGCGTCAACGGATGGAACGAATTTGCCGCTCTTGGATTCGCCGAATTTAGGTTGGAACTTAGAGAGAAAACCACTTTCAAGCGTTAAGTAATTTTGCCCTTTACCGAGGCGATGCAAGCAAAAGAGTTAGTGCGAGAAAAAGGATTCCTGCAGCAGAAAATGCTGTGAGTCCGCGCCTGACTTTAGGTCTTTCGAGTACTACCGAGGCGCGATCGACAACGCTAATAAGAAAGGAATACCAGCTCATGGAGACAAGAGATTGAACGCACGCTAGAAAGAAAATTCCCCAACCAAGCGAGAAATCCTCCGGAACAAATTGCGGAATGAATGCCACAGCAAATACTGCAGCTTTTGCATTAGTGAGATTGGTAAGAAGTCCTAAACGAAATGCAGGGCCAAAGCCTGTGCGAGCGCGTCCGTTGTAGTCGAATTTTCCATATTCCTTACGTAAGGTCCAAAGAGTCTGGGCACTAAGGAAGATCAAAAAGGAAACTCCTGTGTATTTCAAAATATTGTAGGCAGTGTGGGAGCGAGCAAATATTTCTGACAGACCGATCCCTGATGCAGCTCCCCAAATAATTAAACCAAAACTATTTCCAGCAACTGAGGTAAATGCCGCTCTCGATCCCCCAACTATGGATTGTCTGAGAACCATTGCAACGCCTTGTCCCGGGACTATGGCGAGTAGTAGAGCTGTCAAAGCAAATGGTGGGATAACTTTAAGTAAGTCAAGTATTTGATGCCACGTCGTCGGATTGTTCATTGATTCGTGAGCCTTACCACTATTTTTTATTGATCTTTCGTGGATCACAAGGCATTTGCTTAAGGTATCACTCAAACTCTCAGCCTAATTTGAGCAAAAACCGACCGATTGACAGTGATGAGTACGGCACGATTCGGACATGGTAAAAAAGGTCTGGGCTGTCTCACTAGTACTTGTACTAGGAGTCGGACTTGGCCTACAAACTTATTCTGCGAGTGCAGCATCAAAATATAAAGGTATGTGTCCGACCTACAATTTTCCAGATTTGTCGCAGAGCGTTGGTGCCGGCAATGGATATGCCAAGCCTTATCTCTACATCGCTTGCACAACGACTGAAGTAATTGTTACCTCCAACGGAATGCCAAGTTTTCCCTTTGTAAAAATGACACCTAATTCTTTGAAGGCACAGAGTTGGGTATGGCGAATTCCGCTAGTACCAAAAGTTGCTTCAAAAACTACGAGCATTAAAAATGTTTTAGGGACTCTCGGCTTAACAGTTAGCGGACTACCGATTTATGGTCCGACGGAAGGTCCGCAACCAGCATCTGAGGCTTATGGAGATCCTGTTTACAACAAGATCGTAGATTCTTGTGGTGGTCATACCGGTCCGGCTAGCGAGTATCACCAACATGCGATCACTCTCCTTGCCGCCTGCAATCTCTCCCAACAAACCATTGTCGGCTACGCGCTCGATGGATTTCCCATTTATACAAATGTAGGTTGCACCGATACCGATTGCTCAGACACGGTGAAGTTGGTTTCCGGATACACACTTACTGGCAATCCCAAGACAAATTCATGGGATGCATATACCTACGTTAAAAGCGATAAAGCAAATGTTCTAGATGAGTGCAATGGTCGAGTAGAGCCGGATGGAACTTACGGCTATCACATTACAAATACTTTTCCTTACGTTATTGGATGCTTCAGAGGAACACCGACAGTCCAAGAAGGCAAGACTGGGGCACCAATGCCTTTGATGGCGCCTGAAAAGAAGACAGATTCCATGTCTACATTTTCAGCGAAGAAAACTGACAACACTGTAACTCGTAAGAAGTCAGCGACTCCAACGCCGACGCCATCTCCAAAACCAACGAAGAAGAAGCCCTGAGTTCGGTAGCGCTATAACTCTTGTAGCAAAGCTTTTTCGATCGACAACCAACATAGTGTGATTCGGTATCGAAACCCATCCATCTTGTGGCCAGCCAGTTGAGGCAATAAGAACACCATTTGCGTCGGTGCGATATTTGAGTTCGTAGTAATCAGGACCACCGAAATCAGGACGGCGATCGGGATGATTCTCGCTAATGGTGATAAGCGTGGATTCATTCATAATCATCGCGTTAATGCTGGAGAAATAGAATCTCTCCTTAATTAATTTAACGCCTCGCTTAACGCCTTCTTCGAAACCAAATTGCTCAATCATGGTGATGAGCAAATAAAAGTATCTTTCGCTATCAGTATCCCCTGCAATTAATTTGCGTAGTCCCGCATCAATAAATCGTTCAAGACCTACTGGTGGTTTGATCGATCCGTTGTGAATGAAAGTGAAATCTTTGTAAACAAATGGGTGCGCATTGTTTTCACTAACAGGTAACCCTTGTGTTGCCCAACGAAGATGAAGTAACCCCCCATCAGCAGTCGTATCGGCGATTGCGGAATCAAATTGTTTACTCGTATGAGCCATCTCTGCCGCGCGAACTAAGTGTGCTTCTGATTCATTGTGGTCAATAGTGGCCACTCCCCAGCCATCGCAATGTGTTGAGGAGAGTGCGACGAATTGTCCGAATCCTTCCCCTGCCATGTGTGGAAATGTGGTCTTTTCATGCGACACGAACCCCATTAACCGACACATTTTTGAGAAATCCCCTTCCATTGAGAGCACACTTAACGTAGAAAGGTTACCTCGGTGCCCCCTAACCGAACCACTAATACATCGGCCGCTCCCGACTGATGTAAAACGTTTTGGAGGATCACTTTGCCTAATAGAACAGATGACGAGCGTCGCCTAGCCGAACTCGGATATAAACAGGAACTGCACCGTAGCTGGAGCGGATTCTCAAACTTCGCGATCTCATTCTCGATCATCTCCATCCTCGCGGGTTGCTTTACAACTTTCGCACAAGGATGGAATAACGGCGGACCAATTGCTATCTCCCTCGGATGGCCATTCATCTCCGCATTCATTCTTATTATCGGATTTTGTATGTCCGAACTCGCTTCCGCATATCCAACCTCCGGTGGTATCTACTGGTGGGCATCCAAACTTGGTGGAGCAAAAGCCGGATTCTTTACTGGCTGGCTCAACCTCATTGGTCTGCTCGCAGTAACTGCATCGGTTGGCTACGGAGCTGCATCATTTCTCAACATTTTGATCGGTGACATATCTCCTTCATATGCCACTGATTTCATGGGTGGGGATTATTTGCAACAGCAGTTCGTACTCTTCATTTTGTTGATGATTCTTGTAACTGTCGTCAACATTTTCGGTGGACATCTGCTCGCGATTATCAACAACATTTCGGTCTGGTGGCACGTCGCTGGCGCTGCGGTCATTGTCGGAATTTTGATTTTCGCACCAGAACATCACCAAACAGTGAAGTGGGTTTTCACCACGCAGATCAATAACTCTGGCTTCAGTCAGAGCAGTTATTGGATATTCGTGCTTCCACTTGGTTTCTTGTTGACGCAATACACAATCACCGGCTTTGACGCATCTGCTCACCTCTCTGAGGAGACACACGGTGCGCATATGTCGGCAGCTCGCGGAATCTGGAAGTCCATCTTCTACTCCGCAATTGGTGGATGGGTGCTCTTGCTTGCATTCCTCTTCGCTGCAACAAACACGGATTACATCAACTCATTTGATCCAAAGGTCAATCCATATGGTGGCGGATCCATTATCGCTCTGCTTATCACCGCCTTGGGAGATGGTGCGCTATTTAAGTTGGTCATGATCATTACGACTGCTGGTCAGATCTTCTGTGTTGCTGCTTGCTTAACATCGTGTTCGCGCATGATGTACGCATTCTCACGCGATGGCGCAGTACCCGGTGCAAAGATCTGGAGAAAAGTAAATCAGCATCGAGTTCCTCTCAACGCTGTACTTGTCTCGGCACTCATTGGTGTCATCATCACTTTGCCAGCTCTTTACAAGAGCCCATCAGGTGCACCAACCGCATTCTACGCAGTTGTATCTGTGGCCGTTATTGGTCTCTACCTTGCATTCTTGATTCCAATTTATTTGCGTATCAAGGCAGGTAGCAAATTCGTACCGGGTGAATGGACTCTTGGCAGTAAGTACAAGTGGATGAACTGGATTGCAGTAATTGAGATTGCAATTATCTCAATTTACTTCATCTTGCCATTCTCCCCTGCAGGTATTCCAGGGCGAGATGGATTCACATGGACTGCTGTTAACTATGCGCCACTTCTTGCAGGTGGAGCGCTCATTCTGATTTGGATTTGGTGGACAGTCTCCGCCAAGAATTGGTTCAAAGGACCAATCCGAACCATTGATGAATAAATACGCTTAATAAAAAACCCGTCGCAGATATATGCGGCGGGTTTTTTATTGGTCATAGTCGTAACTATTTCATGCGTGTTAATTAATTTAGTGATAACCCTTACCTCAATCACTGTAGATCACTGCGCTATTTGCTAAATCAATGGAAACTGGAATACTCGCATCCATGAGTTCACTATCTATAGAGGATTTACGCAAGGAAATATCAACGGGAAAGATCGACACCGTCGTTGTCGCAATGACAGATATGCAAGGACGCTTGGTCGGTAAAAGAATTCACGGACAACATTTTCTCGATGACACACTTCATCACGGTACCGAAGGTTGCAATTATCTTCTCGCTGTAGATATGGATATGAATACCGTCCAAGGTTATGAAATGTCGTCGTGGGAGCGCGGCTATAGCGATTTCGTGATGGATCCAGATATGAACACCTTGCGTCGAATCCCATGGCAAGAGGGTGCTGCGATGGTGTTGGCTGACGTTAAGTGGCTCGATGGAAAAGATGTTGTGGCTTCACCTCGCCAGATATTGCGTAAACAAGTGGATGCCCTCGCCGCTGCTGGAATGAAAGCAATGGTCGGAACGGAACTTGAATTTGTGGTCTTTGCCAACTCATACGAAGATGCATGGAACAAGCACTACATCGACCTCACTCCAGTGAATCAATACAACGTCGACTATTCGATTTTGGGAGGTTCACGCATCGAACCGCTTCTGCGATCCATTCGCCTTGGAATGTCGGGTGCTGGCATGGTTGTGGAGTCGGTGAAAGGTGAGTGCAACTTCGGTCAGCACGAGATTGCCTTTCGCTACTCAGATGCGCTGAGCAACTGCGATAACCACGTGATCTACAAAAATGGTGCCAAAGAAATTGCCGCCGCTGCTGGTTATGCGTTGACTTTCATGGCTAAACCCAATGAGAAGGAAGGCAACTCCTCTCACATCCACTGCTCTTTCCGCGGACTCGATGACTCTTTTGTGATGGCAGATGAAGCCGACAAAGAACAAGGGCTAAGCGATATTGGTCGTCACTTTATTGCAGGACAATTGGCGCACTTGCGCGAACTCTCTCTTTTGTTTGCACCAAATATCAACTCATATAAGAGGTACATCCCTGGTTCGTTTGCTCCAACATCGATTCGTTGGGGACGAGATAACCGCACTTGCGCACTGAGACTCGTCGGACATGGTGGCGGACTTCGATTGGAAAACCGAGTTCCTGGTGGAGATGTCAATCCATATTTGGCAGTTGCAGGAATTGTCGCGGCAGGTCTTGATGGAATCAAAAATAAATTAGCACTGGAGCCAGTATTTGAAGGCAATGCATACGCTTCCGATTCACCTCGAGTACCTGCGAGAATGATGGAAGCACAAAAACTTTGGTCTGAGAGCGCTTGGATTAAGGAAACATTTGGATCAGAAGTTCAATCGCACTATGCCAATATGGCTGAAATCGAACTCTCCGCATATGGAAAAGCCGTTACTAACTGGGAGCTATTCCGAAACTTTGAAAGGTCTTAATTCGTGTCAATGTATGACGTTATCAACCCCGCAACGGAAAAACTTTTCACAACGATTGAGCACCTTGATCTAGCACAGACAGACGCTGTCATTGCAAAGGCAGCTAAAGCTTTTGAAACATGGAGAAACGTTGCACCTGGTGATCGAGGAAAGTTGTTGCGTCGCTTTGCCGAAGTAGTTTCTCAACATAAAGAAGAGTTGGCGCAGTTAGAAATTTCCAACTCAGGACATACGCGAGGCAACGCTCTCTGGGAAGTAGATAACGTTGTCAATGTATTGACGTATTACTCCGCTGCGCCAGAACGGCTATTTGGTCGACAAATTCCTGTGGCTGGTGGAATCGATGTAACTTTCAAAGAGCCACTCGGTGTTGTTGGTGTGATTGTTCCGTGGAACTTCCCTATGCCAATTGCTAGTTGGGGATTTGCTCCAGCGCTAGCTGCTGGAAATACCGTTGTTTTAAAACCAGCGGAATACACGCCACTCACTGCGATGAAACTCGGCGAATTGGCTCTCGTCGCTGGAATTCCTGAAGGGGTTTTCAACGTTTTGCCCGGCAAAGGCAGCGTTATTGGCGCGCGATTTGTCACTAATCCTGCAGTGCGAAAAGTAGTTTTTACTGGCTCAACTGAAGTCGGCAAATCAATCATGGCTGGATGCGCTGATCAAGTTAAGCGAGTAACACTCGAACTCGGCGGCAAAAGTTCGAACATCATTTTTGCCGATGCCGATATTGAAAAGGCTGCTGCAAGTGCTCCGGGATCTGTCTTCGACAATGCCGGACAGGATTGCTGTGCACGTTCAAGAATTCTTGTACAAGCAAGTGCTTTGAAAAATTCATGGAGCATTTTGAAGTTGCAGTGAAGAAGTTCCGCGTAGAAGATCCAAATCTTGCAACTGCTGAAATGGGTCCGCTCATTTCAAAGAAGCAATTCGATTCTGTGCAGACATTTTTGGATGAGACCGTTGCCTTTACTGGATCTGCTCCAAGTGGCGATGGATATTGGATGGCACCAACGGTGCTTCTTCCCAAGAACGCTCAGTCTCGTTCGTGGCGTGAAGAAATTTTCGGTCCTGTTGTTTCCGTTCTGACTTTCCAAGATGAAGCAGAAGGAATTGCGATGGCCAATGACAGTGAATACGGTCTTTCAGGTTCCATCTGGACTCGCGATGTTGGACGTGCACTCCGAGTGGCGCGTGGAATCGAAACAGGCAACTTATCCGTGAATTCCCATTCTTCAGTGCGTTTCTGGACGCCATTTGGTGGATTTAAGCAATCTGGACTTGGACGTGAACTTGGCCCAGATGCACTGGATTCATTTACTGAAGTAAAGAATGTATTTATCTCAAACGACTAACAACAGGCACAACTAACTCATACAGGTAGGAGCACGAGAAAATGTCAGAGCGTTTAGAAGGTCGAGTTGCCACAATCACTGGTGCGGGAAGCGGAATTGGCGCAGCTACAGCCAAGCGATTCGCAAGTGAAGGCGCAAAAGTTGTTGTCGTAGATACAAATCCAGAGGCGGGCGAGAAAGTCGCAAAAGAAGTTGGCGGCATTTTCGTCAAAGCAGACGTGACAAGCACGGCCGATGTGGAGAACATGTACAAAGTTGCTTTTGATACCTACGGTCGCATTGATATTGCATTTAACAATGCAGGTATCTCACCACCAGATGACGATTCGATTCTCACTACTGGACTTGATGCATGGGATCGTGTCAATCGCGTTAACCTCACAAGTGTTTTCCTCTGCTGCAAATATGTCATTCCATATATGCAAAAGGCCGGTAAAGGCTCAATCATCAATACCGCATCCTTCGTTGCAACAATGGGTGCAGCCACATCTCAAATTGCATACACGGCGTCAAAAGGTGGCGTGCTATCCATGACTCGCGAACTCGGTGTGCAATTTGCACGTGAAGGCATTCGCGTTAATGCGCTCTCCCCTGGACCTGTAAATACTCCACTCTTGCAAGAGTTGTTTGCCAAAGATAAAGAGCGAGCTGCTCGCAGACTTGTCCATATTCCATTGGGACGATTTGCTGATGCAAGTGAAATTGCTGCGGCTGTTGCATTTCTTGCCAGTGATGATTCTTCATTTATTACTGCATCGAATTTCTTGGTCGACGGTGGAATATCCGGAGCGTACGTGACTCCGCTGGATAACTAACTATCCTTCCCCAAAAAGTATTTCCCGTAATTCTTCATCCGTACTTTGTCGCACGAGTCTTACAAGTGACCCTTTATCCACCTGATTCGAATAGCGTTTAAGTCCTTCGTCCCAAGATTTTACGTAATCCCGAAGCGCCTCTAAAAGGTCAGTACTCGCTACCTCAAAGGAAGTGGCTTCTGAATGTATGGGCAATCCTTCCACCCACATACTGACGACACCGCTTTCGGAGAAGCGGACTTGAAGGTTCAATTTGCTCACAGAGTTGTCACTTATATCCCGGAAAACTAAATCTCATTTTTCACCTACACGAACGAAACTCGGATTTTACTAATCTCTCGGGCTGAAAGAATTATCCTTTGGAATGAACTTTCGGTTTCCACTCCATTTGCTTTGATTGTCAATGGTTGACCGAGAATTAAGTCTCGGTCAGAAACGTCGTTCACATTGGTGTTGTACCAGTCCAGGTAGCCACCTACATAACTCGAGTCCTTTAGATCACAACCAAGATAAATTCTCGTCCCCTTTGGTGCTTCTTTTTCAAACAGGTAATACCACCCCGAAGAGTCAACAATGATCGGGGTCAAGGATGCAAATTTCCACGGCCAACGTCCGAGTGGAGAAAGGCTACTTTGAGGGACTCTTCTCCGGCGTTGTAAATAGTTCAAAAACCTGGAGTTAGAAATGCTACAAATATCGCAAGACCACTCAGGGAAGTTGGCACTGAATTTATTTACTACTACTTGTTCCGGATTCCGCTGGCGGTTTTGGAGGTTGACCGACGGCCGTCGGAGCGGCAGGTGGATTTGCGGGTTGTTTTCCGCCCTTGATCAAAATTCCAGAGTTATTTTTGCTCTTGTTTTCCAATTCACTCCCCTTTTTGATTCGACGAATTTTAATCAACCTAGCACCCCTCACTGACATGCGAATAAAATTACTCTACCTCTGATAGTTGTATTTCGGCTGTAACGATTTGATCAAGGAATCGATCGACAAGTTGGTAAGCCCGCTGATTTGAGTGGGGCTCTTGCTTTCGAGTTTCAGCGCGAAGCTCTTCGACAACCAACCCTTCGCCTTCAACTTCAGCGCAACCGCCCTCCATCTCCAACCAAATATCTAGAACATGCGGATCAATTTCCGGATGGAATTGCAACGCCAGCGTGCGGCCATAAGTAAATGCTTGTGAGGCGAGTGAAGTACGAGCAATCTCCGTTGCTCCTGGTGGAAGTTGCCAACGATCCCAGTGATATTGAAACCAGGGACCTTTCTCTATGAGTGAAGTGTCATCGCTTTGGACATCGAACCAACCAACTTCTGCCGCTGGTCCCCGTGCTACAGAGCCACCTAATGCTCGCGCCATCAACTGACCACCAAACAGATTCCAAGAATAGGTACTCCAGCGTCATGAACTTCGCGAATCAACTTCAACTCGGGCAACAACCAGTTGCCAATTCTCTCGTCCTCCCACACTCCCCAAGGGGAACCCATCACGACTACGACATCGAAGGAGAGTAAATCTGGCCACACAACGCTCACATTTGGCTTGTTGAAATTGGCTTCAGAGACAATGTGGAATCGAGTGATGTCATATCCACGCTTAGTAAATTGCGCCCAGACGGGTCCGCCTTCACTCACATGATCATGTTCGATAAAGAGAACGGTTTTCTGGGCTGACATAGGCAGGATCGTAACCGTAAAGATGCACACATTTAGCTATCTTTTACTTGGTAGTAAGTGGCGATTTGCGCGAGTAACGGTGCCTTTACCCAACGGAAACACAATTAAGTTACATATTGTTCATGCGAGCCTTGGACGAACTTACGAGTGGGGGCGTACCTCGCGAGGGAATCCAACCACTGTGGGAAGCCATTGCAGATATCGGACCAACCGGACTTATCGAACGCGCCTCCCAACGTGATGCCTACCTATCGATGCAAGGAATTACTTTCACCCTTTCTGGACTCGAGCGACCGCTGCCTGTTGATCTCATCCCTCGAGTTATTACTTCATCGGAATGGGAAATTATTGAAGCAGGAATCAAACAGAGAATTTTGGCGCTGGAGGCATTTCTTGCCGATGTGTATGGTCCGCAAAAACTATTTGCTGATGACATTGTTCCGCGTTCACTCGTTGAAAGTTGCCAGTATTACTACCGACACGCACATGGGATAAATCCCGCCAACGGAGTTCGCATACATGTATCAGGCATTGATCTCATCCGCGATGAGCAAGGAATTCTGCGAGTGCTCGAAGACAATTTACGTTGTCCATCGGGTGTGAGTTATGTCTTGGAAAATCGACGCACCATGGCCCACGTTGCGCCAGAACTCTTTGGTGAATATTCAATTCGTTCCGTCGATGAATATCCCGAACACTTACTCAACGCTCTAACTGCCGCGACTCCAGAAGGCGTCACCAACCCAAATATCATTGTTTTAACGCCCGGTGTGCATAATTCTGCACATTTTGAACATGCCTTCCTTGCCCGACGAATGGGTGTTGAACTTGTAGAAGGGCGCGATTTATTTTGTCGCAACAACGCTCTCTATATGCGTACTACTCAAGGCTCAACGCAAGTACATGTTGTGTACCGTCGCATTGATGATGATTATTTGGATCCAGTTCATTTTCGCCCTGACAGCATTCTCGGAGTACCTGGTTTACTCAACGCTGCCCGAGCAGGGAAAGTAACAATTGCAAATGGCGTCGGCAATGGCGTGGCCGATGACAAAGCGCTCTATCCATTTGTGCCAAAACTTATTGAGTACTACCTCGGAGAAAAAGCCATCTTGCCCAATGTTGAAACTTACGATCTTCAAGATCCTGATCTCTTGCGATATGTCATAGAAAACATTGCATCAATGGTGGTCAAGCCCGTTGCCGGTTCAGGTGGTTATGGAATCACCATAGGTCCAATGGCGACAGAGGCAGAGTTAGAAATAGTTGTTGATGAAATTACTGCCAATCCGCGCGGGTGGATTGCCCAACCCATGGTGGCGCTCTCCACCTGTCCCACAGTTCGTGAAGATGGCACTCTGGCTCCACGCCACGTCGATTTGCGACCCTTTGCCGTAAATGATGGAAAGAAAATTTGGGTTCTTCCGGGTGGATTGACTCGCGTCGCACTTATCGAGGGAAATGTTGTCGTGAACTCCAGTCAAGGTGGAGGAAGTAAAGACACCTGGGTACTCGCACCAGAAAAAAGTGCGACAGAGACACCGATTGAAGTTTTCGCAGAAGCTGAGGTGAGTGAAGAGCAATATCACGAACGGTTAACTCCACCACAGCAAGGCCCAGATGTTTTGCCGATGACTCGTCTGCAACAGCAAGAAGAGCAACAGCAACAATTTCAACAAAATTTTGTTGCGCCGCCACCTTTGGATAGGAAATAGGAATGTTAAGTCGCCTTGCAGAATCCTTCTTCTGGATGGGGCGATACTTAGAGCGAGCCGAAGGAACCTCACGTCTGCTCGTGGAATTCCATCAACTCATTGTGCAAGATCAAGGTGTACGTCAATCACGTGGATGTTCACTCCTTCTCGATGGACTCGGAATTCAATCAGATAAAAAAACCCCCTGCCACCCTTGTCAGCGCTGTTTATGGTGCAGCTGGAACCGCGAGCACAATTCTTGGTTCACTTTCAGCCGCTCGACAAAATGCACGTTCGGTTCGTGACATGTTGCCCTCTGATTTTTATGAAGCGATCAACAAACTCCATGCAAGTAACGACACTATCGATTACTACTCTCCCGGCAAGGGAATTCGCCAAGTCTTGGAGCGCCTTGCAGTAGCGCATGGAATCTACGAGTGGCTCGCTCCTCACGATGAAGCTGCAGCTTTCTATCGCCTGGGTAGATCGCTAGAGCGAATGGATTTAGTAAGTCGATTGCTCAATATGCATATTGAAACCGAATGGCCAGAGCAAGGACCTGCCACAACACTTCGTGCCGTAGGAGGGCTCAGTACTTTCTTGCGCTATCGAATTCCCATGACTCCCAAGAATCTTCGCCAATTTCTCGTCACCGATATGACTTTCCCTCGTTCGCTCTTGCAATCGAGTACAAATAGCGAAGCGGCAATACGCGATATCGGACGCATGAGTTCACTCAATGTTGATCAAGTCATTCGCCCCATCGGACTTTTGAAGAGCCGCCTGATGTATCTAGGAGATATTCCCCATGAAATTGAAGATGTGCTACAGCAAACAATCATGTCGGTAGCAATGACCAGCGTTGGTGTGAAGGACCAATTCTTCCGCCCGCTTGGATCCATTGTGTGGAGTAATTAATGACGTGGCGCCTTTCTGTTGTGCACCAAACGCAATACAACTACGAGTCAGAGGTGACAGCATCATTTAATGAAGCGCGCATGACTCCATTAACAACTACACACCAACTACTTGTCCATCATTCGCTCACTGTCATTCCGGCGCCATCCATATTTGGTTATCAAGATTATTTCGGAACGACAGTTGAATCCTTTGATTTGCAATACCCGCATACCTCCCTCGATATTGTCTCTGAAAATATTGTTGATACGAGCGTTGTAGTCCCTGGTCTTGGAAATATGCGATGGGCTGACATTCGCTCAACCAAGGTGCGAAATGCCTACGCGCAATATCTTTCACATACAGATTTAGTTGATCCAATAATTTCCGACGTTGATCTTTCGTCAGAAATGTCACCGTATGCAGCCGTTGATCTACTTAACTCCTCCATGTTGGAGAGAATTACGTATTGGCCAGGGGCTACAAATGTCTATACAAAGGCATCACAAGCATGGGCTGAAGGCAAAGGCGTCTGCCAAGATTTCACGCACGCCTCTATTTCGCTACTTCGCTCCGCCGGAATACCTGCCCGATATGTATCCGGTTATCTCTATAACGGCGAAGGCGATATCGGTGAAACAGTTATTGGTGAATCACATTCATGGGTGGAGGCATGGATCGGATATTGGCATGCCTTTGATCCAACAAATGGTCGCGAAGTTGGCGAAGACCATGTCATCGTTGCTAGAGGACGCGACTATCACGACGTGACTCCACTCAAAGGAATATTTACTGGTGGGCGAAGTCGAAAAGTAAAAGTTCTTGTCTCGGTGACGAGGTTGCCTCGGTAGTTCTATTCCAAACGAATCGGAGTTTGACCACGAGCAATTAAGCGCTCAAAGTGGACTTCACGTTTTCATTAAATCGCTCCGCATCGGCATCTGAATTTTTCAGGAAGAGGGCGAGATCATCGCGAGCTGCCGCACCTTCACCAGTGAGGTCATTTCGCTCAAATACATTCCACGCACGAAGTACGGGAGCAACGACATCCTGTAAGTGCTGTTGAGGATCATAAATTCCTGCCAGAGCGATCTGGACTGCCTTTCGACCAAAACCTGGCATACCTACACCTGGCATCGCAAAATTCTTCAAAACATCGTTGATCGCAATCATCGCTGCATTTGGCTCAAGGTCTAGGGCGCTGCCGAGCAAGTTACGATAGAAAATCATGTGCAAGTTTTCATCCATCGCAATTCTTTGAAGCATGCCTTCACAGGTCGGATCATTTGAAATCTTTCCGGTGTTGCGGTGGGAAATACGCGTAGCCAACTCTTGAAATGAAACGTAGGCAACAGTGTGCAACATGTCATTCTCATAAGGCGTCTGGTAACCAAGGCTCATATGAGCCATTCGCAAATCTTCTAGTTCGTAAGGGTCAACGCCGCGAGTGGCCATTAAATAATCGCGCATCACGATTCCGTGGCGATTCTCCTCCGCCGTCCAACGTTCGATCCAACTACCCCATGCGCCATCACGACCCATCGCAATGGCAATTTCAGTGTGATAGCTCGGCAAATTATCTTCAGTCATTAAATTGAGGACTAAAGCATCTTGAGCAATTCCAGAAAGTTTCGAATCTTTCGCTTCATAGGCATCGCCATTGAGTGGTCCGGCGTATGTACGACCTTCACTCCACGGGACATACTCGTGGGGATACCAATTTTTTTGAACAGAGATGTGGCGTTCAAACTCAACTGCAACTATCGGCTCCAAATCGCGAATGAGACGCGATTGAATCTTGGGATCGAGAGCCGTCACAGTGCGATGTTACGCGAGTTACTGTTGATTTTCTGCTCGTTTACTTGACACTTCAGCGCGCCATGTCGCAATTGCAGCATGATTTCCACTCAGCAAGACATCAGGTACATCAATTCCACGCCAACTTTGTGGTTTGGTGTAATTGGGATATTCAAGGTAACCCTCTTCATTGTGTGATTCCTCAGTGAGTGATTCAGGATTGCCAATAACACCTGGTAATAAACGTGTAATCGCTTCAATCATGACGAGAGCTGCTACTTCTCCTCCGCCAAGAACGTAATCTCCAATACTTACTTCATGAACGTGAATGCCTCTATTGGCAAAATCTACTCGCGAGTAATACTGACCAACTCGAGCATCAATTCCTTCATAACGTCCGCAAGCAAAGACTAAGTGCGATGAATGAGAAAGATCACTCGCCATTTTTTGATCGAATTTCTTACCTGCCGGGGAAAGAATAATCAGATCAGTATTTTCAATCATGAGTGGATCGAGCGCTTCTCCCCAGATCTCTGCACTCATCACCATTCCAGCACCACCACCGTAAGGAGTGTCATCAACGCTGTGGTGATTGTCTGTCGTGAAATCGCGCAAATTATGTACGCAGAGGTCAATAATTTCGCGTTCTTGCGCCTTTCCAATCAACGATAAATCAAGTGGAGAAAAGTATTCTGGAAAGATTGTGATCGCATCAATTTTCATAGCTTAACTTTGCGTTTCAAATTGAGGTGGAATGACTGTCATACGCTTCTGTGCAATATCAACAACTGGTACGAGTTGGCGAACAAATGGAATAAGCACTTCTCCATTTGGTGTTTCAATCGCAAGCAAATCTTGAGCCGGCAAATTAATCACGTCAGTAACTTTTCCAAACTCGATTCCTGATTCAAGGTAAGCAGTACAACCGATGAGTTGAAGAACGTGATAATCATCTTCACCTTCACCTTCTGCTTCGATATCAACGTCGGAATAGAGCAAAGTGTCACGCAATTTTTCAATGGAGTTGCGATCGGAAATATTTTCAAAACCGAGAAGAAGTATTCCGTTATGCCAACGGTGAGAGGTGATGACAAGATCGCCGAGCGTATCTGTTTCAACTTTGGCACCGATGGCAAAACGTTCATCAGGTAAGTCGGTACGAACTTCGATAGTCGCTTCACCCAAAATTCCATGAGCGCGACCGATACGGCCCACTAGTAGACGCACAACTGGCCACCTACTCTTCTTTTAGCGTGCTTCGTCCGTCTCAATGAGATCGACTCGGATAGAGCGACCTGCGAGCGCGCTGACAACAGTGCGTAACGCTTTGGCAGTACGACCATTACGACCGATGACCTTGCCAATATCTTCCGGATTAACGCGTACTTCAAGAGTGCTTCCGCGACGATGAGTTTTCTCGCGAATCACAACATCTTCGGGATGATCAACAATTCCCTTAACTAAATGTTCTAGGGCTTCATCGATCATGGTTATTCAGCAGCCTCGACAACTACCGTCTCTTCGACAACAGGAGTTTCCGCAACAACCTCTGCTGCAGATTCTGTGGCAGCAATGGGAGATTCTGCGATGGCGGCAGTTTCTAGAACTTCTTCCACGGCAGTCTCACTTGGTGAGGATTTCGCAGCCAATCGTTCTTGAGCTTTCTTCTTTAGCGTTGTAGCGCCTTCTTTTGGCTCATTCATGGATTGTTTGACAGCTGCTTCATAAGCAACGCTCTTATGTACCTTGGGAGCAGCAACGCGAAGAGTTCCTTCAGTTCCAGGAAGTCCCTTAGTTTTTGCCAATCTCCGGTTACTTTCAAAATCGCCTCTACAGCAGAAGTTGGAAGTGCGCCGACGCCCAACCAATATTGCGCGCGTTCTGAATTAACTTCGATCAAAGAGGGTTCATGCGAAGGTGAATAGCGACCAATCTCTTCAATCGAGAGACCGTTGCGGGCTTTACGTGAGTCCGTCACAACGATGCGGAAATATGGTGTGCGAATTTTGCCCATGCGCATTAAGCGAATTTTTGTAGCCAAGTGGTTCTACTCCTGTATGTGGGTGGTGGCTCTCGTCGATCGCAGCGGGGTGCGCGTCCAACAGGAACTGCGTGATTTTCGGATGTTTGGGGGTAGAGGGCCCCGAACAGGTTGCTAATCTTGCCATCTACGAGCGTAAACAAGAAATTGGCGACTAACTATCCCCGCTCTTCCAACGCCCTTTTGGCAGGGTTTCCCGACTTGGACTTCTTCTTATTCGTGAACGCTGGCTTAGGCGGCGCGGCCATGCCACCCATCTGAGCCGGCATACCGGCAGGGGCTTTGCCAGAGCGCATCTGGCGCATCGCCTTCTGTGCTTGTCCAAATCGCTCAATCAAGGTGTTGACCTCGGCTACGGTGCGACCACTGCCTAGGGCAATGCGCGCTCGTCTGGAACCGTTGAGAATCTTTGGTTCGCGCCTTTCGCCAATAGTCATAGATTGCACAATGGCTTGCGTGCGAATGATTTCTCGCTCATCGAAATTGTCGATCTGTTTTTTCATCTGACCTGCGCCCGGCAACATCGAGAGCATTTTCGACATCGATCCCATCTTTGAAATTGCTTGCATCTGCTCGAGAAAATCTTCCAAAGTGAAATCTTGCCCACTTGCATATTTGGCTTCAAATTTTTCCGCCGTATTAGGATCAAAGGCTTTCTTTGCTTGCTCTGCCAGCGTGGCAACATCGCCCATTCCCAAAATACGCGAAGCCATTCGCTCGGGATAGAAAATATCGAAGTCAGCAATTTCTCGCCAGTAGAAACCGAAACATAATGGGTCGCGCCGTAACTTTGGCAATGGATAACGCAGCGCCACCGCGCGCATCGCCATCAAGTTTAGTTAGCACAACGCCATCAAATCCCACGCCATCGAGAAATGCTTGCGAAGTACGCAGAGCATCTTGGACCGATCATCGCATCTACAACAAAGAGAATTTCATGTGGTGAGATCGCATCGCGAATAGCCGCTGCTTCCTTCATTAACGTTTCATCAACGCCAAGTCGACCCGCGGTATCGACAATCACCATGTTGTGCAATTTCGATTTGGCGAAGGCCACACCATCGCGCGCAACCTTTACAGGATTGCCAACTCCATTGCCTGGTTCTGGTGCAAAGACAGGAATACCAATACTTTCACCCAATACTTGCAGTTGAGTAACTGCATTGGGGCGAGCTAAATCCGAAGCCACCAAAATCGGAGTGTTGCCTTGATCTGCAAAAAACTTCGCAAGTTTTGCCGCCATCGTTGTTTTACCTGCGCCTTGCAGACCTGCCAACATGATGATGGTTGGTCCTTGCTTGGCAAAGCGAACTCGCCTGGCTTCAGCGCCGAGGATTTCAATGAGCGCTTGGTTGATGATCTCAAAAATTGCTTGAGCTTGATTGCTTCCTGATTGGAGAGTTGGAAGAACTTCGAGAGATTTCTCGCGAACGATGTCAACAAAGGATGTGACAACAGGTAGAGCAACATCTGCTTCTAGTAGGGCTTGATGTATCTCTTGGCAGGCATCGTCGATATCGCTTGGAGATATTTTGCCGCGGGAGCGAAGGGATGAAAGTGATGCTCCGAGGCGTTTAGTGAGTGAATCAAACATACGAGGTAAATCCTATAACGTTAAGAAAGTGCCTCTCGCAACCGCGTAGCAACTCGTTTACTCGCTCTGGTGCAAGCGGTCCCGCGCCGATTTCTGTGACATACAAAGTATCGATCGCTTCTGCGCGAGTGTGGTCACGATTGCAGATTTAATATCAACGCGGCAACGGTTAAGGCATCTCCAATGCGAAAGAGAAGTCCAGGTTGGTCATGGCTTCGCACTTCAATAACTGTGCAATCACTTGCTGCACCGGGGAAAGTTTCAACGACGGGCGGGTGGCACAGGGATGGATGGTAAAGAGGAATAAGTATCAACTCTTTCTTGAATTCGTCGCTCCAGGTCTTGCTGTGAAGAAAGCGCTCGCTCCAAATCGGCATGCAATTTTTCTGCAGTTGGAACCGGCGCATGAGGGTCGAGTGAGACGATCCATTTCATCACAGCTGATGCACCATGTGATTTCGTTCTAGCAGAGCGAACATCAAGACGCGCAAGATTTTAGCACCCCCGCAACTAAGGAGAGCAACCCGGGTCTATCCGGTGAAATAATTTCAATCGCATAATCTTTTTCACTCGAAGTAACTTCAACGCGAAGTGCGCCAATTTCTGCAAATGCGCGTTGTTGTGATGTGAGTTCAGGCTCTGGTGCCACAGTTGTTCCACTCATTGCGGCGCGCACTCGCCGGACTAAATCTGCAACCAAAGTTGCCTTCCAATCACTCCATGCCGCACTTCCCGTTGCTTCGCCATCGGCAATACTCAGAGCATGTAGAAGTTCCAGAGTTTGCAAATTTGGAATCTTTTCCAGGACCGATGCAATCGTTACCCGGGTCATCCAGGTCGCGTCGAGTAGCCGTGGCTGCGAGAAGTAAATGGTGTTGAATCAACAGGCGAAGAGTTTCGACATCTTCTTCATTAAATCCAATTCTTACCGCAAGCGGTCTGATTAACTCCGAGCCTTTATGCGAATGATCCTCTTGTCCTCCTTTGCCAATGTCATGAAAGATGGCGGCGATCAGAAGCAGATCAGGGCGATGCACGCGTCTGGTGAGAGCTGCGGCATGAACAGCAGTTTCGACCATATGTCTATCAACGGTATGGCGATGAAGATGATTACGTTGCGGCAAACTCCGGACTGCGCTCCACTCAGGTAGCCAAGCGGAAATGATTCCCTCTTGATCGAGAGCTTCCCAAACCTGCACCATGGCTGCGCCAGCACCAACGAGGGCAACTAAGTCTTCACGCGCTTCGCGAGGCCAAGGATTGGGCAATAAACCAATGCCCTCTTTGAGCGACTTACTCAATACAACACACGAATCCAAGGAGAGCGGCAAACCCAATTGAGCCGCTTTCGCAGCGGCGCGAAGCCCTAAAACTGGATCACCACTAGATGGTGCATCGGTGTTTACGACAACTTCATGGTGCGCAACGCTAATTCCGTGTCCAACACTTGTCGTGCGGGGTCGACGCAGAATGCGACCAAATCCATCTTTGCCACGGTGATCGAGGCGATGCCACGTTGATTGCATCAAGTAGTCAACATCACGGGCAGCTTGAGCAACATCTCCCATTAAGGCATCAGCATCTACATAGCCCAGCGCAGCAGCGACTTTATCTTGTTCTTGAAAGAGTAAACGATCACGTGAGCGACCACTTTGAATATGAAGTTCTTCGCGAATATTTGTAAGAGTGGATTCCGCGCCGCTGATTCGCTCTAAAGCAATATCAAGAGCGCCAGACATTGCAATGGCACGAAGCGCGGTTATATCGCGCAGACCACCGCGCGCCTCTTTCAAATCCGGTTCAAGAAGATAGGCCAACTCCCCTGCCCGAGAGTGTCGATCGGATAATTGAATGCGCAACTCGGCCAAGCGGCGGCGAGAATCTTTTCGCCAATCATCAAGGGCATCATGTTGAACCGCAGCTACGAGATCAGCATCTCCACATATCAAACGAATATCGAGCAGACCCATAGCCACTTTCAAATCTGACCGAGCAGTCTCTCGTGTCTGACTTCGCGTCCGAACGGAGTGATCAACGCTGCGCGGCATTTGCGAATTAGAAGTGGTGCCATCCCAGATGGGATAAAGAACTGCGTTAACAAATTCCAAAAGTTTCTCTGCCGAAAATTGATCGGAGTGAAGAATGAGAATGTCTAAATCTGACCCCGGACACAACTCACCGCGGCCGTAACCACCGACCGCGGCGAGTGCCAAACCAGGTATGTCCCGGAGCGCCTCCGCTGGCAACCTCTCGTATGCTGCCAGAAAGAGAGAGCTAAGTTCACGATCACTCTCGTTTGATCGTGATCTCCGCTCTGGTGTTCCCATTGATTTCTCTTTTCCCTAATTATTTAGATCCCGCTGTCAACGTTTCTCAGGTCAATTAGGCAAAAGGTTAGTGAAATCTCTGGGCCACCACATCCGATCTATTCGCTATTTGAGTTAATGAGAGGAAAAACTCTAAATAGCATCGACTCCACGTTCGCCTGTACGAACGCGCACGACTTGATCAACGGGGGTTGACCAGACCTTTCCATCACCGATGGAACCAGTGGAAGCGGCTTTGACAATGACTCCGATGACGGATTCGGCGTCGCTGTCATCTACCAGTACTTCGAGGCGAACTTTTGGAATGAGATCCACGGTGTATTCAGCGCCGCGATAGACCTCAGTGTGTCCACCTTGACGACCAAAACCACTCGCTTCTGAAACTGTCATTCCAGTTACGCCATGTGCTTGAAGAGCATCTTTCACATCATCAAGCTTGAATGGTTTGAGAATTGCGGTTACCAGTTTCATAGGTTTGAACCTCCTCGAGATGAACTTGCTGTTTCGTATGCAGTTTCTGCATGCTCATTCTGATCGATGCCTTCAACTTCTGCATCTCGAGTGATTCGGAAGCCAATCGTTTTCTCAATTGCATAACCGATGATTAACGTGGCAACGAATGAATATGCAAGCACGAGAAGTGCTCCGAATGCTTGCTTACCCAGAAGCGTTGTACCGCCGCCATAGAAGATTCCATCGAGGCCAAGTGAGTTGACCATGTGGGTTCCGAAGAATCCAATGGAGATGCAACCCCAGAGTCCGCCGATTAAGTGGACGCCGACGACATCGAGTGAATCATCAAATCCGAGCTTGTATTTCAAGCCAACTGCTACGGCGCAGAGCGCTCCGGCAATGACGCCAAGCACTACCGCTGCCCAAGGCGCTACGAAAGCGCAAGCAGGTGTGATTGCTACAAGTCCAGCTACTGCACCAGAGGCTGCGCCAAGGGAAGTTGGATGTCCATCGCGAATTTTTTCAACGATTATCCAACCGAGCAGACCAGCTGCAGTTGCGACTTGAGTATTCATAAATGCAAGAGCTGCAGTTCCATTTGCGGCAAGTGCGGATCCGGCGTTGAAGCCGAACCAACCAAACCACAGAAGTCCTGAGCCGAGCATTACGAGTGGCAAGGAGTGAGGACGCATTGCTTCTTTACGCCAACCAACTCGCTTACCAAGAACAATTGCGAGGGCAAGACCGGCAGCACCAGCGTTAATGTGAACCGCAGAACCGCCAGCAAAATCTTCCATGCCTTTTCCGGCAAGGTAGCCAACGCTCGTGACGGTGTCACCAATTTTGTTACCGAATGCGAATACCCAGTGAGCAACAGGGAAGTAAACAATCGTTGCCCAGAGAGCGACGAAGACTGCCCATGAAGTGAATTTCGCGCGATCAGCGATAGCACCCGAGATAAGTGCTGGAGTAATAATGGCGAACATCAATTGGAACGCAGCGAAAACAAGAACAGGGATTGGATAAACGCCGCCGTTATTGGCGAAGTCATTCACTTGAGATCCAAGCCCGGAGAAGGAGAACCCGCCAATCCACTTGGAGTCAGATGAATGTCCAAATGCCATTTCAAAGCCGTAAATAACCCAAAGCACGGAAACGATGCCGATGGTAATCATCGACATCATCATCATGTTGAGTACGCTCTTTGTTCGGACCATGCCGCCATAAAAGAAGGCAAGTCCGGGGGTCATAAGAAGTACAAGTGCGCTACTCGCAAGAATCCATGCGGTATCGCCTGAATTAAGGACAGTTGAGGCCATGCTTCACACTTTCGAGAGATCTGCTCGCCATTGAGATGACGGAAATATGGACTACCAGAGTTACGAGAATCTGCCCGCTGCGTTTCAGCAGGGTCACAAAGGCAGGGCTTGTGTTACGGGGGCGTTAAATACTTCTGAGTAATGAAGACCTCTGGCGGGTCTGCTTGCTTTAGAGGAGTGAGCGAATGTAGCCCTCGGAATCGAAGGGCGCGAAATCAGTAGCGCTCTCCCCTGTTCCGACAAATTTAATGGGAATCTTCAATTCATTTTCTATTGCCAGCGCTATTCCACCACGTGCACTGCCATCCATTTTTGTTAAAAGAATTCCTGTTAACGGAACACTTTCTGCAAATTGTCGAGCTTGGATTAGCCCGTTTTGTCCAGTTGTTGCATCTACTACAAGAAGTATTTCCTCGACATGAATAACTTTTTCAATCACACGTTTTACTTTGCCAAGTTGATCCATCAAATCATTTTTTGTATGCATTCTTCCCGCAGTATCCACTATAAGAAAGGTGGAGTTCTTCGCTAAACATTGTTGTGCAGCGTCAAATGCAACTGATGCAGGATCAGCGTTCTCAACTCCATGGACTACATCAATATCGAGTCGCTCACCCCATGTACGCAATTGATCCACCGCTGCTGCGCGAAATGTATCGGCAGCAGCAAGGAGAACCGAATCTCCTTGGGAACTTAAAAAGTTTGCAAGTTTGGCAGTTGACGTCGTTTTACCTGTGCCATTGACGCCAACAACAAGAATTGCTGTGGGACCTTCAAGTGCACGCGAAATTTTTCTACCCTTATCTGAAAGTGAGCCACGCAAAACACTTTCGATCGCACTTTCTGCGCTCTCACTCTTTGCTGACTTTGCCGCTTTCACAATTTGTTGAACGAGGTTCGGTCCCAAATCTGCTTGCACCAAAGCATCTTCTAGCTCTTGCCAATCTGAGTTTGATGCGTCGGGTGTCCCCGTGATTTTGGAGATTAACTTTCCAAAAAGTCCCATGGTTAAGGCGAAAAGGTATTAAGCAGTTTCGATTTCACGAAGGCGTTGTGAAATAACTTCTGTCACGCCGTCTCGTTTCATCGTCACACCATAGAGCGCATCTGCTATCTCCATTGTGCGTTTTTGGTGAGTAATAATGATGAGTTGTGAACTCATACGAAGTTCTTCAAAGACTCCAAGCAATCGACCCAAGTTCACATCGTCGAGGGCAGCTTCCACTTCATCGAGAACATAGAAAGGACTTGGACGCGCTTTGAAAATAGCGACAAGGAGTGCAATGGCAGTAAGTGATTTCTCTCCGCCCGAAAGCAACGAAAGTCTCTTCACTCGCTTTCCAGGTGGACGAGCCTCCACATCAACGCCAGTCGTCAAAAGATCATCTGGGTTGGTAAGTATTAAGCGACCATCTCCACCGGGGAAAAGTCGAGCAAAGATATCTTCAAAATGCTTGGCAGTATCTTCATAAGCTTCCATAAAGATTTGTTGAACTCGATCATCAACTTCTTTGATGATGTCGAGCAAATCCTTTCGAGTGCGCTTCAAATCCTCAAGCTGTTCTGCGAGGAATTTCAAGCGCTCTTCTAGCGCACCATATTCTTCTAGCGCGAGTGGATTGATTTTGCCCAACAAAGCAAGAGAACGTTCCGTAGTAACTAAACGACGTTCTTGTTGCTCTCGTCTATAAGGAACCAAATCTCCAGCAACAACTGTTCCGTCATCTTGTTCATAAAACGTTGGTACATCATTTTCCGGACCATATTCAGAGATCAAGGTTTGAAGGTCAATTCCAAACTCTTCCATCGCTTTAAATTCCAATTGCTCGATGCGCATTCTTTGTTCTGCACGTGCAACTTCGTCGCGATGAACGCTAGATGTCAGTGATTCGAGTTCAACAGATAATTCACGACCACGGGCTCTAACTGTGAGAGTTTCACTTTCGCGAGTGGATCGCGCTTCCTCAAGTCGACCACGTTCGGTGGCAGCTTTGGAGATCGACCTTTCAATATGTATTAACGCTTCATAGGCAGCATCGGCAATTGACTGCGAAATAACTGCGCCCCGTGCTCTGGCACCACGTCGAAGTATCGCTTTCTCCGATGCTTCACGCTCTGCCCGAGCAGCATCTTCGAGACCTTGTGCTCGAGCCCGAAGGGATTCCAAGCGCTCTTCACTCGTACGCACACTCAAACGAGCTTCGACTTCAGTTGTTCTTGCTAACGAAACTTCTGCGCGAATTTCTTCTGCTCGCGAGTGGCTCGGCTCTTCAATTGCACCATGATGTTGCAATTGTTCTTGAGCAATAACTAATTCGCCTTCATCACGAGATTTAGCGTTTGTTGCTTCTTCAATTGCAGCGTTTAGGCGTTCAACTTCTGCTCTCGCCGATTTCGCATGTTGTCCAGCAACTGCCAATTGCTCCGTGAGTGCAGCGATTCGAGCATCGGATTCATTGAGTTTCCCAAGAGCAAGATCAAATTCGCTCTGTCGACTAGAAAGTTCACTTTCTGCACTTGAAATTTCAAAACGTAACCGCTCACAATCGTGCGTTGTATCGATGACTTTCTTGGTCAACTCTTCAATGAGTGCATGAATTTCAATCAAAGAAGATGAAGATTTCGAACCACCGTGTGCACGAGTTCGAGTAAGAACATCGCCACCCCGTGTGGCCACCTTTACTTGAGGGTGGTTACGCAAAATTTCTTGTGCTTGCGCCGAATTCTCCGCGACGACCGTTGTAGCCAAGAACTCCGAAAGCAAAGTTCCAATTTTCTCCGAATGAACAAAAGTAAGGAGAGAAGTTAGCCCAGATGGAATCTCTGAAGTCGCGGAAGTACTTTGCGAATCCAAAACGAGGAAATCTGCTCTACCTAAGTTCTCATCTCGCAAAGTGGTGAGAGCAATCACTGCAGAATTTAAATCGTGGACAACAACTGCATCGGCAATTGGACCAAGGGCAGAAGCTACTGCGCTCTCCCAACCCCCATCAACGCGGATGAGTGAGGCAACGCTTCCTAATACTTCAACGCCTCGAGAATCTTGAATAAAAGCTTGTCCGCCATCGCGTGATTTCGACGTCAAATTGAGAGCATCTAATTTGGATTCGAGAGCATTTTTTTCTCGCTCTGCTAAACGTTCGCGATCAATGAGTGCTGCGATTTTTTCTTTGATTTCCTTAAGAAGTCTCTCCGCGTTCTCAAATTGAGAATCAAGACCAAGTTCACGCGAATCTGCGCCAGCAATTTCGAGTTCGTAAAGTGAATGTTCTTCACTCGCCGTATCTGCACGCACTTGCGCTTCATCGCGCGCTTTAACAAGACGCGATATCTCCTCCGCAATCGCTTCGAGTCGGGCAGCAAGTGATTTGATATGACCTTCTTGACGCGCAGTGCCTTCACGTTGATCGGCCAGCGCACGAAGTGCCGCAGCAACTCGATCTTCTTCAGTTTTCAAAGCGCTCTCTTTTTGTTGAAGCGATTGAGATGCGCTCACCATTTCATTGCGAAGATTTAATACTCGCTCACGAAGTTCATTTTCCTCACTACGCAAAATTGATGCTTCGCGATCCAAACTCTCTGGATCTCTGCCAGCAGTACGAGCTTCTTCAGCTTCCTCAGCCATAAATCGTGAACGCTCTTGCGCCAAACTTTGAGTGCCACGGAATTTCTCTCGCAGACCATTGAGTTGGTAGTAAGTTTCTTGTGCATGAACGAGTCGAGGTCCCTCAACTGCTGCAATTGCATCAAGTTCTGCTTCACGTGCACGAGTGATCTCCAGATCCGACTCAACTAGCGCACGTCTCTCTCTCAAAACTGTTTCATCTGCAACTTCGGCATCCAAAGTTCGAGTAAAAGAAATCAAATCATCGGCAAGGAGGCGAAGTTTTGCGTCACGCAAATCGGCTTGAATGGTCGCAGCTTTTTTTGCAACCTCTGC
The DNA here is from genome assembly GCA_037200085.1 of Actinomycetota bacterium. Lineage (GTDB taxonomy): Bacteria > Actinomycetota > Actinomycetes > Nanopelagicales > Nanopelagicaceae > QYPT01. The sequence goes on from JBBCHT010000004.1 coordinate 261,900, forward strand.
CTGCTTTCCCAAAGGACGAAGTTGGCGACGAAGTTCAACGGTTAAATCTTGGATACGAGCAAGATTTGCCTGCATAGATTCAAGTTTTCGCTGAGCTTTCTCTTTACGCTTTCGATGTTTAAGAACCCCAGCGGCTTCTTCAATGAAACCTCTGCGCTCCTCTGGGTTGGCCATCAATATTGCATCGAGTTGACCTTGGCCGACAATCACGTGCATTTCGCGACCGATACCGCTATCGCTGAGTAACTCTTGAATATCTAGAAGACGTGAAGCATCACCATTTATTTGATATTCGCTCTGACCATTGCGAAAGAGAATTCGAGAGATCGTGACTTCGGTGTAATCAATGGGTAGAGCGCCATCAGTGTTATCAATGGTGACAGAGACTTCGGCGCGACCTAACGGAGCGCGGCCACTTGTCCCCGCAAAGATGACATCTTCCATCTTTCCGCCACGCAAACTTTTTGCACCCTGCTCACCCATTACCCAACTCAGAGCATCGACAACGTTGCTCTTGCCCGAACCATTGGGTCCAACTACGCAAGTGATTCCAGGTTCGAGTCGCAGAGTGGTTGCTGAGGCAAAGGACTTAAAGCCCTTGAGCGTGATGCTCTTTAAATACACAGCGCAAACCTACCCTAGAGCCCTTATGGCGCAGGGTTTGGCTCGACGTCGGCGGAGGCGTTCAATAACTCGTAGGCAACTCGAGCAGCAATTTGTTCAGCCTCTCGCTTACTTTTTCCTTCACCTTGAGCCAAGGCAACACCAGCGACCACTGCAAAGGCGGTGAAACTTTTATCGTGATCAGGGCCAGTTTCAGTAACTAAATATTCTGGAACGCCTTTTCCTTGAAGTGCCAACAATTCTTGAAGCGCAGTTTTTCCATCAAGACCAGCACCTTTTTCGACAGCGTTGTCGAGAGTATTTTCAATAAGGGCAAGCACTACTTTTGATGTTCGATCAAAACCTTTTTCAACATAGATTGCACCGATGATCGCTTCGAGCGCATCAGCAAGCAATGAATTTTTATTTCGTCCGCCGGTAATTTCTTCGCCTTTACCTAAACGAATAACTGAACCAAGATCTAGGGTGCGTGCAATGTCTGCGAGTGCGCGCATATTTACAACTCCGGAGCGAAGAGGTGAGAGACGACTCTCGTCGAGATCTGGATATCTGCGATACAACTCTTCTGTGACGATGAGACCAAGAACTGAGTCGCCTAAAAATTCAAGGCGTTCATTTGTTTGGGAACTTCCCGACTCATATGCATGAGATCGGTGAGTCAGTGCCAACTCCAAGAGTTGAGGACTGATATCGCTTTCTTCAAGACCCAACGCTTGTGTTAGCGCGGAGTACAGGTCAGACCTCGATTACCTGACGACGGTTATAGGTGCCACAGGTTGGGCAAGCTGTATGTTGCAATTTTGGTTGCTGGCATTGTGGGCACGCCGCTAAAGAGGCAGCAGTTGTTTTCCAGGAACTTCGACGGGAGCGCGTCTTTGAACGCGACATTTTGCGCTTTGGAACTGGCACTTTGCTTTCCTCTTTCTGGTTTCAAGCCCTGCTGGGCCAAGCCAGCGCCGATTAAACGGAGCTAGCGTTTTCAATTGCAAGGGAGAAAGTATCCCTCAAAAAGGCTAATTCTTGAAATCGTCCCCATCTGCCTCACTGGGTTCGTCGCGAAGCCCTGAAAGTTGGCCCAATTGCGCCCAGCGAGCATCAATTACCTCGTGGTGGTGGTCTGTGGGCAGGGCGCTCCATTTAACTCCGCACTCAGGGCAAAGTCCCAAACAATCAGCGCTACAGAGCGGATTAATAGGTAGATCTAGGACAAGGGCGTCACGAATGGGAACTTCCAAATTGATGAATTCGCCATCCATCATTAAATCCTCATCAATATCCAAATCGTCTTCGAACTCTTGAGCCTTTTTTCGTTGATCTTTGGTGTGCGCTTTTTCTGGCGCATATCGATAGAGCTCTTGAATGCTGCGATGAATATCTAGTTCGACTGGTTCGAGACATCTCATGCATTCGCCATCAGCAATTGCAGATATTTGTGCCGATACAAGAACGCCTTCAGTAACGGATTCCAATTTCATTTCGCAATGAACATCTTCGTCCGCTTCAACCGCGATGACATCGATGCCGACTCTTTCAGGCAGCGCGATATCGAAACTGTATTCGCGCATCTCTCCCGCACGTCGTGGAAGATCGTGTGCGTTAAATAAAAAGGTGCGCTTATCTCGATTCACTATCTGAAATCTTGTCTAATCTTTTGAGAGTTGGGAAAGCACATCATTGTCGCCAGCGCCAGCAAGGCGATCGCGACCTCTCGATACAGCGTCCATTGTCTTACTTAAAATTACTTCAAGAGTTGCAAGGCGTGAATCAATATAGTTCTCAACTTCCACGCGCTCTTTCTCGGCCGTTGATCGCGCCTCATCCAAAATTCGTTGCGACTCATCTCGCGCGGCATGAACAATAGAAGTTTGCTCAACCATCCGCGCAACTTCCTCGCGTGCCATAGCAACTAACTGCTCGGCACTTGTTCGCCCTTCCTCGACAATTGCATCGCGACTAGCCAAGAGATGCTGCGCCGTGGAGAAATCGATAGGAAGTGAATTTCGAGCTTCTTCCAAAATATCGAGAAGCTCTGTTCTATGAACAACGCACGATGCAGAAAGTGGAACGCTACGCGCCTCTTCGACCATAGTTATTGCCGAATTGAGTTTTTCTATTGAATTCATATCTCAATCTCCTTGCTGTGCAAATAGCCGTTCGCGAAGCGCCTTGACGATATTAGGTGGAACCATCGCGCTGACATCTCCACCATAGTGCGCCACTTCTTTAACCAATGAGGATGATAAAAATGAATGTGCAGGAGCCGTTGCCATAAACATGGTTTCCACTCCCGCCAAGTGCAAATTGACTTGAGCAATTTGGAGTTCATAATCGAAATCTGTGACTGCGCGCAGACCACGAACGATGGTGTCAATTCCATTTGCTCGACAGTAATCCACGGTCAAGCCATGCCATGAGTCGACGGTGACATTTGGAAGGTTTGAAGTCGCCTCACGGATGAGTGATTTACGTTCTTCGACAGTAAACAAACTAGATTTGGAGCGATTTTCAAATACTGCAACAACCAATTGATCAAATCGATGGCTTGCTCGTTCGACCACATCTAGATGACCGTATGTCATTGGATCGAAGGACCCAGTACAGACGGCGCTCTTCACAACCCAAACGCTAGCAATGAATCGAGGCGTTATCCATTTTCTTCGAGTTTTCCATAGAAAATCGAAGCTTGGCCATACTTTCGCTCTCTCAATTGCTCAAACCCGTCAGGCCATGTAAAAGTTTTGCTTCGATTTGAGCGTTCTACTGCCACAACGGCATCGCCATGAAGAAATCCACCATCGCGCAACAAAGTGAGGCACTTATCTAGTTCACCGTCAGAAAAATCGTAAGGTGGATCGACATAGACGATGTCGTATTTAGTTGGTGAAGCAGTTTCCAAAAATTTCTGAGATGACATCGCAAAGGCGTGAAATTTTCCAACAACTCCACTCTTCGCAACCAATTCTTCATTCTTATTTATTGTGCGCATTGCGCTGGCATCTTTTTCGACGGCATGAACTATGTCAGCTCCACGTGAAAGCGCTTCAAGGCCAATTGCACCAGAGCCAGCAAATAAATCAAGAAAATTCAGCCCGGTGAAATCACCAAACTCTGAAAGTAGCGATGAGAAAAGTCCTTCGCGTGCACGATCTGTTGTAGGTCTCGTTGCACCAGCAACTGAAGAGAGCGCTCTACCTTTGGCAAGCCCGGCAATTATTCTCACTGCACAATCCTACTTTTCAACCTTTATCAATGAAATCTGCGCTCTCCTCGGCTTCAAGAACTTTCAATTCTTGAGCGAGTTCGGGATGTTCTTTGAGTTTCGGATCTGCTGCGAGTATCACTTGAGCATCTTTGCGAGCAATCTCGATTAGCCCTTCATCTCGCAAAACTCTGAGAAGCCGCAAGTGAGATTTTGTACCTGACTGACTTTCACCTAGCACATCACCTTCTCTTCGTTGTTCAAGATCGATTCGAGAAAGTTCGAAACCATCGAGCGTTGAGGCGACGGCGTTGAGCCTTTCACGCGCTGATGAATCGACTTCGGAATTTGTAATGAGAAGACACAATCCTGGAGAAGCTCCGCGACCAACGCGACCTCGAAGTTGATGCAATTGCGAAACTCCAAAACGATCGGCATCCATGACAACCATCATTGTTGCATTGGGTACATCCACACCCACTTCAATAACGGTCGTTGAAACGAGAACATCGATGTCACCATTACTAAAAGCGACCATCGTTTTATCTTTTTCATCAGTACTTAATTTTCCATGCATAACTGCCAATCGCAGACCTGAAAGTGATCCAGCATGCAATTGCGGTGCGAGTTCTTCTACAGATGACAATTCTGCGCTGTTAGGACCGAAGAGAAATTCAAGATCGGCATCTGCGCTATCACCGGGCGAAATTCTTGGTGCAACGATGTACGCCTGATGACCTGCAGCAATTTCTTCTCGAATTCGCATCCACGCACGATCAACAAAGGCAGGTTTTTCTTGAGCAGGGATGACATGAGTGAGGATGGGTTGGCGTCCAAGAGGTAATTCACGGAGGGTGGAAATATCCAAATCACCAAAAACTGTCATCGCAACTGTTCTGGGAATCGGCGTTGCAGTCATAACTAATACGTGTGGTGGATAGTCAGCTTTCTCTTTAAGTGCATTCCTCTGTTCAACACCAAACCTATGTTGTTCATCAATAACAATGAGGCCAAGATCTCTAAATGTAACGCTCTCACTTAATAGCGCGTGCGTTCCAATAATGATTCCAGCATCGCCAGAGGATGCGAGCAATTGCGCATCCCGTCTGACTGGAGCACTCAGCGATCCAGTAATTAAGGAGATCTGTGTTGAGAGAGCGCTCGATCCCAACATTCCCCCTTGAGCAAGTGGTCCTAATAGATTGGAAATCGTTCGAAAATGTTGTTGAGCTAAAACCTCTGTGGGTGCCAAGAGCGCTGCTTGACCACCACTGTCGACGACAGCCAACATTGCACGTAGCGCGACGATTGTTTTTCCAGATCCCACTTCACCTTGTAGCAAGCGGTGCATTGGGTGTGGCGCTGCAAGATCGGCTTCAATCTCTTTACTCACCTCTTTTTGACCGCCAGTGAGTTCAAAGGGAAGAGATGAATCAAATTCTTCAAGCAATCCGCCTTTGCGAACTGGACGGGCGGTTGCGTTGAGAGATTTGAGTAGAGCTTTTCTCGATGCAAGCAAGAGTTGAAGCAAAAACGCTTCATCAAAAGTTAGTCGTGCCTTCGCTTCCTCGGACTCATCCAAACTCTTTGGTCGGTGAAGACTTAACAGCGCTTCTTTCAGCGTCGGATAGTTATATTTTTTACGCAACTCCTCTGGCAAGAAATCTGGAATGTCATCGAGTGAATCAAGAACCACATTCATACATTGAGAAATTTTCCACGTCGGTAATTTGGAAGAAGCTGGATAAACTGGCAAATACTTTCCTGCAAATTCGTCAATCTTGCTATCCACGTCCACACCGTCGGGAATCATTTCGTAATCAGGGTGAGACAACTGTCTCTTGCCATTAAAGATTCCGACTTTGCCTGCAAATAAACCTTGCCTACCAACTCGCAACTCTTTTTCACGCCATGCTTGATTAAAGAAAGTCAATGAGAGTTTTGCCGATCCATCTGTAACGACAACTTCGAGCATGTTGCCTTTGCGCCCCTGCAATGGACGCGACTTCGCGCTAAATATCTCTGCCAATATCGTTACTTCATCATCTGCCTTGAGCGTTGAGATATCGGTCAGTTCACCCCGAACGACATATCTACGTGGATATCGCCTCAGCAGATCTTCGACAGTTCGCGCACCCAATGTGCTCTCTAGAGCGTTCGCTGTGCGATCGCCAAGGACGTTCACGAGTTTGGTTTCGAGGGAAGCCATATGACCATTCTCCCCTCTTCACCTCAATCTATGCCCCAAGACTGAGCGGAGGGTTGGGGTAGTTGCCGATCAACAAATCCGGCAAGAGTTGAGCAAGCTTTCGTGGAGTGAGAAGTTCAGTTGAATTTTCAAGTTCTGCCAAAGTCCACCAATGTTGCCCAAGTGTGGTTTTTCTTTCTATTTCGGAAAACCCAGAGGTATCAATTTCGAAATGTTGGACGCGAGCTACGAACCATTTCTCTTTTGTATGGATGAGTTCGCCATTGAAGGAAATAATGTGTTCGCGATTCCAAATGTGAGCCAAAAGATTTACATCAGTTAAACCGGTCTCCTCCGTAACTTCGCGTCGAATCGCTTCCTCGGGTGTCTCTCCCTTTTCGATTCCACCACCTACTGGCGCCCAAAAAGTTGCACCAGGTCTCTTTGGATCTTCGCCTTTAAATAAAAACACTCGATCATCTTCATCGATAAGGAGAATTCTTACTGCCGGTCGAATTCGTGGTGTTTGCATGTATAGCCATCACTCCATTGACATTGTTTGATCGCACTTTTCCCAACCTGAATGCGTGATAACAATAATGGTTCGACCAAGTCCAAGTACGCGATCCTCTATCCGCTTGGCCAGGGCAATATCAAGGTGCTCGGTTGGTTCATCGAGAATCAGAATCCCGGATGGTGAGAGTAAAACTCTAGCCAAACTTAACCTTTTCGCTTCGCCGCCAGAGAGTTGTCGACCCATTTCTCCTAGATGGGTGTCTAGCCCTTCATCCATATGGGAAATTAACGAATCGAGTTCAACGAGTGAGAGAACTTTCACTATTTCCTCATCCGTTGCTTCAGGAGAATGCAATTCTTAAATTTTCACGAACAGAGGTATTGAATACATGCGAATTCTGAATCGTGCCCACAATATATTCAGTCGGATTCGCAACGCCGCGCAACTCCACTCCATTGAGGAATATTTCTCCTTTATAACTCAGTAAGCCTAATAACCCAAGAGCAAAAGTTGATTTGCCAACTCCACTTCTACCGCGAATAGCGATTGACTCGCCAGAACGCAGTGAGAAGTTGAGGGGGCGAAAGACTGCGCTTTCATTGCCCCACTGAACCTGTACAGATTGAACATCAAACTGAGTGACTTTTCATTGAGCATGTGCAATGGCTTAACTTCTGATTGTTTCGACGATTGAATAGCAGCGATTTCTTGGCGAGCGAGAACCATCTTTCCCGCTGAAAATAAATTGGGATAGAGAGCCAAAGTTGCTTCAAAGGCGACAAGGGGAAGAAAGATCAAGATCGTCACTTGAACTGGAGGGATGTGTCGTGAGAAGTGCAGAGCCATTTCGGTTAGGGCAAAAAGTGTGAAGCCAATAGCTACGAGAAGAACTCCTTGAAACGTTCGATTGGAAGTGTTGAGTTTTCTCTCTTCTTCAAGCGCTTGCATTTCAAGAGTGGAGATACGAGCAAGACGTTGATCCAGATATCCATAAAGTTTGGCTTCGATCAAGCCATGAGTTGCCTCTTGAATTTGTGTCGCATAACTGCTTTCCAAATTTTCAATCGATGAAGCAATTCCTTGGCTGTGACTCTTAATAAGGCGTGGAATCACAAAAAGCAGAAGAAAGGCAACCGGAACGGTGATAATAAGTGAAACAGGTTGTATCCAGCCTCCTAGCGCAACGCCAGTGGCCAGTGAAATTGTTGCTGCGGCATGGGGCATCGTGACTCGAAGTTCGTATTCTTGAGCTCGTTCAACATCATCGACTAAGCGTTTGACTAATCGACCGGCTCCACTGTCACGAATCAATTCCAAAGGATTCGCAGAAATACCTTGGAAAAGTTTGACCCGTACTCCAGTCAATTGATTGAAGACTGTTGTATGACTAACAACTCGCTCGGAGTACCGTGCCACGGAGCGCGAAATTCCAAAGAAACGCACACCAACAATTGCGATGCTCAACGCTTGCAAAGGCGGTTGAAAAGATGCAGTCGTGATGAGCCAAGCACTGGAAATCGTCAATCCGATTCCTGCAATATATGCCGAACCACTTAGTAGATATGTAAAAAACCGTTTCATTTCGACAACGTTTGCACATCACAGCGAGCGTCATGAGAACCAATGTGCGACTCATCATGAGTTATACATATGACGATCGCGCCATCTCTTTTGTACTTGACGCAAAGATTGCATAACTAACGCCGAAGTTTCACTATCCAAATCTGCAGTGGGTTCGTCAGCAATCACAACTTTTGGATTTCCAAAGAGCGCTCGTGCAATTGCTATACGTCGGATTTGACCTCCCGATGCGGAATGTCCTTGCTCTCCCCCAAACCCCATTTGAGTATCTAGGCCATGTGAAAGTTCTTTGATATCAAGTCCAGCAAATGACAAAACGTCAAGTATTTTTTCATCAGTTGCGCTCGGATCAATCAACTGAAATTGCTCGCGAAGAGTTCCTGCAGCGAGTTGTGGGTTCTGTGGAATCCAGCCCATATTTTTTTGCCAGGATACAGAATTGGAAGTGGCTCCAAGTAAGTTCATTGCAAAGGTAGTTTTTCCCACACCGGAACTGCCCGTAATAAAGACCATCTCCCCACTCTTGGCTTGTGCCGCGGGGAAAAGGGATATGGAGCCATCTTCTCTTGCAAAGTTCCATGCCGACCATGAAATGGAATCTTCTCCAAAAAGAACAATCTCTTCGGAAGAGGACAGTTGTGGCGTAATTTCTGCAGTCAAACGATTCAGCTCTTGCAAAGCTTGAACTCCATCCTCAGAGGCATGGAAGAGTGAAGCAGCGTTGCGAACAGGGAAGTAAACATCGGGAGCAAGAATCAAAATGATGAGCGCTGATCGAAAATCCATAGAGCCAGAGACCAATCTCAAACCAACTGATACCGCTATAACAGCTACGGAAAGAGTTGCAATGAGTTCCAAGGCAAAGGCTGACAAAAAAGAGACTTTTAGAACTTCATTGTTTCCTCGGTATAGCGATCTCCCATCTGGTGAATTCTTGCCGACTGCGTTTTATCACGGCCAAAGATTTTGAGAGTTGCAAATCCGCGAAGTGAATCTTCGAAGTAGCGAGACAGCGTTCCTAGAGTTCTCCACTTCTTCGCCACTGACTCCGCTGAATATTTCCCAATGAGCGCTCCGAAAATAGGAATCAAAGGCAGGGTGAGTAAAGCGATAACTCCCGACAAAATGTCTTCATAGAAGAGAGTGGCAATAACAATGATGGGAGTAATAGAGGCAGCGACCATTTGCGGAATAAATCTGCCTAAGTAAATGTCTAGTGAATTCAAACCTTTAGTCAGTAGATTGCTCAACTCTGCTGAGGAGATACTTCCCGCATCACCAAGTTTAGATGTGACGCCACTTCGAAGTTTTCGCTTTATTTTGTTTGCATGGCAAGAGGACCAATAGTCGAATTGAGCAATGAAGATTGCACGAAAAAACCAAAGTCCACCAAGACAATAAATTAAATTCTGAACATGAACTTCGTGAGAGATGATCCGAGTAACAATTTGCGCAATCAAAATTGCGTTGGTGAGAACGATTCCAGAGGAAACAATAGCTGCGACTATTGAAAAAATAATTAATCTGCGGCCGCCTTCTCGAGAGAGCAGCAGCCGCAGATCACGTGACTTCACTGCTGCAATGTATCTAGTACGCCTCTTTCAGGGAATTGAATTTGCGTTGCGCTGACACGCTTCCTAAATACCCAATAGGTCCAACCTTGATAGAGAAGCACAATAGGCGTCATCACAATCGCAACCACTGTCATTACCTTGAGCGTGTAATCGGTGCTTGACGCATTTGTAATTGTGAGGTCGAATTGTGATCCAAGGGAACTCGGCATGACTCGTGGATAGAGCGCCACAAATAGACCACTGACAAAAGTCGCAATAGCGATGGATGAGAAAATAAATGCGTAACCGTCACGGGCTTTGAAATTCGCAGCTAGCCCTCCGACCCAGAAGAGAGCGGTAAGTACTGAGAGAACAACAAATTTTCCATTCATTGATGGAAGCATCACATTGCTCCAGATCAAGAAAGCTACTGCTGCAACTGCAGCTATCAAACCTAAATTGATAGCCAAATCATGAGCACGTACGCGAATCTCTCCCGCAGTTTTGAGCGCTAAGAAATGTGCACCATGAGCCAAGAAAACTGTGAGCGTTTACTACGCCACCAAGGAGCGCGTAAGGATTGAGTAAATTGAAGAAGCCGCCAACATATTCAATAGAGCCTTGACCTCTCGATGTCTTGAGCGGAACACCTCTTACGATGTTGGCAAATGCGACACCCCATAGGAGCGCAGGTAGAACACTGCTGATGGTGATCGCTAAATCCCAACGCTTTCGCCATTCTGCTTTCCCATATTTGCTTCGATATTCAAATGAAACACCTCGAACAATGAGTCCTACGAGAATGAGAAATAGCGGAAGATAGAAACCACTAAAGAGGGTGGCATACCACTCGGGAAATGCAGCAAATGTGGCACCACCAGCAACGAGTAGCCAGACCTCGTTGCCATCCCAGACCGGACCTAACGTTGTCAGGACAGCGCGACGATCTGCTTCATTCTTGGAAACAAATGGCAACAACATGCCAACGCCAAAATCGAATCCTTCCAAGATGAAATAACCTACCCAGAGAACAGCGATGAGAAGAAACCAGACTGTTTGAAATGACATTGCTCTCTCCTGCCTTTCAGTACGACATCACAAGTGGGCGGTCATCGGATCCACCAATAGAGGAGACATCTGATTCAACCTCCACTTTTGGTCCAACTTTTATTGTTCTAAGAATCAATCCGACTTCAATTACTGCAAGTGCTCCATACAACGCAGTGAAAGCAATCATTGTGAAGAGAACTGCGCCCGTGCTAACGACTTGGCTGACGCCATCGGATGTTTTTATCAACCCGAAAACGGCCCAAGGTTGGCGAGCGGTTTCGGTAAATATCCATCCGAAGGAGTTTGCAATTAGCGGCAAGAAGGGAAGAGAAATCATCGCTGGTGCAAACCATCGTCCACGAGGAAGTAAACCTTTACGCATTTGCCATAGAGCGATGAGTGCGAAAAGCGCTCCGAGGAATCCAAAGCCAATCATCAATCGAAAAGACCAATATGCAAGAGGAATATTTGGCTTGTAATTTCCAGGGCCATATTTTTCTTCATATTGTTTTTGAAGATCATTGACACCTTGAACTACTCCGTGGAAATCCCCTGTCGATAAGAATGAAAGCGCAGAAGGTATATCGATTTGAAATACTGATCGAGATCCATCGAGTGTTCCAATTGTGAGTAGAGAGAACGGCGCAGAGTCAGTCGTGTCGTATAAAGCTTCAGCGGCAGCCATCTTCATTGGTTGTTGATCGACCATTACACGTGAAGTGAAATCACCTGATGCGCCAATAACGATGAAGCTGATCAACATCGTTACTAGACCCAATTTCAAAGTACTGCGCGACATCTCCACATCTTTTTTCTTAATAATCAACCAAGCTGAAATTCCTGCAATGAATGCGGCTCCTGTAAATGCAGCCGATGGAATTGTGTGGAAGAAGGAAGCGAGCGCAGTTTTTTGCGTCAGAACGGTGAAAATATTGTGGAGCTCTGCTCTTCCCTTTTCCGCATTGATTGTGTAACCAACGGGATGTTGCATCCAAGAATTGGCTGCCAATATGAAATAGGCAGATAACAAGGTTCCAGTAGCAGCTGCCCAAATGGAAGCCAAGTGCAATTTCTTGGGAAGGCGATCCCACCCGAAAATCCAAAGACCTAAGAATGTGCTTTCGAGGAAGAAGGCAAGGAGTCCTTCCATCGCCAGTGGTGCGCCAAATATGTCACCAACAAATCGACTGTAAGAAGACCAGTTCATTCCGAATTGGAATTCTTGAACAATGCCCGTGACTACACCGATCGCGAAGTTAATGAGGAAGAGGCGCCCAAAGAACTTCGTCGCCCGTAGGTATTTCAGATTATTAGTTCGATACCAGGCTGTTTGTAAGCCTGCGACAAGAAATGCCATGCCGATAGTGATCGGCACAAAGAGGAAGTGATAGACCGTTGTGATCGCAAATTGCCAGCGAGCAAGATCCAGAGAACTCATAAATCTCTCCTTTTGTGGAATTAGCGCTGCTGCTAACTCATGCCTCATTCTGAACTTTTTTACGCATGGGGAAGTTGATTTTTGATGTGGCACCTCTCACCTGCGAAATTTTTACGCGTGAGGCGCTGAGGGCAGGCTCTCATTTCCGCCTCAATTCGCCTCATGCAGCGCTAATTGCTACCCTTACCCCCAACGTAAAATCTGTAAAAATCCCGTTTTTTTGAAGGAGTAATGATGGCTGCAAACTGCGATATCTGTGGCAAAGGGCCCTAGCTTTGGCAATAACGTCTCACACTCCGAGGTCAAGACCCGTCGTCGATGGAATCCAAATATTCAACGCGTTCGTACCCTCGTAGGCGGAACCTCAAAGCGTCAGAATGTCTGCACTTCCTGCCTCAAAGCCGGCAAAGTTACTCGCTAACTTTTTCTCACTCACTCAAAGTGAGTGAAGCCTTGTGGAACTTCAGTAAGTCCTAAAATCTCGATTCCAATTCCTTCGGTGACTTCGCCAATGGTGAGTCCTTTGAGTTTCTTGCCCGTTGCAAGAAAAACATGATCCTCGCCTCCCGCACCAACCCAATTCCAAACGTTGGCGCCAACTTCTGTAGCCAGCGCTGATAATTGCGAAAATTCTGGAATTTCAGAAATTAACTCTTTATCTAGTGAGAAATAAACACCTGACGCCTCAGCCATTTGTCCACCTTGGGCAAGCAATCCATCGCTGATATCGCACATTGAATGTGCTCCTCGAAGTGCGAGCGCAATCATCATAGGAAACTGATGGCGCTCGATATTGCGCAAGTGCTCGTTGGGCATGATCTGATGAAGATAACTTTGCTAAATCAATACCGTTAGTCAGCAAATACAAACCGGCTGCTGACCACCCTGGTAGCGACGAAAGATAAATTGAATCTCCGACTTTTGCTCCAGATCTGAGTATCGGTGTTCCAAATTGCAGTAATGGAAATTGTTACGTGTGAACCCCGAACAACATCGCCACCAATTACTGTCGCGTTGCACTTTCGAGATTCTCTGATCAATTCCAATCGCTAACTCTTTAATCCATTCCAAACTTTCATTGCCAGTTAACGACACAGCGACCACTAAATGATCAGGTGTTGCACCCATGGCACAAAGGTCGGCCAAATTCGCTGCAGTAATCTTTCGCCCTATCTCAAATGGTGAAGACCAATCTCGACGAAAGTGCACTCCTTCAACAGCCATATCTGTCGTCACCACACTTCGATGGGTTGTCGTGACAACTGCAGCATCATCACCAATTCCGACCACAATTCTTGAATCAGGTCGTGCAAAAACTTCCGCCAATTGGGCGATGATCTCGCCTTCAGAGATGAGCACGCGGTCAGCCCTACGCGCCGAAAACCCCCTGCCCGTGCTTCGAAAAATGCGATAGCGTCTCCCTCACGTCAGCGAAAGGAATTCCCATGTCAGTACAGGCCTACATTTTGATTCAAACCGAGGTCGGGAAAGCATCCAGCGTCGCTCATGCCGTTTCGGCGATTGCCGGAGTGACTTTGGCCGAGGGAGTTACCGGCCCATACGACGTCATCATGCGGGGCAGAGGCTCCGAGCATGGAAGAATTCGGTCGCGTCATCTTGTCCAAAGTACAAGCTGTCGCAGGAATTACCCGAACACTTACCTGCCCTGTCACGAGCTACTAGCTCTCGATCTCCGAGCCATCGGCTCGGGTTAGGACCTGCCCCAACTGGGAACTCATGACTACTGACTCAATCAAATTAATTGAATCCTTTGAAGCAAAAGTTCCTCTTCCAAAACCACTCAATGTAGGTTCCACGGTAATTACTTACCGTTCTTACACAGTTGTTCGCGTTACGACACAAGATGGAATTGTCGGAGTTGGGTATGCCTATAGTCGCGGACTTCCTATCAAACCCATTCTCGACACCATGATTTCACCCGTTGCAATCGGGGCAACGGCAGAGGATCCCAATGCGGTGCGCAAAACTATTCTTGCTACTTATTGGCACTCTGCAGAACATGGCACATTTAGCGCCGCGGTTAGCGCGCTAGATATCGCGCTCCAAGACATCGTTGGCAAACGAAAAGGCAAAAGCATCGCTGCTCTCCTTGGTGCAACTACTCGCGAAATCCCCATTTACTCCGTTATTGGTTATCACTACGGCGAAGATGAATCAGGTCTGATCGAAGAGATCGAATACGCGCAAAGTCGAGGCGTGAATTCATTCAAAATGGTTGTTGGAGCACAAACTCCTGAGCGAGATGCAACCAGATTGGCAGTGACCCGAGCAAAAGTTGGAGAGGGCGTTCATATTGCCGTCGATGCCTTTCGCTCTTTTAAAACTCTTGAAAATGCCGTCGCTCGAGTGAACGCGATAAAGGGTTCCACAATCTCATTTGTGGAAGATCCTTTTCTAGAATCTGAAGGCGCGCTCGCAATTGCGCTCCGTGAAATAACCGGTGTTCCAGTCTCCTTCGGCGAATCGCAAGCTTCATCAAAAATGATTGAACAAGTCCTTCACTACAACCAAGTTGATGTCGTTCGTTTGGACGCCCTCATCATTGGCGGAGTTGATGAATTCATGACTGCGGCTACTGCTGCTTATGAAAAAGGCGTCACAGTTGCTACTCACATTCACACAGAGGTTCACGCACAACTTGCAGCAGCAATTCCTAATTTGTACCCGGGCGGCCTTGAGTATCTAGATCCGATTTACAACATTGATCTTTTCCATCTTCTTATCGAAAATCCGATTGAAATTCGCAATGGCAACGCTGTTGTTTCCGATGCGCCAGGCTTTGGAATTGAATGGAATTGGCCAGCTATCTACGAATTTTCGAAATGAGATTCGGAAAACTTCATCAATGAGTGTTGAACTACTGACAGAAGACACCGTTGTCGAATATCTGATTTCCAAAGGCGTAGTCACTGGCGATGAAGAGCCCGTTGTCGAAGTACTCACTGGTGGAATATCAAATGTCGTTTTTGGCGATCACAACGCTCAAGCAAAAATTAGTTTTGAAACAAGCTCTTGCTGAATTGAAAGTCGCCGTGAAATGGGAAGCTGACCAGAGGCGAGCGATCATTGAAGCCGATGCGCTGGAAGTTTTTCATGCACTCAGCCCTTCACAAGTTCCTAAATTGGTCCTTTCTGGATCCAGTGAGATTTGTGCTAGTCATAGAGCGTGTTCCTTTGGCAAGTACTGTTTGGAAAACCGATCTCCTTGAAGGAGATATTCAGCCAAAGATTGCGGGAATCTTGGGTTCGACTCTGGCAACGTGGCATAACTATGGAGAAAAAGATGAAAGCGCCCGGGCGAAATTCATGGAGGATTCGCTCTTTGAACAACTGCGCATTGATCCTTTCTATCGATATGTACAAGCAAGCAATCCGCAACTCAACAGTCAGATACAAGTCCTTATAAATGAACTAGAAGGCGATCGAACAACGATTGTCCATGGAGATTTTTCTCCAAAAAATATTATGGTTTCCCCTGACGGAGAAGTATTCATTTTGGATTACGAAGTAATGCATGTGGGCAATCCTGTCTTTGATCTTGGTTTCTTACTTGCTCACCTGCTCTGCAAATTCTTTAGAACCGAGAGTGAGCACGATGCTCGATTGCTTGCGCTAGCGGCGCAAGAGTTTCAAGAGAAATATCGGGAACTGCGTCCAATTTCTCCATCCCTTGCAAAACACACGTCACTCATCGCGTTAGCTCGCGTTGAAGGCAAATCTCAATTGAGTTATCTCAATGAACACCACCGAGAGAAGTTGGCGAAATTCACGAAGAGTATTTTGACAAAAGAAGAGAATGTATCCGTGGCAAGTCTTTTTGAGGAGAGCGCAAAGTGAAAATCGAAAAAGTCGTCGGCTACCAAGTACTTGATTCGCGTGGAAAACCAACTGTGGCAGCACATATTGCCCTCTCCGACGGTTCTGGTCACACAGCCCGAGTGCCATCTGGCGCCTCAACTGGAAAACATGAAGCAAAAGAGTTACGCGATCTCGGGGGTGCATTCGCCGAGAAGTTCTATTCCGGACTTTCTGTTAGCCAAGCGGTGGCTAACGTCAATGAAAAAATTGCACCACGCATCGTCGGAAAAGAGATTGATGTAGCAACAGTTGATGCAACTTTGATTGAACTCGATCCCAGCGAAGATCACTCTGGCTTGGGAGCCAATGCGACTCTCGCAGTCTCCCTTGCAAGTGCGCTGGCGAGTGCGCATGCTGAAGGTAAGTCATTGGTTCGTTACTTCAGCCCTAACGGCCCTCTCACAATTCCGATGCCGATGATAAATATTCTCTCTGGTGGCGCACATGCCAATCGAACTTTGGATATTCAGGATGTACTTGTTATTCCTGTCGGAGCAAAGTCATTCCACGAAGCAATCTCATGGGTTGTTGCCATTCGTGAAGTCGCAGCGAAGTTGGGTCGAGAAGATGGCAAAGTCACTCACTTAGTCGCCGATGAAGGCGGTCTCGGGATTCCTTTCTCATCAATCGAAAGCGCTTGCGAATTTGTCGTGAAGAGTATCGAGACAGTTGGATTGCGACCTGGAGTTGATGTTTCACTTGCTCTCTCGATATTGCTTCAACACAATTCTTTGATGGAAAGCAATACAACTTAGCGACAGTTAATACCTCGTATTCATCAAACGACTTTGTCACCTAC
>JBBCHT010000005.1:0-58239 GCA_037200085.1 Actinomycetota bacterium
GTGAGTTATGCCGCCAGTAAATCGGGAATGGTAGGAATGGCTCGCTCCCTTGCTCGGGAACTCGGCAGTCGAGGAATTACTGCAAATGTCATCGCACCTGGATTTGTCGAAACGGATATGACAGCAGACCTTGATGAGAAGCGAAGAAAAGAGATCGCTGATTCGGTGCCGCTCGGTCGTTTCTCTACACCAGAGGAAATTGCCGAAGTCGTAGCTTTTATTGCTTCGGAGAAGGCTTCTTATATTTCAGGTGCGTTGATACCAGTCGATGGTGGATTAGGAATGGGGCATTGATATGGGACTGCTAAAAGGTAAAAATATTTTAGTAACGGGAGTTTTGACTGATGCCTCCATCGCATTTCACATCGCACGCCTTGCACAAGAAGAGGGTGCAAAAATAGTTCTCAGTTCATTTGGAAGAGCTTTTCGCATCACTGAACGGATAGCAGCTCGTCTGCCAGAAGCCGCTCCTGTCATTGAATTGGATGTTACGAGCGAAGCAGATTTGGCAGCACTGCCGGATCGCGTGAGAGAGCATTTGCCCAAGATTGATGGCGTTGTTCATTCGATTGGATTTGCACCTGAGGCTGCACTTGGTGGAAATTTCCTCAATACAACGTGGCCAGATGTTGCAACAGCGCTCCACGTTTCTGCCTTTTCACTTAAATCACTGACTATGGCAGCCCGACCCATGTTCTCCGGTGGTGCATCGGTAGTCGGACTCGACTTTGATGCAACAGTCGCCTGGCCAAAGTACGACTGGATGGGAGTTGCCAAAGCTGCACTGGAATCTACGACTCGTTATCTCGCCAGAGATTTAGGGCCAGAAAATGTTCGAGTTAACCTCGTTGCTGCCGGCCCCATTCGCACCATTGCAGCAAAATCCATACCTGGCTTTGAAGAGTTCGAGCACTTATGGAATCAGAGAGCAGCCCTTGAATGGGATTTCAACGATCCAGTTCCCGCCGCGCAAGCAACGATCGTTCTGCTGTCAGATTGGTTGCCCAAGACAACGGGTGAAATTATTCATGTTGACGGTGGAGTGCATGCCATTGGCGGTTAGTTTTCCTTAATTTCTCGCTTTACCTCTTCATCTAGTACCCTTGGGGCAGACCAGTAGCCAGTTGGCCGCTGCAAGTGGAGAAACCGTTCCCACCTTTCTCACCCTCTTTGAGGAGTGGACTGGTATGTCGAGGCTCAGCAGAGCCCTTCTCGGTGACTTCCTTTGCAGTGCAACTCAAACTGACATAAGTACCGACACTAAAAACGCTTAATCGAAGGAGCAAGTATCAGCACTGAAGCACGCATCAACGATCGCATTCGAGTTCCTGAAGTACGTCTGATCGGCCCAACAGCTGAACAGATTGGGGGTTGTGGACATCGACACTGCATTGCGGATGGCGGATGAGATTGGTCTCGACTTGGTTGAGATCGCCCCGGACGCCAATCCACCCGTATGCAAAATTATGGATTTCGGGAAGTACAAATACGAAATTGCACAAAAGGCACGGGAAGCACGGCAGAACCAGACCCACATCGTTGTTAAAGAAGTTCGAATGCGGCCAAAGATTGAAAGTCACGATTATGAGACCAAAAGGAATCATATTGAGAAGTTTCTTCGAGGCGGCGACAAAGTAAAGATCACGATGCAATTTCGAGGACGCGAACAGACACGACCTGAGTTGGGATACAAACTTTTGCAACGTCTTGCAGAAGATATTTCCGAATTTGGATTCGTGGAGTTTGCTCCGAAGCAAGAGGGTCGAAATATGACAATGGTTTTAGGTCCAACAAAAAAGAAGACAGAGGCAGTGGCAGAACAAAAGGCAGCTCGCAAAGCGAAAGCGGCCGCTGAAACTGTCGAAGGAAAACTAGAGGAAGAAGGCGATCATGCCAAAGATGAAAACGCACAGTGGTGCGAAGAAGACATTTCGTATTACAGGATCTGGAAAGATCATGCATGAGCGAGCTGGCAAGCGCCACCTCCTTGAGCGTAAATCTTCGCGTCAAACTCGTCGCCTTACAAATGATGTTGCGGCTAAACCAACGACCACCTTTACAGCCAAGCGCATGCTTGGTTTGAAGTAAGGAGCGCCCCTAAATGGCAAGAGTAAAGCGCGGCGTACATGCCGCTAAAAAGCGTCGCACAACACTTGAACGAGCTTCCGGATATCGCGGACAGCGTTCACGCCTTTATGCAAAGGCTAAAGAGCAAGTTACTCACTCGATGGTCTATGCCTTCAACGATCGTAAAGATAAAAAAGGTGACTTTCGCCAACTATGGATTCAACGAATCAACGCAGCTAGCCGAGCAAATGGTTTGACATACAACCGCTTCATCCAAGGTCTTAAAGCCGGTGGCGTTGAAGTTGATCGTCGCGTCTTATCTGAATTGGCAACAAATGAACCAGAGACTTTCAAGACTCTCGTTGAAGTAGCACGCAAAAATCTCGTTTAAGAATCTCCATGATTGAGAGCCTTCACTCGCCACATATCGCGCGAGTGAAGGCTCTTTTGGGTTCACGAGGCAAGAAAGAGCGACGCGATACCAACCTTTTCGTCGCCGAAGGACTTCAATTTTTACGTGAAGCTATTCATCCAGATTCGATCCCGGAGATTTCAACGCTCTATCTGACTGCCTCTGGAAGGCAGCGTTGTGAGACTGAAGGTTTAGTAATCGATAACTTGGATGTAGTTGATGTCTCGGATGCAGTGATGAACGCTATGAGTGAAACGGTAACACCTCAAGGCATTCTCGGACTTTGCAAAATTCCTAACAGAAGTTCCAGTGAAATATCGATTTCTGATATGACACGGATCGTTTATTTATTTGAAATTCAAGATCCAGGAAATGCCGGAACGATTCTTCGTACTGCCGATGCCACAGGATTTACAGAATGCGTTGCATCACCAAATAGCGTTGATTTCTATTCGCCAAAGGTTGTACGCGCGAGCGCTGGTTCACTCTGGCATATTCCACTATACGAAAGAGTGGAATATGCCGATCTCATTGATCGATGGCCGAATAAGAATATTTTTGCACTAGATGCTAAAGGGTCAGTTTCGCTATTGGATCTGCAACTAGATGGTCCCTCACTTTGGATTTTTGGCAATGAGGCTCAAGGTTTGCATTCTTTACCAGATCACAAAGAGATCACGAGAGTTAATATTCCTATGGCAGGCAATGCGGAGAGTTTAAATCTTGCATCCGCTGCAGCAATGGTGATGTTCCGTGTTACTTCCGCAACCTAACGCGACTTAAGAGACCTCCACAGTAGACTTTCGCACGTGACTTCAACCTCATCATCACGCGACCTCGACCAATGGGTGAAAGAAGCGATTCAAGCAATATCTTCGGCCACAGACCTAGATGAGTTGAAGAGCGCTCGACTTTCTCATTTCGGAGATAAATCACCGATTGCTTTAGCCAGTCGGGCACTTGGATCTCTACCGGCTGAAGAACGCGCCGCAATGGGGAAAACTTATTGGGGAAGCGAAAGCAAAAGTTTCTAGCTCGCTTGAGGCGACTACTCACACTCTCGAAGCAAAACGAGATGCAGAGGTATTAGCGCAAGAAGTTGTGGATGTGACTCTGCCAGCAACGCGTGGTCATATTGGTGGATTGCATCCAATTACGCTGCTAAAAAATGAAATTTGCGACTACTTTATTTCTCAAGGTTATGGAGTGGCCGAAGGTCCTGAATTGGAAGCAGAGTGGTTGAATTTCGATGCTCTCAATATGCCACCAGATCATCCAGCGCGAAGCATGCAAGATACCTTCTTCATTGAACCGTTGGAGTCAAAGTTAGTTCTTCGAACCCATACATCTCCCGTTCAAATTCGTACGATGTTGGAGAATAAGCCACCCATTTATGTGATTTGTCCAGGTCGAACTTTTCGCGCGGATGAACTCGATGCGACGCACACTCCCGTCTTCGGTCAAGTTGAAGGACTTGTCGTTGATAGAGGAATCACAATGGCTCATTTGAAGGGCACGCTCGATCTCTTTGCGCAAAAAAATGTTTGGCGAATCAGTCAAAACAAGGTTGCGACCCTCTTTTTTTCCATTCACTGAACCAAGTGCAGAAGTAGATTTTTTCTACAATGGAAGTTGGATTGAATGGGGCGGGTGCGGAATGGTGAATCCGCGCGTTCTTCAATCCTGTGGCGTTGATACCGATGAATACTCTGGTTTTGCCTTCGGCATGGGGTTGGAGCGAACCTTGATGGTTCGCCATGGACTTGCAGATATGCGAGACATCGTTGAAGGAGATATTCGCTTCACGAGGAATTTCGGAGTCAATATCTAATGCGCGTTCCTTTATCATGGTTAAAAGAATTCGCTGCCATTCCTGATTCGCTGAGCGCTGAAGAGATTGCCGATTCATTTGTACGAGTCGGTTTTGAAGTAGAGGCAATTGAGTACCAAGGTTCTGATTTATCTGGTCCTCTCGTCGTAGGAAAAGTTCTTGCTATTGAAGAACTCTCGGGACACAAAAAACCAATTCGTTGGGTTGAGCTAGATTGCGGAGAGAAAGAAACTCGTTTTGTCATTTGTGGTGCAACAAATTTTCAGGTTGGCAATTTAGTAGTTGTTGCTCTTCCTGGAGCGATATTGCCAGGAAATTTCGCAATTTCTCAGAGAGAAACTTACGGAAAAATGAGCAACGGAATGATTTGTTCCGTCAAGGAGTTGAATCTAGGCCTAGATCACTCTGGAATTCTGGTCCTTCCGCCAGACTCTGCCGAGATCGGTGTTGATGCGGTTGAACTGCTGGAAATTGTTGACATTGTTTTTGAGATTGCCGTGAATCCAGATAGAGGTTACGCACTTTCTATTCGCGGCATGGCTCGAGAGATTGCAGCAGCGCTTGGCGTGAATTACCAAGATCCAGTCGCACAAGTTCAACTTCCTGTTGCAACAGGAAATGATCGGCCAGTTGATGTAGTCGTCGATGATCCACATTTGGTAGAGGTAATTCATTTGCGCACTCTTAGTGGTTTTGACTCTGCGAAACCGACTCCTCTTTGGATGCGCAGGCGCTTAGAGAAATCTGGAATGCGCTCGATTTCACTTGCTGTTGATGTGACAAATTATGTTATGACCGAACTTGGTCAACCACTTCATGCCTTTGACAAAGATCGCATTGCAGGTCGACTGCATATTCGTCGTGCAGGCAGCAAACAGATATTGACGACTCTAGATGGACAAGATCGAAACCTTGGTAGTGACGATCTCGTCGTAGCAGATGACAAATCTGTTTTGGCACTTGCAGGAACCATGGGTGGACTTTCATCCGAAGTAACTGCGGAAACAAGGAACCTTGTTATTGAAGCAGCCCGTTTTGATCCAATCTCTGTTTCGCGTAATGCACGAACCCACAAACTCTTTTCGGAAGCTTCAAAACGCTTCGAAAGGGGAGTAGATCCGACGTTGACTGCAATAGCTTCTGCAAGGGCATCGGCGTTGCTTGTTGAATTGGGTGGAGCCACATTCCTTGGAACTTCCTCATTTGGTCAACCGAGCACTCCTCAATCTATTGAATTGGATCCCCTCTATCCTGCGAAGTTAACCGGTGCGGAAATTTCCATTGATGAAGTGGAAGAGAAATTGAAAGTAGTCGGTTGCACCGTCGATCGCGCCAATGTGAATCGCTGGAAAGTGACTCCACCTTCGTGGAGAAATGATCTGAGCCAGCCCGCTGATTTAGTGGAAGAAGTAGCGAGAATGGTTGGCTATGAGGCTATCCCTACTATCTTGCCTCCCCATCCAGTCAGTCCAGGGTTAACTTCGCGTCAGATTCGGCAGAGAGAAGTGTCGCGATTGTTAGCCGATCGTGGGTTAGTTGAAATTCAAACCTACCCATTTATTTCCGAACAAATCATTAGCGCAATGGGTTACACCGGTGATCGAGCGAAAACATTTCGAATCCTTAATCCGATGTCAGATGATGCTCCAGTATTGCGCACGCATCTTCTTCCAGGTTTGCTCCAAGCTGCGGCAAGAAATACCAGTCGCGGAGCGAAGAGTTTTGCTCTCTTTGAAGTAGGGACAATTTTCAAAAATATTAAAAGCCACACTTCAGTGCATTCACCTGTCACTGGCAAGAAACCTACCCAAAGTGAAATCGATGCAATCTATGCGACAGTCCCAGATCAACCGATACATGTAGGTGGACTTTTAGTTGGTCAGGCAGAATTTGATGGTTGGTATGGAAAAGGTCGTGATTTTGACTGGAGTGATGCGGTTGCAAACGTTGAAGCGATATTGCGTTCGTGCAACCTTGAGTGGAGCGTTGAGCGATCGGATTTCGCGCCGTGGCATCCTGGTCGTTGCGCTGAATTTATTGTCAATGGAGTTGTCATCGCTCACGCTGGAGAGTTGCATCCTCGAGTAAGTGAAATGTTTGGACTGCCTCACCGAACTTCAGCCTTTGTAGTAAATCTGACTTCACTTCCAAACAAGGCTGTGATTGTCGGAAAGGAGTTAAGAACTTTTCCAGTAGCTCTACAAGATATTGCCCTTATCGTTGATGCGACGGTGAGCGCCGGCGATGTCCAATCTGCACTTGAAGCCGGTGGTGGAGATCTATTGGAATCAGTTCAATTATTTGATCGTTACGATCAAATTGGAGAGGGGAAAGTTTCTCTCGCCTTTACTTTGACCTTCCGGGCACCAGATAGAACGCTCACGACCACTGAAGTATCAAAGATGCGGGAGAGCGCTGTAGAAGAGGCAGCACGATTAACTGGTGCCATTCTTCGCTCTGCATAATAATACGTAGAGTTGCATATTTATAAATCAGATAGTAGGATACTTCCATGAATACTGCCATCATTGGCGCTAGCGGTTATTCGGGTGGGGAACTACTCAGACTGCTAGAAGGCCATCCCTTTTTTAATCCCATCGTCTTTGCCGCGCATTCTCAAGCTGGAGAGAAAATAACTTCTCTTCATCCACATTTACATCAGTACGAACATCAGTTTTTTTCTGCAGCAGATCCTGAAGTGCTATCGGAGTGCGATCTGATTTTTCTTGCTCTTCCAGCTGGTGAATCTGCGAAGTTTCTTCCGCACTTTACTGATGAACAGTTGATCGTTGATCTCGGGGCAGATTTCAGATTGAAAAGCGGTGAGTTCTGGGATAAATATTATGGAGGTCCTCACGCAGGTACGTGGACTTATGGACTACCCGAATTACACGGTAGAAAGGAAATTATTGCTTCATCGAAGCGAATCGCTAGTCCAGGTTGTTATGCAACGGCTATCACTCTTTCATGTGCACCAATTGTGGATTTGATTGAAGCTGACGACATCGTTGTAGTTGCCGCCTCTGGGACGACAGGTGCGGGCAGAGGGTTGAAGCACCATCTATTGGGAAGTGAAGTGATGGGTTCACTCTCTTCATATAAATTCGGTGGAATCCACCAGCACACTCCGGAAATTGAAGAGTCACTCGAGCAAATTCTCGGTAGTGAAGTAAAAATTTCCTTCACTCCAATTTTGGCGCCAATGCCACGTGGAATTCTCTCGACGACAACGGCGAAGCTAAAACCTGGAGTTACTTTGGAAAAAAATTCGAAGTGCTTTTGAAAGTTACTACCATCAAGAAGTATTCATTCACTTCTTGCCCATTGGTCAATTGCCCAAGACTTCATCAACTGTGGGAGGTAATCATTGCGACTTGCAAGTCGCAATTGATGAACACACCAATCGAGTTATTGTTTCCGCTGCTTTGGATAATTTACTTAA
This sequence comes from Actinomycetota bacterium, assembly GCA_037200085.1. Classification (GTDB taxonomy): domain Bacteria; phylum Actinomycetota; class Actinomycetes; order Nanopelagicales; family Nanopelagicaceae; genus QYPT01. Next base: position 7,753 of record JBBCHT010000005.1, read on the forward strand.
AGGCGCGGCCGGTCAGGCAATTCAGAACGCCAACTTGATGGCAGGGCTCAATCACGATGCTGGTCTCATTGGAAGTGGAATCGGAGTGTGAACCTGCCTGCTGGATTCCTTTCAGGGAGCATCGCTTCTGGGCTAAAGAAAGAGAACAAATTAGATCTCACGGTGATTCAAAATATCGGCCCATCGTCGAAAGCTGCTGGTGTTTTCACAACCAATAAAGTGCAAGCAGCTCCCGTTCTTTGGTCGAAACAAGTTGTTTCTGGTGGTGCCATTCGAGCGGTAGTGATGAATTCGGGTGGAGCAAATGCCTGTACTGGATCTCGAGGATTTGCCGACACTCATGTAACTGCCGAGAAAGTGGCCAATTCATTTGGAATTTCTGCTTCCGAAGTGGCTGTCTGTTCGACTGGCTTAATTGGCGAGTACTTGCCAATGGAAAAAATAGTTGCGGGGAATTGAGAAAATTCAATCAATTGTTTCGAAGGATGGATTGAGCGGTTCTGCCCAGGCGATCATGACTACGGATTCTCGACCAAAGATCGCTTCTGAAAATAAATTTGGGCGTTGAAATTACAGGTATTGCAAAAGGTGCAGGAATGTTGGCTCCTGCACTAGCTACCATGCTCTGCACGATAATGACGGATGCAAATTTAGAAGAGATCGATGCACAGTCAGTTCTGTCACGAGTGGTGGATCGAACATTTAATCGACTGGATTCCGATGGTTGCATGTCGACCAATGACACAATTTTGCTACTTGCCTCTGGTTCTTCCGGTGTACATATCCTCGAATCTCAGTTGGAGGAAATATTAGAAACCGTTTGCTCATCTCTTTGTAATCAACTCATTGGTGATGCCGAAGGAAAGACCAAAATAGTTTCAATAGAAGTTGTACACGCCGAATCGGAAGTTGATGCAGTAGCAGTTGCAAGACAATGCGCGAGAAACAACTTACTTAAATGCGCCCTATTCGGTGGCGATCCTAATTGGGGACGTATTCTGGCTGCGGTAGGAACAGCGAATGCAACCTTCGATCCACTTGATATTGATGTGCAATTGAATGGCGTATGGATCTGCAGAGGAAGTGCTCCAGGTGATTCGAAGGATCTTGTCGATCTATCAGGAGAATCAATTCACATTCTGATTGACCTTAAAATCGGTACTCATTCTGCCGTTGTGCTCACCAATGATTTGTCGCATGACTATGTTCATGAAAATTCTGCGTACGCATCATGATTGTTATCAAGTACGGCGGACATGCAATGTCTGATGAGAATGGGCAATTTGCAGAAGCCATTCGATCCGTCGTGGACTTAGGCGAGACTTGTGTGATTGTTCATGGTGGCGGACCACAAATTGATGCTGCACTGAAAGAGAGTGGAGTTGCATCAAGTTTTCTCGGAGGATTTCGCGTGACTTCTCCTGAAGTTTTTTCCGTTGTGCAACGCGTGCTGAGCGGCGATGTGTTGCGAGGTTTAGTTGCAACCCTAAGGAACGCTGGACTAAACGCCGTAGGACTAACAGGTCGTGATGGAGGGTTGTTACTCGGAAGAAAATTGACCTCATTGCCTGATGGAACAAAGGTGGAGCTCGGGCGTGTAGGAGAAGTTGTTCACGTAAATTCCGAGATATTGACGACCTTACTCGAAGCTGGTTTTCTTCCCGTTGTCTCTCCCATCGCTTCAGAAGGAGATGAAATTTCTGAGGTTTCCGAAGCAGGGCTAAATGTCAACGCAGATCTTGCCGCTGGAGCAATTGCCGGAGAGTTGAAGGCGGAAACACTTTTATTTCTGACCGATGTTCCAGGGATCTATCGTCACTGGCCAGATGAAACCTCACTTATTGGCGCCATAAATTACGAAGAGTTAAGGGAGCTTTTACCTAATTTTTCTGGGGGAATGGTTCCAAAAGTTTCAGCATGTTTGAACGCAATCGAACGTGGCGCAAAACGCGTTCGAGTAATCGATGGAAATGATCCTCAAGCCTTTGCACTTGCCTTGCGTGGAATTGGAGGAACGGTGGTGACAGCATGAGTACTAAATCTGAAAAATTTGTGGAACGTTGGAATGGAGCTTTGCAATCGAACTACGGAGCACCAAGTATCACGTTGGTATCTGGGAAAGGCTCAGTTCTCGTAGATAGCAATGGAAAAAAGTATTTGGATTTTCTCGGCGGTATTGCGACCAATGTCTTAGGACATGCGCATCCATCAGTTGTGTCCGCTGTGACGAAACAAGTCAAAACACTTGGACATGTCAGTAATTTTTACATTCATCCTGGAGTCGTAGATCTTGCAGAAAAACTGAAGGAAATAGTTGAGGATAAGAAGGCAAGAGTCTTTTTCTGCAATTCAGGGGCAGAAGCCAATGAAGCGGCCTTGAAATTATCCAGAAAGACTGGGCGAAAAAAAATCGTCGCCACTGAAGGAAGTTTTCACGGTCGAACGATGGGTGCACTTTCACTTACTGGTCAACCTGCAAAACGAGCGGCATTTGAACCTTTATTGAGCGACATTTTTCATGTTCCTTTTGGCGATTCAGAAGCGATGAAATCAATTGTCGATACAGATACGGCAATGGTCATTGTCGAACCAATTTTGGGTGAGGCCGGAGTGGTGATGCCACCAAAGGGTTACTTGAGAGAGTTAAGAAAAATTTGTGATGCAACGGGAGCTTTGTTGGTCATCGATTGTGTCCAAACTGGAATGGGTAGAACTGGCGCTTGGCTGGGATACGAGCATGAAAAAATAAAACCTGACGTCGTGACATTGGCAAAAGGTCTCGGAGGTGGGTTGCCATTAGGAGCAATGATCGCACTGGGAGATTCCGCCAAACTCTTGCAACCGGGAGATCATGGTTCGACTTTTGGAGGTAATCCAATTGCCTGTGCCAGTGCCCTTGCAGTGATCTCATTTATTGAAAAAGAGAAGCTCATAAAGAAAGTTAAGAGCCACGAAGTTCAATTGAAGAAGAAACTCTCAAAAATTAAGGGGGTTCAAGAGGTGCGCGGACAAGGGTTACTACTTGGAATTGTTTTTGAAAGCCCCATTGCAGTTGACGTCAAAGTTCGATTGCAAGAGGCAGGAGTACTAGTCAACGCTCCTTCACCAAATATTTTGAGAATCGCACCGGCACTGACAATTTCCTCATCACAGATATCTAAGTTCATCTCTGCGGTTTCAAGCGCCGTTGTTGCCACCATTAAGGAAGCAAAAAATGGTTAAGGGAAAGGTGCTGAGCGCCCCAGCAAGGCGCACCAAAATAATTGCGTTACTTCGTGACGGACTGGTGCACTCACAATCAGATCTAGTTCGACTTCTTAAGAAATCAGGTTTTGAGGTTACTCAAGCAACTGCGAGTCGAGATCTCGAGGATTTAGGTGCTGTTCGTTCACGAAATTCAAAAGGCGAAATGGTCTACCAACTTATTGATTCAGATGCGCAATCCTCTGCACGAACGAGTCACTTGCCGGCAGAATTAATTCTCTCGGTTGAATCAAGTGGGAATTTGGCTGTCGTGCGCACTCCTCCAGGAGGTGCGCAATTGTTGGCCAGTTCGCTCGATAACGCAGCTGGACTCGGTCATTTACATTCCATCATTGGAACCATTGCTGGCGACGACACGGTATTAGTAGTCGCTCGAAAGAGTGATGGTGGCAGCGCTCTTGCGAAAGAATTGCGTGCTCTAGTTACTGGAAAGGCAGAGAGAAAATGAGCTTGTGGGGCGGCAGGTTCTCAACTGGTCCGGAGCAATCTGTCTTCGCGCTCTCGAGAAGCACACACTTTGATTGGAGACTTGCTCCATATGATGTACGTGCTTCCCTTGCTCACCTCTCCCTATTGGAGAGCAAGAAACTCGTTACTGCCACAGATGGTTTAGCCATTCGAAACGCTCTAAAAGAATTGGAATCTCAAGTTGCCGAAGGCACCTTCGCCTTTAGCGAACTTGATGAAGATGTTCATAGCGCTTTGGAACGAGGGCTAACCGAACAGCTCGGTCCTATTGGAGGAGCTTTACGTGCAGGACGATCACGAAATGATCAAGTTGCCACCGATCTCAAACTGTTTTCCATTGATCACTTGTTGCATGTCGCTGGGCTAGTTCTTCAGTTGCAGAGCGCTATTTTGGAGAAAGCTCAGGAGTACGCGAATACTGCATCACCGGGGTTCACTCACTTGCAACATGCGCAACCTGTTTCTCTCGGACATGAAATTGCTAAACATGCACATGCTCTTCAAAGAGATGTCGAGAGAATTCGAGATTGGCATACTCGCACATTGACTTCACCATTAGGTGCTGGAGCGCTTGCCGGAACATCACTCGGTCTCGATCCTGAAATTACCGCCAAAGAACTTGGATTTACTTCACCTGCGTTGAATAGTATCGATGCGGTCAGTGATCGAGATTTTGTTGCCGAAGCTCTTTTCATTTTGGCTTTGATTGGAGTTCATCTCTCTCGAATAGGGGAGGAGTGGACGCTTTGGTGCACGACTGAATTTGGTTGGGCGAAAATTGGTGATGCCTATGCAACTGGTTCTTCGATCATGCCTCAAAAGAAGAATCCAGATGTGGCAGAACTTGTACGCGGAAAATCCGGCAGACTCATTGGAAATCTCACATCACTGCTAGTCGTACTCAAGGGACTTCCATTCGCTTACAATCGAGATTTGCAAGAAGATAAAGAACCGCTCTTTGATTCAATTGATACTTTGATTCTTGTTTTGCCGCCGCTGACCGGAATGATTGCATCCACAACTTTTGAGAAAGAAAGAATTTCTCAATCTGCACCTGCAGGATTTTCTTTGGCGACGGAGATTGCAGATTTTCTTGTACGAAAAGGAATTCCATTTGCTCTAGCTCATGAAGCAGCAGGTAAATGTGTTCGAGTTTGCGAAGTAGAAGGCGTCGACCTTCATGACTTATCAGATCTTCAACTTCAGAGCGTGCATCCAGATCTGACGCCTGACGTTCGAGCATTCTTGACAGTAGAAAGTGCTCTGGCTTCACGCGATTCGATAAATGGAACCTCACCTCAGGCCGTCACTTCACAAATCGAAAAACTGAAAGCCGAAGTAGCACGCGAGAGCGCTTGGTTTGCACGCGAGAGCGATCGCTTTTCGGGCATGATGGGTCGGTGAATTCACATATGAACTTAATCGATGACTTGAAATGGCGCGGCCTAATCGCCCAATCTACCGACGAAAGTGCGCTCAAAGAGGCGATGGAAAGACCAATCACCTTATACATCGGTTTTGATCCAACAGCGCCTAGTTTGCACATTGGAAATCTTGTCGTTCTTCTTGTACTGCGCAGATTCCAATTAGCAGGACATCATCCGATTGCTGTCGTTGGTGGCGCCACGGGACTTGTTGGCGACCCGAGTGGAAAGAACGACGAGCGCATATTAAATAGTGAAGAAACTGTTCAAGGTTGGGTGGATTTATATCGAAAACAGTTAGCTCTCTTTTTAGATTTTGATTCCGCAAAAAATCCTGCGCGGTTAGTCAACAATCTTGATTGGACTGCACCACTTTCGGCGATCGAATTTCTTCGAGATATTGGCAAACATTTTCCTGTCAACCAAATGCTCGCAAAGGATTCTGTATCGGCGCGGCTTGAAGCAGGTGGAATTTCTTACACTGAATTTTCATATCAAGTCTTGCAGTCCCTTGATTATTTAAGATTGTTTCAAATGTACGGATGCACACTGCAAATTGGTGGTTCAGAACAGTGGGGAAACATTGTTACTGGCTTGGATTTAATTCGACGTGTTGAAGGTGGAAGCGGGCACGCGATGACCATCAAACTTTTACTCAAAGCAGATGGAACTAAATTTGGTAAAACTGCTGGAGGAAGTGTTTGGCTCGATCCTGCTATGACATCGCCTTACGCATTTTTCCAATACTGGATTACTTCAGCAGATAAAGATGTCGTGAGTTTGCTCAAAGTATTTTCATTTAAATCGCATGAAGAAATTAAGGAACTTGAGAAAGCTCTTGATGAAAATCCAGGTGCTCGAATTGCACATCGCGCTTTAGCTCGCGGAGTTAACAACGATGGTTCATGGCGTTGAGACATGTGACCGAGTTGAAATGGCATCTCGCGCTCTCTTTGGACAAGCAGAGTTATCTGAAATTGACGAAGCAACGATGGAGAGCGCCCTTGCTGAGTTGCCTCGGGTATTGATCAATAAAAATGAACCCATACCAACATGGGTGGATCTCTTAACATCAACGGGCGTTGCTAAATCAAAATCTGATGCACGTCGAGTGATCAAAGATGGTGGCGCATATCTCAATAATCACAAAGTCTCGGAAGAGAGCTTTTCCCCCGCGTGAAAGTGACTTCTTTTTCAACCGATTTGCCCTTTTACGCAAGGAAAAAGGGGATTTTGGCGGCGGTTGAGCTAGTAACTGGGTCCTAAAGAAGTCGAAAAATAGCTGATTTATAAGGCTTTTTTAGAGGCCAATCTCGATTTGACCCGTTTAATCCGACCACATATAGTTACGCTCCTTGCTATGAACCGGACGGATTGACGGCCGGATAGCAGGCGAATTTTTAAGATCTAGAACAAATTCTAGAAATAGCGCGCTAAACCGCAGTTTGACCGTGGGTGTGCGCTGGACTAGATTTGTGGGTCTGCCCTGAAAATGGAGAGAGATTTCCAGACGCAGTGCGCATCCGTACCTTGAGAACTCAACAGCGTGCCATAAGTCAATGCCAATGTGGCTCTTCTTGTCGTGTCAAAAATCTTTGAAGGTAAAATTTCAAAAATTGGAGCGCGCAAGAGCGAGACCACGAAGTAATACCTCAATGAGGTATGGCAAAAAACGGGCTGATTTACCACTTGTTGGTTTATTAGTTCGGAAGTAGCTATACCCGTTGATTTCCTTTGGTAAAGACAAAAAATAACGACAGTTGTTTATGTCTGTACGCCAGAAAAAAACTTTCTATGGAGAGTTTGATCCTGGCTCAGGACGAACGCTGGCGGCGTGCTTAACACATGCAAGTCGAGCGATGAAGTTCCTTCGGGAATGGAGTAGCGGCGAACGGGTGAGGAACACGTGAGGAATCTGCCTTCTACTCTGGGATAACTCCGGGAAACCGGGGCTAATACCGGATATGAAACTTGGTGGCATCACCGAGTTTGGAAAGTTTTTCGGTAGAAGATGACCTCGCGGCCTATCAGCTTGTTGGTGAGGTAATGGCTCACCAAGGCGACGACGGGTAGCCGGCCTGAGAGGGCGACCGGCCACACTGGGACTGAGACACGGCCCAGACTCCTACGGGAGGCAGCAGTGGGGAATATTGGGGCAATGGAGGAAACTCTGACCCAGCGACGCCGCGTGCGGGATGAAGGCCTTCGGGTTGTAAACCGCTTTCAGCAGGGAAGAAGCGAAAGTGACGGTACCTGCAGAAGAAGCACCGGCTAACTATGTGCCAGCAGCCGCGGTAATACATAGGGTGCAAGCGTTGTCCGGAATTATTGGGCGTAAAGAGCTCGTAGGTGGTTCGTTACGTCGGATGTGAAAATCTGGGGCTCAACCCCAGACCTGCATTCGATACGGGCGATCTAGAGTGTGGTAGGGGAGACTGGAATTCCTGGTGTAGCGGTGGAATGCGCAGATATCAGGAGGAACACCAATGGCGAAGGCAGGTCTCTGGGCCAATTACTGACACTGAGGAGCGAAAGCGTGGGGAGCGAACAGGATTAGATACCCTGGTAGTCCACGCCGTAAACGGTGGGCACTAGTTGTGGGAACCTTCCACGGTTTCTGCGACGCAGCTAACGCATTAAGTGCCCCGCCTGGGGGAGTACGATCGCAAGATTAAAACTCAAAGGAATTGACGGGGCCCCGCACAAGCAGCGGGAGCATGCGGCTTAATTCGACGCAACGCGAAGAACCTTACCAAGGCTTGACATACCGGAATATGGCAGAGATGTCATAGCTGTAAAAGGTCGGTATACAGGTGGTGCATGGTTGTCGTCAGCTCGTGTCGTGAGATGTTGGGTTAAGTCCCGCAACGAGCGCAACCCCTCGTTCTGTGTTGCCAGCATTTAGTTGGGACTCACAGGAGACTGCCGGGGTCAACTCGGAGGGAAGGTGGGGATGACGTCAAATCATCATGCCCCTTATGTCTTGGGCTGCACGCATGCTACAATGGCTGGTACAAAGGGCTGCAATACTGCAAAGTGGAGCGAATCCCAAAAAGCCAGTCTCAGTTCGGATTGGGGTCTGCAACTCGACCCCATGAAGTCGGAGTTGCTAGTAATCGCAGATCAGCAACGCTGCGGTGAATACGTTCCCGGGGCTTGTACACACCGCCCGTCACGTCACGAAAGTCGGTAACACCCGAAGTCAGTGGCCCAACCGCAAGGAGGGAGCTGCCGAAGGTGGGATCGGTGATTGGGACGAAGTCGTAACAAGGTAGCCGTACCGGAAGGTGCGGCTGGATCACCTCCTTTCTAAGGAGTTCCTTAGATGTAAGCGCAAAAGCTGAATTTTATTTAGCGCGTCTTACGTGGAGCATTGACTTAGGTTTATTTAATCGATTACCTCCAGTACAACTGAAAACCTGTCACATTTATGTGGTGGGCTATTAAGAGTGGAACGAGCTCTTATTTGAGAGATTAACTAGCACGTTGTTGGGTCCTGAGGGGACGGCTAGCGCCGCACCTTCTGGACTTAGTAAGCAGGTCAAACCAAATCATTTCCGGAGATCCGATTTATCGGATCGACCAGAAAAGGTGGAGGTGGCCGCGGCATACTGAGTACCGCCCGTATTTTGAGAACTACACAGTGGACGCGAGCATCTTTGTGGTCAAATTATTAAGTGCACATGGCGGATGCCTTGGCACCAGAAGCCGATGAAGGACGTAGGAGGCTGCGATAAGCCTCGGGGAGCTGTCAACCGAGCTGTGATCCGAGGATTTCCGAATGGGGAAACCCAACAAGAGTCATGTCTTCTTGTATTTCTGCCTGAACACAATAAGGGCAGATAAAGGGAACGTGGGGAAGTGAAACATCTCAGTACCCACAGGAGGAGAAAACAACCGTGATTCCGTTAGTAGTGGCGAGCGAAAGCGGATCAGGCTAAACCGATACTGTGCCAAGCCGGCAGGCGTTGCAGTATCGGGGTCGTGGGACCAGTTGGAATGGACTGCCGTTCATTCAGATGAGTCAAAAAATTAATGGCGTAGATGAAGGACGTGGGAAAGTCCGGCATAGAGGGTGAGACCCCCCGTAGTCGAAACGCGATTAACTCATAACTGGTATCCCAAGTAATGCCGAACTCGAGGAATTCGGCATGAATCTGGCGGGACCCACCCGCTAAGCCTAAATACTCTCTGGTGACCGATAGCGGACTAGTACCGTGAGGGAAAGGTGAAAAGAACCCCGCAAGGGGAGTGAAATAGATTCTGAAACCGTGTGCATACAAGCCGTAGGAGCGACGTAAGTTGTGACTGCGTGCCTTTTGAAGAATGAGTCTACGAGTTAGTGTCATGTGGCGAGGGTTAACCCGTCGAGGGGAAGCCGTAGCGAAAGCGAGTCTGAATAGGGCGAATGAGTCGCATGATCTAGACCCGAAGCGAGGTGATCTACGCATGGCCAGGTTGAAGCGCGGGTAAGACCGCGTGGAGGACCGAACCCACTAATGTTGAAAAATTAGGGGATGAGCTGTGTGTAGGGGTGAAAGGCAATCAAACTTCGTGATAGCTGGTTCTCCCCGAAATGCATTTAGGTGCAGCGTTGCGTGTTTCTTGCCGGAGGTAGAGCTACTGGATGGTCGAGGGGGCCTACAAGCTTACCAACATCAGCCAAACTCCGAATGCCCGGTAAGTGAGAGCGCAGCAGTGAGACGGCGGGGGATAAGCTTCGTCGTCGAGAGGGAAACAACCCAGAATAGCAACTAAGGTCCCAAAGCGTGTGCTAAGTGGAAAAGGATGTGAAGTCGCATAGACAACCAGGAGGTTGGCTTAGAAGCAGCCACCCTTAAAAGAGTGCGTAAAGCTCACTGGTCAAGTGATTTCGCGCCGACAATGTAACGGGGCTCAAGCACACCACCGACGTTCTATCATTCACGCACTATCCCGGCCGTAAGGTCCAGGAGTGTGGATGGGTAGGGGAGCGTCGTGTGACTGGTGAAGCGGCGGAGGAATCCAGCCGTGGAAGTCACACGAGTGAGAATGTAGACATGAGTAGCGAGAGTTGGGTGAGAAACCCAACCGCCGAAAGACCAAGGGTTCCTGGGCCAGGCTAATCCGCCCAGGGTAAGTCGGGACCTAAGGCGAGGCCGTCAGGCGTAGTCGATGGACAACGGGTTGATATTCCCGTACCCGCTTTAAATCGCCCATAACGAATCCACTAATGCTAAGGGTCTGAAGCTGGATCGGCTTTTGTCGATCTGGTGGAGCGCCCGAACCGGTGTGGTAGTAGTTAAGCAATGGTGTGACACAGGAAGGCAGTCCAACCCGGGCGATGGTTGTCCCGGGGTAAGGGTGTAGGAGAGATGTAGGCAAATCCGCATCTCACATACTCTGAGACCTGATGCCGAGCCGAATGGCGAAGTGGATGATCCTATGCTGTCGAGAAAAGCATCTAGCGAGATTATAGCGGCCCGTACCCGAAACCGACTCAGGTGGTCAGGTAGAGAATACCAAGGCGATCGAGAGAATCATGGATAAGGAACTCGGCAAAATGCCCCCGTAACTTCGGGAGAAGGGGGGCCCTTTGGCGTGTAGGAGTTTACCTCCCGAAGCGTTAGAAGGCCGCAGAGACCAGGCTCAGCGACTGTTTACCCAAAAACACAGGTCCGTGCGAAGTTGCAAAACGATGTATACGGACTGACGCCTGCCCCGGTGCTGGAAGGTTAAGGGGACTGGTTAGACCGCAAGGTCGAAGCTGAGAACTTAAGCCCCAGTAAACGGCGGTGGTAACTATAACCATCCCTAAGGTAGCGAAATTCCTTGTCGGGTAAGTTCCGACCTGCACGAATGGCGTAACGACTTGAGCGCTGTCTCATCCGTGAACTCGGCGAAATTGCATTACGAGTAAAGATGCTCGTTACGCGCAGAAAGACGGAAAGACCCCGGGACCTTTACTATATCTTGATATTGGTGTTCGGAACGGTTTGTGTAGCATAGGTGGGAGACTGTGAAGCGGGCACGCCAGTGTTTGTGGAGTCATCGTTGAAAATACCACTCTGATCGTTTTGAACTTCTAACCTCGGTCCGTAATCCGGATCAGGGACAGTGTCTGGTGGGTAGTTTGACTGGGGCGGTCGCCTCCTAAAAGTAACGGAGGCGCTCAAAGGTTCCCTCAACCTGGTTGGTAATCAGGTGTCGAGTGTAAGTGCACAAGGGAGCTTAACTGTGAGACAGACATGTCGAGCAGGTGCGAAAGCAGGAACTAGTGATCCGGCGGTGGCTTGTGGAAGCGCCGTCGCTCAACGGATAAAAGGTACCCGGGGATAACAGGCTGATCTTGCCCAAGAGTCCATATCGACGGCAAGGTTTGGCACCCTCGATGTCGGCTCGTCTCATCCTGGGGCTGGAGTAGTCCCAAGGGTTGGGCTGTTCGCCCATTAAAGAGGCACGCGAGCTGGGTTCAGAACGTCGTGAGACAGTTCGGTCCCTATCTTCTGTGCGCGCAGGAAACTTGAGAAGGGCTGTCCCTAGTACGAGAGGACCGGGACGGACGAACCTCTGGTGTGTCGGTTGTTCTGCCAAGAGCACCGCCGATTAGCTACGTTCGGAAGGGATAACCGCTGAAAGCATCTAAGCGGGAAGCTCGCTTCAAGATAAGGTTTCCCACCGGTTTACCGGGTAAGGCCCCCAGCTAGACGACTGGGTTGATAGGCCGGAAGTGGAAGAGGCGCGAGCCTTGGAGCTGACCGGTACTAATAGGGCCGAGGATTTAACTACAAAGCTGCTACGCGTCACTGTGTGGTTCTCGAGATACGGTCGAGAACCAAATGATTGATATCTCAATAGAGTTTCGGCGACCATAGCGTGAGGGAAACACCCGGCTCCATTCCGAACCCGGAAGTTAAGCCTCACAGCGTCGATGGTACTGCACGGGTGACCTCTGTGGGAGAGTAGAACGTTGCCGAACATCCTTTATAGAGAGGGGCGCTTTTAACTAAGCGCCCCTTTTTCTATTTATTGTTATGTCCATCAATTTATTTGTAACAACATATGTGCGTTATTCGGATGGAGATTAGAGATGGAATCGAAACGCCCGCCTTCACGCAATTCATCTGGCGGTGCATCGCGACCTTCTTCTGGAAGGCCATCTTCAAGTCGACCATCATCGGATCGATCATCATCTAGCAGACCGTCTTCATCGCGTCCACAAAGTAGTTCTAGCGGATCGAGTGATCGCCCGTCTTCCAACCGAGATAGAGGCGGAAGTCCTTCGCGTGCAGGAGCGCCACGAACTGGCGGAAGGTTCTTCAAGTCGTTCAGTTTTCACCGCGTACTCCAATGGGTCGATCAAGTGATCCAACTCGTTTTCGTCACGAATTGTTGAACCCGTTATTCCAGATGAAGTTACGGGTGAAGAGTTAGAGAAGTCAGCTCATGCAGAGCTGCTTTCACTCTCTGCAGATAATGCAAAAGTTGTAGCACGACATTTAGTGTGCGTTGGAATTTTTATTGATTCAGATCCAGAGCGCGCATATCTACATGGAATGGCTGCTGCACATCATGCAGGACGTCTTGCCGTTGTTCGCGAATCGGCGGGCTATGCCGCATACCGTGCAGGAAAATATGAAGTTGCACTTCGCGAGCTGCGAGCAGCACACCGAATTTCGGGGGATGTTTCTATTTGGCCAGTGATGGCAGATTGTGAGCGCGGCCTTGGGAGACCAGAGAAAGCGCTCGAGATGGCTGGCTCGCCGGAAGTTGCAAAGTTAGAAAAGGCGGAAGAAATTGAAATGCGCATCGTTGCCGCTGGTGCGCGACGAGATTTGAATCAACTCGATGCTGCAGTCATAACTCTTACGTGTCGTGAACTAAAAACAGAGAATGCAGATTGGTCAGTTCGATTGAGATATGCCTACGCCGATGCGGTTGGATGCTGCAGGACGTAAAGAAGAAGCTCGCGAATGGTTTGCAAAGTGTGCCGAACTTGATCGTGATGGCGATACCGATGCTGTGGAGCGCGCATTCTGACATGCAGGAATATGTCAAAAGATTCTTGATTTCCGTGGAACCACTCTCTAATTTTCCTGGCTATTTTTCATGTGCGGGTTTTTCGATCAATAGTGACGAACAATGAGCGTCTGATTATCATGAGTCAGGAATGATTCGAATTAAACGGAAGAGCAACGCACCGTTTTGCATTTGCGGAGAGAAGCGGAGTGATGAATTACATAATTACTCTAGTTGATATCAAAATCCGTGTGGAAGCGGCGCTCCTTCAACTTATTAAGAATGACTCTTTTTGTTTGAGCACGATGCAAATGAGCGAAGCGTCACGCACAAGTTAGGTGAATATTTGCAGCCACACTTTTCGTCCTTTCATGTTGATTGCGAATACAACAGGCATGGCATACTAACGAAGATATTGCCAAGAGAATGTCATGATAAAAAACAGGAGCGTGTTTATCCAGATATTGTTATCCATCTTCGGGTCACGATCTAAAAAACTTGCTTGTAATCGAGGTAAAATTAAACGGAGAAAGCTCCGAATGTGACGAAGTTAAACTGAAGGAATTCACAAAATCAAACGGTGACTATAGGTATGACTATGGATTATTTATCTCTTTTAATAAATTAAGTTTCCGATGTTAATTTGGTATAAAGATGGCATTGAAATTTGAAGTGCCGACGGGGATCATTCTTTAAGCTGATTATCTTTTGCACGTTTCTTTGCGAAACAGTTTTTCATATAGTTAGAAGAATTTCCTTAGCTCTCTTAATTCCATCTGCTGAATTTTGATCAGACTGATATTTGTAGTTATTCACCTGTCTTTTCAATGGACGTACAAGTGGAATCATGAGAAAATATTGTATGGATTATGAAATTGTCTTCCCTAATGGTGAGAAGTTAGGCGGAAAAAATCCTGTAGTTGTCATTGGCCCAAATGGTTCTGGTAAGACAAAGTGGACTCGGCAAATAAAAACAAATGATGGAACGCCGGTTAATTTTGTGAATGCCCTTAGAAATACCGGGATTTCCTCTACGGTGCCAGTTATGAGCGTAGATGATGCGAAAAGTAATCTTACGTCTCAACAGGCGCAGTACAGAGCCAATTATTGGAATCAATCGTCAGATTTTGATCTCTTGATATCTCAACTACTCGCACAAGAGGCAGAAGTAAAGCAATGAAATTTTTGCGTGATTTTTCACTAAACCATGCAACACCAGAACCAGAGCCAACAACATTAAGAAAAGTTGTGAAAGCGTGGGCGAATATTTTTCCTGGTCGTGAGTTACGTTTGGAAGACTGGAAAGTGAAAGTAAGTAGCTCGGTCGATCCGACTACTTCTGTTGAATATCTTGCAATCAAATGAGTGATGGTGAGAAGGCTGTTTTATATCTGGCTAGTTATATTTTTAGCGCTTCACCTTGCATACTTGTTGTTGATGAACCGGAAACTCACTTGCACACCCTTCTCGCCATACGGCTTTGGGATGTTTGGAGGGGGAACGACCAGACATTCGTTTTGTATACGTCACACACGATCTTTCTTTTGCACTTTCAAGGTCAAATGTTCAGTATGCATTAGCTAATCCAAATAGTGGTTTAAAAATATTGCCGTTGGAAGTTGATCTGCCGAGTGATATTGCAGAGATTTTACTAGGATCGGCTTCTCTTTCATTTTACGCATCAAGAGTAATTTTTACTGAAGGAACTGCGAATAGTTTAGATAATGCTTTTTATGATGCTTGGTTTAAAGGGTAATGGGACTGTTGTCAGAAGCGTAGGCAGTTGCAATATGGTTGTCCGATGCGCAGATGCATTAATGAAGTCAGGCATAACCCAATCTTTGTCCGCCGTCGGAATTATTGACGGAGACTTTCACTCAGATTCATATCGAGAATCTTGCAGTTCTGCGATTCATTTACTGCCGTTCCACGAGGTTGAAAGTTTATTTTGTTTACCAAATGTTGTTTCAGCAATAGCAAAATACAAAGGAAAGATTTTTGAGGAGAGTAACTATAAGATGAACTTTTGAGTAGCGTGACTGGAACTATTCGAAATCACGTGATAATTGAGAGATGGAAGAATCGCATAAAACCTTTGATGGCAACTTTGATTCATAAAATCACCAATGAGCAAAAGTTGATTGATGAATTGCCAGGAGAAATGCGTGGAATCTTTGATCAAAGTAGTTGGCCAATTTCGCCAACGGATATTTTAGAAGAAGAAAAATCGAAAGTTGAAAGCGTAACTACTATTCTTGATTTACTAGTTCTTTTCCTGGGAAACCACTGGTCGCTCTTGCAACGAAGAACGCTGGGTTGATGTTTGATGATTATCGTGACCTCATTGTTGCCGCACTCGATTCTGTTGACGGTACCTCTTTTCGCACTCGGTCAAGAATTGGAAGTGGCTCTAATGAGTTATCTTCCTGACCGCTCAATTTGAGTTTTGCTTCTAGACTCTACAAATGACATTCAGCGAGAAGAATCCATTTGCGCAACGCAGCACCCTTGAATACGAACTGCCGCCTTTTGCAGCGATTCGTGAAGAGCATTATCTCGAAGCATTTTATGCGGGCGCTGAAGCGCAACTCGTTGAGATCGCCGAGATTATTAATGAATCTGAAACCAATTTCGAGAACACTATTGTTGCTCTAGAACGAAGTGGGCAGCTTTTAATCGCATGCTTTTTGTTTTAAATAACAACTCATCTAGTGATACCAATGATGCGGTAGATGCAATTGAAGAAGAGATTGCACCAAAACTTGCAGCGCATAGAGATGCAATTCGCCTCAATCCTGCTTTGTTCGCAAGAGTGAAGCAATTATCTGGAAATCGTGCATCGCTCAATTTGGGAAGCGAAGATCTGCGTTTGTTGGAACTTTATTATGAAGATTTTGTTTATGCGGGGGGCTCATTTAACTGAAAACGAGCGCGAGAAGTTAAAAGGGTTTAATGAGAAACTCTCAAAGTTGCAGACGCAGTTTTCTAAGAATGTAATAGCCGATACGAACGACTTGCAGTGGTTGTTGATGACATCACACAATTGCATGGTTTGAGTGCGAATGAGGTTGCGGCGGCAGCCAGTGCTGCTGCCGATCGAGGCCTTACTAACGCTTGGTTGATAGGCGCGGTTAATTTCAACCGGTAATCCTTTGCTTGCTTCATCGCGCAACAGAGATTTGCGTGAACGCATTATGGAAGCATCGTTATCTAAGAGTAATCGTGATAACGAAAATGATAATAAAGCGGTGCTGCTTGAGATGGTAAAGATTCGTGCAGAGCGAGCCAAGTTATTTGGTCTTCGCTCTCATTCGGAATACGTAATTCAAAAGCAAACAGCAAAACATCAGATAACGTACACAAAATGTTGCGACAAATTGCGCCTGCTGCGGTGCGAAATGCACGGGCCGAGGGTTCCGATTTGCAACAAATGCAATTGTCAGTGATGGTCAAGATTTCGCGTTAGAAAGTTGGGACTGGGATCTTTATTCGGAGCAAGTGCGTTTAGAGAAGTACAACATTGATACCACTGCAATGCGTCCTTATTTTGAACTTGAAACGCGTTCTGCGTGATGGTGCCTTCTTCGCTGCAACCAAACTCTTTGGTATCACCTTTAAGGAGCGCCCCGATCTCATTACCTATCATCCAGATGCGAGAGCGTTTGAAGTTTTTAACGCTGATGGATCACCACTAGGTCTATTTATCGGCGACTTCTTCACGCGTGATTCAAAGCGCGGGGGCGCCTGGATGGATAACTTTGTTGATCAAAATTTTCTACTTAATCAATTGCCAGTTGTGATTAATAACTTGAATATTCCAAAGCCCCCTATTGGCGAACCAGCGTTATTGACCTTCGATGAAACACAAACGCTCTTTCATGAATTTGGGCACGCACTGCATGGACTATTTTCAAAAGTTAAGTACCCACGTCTGTCGGGAACAAATGTTGAACGAGACTTTGTTGAATTTCCTTCTCAAGTAAATGAGATGTGGATGCTCTGGCCAGAAGTTGTTGAGAACTATGCGCGCCACAACATCACTGAGAGCGACTTCCTCAAGAATGGATCGACAATCTAGACGCCGCCTCAACCTTTAATAAGGGGCATTCCACTACGAGTTATCTTGCGGCGGCGATTCTTGATTTGGCTTGGCACTCACTCTCCGCCACGGATGTTGTGACCGATGTCGTCGCCTTCGAGGCCGAAGCGATTCGCGAGTACGGTCTTGAGTATGCACCTGTACCAGTTCGATATCGCTCAACTTATTTCTCACATATATTCGACGGTGGATATTCGGCTGGATATTACGGATATATCTGGAGTGAGGTACTTGACGCCGACGTTCGTTGATTGGTTCAAAGAAAATGGCGGATTGACACGCGCCAATGGCGATCATTTTCGCGAAGAGCTATTGAGTCGTGGCGGTTCTATTGATTCCATGCAAATGTTTCGTAATTTCAGAGGACGTGATGCAACTATCGAACCTCTTCTAAAGCGGCGAGGGTTGAATTAATTCAATCCACAACAGGATTGAAAACGCCAGTTGACTGTCGGAACCCTTGGAGATTCTTGCCCCGCGTAGATCACGCGCAGTGCTAGCGATGGGCGGAAGAGAAAATGGCAGTTGCAGAGAAAAGTGTCAAGGCGAAGAAAGCAACACCACAAAACGTTGAAGAAGATTTCTCGTTGAACGAATTGCTATTGCGTGGACGCGTGAGCGGAGTTCCAACTGAAAAGGAATTACCGAGTGGAGATCGTGTTGTCGAATTCAGAATTGTAGTGTCGAGAGCCTCTCGAGAAGGTGTTGACACCCTCGATATTGGTGCATGGAGCGCGAAATCGCGCAAGAAAGGGCTTTCACTCAAAGAAAATGAATGGATAGAAATATCTGGATCCGTACACCGTCGTTTCTGGCAAGGCGCGCAAGGTGTTGCTAGTCGTTGGCAAATCGAGGCAATTGATATTTCTAGAATATAGTTGCGGGGTTGAGTACGTAGATGAGTGAATTCAGAGAATGGATTGAAAATGGCGAACGATATATTCGGCAATGTGAAAAGCTACTTTTCAAAATTGACCGATGGTGAGAAGAGTGCGACAGAGATTGCCTCCTCACTCAATACCTGGCTTCGCGAAAGCGGTGAGAGCATAAAGACAAAGATTGAAGAAGAAGTTCAGAGCGCCGTTAAAAAAGATGGGTTTCATTAAGCGCGAGGAATTCGATGCGCTTAAAAAGGAAGTTTATGCTCTTCAAGGTAAAAAATTGCCGGTGAAAAAAGTGGCAAAGAGCGCAGCGAAGACCCGGCAAAGAAGGCAACGAAGAAAGCAACTAGTAAACCTGCCGCACCGAAGAAGCGTTCAGTGAAGAAAGTTGCTAAAGCTCCTGTGAAGAAAAAGGCAACAGGAAGTAAGAAGTCATGAACGTAGATGACACAGATAAATTTCTTGAGGATGTCAAAGTTGCTTTGACGGAGATTGATGAACTTCCGATTTCTGAGCATGGTGATCGATACGAGAGACTTCATCGCAACCTTGAAAGCGCGCTCTCTTCCATCGACGGACTCTAGAGAAGCACATGAAAACTCGCCTCGATGCCGAACTCGTTCGACGAGGGTTGGCACGATCGCGCGAGCAAGCTGCCGACTTAATTGAATCTCGTTCGGTTTTAGTTTCAGGAATCCCAGCGTCAAAACCAGCAACTCAAGTTGATGCAGAGACTTCGATCGTCATGCGAGGTACTCGTGACGATTTTGTTTCTCGTGGGGGACACAAGCTCGCAGGAGCGCTGGATGTATTTTCAGAGATCGTCGTTGCAGGAAAACGCTGCCTGGATGCTGGTGCATCGACGGGAGGTTTTACCGATGTTCTTCTTCGTAGAGGAGCGGCACAGATCGTTGCGGTCGATGTCGGGTACGGCCAACTTGCATGGGGAGTTACGACAAGATCCCCGAGTAATAGTCCTAGATCGAACCAACATTCGCCACCTGACGGGGGAGATGGTTGGTGATCCGATTGATTTGGTAGTTGCAGATCTCTCCTTTATTTCTCTTACTCTTGTTCTGCCTGCGCTAGCTGCAGTTTCAAAGCCTGAAGCCGATTATGTGCTTATGGTTAAGCCACAATTTGAAGTTGGTAGAAATAAATTAGGTGCTGGCGGAGTAGTTCGAGATCCAGAACTTAGAAAATCTGCCGTACTTGATGTTGCCGAATCTGCCTACGACGTTGGACTTGGAACTTTGGGAATAGCCGCAAGTCCACTTCCAGGCCCAGCAGGAAATGTTGAATATTTCCTTTGGTTGCGTCGTGGCGCTGGTGAAATTGATGAAGCGGCACTTGATCGGGCAATTGCGATAGGACCTCAGTAGTGGCTTCGCGTTCTCTACTTCTCATCGTCAACGCTAATCGAAGCGATGCCAAAGAAGCCGCAATCAAATTGTCCGACTTGCTCATTGCCCGCGGATTTCCAAGTATTTGCAAATGATGATGCTCAGATTCCAGGGGTACAACCAGCCACCGATTCACTCGCTCAAAAAGTCGAACTAGTTGTTGTTCTTGGCGGAGACGGCACGATGCTTCGAGCGGCCGAGACCGTTCGTGGGAGTGATATTCCACTGCTGGGCGTGAATTTAGGGCGAGTTGGATTCTTGGCCGAAGTTGATAAGCCCAGTATCGAAGAGTTGGCAGAGGCAATTAGAACTAAGGCTTACATCATTGATGATCGTTTAGTTCTTGCCTACTCAGTTGAACGAGCAGGTGAAGAGATTTCTTCCGGTTGGGCGCTCAACGAAGTGACAATCGAACGAAGTGAAACAACGATGGTCGAACTCTTTGTTCAGATTGATCACCGCCCACTTTCCGCGCTGGGGCTGCGATGGGCTGATCTGTTCAACTCCTACGGGATCTACTGCTTACGCATTTTCTGCGGGCGGTCCTGTGTCTGGCCTGAGGTTGAAGCATTTGTCGTGGTTCCAATTTCGGCTCATGCACTTTTCTCTAAGCCAATGGTTGTCTCTCCTGATTCCAAAGTTGTCATTGATATCGAATCTAGTGACGCGCTCTTGTCCGCTGATTCTCGTCGCAAATTTCTATTAAAGGAGAGCGATCGAGTCACAATGTCGAAGGATTCGCAGACTGTTCGTCTTGCCCATCTCAATGAAATTCTTTTCACTGACCGCTTAGTTGCTAAATTTAAATTGCCTATTGAAGGTTGGCGCGGTGAGTGATTTATCTACTCTCACAGAAATAAGTATCAAAAATATTGGCGTCATCGAAGATGCAACGTTAGAACTCGATAAAGGTTTCACGGTATTAACTGGTGAAACGGGTGCTGGAAAGACAATGGTGCTGACCGCCCTCGCGCTAGTACTTGGTGGAAAGGCAGATAGTTCTCTACTAGGCAAGGAAGAGATCGCCTGGCAGCGAGTGCAACATTTCGCATTTCCGAGGCGGTGGCAAAAGCGGCACTTGAACATGGAGATGTCACTGAGGATGGCGAATTGATTTTGAGTAGGACTCTTAATAGCGATGGTAGAAGCCGTGCAGCAGCCGGTGGACCTTTCAGTTCCTGCAAGCCTTTTATCTACTTTGGCAGAACCTCTGATTGAAATTCACGGACAGGCAGCAAGTGCGAGTATTACCAAGGCGCCTAAACAACGAGAAATTCTCGATCGATTGGGTGGTGCCGATATTGCAAAAGCGGTACATGAATATTCTTTGGAATTCGATCAGTATCACGAGTTAAAAAAGAAACTCGCTTCGTTGCGTAAGAATTCAACGGAGAGTGAGAGAGAAATTCGATCACTTCGCGCCTTTGCTGATGCATTTGGAAAGGTAAAACCACAACCTGGAGAATACGAGACTTTGACTCAAGAAATTTCGCGTCTGAGTTCGGTCGAGACTTTGCGCATTGCAGTTGGTGAGTCTGCCGGACTCCTTGATAATGAAGAACTCGGTGCAATTCGCCAACTTGCACAAGTGAAACGCAATCTTGATTCAATTCAAGCCTTGGATTCTTCAATTGCTGAAACATCGACTCTTATTTCAGAAGCGTTCTATCTATTGACCGACGCATCACAAACGATCCATCGTTATCTCGAGGATCTTGGAATCGATCCGGCAAGACTTGAGGTAGCTCTTTCTCGCAGAGCAGAGTTATCCGTACTTCTCAAAAATTTCGGAGAAGAAGGTGAAACAGAGGAGCAAATTCTTAACCTCATAAAGAAGTTTGATCTAGTAGAGGATGCAATTGCAGATCTTGATGGGGAGAGGAAAGACTCAACGAGCTACAAGCAGAAATTGATGGAAGGTTTCTAGCGCTCGTTGAGAAAGCAGCGAAACTTTCGACTCTTCGTAAAAAAAGTGCAGCGAAACTTGCCAAAGAAGTAACGGTAGAAATTAAATCGCTCTCTATGCCGCATACGTACAAAGGCGAGTTGAGCCATTTCAAGTAATTAGTGACTATGTTCCTGCCGGCGATCAACCTGAAGCTATCTCGGAGATTGTTCGCAGAATCAATTCCGGTGAGCAAGATGTAGTTCTCCTTGGTGCGACTGGTACAGGAAAATCTGCTTCAACTGCTTGGATTATTGAACAATTGCAGAGACCAACTCTCGTCATTGCTCCCAATAAAACCCTCGCAGCCCAACTGGCAAATGAGTTTCGCGAACTCATGCCCAACAATGCAGTGGAATATTTTGTTTCATATTATGACTACTACCAACCTGAAGCTTATGTTCCTCAAACAGATACATTCATTGAGAAAGATTCGAGTGTAAATGAAGAGGTAGAGAGACTTCGCCACTCTGCAACCAATTCATTATTGACTCGCAGAGATGTCATCGTCGTTGCCACCGTTTCTTGTATTTACGGTCTTGGAACTCCACAAGAGTATGTCGACCGAATGGTGCGACTGCGAGTTGGCGAAGAGATCGAACGAAATGCTCTGCTGAAACAATTTGTTGGGATTCAATATAAGCGAAACGATATGGCTTTCGAACGTGGAACTTTTAGAGTACGAGGCGACACAATTGAGATCATTCCTATGTATGAGGAGTTGGCGCTTCGAATCGAAATGTTCGGAGATGAAATCGAACGAATCACTACATTGCACCCCTTAACGGGAGAAATTGTTCGCGACGAAACTGAGATGTATATCTTCCCTGCGACTCATTACGCCGCAGGACCAGAAACTATGAAGAGGGCAATTTCGGAGATTGAAACAGAACTTGCTGCTCAACTTGAAACATTTGAAAGGCAAGGAAAACTCCTTGAAGCACAACGTCTGAGAATGAGAACGACGTTCGACGTGGAAATGATGCAGCAACTTGGATTTTGTTCGGGAATCGAGAATTACTCACGCCATATTGATGGACGAGCTGCTGGATCTGGCCCCAACTGCCTTTTGGATTACTTTCCAGAAGATTTTCTCCTTGTTATTGATGAATCGCATGTAACTGTTCCACAGATTGGCGCGATGTTCGAAGGTGACGCCTCACGTAAACGAACCCTCGTTGACCATGGATTCCGACTTCCTAGCGCTATGGATAATCGCCCACTTCGGTGGGATGAATTTTTGGAAAGAGTTGGGCAGAAGATTTATCTCTCAGCTACGCCTGGACCATATGAATTGAACAAAGTCGATGGTGACGTTGTCGAGCAAGTAATTCGCCCGACTGGACTTGTCGATCCAAAGATTGTTGTGAAACCGATCAAGGGCCAGATTGATGATCTGCTCCATGAAATCGGTATTCGAGCGGAGAGAAATGAGCGTGTTCTCGTCACGACCCTTACTAAAAAAATGTCAGAGGATTTGACTGACTATCTTCAAGAGCGGGGAGTACGAGTTCGGTATTTACATTCTGAGGTCGACACTTTGCGACGAGTAGAACTCTTGCGCGAATTGAGAACGGGTGAGTATGACGTTTTGATTGGAATAAATCTCTTGCGTGAAGGGTTGGATCTTCCGGAAGTTTCTCTCGTTTCGATTTTGGATGCGGATAAGGAGGGTTTTTTGCGCTCTGCAACCTCCTTAATTCAAACTATTGGACGCGCTGCTAGAAATGTTTCAGGTGAAGTCCATATGTATGCAGACAATATGACGAAATCCATGACGAAAGCGATTGATGAAACTAATCGACGCCGTGCAAAGCAAGTTGCCTACAACCTTGAACGGGGAGTAGATCCACAACCTTTGAGGAAGAAAATCGCAGATATTACCGATCTCATTAATCGAGAGAGTGAAGATACTGATGAATTGCTCGCATCATCGGGTCGCAATGCGACAAGATCGCGGACTCCAGCGATTGGTGTTCACACTAAATCCTTGGCTTCAATGCCAAGGCAGGAGCTATTGGCTCTCATCGAGTCGTTGACCGATCAAATGCGTAGCGCGGCTCAGGAGTTGCAGTTCGAATTGGCGGCTCGATTGAGAGATGAAATCAAAGATCTCAAACGAGAATTACGTGACATGGAAACGGGCAGGGGTTTAGTACATGGCAGAACAACTCGTTGTTCGAGGCGCTCGCGAACACAATTTAAGAGATGTATCAATTGAATTGCCGAGAAATTCGTTGGTCGTCTTTACTGGACTCTCCGGTTCCGGAAAGTCCAGTTTGGCCTTTGACACGATCTTTGCCGAGGGACAACGCCGATACGTTGAATCACTTTCGGCTTATGCCAGACAATTTCTTGGACAAATGGATAAACCAGATGTCGATTTTATTGAAGGACTTTCGCCAGCGGTTTCGATAGATCAGAAATCCACCAATAGAAATCCACGTTCCACGGTTGGAACCATTACTGAAGTTTATGATTATTTACGTTTGCTCTTTGCTCGTGCTGGTCGTCCTCATTGCCCTAATTGTGGCAAAGCTGTTTCTCGTCAAAGCCCACAACAAATTGTCGATCAAATTCTTGCGATGCCAGCAACGACCAAGTTTCAAGTTTTGGCGCCAGTTATGCGCGCACGTAAAGGTGAATTTGTCGACCTCTTCCAAGAACTTCTCGGTCAAGGTTATTCGCGGGCAAGAGTTGATGGAGAAGTAATCCAACTTTCTGAGCCGCCGAAGTTAAAGAAACAAGAGAAACACACCATTGAAGTCATTGTCGATCGCTTAACTGCTAAGAGCGATTCGAAAAATAGATTAACCGATTCCATTGAAACTGCACTCAAATTGGCGCAAGGAATTGTTGTACTCGATTTTGTTGATGCAAAAGGAGCAGAAAAGGAGAGAACCTATAGCGAACATTTAGCATGTCACGATTGCGAACTCTCATTTGAAGAACTCGAACCTCGATCTTTCTCCTTCAATTCACCATTTGGTGCCTGTCCAGCATGTACTGGTATCGGAACAAAGTTAGAGGTCGATATGGATCTCATTGTTCCCGATGATTCGATTTCAATAAATGAAGGAGCAATCGCGCCGTGGTCAGTGGGACAAACCTCCGAATATTTTACGAGATTACTTGAGGCGCTCTCTGGCGAAATTTCCTTTTCACTAGACGTCCCTTGGAAGAGAATTTCGGCTAAAGCCAAGGATGCGATTCTCAATGGTTTCGACTATGAAGTCCATGTCAAGTATAAGAATCGGTACGGTAGAACTCGTAACTATTCAACAGGGTTTGAAGGAGTAGTTCCCTTTATCCATCGGAGACATTCAGAGACTGATAGCGATTACAGTCGTGACAAATATGAAGCGTATATGCGCGAGATACCTTGCCCAACCTGCAAAGGCGCGAGATTAAAACCAGAAGTTTTGGCAGTAACAATCGGAGAAAAAAACATTTCTCAGATTTGCGAGTTGTCGATTGCGGATTGCGCTGAATTTTTACTAGGCATCAAATTGAACGATCGCGAAAGCAAAATTGCAGAACGTGTACTAAAGGAAGTACATGCACGATTGGGTTTCTTGCTGAACGTCGGACTTGATTACTTATCTTTAGAACGAGCGGCCGCAACGCTTTCTGGTGGCGAAGCTCAACGCATTCGCTTAGCGACGCAAATTGGATCGGGACTTGTTGGAGTGCTCTATGTTCTTGATGAACCCAGTATCGGTTTGCATCAACGTGACAATCGTCGATTGATCGAAACACTTACTCGGCTACGAGATCTTGGAAATACTTTGATCGTCGTTGAGCATGATGAAGAGACGATACGAGCTGCCGATTGGATCGTCGATATTGGCCCGGGTGCTGGAGAACATGGCGGAGAAGTTGTTGTCTCTGGTGATTACGCAGCGCTCATTGAATCTGAGAGATCCATTACCGGTGCTTATTTATCTGGCAGAAGAGCTATTGAAATACCAGATGTACGACGCCCCATAGATCCAAAGCGACGATTGGTCATTAAGGGAGCGAAAGAAAACAATCTCAAAGATATTGATGTCGTCGTGCCACTTGGTGTTTTTGTTGCAGTTACAGGGGTAAGTGGTTCTGGAAAATCGACTCTCATCAACGACATTTTGTATTCCACGTTGGCCAATAAACTCAATGGAGCTCGATTGGTACCTGGTCGACATAGAAGTGTTACGGGAGTGGACTTACTCGACAAAGTCGTTCATGTCGATCAATCACCGATTGGTCGAACTCCTCGATCAAACCCCGCTACATATACCGGCGTTTTCGACAAAATTAGGGCGCTCTTTGCCGAGACCACGGAGGCGAAGATTCGAGGTTACTTGCAAGGACGTTTCTCATTTAACGTCAAAGGCGGTCGCTGCGAAAATTGCGCAGGCGATGGAACCATCACCATTGAAATGAACTTCTTGCCGGATGTCTATGTTCCTTGCGAAGTTTGCCATGGTGCTCGATATAACAGAGAGACTCTGGAAGTTCATTTCAAAGGCAAGACCATTGCAGAAGTGCTAGATATGCCTATTGAAATCGCAAAAGATTTCTTTGAAGCAGTACCAAATATTTCTCGCTTCCTTAAAACGCTTTGCGACGTCGGTCTTGGCTATGTGCGCTTAGGACAATCTGCTCCGACGCTATCTGGTGGTGAAGCTCAGCGAGTGAAATTGGCGACTGAACTTCAACGACGTTCTACGGGTCGAACGATTTACGTTTTGGATGAACCGACCACAGGACTCCATTTCGAAGATGTAAATAAGTTGCTTGGCGTTCTCAACCGCTTAGTTGACACAGGAAATACAGTTGTTGTTATCGAGCACAATCTCGATGTCATTAAATCTGCAGATTGGGTGATTGACATGGGTCCAGAAGGCGGATTCCGAGGCGGTACAGTCATCGCTGAAGGTACTCCAGAGGAGGTTGCTCGCAATGAGAAGAGTTACACGGGGCACTATTTGGGCGAGATCCTCGCATCCAATCGATCGAGCCTGGTAGGTAAGGCGAAAAAGTAGTGTCGGAACCGAGTTCGTACCGTCCTTCCGATGTGCCGCAACTGCCCGGGGTCTATCGATTCTTCGACGAGAACGACAAGGTGCTCTATGTCGGAAAAGCGCTCAACTTAAAGTCACGGCTTTCAAGTTACTTTCAAAGCAATTTACTTGAGCGAACAGATCGAATGGTTCATCACGCAGTTCGAGTGGATTGGACCATCGTCGATACCGAAGTAGAAGCGTTGCAACTTGAATTTTCTTGGATCAAACAATTTGCCCCTCCCTACAATGTTCAGTTCCGAGACGATAAGTCTTATCCCTACCTTGCTCTCTCGCTTAAAGATGAGTTTCCGCGAATTTTTATTACGCGACGACAAAAAAGACCTGGAGTGAAGTACTTCGGTCCTTATACGCACGCTTGGGCGCTGCGTGAAACTCTTGATGTTGCGTTAAAAGTTTTCCCTGTTCGGTCATGTTCAGATTCAAATTTCGAGAAAGCTCGACGAAGTAAACGTCAGTGCTTGCTGGGTGATATTGGAAAGTGTGCCGCACCATGTGTTGAGTGGATATCTCAACCCGATCATAAGGAGTTGGCAAAGAGACTTGTTTCATTTATGGAAGCAGGACAAGGTGATATTTCCGAAACTCTTGAAAGTGAAATGAAAGTTGCAGCAACGAATGAAGAGTTCGAAAGGGCCGCAAAAATTCGCGATCAACTGGTGGCAGTAGAGCGCGCACAGGAATCATCAGATGCCTCTCTTCCAGATAATCTCAACGCGGATGTGATCGCCATTTTCCGAGATGGGTTGCATGCAGCAGTCTCGATTTTCAATGTGCGAAAGGGTTCAATTAAAGGTTCTCGTTCATGGTTAATTGAGCATAAACAATCTCTGGAAGAAGAGGATGAAATCTCCGCCCTTCTCGCATCGTTATATTCAGATTGTCCGAGCGAGGAAATTCCCTTTGAGGTATTGACCAACGAACTGCCTCAAAATGTGGAAGTGATGGAGCAGTGGCTTACTCTTCGCAAAGGATCAAAAGTTGAAGTGAAGACCCCTCAACGAGGCGAGAAATTTGAACTTCTTGGTACGGTAAAACGGAATGCTCAATATGCCTTAATTCAATTTATTAATAAAAGATCAGCAAATAGCGCAATTAGTGGACAAGCGTTGGTGGAAATTCAAGCAGCTTTGAACCTGGAACAACCACCACTGCGAATTGAATGTTTTGATATCTCCAATATCTCGGGAACAACGGTCGTAGCATCGATGGTCGTTTTTGAAGATGGTGTGCCAAAGAAGAAGGATTACAGACGTTTTATTATCGATACGAACACTGCCTGGGATGACACTCGCGCTATCAATCAAGTCATATCTCGAAGAATCAAACGACTTCTCAATGAACAATTGGTCGACGGGAAAGAAGTTCATGAGAGTGGAGGTGCACGAGGAAAGTTCTCCTACCCACCGCATCTCATTGTTGTGGATGGGGGAGCCCCTCAAGTAGCCGCAGCATTTCAAGCGCTCCGCGATTCTGATTCGACCAATATTGCCCTTTGTGGACTTGCAAAGAGATTGGAAGAGGTGTGGATTCCACATGAATCCGATCCGCTAATTCTTCCTCGAACGAGTGAAGGACTTTATCTTTTACAAAGAATTCGTGATGAAGCGCATAGATTCGCCATTACTTTTCATCGTTCGCGACGTTCTCGATTGATGTTGGAATCTCTTCTTGATGAGATTCCTCAACTTGGTCAAATTCGCAAAGCTGCTCTTCTCAATAAATATGGATCAGTCTCTGCTGCAAGAAAAGCAAGCGTTTCTGAGATCGCCTTAATCCCCGGCATTGGACCTGTCATTGCTGAAATAATTAAGGAGAATCTCTCACGAAGCGTCGAACCTGCCTTTGATGCAGAAACGGGAGAGGTTCTTGACAGATAAGAGATGATGACCAAGCAATGAGTACTCCTCGAGAAGCGGTGATATTAACTGGCATGTCAGGTGCCGGTCGCTCCACGGTTGCTCATGCTTTAGAGGATCTCGGTTGGTATGTCGTTGACAACGTTCCCTCAGCTCTTCTGCCGCAGTTGATTGAGTACACCGATGGAGCTCAGATTTTGAGGATGGCCGTTGTAGTGGATGTACGAAGCGGCGGTTTTTTTGATGATTTGAATTCATCGCTTCAGAAATTAATCGTGGAGAAGAAGGCGCACCGTCTTCTCTTTCTCGACGCTTCCGATCAAGCCCTCGTTCAGAGATTTGAGTCAACTCGGCGTCCGCATCCACTTCAAGGCAGTGAACGAATCGTGGATGGCATTGCGCGAGAAAGAACTAAATTGGAAGACCTTCGCTCTCGAGCAGATATCGTGATCGATACGAGCAATCTCAATGTTCACCAACTGGAGAAGAAGATCGGTGAAATTTTTGCTCCTGAACAATCTCAAGGTGTTCGAATCAACGTACTTTCTTTCGGTTATAAATACGGATTACCTGTTGATGCGGATTTAGTTCTCGATTGTCGTTTCATTCCCAATCCGCACTGGGTACCAAATCTTCGTCCACAAAATGGTCTGGATAGCGAAGTAAAAGCTCATGTACTCGCTTCAGAAGGCGTCGGCGAATTCATCTCTGAGTATGTAGCGCTATTGGAGAAGATGACTATTGGGTATCTTCGTGAAGGAAAGAAATATGTGACTCTCGCTGTTGGATGTACAGGTGGAAAACATCGCAGCGTTGCCATTGCTGAGGCCATTGCAGAGAAACTGAACTCGGATGTGAATTCATCCATCGTTGACGCTCATGCGTTACATAGAGATATTGGGCGTGAGTAGTGGCTTCAACAGTTGCACTTCCAAAAGTAGTAGCCCTGGGTGGTGGTCATGGTTTAGCAGCAACGTTGAGCGCGTTACGTTCTCTGACTCCCAACATCACGGCGATTGTGACTGTCGCCGATAACGGCGGTTCGAGTGGACGTTTGCGCAAAGAGTTTCCGATTTTGCCGCCAGGGGATTTGCGAATGGCACTTGCTTCGCTCTGTTCAGATGACGAGTGGGGTCGAAGTTGGGCTGAAATCATGCAACACCGTTTCACGACCGACGGTGTTCTCGACGGACACGCAATTGGCAATCTACTTCTTGCCGCGTTGTGGGATCGAGAAGCAGATCCCGTTGTGGGACTCGATCGCGTTGGATCGCTATTGAAAGTAGTGGGACGAGTACTTCCCATGGCATCAGAGCCTCTCGATATTGAGGCAACATTTAATACCGCCGAAGGAATTCGCGTTGTTCGCGGTCAAGTAGAAGTTGCAACGACGAAAGGAAAATTGGAATCCCTTCGACTTCTTCCGGAAAATCCACCTGCTCGTCGAGAAGCAGTTGAGGCGTTAGCGCAAGCAGATTGGATAACGATGGGTCCTGGTTCATGGATTTCATCAGTATTGCCTCATCTATTGGTTCCCGAACTTCGCACTGCACTTTCTGCAAGCAAAGGAAAGCGAGTCATTATTCTCAATCTTGATGCTTCATCAGAATCATCTGGGGACGAGTACGCGGGTTATTCGCCGAAAGAACATCTGAGTTTGATTGCCAAATACGCCCCAGATATGAAGGCAGATTTCGTCATTGCTGATGAAAGCGTTGTGAAAAATCCCACAGTTTTGCGCGATCTTCAGAACCAAGTAGAAGAAATGAGCGGGACATTGTTGGTTGCGGAGTTACGGAAATCTCCGACCACTGTTCATCACGATATTACAAAATTGACTCAAACTTTGGGCAACATCATGACCAATAGCCTGATTGGATAAGCGCATGGCAATGACTTCCTCTGTGAAAGATGAATTGAGCCGACTATCGGTCACTAAACCATGTTGCCGAAAAGCTGAAGTATCTGCTCTTCTTCGTTTTGCTGGCGGACTGCATCTTGTTGCAGGAAAAATTTTGGTTGAAGTAGAACTCGATGCAGCGCAAAGTGCGCGTCGCTTGAGAAAAGATATTGCAGATGTCTTTGGACATGAAAGTGATTTAGCAGTCCTTTCCTCAAGTGGGTTACGTAAAGGAAATCGCTACGTTGTGCGAGTCGTTAAAGATGGAGATGCACTTGCGCGACAGACAGGACTCGTCGATGCAAATGGGCGACCAGTGCGAGGTCTACCTCCACAAGTAGTTTCTGCATCAATTTGCGATGCAGAAGCTGCATGGCGAGGCGCCTTTATTGCTCATGGATCGTTAACGGAACCTGGACGTTCTTCTTCACTTGAAATTACCTGTCCTGGCCCTGAAGCGGCTTTGGCACTTGTTGGTGCAGCACGGCGACTAGGAATTTCCGCGAAAGCGAGAGAAGTTCGTGGAGTAGATCGAGTTGTCATTCGTGACGGTGATGCAATTGGAGTACTCCTCACCAGACTCGGCGCTCACGAAAGTGTTCTTGCATGGGAAGAACGTCGAATGCGTCGAGAAGTTCGCGCGACTGCAAATCGACTCGCAAATTTCGATGATGCAAATCTTCGGAGATCGGCACGCGCTGCAGTTGCTGCATCTGCTCGAGTGCAACGCGCCATGGAGATTTTGGGATCAGATATTCCTGAACATTTAAAAGAAGCTGGTGACTTGCGTATCAATCATGGACAGGCAAGTTTGGAAGAGCTCGGTTCACTTGCATCGCCTCCGATGACGAAAGATGCAATTGCAGGACGTATTAGGCGTCTTCTTGCAATGGCAGATAAGCGCGCTGCAGAATTGGGAATTGCAGATACAGAGGCGGGACTTCCACCAGAAATGTTGGGTTAGTCAAAAGTTCGCTCTAAGGTGTGAAATCGTTAACAATCGCAAAGTGAGCGTGAATGATAGGGTTTTACACGAACCCCAGCGCTGTGGATCACGCCCTATTAAATTTATCCCAGACGACGAACATGGGAACTGTAACTAAGCGAGGTTTATCGTGACTGCTGTTGGAATCAATGGATTTGGTCGAATTGGTCGAAATTTCTTTCGTGCGGCGCTGACTTCGCCAGATATCGAGATTGTCGGAATTAACGACCTAACGGATAACGCCACTTTGGCTCATCTTCTCAAATACGACTCAATCCTTGGTCGCTTGGGCTTGGAAGTTACTCATACTGAGGACACCATCACAGTCGGCGGAAAGACAATCAAAGTTTTTGCGGAGCGAGATCCTGCAGCACTTCCTTGGGCCTCCGTAGGTGCAGAGGTCGTTCTAGAGTCAACAGGACATTTCACTAAGGCGGCAGATGCAAAGAAGCACATTGCAGCGGGTGCAAAGAAAGTCATTATTTCTGCCCCGGCAAGTGATGAAGACATCACAATCGTCATGGGCGTCAACGATGAAAAGTATGACGGTGCAAACCACCACATCATTTCAAATGCTTCATGCACAACTAACTGTCTTGCGCCAATGGCGAAGGTACTCAATGATGAATTTGGAATCGTTCGCGGCATGATGACAACGATTCATGCCTATACCAACGATCAAGTAATTCTTGATTTCCCACATAAAGATTTGCGACGAGCACGTGCAGCCGCCACCAATATTATTCCGACCTCAACTGGAGCAGCCAAAGCAATTAGTTTGGTACTTCCAGAACTCAAAGGAAAACTTGATGGTTATGCGCTTCGCGTTCCGGTGCCAACTGGATCGGTTACCGATCTGACTGTTGAATTGGCGAAGGAAGTATCGGCCGCCGATATCAATGCCGCGATGAAGGCGGCATCTGAAGGATCGCTCAAGGGTTATTTGAGCTATACGGTAGATCCGATTGTTTCATCTGACATCGTGACAGATCCTTCTTCATGTATTTTCGATTCTGGACTTACCAAAGTTATTGGCACAACAGCCAAGGTTGTTGGTTGGTATGACAATGAATGGGGATACTCAAACCGTCTCGTTGATCTCATCAAACTTGTAGGTCGCACTCTCTAATGTCTTCGCTGGCTTCACTCGAAGTGCAGGGAAAGCGAACCTTCCTCAGGTGCGATCTCAATGTGCCGTTGAAAAGCGGCGCGATAACCGATGATGGACGAATTCGTGCCTCTCTTCCGACGATCAAGTATCTCTTGGAAGCTGGTGCCTCGATTGTCATCGGAGCGCATTTAGGGCGGCCAAAAGGTGAAGTAAAACCAGAACTTTCACTTGCTCCTGTTGCAAAGAGATTAAGTGAATTGCTCGGTCAGGAAATTTATTTCAATGGATCTCTTGGCGATGCAGCTTTTGTTAGCCACGCCCTTGCAATGAAACCAGGAGATATTTCACTCTTGGAAAATCTCAGATTCAACGCGGCCGAGACAAGTAAAGAGGAGTCAGAGCGAAAAGCATTTGCCCAAGAGTTGGCAAAACTTTCTGATTCTTATGTTGGTGATGGATTTGGAGCGGTGCATCGAAAGCATGCATCTGTCTTTGACCTTCCACGCCTCCTTCCACATGCGCCTGGATTTCTTGTCTCTGCCGAAGTCGATGTGTTGAAAAAGTTGACCGTAAATCCAGAGAGACCATACGGAGTCGTACTCGGCGGAGCAAAAGTCTCGGACAAGATCGGAGTAATTTCCAATCTCCTAGAGAAAGTTAATTTTCTCGCTATCGGTGGGGGAATGGTTTTTACCTTCCTTGCTGCGCAGGGAAAAGAAATTGGAAATTCAATGGTTGAACCGGATTTAATTCCTACAGTGAAAGATTTGATTGCACGAGCGGCAGCAAAAGGCGTGGATCTCTATCTGCCAAGTGACATCGTTGTTGCACCAAGTTTTTCCGCAGATGCAACGCCAACGATTGTTAGTTCAGATGCAATCCCGAAAGATCAATTGGGGTTGGATATTGGCCCAGAGTCCTCACGAGTTTTTGCCGCGGCGATCGAGAAATCGACAACAGTCTTTTGGAATGGACCAATGGGAGTATTTGAATTTCCTGCCTTTGCCAATGGAACACGAGCAATCGCTGAAGCGCTCACTAAAGTGAGAGGCATTTCTGTCGTCGGTGGGGGAGATTCGGCCGCAGCTGTTCGCTCTCTTGGTTTTGCTGACGACCAGTTCGGTTATATTTCAACGGGAGGTGGCGCCTCCCTCGAGTATCTCGAAGGAAAAGAACTTCCAGGTTTGGAAGCGCTAGATATCAATTAATTATTTACCTTCACATCTGACACAACTGATAAATAGGAGTAGCGAGATATGCGTAAACCATTAATGGCTGGCAATTGGAAGATGAACCTCAATCATTTGGAGGCAATTGCAGTTACGCAGAAACTTGCTTACAGCTTGAACGACAAAGATTTCGATGCAGTGGATGCTGCCATCTTGCCTCCATTTACTGATATTCGTTCAATCCAAACTCTCGTTGATGGAGATCGTCTCCGTCTGACTTACGGCGCTCAAGATTTATCGCCTGAAAGTGGGGGAGCCTTTACTGGAGATATTTCAGGATCAATGCTTGCAAAGTTGGGTTGTTCATTTGTTGTCGTTGGACACAGCGAGCGACGAGCAATTCACAATGAAGATGATTCGCTCATCAATAAAAAGATTCGTGCCGCGCTTGCTCACGGAATAACTCCAATTTTTTGTGTCGGTGAAGAGTTAAGCGTTCGCGAATCCGGAGCACATGTCTCGCATGTTGTTCGACAGTTACATGCTGGCTTAGAAAAGTTTTCGAATTCAGAGATTGAGAAAATCGTCATTGCCTATGAACCAGTTTGGGCGATAGGCACAGGAAAAACTGCCACTCCTGAGGATGCACAGGAAGTTGCGATTGCTATTCGCCAAGAGATTGAAGCGATCACCACTCCTGAGATTGCTTCGAGCCTGAGAATTCTTTACGGTGGATCAGTAAAGTCATCAAATGTCGTGGAGATCATGGCTCAACCAGATGTTGATGGCGCGTTGGTGGGTGGAGCGAGCTTGGATCCTGAAGAATTCGCCAAAATTGTGAAGTTCTACAAGGTTTGAAGTATCCTTATCCCTTGACTCTCGCGTCACTAGCCTCATTTCGGTCTTTGTAAGGAGTATCCATGAAACTCGCTCTCTCGATTCTGCTCGTGGTCACGAGCGTTTTGATGATCCTCCTTGTCCTGCTCCACAAAGGAAAAGGAAGCGGACTTTCAGATTTGTTCGGTGGCGGAGTTTCCTCTACCTACGGTGGCTCTTCTGTCGTTGAAAAAAACCTTGATCGAATCACCATTGTCGTGGGCGGCCTCTGGTTTGGCGGCGTCGTAGCGCTGAGTTTGGCTCTCAAGTAAGTCAGTAGTTGGCAAGGTTTGCAGTACTCGTTATCTGATTGAGGAGAAAATATGGCTGGCGGAAGCGCAATTCGTGGAAGTCGTGTCGGTGCTGGTCCTATGGGCGAGGCCGAGCGCGGCGAATCGATCGGTCGTTTTCAGATCTCATACTGGTGCTCCAATGGGCACGAGACACGTCCATCTTTTGCTGAAGATGCCACAGTTGTCATTCCTGACGAGTGGGATTGCCCTCGATGCGGTTTTCCAGCTGGCCGGGATAAAGCCAATCCTCCAAGTCCTATAAAGAATGAGCCATACAAGACACATCTTGCTTATGTGAAGGAACGTCGCACTGACGCTGAAGGTTTTAAAATTCTTGAAGACGCGCTCCGTAAATTACGTGGAGATGACGAGTAAGTAGTTTGTAATCTTTTAATTGATTGCGCGAGCAGCTGCCAAAATCTCTGAGATACCTTCTCTTCGATCTGTGAGATGGAGTCGAACGAGAGGCAGATTCCTCGAAGTTAACGCCTCGCCATCACCTAAAGCTTGAGCAGTTATTAAAGTGTGAAAAGAAAAATTCTTTCCCGGGATATCAATATCTTCGGATGTGTCTCCAGTAATTTGTAGGAAGACTCCATTTTGTTGTCCACCTTTGTGAAATTGACCGGTTGAATGTAGAAAACGCGGACCCCATCCAAAAGTTACTGGTCGATTTGCTCGCTCTGCCAATAGCGCTCGAAGTTCTCCAATTTCTTGATCATCGATTCGATCTAGGTAAGCCATGATGGCGATATACCCATCAGAGGCAACAGCATCGAGAACTAAACGAATTGCTTCTGAGACTGTTTCCGAATTGGCGTAAATTTCCACGTTTCCTTCGCTTGCACGTGGGGCAATTTTTTCAACTTGCCCGTTCCACTTTTGGATTAGGGAAGAAGTCCTCTCTTTCGCTTCGGTCACATTGGGCTGATTGAATGGATCAATTTCGAGAGCGAAACCAATGAGCGCTGCTATCCATTCCCACAAGAGAAATTGGGCTCCCAAATCACCTTCAACAACGAGATCACTCGAACCACCGAAAGCAATTCTTAGTACTTCGCCAGCAACAAAGGCATCGTTTCTCTCAATGACAATTGGCAAACGTCCTTTGCCATCTTTTCCTGTTGACTCAGCGAGAAGTTGTTCGACCCAATCAGAAAGTCCTGGAGTTGTAGATTGTGAATCGCTGAAGGAGCAGTATTGATCTGCGAGCGTTGTCATCAAGTAAGCAATAGAGACCGCTATCGAATTTTCCTCGCTGAGTTCGGCATAGAGATCTGAAGCGTTATCTAGAAGCGTTGTTACATCAATTCCAAGAAGAGCGCTCGGTACCAATCCGAAAGCAGTTAGCGCGCTAAATCGACCGCCAACTTTTGGGTCTGCATTGACAACGTGAAAACCTTGTTCGCGTGCGGCAATATCAAGGGGTGATTGAGGATCTGTAACGATGACGATGTTGCTCTCGTGGATTTAACCCTGCTTCGCGAAAGTGGAGTTCAAAGAGTGCTCTTTGCGAGGAGGTTTCTATAGTCGATCCAGATTTTGAACTGACAACTACGACAGTTTTTGCTAAATCTCTCTTTAAGGCGTGCTTCAAATAATTTGGATCAGTGCTATCCAAGACAAATAGTTTTTTATTAAATGTTGCGGCGATAACTTCTGGAGCGAGTGAAGATCCGCCCATTCCACAGAGAACGACATCGGTGCAGTGACGAAATTTGGCAGCAAGTGCATCTAGATCAGGAAGAAGAAGGCGACTCGTCTCTGCCAAATCCACCCAGTTGAGACGATTTTCCGCCTCTGCCCGGGCAGTCTCGCCCCAGAGTGAAGCATCTTTACTCTTGATTGCTTTACTTGCCACGTTCAGCGCTAAGTAGCGAGGATCCAATTTATCGATTTTTGATGTGAGCGGACCTCGAAGAGCGATCACTTCGTCAAAGCCTTTTCAACAGTTGCAAGAAGTTCACTCCATGAAGATGCGAACTTTTCAACCCCATCCTTTTCAAGGAAATCTGTAATTTCCGAAATAGAAATCCCAAACTTCGCTAAGTGAATCAAAAACTTGGCGAGCTTCCTTATATGAATTTGTCACTGTGTCACCGCGAAAAATTCCGTGGTCGATGACGGCGTCGAGAGTTGCTTGGGGCATTGTGTTCACTGTGTTCTGAGCAATGAGCTCCACTACATATCTCGTGTCATCGTAATTGGGATCCTTAACTCCGGTCGAAGCCCAGAGCGGCCGTTGAATCCTTGCTCCATGGCTTGCTAATTTCAGCCATAAATCGCTCTTTTCCCTCATTTTCAAATACTTCATAGGCAAGAACTGCATTGGCAATTGCAGCTTTTCCAAGTAGCTCTTTGCCCAACGGAGTATCGAGTTTCTTGAGTTGAGCATCTACCGCCGTATCAATTCGACTAACAAAAAAAGAGGCAACAGATGTTACTTCGGCAACGCTTTCACCTTTGGAAATTCTAATTTCTAAGCCTTTTGTAAATGCACGAAAAACTTCTAGGTATCTTTCAACAGAGAAAATCAAGGTTGCATTTACGCTGATTCCTTGTGAAATTAATTCTGTAATTACTTCCAAACCTTCGATTGTGGCCGGAACTTTTATCATTGCATTTGGACGGCCGACAATTTTCCAGAGTTGTTTTCCTGCGCGAATACTTTCGTAAGTATTCCTCGCAAGTCGGGGATCAATTTCAATACTCACTTTGCCATCAACACCCTGGCTCTCTCTGTAGCTCTCTTCAAAGAGGTCGCAGGCGCTACGCACATCATCAGTTGTTAATTGAACGACAACTTCTTCAGCAGACTTGGTTTGTAGTGCAGCGATTGCCGGCGCATATTCGGCTCCTTTGGAAATCGCAGAGTTGAAAATACTGGGATTTGTTGTAACACCCACGACTCCATCTCGAGCAATTCTGGAAGGCAAGCCATGTGGTCCACTTTCAGTCAGTTTTGCTCGTGAAAGATCATCAAGCCAAATTGATGTTCCCGCTCGGGAGATGTCATTGACTATCACTTGAGTAGCCCTTTGACAGTGTCCACGACGTTTTCAACTGTAAAACCGAATTCCTGAAAGAGTTTGGGAGCTGATGCCGATGCACCGAAATGTTCCAGTGAAATTGTCGCTCCTGAATCGCCTACGTACTTGTGCCAACCTTGTGCAATGCCTGCTTCGACACTTACTCGAACTTTGATGGAAGGCGGTAGCACGCTCTCTTTATACTGATGGGTTTGCTCATCAAACCATTCAAGGCATGGCGCGCTCACCACTTGGGTTGGTATTCCTTCACTCTCCAACGATTCAGCAGCATTTACTGCGAGAGAGAGTTCTGAACCCGATGCAATGAGGATTGCTTGTGCACTTCCATTCGATTTTCTAAATATGTATGCACCTCGTGATACCTCAGACGATGGAGAAAAGACAGGCAGATTTTGCCGCGATAAGAGAATCGCTGTTGGCTGATTGCGTTGAAGAATTGTCTTCCAAATTTCAACAACTTCGTTTGCATCAGCCGGGCGTGTAACAGCCAATCCAGGAATAGCTCTGAGCGCAGCAATATGTTCGACAGGTTGATGAGTTGGACCATCTTCACCTAAACCAATGGAATCATGGCTCCATACAAAGGTCACTCCAAGCTTCATGAGCGATGCGAGGCGTACTGCTGGCCGCATGTAATCACTGAAAACGAGAAAGGTTCCACCATAAGCACGAGTGAGTCCGTGCAAAGTAATTCCATTGAGTATCGATCCCATGGCATGTTCGCGAATTCCGAAGTGAATGACTCGACCGTACGGTGATGCTCCAACCATTTCACTAGTTGAGGGGAGAAAAGAGTGTGCGCCTTCAATTGTCGTGTTGTTGCTATCAGCTAGATCCGCAGAACCACCCCCAAAATTCTGGTAGTACTTGGGAGATAGCTTGAATGACATCACCAGAAGCCTTTCGCGTTGCAATTTCTTTTCCAACGTCAAATGTTGGAAGGTTGGCATCCCAATTCAAAGGTAGTTCTCTAGATCGCAGCCTGTAGAGCAAAGCGCTTTTCTCTACGTTATTTGCCGCCCACTTTTCGAAACGTTGATTCCACTCATCGTGGGATTTACTTCCACGTTCTTTAACTTTGCGCACATGCGCGAGAATTTCCTCTGGGAGTGCAAAGGATTCTTCAGGATTGAGACCAAGAATTTTCTTTGTCTCTGCAATTTCATTCTGACCTAACGCAGAACCATGCGATTTTGCTGTGCCACGGGCGTGAGGTGCGGGCCACGCAATAACAGAGTGCAAACGAATGAACGTTGGTTTATTTACTTCCTCTTTCGCTTGAATAATCGCAAGTTCGAGAGCGTTTCGATCAACATTTCCATCGCTCAGACTTGGAATTTCAATAACTCGCCAACCATAGGCGCGATATCTTGCTGAGACATCTTCAGTGAAAGCAACATGCGTATCGCCTTCAATCGAAATTCGATTGTCATCGTAAATGACATTGAGTGATCCAAGTTGTTGAGTGCCAGCAAGAGAGGATGCCTCTGCACTAACTCCTTCTTCCAAATCTCCATCAGAACAGAGCACCCAGATTTGATGATCAAAGAGACTCTCACCCTGTGGCGCATCTGGATCAAGCAAACCTCGCTCATAGCGAGCTGCCATCGCCATGCCAACGCCATTTGCTACACCTTGACCGAGAGGCCCCGTCGTTGTTTCAACTCCAGCCGTGTGTCCGTGTTCGGGGTGACCAGGGGTCTTTGATCCCCAGGTTCGAAAACTCTTGAGGTCTTCCATCTCCAACCCATAACCACTGTAGAAAAGTTGAGTGTAAAGAGTGAGTGATGAGTGACCACACGAAAGAACGAATCGATCTCGTCCGAGCCAATGTGGATCCGATGGATCGTGTACTAAGTGGCGTTGAAAAAGTGTGTAGGCGACTGGCGCGAGTGCCATCGCAGTTCCTGGGTGGCCATTGCCAACTTTCTGGACTGCATCCATAGCAAGTGCCCGTGCATAAGCAACGGCTTGGTCATCAAGTTCGCTCCAGGATTGGGTCACACCACTCATAAATTTATCGCCTCTCGCGTCGTGAGTACTTTTCTCATTGATCTTTCGGATACTGCCAAATGAATTCGCCAAACTGAAATCCAGACAAGTGTTACACCAAAGAGGTGTGTGCCGACTAGAAGTTCAGGAAAACCTTGGTTGAATTGAATGAAACCAATCGCTCCTTGTCCGACTAACAGCGCGAGGAAGATGGCAATTCTACGGCGAAGTATGGATTTGCTTGGCGACATTAAGAAGAGAGCGACCGTCAGAGCTAGAAGCACGATTGAAAATGCGGCATGGATTCGTGTGATGGTATGGATATGAATGTGGAATCTGGGCGCGGATGCATCACCTGCATTTGGTCCAGAACCTGTCACAACCGTTCCGAAAATAATTACGAGAGCAGTTATCGAAACCACCCAAAGTCCTAGGGTTTGTAGAAGCGGGTGCGGTTCATCCGTAGGAGGAGTGGAATTCTCTTCGATATTTTCCTTTCTTCGCGAAAAGAGCGAAGTAGCACCAGCAATGAGAATAATTGAGAGCAAGAAATGCGATGCGACTGCAGCGGGATTTAAGTGGGTTAGGACTGTGATTCCGCCCAATGGAATTTGAGCGGAAATCCCCAATACCTGACCCAGCGCTAGTGGACGGATATCTTTACGTTTAAGCAGAAGTACCAAAATAAGTGCCAGTAGCGCAGTAAGAACAAGGGCGATACTGATGAGGCGATTTCCGAATTCGATCCAGGCATGGAGTTGGCCCTGAGCTTGGTGGGGGACCGGAACGTAGGACCGAGTTGTACAGCGCGGCCAGGTAGGACATCCCAACCCTGAGCCTGTGAGACGGACCGCCCCTCCCGAGACAACTAGCCCTGCTTGGAGAACGAGGAGAACTCCCAGTATGGGGGAGAGCGCTCGTTTTGCTCGTGGGATCACGGTGGTAAGCGTAGTAACCCGTGAGCGCTCTTCCGTGATTTGGATTGGCGGAAGGGTAGTAATTACGACACACTTCTGTTGTGAAAAAGGGTGTTTTTGCCGTCGAAACGAGCGTGGATGACCCTCGCACGCGGGATCTCGTCGCGCGCTCGATCCTCGAACACGGTCCGACCAGCGCAACCGTTCTCTCAGAGCGGTTAGGTCTTACCCCTGCTGGAATTCGTCGCCATCTCGATGCCCTCGTTGCCGATGGTTTGCTTGAAGCGAGAGAACCCAAACTTTCATCGAGTCGTGGAAGAGGTCGCCCTTCGAAAGTCTTTGTCATGACAGATCGAGGTCGAGAAAAATTCGAACATTCTTACGATGACTTGGCTGTATCTGCTCTGACATTTATGGCTGAACAATTAGGTCCTGCCTCGCTCAAAGCATTCGCTGCAGCGAGAGCTGATGAGTTAGAGAGAAATCTCAAACCAATAATTTCTCGTGCAAAAAATTCCGCAGATAGAGCAAACGCTCTTGCACATTTTTTAACTGCCGAAGGATATGCCGCTAGCGTTGAAGAGCGTCCGCACGGCCAAGAGTTATGTCAACATCACTGCCCAATTGCCCATGTCGCTTCAAAATTTCCGCAACTCTGCGAAGCCGAGACTGAAGCTTTTTCTCGCGTACTTGGATCGCACGTACAGCGTTTAGCGACGATTGCACATGGTGATGGTGTCTGCACCACTTATGTGCCAAACATTTTGCATTCAGTGACATCAACCAACGGAGGAAATTGATGACAATAGCTCATCCAGAACTCGAAGGTCTTGGAAAGTACGAGTACGGCTGGTCAGATAGCGATGCAGCCGGAACAAATTCACGTCGCGGCCTCAATGAAGATGTTGTGCGCGATATTTCGATGAAGAAATCTGAACCCGAATGGATGTTGGAGCTGCGCCTCAAAGGGCTAAAACTATTTGAGAAGAAGCCTATGCCGACATGGGGCTCCGATTTGTCGGGTATCTTCTTTGACACCATTAAGTACTTTGTTCGTTCAACCGAAAAGCAAGCTGCCACATGGGAGGACTTGCCGGAAGAAATCAAAAATACTTACGACCGACTCGGAATTCCAGAGGCAGAGAAGCAGAGACTAGTTTCAGGTGTAGCTGCGCAATACGAATCCGAAGTTGTTTACCACTCCATTCGAGAAGATCTTGAGAAGCAAGGCGTTCTCTTTCTCGATACCGATACTGCTCTTAAGACCCACCCTGAACTTTTTAAAGAGTATTTCGGAACGGTCATTCCAGTGGGTGACAATAAATTTGCGGCGTTAAATACCGCTGTTTGGTCAGGTGGCTCCTTTATTTATGTGCCTAAAGGAGTTCACGTTGATATTCCACTTCAGGCCTACTTCAGAATTAATACCGAGAATATGGGTCAATTTGAAAGAACGTTGATCATTGCCGATGAAGATTCCTACATTCACTATGTTGAAGGTTGTACTGCGCCCAATTTATTCAATCGGATTCACTGCACTCAGCCGTTGTAGAAATTATTGTGAAGAAAGGTGCTCGCGTTCGTTATACAACCATTCAAAATTGGTCGAACAACGTGTACAACCTCGTCACAAAGCGAGCAACCTGTGCAGAGGGTGCAACAATGGAATGGATTGATGGAAATATCGGCTCAAAGGTCACGATGAAATATCCAGCGGTATTTCTACTCGGACCACACTCAAAAGGCGAAACACTTTCGATCGCTTTTGCCGGAGCCGGTCAACATCAAGATGCTGGAGCGAAGATGGTTCATGCAGCTCCATATACATCTTCGACAATTATTTCCAAGTCAGTAGCGCGCGGTGGTGGCCGCACTTCCTATCGTGGACTCGTTCAAGTTCAAGAAGGTGCGCATCATTCCAAGAGCACTGTGAAATGTGATGCACTTTTGGTTGACACCCATTTCTCGCTCAGACACTTACCCGTATGTAGATATTCGTGAAGATGATGTCTCAATGGGTCACGAAGCAACCGTTTCTAAAATCAGTGACGATCAACTTTTCTATTTGATGTCGCGCGGACTCTCAGAAGATGAAGCGATGGCAATGATTGTTCGTGGATTCATTGAACCAATTGCTCGTGAACTTCCTATGGAATATGCGTTGGAACTCAACCGCCTCATTGAACTTCAGATGGAAGGTGCTGTTGGGTAATGGTTTCAGCAATTGCATTCAAATTATTTGGTTCCAACTGGCAGGGAAGAAGCTTGGCGATTCACACCACTTTCCAGATTAGCTGGCTTGCATGATGGATCGGCAGTTAAGAGCGCCGCAAAATCGTTGTACCTTAAAAGTGCGTCGCAGAACGGTGTTCGCGCAGAAAGAGTTGATCGCGCAGTTCTTTCAAATATTTCGACCTCGGATGACATCGTCGTACAGAGAGTTCATGCCGAAGCAGAGGATGCTTTTCTGCTCGATATAGCGCCAAATATTCACCTGGTCGAACCGATTTATCTGGGCCGAAACGCTCAATCAGAGAGCGGTGCTGAGTTATCGCGAGTTCGTATCTCTGTTGGTGCGCATGCTCATGCAGTCGTCATTGTTGAAAATGATGGCCATTCGATTCTTGGTGAAGATATAGAGATTCTTCTTGAAGATGGCGCTAGTTTGAAATTCATCACTCTTCAGGAATGGGATTCAACTTCAGTGCATGTTGCAAGACATCATGCAATCGTTGGACGAGATGCAACATTCCAATCCATCACAGTTTCTGTTGGCGGCGGGTTAGTTCGACTACTACCTACCGTCGAGTTTGCGGGACCCTGGATCTTCAGCCGAGTTGCTAGGTGTCTACTTTGCAACTGCGGGACAACATTTGGAACATCGTATGCATGTTGATCATGCTGTTCCGAAAGCTCGTTCCCGAGTGAACTACAAAGGCGCACTTGCTGGAGCCGAGGCACATACAGTGTGGATTGGCGATGTTCATATACGCGCTGAAGCTGAAGGAACTGATACCTACGAGCTCAATAGAAACTTGCTGTTGAGCGATGGAGCTCGTGCAGATTCTGTACCTAATTTGGAGATCGAAACCGGTGAAATTATTGGAGCGGGTCACGCCAGTACCACTGGACGATTTGATGATGAGCAACTTTTCTATTTGATGTCTCGTGGAATTCCTATGGATGAGGCTCGACGTCTTGTTGTTCGTGGTTTCTTTGCAGAAATCATTTCGCAAATTGGCGCCACTGATATCGAAGATCGATTGATGGATCGCATTGATGCTGAGTTGCTCAAGGCAGGACATTGAAATGTCTGATTTATCAAAATCTCAACTTTTGGATGGTCGGCCAGTTCGACTAGAGAAGCAGGGTCGCACTATCTGCGTGACGAGAGTCGGATCAGAGATTTTCGCCATTGACGATACTTGCACGCACTCCGATGCCTCACTCTCTGAAGGTGATGTCACCGGAACAAAGATCGAATGTTGGTTACATGGGGCCGAATTTGATCTGCGAACGGGTGAGGCTATTACTTTGCCGGCGGTACAACCCGTGCGGACATATCGAGTTTTGGAAGAAGCAGATGCAATTTCCATTGAAATAAACGAATGAACTTTGGCGTTATACAAGGAATACCGAGGAAGAGGAAACGATGAGTACGTTAGATATTCGAGGTCTTGAGGTATCGGTTATCACCGAAAAGGGTGCAGTTGAAATTTTGCGGGGAGTGGACTTAACCATCAACTCGGGTGAGACGCACGCCATCATGGGACCAAATGGTTCAGGCAAATCCACTTTGGCTTACTCCATCGCTGGTCATCCCAAATACACCATCACAGGTGGGTCCGTGACTTTGGATGGTGCAAACGTTCTCGAGATGAAAGTCGATGAGCGGGCGAAAGCAGGACTTTTTCTCGCCATGCAATATCCGGTTGAAGTTCCTGGAGTCTCTGTTTCAAACTTCTTGCGCACCGCAGCCACTGCACTTCGAGGAGAGGCGCCAAAGCTTCGTACTTGGGTTGGCGAAGTTAAGGCAGCTATGAACGCTCTCAATATGGATCCCGCATTTTCTGATCGAAATGTCAATGAAGGATTTTCGGGTGGCGAAAAGAAACGTCACGAG
The DNA here is from genome assembly GCA_037200085.1 of Actinomycetota bacterium. Lineage (GTDB taxonomy): Bacteria > Actinomycetota > Actinomycetes > Nanopelagicales > Nanopelagicaceae > QYPT01. Next base: position 52,576 of record JBBCHT010000005.1, read on the forward strand.
ATTATGCAACTCGAGTTGCTCCGACCAAAAATTGCAATTCTCGATGAGACAGATTCTGGTCTTGATGTTGATGCGCTTCGAATTGTTTCAGAAGGTGTCAATAGAGCAAAAGCGGCGAACAATCTTGGTGTTCTACTCATCACTCACTACACAAGAATTCTTCGCTATATCCGTCCAGATTTCGTGCATGTTTTTGCAAATGGACGAATCGTTGAAGAAGGCGGACCGGAGCTTGCTGACAAGTTAGAAGAGAAAGGTTATGCAGAGTACGTTGGAAGCTAACCAATCTGCTACAGCTCTCATGTCACTTGATGTCGCACGAATCAACAAAGATTTTCCGATCTTTGAAAGAACAGTGCGAGAAGGAAAGAGACTTATCTATTTGGATAGTGGTGCGACGAGCCAGAAGCCGACCGTTGTAATTGAGGCTGAAGCTAATTTTTACCGTCAAACAAATGCCGCTGTGCATCGTGGTGCGCATCATTTAGCGGAGTTGGCTACAGATGCATATGAAGATGCAAGAGATGTTGTAGCAGATTTTCTTGGTGCCTCTCGCGATGAAATAGTTTTCACAAAGAACGCGACCGAAAGCCTTAATCTTCTTGCTTATGCCTTTTCAAATGCCGAATCCGGTAATCGATTCCATTTAACAAATACTGATCGAATAGTCGTGACCGAGATGGAGCACCATGCGAATTTAATTCCATGGCAGCAGTTAGCTAAGCGATCTGGCGCTCATCTTGCTTGGTTTAACGTGGATGATGAAGGTCGTTTGGATCTCTCCAACATAGATTCGATCATTACAGAGTCAACGAAAGTGGTTGCACTCACTCATCAATCCAATGTTCTTGGCACCATTAATCCCTTAGATGCGATTGTCGCTCGCGCTCATGCGGTTGGGGCTGTTGTCATTCTCGATGCCTGCCAGTCAGTTCCGCACATGCCCCGTCAATGTGTCAACACTTGGCGTTGACTTCTTGGCATTTTCTGGCCATAAAAGTTTGGGACCAACAGGAGTCGGCATATTGTGGGGAAGAAGCGAACTTCTTGATGAGTTGCCACCTTTTCCTCTTCGGCGGTTCCATGATTGAAAATGTGACTATGACTGGCGCAACGTGGGCGCCAGCACCCACGCAAATTTGAAGCTGGTGTTCCAAATATGGCGCAGGCAGTTGGTTTGGCCGCGGCGCTTAAATATCTGACGAGCGTTGGGCTAGAGAATATTCACGAACACGAGATGCATTTAGGTCAGCGATTGATGTCTGCTCTACTGGAAAAAAGATTCAGTTACTGTTTTTGGACCGAAGAATTTTGAGATGAGGGGAGGAGTTATCTCCTTCGCGGTCAATGGAATTCACCCACATGATCTAGGTCAATTCCTCGATAGTCATGGAATCGCAGTTCGTACTGGACATCATTGTGCGTGGCCGCTTAATAGAAAACTCGGTGTCGCTGCCACAGCTCGGGCTTCCTTGTATTTATATAACACCGAATCAGATATCGATGCGCTTGTGGAATCTGTCGGATTGGCAGAGAAATATTTTGGTACCAAATAATGCAACTCGATAATTTGTACCAAGAAGTCATTCTCGATCATTACAAACGACCAGAGAATAAAGGTCTTGCTTCAAAGTATGACGTTCAAGTTCATCACAACAATCCAAGTTGTGGAGATGACATCACTCTCAATCTCAAAGATGATGGCGCTGGCCATTTGGCGATTACCTGGGACGGTGTGGGGTGTGCAATTTCGATGGCGAGCGCTTCTGTAATGTCGGATTTATTGAGCGATAAATCTCCAGAAGAAGCAGTACACATCTCAAATGAATTTCTTGCGCTTATGCAGAGCAAAGGCTCTCTGGCGGGGGATGAAACAATTTTGGAAGATGCTGTGGCCTTCGCAGGGGTTTCGCAGTATCCAGCGCGAATCAAATGTGCACTCTTGGCATGGATGGCGTATAAAGATGCATCGCTTCAAGTTCTCAATAGACGGAGGTAATTCAAATGGTTGCAAAAATTGATGATGTGACTGAGGCGATGAAAGATGTCGTGGACCCAGAACTTGGAATAAATGTCGTGGATTTGGGCTTGATCTATGACGTCATGATTGACGATGCAAATGTTGCGATTCTCAATATGACGTTGACTTCAGCTGCTTGCCCATTGCAAGACGTAATCGAAGATCAAACCCCGCGTTGCTCTTTCCTCAGTAACCAGTGATGTAAAAATTAATTGGGTATGGATGCCACCTTGGGGTCCAGACAAAATAACTGATGATGGAAGAGATCAACTTCGAGCGCTTGGTTTCACTGTTTAATTTATGTCTTCACACTCTGGTTGGATGACATTTAGGTCGATGACCTCGGATTCATCAGTCAAAAATCAGAAACTTAAACCAGGAACCATCCCAAGAATCATCTCCTTTGCTAAACCGTATAAGTGGCAGATTCTCTCTTTTTAGCCACCGTCGTCATTGACGCGGTTTTAGTCATTGCTACTCCACTCATTTTGCGTCGATTAATTGATAGCGGAGTCATTCCGCGAAATGGCGCTCTCGTTACTCAATTGGCTCTCCTCGTTGGCGTACTAGCCATTGCAGATTCAGCAATGAGCATGATTGGTCGTTGGTTCTCCTCTCGAATTGGTGAAGGCCTTATCTTTGATTTACGTTCGCTCGTATTTGCCCACGTTCAAAAACAATCGATTGCCTTTTTTACTAGAGCGCAAACCGGTGCGCTCATTTCTCGAATAATTCAGATGTAATCGGAGCCCAACAAGCTTTTACGGCCACACTTTCTGGTGTGGTCAGTAATGTCGTGAGTTTGGTTTTAGTTCTAATAACAATGTTGATTCTCTCGTGGCAGATAACCATTGTTTCCCTTGTACTTCTGCCACTTTTTCTCATTCCAACTAAATGGGTGGGGAAAGAGACTTCAAGGGTTAACTCGACAGTCATTTCAACTCAACGCTGAAATGTCGAGCATTATGACGGAGAGATTTAATGTTTCAGGAGCGATGCTCGTCGCTCTCTATGGTGATCCAGAGAAGGAACATAAATTCTTTTCCAGACGTGCTCGAAAAGTGGCTGATATTGGAATTTCTATTGCGCTACTCAATCGACTTTTCTTTATTGCACTCACAAGTGTGGCCGCGCTTGCAACAGCATTTGCCTATGGAATTGGTGGACATTTAGCGATTTCAGGAGCTGTGACTGTCGGTACTTTGTTGGCCATTACAGCTTTGCTATCTCGTTTATATGGACCTTTGACGGCTCTATCAAATGTCAGGATTGACGTTATGACGGCGCTCGTCTCATTTGAACGAGTATTTGAAGTTTTGGATTTAACTCCTATGGTTCAAGACGCGCCAAGTGCCGCAACTTTGCAGGCATCAGATTTGAGCGTCGAATTCAAGGATGTTCATTTCTCATTTCCAAGAGCAGAAGAAATTTCATTGGCTTCACTTGAATCGGCAGCTAAACCAGAGACTGCGCAGAGTGGGGAAGTGTTAAAAGGAATTTCCTTCACTGCGCAAAGTGGCACGATTGACTGCAATTGTTGGACCTTCGGGTGCTGGAAAAACGACCATTAGCTCGCTTATCCCGCGACTCTACGACGTCACTGCAGGAGAAATTCTTATTGCTGGACAGAACATTAAGGATCTCACTCTCCGCTCTTTGCGCAGTTCGATCGGTGTTGTCATGCAAGATGCACATTTATTTCATGACACGATTGCGGAGAATTTGCGTTACGCCAAACCTGATGCGACTGAGGCGGAAATGCAGCAAGCATGCGAACGTGCTCGCATTTGGTCGCTGATTGAATCTCTTCCCAATGGTTTTGACACGATGGGTCGGCGAAAGAGGGCATCGTCTCTCAGGAGGTGAAAAACAGCGACTCGCTATTGCCCGATTGCTACTCAAAGCACCCGAGATCATTATTTTGGATGAGGCTACTGCGCATTTAGATTCCGAAAATGAGTCACTCGTTCACGAAGCGCTGCGAGGAGCGCTCAAAGGGCGAACAAGTATTGTGATTGCTCATCGCTTAAGTACTGTCATTGAAGCGGATCAAATTTTAGTTCTAGATAGAGGCTTGATTGTAGAGCGAGGTACCCATCAAGAACTCTTAGCTGCAGGCGGACTTTATGCAGATTTGTATTCGCTTCAGGATTTATCTCCCGCGTCTCAATAGAATGCGACCATAGATAACCAATCCAGCAAAAAAGATCCATTGCAAGGCATATGCCATATGTGGTCCATCGGATAACTCTGGAAGTTCAACTGGATTTTTTGGCGTAGCTTCCGGAAGGGAAGCACTAACCAAGTCGATATAAAATGGTTGAGTTCCCAAGGAGTTCTTGCCCTGTGCATTCCATTTCTCAATTAAATTTCCACCATTTTGAGGCATCGCAAAGAAAGATCCTTGAGGAAGAGAGTTATCAAGGCGAAGCGTTCCTTTAATTTTTAATTCAGCACTTGGCGTCTTGGGTGTGAGTGGAGTTGCTTCGGCACTTGCACCTGGAGCAATCCAACCTCGATTCACCCAAAATGTTTTCCCATTTGTTTCCGTAAATAGAGTAAGAAGATTGAATCCGTATTTGCCTTCGAAATACTTATTGCGCAGCAGAATTTGATGTGATGAGTCGAAGCGTCCAGTTGTTTCAACTTGGTTCCATTCATGAGCATCGATATTTTTAACAATGGAATCCAAGGACATGGGCGGTTCTTCGACATGTTGGGAAATCAAAAAATTTCGATGATGTCGATCTACGCCTCGTTGGAATTGCCATTGTGATGCCCATAAACAGAGAGCGATAAGCGCAATAGCAATGAGGGAGATGAGGTAAGGATGTTCCTCAGCGCTAGCTTTACTACTCGATACTTTTATTTTTGTCATGAATTACTGAAGAACCTGGACGAAGTGTTGTGCGTCCGGCATTTGCCATCACTACAGCAACATAGGGAAGTAAGAGAGCACCTGCTAATGCAACCCATCGGAATGGGTTGGGGAGAATGACTGCGGCGATTAAAACAGAGAGTTCTTATCATCATCGAAATGAAATATCGTCTTTGACGGCGTGGTAGATCATTGCTCAGGCCAGATTGCGCAGATGTAATATCGTGAAATTCTGGAACCATGGAGTAACCCTAGGCTCGGCGCACTTTAAATGCACTTTGTTCAGTGAATTGCCCACCAATTCGGCGTGGAAATTTTCGCTTCACTGAGATTTACGGCTAAGTTCTAGCCATGACCCAGCCGATTGCCCTTGTAACGGGTGGAAATCGTGGAATTGGTTTAGCGATTGCGCAGGCGCTCACGCGAGAAGGTGCCTCCGTAGTCGTCACCTATAGAAGTGGAACTCCGCCAGCTGGATTCAATTCGGTACTCATGGATGTGACTTCTACTGAAAGCGTCGAGCAAGGCTTTGCTGAGATCGAAGAAAAATATGGAACGCCAGAGATCATTGTTGCGAATGCCGGTATCACGCGAGATGCGCTAGTTATGCGGATGAGCGATCAAGATTTTAGTGAGGTACTCGACGCCAATCTCATTGGCGCATTTTCGCGTTGCTCGTCGTGCTACACGGGGACTCTTGAAATTGAAACGTGGTCGCATAATTTTCCTTGGTTCAGTCGTCGGAAGTCTTGGTTCTGCAGGACAA
>JBBCHT010000006.1:0-74198 GCA_037200085.1 Actinomycetota bacterium
ATGGCTGAATTGCACGCCAAAGAAGCACCAGATCGCGTGTGGGAATTAGAGAGCTGGGGCGCTCTTTTTGACCGTACAAAAGAGGGAAAGATAAGTCAGCGAAATTTCGGTGGACATGAATACCCTCGATTGGCACATGTTGGTGATCGCACAGGACTCGAACTCATTCGAACAATGCAACAGAGAATTGTTGCCCTGCAACAAAAAGATGCTCGCGACAATGGAAATGCAGAAAGCCACATAAAAGTTTTTTCAGAGTTAACGATCACTGAAGTATTAAAAGAGAACGGCAAAGCTGCTGGTGCTTATGGCTACTGGCGAGAGACGGGTGAAGAAGTTCTCTTTCAAGCTCCAGCAGTAATTTTGGCGACAGGTGGAATTGGAAAATCATTTAAGGTCACCAGTAACTCCTGGGAAGGCACAGGAGATGGACATGCGCTCGCGCTAAAAGCAGGTGGACGCTTAGTTGATATGGAATTCGTTCAATTTCATCCAACGGAATGGTCTGGCCCCCATCTGTTCGCGTCTTCTCGTGACGGAATCTGTACGTGGTGATGGTGGTGTACTGACCAACTCCGATGGAATTCGATTCATGTTCAATTACATTCCTGACGTTTTCAAAGAAAAATATGCCGACAACGAGGCCGAGGCTGATCGTTGGTATAACGATCAGACCAATAATCGTCGCCCACCTGAACTGTTGCCTCGCGATGAAGTTGCTCGAGCGATTAACTCAGAAGTTAAAGCCGGTAGAGGATCGCCTCACGGCGGCGTGTTTTTAGATGTCTCAAAGCGTTTGCCTGCCGATGTCATTCGAAAGAAACTTCCAAGCATGTGGCATCAATTTAAGGAACTTGCCGACGTTGATATCACTGAAACCGCGATGGAAGTTGGACCAACCTGTCACTACGTGATGGGTGGAATTGAAGTAGAACCAGATACTGCCGCTGCCGTCGGAGTCCTGGGCTATTTGCTGCTGGTGAAGTCGCTGGTGGAATGCATGGATCCAATCGACTCGGTGGAAATTCACTTTCTGACCTTCTTGTCTTTGGTCGTCGTGCTGGAGCTGGTGCATCTGCTTATGCGAAAGCCAATCCACTTCCAGAAATTTCTGACGCCACTCTTGCTGGTGCAAGTCAGCGACTTAATGCGCCTTTTGTAGGTAATGGAGATGAGAATCCATATGCCTTGCATCAGGAGTTGCAACAAACAACAAATGATTTAGTGGGCATTATTCGCACGGGTAGTGAGTTAGAAGAGGCCATTGTTAAATTGGCAGAGTTGCGAGTGCGATCTAAAAATGTGAAAGCAGCTGGAGGCAGAAACTTCAACCCAGGCTTTCATTTGAGTTTGGATCTGGACAACATGTTGCTTGTCTCAGAATGTATTGCTCGTGCAGCGCTTCAACGCGAGGAATCGCGCGGCGGACATACACGTGATGACTTTCCAACAATGGATTCAAAGTGGCGTCAAGTGAATTTAATTTGTAGTTGGAACGGCGAAAAAATTTCCACAGTTACTCAAAAACTTCCGAGTTTGCCGAAAGCACTTTTTGATCTCTTCGATCCACATGAACTAGAAAAATATTTAACACCAGAGGAAATGACTTCCATTAGCGGTGAAAAAGGCGGTGCATGATGAATGACCTCAAAAAAATGGTGAAGCTTCGCATTTGGCGCGGTGATTCCAAAGATGGTGCGCTACAAGATGTAGAAGTTGAAGCAAATGAAGGTGAAGTCGTTTTGGATGTCATTCATCGTGTTCAAGCGACTCAAATGTCTGACCTCGCGGTACGTTGGAATTGCAAAGCAGGAAAATGTGGCTCGTGCTCAATGGAAATTAACGGGAAGCCTCGCCTTGCTTGCATGACCCGTATGAATACCTTTGAAGAGGGTGAAACCGTAACTGTTACACCACTTCGCGCATTTCCTGTCATTCGCGATCTTGTAACGGATGTGTCGTTCAATTACAAGAAGGCAATGGAAATTCCCGCATTCGAACCACCGACAGAGTTAAAAGCTGGCGAATTTAGAATGCAACAAGTCGACGTCGAACGAAGTCAAGAATTTCGAAAGTGCATTGAGTGCTTCCTTTGTCAGGATACTTGTCACGTCATTCGCGACCACGAAGAGAACAAGAAGTCTTTCGCTGGTCCGCGCTTCTTTATTCGAATGCCGAACTCGATATGCATCCACTCGACATTTTGCGAAATCGCAAACAGACCGCCCAAGAGGAGCATGGTCTTGGAATGTGCAACATCACCAAGTGCTGCACCGAGGTCTGCCCTGAGCACATTCGTATCACTGACAACGCGATCATTCCGATGAAAGAGCGCGTAGTAGACGTTAAATACGATCCAATTAGGTGGTTAGGCTCCAAGATTCGCAAACGTGAGGGTATTGTTTAATTCATGCGATTACTCTTTAAATGGGCTGCACTTACTCTCGCCTTTTGGGCTGCGACTTCTTTAATTTCTGGAATAACCGTTAATGGTGGATTCGGAACCTACCTCTGGGTGGCTCTCCTCTTTGGTTTGATCAATGCAGTTTTTGGATCAATCGTGAAGATTCTGACTTTCCCCGTCACTCTCATTACCTTTGGACTCTTTATCTTCGTGATTAACGCGGCAATGCTTGAGTTAACAGCGCGATGGAGTTCAGCACTTGATATCAAGGATTTCTGGACGGCGCTTTTGCGAGCTTGATCATAAGTGTGGTCACTGCATTCTTAAGAAGTCTCTTTAAGAAACCAAGGTCATTTTTAAAATCTGCTCGCTGGTTGCACTGGGTGGAGTTCTTGGCTCTCTACTTCGATGGGCGCTAAGTAATCTTTTTAACGATGCGCGCTCTGGCACACTTGCAGCAAATTTAACTGGGGTTGTACTCGCATCCTTTTTTCTTGTTGTAGTGGAACATCGCGGGAGTGAGAGGCTGCGCCATTTTCTCCTACCTGGCTTTTGTGGGGGTCTGACTACTTTTTCAGCACTTGCATTTGAAAGTATCGAACCCTCGCATGGTGGAGCCCTTTACTTAGTCGAAAGTATTATCTTGAGTTTGCTTGTCGTTGCGATCTCAATTCCCCTGGCGAGAAAAACTTTGCGGGTGAGTCGATGAGATTCCTATTGGTAGTAGTTGGAGCTGGGATAGGCGCACCGAGTCGTTTCCTCATCGATCAGTTACTGCGATCGGTATTTCGTTATCCAATCGGGATCGGGATCATCAATGTTTTTGGTTCTTTCATTTTGGGGTTAAGTTTTGGAGCGTCTGAGAATACGCATGCGCTGATTGGCATAGGTTTTGCCGGCGCATTCACCACTTGGTCGACATTTATTCTCGATCTTTACCTTGCCTACGAACTCAAAAAATATAAAGAAACAGCGCTGAATTTATTGTTTTCGATAACTCTTGGAATCAGCGCAGCTTGGATCGGTATCCAACTAGTTTCCTAGTTCAGCCATCCATTTCTCAATATCATCTGGATGTCGCGGAAGAGAATTGCTCAAAATTCTGCAACCATCATTTGTGACCACAACATCGTCTTCAATCCGAATTCCAATTCCACGAAATTCTGGCGCAAATAATTCGTCATCAGGTTGTATGTAGAGCCCTGGCTCGACGGTTAGCACGTGACCTGGTTGTAGTACTCCCTGGTCATACTGTTCTCTTCTTGCTTGTGAGCAATCGTGAACATCCATCCCGACCATGTGGCTCACTCCATGCAGAGTCCAGCGCTTATGAAATCCACGATCAAGGTGTAAAGACTCCTCGGGGCTAATTGAAGAACACCCATATCGGCAAGACCGTGGGCAAGAACTGTCTGACAAGCAACGTTAATGTCAGCAAATTTTGCTCCTGGTTTAACCGCAGCAAAGCCTGCCTTCTGTGCTTCCAGAACCAACATGTATAACGAGCGTTGCGCGGGAGTGAATTTTCCACTGATAGGAAGTGTGCGCGTGACATCGGCCGTGTAATAAGACTCTCGTTCGACGCCGGCATCCAGCAGAAGCAATTCTCCTAGGCGAACATCTCCATCATTTCTATTCCAGTGCAATACGCAGGCGTGCGCACCGGATGCGGCGATTGTGTCGTAACCAATGTCATTACCTTCAACGCGAGCTCGACCAAAGAATGCGGCTTCAATGACTCGCTCTCCGCGAGGAGTAGAAATTGCGGCAGGGAAGGCGCGCACCACATCGGCAAATCCTCGCGCCGTGGAGTCGCAGGCTTTCTGCATTTCTTCAACCTCGTAGGCATCTTTTATAAGTCGAGCGGCAGAAACAAACATCGCCAATTCATCTTCACGGGCGCTGACTTTGACAAGGGCATCCATTGCGGCATCTTGACCTCGAAGGAGAATGCTCTCTTTGCCGTCGGCGAGAAATTCTTTGAGCGACTCTACTTTGCGCGTTTCAATCTGCCATCGTTGCTGCGCTTCATCCGTGGTGAATCTGCGCCCTACCCATAGTTCGCCATATTTTGAATTTCGATAGAAATCTTCCGTATCGCGAGTAGATCGTGGATTGATAAAGAGCAGAGCATCATGGCCTTGGTTTGTAGGTTCGAGAATAAAGACAGCATCGGCTGTTGCCTCGGCTCCTTGCACACCGGCGTAATAAGCAAAGGCGGAGTGAGGTCGGTAGCGAAAATCTGAATCATTACTTCGAACTTTGAAATTGCCCGCGGGAAGTATCACGCGAACTCCGAGAAAAGCCATTGATAGCGCCTTGCGTCGTTCGACACACCACGGTGCGGCTGGTGAAGGAGTTAGCCCTTGCAGGTTTGAGGGCGTCCATCCCGAACTCATGAATTCGCCAAATGATGCCGAAGGCGCTACATCGAGTGGCCGGTTTGTCTTGGTTGGTGTATCACTCATCTACTAAGGGTACACAATGAGAAAGTGAATGGTAAGAGAGGGTGATTTCCGCTAGCCATAAGTTGATATTTATCCATATTCCCAAACTGGCGGAACCTCGATTGAGTCAATTCTCTGGCCAAATCCAAAGCAAAGTGATCTATGGATGGGTTTTATAGATGAGTTTCACAACCAATACTCCACTGGCGGGCTTCAACACCTTACTGCTGAACTCATTCGAGCGGTTGTTGGCGATGTGAAATTTCAGTCATTTACAAAATTTTCCGTGGTGCGCAATCCCTACACAAAGGCAGCGTCGCAATTTCAATACATGAAGACTCGCGCGGACTTGAGGAAGTTTGTTGGAATGGAAATGGAAACGTCATTCGAAAAATACCTTGAGTTGATTACAAAAATCGATCATGTTCAATGGAGTAAGCAGAGCTCATTTATTTATAGTTCGGCTGGAGAAATGCTTGTGGATCATGTTCTGCGTTTTGAGAACTTTCCTACGGAGATTGATCAGTTTCTTAGAAGTTTGGATGTGCCCTTTGATGAAATTCCACATCTAAATAGAAGTATTTATCAAGAGGGTGAAAAACTTCTCACCCCAGGCGCCATCTCGGCAATTAACGAAATTTACGAAGAAGACTTCGAATTCTTTGGATACGAGAAATTGGTTGTTTCCTAGTTTGCGCACGAGATTCGCTAAGTTGGGTTGCCAGTTTTCGATTGTTATTAATTAACTCCGCGAGCGAACTCTCTTTGCTCGCCCAGATTCCTTTAGGGAACTCGTGAACCAACTCAGGCTTTGAAATTGCTTGAAATGTCTTTTCAAAATCCGAGTAGGAAATTTTTTGGAGAATCGGCTCTAATTTCGCGAATAGATATTGTGGATCATGAACCAGAAGTGGGAAATGAATGAGGGTCACATCAACTTTGAATTTGGAGAGTGTGAGAATCAATTCAAGTAACTGGGCACTTAATATTTGCTCTTGATTTTCAGGGATGGCGGTAGCAACGATTCCTCCCGGAACTGCGTCCTCAATCTTCTTGTTAAATAATTCAACAGCGCTTTTACTTACGGAAATTCTGCTCTGGGCCGCATCGTTTAAATCTCTCACGGGAATGAATATGTGATCAATACTGATTCTGGGATTTTCAAGAATCTCTTTTGCGTATAAATAGAAAAAGGGACTCTTGATTAATTATGGGCCATCAGGGTCACGTGGATCCCATTCGAGACCCGCATGTGAATTCGAATCCACTAGCTCTGGAATATTTTCGAGTGTAAAGCCAGTTTCGATTCCCAACCCAGTTAGTAGATGGACAAGAAAAGTTGTTCCTGCACGTCCAGTGCCAACTATGTAGGAGTGAGGTTTTTGTACAGGAAGATTCACAACAATTCCAAAATCAATTTTCTATTTTTTGAAATCTCGCCAACACCGCTGATCGCTAAGTCAGGCTTTGTTGGGACCTCGTATGGGTGACTAACGCCTGTAAAGTCAGAAATCTCGCCTTTGTTTGCTCTTTTATAGTGACCTTTTGGATCACGTTCTTTACATATTTCAAGCGGTGTATTTACGAATATTTCAAAGAAGTCCTGCTTCAGGAAATTCACTCCGTGCTCTACGACGATCGACTTCATAAGGACTTATCAGCGCGACAATGACAATTAGCCCTGCTTCAGTCAGCAACTTTGCAACTTCGATGACTCGTCGAGAATTTTTCATGGCGATCACTTTCTTCAAAACCTAAGTCGCTATTCAACCCATTTCTCAATTCGTCGCCATCGAGGACAAATGCGCTCTTCCCCGTCGAACGCAGCGCAGTTGCTAGATCATTTGCAATCGTTGATTTCCCTGAACCAGGAATCCCAGTTAACCAATAAACACAAGGTCGTGGACTCTGATCACTCACATTCACGAACAAATTGTAGTTGGAGGACGGTTTAAGTAACTCTGTGAAGTTTTAGCCTGTAAACTGGCGCAACACTTGGAGACGTCGCATAGCCCGGTCGAGTGCGCCTCACTGCTAATGAGGTATAAGGGGATTAAACCCCCTTCGGAGGTTCAAATCCTCTCGTCTCCGCCAGTCTTTTGTCTGATTCGCATGGAATGCTCTGATCTCGAATGATCGAGTGAATCGGGTGGAAATTGTTTTGACGATTGTTACGGATCCAACTTGGATTTCAGAGACATTATTTGTTTTTATTGATGAGTCTGGCAATTTCGATTTTAAAGAATCCGGCACACATTATTTCGCAATGGCCTGCCGTTATTTGTAAATCCCCACTTCAGTCGGCTGCGCAGTTAAACGAGTTGCGGTATCAGCTTCTTGCGAACGGTAATGACATTTCAGAGTTTCACGCGACTGAAGATAGGCAATTTATTCGCGATCAGGTATTTCAACTAATAAATTCCCTTGACGATATTCGAGTTCACGTTATTTATGGCGACAAGCATCGAGTCCACCCAAGTCTTCAATCTGCCGAGGGACTTTATGGATTATTCGGAAAGGCCATCGTGAAGTATGCGCTGATGGCCTATGGGACCGATCTGTATCGCCCAGGTGGTGATTGTTTTCGATACCGCCCTAACAAATAAACACCAGAGCGCATTTAAAAGTGCAGTGATTCCAGAGATAAAGCATTTGCATAAGAAATTTCATATTTACTTTCAAGCTATGAAAACTGACGCAAATGGTCAAATTGCCGATTACATTTGCTGGTCAAAATACGTTGCATTGGAGAGAGACGAACAACGACCATGGGATTTGTTGCAAACAAAACTAAGACCAACCGAATTCAACATATTTCGCAAAGGTTATTCAATTTATTACTAAAAAATGCGACCGCCCTGACTAGCCAGTTAACTGGCAGAGCCTAGAGGGCTCTTATCATCAGGGCGGAACTTTGGATGAAGTATATAAGCTATCCCCGACTTTCGTAACATGCGAAGAAAGAGCGACCCAGAGGATAGTCGCTGGTCCGCCGGTTTTGTGATCGTCTATAAGGCGGAACTCTCATAAAATAAAGCAATGAAAAGCAATGAATCGACTGAATCATGAGTTACTGCGCGGCAATCGATTCAATGCAGCCTGAAGAAAGAAAATTGTTGCATAAGAATTATCATGACAATCACTATGGGTTTCCTATCCATGATGACAATGAATTGTTCGGCAGGCTAATTATGGAAATCAATCAGGCTGGATTGAGTTGGGAAACGATTCTAAAAAAGGAAGCCACCTTCCGAAAGGCTTACAGCCGTTTCAACATTAAGAAAGTCGCCTCCTATACGGATAAAGACCGTGAACGACTCTTACTGGATGCAGGAATTATTCGAAACAAGTTAAAGGTAAATGCTGCGATTGAAAATGCTAAAACCATTCTGAATTTGCAGAAAGAATTCGGCTCCTTTGAAAAATGGCTGGAGCACCATCATCCGAAGACAAAGGATGAATGGGTCAAATTATTTAAGCAGACTTTTCGCTTCACTGGAGGCGAGATCGTTGGTGAATTTCTTATGAGCATTGGCTATTTGCCTGGAGCGCACGCCGACAATTGTTCAATTAAGAAGAAAACTTTAAAACAAAAACCTAAGTGGCTTAAAACTTCCTAAGCGTTCTTTCGTCTCTCCCAGGCTCCGGGTTGGTTAAGAGTCCTTCATCACTCGCGCTGGAAGTTTGGATTCTGCAATTTGATAGAGGGAGACTTCTTCCAAAATATTTCGAATGGCAACTCTGGTTGCGATCCATACATCTTGTAGTGCCGCAGCATTTCCTTGGTACTTCACGGATTCAGGTTTTTGACCTTTCACGACTGCCAAAGGACCCATCAGTGATTCTAAGGATTTGAGCGACGCTGATGTACTTCGGGTGGGTGGCAAGTCGATAGCCACCATAAGCGCCGCGTTTACTTTCAACTACATGGGCAAGCTTCAATTCACTAAGAATTGATTCGAGATATTTCACGGGGATATTTCGATTTTGCGCAATTTCTATGCTTGGAATGAGCGCTTCTTCATCCAATAAATAGGAATCAGTCAAATGTAAGAGCGCTCGCATTGCGTAATCTGTTCTCGCCGAAATGTTCATATTTCTCTAAATTTTCCTTCCTGCAAACGAAATGCAGATACGAATTGTCCCCGAGTATGAAAATTTGTTTTCATGTTACATTTCCGTCCGCTCAATTCCCATGAATTGAGTATGAATTCACTCTACACGTTAGGAAACGCAATGAAACTCTTAAATAACATACGCGTCCGAGCCGGCCTCTCCATAGCGACTGCTGTAGTTATGTGCATGGGAATCATGGCAACTAACGCAAACGCTGCAGCAACTGATAAATCTGCAAAAGTAATTCGTCTTGGTTACTTGAACAATCTCACTCATGCACCCGCACTTGTTGCACGTGATAAAGGATTTTTCGAGAAGTACCTAAACGCTCATGACACCACAATTCAGTACGTTACTTTCAATGCTGGACCAGACATCATCACCGCACTTAAAGGCGGTGCTATTGACCTAGCGTTTGTTGGACCAAATCCGACTGTGAACGGATATGTGACGACGCAAGGCACGCTACTCAAAGTAATCTCTGGAACAACATCGGGTGGAGCTGAACTTGTTGTTGCACCGAACATCACATCCGCGGCACAACTAAAGGGCACCAAGATCGCAACTCCTCAGTTGGGAAATACTCAAGATGTTGCACTTCGAACCTGGTTGAAGTCGCAAAAACTTAAGACCACTATTACAGGCAAGGGTGATGTTGCAGTTATTCCAACATCAAACTCTGCTGTTCTTGGTCTCTATAACTCCAAGCAATTGCAAGGTGCATGGCTTCCAGAACCATGGAGTAGCCAACTTGTACTTAAGGGGCGGAGCACATGTCTTGGTGAATGAAAAATCACTATGGACAAATGGTCTATTTATTACGACCAATTTGATTGCAGGAACTCAATTCCTTGCTAAGTATCCAGATACCGTGAAAGACATTCTTAATGCCGAAATCGACACGATCAACTATTTGAAGGACGAATGAGGCTGATGCTCTTGCATCAGTTCAACATCAACTTCTTCTCACGACCGGTGCAGCGTTGGCAACAGATGTTCTCGAGCGTGCATGGGGAAAATCTCTCCTTCACCGTGGATCCAGTAATTTCAAGTTTGCGTCGTGGTGCAATTAACGCAGTCTCTGTTGGATTGCTTCCTGCACTCAACACAAGCAGCTTGAAGGGTATTTACGATTTGCGACTTTCTCAATGAACTATTGAAAGCGCGAAAACTTAAGACAATTTCAACCGGGGGGTTGGGTGTCTAAAGATTCAATTACATCAATAAGCGAGAGAGCAACCGCTCTCTCGCTTATTGATGTTTCTAAGAGTTTTAATACTACGGATGGGAAAATTCTTGATGGCATCAACCTCACAGTTGCCAAAGGAGAATTCATTTCAATCGTTGGTGCTTCGGGATGTGGCAAGAGCACTCTGCTAAGCATTATTTGTGGAATCGATAAGAAATTTGAAGGCAGAGTCGACAACACTTTGCCGACAACTTTGATGTTCCAAGATTCTGCCCTTCTGCCTTGGCTCAGCGTTGTTGCCAATGTTGAGTTGCCGATGCGTCTACAAGGTCGTCCCAAAGCGGAGAGAGAATCGATAGCTCGAGATCTCTTAGTACGTATGGATTTGGGAAATGCGATTAATAAACGTCCTCATGAACTTTCTGGAGGAATGCGTCAACGTGTTGCAATCGCAAGAGCTTTGGCACAAGAGAGCAAAGTTTTGCTGATGGATGAACCATTTGGAGCGCTCGACGCGATTACTCGAGATGTACTCCATGACGAACTTTCAACGGTCTGGAGTGAAAACTCTTTGTCGATTGTCTTCGTTACACATAACGTTCGTGAGGCCGTTCGTCTTGGTGAACGAGTGATTTTGATGGGTTCGCGTCCAGGAACTTTCATCAAGGAGTGGGCAATTGATATGCCCGAACCAAGACGAATAGATACTGCCGAAGTCGCCGAAATGGCTCGTGAAAATCACAGATGATTTACGAAAGGAAATTAGACGCCATGGCTGATATTTCTACCCTCAATTCCGGATTGGATGCGCTGGAGTCGCTGCCCAAAAACTGAGAAAAAGTTAATTCGCAACAATTTGTATCGACTCATGCCAATACTTTCGGCCGTTGTCATCATTCTTTTGTGGCAACTCTTCATTTTCGTGACAAAGATTCCAAATTACAAACTTCCCACCCCTTTGCAAGTTTTTGAATCGCTACAAAAATCCTTCAATCAAGGAATTCTTTGGGGGGCAGTCAAAGTCTCTGTAATCCGTGGCGCGACTGGTTTTCTTTTTGCCATTGCCATCGCAACACCCCTTGGTTTATTGCTCGGGCTAAACCGAAATCTACGTTTGCTCTTTCGCCCAATCCTTGTTGGACTTCAACAACTTCCCTCCGTTGCTTGGGTGCCAGCTGCAGTGATTTTGGTTTGGACTTTCACCAGCGACTGTTTACGCGGTAATTATGTTGGGTGCTGTTCCATCGATTGCCAACGGCTTGATTGCCGGAATTGATCAAATTCCGCCGATTATTTTGAAAGTCCTCCGATGTAATGCACGCAAATACTTGGCAGAGAATTCGCCACTTCATTTTGCCTTCCGCTTGGTTGGGTTACCTAGCGGGATTGGAACAAGGATGGGCCTTTGCTTGGAGATCCCTTATGGCTGCGGAGTTAATCGCAGTTTCACCATCACTTGGTCTTGGTGTTGGACAACTTCTTAATATCGGTCGAGAGCTAGGAGATATGGCTCTCGTACTCGGAAGTATTATCGTAATTATGTTGATCGGCATTGCAGTTGAAAAACTTTTCTTCAGTCCAATTCGTAGACGTGCATATACACATCGTGGATTGGCGGTTTGATATTCGACAATAGCCAATCATTCGCATGTAGAAGTTGTTCGCACGAAATTGACCTTCGTTCCGCGTACCTAGATAATTTGCAACCTCTTGCAAATCATTGCTGTGGAAGGGTCTTTTTTGAGCGCCGTAGACGAGACAGAAAACCTTGACCCGTCAACACTTTTTAAAGCGGGAGATGGGCGCTGGGCGCTGGGCGAAAGAGAACCACTCAACCCCAATGAAGTTTTTAAGCAAGAAGATGATGGGCTAAATGTTCGTGCCCGTATTGAAAATGAATATTCAAAAACTGGTTTTTATTCAATTCCTGAAGAAGATCTTCGCGGTCGCATGCGCTGGTGGGGTTTATACACACAACGAAAGCCTGGAACAACAGGTAGCGATACTTCCAATTTAACTGCGGCAGAGCTAGAAGATCCCTACTTCATGCTTCGTATTCGAAGTGACGGCGGTCAACTCAATCTTGAACAACTTCGCGCCATAGCTTCAGTATCAAAAAAATATGCGCGAGATACGGCCGACATTTCAGATCGCCAAAATGTACAGATTCACTGGGTCGCAATTGAAGATGTCCCCGCCATCTGGCAAGAGTTGGAAGCAGTCGGACTCACTTCAAATGAAGCCTGCGGCGATGTTTCCTCGAGTTGTCTTGGGTTCACCAGTTGCTGGCGTCGCAGCGGATGAAATCATTGATGGAACTCCAGCGATTGAGGAAATTGTCCGTCGCTTTGTAGGAAATCCACTCTTTTCTAATTTGCCACGTAAATTCAAATCTGGAGTTTCTGGTTCGCCTCGCCACGACATTGGCAACACGAAGTGAACGATCTTTCATTTATTGGAGTGGTTCATCCAGAGCATGGCGCCGGCTTTGATGTTTATGTTGGCGGTGGGTTATCAACCAATCCGATGTTTGCTCAACGACTTGGTGTTTGGGTTCCTATCGAGGAAGTTCCCGATGTTTACGAAGGAGTCCTTGCAATCTTCCGTGATTTTGGAAATCGCAAGAATCGCGCAAAGTCGCGACTCAAATTTGTTGTGTCAGAACTTGGCATTGAGAAGTTTCGTAAGATTTTGGAAACTCAGTATCTCAAACGAACGTTAATTGATGGACCTGCACCTGCACCAAATGTTGGACGACGTGATCATGTTGGAGTCCATCCACAAAAAGATGGAAAATTTTATGTCGGAGCAACATCAACAGTTGGTCGAATGAGTGGAACTGCGCTCGATCGAGTTGCCGATTTAGCTGAAAAATTTGGTTCTGGTCGAGTCAGACTCACCGTTCAACAGAAGTTAGTGATTCTTGATGTCGAGAAAGAAAACACAGATGCACTCGTTTCTGCCCTAAAAGAGCTCTCTTTATTCGCTGAACCGACCGAATTTCGCCGTGGAGCAATGGCCTGCACAGGCATCGAATTTTGCAAGTTAGCTTTCGTCGATACCAAGGAGCGCACGCGATCACTCGTCACCGACTTGGAGACGCGACTTCCTGATTTCAAAGAGCCGCTCACTATTCACGTCAATGGTTGCCCAAATTCATGCGCGCGAATTCAAGTAGCCGATATTGGATTTAAAGGTTTGATCTCGACCGATGAGAATGGTCAATCAGAAGAAGGATTCCAAGTTCATCTGGGTGGCGAGCTTGATGGCGACTTCGGACGTAAACCTCGCGGATTGAAGATTTCGGCGCGAGAAATGCCTGATTACATTGAACGCGTTGTGCGCCGTTTCGAAAACCGATCGAAATGAGAATGAAAAATTCGCCGACTGGGCAAAGCGAGCAGAAGATGAGGCGCTCGCGTGAGTACCAAAGTCGATCAAAAGGATTTACTCGCCGAGGGAATTGCCCTCATTGCTGAGTTAGGCGATGACCCAATTGCGCAAGCGACGCGTTCACTCCAGTGGGCGGAAGAGAAATTTGGTTCAGAACTTGTTGTTGCAAGTTCAATGGGCGATGAAGTACTCGTTCATCTTGCCGAACGTGAGATTCCAGGTGTCGATTTACTTTTTATCGATACGGGATATCACTTCTCAGAAACTCTTGAATTGCGCGATCAGATTACTAAGAATGGAAAACTTCGAGTTCGAACCGCGCTTCCACTTTTAACGATTGATCAACAGACTGAGAAGCATGGAAGAGATTTGTGGTTCACAAATCCGGATGCTTGCTGCGCGATTCGTAAAGTTGAACCGCTTGAGCGAAATCTCACTTCTTATTCGGCATGGGTGACGGGAATGCGAAGAGTAGATGCACCTACTCGAGTTGATATCGATGTAATCACTTGGGATGCTCGCAGAGACAAAATTAAAATTAATCCATTGGCGACATGGAGTGATGAATTCTTGCAAACATTTATTGTTGAGAATTCAATCCAACTCAATAAATTGCGTGCGAGAAGTTTCACATCCATCGGGTGCGAACCTTGCACGCGTGCAACAGCCCCAGGCGAAGATCCACGCGCTGGTCGATGGAGTGGTACATCAAAGACGGAATGTGGCCTGCATACATGACCCAGAAACTTCAAGCGTTATCCCAACTTGATTTTCTCGAATCCGAAGCCCGTACATATTATTCGCGAAACAGCTGGTGTATTTGAGCGTCCTGTACTGCTTTTTAGCGGTGGCAAAGATTCGATAGTGATGCTCCATTTGGCAGCAAAAGCTTTTGCGCCAGCCAACGTCCCTTTTGTCGCTCTCCACGTTGATACAGGACATAACTTCCCAGAAGTTTTGGAATTTCGAGATAAGTCAGTAAAGAAATATGGAATTGAGCTAAAAGTTGCTCTCGTTCAAGATTACATAAATGACGGAAGACTTGAAGAGCGAGATGACGGAACACGCAATCCACTGCAGACTCTCCCGCTTCTGGACGCAATCAATAAGAACAAATTTGATGCCGTTTTCGGTGGCGGTCGACGTGATGAAGAAAAGGCGCGAGCCAAGGAGCGCATTTTCAGTATTAGAAGTGAATTCGGCGAGTGGGATCCAAAAAGACAAAGACCTGAACTATGGGACCTATATAACGGTCGCCATAAACCAGGAGAGCATGTTCGAGTCTTTCCACTCTCAAATTGGACTGAGTTTGATGTCTGGCAATACATCGCCAGAGAGGGAATCGAACTGCCATCCATTTACTTTTCACATACGCGAAAAGTATTTTCAGCGTTCAGGTATGTGGCTTGCACCCGGCGAATGGGGTGGTCCAAAAGGCGTTGAGACTCTCGTGGATGTTCAAGTGCGTTATCGAACTGTTGGAGATATGTCTTGCACTGGAGCGGTCGAATCCGGCGCATCAACGCTCGATGAAATCATTAGCGAAATTTTGTCGAGCACAATAAGTGAGCGCGGTGCGACAAGAGCAGGACGACAAACTCTCTGAAGCTGCCATGGAAGATCGCAAACGCGAAGGATATTTCTAATAGTGACTACTCCGAGACGAGAACTTTTTACGCTTCACAACCCGTTGGCTCCGTTGATGACGGAAAATCAACGCTAGTTGGAAGAATTTTGCACGATACGAAATCCATTTTGGTTGACACCATGGCCTCAATGGAGTCGGCTAGTAGAGCACGTGGATTAACTGAGGTTGACTTGGCGCTTTTTGACTGACGGGCTGCGATCTGAGCGAGAGCAAGGAATTACTATCGATGTTGCCTATCGATATTTTTCAACTCCGAAGCGTTCTTTCATTTTGAATGACACTCCAGGTCACGTTCAATACACACGAAATATGGTGACAGGTGCATCCAATGCCGATGTTGCAGTCATTTTGGTTGATGCCAGACAAGGAATATTGGAGCAAACGCGACGTCATTTAACGATTCTTTCTCTACTTGGAATGAAACACATTGTTTTAGCTGTAAATAAGATGGATTTAGTGGGCTTTAGCGAGGCGCGTTTTGATGAAATTTTCATTGAATTTAACGCACTTTTATCCACGCTGAAAATTGAACGATTCCAAGTTATCCCGGTTTCGGCTTTGACCGGAGATAACGTCGTATTCGGTTCAAGTGCAATGAGTTGGTACAACGGTCCAACCATTTTGGATTATTTAGAAAATGTTGATGCATCAACTCTTGATGCTGATGAACCTTTTCGTTTTCCCGTTCAATATGTAATTCGTCCTCGCGACGATAAATATCACGACTATCGTGCCTACGCCTGGCAAGGTTGCACACGGAGTTGTAAGAGTCGGCGACGAAGTAGTTGTTCAACCTGACGGCAGAAAAAACTACAGTCGTTGGAATTGATGGGACTGTCTGGCCCACTTGATTTCGCAATTCCATCCCAATCCGTCGCGCTTAGATTTAGTGATGATGTGGACATCTCCCGTGGCAACTTGATATCTGGCGCTAGCAAACCCCGCGACGCTTACGGATTTCCTCATTGCCAATGTTTCAGTTTTATCTGATCACGCACTTGGTCCCGAATATCGAGTCATGTTGCAGTTAGGAACTAAAACAACTTTGGCTGTCATTGAGCGCATTATTGCTAAATACGATTTAGATTCTCTTGAGCCAATTCCATTTGATGGCGGGCTACTAGTAAATGATCTTGGAGTAGTACAAATTCGTCTTGCACAACAAATTCCAGTGGATCGCTATGCAGATCTACCTCGTACAGGATCATTCTTATTGCCTCAATCAATTTAATGGTGCAACTATCGCCGCAGGAATGATTACGAAAGCGATCGACCCCGAGCAATCGATATGAATCCGAACTATCCGCTGACTCTGGATTTATCGGGTAAGAAAGTACTTGTAGTCGGCGCAGGCAACGCGGCAACGCGACGACTCTCGGACTTATTGAAAGCTCGCGCGAAAAATTGTTGTTGTCGCACCTGTCGCGTCAGAGGAAATCACTCGATTGGCTGCCTCGGATTCCATTACTTGGCTAGCTCGAGAATTCAGTGACGATGATTTGGATGAAGCGTGGTTAGTGCTCGCTGCGACGGGGAATTAAAGAAGTCCGATTCACGGATTTCAACGCTAGCCAATGAAAAAACAATTGTGGGCGTTGATCATGAGCGATGCAAAGGCTTCGACTGCATGGAGACCTGCCGTTGCTATCGGTCCGGATGGAATTTCTATCTCTGTCACAGGTGGCGGAGATCCGGAGCGTGCCAAAGAAATTAGGGATGCGGTTTCACTCCAACTATCTACGAGGTCAGTTACCGATTAGAGCAAAGCGGAAAATCTGACCAAACAGGCTCAGTTCATTTGGTAGGCGGTGGCCCTGGGGCTGTTGAATTATTAACGTTGCGCGCTCGTTATTTGCTGGCAATCGCCGATGTTGTTGTAGTCGATCGATTGGCTCCGCGCGGGATTTTGGAAGAACTACCCGAAGAGATTGAAATTGTTGATGCTGGCAAAGGACCTGGAGATCACACACTTACACAAAAATGAAATAAATGCTTTGATCATTGATCGTGCAAAGGAGTGGTGCCAGAGTTGTACGGCTAAAGGGTGGAGATTCATTTGTTTTAGGGCGCGGAAGTGAAGAGTTACAAGCCTGTCTTGCAGCTGGAATTAAGTGTGAAGTTGTTTCCAGGAGTTTTCATCGGCCGACATCGGTTCCGGCTGGTGCAGGTATTCCACTTACGCATCGCGGATTGGTTCAGGGATTCACTGTGGTCAACGGACATGGTGATTTTTTCAACCGCCCTGGATGATCGCAGCAAAAACATATGTAGTTTTGATGGGAGTAGAAGGAATTGAACATATTGTTGATCAATTCCTTCGTGCAGATTGGGTGGATACAAACACCCATCGCCATAATTGAGCGAGGTTGGACTGCAACGCAAAGAACAACAATTGGTACTCTGGAGAATATCGTTGAACGAAAGAGCATGGTTGGTTGTGAGTCTCCGGCAGTAATTGTGATTGGCGAGGTGGTGAATTTTTCATGAAGAGTTCGGAAATCTCAACTCCTTTTCATAACATCATTCTTCTCGCTCATGGATCACCAGATATTCGTTCTGCTCAACAAATGGGAAGTTTTTGCTCAAGAAATTGAATCCCGCGTCGGAATAAAAAACTCATAACGCTTATCTGGATCACAACCCACCAACACTCATTGAAGTTGCCGAAGCTATTAAAGATCCAAACGCACTTGTGGTACCAATGCTTCTCTCTAAAGCATTTCATGCGAAATTTGATGTTCCTAAAGCTATGCGCGAAGCAGGTTTAGTAAATGGACTTGAGCCAATTGGGCATCCAGAACATGTTCTACGGGAGTTAATTTCGCGTGCCAAAGAGAGCGTCGTTGTTTGTCTTTGCAGGAACGAGTGATGTCCAAGCGCGAGAGGGATTTGAAGACGCAGTATTCGATGCAGGAATGAAAGTGGGAACTCACGCTACTCCTGCTTATGTGACAGGGAAGAAAGATTTACTTTCTGAGGTGTTGGGTGAGACCACCAGTAAAGTCGTAATTCCCATGGATCTTTGCTGAAGGTAAAATGCTTGATGGGGTTAGGAAAATTGGCGCAGGAGCGCGATGTGTCAGTTCAAGGAAATGGATTGTGTAGTGAGGAAATATTTATTCAACACATGGTTGCCTGAAATTGAAGCGGCTTTAAGCACTTTTTTCGACATCTTGATCGGATATCGCTCCGTTGACGAACCACGCTTCATAAGCAGAAGGTGGTAGTGACACTCCATTGTTCAACATCGCATGAAAGAATTTTGCGAACCTCGCAGTGTCCTTGTGATTTTGCATCTTCAAATGAGTTGACTCGTTGAGGTGTGAAAAAGAAAGAGAAGAGATTTCCCGCGTTTTGATAAACTGTGGTCAACTCCTACAGCAGATAGAGCGTCGGATATTCCAACCCCAATTTTCCTCCGCTCGTTTGTCGAGAGTGCGATACAACCCACCGTCACACAATTTTAAAGTAACGAGGCCTGCAGTTGTAGCAACTGGATTTCCACTCAAAGTTCCTGCTTGATAGACAGCTCCTTCAGGTGCAAGTAAATCCATGATTTCACTTTTGCCAGCCAGTGCTGCAAGCGGATATCCACCACCTATTACTTTGCCAAAGGTGAAGATGTCAGGAATCCATCCTTCACTTTGCGCATATTGCCACCAACCACCTCTAGAGATTCGAAATCCAGTCAGGACTTCATCGAGAATCATCAGTGCGCCATTGCTGTGGCAGGTATCTGCAATCAATTTGTTGAATCCATCAAGGGGTGGAACTACTCCCATATTTGCGGGAACACCTTCGGTTATAACAGCAGCAATTTCATTTCCATGTTCAGCAAAAAGTTTTATAAGTCCAGCAGAATCGTTGTATTCCAAAATATAAGTATCTTGAGTTTGACCGTGCGTAACGCCAGGTGAATTGGGTAGTCCAAGAGTCATAACTCCTGAACCTGCTTGAACGAGGAGGGCATCGGAATGACCGTGATAGCACCCTGCGAATTTCACAATTGCGTTTCGACCCGTAGCAGCGCGAGCTAAGCGGACTGCTGTCATTACAGCTTCAGTTCCAGATGAAACAAAACGAACTTTTTCTACAGCGGATACTCGCCTAACAATTTCTTCAGCCAATTCAACTTCATGAGGTGATGGCGCTCCGAAAGATGAGGAACTTCGAGAGACGCTGAGAACAGCGTCAATTACTGCTGGATGCGCATGGCCGAGAATCATCGGACCCCATGAACCAATGAGATCGATGTATTCGTTTCCATCAACATCCCAAACGCGTGAACCTTCACCACGCACCATGTATCTCGGAACTCCGCCGACAGCGCTAAATGCACGTACTGGTGATGAAACGCCACCAGGAATAACTTTCTTGGCGCGCTCATGCCAACTTTGTGATTGTTCGGTGGTCATTGTTCGTCTGTTGTTACTTAGTTAGTGATTCGGGCGACTTCTAGAGCCCAGTATGTACAAATGATTGTTGCGCCAGCTCGCTTTGCGGCGATAAGAATTTCAAAGATTGCGCGCTCGCGATCAATTGCACCTGCCTCCGCTGCCGATTCAACCATCGCCATCTCACCAGAGATGATGTAAGAAGCGATTGGAAGATCAACAAATTGAGATGCAGCTTTCACAACATCCAGATACATCATTCCTGGCTTCACCATAATTACATCTGCGCCTTCTTCAACATCAAGTGCAACTTCGCGCAGCGCATCTTTGATGTTTGCTGGATCTTGTTGATATGTCTTGCGGTCACCTTTGAGTTGTGAATCAACAGCGTCGCGGAAAGGTCCATAAAAAGCTGAGGCATATTTGGCGGAGTAGGCGAGAATCGAAGTATTCACAAACCCTGCGTCATCGAGGGCATCGCGAACAAAACCAACTTGTCCATCCATCATTCCACTTGTGCCAACCATGTGTGCACCGGCTTTTCCAAGTTGCACTGCCATTCGGCCATAAATTTCTAGCGTGGCATCGTTATCTACACTTCCATCGGGGGCAAGAACTCCGCAGTGACCATGGCTAGTGAATTCGTCTAGGCATAAATCAGCAATAACAATTAATTTCTCTCCGACTTGTTCTCGTACTTTTCGAACTGCCGTATGCAATATGCCATTGGGATTTACTGCTTCACTGCCGAGTTCATCTCGCTTACTTGGAATCGCGAAAATCATGATTCCGCCGATTCCCAATTTCAGTGCTCGATCGACTTCATCTCGCAAACTTTCAAAACTGTGTTGTACAACGCCTTTCATATTCTTTATTGGCGTTGGTTCTGTTGCACCTTCCTTTACAAAAACTGGAAGTATTAAATTTCGAGGGTGTAAGTGATTTTCTGCAACGAGAGCTCGCATCGCTTCACTTGTACGCAGACGTCTAGGACGGTGAGTAATTCTCATTTCGCTAACTCTTGCTCTACTAGCGCAGCTACGGACTCGGGCGTTGGATCACTCGTAACTCCGGCAACGTTCATGCCTAATTCTCTCGCCTCTTTGGCAGTGATTGGACCACCACAAATAATGGGGATTTTTGGATGAGAAATGAAGGAGTGAAGCGCTCGTGCGGCACTTGGAGATCTGAGTACTACCGCCGAAATTTCACCTGCGCTGATTGCCGCAATTGCAGAGGGGATATGGGAGACCCTTTGCGTGAAATACACAACGCTTGAATGTACCTGCCAGCCCAGTGCTCGCAATCCGTCGGCAATTGTTGGACGGGCAAGATTTCCAAGCGGCAAAAAGAGATGCGAAGAAGGATATTTGCTAAGGGTTGCTAGTAATTCATCTGAATTGGAAGGATTAGAAGTCAAGATATCGGTGACACCAAATTCGTTGAGCGATTCTGCGCTTCCTCTACCAATGGCAGCAATTTGAGTTTTTTATTCTCTTTAAACGACTTCACTAGGGAGTCTTTCGTAACGAGTTCTGCCAGAACGGAAGTGCATTCCTTGAAGTGATAACGATCCATCCTTCGAATTCGCGAGCCGCAGAGAGAAGTTTTTCGGCCTCCACTTGTGAGCCAATTGTTAATTCAGTAAGGCTTCTGAGATGGATGGAATACCCCGATCACGTAGAGCTATTTCATCTCTTTTGTTTTCAATTCCACGGATAAGGAGTACAGGTTTGAGACTCATCTCAATAATTTTTTAGCAACGCGCAGTCCTAGCTCCTGCGCTGCAGAAAAATCAGTAACTGCCGAGATCGATACGAATTCTGTAATCCGTTTGCTATCTTGAGTTTCGGATCCACCGAGTTCGGCAATGAGAGTCAATTCCCCATCTTCAATTTTTGCAAATGCGCCGATTGCAAATCACATCCTGCTTGAAGACCTTGCAGTACCGCGCGCTCTGCGATGGATGTAAGTCGAGTGGGAGCATGATCGATTTTTGAAAGTATTTGGATTAACTCTTCATCATCTGCGCGGCACTCGATTGCAAAGCACCTTGGGCAGGTGCCGGAACCATTTGTTCCACAGAAAAAACTCTGCAATATCTTGCGTTCGATTAATTCTCGCTATTCCAGCTGCTGCCAACACAGCTGCGTCATATTCACCCCGCCGAACTTTCTCGATGCGTGTATCAACGTTGCCGCGAATAGGAATTGGATTGAGCGCAGGGTTCATCTGTTTTATCGATGCCATGCGTCGAGGGGATGAGTTCCAACGGAACTTCCATCCGGCAGTTGTGAGAAGTGGATGCTATTGCGCGATATCAGTACATCTCGGGCATCTTCACGGACAGGAATCGCAGCAAAAGTTAATTGTGAATGTGGCGCTGATGGTAAGTCCTTCATCGAATGGACAAGCAAATCCACTTTTCCGTCGAGTAGTGCGGAACGAAGTGCATTAACAAATGCTCCTGGTTCCCCTGGACTGAATAGAGAGAGCGAGAGATCATCACCTGCAGTTTTAATGATCTCGAATTCGAATCTCTGATCTGGAAAGTGTCGGGCAACCCACTCAGATTGTGTCCTTGCAAGTGCGCTACCCCGAGTGCCTAATCGAAGGGGTTTTACGCTCACATCACACCTGAGAGTTGAGTCCGGCAAGAGCCCCGACTGTTTTTCAAACTCCTCGTCAAGGGAAATTGTGGTCTGACTATGGCGCAGATTTCTCTGACTTCTTCGCGCTTCCAATTCAGCGATAAATAGCGCCGCTGCTTTTGTGATGATCGCTTCTGCAACTGTAAGTGTTTCAAAATGTTCTGCCGGCGCGCTCTGATAGATCTCGCGCAAATCAATCATCATGATGTGTGGCAGAGTCTCAACAGAACGTTCAATATCTCTCGTAAGAGAGAGGTCAATAATAGGAAAAGTTCTTTGCCTAGATTTTGCACATCTTTTGTCGTAATAGTGTTGCGATGAGTTCCACTGCACGAGATAACAAAATCCACTTTTTGCAAGGCATATGCAAGTTCATTTTTTTCAACAGGAGTTGCTCCGTGTGCAGAAGAAAATTCCTCGGCGCGACCGCTATATGAATAAACGAAAATCCCGTCGACGTTTTCGCGTTTTAGCGCCGAAATTACGACGCGAGCGTAGGCGCCAGTTCCAATAACTAGCGCACGCCTACCTTGAATAGCGAAATGTCGAACTTTCAAAATGTCCAGTCCACCAGTAATAAAAGATCTACCCGCTTTTCCCAACTCTGTTTCATTAACGATTTTCTTTGTGACTTTCGCACTTCTTTGGAAGAGCGCCTCAATACTCGAACACGTTTGTTTATGTTGTTGTGAGTAGAGGAAAGCCCTCTTTACTTGGCCAGCGACTTCGACTTCTCCAACAATCATAGATTCCAGACCGGAGGCCACGCGGAAAAGGTGGTGAACGACGTCAGAACCTTTGCGAATTTTGAGGCGATCAGCACGCAAACCGGAAATTTTTTCGATGGTCTTTGCGATGTATTGCATCGAGGACTCCGAATTATCCGTTTCAACATAGACTTCAAATCGGCTGCACGTACTAACAACAACACATCCAGTTATTCCAAATTTGGTGGATTCACTAGAGAAGAGAGCGCCACGAATTTCATGTGATTGTGCATCAAGGAGCTCTAACTCTTCGAGAGAAATTTCTCGAAAACTGGCTCCAACGAGAAGGAAGGACACGGCGAAATCTTAGTCTGCATTGCGCCATGTGAGATTTTCGATCCTAAATAATGAACTTTTCAGCGCAAATAATTCGCAAGTAGCCGAAGATTCGATGTTAATATGGTCGAAGAGCGAAACGAAAACTTTCCCCAATACTCACCTAGTACTCACTGTGGAGGAACGCTTGCCAACGTATCGAATTGCGATTGTTGGCGCTGGGCCTGCTGGGTACTTCGCGGCTCAAGCTCTTCAAAATTTAGCTACTCCTGATAAAGACTTTGCCATCGACATGATTGAGAGACTTCCCACCCCGTGGGGGTTAGTTCGAAGTGGTGTTGCTCCCGATCACCCCAAGATCAAGACTGTCTCTAAAGTTTTTGAAAAGATCGCAACTGCAGGAAATTTTCGCCTCTTCGGAAATGTCGAACTCGGTAGTGATATTTCTGCTGAACAACTTTCGCAGATGTATGACGCCGTCGTGATTGCAACGGGATCTGCGCTAGGAAGAAAACTTGGTATCTCAGGTGAAGAATTGGCAGGATCCATTTCTGCCGCTGATTTTGTTCCTTGGTATAACGGACATCCAGATGCGAAAGAATTCAAAGTTCCCGTTGATTGTGACACCGCAGTAGTAATTGGTGCAGGAAATGTCGCAATGGATGTTGCAAGAATGTTGGCGCTTGAACCGCATGAACTAGAGACAACTGATACTGCGGAGCATGCGATGGAAGTGTTGAGATTGAGTTCGATCCGCAGAGTAATTCTCTGCGCTCGCCGTGGTCCTGAACATGCGGCATTTACTGCACCCGAATTGCGTGAATTGCCTAAGTTGGAACACACCAATGTTTTGATGAGCAAGGCCGAACTCGACGATGCCATTGCTCGTGTTGGAGAAGTTATTGATAAGGATCTGAAGAGCAATTTGACGGCAATGGAGTTGATTACTCAACAAGAACCAACGCATCATTCGCGCACTCTTGAATTTAAATTCTTACTTGCACCCGTTGAGATTCAAGGTAGCGATCGAGTAACTGGCGTCGTCTTTGCAGTCAATCAAGTTATCGACGGAAAAGTGATCGCTACTGGCGATCAACTCACAATTCCTTGTGGTTTAGTGATATCCGCCATCGGCTATTCCGCGGAATCCATTGACGGCGTTCCATACAAAGATGGAAAAGTCGAAAATGTAGATGGGCGAATTGAAGGAGGCAATACCTACGTCGTGGGATGGGCAAAGCGCGGTCCATCAGGTGTGATCGGCACAAATAAGAGTGATGCCAGCGATGTCGTAAAGTTATTGATTGAAGATCTCGCACCACATCCAAAAGTCGGAGATGACATCACCAGTATTTTGAGTGGAAAATCTTTTGTTTCACAAGAAGGATGGGAGCGAATCAACGCAACTGAAGTAGCGAAAGGTGAGCCGCTGGGTAAGCCACGAGTCAAGGAAGTCGATCGTCTAGAGTTGCTCAGATTGGCAAATTCTTAAGTTATGACGCGTAGTTTTCGCATTGATATTCAAATACTCCGTGGACTATCAGTTTTAGCAGTTGTATTTTTCCACGCGAAGCAATCAATAACCCCCGCAGGATATTTGGGCGTCGATGTATTTTTTGTCATCTCTGGCTTTGTTGTTACACCACTCATCATTCGCATTTTCCAAAGAGATCAAACTCAAAGTCTCCGCGCGAACTGGATTCATTTTTACAGACGGCGTTTCTTGCGATTAGTTCCTGCACTTGGTGCAGCTCTCTCATTTTCCGCAGTTCTAATTTTTCTCTTTGCCAGTCCTCTTGATTTCAATAATTTAGCGCATCAGGGGTTTGCCACACTCTTACTCGTTGGAAACTTCGGTGCATATAGTTTTTCTGGAAACTATTTTCTTCCACATCCGAACCCACTAGTTCATACATGGTCACTTTCCGTTGAAGAGCAGTTTTACTTTTTCTTACCAATTGTTATCTATCTCTTTGTTCGTGGCGGAAAGGCAATTGCTAGTCGAACGTTGAAAGTATTTGCTGGAATCATTTCGATTTCAATTGTCTTCTTTGCCTTTCCAGAGATCGCAAAATCTCTCCTCACTCACTTCGGGCTCATTATTCGTCCTGAATTCGCCTTTTACTCTCCTCTCTCTCGAGTATGGGAGTTTGCCCTTGGTGGAGTTCTATTCCTTATTAAGGATTCTCATCTTTCGGGTCTACCAACACTAAAACCTATATTTCGATTGATCACACCACTACTTCTTATAGCTCTCCTATTTGCACCAGTCGATTTGGGATCTCGCATTGGACCGATCTTTGCTTGCTTGCTAGCGGTCGGATCGATTTCTACCTTTGGCTTTGATCTCTTTGGATCCCACTTCGCCAAGTTATTCGTATGGTTGGGTGATCGTTCGTATTCCATTTATTTACTGCATATGCCTTTGATGTTTGTCGCGAAATATTCACCGTTAGGTCATTTTGGAACGAATAGAGCGGTGCCAACATTTGTAGCACTGATTCTTAGTTTTGTACTTGGACATTTCAGTTATTCGAAAATTGAAGGGAGATATCGATACAGAAGTGAAGAACCAGGTAGAACTCACACGATTCACAAACTTTCACTTATTTTCATTTTAGTTCCAAGTCTCTTATTTGGATCGATTCTGGCGATTTCACACTTCCATCCGTTAAATCTTGCAGCCTTGCCAATTAATGGTGAGTGGGGTGCCTACCCCGATAACGATTGTAAGAAGAAGACAGAACGCAACATTCCGTGTATTTACGGAACGGACGCTTCTAGGAAAACTGTCTTACTTATTGGTGATTCCCACGCTCAAATGCTGGGTCAGGCTGTCCAAAACTCAGCAGTGCAGAGCAATTGGAACGTTGTTTTGTGGGGTGAGAGCGCCTGCGCATTTGAAATTGGTGATTTAGGCAAACCGGCCCAGGATGATTGTGAGAAGGCGAATCGTGAACGCCTGGATTGGATGATCGCTAATAAACCCGACGCGGTAATTATTTCTATGTACGTGTTGCGGGAAGCCACACTTGATAGTTATAAGAACACGTTTATGCAATTGAGACAGGTCGTTCCAAATGTTTTGATTGTCCTGACTGATCCGATTTTCCCCGACAACGACGAATTCGTGAATGTCAGACCAGTTCTTAATAACAAATATGAGGCACCAAAGAGTTTGCCAATTGCCCAAATGCTAAACGGTGACGGTGTCGTAAATGCGGAATATTCGAAATGGGCGGTATCCAACGGTTTTAGCGTGGTTGATCCAACGCGCTACTTCTGCGACGAAGTGAAATGTTGGAGGTACGCAAACGGAGAATGGCTTTACATGGATGACGATCATTTATCGGTAACGGGTGCCAAACTGTTGATACCCGACTTCAATAAGTTTCTTTCTTCTGTGTCAGCGAAAAGCAAATAACTTTCTAGTTAGCTGCTTCGAACTCAGGAACGCTGACGCCATAAAGTGCTGCCACTTCAGCAATTCCTTTTTGAACTCCCGGCGCAATATAAACTCCTTGACTGATTCGCTGCGCTTTTGTTTTAGCTTCGAGTTCACCGGGAAGTGAAACGCTTGGTCCTGCTGGCGCGCTTGCTCCATGCATCGCCACAGCAAATTGCTCGGCCACTCCGCGGAATACATCGAGATTGACGAAACGGGCAATATCTACTGCAATGATCACAGTTCCGTTTCCAAAACCTGTATTGGCAATAATCGCAGGCAAGTTTCCGGAAAGCATTCCCGAAGCGACATCAATAAGAACTGACATACCTGAACCTTTATGTCCGCCAAATGCGAGTAGCGCTCCGCCTTCTTCGAAATCTTGCGGACGTGTCGAAGGCTTGCCATCTTTATCGATGAGCGAGCCGGGTTCAATAGATTCTCCACTCATTGCTGCCAATACAACTTTTCCTGCAGCGACAACAGCAGTCGAGAAATCCAACACAAGGTTGTATCCATCAACGCCAGGCAATGACCATGCAAATGGATTGGTTCCCAAAATCTTTTTGATTCCACCAAAAGGTGCAACAGCGGCACCACCTGTGTTGCAAAAAGAAATACCCATCATTCCTGCATTCGCGATGTCGTCTACATACTCACCAAGACGTCCCACGTGATTTGTTCGGCTGAGTACGACAGTGGCTGTACCTAGCTCGCGGGCAGTATCAATCACTGTTTTTGTGGCCAGCGCTGAGGCAGTCTGTCCCCAACCCCATCCGCCATCAATTGAAGCTGTAGCTTCCTTCTTCCATGCGATTGTTGGAAGTGCCGCGGGAATGATTTTTCCACCTTGCACCCAACCTGAATATTCGGCCAAACGAATAATCCCATGTGAGTCATGACCAACAAGATTGGAAAGGACGAGTGATCGAGCCACTGTTTCAGCTGAATCTTTTGGAGCACCCATACCAATTAATACGCGGGTTGTAAGTGTTTCAAGTACCTCGGGAGTAAAAGTTGAATCGCTCATATTAAACAAACTTCGCTTCCACTAGACCGAGATCAGTGAAGTCGGCAGAAACTAAGTCACCCGGTTGAACAAATGTATGCGCCGTACATGTTCCTGTGCTCACCAATTCTCCTGCCTTCACATCTCTGCCGCGCTCGCGGACCCAGTTCACCATCCACGTCAGACTTGTGACTGGATGACCCATTGCTTCGATTCCTTTACCGGACTTGATGAAAGAGTCATTTACGTAGACATCAATATTTGAATTTGGAAGATCAATCGATTCCCAATCTGTATGGCGTCTTCCTGTTACAAATGCTGCACCGCCAGCATTGTCATACATTCCACCGAAGTAACCACTCAAGCTGTACCAATCTTCAAAAACAGAATCACCAATTTCAATCACTGGCATCAAACATTCAATGCCTGCACGAAGATCTGCTTCTGTATAAGGAAGATCACGTGCAGGAAAATCCATTCCTAATTCATAAGCAAATTCGAATTCACACAAACGATAATTGACGAAGAATTCCGATGGCACAATCGCTGGACTCTTCAAAACAGATCTCTTAAATAAATGTCCTGGTGATGGACTTGGAATATTTTCTGCTTTGCGAACTTCTTGACTTGCAGCGCCGACTTTCCAACCAGCATGTTCCCAACCAAGTGCTTTATCGAAGTTAAGAACTACATCTTCAACAGATTTCCATGATCGTGCTTGAAGTCGCTCTGGCATCGTTACTGGTGTCCGAGTGTGGCGGCCATGAACAATGAGTTCAATTAATTCTTCAACTTCTTCATTACTCAAATCAGTTTCACGTGCGGAAGGAAGTGATCCTCCTGGAGGAGTAGGTCCATGGTTTAACCGACCTCGAGTTGTGAGGTAATCGGGTCGTGGATTTGATTTACCTGCACGAAGGTGAGCGATGCGAGTTGTCTCGTACTCGGACACTTCAGTTTCGCCCGTTGTCGAATTCGGCATGAAAATCCCCTCAGTAAAATGTCTTGGAATTGCACAATGTTAACTGAATACAATCTAACTCCACGACCCGTTTTGGAGCCATATTCACTGCTGATAGGGTTCGTTTTCCACTTAATTGCGCCCGTAGCTCAACGGATAGAGCATCTGACTACGGATCAGAAGGTTAGGGGTTCGAATCCCTTCGGGCGCACAAATTCGTTAGCTCTTCTTAAATCGTCCCTGTATGTCTGGGTTTAGTTAATATTGCGTAGTGGATGGGCTCTGGAAAAAAATAACTTCTGAAATATTGGCTCTCCGCCCATCAAACAATGGTCAACATCTTCTTATTGGTATTGATGGAGTGGATGGAGCGGGCAAGACAACTTTCGCGGGGCAATTGGTGGAAGCGCTCAATCTGAAGATCGATTCCAACTGCATCCAATTAGTATCGATAGATGGCTTTCACAATGTTCGAGAAGTTCGATACAAGCGAGGCAAAGACTCTCCTTTGGGTTTTTTTAAAGATTCCTTCGATTACGAAAGTTTGAAACAGTTGGTGTTGAATCCAATTCGAAAATCAAATGGTGACTCTGTTTCTATTGTTCCAAGATGTCACGACTTGAATACAGACCTTCAAGTCACGTCGGAAAATGTGAGGCTTGAACCATCTAGTGTCGTCATTGTCGAGGGGATTTTTCTTCACCGAGATGAAATTCGAGATTATTTTGATTTCACAATTTTTCTGGAAGTACCGTTCGCGGAATCAGTTCGACGCCTGTCCAGTCGTGATGGGTCAATTCCTGATCCAAGCCATCCATCTCTGAACCGCTACGTGGAGGGCCAACGAATCTATTTTGAGAGGTGCTCTCCTCGTAGCCGAGCAAGCTTGGTAATCGACAATTCGGATCTCAAACTCGCACGAATAGTCACGATCTAAATTTTCAGGCTTCTAATTTCAAGACTGACTCCGAGTGTCCAGTTTCATCCCTTCGGGCGCACAAAATGTTCCGAATTCATTGACGGTACTGATCGTGTCTGTGACACTTTTCCAAAACAGTAGGGAGAAGTCATGAGTGATGTGGATGTTTCAGTCGCTCGGGAACGAATGGGTAGGGCGCTAGGTGATTGGATCGTTTCCTCAGAGATGTCGCATGAAGTATCTCCAGGGTTGTGGTATTTCTTTTCAGGATTACCTGTGGCAGATGTCAATATGGCCATGATCTACAACGATGATATGAATGTATTGACCAAAACGTTGAACGAGATTGTCCGAATGAATGTACCAACATGTCTTTTCCTTGCAGCTTACGGAAA
Source organism: Actinomycetota bacterium (assembly GCA_037200085.1). Lineage (GTDB taxonomy): Bacteria > Actinomycetota > Actinomycetes > Nanopelagicales > Nanopelagicaceae > QYPT01. The sequence continues at coordinate 30,015 of JBBCHT010000006.1, forward strand.
GAACCTTTCAGACCGACTGGCAGATGAGTGGAGTCACGTTGGCGTTCTTCCACTCATGACTAAAGTTCTAGACAACGATGTTCAAGATTTTGATCCGCGCGTATCGCTGGTAACGATTGATGACATCGATGCCGCCGTGGCATTAATGGCCGAATCCTTTCTTCACGATCCGGTTAATTTCGCCTTCTTAGTCGAAGCTTTTAATAGTCCTGATTCTTTGAGCAAGATATGGCTATTAAAGGAGGATGGAGTGGCAGTTTCAACAGTCACAACGATCCTCGTTGATGATGCACTAACTGTTTGGTGTATGGCCACCCCACCTCAATACGCTAGGAAGGGTTATGGCAAGGCTCTTCTTCGTGATGTGTTGAACCGTTCTGCAAATACAGGTGCGAAGACTGGACTACTCGGCGCGACACCTGCAGGCCAGCCGCTTTACAAAGCTAGCGGATGGGAAGTGCTTGAAGAATGGGACCTCTATCTCAACAGTCCAGCGAACCACTGACAGGGTGCAATTACTGCCCCAATCGCTAACTAGATTGCCTTTTGAATTTCGTGTTTGATACTTTCTACGTATGCGTGTGCCCACGATTCATAATTGGGTAATTTCTTCTGCAATGAAGGATTTACATCTTTGGGCGACAAATACCTAAGTAAAGTGACATCAAAATATTCTGCGTCTTCGGTAAAAGTTCTGGCTCTCAACCAACCGTCGAGCTTTGAACACATTCGTCCATCTCTCACGTATAGATGGGCACGCGCAGAATTTAATACCGCGTAGGTCACATCATTATTTTCAAGAGCCCATTCAAGTTCAGCAGCAAGTGCCTGCAAAACAACGTTTCGAGATTGAGGAGGAAATAGATTTTCTGCTGGTGGTCCAAGAATTGGAATTCCGACTCGGCGTGCGACTTCGTAGTGAAGTACTAAATCCGCATCCCCCGGGTGTCCATTCCCTATTACATAACGGATGCCTTGGTTCTTGATATTTAAGTGATACTGAAATGGCTTCAAGAAGTGTGTAGAACCTAGATCTTCAATTGAAACAGTCGTGAGTTCCAAACCCAAAATGGACTCGGGGAGATTGAGTGACGCGAATGATCTCTGAACACTTGTTGGATCTGGGTTATCGTGACTAGTAACGACGAGAACATCTAGATCACTCGACCCCTTCGACAAAGTGACCGAATGCGATTGAGCCGTGTATGTAGATTCCATACAAATCTTCCTTATGAATCGACGTGAGACATGCTTGTAAATCGGATGTAGTACTCGGTAGCCAGGCGGGTAGCATGTTCTGATTCTCTCAATTTTTTTGAGAAACAACGAAGAAAATCGATAGTAGAGATCTATTTCTTGAGAAGATTTCCTAAGCGCTGAAGAAGTGATTTCTCTTCAAATTGTTGCTGTGGAGTATTCTCTTTTCCATCGAGATGCTTAAATCCTGGAGTTACTGGCTCTTCTTCACCAACCACTCGTCGGACTCCAAGCCTATTTGTCTCTCTCGCTTTCTTTCTTATTTCGCATATTGAGTTTACAAAGGAAATTTCGTGTATTTGATCAAGAGCCGATCCAAATTTAGGCGAGAGAGGTGTTTGGAAAAATCCCTCAAGGTAGTCCAATTTAGATTTGGCCATTCCCCAGTGCTCAAAATTATTAACGTCAATTAGTTTCTTGAAGAATTCAATCGCGGATTCCGGTTTGGCTAAACCGCCTGCGTAGTAACTCCAATAACTCGCATGAAGGTCTTCGACGATATAAATCCCATCGTTCGCGAGAATCGGAAAGTAGTGGATAAATGAAGAAATAATGTCCTTACTATTGTGCGAACCATCATCGATGATGATGTCATATTCGCGAGTGACACTTGAAATCCTTTCGAAAACATTGTCGCTATTGGCATCTCCGGCAATGAATTTTATTCGCGGATCACCAAAGACCAGCTCCTTGCACTTTTCATCAATGTCACAACCGACAATAGTTTTTGCAAATGGGAAGTACTGACTCCAAACTTCAAGACTGCCACCATTTTGGATACCGATTTCTAACAAGTTAATGGGTGACGACTTATATTCCTCAAGAATTCGATCGTAGATGGGCAAATAGGATGACCATTTATCAACAAGTTTTCCTCTGTGGCTAAGGAAAAATTTCGAGAAGTCTCCAGTCATATCTTGAATCTCTTTCCCACAAAGGAGGTATCTGTCGATAGTAGATCGGATCTGGCATGAAATACCAGATGCTTAAATCCCAATTCAAGCGGAACTGTGCCAACTAATCTTTCGATTGCGTGTTGTAGCGTCTCATCCATCTGACCAGCTTCCTCGGGGAAATCTGAATGGGTGAAATTCGATTTTAGTAATGGCGCAAGGGCAGTAGGTCGAAACCAAAACATTCCTCCGAATGGGAAAGCAATAGTCCCTGACGAGTGGCGAATATTTTGGTTTTTCGCCCACTCTTTCGCTATCAATTCATTCTTCGACCAATGGAAAAACTTGTGGGATCGATTAGTTGTTAGTGGGTAATACAGACCGATTTCTTTGTCGTTGAGGATTTCGATCAAAGCACGACGAACTATCGTTGGATCAGAAAGTAAGTGATTCCACAGTGCACGCGACCATTCTTTGCTGTCGTCGGGTTGCATGTGAGGAGATTTTTTTGAGTGAACGTGAATCACAATTTCATATTTCGACATTTCTTCGCTGAATTCAGCAAATAACGGGCCAAAATTTCGCCCGCGGTTGGGAGTTTTGCGAATCGTGACTTTTTGATTCTCCTCTTTGAAGGTCTCTCTGCACATTCTTTCAATCTGATCGCTTGAGGTAGTAATAAAAAGATCGTAGGGAAAAGGAAAGGCGGCAAGTGCTGATTTGAGAATGTCAACAAACTCTTCGTAATGTAGATGGACTGTTATCGCGAAGCGTGGAATTTCCGTCGAAGTTAAGTCGAGTTGTGAGCGTAAAACGCTCTTTGGGATCCATCTCTTTCTTGGAATGAGTCGTTCCAGTGACAACTTTCCAGCAAATGTACGGAAGAAAATTTTGAGGCTTGGATCATCCTTGATTATGCGCCATATCGTGATTAGTCGACGCTTGAAATGCACGAAAAGGATTTTATCGGTTAGTTCAAAGCTCGAAGAACGCAGAACTCATTTCCTTCTGGGTCAGCAAGTACGATCCACGTTGTTTCTGGATCTTTGCTTTGACCAATTTCGATTCTCTTCGCTCCGAGTGCTTCCAACCTTTTTACTTCAGCAGTTTGATCATCAGGACGTAGATCTAAATGCAAACGATTTTTCACGACTCGTTTGTCGTTGGTCTTAATGAAAAGTAAATCGGGATACCCATCGGAATTATTTTCTTGAAGTGTGGGTTCAATATATGACTCACTCTCCGAGGAATGAGTGACCTTCCAACCAAGTACTTTCGCCCAGAATTCAGCAAGGGCAACAGCATCATCACAATCAATCGTCAGACATTGAATTTTCAGCATGGGCAATAGTGTAGGCAGGAGTTAGCGATTACTCACTCGCCAAACTAATTTAAGACCAGACCAATCGGTATCAATTGCCGCGACTTTCACGTCAACGACGCCTAGAGGAAGCGCAAGTTCTCGGATGAGATTTTCATTCATTCCGCTGAGATGAACTCGTAGACCTGGTTTCAATCCGAGTTTGCGTGCCTGGGAAGTCGTTTCTATCTGTAGTAAGTCTTTCCAGTAGATGGATCTGCCAGAGACGAGCATGGCCCAGCACCGACTAGCACAGACATCGTCGTATCACTCGTTACTTTCACGTTGACAGATTGTGAATCAGTAGACCAACAATGCGAAGCTCCGACTTTGATGCTTGAAGGTTTTGCCCATGTTGGTGTTTTGGGCGAGACCATCATCTGACTTAGCGATCCCGAAGTATTCAAACCACCGATTCGAATTATTCCGCTTGCATCCTCAGTCAACATGATCTGTGATTGGTAGAAGCCGTCGTAGACGAGATGATCGGTCTCGGTGGTGGGACTTATAAACCACATTCCATCTGCAGTTCCCACATCACCTTGAGACACAACACCACAACTTGTTCCTGGAATTGGATTCGAGCCAGGAGCTCCCAATTTTGATAGCCAAATTTGTTTTTTCGTTGGAGTGTAAAAATCGTAAGGACAGACGCTATGCAATGTGTTGCTGTTTGCGAAGTGTTTTGCATCAATGAATTGATTTGTATGTTCGGCGTCGTCAACCCAGAAATCAAAGGCAACGCTCTTATCTCCAAGTTTGTACCAACCTAATTGCTCGCCGGCTTCAACAGCCACCGGCTTAACATTTTGCCCGGCGCTCGAATCCGCAGCGACAGTAGGTACAGATCCAGCAACTTTTCCAACAACGCCTTTAATATGGAAAAGTTTTAGACTGATACCGCAACCAACTTCGAAGTAGAGCCCATACTCTGGTTGATAGTCCGCGGCCGAACCAAGTGGTTTGTAGTAACTCACGGCGGTGAGAATCATTTTTGTTGGCGCATAAATGGGAAGTTCTTTGCCATTGAACTCACTAGATGGATGCACATAAGAGCGAACGGCGATAACTCCTCCCGAACCAGTCTGTTCGCCAATCGGCGTTACGACGCGAACGTATTTAGGATCAATAAAGTCGTAGGTAAATACTGGAGGTGAGGCGCACCCCGAGGAGGACGCGGATGGTGATGGAGAAATCGACGGCGAAGAGGATGGTGAAACCGACGGTGACGGTGTTGGTTTTTGATTGTTGACCGAGGGCGAACTCGAAGGTTTTGGAGTTGGTTGTTTCTTGGGCGCAACTAACTGCCAAATATTCTTCTTGCCTTTCTTTGTGCAAATGACTGTTCTTCCTGGACCGTCACCGGAGAGTGCACCAATTTTCTTACATGCTGTTCCCACAAGAGTTTTTGCTTGAGCCGTCTGAGGTAGGACCACGATCACTGTTGCCACAAGGGTGAGAGAGATAGTGGTTAAGGTCAGCCGCCTAGACATTTAGCGAGTAAAGCAGGATGACTTCTCGATATCAACCATCAACAAGTGCAATAAATAAGGAACACTTGGGAAATGGCTATCACCCTATGCGTTCTCCTGTGGGTTAAGGATGGACAGGAAGAACTTTTCGAGAGCTATGAAGATAAAGCTTTGGAGATTGCTACTCGTCATGGAGGGATAACGGTCTCTCGAGTTCGTCGTACAGAGGGATCCGAAGCTCCTTACGAAGTACAAATTTTGCAATTTCCGAGCGACGCTTCGCTAAAGGAATTTATGGATGATCCAGCGAGAAGTGAACTAAGTGAAATGCGTGAGAGGTCAATTGCCAAAACGGAGGTAATTCGAGTCAATCAGATTGCGTAGTTGCTAGATCGACTGACCAATCAAAAGGCAAACGACTCCAATGAGCGGTGGTCCGGCTTGAATGATCGCTGCGCGTCGTGAGGTTTTAACACTGAAAAATAAAACGAGCCCGGCACCGACCATTGAGAATTCCGCGAGTGAGATGAGCGAGAGGGGCGACGGTTTTATTGCCTCCAAGCAACGCAAGTCCGACCCCAGCTCCAAGAGCAAGGAATAGATTGTAAAAACCTTGGTTAAGCGCCATTGGTCGAATGATGTCGGCATGTTCTTGATTTGGTAGGCCGAATGTTTTCCATGTCTTCGGTTTGGTCCAACTAATGCTTTCAAGAACGAAAACATATGCATGGAAGATGACTGAGATGCCTACGAAGATGCCGCCCACAATAGAAAGGAATGTGCTCATATTCGGGAGTATGGCACGCATGGGTCGGTGCAGTCGATAGGTATATTTGCCAGATGACACCATTGATTCGACCGCTTCGTAGCGAAGACAAAGTCGTTTGGCGCGAACTCTATGACGGCTATCTGCATTTCTATGAAACTATTTTGAGTGATGAATTGATCGAACTTGCGTGGGAGAGATTGATTGATCCTGAATATGACTCATATGGATTGATCGCTGAAGTTGATGGTGAGTTACTAGGAATTACGCACTATTCATTTCAAACTTCTACCTGGGCAGCAAAAAATTATTGTTATCTGGAAGATTTATTTGTCTCCCCAAAGGCTCGCGGTAAAGGCTTGGGGCGATCTCTTATCGATGCAGTAATCGCAATTGCCCGCGGTGAAGGTTCGAACCGCGTTTATTGGAATACAGATTCAACCAATGCAACAGCGAGAAAGTTATACGACACCTATACAGAGGAATCTGGAAAAGTGCAGTATCGAATCGAGTTGAACTAAGACTGTTGCTTAGCTTTGGCCCTCAGCTTTGGCTTTCAATAAACCAAGTCTGACTTTGGCATCACGCTTTCCAGTTATTGGCAACAAGAGTGGAAGCAAGATTCGCGCGGCACCGACCATCTTTGGAAAGTCGTGTTGGAAAGTCACTTTGGTGTCACTTCCAACGGACTCCAAGGTGAAGGTATTGAGAAAATAACCGTTCGCATCATGTGCCGTGAAAACCACTTTTGATTTTGGCACAATTTCAGTGAGTTCAACATCGTTCTTATGATTCTTGTCATTTGGCGGAACGAAACCGGTTGATTGATATTTACTTCCGACGGTGCCATTGACACCGGAAACTAATTCCACTTTGAAAGGGCTTGGGAGACCAATCCGAATGTTTTGTTATATCTGAAACGAGTGGCCACACCGCGTCAATCGGTGCGTTGATTGTCTCTGAAGCAATGAGTTGCGCCATGATTCCTCCGTATATTTTCGCCGCAGTATTTGATTTTGCAGTCGAGTAACTTGTAAGGGTAGGACAGAATCAAAGAATTGAATATAAGTAATTGTGAAGTAGTAGAAAATTTATTGCGCGATTTCCCAAAGATGTCCATCAGGATCGGCGAAAAGTGCAGTTCTACTTCCCCACGGTCTATTTATCGGTCCATTTACCAATTTTATTTCCAGATTGGTTAAGTGATTCACTATTGCATCAACGCTATTTACCGGAATGGTTAACTGAAATCTTGAACCATCAGATTGTGTTGCAACTTTCGCAGGTCCAATAAGAGTAGGCGCTTCACTGTCAATCAGAAGGTTGATGAGTAAATCTCCAAATTTGAAAACTACAGAATTTGCATCTTCGAAGATTGGCGATTTTTCAAAAACTGTTGAGTAGAAAGTCTTTGATCTTTCTAGATCACTCACAAAGAGTGTGTTTGCAAATATCTTCTCTGACCAAGTCATTGCAGATCCATTTCTATCGTGATTTCTGCGCGAATCTTGTCTCCAAGTTCAATGTTTTCACTTGTCCTGACTGCGTTTTTAATTGGCAGTAGATAGAGTCCATCTTTGGGAAAAAGTGAAGTGGTCCAAGTTGTCCTGCCAATTTTGGCGCTGACTGGAATCACTCCCCAACCGTAGGTCACAATTTTCGAAATCTCTTTGATTTTTACGCTCTGCTTTTCTGGAATCGTCAGGAAATGAAATGGAGAACACGCGATCTAGTGTCCCTCCATTAAAATCGAAATCGATCCCTCTAAATCTTGATACGTAGCAGCTAGTAACTCCGCCTTACGTTTATTTCTTGTCGTACAATCTGCTCGAGTGAGGACTATGGAGTATGTTCGAGAAGATCGCCCGCATCGCGAACATAACGGCGAACCGCTGAGTCGGTCCACTCTCCATCTCCGTAACCATGAAAACGTAAAGTGAAGTGCAATGAGAGTAGAGACGTTCTCGATAGTGTCTCCATCGAAACGAAGGGCCTTTAACCTTTCCTTGGCGAGACGGGCCACCTACAACTTCATGGTGATGAAATGAGACGCCCCCCACCGCTAATCAAGGCACGAGTCTTCGGCTTTCCAATATCATGAAGTAACGCGGCTAAACGCAAAGTTAAATTGGGACCACCTATCGATCCTCTTGCGAAATCGCTTGCTCCCAAACCGTAAGGGACGTGTTCGTAAACATCTTTGTGGTGATGGTGTTCATCTATTTCAAGTTTAAGTTTGGGTACTTCCGGCACGACTAACTGTGCCAATCCAGTCTCTACAAGGAGAGTTATTCCAATGCGTGGATTGTCAGACATTAATATTTTTGAAACTCTTCTCGAATGCGCTCTGGAAGAAACAATTGAAAGTCGGTTAGCCATCTCCTTAATTGCAGATAGAGCTTTTTCCTTCAACAGTGAAATTTAATTGACTAGCAAATCTTGCAGCTCTCATCATTCGTAATGGATCATCCGAAAAAGATTTTTCTGGTTCGATCGGAGTGCGCAATATTTTCTTAGTTTAATCTGCCAAACCATTTAAATGGATCAATAAATTGAGGAACGCTTGAGTTAACTCCAGGGCCATTGCATTTACTGTGAAGTCCCTGCGGGATAGATCAACTTCTATCGAACTCCCATAGACAACTTCTGGCTTTCTGCTTTCCAATTCATATGTATCGCTTCGTAAGTAGTGACTTCAACTGTTATGTCACCTCGTTTACCGGCCACAGTTCCAAAAACAATGCCTGTTTCCCAAACATTGTCTGCCCATCTATTGAGAATTTTTTTTGTTACATCTGGCATCGCATCAGTAGTGAAATCTAAATCGTTTCCTAGACGACCCAAAATTGCATCCCGAACTGGCCCACCAACCAGTGCCAATCGAAATCCAGCGGACTTGAACGAATCAGGCCAAGGAACTTGCCAGAGGTGCTTGTTGAATGAGTGACCTAATGGCTAATTCGCCCGCGGCACCCAAAGCTTTCGTCACAATAACCTCGCAATAGTTCTCCCAGTTGATCTCACAATAGATAAGGCTAGAGCAGTACCCTTGCTTTAGGACCCCTGCACCTGGTGCGGGCAGCGAAGGTACGAAAAAGAGGAAGGCGACGTAAACGTCCAGCCAATCGCTCCCCCCAACAAACATCTCGGCAACGCACTTCAGAACAGAAGGAAGTAGTTAGTGCTGAAGTTGTCGCACAACCAAAACCATTTGCAAAACGAGTTGATGAAGTTAGCGCCGGTGACTTGTTATTGATTTTTCTGGCTCTCGGGGCTTGCTCATCGGCAGAATTGATCAAAAAGATGCGACGAGAGAAAGACTCTTATGGTCCTTGCCCAAAGGACATATTGAGTTGGGGTGAGACCCCTGAAGAAGCTGCGCTACGTGAAAGTGATGGAAGAAACTGGAATTGAAAGCCAGATTTCTCGCGCTCTTGGGGTTATTGATTTTTGGTTTATGGCTGGCGGCAAGAGAATTCACAAGACTGTGCATCACTATCTTTTCCGAGAAGTCGGAGGAGTCTTGACTCCGCAAGTGACAGAAGTTGATGAAGTTGCATGGTTTCCGCTCATTGAAATTGTTGATCGCTTGGCCTACCCCGATGAAAAGAAATTAATTGCGCGTCATGGAGACCTACTCGTATGAGATCTCGAGTTATCGCCCTTGCGATAATTTTCGGATTGGTTGTATCTCGTTATCTGCGCTCATTCCTCAAGCCGAAGCAGCTGAGAATGGAATTGTTCTTTTAGAGCCAGCGCATAGAGATCTGCAAGGAACTGCCGTTGATTCTGATTTGCTCATCTCTCTCCAACCAGACGGTCGATTAGGCAAGCGAGTATTCACTCCAGAGGAAAAGACCGCGTAATTGGTATATCGATCCCGAACTTATTGAAGATGCTCAGGGCACTTGCGGTTACAGAGCCGACTGCACAGGAGTGGATTACAAAACTTAAGAAAGTAACGTCAAAAGATCACATTATTCCATACCTTATGGCCATCCTGATATCGCGACTTTGAAACGAATCGCGCCGACGGAATTGAATTACTACTACACGGTGAGTAAATCTCGACTACAAAATTTCTTCAATCGTTCCGTTGGAAACGATAGAACTTTTCGATGGGCTACTGGCGGTACGAAAATAAGAAAAGAGACAATCAGCGCTTACACCTCGGTAGCGAAATATCGATCAATCTTTTGAGATCGGTAGTTCCGCCCGATCAACTTGATTTCATACGCTCACGTCTCGCTCTATTGCTTTCTACAGATTTGGATCCGAACCGACAATTTCTATGGGCTCAGACCACTTACTCAATAGCTTTATCCGAAACACATAAATTAAGGATTGTCGCTGGAAAATACCGACTTTCATCACAACACGAAAAGGTTCCCGTGACTCTGATCAATGACTTCGATGGTCCCGTGAAAGTTTCTTTACGCTTTACCCCTCTTAATTCCAGAATCAAAGTTGCAGATATTAAGAAGATAACGATTGCGCCAAAATCAACGCTCCAACTCTCGGTTCCCTTCACAGTTATTGCATCAGGCACTGCGGGCTGTTCTGGCTCAATTCACCAATTCGCGAGGCACGCCTGTTGCCGAATCTGTTCTACTCTCTTTGAATTTGTCAGTTATCAGTCCAGCGGTTGCCTGGTTCACAACAGGTGCGGCAATCCTTCTCTTTCTCGCTGCAATCGCGCAAAGTATTCGCAGAATCAGGCGAAGTAGAAAATGAAACCCGTGGAATTGTTTCATGCCTCAAGCGTTATGGCTTTAGGAACAATTTTTCTCGAGTCACTGGTTTTATAAGAAATATCTTGATTGTCGCTGTTCTTGGAACAACTCTTCTCGCTTGATACTTACAACGTTGCCAATACGATGCCGAATATCTTGTACAACTTGTTGGTTGGCGGTGCCCTTACCGCTGTATTTGTTCCTCAACTATTGAGATCCTTTAGTGACTCTGATGGCGGAAACGCTTTTGCATCTCGACTCATAACTAATGTCAGTCTGTTACTGATTGGAATTGTGTTGATCGGTGTGCTTATTGCACCCTCACTCGTTCGCCTCTACGCACCAGATTTTTCCTCTTCGGGTTTTGAAACGGAGTTTCGATTAGCTGTTGCTTTTACGAGGTACTGCCTTCCACAGATATTTTTCTTAGGGTTTTTTACAATGCTTGGTCAAGTAGCAAATGCAAAAGGAAAATTTGCTCCTCTTATGTGGGCTCCTATTGTCAATAATCTTGGTTGTCATTGCAATTTTTCTGGAGTACTTATCGCCTCGCCTGATCTCTCGACTGGATCAATCTCATCTACCCAGACACAAATTCTTGGTTGGGGAACAACTCTAGGACTACTTGTGCAAGCCCTTATTCTCATACCAGTCGTCAAGCACACTGGTATTCGCATTCGACCAATGTTTGGTTGGCAAGGGTTTAGGAAAATCATTTTCATTGGCCGGTTGGACTTTCGTCTACGTTCTGATTTCGCAACTCGGTTATTTAGTTACTGTAAACGTTTCGACAAGTGCTGCAGTCCGAAGCGCAAGCGATGGAATTGCAACCGGTGTTGGTTTCACACCTTTTAGCAATGCCTATTTGATAATGATGCTTCCTTATTCGATCGTAACAATCTCTGTTGTGACTGCTCTTTTGCCACATCTCTCTACTCTTGCAATTGAGGGAAAACGTGATGAAGTAAAGAACCAATTGACTCGCGCATTCAAAATGGTTGGAGTAATAACCATTCCCGCAGGCGTTGGCTTTCTATTCTTCGGACCTCAAATAACTCGGAGTACTATTTTTTGGAATTAGCAAAGCGGACTCTCAATATATTGGTCATGTACTTTCAGCTCTTGGAATCGGACTTGTAGCTTTTAGTATCAACATTATTCTTGTTCGAGGTTTCAATGCCTTTGAAGATACTCGTACACAAGTACTTTCAATTTTGGCAATAAATATCGTCTCGGTTCTTCTTTCTTATCTTTCATTAATTCTTCTCGACAGCAAATGGGTAAACTGTTGGATTGGGGTTAGCTTTCTCTTTAAGTTATCTCTTTGGATTGTTTATTACATTTGGCGTTGTTGAGTCGCCACACAGGTCACTTTTCAATGAGCGCTTTCCTTAGCCAACATATGCGATTGCTCATCGCTTCCTTTATCGCGATGTTGCCCTTATTTCTTCTATTGGTTTATGTACCAATTTTGGGCGACAACAACTCCGCTGTAATAAGAGTTGTGGAATTAGCTTTGATTGTTCTCTTGAGTGGATTTGGTTATTTTTTCACTGCAAAACGATTGAGTGTTGAAGAGATCTCTCTCACTCTTAATTTAGCCTCCACTCAAGTGCGTCGTCTTCGCAGCAAAAAATAAAGGTGAGCCCATCACTTTCGACGGCTCGGATGTCTATGGGAATATTTCGACCCTTTTGCGCGTTATTGTGACGCAATGATGACAAGCCATGAAGTGCGTAACGTAGTAATCGTTGGATCTGGTCCAGCCGGTTACACGGCGGCTATCTACGCCGCGCGAGCGCAACTCTCTCCAATTGGTCTATGAAGGATCCGTGACTGCTGGCGGGGCTTTGATGAACACAACAGAGGTCGAGAATTTTCCTGGCTTCACCGATGCCATCATGGGTCCAGATTTAATGGATTCCATGCGCAAGCAAGCTCTCCGCTTTGGAGCCACTTTGATTACTGATGACATCGTTGAGATGGATCTTTCCGGGGATATCAAGGTTTTAAAGGATGGATCAGGAAAATACGGTCCGGTCGAAAACAGTTATTTTGGCAATGGGATCTGCCTACCGAGAAATCGGCTTACCTAATGAGAAGCGCCTTTCGGGTCGCGGTGTCTCTTGGTGTGCAACATGCGATGGATTCTTTTTCAGAGATCAAAATATTGCCGTCGTTGGCGGAGGTGACTCAGCGATCGAGGAAGCAACTTTCCTTACCCGCTTTGCCGAGAAAGTGACGTTGATTCACAGAAGAGATTCTTTTCGCGCTTCTAAAATCATGGCCGAGAGAGCCTTTGCCAATCCTAAAATCGAGATTCTCTGGAATCACGAAGTGACCGATGTACTCGGGGCAGAAAAGGTTGAAGGTCTACAATTGCGCAATACGGAGACTGGCGAAACTTCCACTCAACCATTCACTGGACTTTTTGTTGCGATAGGACATTTGCCGCGAACGAACTCATCATCAATCAAATTAACCTCGACGATGAAGGGTATGTGCTGGTCGAAGGCAGAACCACACAAACCAACATCAAGGGAGTATTTGCTTGCGGAGACTTGGTAGACCATGTTAATCGACAAGCGATTACCGCAGCTGGCTCAGGATGCCAAGCTGCCCTCGACGCCGAAAGATTTCTATCCCACTAGAAGCCAACAACAATCTTTACAACCGCTAGCCTTAGGGGTTGAAAGTTACGAGAGGAACAGAGCATGAGCGCATCACAACCAGTAACAACATCAACTTTTGATGATGTTGTACTAAAGAGCAGCACGCCAGTTTTGGTTGATTTTTGGGCAGAGTGGTGCGGACCTTGTCGCGCTGTTTCGCCAATTCTTGACGAGAATTGCAAATGAACATGGCGACAAGCTCAAGATTGTGAAACTCAATACTGATGAAGAGTCGGCTATCGCGATTAAGTATGGAATCACATCATTTCCAACGCTCAATGTTTTCGTCAACGGTCAGGTAGTGAAAACCATTATTGGTGCAAAGCCAAAGCCTGCTCTGCTTCGAGAACTAGAAGCCTTCATCTAATTCTCACAAGCAAACTTGTAGTGGCATGAGCGAAGTCTCATTCGGTGACGGGGTGGAGACGAAGCCAAACATGTCATAAATATTCTCTGTCGACTTGGGTTGTTGCTCGAAGCTCCGACGACAATAAACGAAGTTGTAGTTCTTGCGATTCGCGCTTTTCAACAATCCGAGGGCTAACCGTTACCGGCGTCGTCAACTCTTCCACGCTCAATGCGTTGGAAGAGGCGCGCTGGAAATTGGGTGATCGCTCCTTAAATTACACGCCATCGCCGCTCATGCGAGGCGATGATGTTGCCCTTCTCCAAACTCGATTGACTGAGATGGGATTTGATTGTGGTCGAGTTGATGGAGTTTTCGGTCTGCGTACTGAAAGCGCCGTGCGAGATTTTCAGAAATCTGTTGGCGTCAAGGTTGATGGAAAATGTGGACCAGAACTATCACCGCTCTTATGCGTCTGACGAGAACCGTTTCAGTGGATTGCCTTCTATCTTGCGAGAGAGCGCGACACAGAAAAATCGTGGCCCTTCACTAGCAAATAAAGTGATTGTGCTCGATCCCAGTTGTGGAGGTAGCGATTCTGGTATCTGCGCAAATGACACCAATGAATGTGAAATTGTTTTTGATGTCGCACAACGGCTCGAAGGTCGACTCCTCGCCCTAGGCGTCAGCGTTTTTCTCACTCGAGGTCGTGCCAATGCTCCAAGTGAAGGTGAGCGAATCGCCTTGCAAATGAAAATTCGCCAGATCTCATTGTCTCCTTCCACGTCGACGAATATGAAAATGGCAAAGCCAATGGAGTTGCGACGTATTACTACGGAAGTCAGGCACATGGAATTCACTCTGTTGTGGGAGAACGCTTTGCCTCCCTTGTTCAAAGAGAAATATGCGCTCGTACGGATTTACTGAATTGTCGATCGCATCCAAAAACATGGGATCTTCTTCGCCTCACAAAATCTCCCACCGTGCGAATCGATCTGGGATATCTCACCAATACTGGGGATGCCGAAAGGTTAAGTCGACCCGGTTTTTCGCGATGTAGTGGCCGAGGGCAGTAGTCATTGCAATCCAAAGGCTCTATCTCGCATCGGAAGATGATGCGAGAAACGGAACGTTTGCGTATTGCAGATCTTCGAAAAGTAGGGTTGCGTAACTAAAGCTTTCTCGTGAACATCCCCCACATCACTTGTGGGAGACTTCTCTAATGTCCTCGCTCACGCCTCGATTTCAGACCGGGGATCCACAGCACCTAGAGAAGCGTTTCGCTCATAGGGCTGCAGGTATGCAAGCCAGTGAAATTCGCTCACTCTTTGCCGTTGCCTCTCGACCAGAATTGTCTCCTTAGCTGGAGGAATGCCCAATCTCTCTGCACTTCCCATGGAGATGATGGCGTCGGTCGTGGAGAAATTGATTTCAACCAATGGCGCTGAAGCTCTGCAATATGGAAGCGGACAAGGACACCCAAAACTGCGCGAACAAATTTGTGACGTAATGGCCCTTGAAGGAATTCGAGCAAATCCCGACGACATCATTGTCACTACAGGTTCGCAACAAGCCTTGGATTTAATTTCACGAATATTTATTGATCCCGAAGGATGTTGTTCTTGTTGAAGCCTCCTTCCTATGTGGGAGCGCTCGGAACTTTCCGACAATATGAAGCGCAAGTAGGTGCATGTTGCGATGGATGATCAAGGTTTAATCCCTGAAGCCGCTTCGCCAAGCGATCGCTTCCGTACGAGCTGCCGGACGACGTATTAAATTTTTATATTTGATTCCCAATTACCAAAATCCAACCGGTGTACTTTTGCCAGCAGATCGAAGAACTGAAATTCTTGAAATTTGTAGAGAAGAAGAGATCTTTGTTGTTGAAGATAATCCGTACGTCTACTCGGATTTGATCGCCCTTCACCCAATGCAATGCGTGCCGAAGATAGTGAGAATGTGATTTACCTTGGGTCATTCTCCAAAACTATCGCGGCAGGGCTAAGGGTCGGTTGGGCTTAGTTCCACCTTCGCTAAAGGAAAAACTTGTTATTGCAAGTGAGTCCTCATACTTTGTCCATCGAATTTCACACAACTAACGATTTCGAGCTATTTGGCCGATCAACCATGGCGAGATCAGATCGCTTCTTTTTGTGAACTATACAAAGTACGACGAGACGCAATGCTCGAATCTCTTGATGAATATTTCCCACCAACGGCTACCTGGACAAAACCAGGTGGCGGTTTTTTTGTCTGGGTGAATCTTCCACCGGAGATTGATACGAAGGCACTTATGCCGAAGCGATTGTTGCAAAAGTTGCATACGTTCCAGGAACAGCATTTTATGCGATGGATTTGGAAGCTGGGCGATGCGTTTGTCATATTGCCACCCAACGCCAGAGAGAATCCGTGAAGGAGTTAAAGCGTTAAGTGGTGTGGTTAAACAAGAAATTGCGCGACGTAGCGCCACTTTCGAAATTCGAAATTAGACTTCTAAAATATTTGTAATTCTTTCCAAATCTTCTTGTCCAGCAAATTCAATAGTTATTTTTGCCTTTTGATTTTCCAGATTGAACTACAACTCTGGTATCAAATTTATTTGAAAGACGATCCGATAGTTCTGTAAATTGTCGTGCTGGGCTTTCATTTTTTTCGCTTTTTCTTATCGCCAATCAATCCAGCAGTAACAATCTCTTCAACCGCTCGAACACTTAAACCTTCTGCAACAATTCGATTGGCTAAAGATTCGATTTGAGTTTCATCAACTAGTGCTAATAGCGCGCGAGCATGTCCAGCAGAAATTACTCCGGCTGCAACTTTTCTTGTACTGAAACCGGCAAGTTAAGTAAACGAATTGTGTTTGTTAAATGCGATCGCGACTTTCCAATTTTCTTTGCTAACTCTTCATGTGTATATCCGAAGTCATCAAGTAATTGTGAATATGCTGCAGCCTCTTCCAACGCATTCAATTGACTTCGATGAGATATTTTCAATAAGCGCTTCGCGCAATAATTCATTATCTGAAGTTTCACGAACAATCACTTGAATCGATTGTAAACCTGCGGCTTTTGCTGCCCTAAATCTTCGCTCTCCCATAATGAGTTCGTATCGACCATGGATGTTTCGCGAACAACAGTGGTTGTAAAAGACCAACTTCTAATATCGATTCAGTTAGCTCTTTATGCGCTGCTTCATCAAAGACAGTTCGTGGTTGTCGTGGATTGGAGAGATTGAATCAATGGATACTTCATTTCGTTGCGCAACTTCAGTACCTGCAACTTTTAAAGAGGTTGGAATAAGTGCATCAAGATTTGTTCCGAGGCCACCGCGCTTCACTATGCACTCTCTCCTTTTTTATAGTTGATATGTACAACATTGAATCAAATCCTTTTCCGCGAAGAGCGATCTCCCGTGCAATCTGCATATACGCAATGGCACCGGGTGAGAGAGGGTCGTATGTCATAACGGTTTGACCATAGGAAGGCGCTTCTGAAATTCTCACGGCGCGTGGAACTGGAATATCAATGAGTTCGCGCGGAAAGTGAGCGCGAACGCTATCCGCGACATCATTTGCCAATCGTGTCGCCCATCAAACATCGTAAGAACGATCGTCGAAAGTTCGAGATCAGGATTCAACCTTTTCTTCACAACGGAATACGTTTCCAATAGTTGAGTTAAACCTTCCAGCGCGTAGTACTCGCATTTGAATGGGAATGAGAAGTTCCTCTGCTGCTGCCACCGCAATTATAGTGAGAAGACCAAACTCGGTGGACCAATCAATGAAGATGTAGTCATACCCAAGACCAGCTCTCTCACGATCGTGAACCAACTCCTCGATTGCATCTTTGAGTCGTAACTCGCGAGCGACCATAGAGACGAGATTGATTTCCGCCTGAGCTAGCGCCGTATTGGAGGAGATGCATTCCATGTGAGGAAAACCAACAACTTTTTGCACTACTGAAGTAACAGGGGTTGTACCCATAAGGGACTTCGTAAATTCCTTGATTCTCTTGATTGAGAGAGGCCCAGGGCAGTACTTGCATTTCCTTGTGGATCGAGATCAATCACAAGTGTTCGCAACCCACCCATAGAGAGGGCAGCAGCAATATTGACGGTTGTCGTTGTCTTTCCAACTCCGCCTTTTTGATTGGAAACAGAGAAAATCCGCAGTTTTTTCGGCTTCTCCATTGGCTCTTTTAGACGACGAACTCCTACGACTGATCGCCCCGTAGTTGGCAATGTTTCATGTGAATCCGTCATGTGGGCAAGTTAAGCACTCTTTTTAAGAGAAATAACCCGTCCTAGCGGCAACCCTTCGAGTGTAATTTCATGGAGGTGAGCGCCAGGCATTTGATCGGCCTCAGATTGAGCGCTCTCTCCCTTTATCGCAAGGAGAGAACCACCAGGAAGTAAAAGTGGCCAAGAAATCTTGCGAAGTTTCTCCATGGGAGCAACGGCACGGGCTGTAACCACATCACTTCTCAACGCTTTGAAGGTCTTTCCCGTAAAATCTTCCCCCGCCCTCTCAACACTGTGATGGAAAGGTCGGCAGAGGCTTCAAGGAGAAAATCGACCCGACGTTGCAGGGGTTCGATAAGGGTAATTTTCAAATCCGGACGAGCTAAAGCAAGTGGAATTCCAGGCAGACCAGCCCCGGATCCGAGATCAATAACGGAGGCGTTGAGGGGAATTAACTCCATGACGGGGAGTGAATTGAAGATATGGCGCTCCCAGATACGTTCGCCCTCTCGCGGTCCAATGAGACCACGCTTGACTCCCTCAACGAGAAGGAGTTCGGCAAAGCGGCCAATCTCCTCTTCTTTACCAGGAAAGTAGCGCTGGATTAAAGTTTCACGTGAAACAGTGGTCTCTTTTACGCTGGAAAGATAATGACGCAGCGCTCTGGATCTTCACCTTCAGATCGCTCGTTAGCCCAAGGTCTTGAATGGTGTCATGGATGATTTTTCGCTCAAAGGCATTCATGGGAGCGAGCTTCAAAGAGGCCTTCGTGGAGTTGACCTCATCTGCGCTCTCTTGAGCCAATTTTCGTAGTTCGGCTTTTCTACCGGCGCGATAACCATCAATATCGAGCATGAGGCGACTTCGATCCCCTGTCGAGGTCTGGACCGCTAAGCGAGTGAGCTCTTGGATTGCATCCAGTACCTCACCATTGGCCCCTACAAGGTGGCTCAACTTTCCACCCACAACCGCCAAAGCCGCGCGATCGTTTTCAACATCTATATCAATATCGCCATCTAGATCGGTAATATCTAAAAGTCCTTCAAGGTAGTCAGCGGCGATATCGCCCTCTTCCTCAAGTTTGGCAATCAAGGAGACTGCGCCACCCTCAACGGCCGACTCACCACTCTTCTCGTTTCTCGTCCATTCTTGACCTTTCACCCTATTTATTCCAATTAATATCTTTTGCACCTTTTGTGCTAGTTCGTTACTTCCGCTTTTTCTTCTTTTTATTAACGTTCTTGCTCGGTTGTTTTCTCTGACCTTTAATTTCTGGCGTTGGCTCTACAACACCAATTGAGGAATCAGATGCACCGGCTGGAGGTGGCAAAGCCTCACCAGTTCTCTTTGCCTTCTTAGCTTGCAACTCTTCATACGCTGGCGAGCCGGGAGTCGGGTTCCGTTTAATCACATAGAACTGTTGTCCCCACGTCCAAAGGTTGGTCGTCGACCAATAATCAAAACACCAATAGGGAAGTTCACTCCAGAGATCGCAAAATTACCGGAAATGCGTACAACATAATTCTCTGCTGCTGCAACATCATGTTGTTGCTGGCATCCATCTTCGGCATACCTTTTCGCATTAATTGTCGTTGTGTTGTAAATGTTGTTGCCGACATAAATGCAATCAAAATAACTGTAACAATTTTTACCGAACCGCTTGTTGAACCTAGAAAAGTTGCGGAAATTGGTGCGCCAAAAATTTTCGCATGCGCAGCGTTCACAACATCAGCTTGAGTTAAGACTCCATGCGCAACCGGAGGATTTCTTTCCAATTCCATTTAATACAGTAAAGAGCGCGAAGAAAATTGGCGCTTGCGCCAAGATCGGGAAAACAAGACGCCAATGGGTTTGTCTTGTGTTCCTTATACAACTTCATCATCTCTTCAGATTGCTTCTGACGATCATCTTTATGTTTTGCTTGAATGGCTTTCAAATGAGGTTGCAGAGCAGTCAAGCTCGCTGACTTTTAATCTGCTTTACAAATAGCGGAATAAGAAGAATTCGAATGAGCACCACTAGACCAATAATTGAAAGCGTCCATGAGGTACCGCTATCTGGAGAAAAGATCGGTGAAACTACTTTATGGATCGTAACAATGACCCAAGAAACAGCGATATATAAGGGGTTAGGATCGAACTCATTGCGTAACGCCCTCACTTACATAATGGGAATGTGTAGTTCTTTTCACGAACATAATCAACGCCACCGTGTGACCAAGGATTGCATCGAACCAAACGCCACATCGCTATAGGAATCCCTTTGATGCCAAAGCGAGAAAATTGCTGTCAGTGCATAGGATGAGCAAGATGGATAGTACTTACAGCGCGCAGGGAAAGCTGGAGAGATCCATTTTTGATAAATTTTAATCGGTGTAATTAATAAGGATTTCATTGAGCGACCGATGACTTTTCAATCAATTTTGTTAAAGTCGACGTGAATTGATTTTTCAATTCTGCTGCTGAGACTTTCGCAGAGTTTGCCAAAGCACGTACGACAACAAATGAACCCTTGGGGATTTCTTCTAAACGATCATGCAAGAGGTGGCGTAGTTGACGAGAAATTCTGTGGCGTGTGACTGAACACCAACGCTCTTCCCAACGATCAAACCACAACGAGACGGCAGATCTTCTTTTGTTGCATAGAGATAGACCACCAATGCATTGCTTGCTAATCGATACCCACTCTTGGTGGTTCTTGCAAAATCATTGGGAGAGGTGAGTCGAGCGTTGCGCGGAAGCACGAGTCTTGTGGTTGCTTGTTAAGCAGAGAGACGAGCGCGACCCTTAGCGCGACGAGCGGCAAGGACGGCTCGACCAGCTCGAGTGGCCATACGTGCGCGGAAGCCATGTTTTTTGGCTCGCCGACGGACGTTCGGCTGAAAAGTGCGCTTGGTCATGAGAACTCCTTGATAGTGGTGACAAAGTAAAAATTGAATTAATTGAGAGCGAGGGAGGGTAACGGTAGAGGTCTGGGGATAAAAGGAGTCAAACTGAGAAACTTCCCGAAATACCCCAAAAGGGGCAATCTTGTGGATAACTACTTGCTTTTTCACCCCTTTCCCTCTACTTTTCCATCATCTTCCACAGGTTCTGAAGAATTACCTCCAAAATCGGGGGTTATGAAGGCTCAACCTTAAGTTTAGACCACAGGCTGTGGATAACATTGTGGACAAATAGGCAGGGGTTGAGGGGTTCTATATGGCAACGGTAAATGAGGACCTTTCCGAGCTTTTGGTCAAAGGTCATCTCTGATAGCCAGATTGATATCCAGCATCGGGCCTTTCTCTCCCTAACAAAACCCCTTGGACTACTTCAAGGAAATGGCGTGACCAACCTTCTTGTGGCCGCCCCAAATGCCTTTGCTAAAGATGTTCTGGAGACTCGCCTTCGCAGTGTTTGTGAGGTGATGTGTTATCGAGAGAGTTGGGCGAGCGAACGAATATTGCCGTCACGATCGATGAAGCGCTGGAGCTCCCAAGTCCTCCCGCGCCAGAAGTAGAAATTGAATTTGTTGCGCCAAAGTCAGGTACGGGTCGCGCAGATACTTCACCAAATAAAAGTGCTGAAGTTTCTCAACTCAATCCTCGCTACATTTTTGAAACTTTCGTTATTGGGGCATCTAATCGATTTGCTCACGCAGCTGCTGTTGCTGTTGCAGAAGCTCCAGCCAAGGCGTACAACCCAACTCTTTATTTATGGCGAATCCGGGTTAGGAAAAACCCACCTTTTACATGCGATTGGTGCTTACGCAAAAGAGTTATATGGGGGTGTGCGAGTTCGTTACGTATCGAGTGAAGAATTCACTAATGATTTCATTAACTCGATTCGAGACGATAAAGGCTCTGTTTTTCAACGGCGATACCGTGATTTAGATGTTTTATTGGTTGATGACATTCAATTTTTAGAGAACAAAGAAAAAACACAAGAAGAGTTCTTTCCATACTTTTAATACTTTATATAACGCCAATAAAACAGATAGTAATTTCAAGCGATCGGCCACCGAAGCAATTGACCACACTTGAAGATCGTCTTCGAAGTAGATTCGAGTGGGGCTTGATTACCGATATTCAACCGCCAGAACTTGAGACCCGTATTGCAATTTGAGAAAGAAAGCGGCTCAAGACAAACTCAATGCACCGGATGACGTCCTTGAATATATTGCTAGCAAAATTTCGACAAATATTCGGGAGCTCGAAGGAGCCCTTATTCGAAGTGACAGCATTTGCCAGCCTTAATAGACAAACCGTCGATCTCTCTCTGGCAGAGATTGTGTTGAAAGATTTTGATTCAGCTCTGGAAATCACAAGCGCCACGATTATGGCCCAGACGGCG
This sequence comes from Actinomycetota bacterium, assembly GCA_037200085.1. Taxonomy (GTDB): domain Bacteria; phylum Actinomycetota; class Actinomycetes; order Nanopelagicales; family Nanopelagicaceae; genus QYPT01. Next base: position 52,087 of record JBBCHT010000006.1, read on the forward strand.
GCTTACTTCAGTCTGACCCTTGACGACCTTTGCGGCACCTCGCGATCAAGGGTTCTTGTAAACGCTCGCCAGATTGCGATGTATCTCTGCCGGGAGTTGACCGAACTATCGTTGCCAAAAATAGGGCAACTTTTTGGTGGACGCGACCATACGACGGTGATGCATGCAGATCGAAAAATTCGCCAACTTATGGCCGAGCGCCGTTCTATCTATAACCAGGTCACTGAGCTCACCAACAGGATTAGGCAGCACGCTAAAAATGGATAACTTTGGTGAATTGTCTAATTTGAGGGTATTTACCCCCAGGGTGTGTAAAAAATGTGGATAACTGTGGACAACACGAGTTTTTATGTGGGTTTTCCTTCTCTATTCGCTGAAAAACCCGGCGCCTTCCGCTCAACTTCCTCGACTTCCCGTCTTAGCTCCACAGAGAAATACAAGTTATTGACAGAGTAAAAAAAAGAAGCGCCGTCGTATGCAGGGTTTATGTTTTCTTCCCACAGAAATCGCCCTAGTTACTACGACTACCTATATCTATATAAAGGTTAAGGGTGGAGAACTTTATGAAAGACTTTAAATCACTGACATATCTATTGAGTACGAGAGGTGAGGCGTGAAATTCACCGTCGAACAGCATGCGTTAGCTGACGCAGTTAACTGGGTTTCTAGAAGTCTCTCCAATAGACCGATTATGGCTGCCCTACTTGGAATTGTTATTAATGTGGAAAACGGGGAAGTTTTTCTCTCCGGATCGGATTTAGAAACCTCAAGCAAAGTGCATTTTCAAGCTGAAATAAATCAACCTGGGAAGGTATTAGTTCCAGGAAGATTACTTGCTGAAATATCTCGATCACTTCCTAATAAGCCGGTAACTGTTCAATTAGATGGTTCTAGAGTTCTTGTTACATCAGGAACTGCGAAATTTACTCTTCCAACTCTTTCGCTAAACGACTATCCAAATTTGCCTGAGTTGCCAGAGACAACAGGAATTATTGCAAGTGATGTATTCGCAACTGCCGTTGCACAAGTTGCTGTCGCCGCAGGTAGAGATGATTCACTTCCAACACTTACAGGAATCCATGTAGATATTAATGAAGATAAAGTAACTCTTGCCGCCACAGATCGATATCGATTGGCAGTACGCGAAATTCACTGGCAAGAAACTCAACCTAAGACAGAAATTACTGCACTCCTACGCGCACGTACTTTGGCAGAAGCAGCAAAATCTCTTGCTAGCGCGAAGGCTGTTTCAATATCACTAACTCCAACCTCATCACATGATCGATTGGCTGGATTTGTCAGTGATGGAAATCTATGACATCAAGAATGTTGGATGGAACTTTCCCCCCATATAAGCATTTATTTCCTCAAACAACATCAACGACTGCAGTAATTGAAGTTGCTACTTTCCTTGATTCTGTTCGTCGCGTAGCACTTGTTACCGATAAAACCGTTCCTCTTCGATTGCAATTTTCCGACTCAACTTTAGAGTTAGAAGCTGGTGCAGGTGAGGAAGCCAGGCCAATGAAGCAATAGAGATTGATTTAGTAGGAGAGCCAATAACAATTGCTTTTAACCCTGTCTTTCTTGCAGATGGGTTACAAGCTCTTGGAACTCCATATGTTCAAATCACTTTTACGGGATCCAATAAACCTGCCGTACTTTCCGGAAAATTAGGTAAAGATGGCGAAGTAATTGAAAGTTATCGCTACCTACTCATGCGATGCGCTACGCCTCATAAATGAATGCGACTAAAAAAACTCTCTCTTACTAATTTTAGGTCGTACGCTCAACTAGATGTGGATTTTCAGCCTGGGGTTACAACCTTCATTGGTGACAATGGATCCGGAAAAACCAATATCGCTGAAGCGATTATTTATCTCTCATTTCTCTCATCGCACAGAGTTTCATCGAATCAACCACTAATTTCACTCGGTGCTAACCAAGCAATCATTAGAGCGGAAATAGAGAGAGATAGTCGAACACTCAGTGTTGATCTAGAAATAAATATTCTTAAAGCAAATAGAGCACAGTTAAATCAAAGTCCACTGAGGAGCAACGAGAAATTCTTGGTGCATGTCAATGTGTCTATTTTTCTCCAGAAGATTTGGATTTAGTTCGTGGTGACCCTTCAACAAGAAGGGATTTTTTAGATCGCCTACTAGTAACACGATCGCCGAGAATGGCTGGCGTTATTAGTGATTATGACCGTGTAGTAAAACAACGAAATACTTTATTGAAAACTAGAGCGCCACAAAGTTCTCTCATTCCATGGAACGAACAACTGGTTGCAATTGGCGCCTCGCTCACGACGAGAGAATTAATTTAGTGAAAGCTCTTAATCCTTGGGTATCAGAAAATTATGAGAAGTTAAATGAAGTTAAGAAGGTTGAAATCGGCTACCGATCTTCAACACAAGATTTAAGTGTTGATTTGTCAGAAAATATTCGAGTCTTGTCGGCACGTCTAGAGGAAGTTCAATATCAAGAAATTGAACGTGGTGTAACTCTGGTTGGACCGCATCGTGACGATCTCCATTTACAAATTGGCGATTTCCAAGCCAAGGGTTATGCAAGTCATGGAGAGTCGTGGTCCTTGGCGATAGCTTTAAGACTGGGATCTTTTAACTTATTGAAAAATGAAGGCGCGGACCCGATACTTATTCTCGATGATGTTTTTGCCGAACTCGATTCCTCACGTCGATTGCATTTAATGGGCGCGACTCAGATGGCCGAGCAAACAATCATTACTGCGTACTGCGGCAGTGGAGAGTGATCTTCCAGACGGATTAGAAACTGTGCGCATGTATGTGCAACCGGGCAAAGTTCTCGAAAGGAAGAAGTGATGGCGAAGCGAGATCTAGCACTCGACCTTTTCAGATCCTTTCAAGATGGAACATTGATCCGAAAGAGCCATCGTAAAAAAGCAGAGCGGGATTCGGGCCAAGTTTCAGATCCCGGAACCGACCCACACCTTTTGAAAAACGTTCTCTCCGATTTGGTTGAAGAACGTGAATGGAATACTGGTATTGCCGAAGGAACACTCTTTTCAACATGGGAGAGCGTTGTCGGTGAAGAGATTTCACAACATGCGACTCCAATCTCACTCCTTGATGGAGTTCTCACTCTTCAAACTTCTTCGACAGCTTGGGCTACTCAACTTCGCTTGGTAGCTCCCGATTTACTCCTCAGAATTCAGAGCAGCGCACCAGGTGCCTTGGTGGAATCGATCGCACTGATCGGACCTCAAGGTCCTTCATGGAAGAAGGGTGTACGTACAATTCGAGGAGCTCGCGGCCCCCGTGACACTTATGGGTGAGAGGCAATTTGCCCTATTCTAAGTAGGAACCCTCACCCCAATATATTTCTCGCCCCTATACCCACCTCTGGGGGCTTACCTGTGCCACAAGGATTCTCTTTTCACGATAGGATAAGAACCTACTTTCTAGGATAATCGCCTTAGCAAGGTCCCCAGAGCGGTTTTGGCGTTTTGGGCAGCGAAAGATTAGGCAAGAACGAATAGGGGAGTCACGTGCCGACTAAGACAGGGCAATTACGACGCTAGCTCCATCACAGTCCTCGAAGGTCTCGACGCCGTTCGCAAGCGTCCCGGTATGTATATCGGCTCCACCGGAGAGCGCGGACTACACCACCTGGTTTACGAGATCGTTCACAACTCAGTAGATGAGGCTTTGGCTGGAGTTTGTTCTGAAATTAACGTAACCCCTGATGGCCGATGGGCGGTTTGCAGGTCATTGATGACGGTCGAGGAATCCCAGTAGATATGCACCCGGTTGAAAAGCGATCGGCGCTTGAAATCGTTATGACCGTTCTTGCATGCTGGCGGAAAATTTGGCGATGGCGGCTACGCCGTCTCCGGTGGACTTCACGGCGTTGGTGTCTCTGTCGTGAATGCCCTGAGTTCCAAACTTTCTGTCGTTGTGCAACGCGATGGTTTTACGTGGAAACAAGATTACAAACTAGGTGTGCCAACAGCACCCGTTGAAAAAGGTGAACCTTCACCAAACCATGGAACTCTCACTCGTTTCTGGCCCTCCGAAGATATTTTTGAAACAACAGATTTTTCTTTTGAAACGCTATCAACAAGATTTCGAGAGATCGCTTTTCTCAACACGGGTTTGATCATCACACTAACTGACGAGCGTCCTGGCCATGTTGATGAAGTAGGTGCTCCACTTCACGTGCGTTACCACTACGAAGATGGAATCTCTGACTTTGTTCGGCATTTAAATTTAACACGAGGACAAATTCACAAAACAATTATTGCTTTCACCTCTGAAGATAAAAGCCATGGCATGTCATTGGAAATCGCCATGCAGTGGAACTCTGGATTTTCTGAATCGGTCTACACCTTTGCAAATACCGTCAACACCCAAGAAGGTGGAACTCACGAAGAAGGTTTTAGAACTGCTTTAACGTCGATCGTAAATAAATTTGGTGAAGAGTGGGGATTCATTCGCAAGCGAGAAGATCGCTTGACTGGTGATGATGTTCGCGAAGGACTGACAGCGATTGTCTCAATCAAATTAACGGATCCGCAATTTGAGGGGCAGACTAAGACGAAACTTGGAAATACAGAAGCGAAATCTTTTACTCAAAAAGCAATTAACGAAGAACTTACAACGTGGTTTGAAAAGAATCCGGCTGAGGGTAAAGACATTGTTCGAAAGAGTATTGATGCAGCAGCGGCTCGAGTAGCAGCGCGCAAGGCGCGAGATCTATCCCGTAATCGAAAAGGTTTATTAGAAGGGCCGCGGTATGCCAGGAAAATTGGCAGACTGCCCAATGGACCTGAACCAGAAAAATGTGAGTTGTATATCGTTGAAGGTGACTCTGCAGGTGGTTCTACAAAAGGTGGACGTGACTCCAGGTATCAGGCAGTACTTCCAATTCGCGGAAAAATTCTCAATGTTGAGAAGGCGCGAATAGATCGAGTACTTCAAAATAATGAAGTACAGGCGCTAATAACTGCTCTTGGCACTGGTGTTCATGATGATTTCGATATTGCGAAATTGAGATATCACAAAATTATTTTGATGGCAGATTGCCGACGTTGATGGTCAGCATATTCGCACACTTCTCTTAACACTTCTCTTTCGATTTATGCGACCACTGATTGAACAAGGGTTTGTTTATCTTGCGCAACCACCTCTATATAAATTGAAATGGGGCGGAAAAGAACCTGTGCAATATGCATTCTCTGATCGTGAGCGAGATGGATTTATTAAACTTGGAGTTGATTCTGGAAAACGTCCTCCCAAAAGAAGACGGTATTCAACGCTTTAAAGGCCTTGGTGAAATGCCTGCAAAAGAGTTGTGGGATACGACTATGGATCCACTGCATCGAGTTTTAATCAAAGTAAGTCTTGAAGATGCAGCTGCAGCGGATGATTTATTTGCAGTACTCATGGGCGAGGATGTCGAACAGCGACGCCTCTTTATTCAGCGAAATGCAAAAGATGTTCGCTTCTTGGATATTTAGGTAAATATGGATGAATTGAGTAAAGACTTCGATCGAATCGAAGTAGTTGACCTACAAGTCGAAATGGCAAGGTCATACCTCGACTACGCGATGAGCGTCATTGTCGGACGAGCTCTTCCTGATGTTCGCGACGGGCTAAAGCCAGTTCATCGACGCGTGCTCTATGCGATGTATGACGGTGGATATCGACCAGATAAGGGTTATTACAAATCTTCTCGTATCGTCGGTGATGTCATGGGTAATTACCACCCACATGGCGATGGCGCTATCTATGACACCGTTGTGCGGTTAGCTCAACATTGGTCGTTGCGTTATCCGTTGGTTGATGGAAATGGAAACTTCGGTTCTCGGGAAATGATCCAGCTGCAGCGATGCGTTATACAGAAGCTCGCCTATCTCCTATTGCAATGGAGATGATGCGCGATATCGATGAAGATACAGTCAAATTTTTCACCGAACTACGATGGTCGATCACAAGAACCAGATGTATTGCCAAGTCGTTTTCCAAATTTATTAGTTAATGGAAGCGCTGGTATTGCGGTTGGAATGGCCACAAATATTCCTCCCCACAATTTGCGCGAAATTGCAGAAGGTGTGACGTGGGCGCTAGCTCACCCAGAAGCAAAACCTGAAGAGTTGTTAAGCCAACTACTCAAAGTTGTTAAAGGTCCAGATTTTCCAACGCGAGCTTTGATTGTTGGTCGTACAGGAATTGAAGATGCTTATCGAACTGGTCGCGGTTCAATCACCATGCGCGCTGTTGTGAGCGTGGAAGAGATAAATAAGCGAACCTGTTTGGTTGTTACAGAGCTGCCATATCAAGTAAATCCTGACAATCTTGCGCTCAAAATTGCAGAGCTGGTTAAAGAGGAAAGATCAAAGGCATTGCCGATGTGCGAGATGAGGGCAACGAGCGATTAGGTCAAAGACTTGTCGTGGTTTTGAGAAATGATGCGATTCCAAAAGTGGTTCTCAATAACCTTTATAAGCAGACTCAACTCCAAGATACTTTCGGAGCCAATATGTTGGCTCTCGTTGATGGAGTTCCTCGAACACTTCGCCTCGATGAATTTGTTCGTTACTACATCGATCATCAAGTTGAAGTAGTTGTAAGGCGTACGAAGTACAGACTTGCAGAAAAAGAACGCCGTGCACATATTTTGCGTGGTTATTTAAAAGCACTCGACGCACTCGACGCAGTAATTGCTTTGATTAGAGCAAGCTCCACGCCAGAAGAGGCACGTACTGGGTTAATGAAACTTCTTGAAGTCGATGAGATCCAAGCAAATGCCATTTTGGATATGCAGCTTCGCAGAATTGCAGCGCTCGAGCGTCAAAAGATTAATGATGAGTATGACGGACTTATGGCTGACATTGTTGAGTTGACCGCAATTTTGGCTAGCGATGAAAAGCAGCGAGAAATAATTCAAACCGAACTCTCCGAGGTAGTAGCCAAGTATGGTGATGATCGTCGAACTCAGATCATCGCAAGTGAAGGCGATTTTTCTGCAGAGGATTTGATTCCAGATCAAGATGCAGTCGTCACAATTACTCATACAGGCTACGCAAAAAGAACAAAAGCAGATCTATATCGATCACAAAAAACGCGGCGGCAAAGGCGTGCGAGGCGCAGCGTTAAAACAAGATGACGTAGTCGATCACTTCTTTGTTGCGTCAACGCACGACTGGTTGCTCTTCATTACAAATAAAGGTCGCGTCTATCGCGCAAAAGTTCATGAACTTCCAGATGCGGGTCGAGATGCAAGAGGTCAGCATGTTGCAAACCTCATGGCATTTAAACCAGATGAGGGAATCGCACAAGTACTCTCCATCAAGAGATATAACGTCGAGCCTTATCTAGTCATTGCTACAAAAAATGGTTTGGTTAAGAAGTCACCGCTGATTGAATATGACTCTTCACGCGCCGGAGGACTTATTGCTATCTCACTTCGAAATGGTGATGAAGTTGTTAGCGCCTCGCTTGTAAATGAAAAAGATGAACTTCTTCTTGTTTCGCGAAAAGGAATGGCTACGCGATTTGCTGCAGATGACGAATCACTTCGTCCAATGGGGCGTTCAACAACTGGTGTTATCGGAATGAAGTTTCGTGAAGGCGATGAACTTTTAACAATGGCAAGAATTAATACCCAAGATAAAAATCTTTTGGTATTTACTGCCACCGATGGTGGTTATGGGAAGAAGACTCCACTTGATGAGTACCGACTTCAAGGTCGTGGGGGAATCGGAATTAAGGCGGCGAAAATTGATGAAGGTTCTCGGGGAGTACTCGTGAGCGCCTTGGTTTATTCGCGGACGAAGACGAGGTGTTGGCGATCACTTCAGCAGGATCCGTAATGCGAACCCCCGCAACGCAGGTTCGCCAGACTGGCCGAGATTCAATGGGAGTTCGCCTTGTTAATTTAGCTGACGGTGTTCAGGTACTCTCTGTCACTCGAAGTACAGATAGTTCGGAGGTCGAGTAGTTCAATATTTAGGGTAGCCTTACGCAGGTTTTCGGGCCTTTAGCTCAGCCTGGTTAGAGCGCTTCCCTGATAAGGAAGAGGTCGGAGGTTCAAGTCCTCCAAGGCCCACTCCCGTTAACCACGGGGACTTAGCTCAATTGGTAGAGCACCGCCTTTGCAAGGCGGGGGTTAGGGGTTCGATTCCCCTAGTCTCCACATGACACAACAAACACAGGCAACCCTGCACACCTCGGTGGGCGATATCGTCATTGAGTTACTTCCTAATCACGCACCCAAGACTGTTGCGAATTTTGTCGAACTTGCAACCGGTGCGCGCGAATGGACTCACCCAGGCACTGGCGAGAAGACAACGGCAAATCTTTATGACGGCACAATTTTTCACCGAGTTATCGATGGATTCATGATCCAAGGTGGAGATCCACTTGGTCGTGGAACCGGTGGACCCGGATACAAGTTCGCTGATGAATTTCACGGTGAGTTAGTTTTCGATCGACCATACATTCTTGCAATGGCCAACTCCGGTCCAGGAACCAATGGTTCACAGTTCTTTATTACCGTTGCACCAACGACTTGGCTAAATCGCAAACACACAATTTTCGGTGAAGTTAAAGATGCTGCAAGCCAAGCTGTTGTAGATGCGATTGGAAAAACCAAGACCGATGGTCAAGATCGTCCATCGACTCCAATCACCATCAATTCAGTAACTATCTCTTAAATCTAACCGCCATTCGGTTGATCGCATGACGTTGAAGAGAAATGCAACAACAACTCTCATCACAGTAATTTGTGCTTTCTATCTTCTTCAACTCATCCATCCCAGCATCGAGCAAGATCTCTTCTTAATTCGTAAAGCAGGTTTTGCCGATGGTCTGTACCATGGCGTTCAAACCGGTGAGTGGTACAGAATCATTACTGTCGCCCTTATTCACGGCGGATTGATGCATCTCGCATTTAACATGTATGCGCTTTTGGTATTGGGAAATCCACTGGAGTACGCATTCGGCAAAGTGAAATTTCTTTCGATATTTTTCATCTCACTCATCACAGGTTCGCTAGCGTCTCTCTGGCTTAACCCTTCGAATGTTGCCATCCGTTGGAGCCTCCGGTGCGCTCTTTGGTTTATTTGGCGCCTTCGCAGTAGCAGGAAGAAAAATCGGCGCAGATGTAAAAAGCATTCTGGTCTTGATTGGGATTAACTTTGCTTTTACCTTCATCGTTCCAAACGTTGATTGGCATGCACACGTGGGCGGGTTAATTGGTGGCGCTATCGCTGCTTTCTTCCTACTGAGGAGCAGGGTCTAGGTTATCCACAGAAGTTTTCCCCATGTGGAGAATTACATCAGTGTAAGTAGTAAGGGCTTAACGCCACTTCGTAGCGAGTGAGAAGCCAAAGCAATAAAGACGAAGCCGACGACCATGTTCCATGCACCGATACTTGGGATCGGATATTCCGTTGAGGTCACATAAAAAATGACTATCCAGATCAACCCAGCAAGAAATGAACCCACCATGGTGGGGGCGAGCCAACGGGGACTCTCTTTTGGCAGGGAGACTTGGTGGAGAACATCGGCTGGAAGAACCACATGCTCTTTTTTGCGCACTTTTGATTTAGGCATATAAGAGGGTAACACGCACTCCAATTTCGCCAAAACTTTTATAGGACGTGGGCGTCTGTGAATGCGAGAGGATTGCCCCTATGTCCGCGCGGAAAATTCTTGTCATCGACAATTACGATTCCTTTGTTTTTAACTTGGTGCAATATCTCGCTCAATTAGGCGCGCAATGCACGGTCGTTCGAAACGATGAAATCAGCGTTGAGAGAGCGCAAGACTTTGATGGAGTTCTTATCTCTCCCGGACCTGGAACTCCAGAGCGAGCTGGCATAAGCGTCGAGCTAGTCAAATATTGTTGCTGAGAAAAAGATTCCTCTATTTGTGAGTTTGTTTAGGACATCAAGCCATCGGCGTTGCATTTGGCGCAACGGTTTCTCAAGCACCGGAATTGCTACATGGAAAAACTTCTGAAGTTATTCATGAAGGTGTTGGCGTATTTGAAAATATTCCTTCGCCATTCACTGCAACGAGATATCACTCACTTGCAATTGAACGATCAACTGTTCCACCAGAGTTGCTTATTACTGGACAGACCGATTCTGGTGTTGTGATGGCAGTGCGACACAAAACCTTGCCAATCGAAGGCGTTCAATTCCACCCAGAATCTGTTTTAACTGAGCATGGACATCAAATTCTCGCCAATTGGTTAACTGAATGTGGTGATGTCGATGCGCGAGGAAAAGCGGTTGGGCTTTCGCCCGTTGTCGGTAAATAAATTTACTGAGTAGTTGTATCTGTTGGTTCAGTTCTATTGACAGTGATTGTTACAGCAGATCCAATTGTTTGTGCGGTTCCAGCGTCAGGTGCTTGAGCAATAACGATTCCAGCAGGTTGTGTTAAATCAGTTGCATCAACCAACTTCACAATGAATCCTGCTTGTGTAAGAACGGTTCTCGCTTGAATTTCATCAAGACCAAGTAGTGGAGGTACTTCAACATCACCACTTGCAATTTGAAGTATGACTCCACTGCCAGCAATAACAGTGGAACCACCACTCGGAGTTACTTTAAGTACAACACCTTGAGGTTTCTCTGACGGTACCGCTTGTGTTTGTTTCACAACTAACCCAACGGCGGCCAAACTCGCCCGCGCATCGACAAGAGTTTTTCCAATTAAATCAACTGGAACAACTGCATCACCCGGACCATCAGAAATTGTTAGCACAACACCAGTTCCAGTTTTTATTTTGGTTGTTTCAGCAGGCACTTGGCTCGCCACAAGATCAATAGGAATTTTTGGATCATGTGCATGTTGAATCGTTATAACAAAACCAGGCAATTGCTCTGTTGCCTCCGCTTGAGTTAAACCTACGACATAAGGCATTTCAACCAGGTCGTTGCCCTTTGTAGCTTTCGTTGTATAGACGGCAATAGCTACAAGACCACCGATAAGAATTGCAGCGACCAACAAAGTGGAGAGCACACGCCACTGCATCTTCATAGGTGGACGCGCGATTTTCGTTGAAACAGCACGTCCTGCTCGCAAAGTTTGAATATCTGCAAGCATCTCTGTTGCGCTCTGGTATCTATCCTCTGGTTTTTTGGCTAGCGCCACACTCAGCAAGACGTTAAGTCCTTGCGACAACTCAGGATTTAAATTGCTGGGCTTTATTAGCTCTCCAGAGACATGTTGAAAAGCGATAGAAACTGGAGTGTCTCCAATAAATGGTGGACGTCCAACCAAGACTTCATAAAGAAGACAACCAACAGAATAAATATCACTTCGATAATCAGCTGGTTCACCCAACGCTTGCTCGGGAGATAAATATTGGGCAGTTCCAACGATGTTCCATGTATTGTAAGAGTCGCATTCATATCGTCGAGTGCGCGAGCGATTCCAAAATCCATGACCTTAACAACACCTTGATCGGTGATCATGACATTTGCTGGCTTAATATCTCTATGCAATATTCCACGCGCATGTGAATATTCCAAGGCAGCTAAAATTCCTTCAGCGATTTCTAGAGTTCTATCAACTGAGAGTCGTTCTCCATCATGAATGATGTCGCGCAGAGTGTGACCAGAAACCAACTCCATAACAATGTAAGGAGCTGGATCTTCCCCCGAGTCATAAACAGCAACTATTCCCGGATGATTTAACCCTGCCGCAGCAAGTGCTTCTTTTCGGAATCGTGCAACAAATGAAGGGTCTCTTGCCAAATCACTTCTAAGAAATTAAACTGCGACTTCTCGCGAGAGGCGCTGATCATGGGCGATATAAACATCAGCCATTCCGCCCATACCGATCATTTCCCCGAGTTTGTAACGTCCACCAAGTAATTTACTCATCAGTGGCTGCTCCCAAGAAAGTTAATGAGAGCGGCTCTGTTGTTTCTCCGACAGTTGCCAAAATAATTGTGACGTTATCTGGAGCTCCAGCTGCAAGGGTTGTATCAATCAGTTTTTTTAGCGCATCGTTTAAGTCGGCAACTTTCATCCCTAACTTCAATTCTTTTTCAGAGATAACACCAGAGAGTCCGTCACTGCAGATGAGAAAGCGATCTTGTGGTTTAACGTCAAAAACAGTTAACACAGGTGAGAGCGACCCTTCACCCATTATCGCTTGGGTAAGTAATGAGCGTTGAGGGTGTGCATTTGCTTCATCCGCGCTGACACCACCTTTGTCGAGGAGTTCTTGCAAAACAGTGTGATCATGGCTCATTTGAAGGAGTGTGTTGCCTCGCAATCTGTAACATCGCGAATCCCCAACATGTAGCAGGGCAACTTTTGGATGAGCGCTATCTCCGTAAAGCATGAGTGCAGTAAGGGTTGTTCCCATTCCAGTGAGATCAAAATCTGCTTTGGCGCTGCGATTGATCTCTGAGTCGATGGTGTCGAGTGAATTAAGTAGTAGATCTTCAATCGAATCGCTATCAATATCTGGATTGTCTAAAAGTGTTGTCAGAGAGGAAAGCGTTTTAATTGCAATAGATGAAGCAACTTCCCCGCCTGCATGTCCGCCCATTCCATCGGCGACTGCGATGAGTCGTGAGTGAAGTAAGGCCGAATCTTCATTTCCAGAACGCACTAACCCCACGACAGAACGCGCCGCGGAAAGAAAGGCGGTTGGCACTGAAGGCGTCCTTTCTTTACTTCTGAGGCGATCTAGTGCAACAGCCTAACGGTGCCAATCTCGCACGAGAACTATTAGCGGATCGCCTTTGCAGGAACCAATCTCACAGCCAACGTTGAACCAACAATGGAGATGACAACCGCCAAAAGAATCGCAGTAAATTGAATTTGCGTAAGTACATCAGCGGCCAGTGCGGCACTTCCCAATACGAATGAAAATTCTCCGAGTTGGCTAAGTCCCACAGCCAATTGACCGGGCCGCGCTCGCAATTGGCTGGAGCGAGTTAATACCCAAGCAGGGAGAGTTTTAAAGAGAAGCAGTAGTCCGATGAGAAGTAGCGCAAATGGCAGAGCATCAAGAATTCTCGTTGGTTCAATTAACGTGCCAATCACAACAAAGAAGAAGACAGCAAATACTTCTCGGAAGGGAAGAAGTTGGCGTCGGACATTGTCCATTTCCTGTCCATGATGAATGGCAAGACCGGCAACGAACGCTGCAAGGGCCATAGGAATGTCGAAGGTGACAGTTCCTAACGCCGCTAAAGCTAAACCGATTGCGACGGAGTAAATAAGGAAGAGGTCGTCATCCCACCTGACCCACCTAAGGAGTCGAGGAAGAAGTTGAGCGGCAAGCAAGGTGATCGCGGTAAATGCAATGAGTCCACCAAGTGCGAGAAAGAGAGGTTTGTCCTCTGTTCCAAAGAGAGTGAGTACGACTGCAGCAATCGTTACTCCGGTTATATCTTGAAGAACGCTCCAACCAAGAAGTGCATTTTCAGTATTTGGTTCAGTCGTTCGTCGCTTGCTTCGAGTGATATTTACTATGACAACACTGGATGACATTGCAATACCCAACGCCAAAAGCAGAGCACCGAGCAGCGGAATATTGAGAGCGAGAAAGACTGGAGTCGCGCACGCGATTCCAATAACGACTTGAAGAGGAGAGGTCCACAACAAGGAACGTTGCTCGCGCCCTAGTTGCTTTAAATCAATTTCAAGTCCCACTTCAAAGAGGAGTAAGACAACACCAATATCGGCCAGGAGACTGAGTTGGGCGCCACCTGCGACATAGCCTGGAGTAAATGGAGAGACAATCAATCCGGTTAATAGGTATCCGAGGATTGCTGGCAGACCTAAACGGCGCGAAATTAGCCCAAGTGTTGCCGCCACAAGGAGCACGACTCCAACATCGAGCACCAAAGGTGCTGTGTCGATAACTGTCGCGGTCTCCATGCAGCAAGGCTACTTCGCTCATGTTACGGAATGCGTCAGAGTTTTTGAGAAATCCTCAATCTTGCGTTAACAAATGCTGAGACCACAGAGATCAATATCTTCGCGCGAGTGTGCCGCAGAGAGTTGTACGCGAATGCGAGCCTTTCCTTTTGGCACGACGGGATAACTAAATGCAGTTACATAGACGCCGAATTCAAGGGCGAATTCAGCGATCTGCGCCGCGATTGTCGCTTCTCCGAACATGACTGGAACTATCGGATGGCTACCTGGAAGCAAATCAAAACCTTCCTCACTCATTCTTTGGCGAAAATAGGCAGCGTTGCTCTCCAACTGTTTTCTTAAGTGAGCACTACTGGCTACGAGGCGGATTGCAGTAGACGAACCTGCGACAACGACAGGTGGAAGTGTGTTGGAGAAGAGATAGGGGCGAGCTCTCTGACGAAGGAGTGAAAATAATTTCCTTATAACCACTGACGTAACCACCCGATGCTCCACCAAGGGCTTTAGTGTTCCCGTGACGAAATCAACTCTGCCTTCCACGCCTGCTAATTCTGGAGTTCCTCTTCCATGTTCACCAATAAATCCAACTGCATGAGAATCATCAACCATTACCAAGGCGTTGTATTTTTCAGCTAAGTCGCAAATTTCACGTAGTGGTGCAAAGTATCCATCCATAGAAAAAACGCCATCGGTCACAATTAATTTTTGTCGCGCATCCTTTGCTTGAATCAATTGTTTTTCAAGGTCTTCCATATCTCTATTGGCATATCGGTAGCGTTGCGCTTTTGAAAGGCGAATACCGTCAATTATTGAAGCGTGATTGAGTTCATCAGAAATAATCGCATCCTCTGCAGAGAGCAAGGTTTCGAAGACTCCACCATTTGCATCAAAACAGGAAGAGAAAAGTATTGTTTCTTCCGTCTTTAAAAAATTTGATATCTGCGCTTCGAGTTCGAGATGCGAATCTTGCGTACCGCATATGAATCGCACACTCGCCAATCCAAATCCCTTTTCATCAAGTGCTTTCTTTGCAGCAGCTATTACATTTGGATGGTTTGCTAAGCCCAAATAATTGTTGGCACAGAAATTAAGAACTGTCTTGTTATTGGTGAGAATGTGCGCTGATTGCGGAGAGGTAATAGAACGCTCGATTTGAAGAGTCCGGCGTCTTTGATTTTATCTAGCGTTGTCTGCAGTTGCTCTTTCATTCCGTTATACATGGATATTTTCCCAGTTCAACACAACTTTTCCTCCAGTCCTGCTCGTGCAGCAGCAAATCCTTCTTCCCAATGCAGCGCTGAAAATCGATCTGTTATTACCGTTGAAAGCGCACTTCGTAACGCTGGACTTGATTGAAGCATGGCGCTCATTGCAAACCCAGGACTCAAACATTTCGCGTCCATAGATACCTTTAATAGTGATCATGTGCGTAACGACTTTCGCCCAATCAAGTTCGATTGATTCTGTTGGTAGCCCCAACATTGCGACTCTGCCACCATGATTTAGATTGTTAATCATTTCTGGAAGTGCACTTGCATGTCCTGACATTTCAAATCCGACATCAAAACCTTCTGTCATGCCAAGCGTCTTCTGCGTTTCAGAGACCTTTGTATTGGAAACATTGATCGCAAGATCTGCTCCCATTTTTCTGGCTAAGGCGAGTCTTGGTTCGGAGATGTCGGTAATGACAATAAATCGTGCTCCGATATGACGCGCAATTGCTGCAGCAATCAGCCCAATAGGACCAGCACCGGTAATGAGTACATCCTCGCCAACCAATGGAAAACTCAACGCTGTATGCACCGCATTTCCAAATGGATCAAAGATTGCGCCAATATCTGGATCAACGTCATTGTGATGAACCCAAACATTGGATTCGGGAATCACAACATATTCAGCAAAGGCGCCATCTCGATTAACTCCAACACTGGATGTTCGGATGCACATTTGACGACGTCCGGCTCGACAATTCCTACAGGTGCCACAAACAATGTGACCTTCTCCCGAAACTCGCGCACCTACTTTTACATCTCGCACATGCGATCCAATTTCTACAACTTCACCGTAGAACTCATGGCCAGGAATTATTGGTGCTTTTATTGTGCTTGCTGCCCAGTGATCCCACGATTCAATGTGGAGATCTGTGCCGCAAATCCCAGTTCTTAACGTTCGAATTTTTACATCTTGCTCTCCAGTGATGGGTTTCTGGGCGTTCAACTAATTCAAGTCCAGGAGCGGATTGAGGTTTATAGAGTGCGAGCAATTTTTCCGCCTCTCACGTTCGTTCGTTAAGAAGAAGTTCCACTAACTCCTCTGGCGCAAAAGTTTGCGGCCATTGTGGATCTTGCCTGCCGAAACCTTTGGCAATAACAAAGGAAGCGCGCTCTTGAGCGCTATCGCCTCCATGTCCTCCTTCGTCAATGTGTCCATGATCTGTTGTGAGTACTACCAACCATTTTTCTTTATGGATATTTACTCTCTCATTGACTGCGTTCTTGAGATTGGCTACTTGTGCATCAACGCGTTTGATTGCTTCATGGTAGTGAGGACCAGTTGATCCATATGCATGTGCAGCTTCATCAGCTCCGCAGAAGTAAACGAAACTGACATCCGGACCGAATCTCAAAATTGCATAGTTTGAAATATCAGCAATCTCTGCATCAATTTTTTCATAGCCATACGTTTCTCCATCGCGAACTATGACTCGATGTTTGTATCCGCGCTGTTGTTCTTGTCTTTCATGAATTACAGGACCGAGTCCCGCTGGATCCACAAGCGGTGGCCATCCAGCAGCAGCAAAGGTTGTCGTGGACTGATCTTGGTAAAAAGCTCGACTTAATAAATCTGGACGATGAAGAAGGTTATGACCCGAGAAACGATTGTCTGTGACTCCATGTTGAGCGTGTGTTGAGCCTGTTGAGCCTGTTAAGAGCGTTGACCAACCGGGTCCTGAAAAGGTGGTGCATCAACAACAAGTTCAGTGAAATAACCAGAGTTTTTTCAATTCAAGAATTGTTGGTGAACTTCCTGCTTCGAGTGCACGATTGAGAATCAACCCATCAATGCCAATAAGCAAGATCTTTGTCTTCACAAGGTAAATGCTAATCTCTCAACCGTGACAAAGATCTACGCTCATCGCGGGGCTTCAAAGGATTTTCCTGAACACACTCGACAAGCCTATGTTGGTGCCATCGAGCAAGGGGCAGATGGTTTCGAGTGTGATGTGAGATTAAGCAAAGATAACCACCCAATACTTTGGCATGACGCCGATATGGTGCGAAACGCTAAAGATCCCGGATTCATTGCCAATTTAACTTTTGAAGAAATTTCGAATCGATATTCCCATGTTTTGACGTTAGGTGAATTGCTGGATTTGGCAATTGAGAATAAAAAGGATCTCGCTATTGAAACAAAGCATCCTGTGCCAACTGGCCGAGAAGTAGAAAGAGTGATCGATAGAGAACTTCAATCACGCAGAGATGCAATTGCACAATCAGGGATTGAAGTATCATCATGTCCTTTTCATGGTCAGCAATAGAGTTAGTCACTCGAATGAAATCGAATTACAACACGGTGATGTTGCTCAATCCCATTGGTTCGAAATTGATGAGACGTTTCACCTCAGCGCAAACTTTTGGACCCGGAATTGATGAATTGAAAAAGAATCCCAACATTCTCGTCGAAGCTAGAACAAAAGGTAAAAGAACCTTCGTCTGGACTGTCGATAAGGTCGAAGATGTTCAATTTTGCCTTCGCAACAAAGTTGACGTTGTGATTACAAATAAACCGGGACAAGCGCGCAAACTGCTCGGGCTATCCTTAACCAATGAGCACATACGCCTACCTCGGACCTGTAGGCACATTCACTCAAGCGGCTCTCCTTAAAGTTACAACTGACTCAGATCAACTAGTTCCGTATGCGAATGTCACCGCTGCGCTGAGCGCTGTTCGACGAGGTGAGACTGAATTCGCATTTGTGCCAATCGAGAATTCGGTCGAAGGCGTTGTGGCGAGAACTTTGGATGAATTGGCAACAGGAGATCCTTTGATCATTACGGGTGAAGTGACTCTGCCCGTGACCTTTGCCCTCATGACACTTCTGGAGACAACTGAGATCACAAAGATCGCCACGCACCCGCATGCCGAATCACAGTGCAGATCATTTATCGCTAAGAACTATCCCAACGCTGAGGTAATCATGACTGCCTCAACAGCTGGGGCGGCCGAGGCGCTCGCCCTTGGTGAATTCGATGCCGCCATCGCAGCCCCATTGCTGCTCAGCACTATGGCTTAAAAATTGTGCAAGAAAATATCGGTGACAATTCAGATGCAGTTACTCGCTTCGTAGTGGTGAGAAAACCTGGCGTGATTCCTGCGCAAACAGGACATGATCGAACTTCGCTCGCAGCTTTCATTGGAATGGACCATGCAGGAGCGCTTCTTGAAGTGCTTACTGAATTCGCGGTTCGTGGTGTGAATCTGACTTTCATACAAAGCCGGCCCACCGGTCTTGAGCTTGGTCATTACCATTTCATTATTGATGCAGAAGGACATATCAACGAAGCCAGAGTCGGCGATGCGCTTACTGGTCTTCGTCGGATATGTGAAGACATTCGCTTCCTTGGGTCTTATCCACGTGCAGATAAAGTTGCGCCAACTACGGCGACGAGAAGTAGCGATGGCTCTTTCGCAGAATCAACCAAATGGCTTGACGATGTTCGAAAAGGTTTGGCGACATGATCGATATTAAATTTCTGAGAGAGAGCGCAGATGTCGTTCGCGCATCTCAAAAAGGACGCGGTGAGAGCGTTGACCTTGTCGATCAAGTTTTAAAAGCCGATGAAGCCAGACGAAGCGCTATCGTCGAGTTCGAAGGCGTTGCGATCAGAGCAAAATATTTTTTCGAAATCCGTAGGTGCGGCAAAAGGCGACGAGCGAACAGCCTTACTAGAAAAAGGCAAAACGCTCTCTGCTGCTGTCAAAGAAGCTGATCAACGTCGAACCGAAGCAGAAACAAATTTTTTCGGAAGTTGCTTTACTTCTTTCTAATCTTTTGGATCCTGCGGTTCCTCTTGGTGGAGAAGATGATTTTGGCAGTCTTGGAAACAATCGGAAAACCACGAGATTTCGCTGGCGAAGGATTTGAACCACGAGATCATGTTGAACTTGGAAAATTGCTTGGAGCAATTGATACAGAGCGCGGTGCGAAAGTGTCTGGAGCTCGCTCCTATTACCTCACTGGTGTCGGTGCGCTCCTCGAATTCGCTCTCGTAAATTACGCAATTCAAGCGCCGTGAAGCTGGATTTACACCAGTAATTACTCCCGTGCTTGTTAATCCACCGCAATGCAAGGCACTGATTTTTAGGTCAAGCGGCGGAAAATGTTTATCATCTAGAAGAAGATGATGTTTATCTTGTCGGAACAAGTGAAGTTGCGCTGGCGGGTTTTCATACCGATGAAATTTTAGATAGTGAGAATTACCGCTTCGATACGCTGGTTATTCGACATGCTTCCGTAGAGAAGCTGGAACCTACGGAAAAGATACTCGCGGAATTTGGCGAGTTCATCAATTCGACAAAGTTGAGATGTTCTCTTTCTGTAAGCCAGAAGATGCAGTAGCCGAACATCAACGGTTACTTCAATGGAGAGAAGATTTCTTGGAAGCTATGGAAATCCCATTTCGTGTGATCGATGTTGCTTCAGGGGATTTGGGTTCTAGCGCTACTCGGAAATTTGATTGCGAAGCCTGGATTCCTTCTCAAAACGTTTACAAGGAAGTTACCAGCACATCGAATTGCACTGATTTTCAAGCCCGACGTTTGAATATCCGAATGCGAGATGGTCAAGCGACGAAACCCGTTGCCACACTTAATGGAACTCTTGTGGCCGTAACCCGAATGATCGTTGCTATTTTGGAAAATCATCAGAACGCCGATGGCACTGTCAACGTTCCGAAAGCCCTTCAGTCATTTCTTGGAATGACCAGATTCGAGTTGGTGTGAATAGACGACCAAAATTAATTGCAACAGATTTAGACGGAACGATTGTCGCGCACTATGGAGAAATTTCGGATAGAACTGTTAAGGTCTTTCGTGAAGCACATGACCTCGGAATTGAAATCTTTTTTGTAACCTGGGCGACCGCCACGATGGATGCCTGAAATCCGAGAGACATTTGGATTTGGCAAAGCCATTTGTGGCAACGGTGCGATGTTGTATGACTTGCTCGGAGATAAAGTTATTGAATCTTGGCTACTGCCAGTTGCAGAGCAAAAGGAGTGCGTTAGAAGATTGCGTAGAGCGATTCCAGAAATTTCATTTGCCGTAGAGCTTCATGATTACTTTCACCGCGAATCAATTTATATTCCTCGTTGGGATGTCGGACTCGACAATGTGGGAGTAGAAGATATTGAATCCATCATGACGGTACCTGCGCTCAAACTTCTGGCGCGATGTTCACAACAAGAGTTGAGTTCAGATCAGATGCTCGACATTGCTCTTACCGAACTTGATGGGTTAGTCACTGTGACCCACTCAAATCCGTATGACTCACTCTTGGAAATTTCCGCACTCGGAGTTTCAAAAGGATCTACTCTCGCTGAAATGGCGGGACGGCTAGGAATTTCCGCTAGTGACTCTGTGGCATTCGGTGACAATCCAAATGATTTTTCAATGTTGCGTTGGGCAGGTCGCTCCTACGCAATGGAGAGCGGACATCCAGAAGGTAGAGAAAATGCAAAAGGAGTTGCTCCATCCATTGATGATGGATGGCGTTGCTGTAATTCTTGAAGAGCTGCTTCAACTTCCAGCGTAATTCCGCCATTTAGCCAAGTTCAGATAGATTACGCCGCGGAGGGCTCGCATAGCGGCCGAGTGCACCGGTCTTGAAAACCGGCAAGGGAAACCTTCGAGGGTTCAAATCCCTCGCCCTCCGCTCTTTTTTACTTTTACCGTCCTGCACCGAGCATGTGGGTTGATTTCATAGCCATTTACGCTCCATTTCACCTAGTAACTCGCGCCTTGTCGCGCGAAACTTCTCTCTAGTGCGGAGCACGGATGTCACCTGGTGCAACCCAAGGTCAACGGGTAAACAACTGGTAAAGAGGAGTGGATATGTCTGGAGTTTTTTCACCAACTCGAGCAAAAATTGCGGTTCGCACTCTGCGTACAGATCGTTGGTGGTTACAACCGGCAATCACTGTTGCAGTGCTCGTCACATTCATTATCTACGCAACCTTTCGCGCCTTTGAATCGAAGTTTTATTTTGCCGAACCACTGATTTCACCTTTTTATTCTCCATGTCTGATCCGCGAGCTGCCCTGAAGGTGCCTCTCTCATAGGGAGACCATTTGGCTCCTTAGCAATATTTGGAATGGCAATTTCACCAGCTCTATTTATTTTGATCTTTCCTTTGGGATTTCGATTGACGTGTTACTACTACCGCAAGGCTTACTACCGATCCTTCTGGCAATCGCCACTGCTTGTGCAGTAGCCGAACCACACTCGACCCTACACTGGAGAAACCAAAGCTCCATTAATTTTGCAAAACGGTCATCGCTGGTTCTTCTTTGCCGGTTTAGTTTTCAATGTCATTCTCACCATCGATGCTTTTCTAGCTTTTAGAAATGCAGACGGTAAGTGGGGCCATATGAGCGTTGGAACTTTAGTTCTCCTCACCAATGCGACTTTGCTCTGGCTTTACTCTGCTTCTTGCCACACATGTCGCCACACAATCGGCGGACGGTTACGACATTTCTCTAAGCACCCTCTTCGCTACAAGTTGTGGACATGGGTTTCGATTTTGAATCATCGCCATCCAACTTTCGCATGGATATCTCTCTTCGGAGTTGCGTTGAGTGATGTCTATGTTCGATTCGTTGCCTCTGGAACAATTACCATTTCTACTTTTTCTAAAGCGATGACAAATATGAATAGTGAACTAAGAGGGAGCCAGAGATGAGCGCTGTAGAAACCCACAAGTATGACGTTGTGGTTATCGGTGCGGGTGGAGCTGGCTTGCGTGCCGCCGTCGAGGCTCGTGAAGAAGGTCTGCGCGTTGCGATCATCTGTAAATCACTCTTTGGTAAAGCTCACACCGTTATGGCTGAAGGTGGAGTTTCCGCCTCGATGGGAAATGTGAATTCAGATGACAACTGGATGGTGCACTTCGAGACACAATGCGTGGAGGAAAGTTTCTTAATCACTGGAGA
>JBBCHT010000007.1:0-65385 GCA_037200085.1 Actinomycetota bacterium
ATGGCCTTCTCCTCTTTTGGAGATTGGTTAGGGCTCCTCGCGACAACGGCGATGGCTCAACAGCTCTCGGCTGGTAGTTATTCAAAGGCGAACTTCGCCATCGCTGGAGTTTTCATTGCTCGCTTGGTCCCCTCAGTCATTCTCGGACCACTCGCCGGTGTCATCGCAGATCGCTTCGATCGACGAAACCTCATGGTCGTCACCGATCTCATGCGTTGCGCTCTCTACATTTCTATTCCGATCGTTCGTAATTATTTTTGGCTCTACGCAGCAATAATTTTGGTCGAATGCGTAACGCTTTTCTGGTCGCCAGCAAAAGAGGCGAGCGTTCCTAATTTAGTTCCTAAAGAGAAGTTAGAAGGCGCCAATCAAGTTTCACTCCTCGCCGCTTATGGAACTGCTCCCATTGCGGCAGTCGTCTTCTCACTTCTTGCATTGGTGAGCGGAGCTCTAGCGAGCACCTTTCCATTTCTTGAAGATAACTCCTCTGATTTGGCGCTCTACATCAATGCGGCAAGTTTTGCCTTTGGCGCTTGGACCGTCTGGGGGCTTCATGAAATTCCTAAAGGTCCGGCGGCCAAAGCCGATGGCGATGCTGGAGTAGCTAAATCACTCCTTGAAGGTTGGCGATTTGTTCGCTCATCGAAAATTATTAGCGGTCTTATTGTTGGAATGGTTGGCGCCTTCATTGCGGCGGGAGCGGTCATCGGATTGGCCCGAACCTTTGTTGGAGATCTTGGCGGTGGCGATGCTGCTTATGGTGTTCTCTTCGGTGCAGTTTTTTCAGGACTAGCTGCTGGAATCGCTTTTGGTCCAAAGGTATTTTCACAATTTTCACGCCGTCGTCTCTTCGGTGCATCGTTAGCAATTGCCGGTGGTTTTCCTCATTCTCCTCGCAGCAATTCCAAACTTAGTTCTTGCAGTTTTTATCGTTGTTCTTCTCGGAGCTTTTTCTGGAATTTGTTGGGTTACTGGTTTCACGATGTTGGGTATGGAAGTTCAAAATGAAGTGCGGGGGCGAACATTTGCCTTCGTACAATCCTTAATTCGCGTGACATTAGTAGGTGTTTTAGCTGTTTCTCCGCTTATTGCCGCGGCAGTCGGACGACATGATTTCGATTTTAAAAAGGCGCACATCAGTTATAACGGTGCATCAATCACAATTTTGATCGCTGGCGCGGTGGCTCTAATTATTGGCATCGTTTCTTACAAGCAAATGAAAGATCGACCAAAAATTTCTTTGTGGAGTGATATCGCAAGTGCGCTGCGAGGCGAACTCGGATCTATTACAGGTGCAACTACTAAAGGGTTATTTATTGCTTTTGAAGGCGGAGAAGGTTCTGGCAAATCAACGCAGACCAAATTGCTTAAAGATTGGCTTGAAGAAGAGGGACATTCAGTTGTTCTGAGTCGCGAACCAGGTGGCACTCCACTTGGAAAAGATCTGCGAAAGATCCTGCTTGGACATGAAACTGGTGATATCTCTCCTCGGGCCGAGGCGCTCCTTTATGCAGCCGATCGCGCCAACCATGTTTACGCTGTCATTCGCCCCGCGTTAGAAGCCGGCGACATTGTGATTACTGATCGCTACTTCGATTCCTCGATTGCCTACCAAGGTGCAGGACGAGTACTTGAACCGGGAGAAGTTGCGCGTATTTCACGTTGGGCAACTGAGTCTCTCTTTCCAACCCTAACCATTATTTTGGATGTATCGGCAGAGATTGGATTGAGTCGATTGAAAAAGAAAGATCGACTTGAATCCGAGCCTTTGGCATTCCACGAAAGAATCAGGCAAGAGTTTTTACAGATCGCACTTTTAGATCCAGAGCGCTATTTAGTTCTTGATGGACATATGAGCATTGAAGATATTCACAAAGCCATCATTGTTCGAGTTGCCGAATTGCCCGCGGTTAAGCAAATTGGAGAAGAAGCCAAGACGATTAACATCTGGGCTTAAGCGCAAGACGAAGGCGCAGTAATCTCTATGTCCGTCTTTCAGGATCTGGTCGGACAAACTCAGGTAGTTCTTGCCCTAGAAGATGCGGTTCGCGCATCTCGAAGTGGTGAAGAGAGTCAAGAGATGACGCATGCCTGGCTCTTCACTGGCCCTCCAGGAAGTGGCAGATCTAGCGCCCGCAATTGCATTTGCTGCCGCCTTAGTTTGTCCTGAAGGTGGATGCGGAACTGCATTGATTGTCGAAGTGCAAAAGCGGGCGGACATGCAGATGTTGAAATAATTAAGACTGAAGGACTTTCAATAAAGATTGATGAAGTTCGCGAATTAATGCAACGAATTTCATGGGCGCCGAGTGTTGGTGGTTGGCGAGTTGTAGTGATGGAAGATGCTGACAGGCTTACAGAATCCGCGGCGAATGCGTTACTAAAAGCGATTGAAGAACCTGGTGCGAGAACTGTTTGGTTGCTCTGTGCACCAACACTTTCAGATGT
The DNA here is from genome assembly GCA_037200085.1 of Actinomycetota bacterium. Taxonomy (GTDB): domain Bacteria; phylum Actinomycetota; class Actinomycetes; order Nanopelagicales; family Nanopelagicaceae; genus QYPT01. The sequence goes on from JBBCHT010000007.1 coordinate 2,449, forward strand.
ACTCCCAACGATTCGCTCGCGCACACGTCACTTGCAATTACGTACGCCATCGAATGAAGAGGTTGCACAAGTCTTGATCGATCGCGATGACATTCCCCGGGGATGGCTGAATTTGCTGCGCGAGTTAGTCAAGGTCATATTGGTCGCGCTCGCTAATTGGCTAAAGATGAGGCAATTCGTTCACGACGAAACACAATTATGAACTTGCCATTTAGCATCACAAATATCGCTTCCGCATTTAGCGCGGCAGCGACCCTTGTTTCTCTTGCAACTGAAGAGGCGCAAGCACAATCTTCGGATCGAAGTGAGAAGGAAACCCGTGAACTCGCTTTGGCGTGGGGAGAAGGTGCAACTGGGCGAGGGATGGCATCGGGTGGTTCCAAAGCGCTTAAGGAGTTGGAGAAAGATCAAAAATCTCGAGCCACGCGCATGGTCCGCGATTCTCTCGATGGAGCTCTGCTCGATCTAGCCACCCTGTATCGAGATGTGCTGATGGTTCAATCTGTTTAGAAGAGAGCCTTATCAATAGTGAACTTCGGGAGAGAGTCATTACGCTGGCAAATAAGTATCGTCCCGAAAAAGTTCTTTCCAAGATTGAAGCGATCATGCAGGCCAGAACTAATCTCTCTTTCAATGCGGCGCCATTACTCACCATTGAAGCCTTGATGTGTTCGCTTAACGAATGAGAGCGTTGATGAAGAGAGCGCTTTCAATTTTATGTATGGGAATTTTGGCTCTCGTGACTTTGGCATCCCCAGCACAAGCTGCTGAAAAAATGACGCCAATAAAGGCTTACGAAAGTCAGAACCTAGTGTGGAAAAAATGTTACGGACAATTTCAATGTTCACATTTCATGGTTCCTATTGATTATTCAAATCTAAGTAAAGGCAAATTCGTTCTTCAGCTACTAAAACTCAGCGCTAAGAATCAGAGTAAGAAATTGGGCTCTCTCGTAATAAATCCTGGAGGACCAGGAGCATCCGGAATTGATTACGCATTTAACGCTCAATATGTTTTCAATCCTGAAATTCTCAAGAGTTACGACATTGTAGGTTTTGACCCTCGGGGTGTCGGACGAAGTCAACCGATACGTTGCCTTACTAACAAAGAGACCGATGAAAGTTATGCTTCAAATAGTCGACCAACGACGAAAAACCAGTTAACAACGCTGATTAATCAGCTTCGCAGTTACGTTAAGAAGTGCACAACTCGAAATGCGCACATTCTTGATTACAGCACCTCAAACTCCGCTCGAGATATGGATCTACTGCGATCTGCGCTCGGCGAAAAGAATTGAACTTTATGGGTGTGAGTTATGGAACTTACTTAGGAACTTTATATGCACAATATTTTCCAGAGAATGTTGGACGAATTGTTTTGGATGGCGCTATTGATCCCAATGCAACTGGTACAGAACAAAATCTCACACAAGCCATTGGTTTTGATACTGCGCTAAAAGCTTTTGTTGATGATTGCTTTTTAAAGAGTGATTGCCCACTTCAAAAACCTCGCAGCAAGGCGCTCTCTCAAATCATTTCTCTCTTTCAAGGTGCAGCAACAAAGCCTCTTCGCGGATATCCCAATCGACCAGCGACAGAATCTCTCCTTGTATTAGGAACTGCATCGGCTCTCTATGACAGCGCGACAGGATGGCCGCAATTGCGCGATGCAATTCGAGAAGGCGCTCTCAGGAACAGGCAAACGATTTCTCGATTTGTCTGATGACTACACTCAGCGAGATCTCGATGGGACGTATGCAAATAACGAAACTGATGCCTCATTTGTTATTGACTGCCTTGATTGGCAAGGTGCAAAATCGACTACTGAAATAAGTAGTAGCTCTAAGTTATTTGCGAAGGAGGCTCCGGTCTTTGGGCCGTACCTCGCTTACGCCGGATTGTCCTGTCAATTTTTTCCTGCATTGTCAACAATTCGCCAACCAATAAAATTAATTAAGACAACACCGATCGTAATTATTGGTACGACCCGTGACCCTGCAACGCCTTATGTGTGGGCTCAAGCGCTGCATAAAGCTATTGCCAACTCGAGTCTCATTTCCCTCAATGGAGATGGGCACACGGGCTATGGACACGGTTCTACCTGCGTGGATTCGGCAGTTGACGCATATTTCTTATACGGAAAAGTTCCCAAGAAGGAACTTCTCTGTACGACTAGTTTTAACGAATAGTTACAGTAAACCGCGCGAATTTGCTTTGCAATCGGTGGTAAATAGCACCCCTATTCATAGGGCAAGATATTGCTCATGCGTCTAGACCATGTTTCTTATGTCACCACACACGAACAACTTGCAGACACCGTTCAACGATTAGGTTCAAGACTTGAATCTACTTTCGTTGATGGAGGAGTGCATCCGAGATTCGGTACTCGCAATTTCACGCTTCCATTGCAAGGTGGTCACTACTTAGAAGTTGTTTGTCCTCTGGATCATCCAGCTAGTGATTCCTCACCATTGGAAAAGCTGTTTCACAACGCGCACAAGCAGGTGGCGGTTGGTTAACGTGGGTTGTCTCAGTCGATGATGTTTCAAAGATCGAAACTCGATTGGGTCGCTCATCTGTTGATGGACATCGCACTCGACCGGATGGATCAGATTTGCGATGGAAACAAATTGGAGTTCTAGGAACTCTTGAAGATGCACAACTTCCCTTTTTCGTTCAGTGGCTTTCACAAGATCACCCATCAGCGGATGGAAAACCTGTTGCCAAGATCGTAAAAGTTGAAATTGCCGGAAGCGAAGAGACTATTGAGTCATGGCTTGGATCTGATTTGGCGAATGCAATCGGTGGCGTTGTGAAGTGCAATGGCTTTCTCCAGAACAAAATGATGGCGAAAGCGGAATTGTTGCGGTGCATTAGAAACGCCTCACGGGGGTAATTCGTTTAGATTAATGTGACTTGTTGTGAAACCAAAAAAGCTTGCCGCTCCTAAAATTCAAAGCGCAGAAAACGTTGAATATTCTGGACATCAAGAGTTGCAAGCAACTGAGATGGGGACTGATTGGTTACAGCACCGACATCGTTCTTTCACTAGCCAAGAAAATGAAGTTGAATCAACAGAATTCCAAAGATGCGCGCGTTTTGGAATTTGGTGCTGGAAGCGGTTTTTTAGCCAATATTTGGCGTGAAAAATTGGGAATTACTCCAGATTGTTGCGAGATAGATCCTCAATTAATTGAAGCAATTCAAGCTCGTGGACTCACATGTTTTACTTCACTTTCCGCGCTGCCAAAAAAGTATGAAGGCATATACACATCCAATGTTCTTGAACATATTGAAAGTGACGTCGAAGTTCTGAAGGAGCTCTACTCTGCCCTTGAAGTTAATGGAGTAATTGGTATCTACGTTCCTGCTTTTCCAGCGCTCTTCTCTGGGATGGATGTCGCCGTGGGCCATGTACGTCGTTATCGTCGACGTGAATTGGTCTCGAAAGTGAGAGCCGCTGGCTTTTGAAGTCGAGTCTTGCCATTACGCAGATTTCATCGGGTTTTTCGCTTCTGTTGCTCTCAAAGTCTTGGGCTTTAAGAAGCGCGCAAACCTAGGTTCGACAAAGAGTTTGAAGTTTTACGATTCTTGGATTTATCCGCTCTCACGCACGCTAGATAGAGTGGGATTTAAGTATGTAGTGGGCAAGAACCTGATTCTTGTCGCTCGCAAAACTCGGTAAAAAGAAGCACGGTGCTATATTTTCGACCGTGATGCGAGGATGTGGCGATAGTGGGAAGTAAAGTCTTTGTCATCATTCCCTGTCTCAATGAAGCAGAATCCATACGACCCACGATTCAAGAGATTCGCTCTGTTCTTCCCGAGGCGTTCATCGCTGTTGTCGACAACGGGAGCACCGACAAGACAGTTGAAGTGGCAAAGAGTGAAGGTGTCACCGTTTGGCGCGAACCTCTCAAGGGCAAAGGATTCGCTGTTCGCCATGGATTCATGCGCATTCCAGATGAGTGCGATCTCGTTTTCATTACTGATGGAGATGGACACTCACGCGATTGCCCCAGTTCTTGATGCAATAAAACTTGTTCGTGAATATGGCTACGACATGGTCGTTGGTAAGCGTGAACCCGTGAAGGGCGATGGAACGCGAGCTGAAACATTCCGATTTGGACACAATCTGGGAAACACTTTGCTTACCAAGACTTTTCGATTGCTCTTCCCGGTCCCGATAAATGATTCACTTTCGGATGGAGAGTGATGTCTCGTGGATTTGTTAAATCCTTTGCAGGTGGAGCATCAGGTTTTGAAATTGAGGCAGAGCTCAATGCTCATTCCTACTTACTCAAATGTCCTGTTGCCGAAGTTGTCGTTCCATATCGCGGTCGAGGCGAAGAATCATTTTCTAAATTGAGAACCTACCGTGATGGATTTCGCATCCTGCGGAAAAATCTCAAACTCTTTCGTTCAGAGCGACCGAGTTTGGCTTTCAATATCACCGCCGCGCCATGGGCAATCCTTAGCGTTATTCTTTTGATTCGCTCTTTGCGCGACTACTTCTCTGATGGACTCGTTCCTCACTTTCCATCGCTAGTAGTAAGTGTTGGATCATTCCTATCTGCTGCGCTCCTGTGGGTTACTGGAATGATTTTAGAGAGAGTACGAATTAATCGCGAGGCTTCCGCCAGGTATATCTACAGCACTTCATTTAGGTGAAGAAGCGATTCGCATCTTTTCTTGATTGGAAAGATCAACCCATCGCATATGTGATTGTAGGTCTTACCTCGTTCATCTATTTCTTTTCTCTAGCTCGTCTTGATCCTGACATGCACCATGATGGAGTCCAGTTTGCTCCAGCAGTTGGTGTTGGTGATGGACTTCGAATTCATGCAGATGTTTATGAACAATATGGTCCAGTTACTGCGTGGATACAAGGCGCGACTCTTAAGGTTTTCGGATTTACGCTTTACAACTTGCGGCTAGAGACAGTCGTCGTCTTGGTTATCGCAGCACTTTTACTTACGAGAATTCTTTTTCTTCTCAAAGTGCCGCAATATGTAACGATACTTGTTCCAATAATTTGGGCTATAAGTTGTCCTGCATCTTCAATTTATCCAGGTGTTTTCGGTCTCTGGCCATGGTCATCAACCTTCTCACTCATTTTTCTCCTCGCAAATAGCGCTGTTCTGCTCCAAGCCCAGGTTCAGCGTCGACGTATGTCGTCTATAGAAATTTATTTCTGCGGTGTTATTGCGGGAGTTATTTTATTTACGAGGTTTCAAGTTGGTCTCGTAGCTGCTGTTGTAAATCTTGTGTTGATCTTCTTTGGAGTGGCAAGACATGCGAACATTAATCGTGGATCGAGAGTAAGTAAGTTCCTTGCTTCATATCTGTTGACAGTTGGTTTCTTCTTTTTCGTTCTCTGGTCGCAAGGTTCGGTCACTAATTTCATCGATCAAATTATTGTTGGTCCTTTGCATCAATATGTATTCCCTTACAGTTGGGCATTCTTCAAGGTTTATTACATATGGGCTTCTCTACCGATGGTGATCTTGCTCTTGCTTGGAGCAATCGTGTGGAGGAATTTTGCACCGGCCTATCGCGCTACAACCCTAATAATTTTCGGCGGAATTATGTTCACGCTGATGTATATCGGAAATTGGAAAAACGGCGCAGCTCTCAATCGAATTGAACCATTCAGCGCCATTTTGGACGTTCAAGCGATTTCTCTTATGTTTACTTCAGTCTTTGTATTTCTCATACTTTCATTCTTTGGAATCTGCTATCTCTTTTCCATTGACTTCATTTACCCACTTCTCGCTAGTCCGACGCGGATGGGTAGAGCATCCAAAGACCTCATTCATTCCTTCGGTGTCAAAATTCCTAAACACCGACACTTCGTATCTCCTTTGCAGAGAGTGCGTAGAGAACGACTTGCGGAGTTGGCAACTTTGATATTTCTTGGACTTCCTTTCATTGTTCAGTTGTACCCGATTGCAGATGTCTATCACTTGTGGTGGGCTGCTCCACTCTTCATGGTTCTGATCCCATACCTTCTTGGAAATTTTGTATCGAGAAAAGGCGTTGTTGGCGATAATGGCAGTTTTTTCTCTTGCCATCACTTGTCGCATCGACTGCCATGGAAGTTCAACATTTGCGAGTGCATAGAAGTGAAATTTTTCTTGGTGCGCTCTCCGGAATGCAGATAGAAGATCAATACATTGATTCCTACAATGCGGTAAATACTATTTTGCACTCCGTTGCACCAGGGTCAGCACGTTTTGCTTGCAGGGATGGAATGATCTCCGCATGGGATGGGAGTTACTCTTCCATTGATGCTGCTTACGTTGATTGGGCGTGGGTGGCAAAAAATCCACCAACGATACTTGCTCCAAGCAGAATATTCTTTTGTGGTACTGCAGAGGCAGCAACTGCCTATGCCGCAGCAAATAATTTGAAAGTTGTTGGCCAAGGAGTGGGATATCGTCCTTCGTATTGGTCATACGGAGTCTTCTACGAATTCTCCCGTTAGGCTCGCTCTATGAGTGAAGTGGATTCGTTGCTCATAACTGGCAGCGCGGGATTTGTTGGACAGAGCGTTTTGGATTACCTCGCTTCTATTTCGCTATCTGATCGTCCAAGACGAATTGGACTTGTCTCACACAAACAGCAAACTTACGTGCCTGCAGAATTGGCTGAGTCAACGGAGATAGATCACCTACGCGCAGATTTACTTGAACCATGGGAAATGAAATTCGAAGCAACCCACATACTTCATTTGGCGGCGGATGGATCCTCATCCGCCTACTCAGATAAAGCATCGCGCGATTTTGTAACCATGACAAAAAATATGTGTGAATGGGCCGCAACGCTTCAACACCCGATCGTTTTTCATGCGAGTTCTGGCGCATGTTTTGGACATGTTCCCTTGTCCGAAAATTCAAGCGTCTCTAGCGGAGAAGGGTTGAGCGCCAAAAAGAAAGTATTTATAGAGAATCGATTGGCAGCTGAATCAGTGGTGAACTCTTACCATCAACAAGGAGTTATTGATCTTCGAGTTGGACGTCTTTACTCTTTTATTGGTTCACATCTGCGCGAAAAACCACATTATGCAGTTCCTCATTTTGTTCAGATGGCGCTTCACAATAGAAAGATAGAAATTTCTGGTAATCCTCGAACTACGAGAAGCTATTTATCGGCCGAGGATATGTCCGATTGGATTTATCGAGCGTTGAACCCGAAGGTATCCTCAGAAATTCTTTCCATTGGAAGTGAAGTTCCGGTCACGTTGGGTGAAGTTGCGACTTTTGTGGCCGATAAGACGAATTCTGAGATTATTTACTTGGATCCACTCCGTGAGGGAGACTATTACGTGGCTTCAAATGGCTTAACCCGAGATCGTTTGGGAGTCGAAGAGAGAACATCGTGGCAAACTTCGTTGGAGAGTTATATCGAAACCTGTCGTGGAATGGATACGAATGAATAGTGAAGTAGATGTAAAGAAGACAGGTGCCGATTATTTGGTTCGCGAATTAATTGAACAAGGCGTTGATTTGATTTTCTGTATTACGGGTGCAGGCAATTTAGCGATTGTTGATGCGATTGTTCGAGAAGGTTCGATCCGACTTGTCTATTCCCATCATGAGCAAGCAGCTGTCATGGAGGCGCAAGGGTATTCGCGTGTCTCTGGAAAAGTCGGAGTAGCTTTAGTCACGACTGGTGGAGGGGGCCGCCAATACTCTTACAGGAATTCTTAGCGCCTATCTCGATTCGATTCCAGTCTTGGTCATATCTGGAAACGAAAGTTCTTTTCACTGTCAGAATTACTCGGAACTGCGGGCTTATGGCGTTCAAGGTTTTGACTCTGTAACAGTTTTAGATCGTGTAACTAAAAAGTCGCTAAGAGTTTTAGACGCGGCAAATGTTCTTCAGGATTTCTCTGCTGTTTGGAATGAGGCAAAGAGTGATCGAAAAGGACCAGTATTGCTTGATTTTCCGATGGATCTTCAACGCAAATTACTCACGGCTTCTGAAGTACATGATGCTCCTTCGACGCTAGGTTCATCAAATGCCAATGAAATTTCAGAAGCGCTAGGAAGCGAGATCGAATCCCTCTCTGCTGCTTTGGAGGTCGCTGAACGACCACTTCTTTACATTGGGAACGGATGTCGAAATCCAGAAACTTTGGCTCTCGTCTCACATCTCATCGAGACTCTCGGAGCTCCATTTTGTCTCTCGTGGTCGGCTATTGATCTCTTCCCTTCAGATCATCCACAAAATGTCGGTCGTATCGGAATTTATGGGGATCGAGCTTCAAATATTGTCTTGCAGAAGGCCGATCTAGTTCTCTGTATTGGAACGCGGTTGGCGATTCCTCAAATCGGATATGACAAAGCAGACTTTGGTCGTCACGCCACCAAATGGGTCGTAGAAATCGATCCGACTGAGTGTTCTAAGTTTGCTGAAACAGATTGGCATCTTCTCAATCTTGATGCAAAGACTTTTCTCCAGGCAATTAAAGATAGAGAGTTTGCAAATAGTCGTGAACGAGTAACGTCGTGGCGCAAAGAGATTGTGACAATTTGGGAAGAACTTCCTCGCATCAATCAAGTGGGAACTTTGAGTTGGCCAGATCATCGCGCAGTTCACTCGGCGCAAGTTATGGAGTATCTCAACACGTCCCTTGATGAGGATGCCGTCATTTGTACCGACGTTGGAGCTGGACTTCTCACAGGGCATTACATGTTGGAGCCGCGAAAAGGACAACGGTTATTTACTTCTCAAGGCCTTGGTGAAATGGGATTCGGTCTGCCAGGGGCCATTGGTGCTCATTTTGGTGCGCCAAAGAGACAGTTGGTTTGTCTTGATACTGATGGTGGCATCATGTTCAATCTTCAAGAATTGCAACTCGTGTCGCAACACTCCATCAATATGAAACTTTTTATTTTCAATAATGATGGCTACACGATGATAAAGATTTCGCAGGAGAATCTCTTTGGTGCACGGTTAGCTGGGTCGGGAATTGAGTCCGGTGTTTCATTTCCGAATTTCCAGAAGATCGCAGAGACATTCAATTTGAAGTATGTACGAATCGATTCTGTTGAGGATTTTCAAACGAAATTACTTCCCGTACTTCACGATAGTTCGGGAACGCTTATTGAAATCGTCATGTCTCCGAACCAAAAATATTTGCCGCGACTCGCCACAACGAAATTGGAAGATGGAACGTTGGTTTCACCTCCACTCGAAGATATCGATCCATTACTTTCGATTGAGGATCTTGAGAGATATCTGGGCTATCCAGCCCACCCAAATTCATATAAGGCTCGAGGATTGAAGAATGAGTTCGCCTAAGATCAGAGTCGCTGTATTAGGCACTGGAAATATCGGCACTGATTTATGTGAACGACTCTTACTTGATGATGAATTTGAAGTCGTAGCGGTCGTTGGTCGTCGAACAGATAGTCCAGGCTTACAACGTTTCGAAGGACGAATTAAGAATGTAATTTCAAATGGAATTGAAGGTTTGGGATCGATCGTTGATGACATCGACGGGGCTTTTGATGCTACCTCGGCATATAGCCATGCGGAACATTGGTCGTATATGAAAGACAATGGAACGTGGATGATGGATTTAACGCCATCACGAATTGGAACCCCTGTTGTGCCTGAACTCCTCGATGAAGTTAGCTCCATGTCGCTGAACAATGAATTGGTGAGTAACTATTCAATGGTTACATGTGGCGGACAATCATCGGCTCCACTCATGCATGCCATGGCGAAAAATTCTCGTGGAATCAGCGAAGTTGAAGTCTCCTCAAGTATTGCCTCACTTTCGGCAGGGCCGGCAACGAGAAGAAATATCGATCAATACATTGCTTCGACGGAGGATCTTGTTCGAATTTTGACTGGTTGTTCAAGCGTTAAATCCATTCTTGTTTTAAATCCCGCTGAACCTCCCGTGATGATGCGAACCACAGTTCAAATGAGAGTTCAAAATTGCAATGTAGAGGCCGCAAAGGAAAATGCTGCCGCCATCGTGAAGCGTGTGCAGAAGTATGTTCCTGGCTATGACATTGCTGTTGAGCCATATCTAAAAGGCTCGGATTTAATTTCAGCGACTGCAAAAGTAGTTGGCGCCGGTTATTACCTGCCACCTTATGCGGGGAATCTAGACATTATTAACGCTGCCGCAGTGCAAACTGCAAGGCTCCACGCAAGGAAATTCCAATGACCCTTCTCTATGACGTGACGCTAAGAGATGGCAATCATGCGCTTCGCCACACACTTACCTCTGAATTCGTTTCTCAATATTGCAAGGTAGCGGATTCCTCGGGAGTTTGGGCAGTTGAAGTCGGACATGGAAATGGATTGGGTGCTTCATCATTCTTGGTCGGTAAATCGTCAGAATCTGATGAGGAGTTACTCTCATTGGCAAGATCTCATTTGAAGAGTGCAAAATTGGCAGTTCATACTATTCCTGGTTTTGCAACCGCAGATAGAGATTTAATTCCAGCAATCGATATTGGAGTTGAAGTTTTTCGCGTTGCAACTCATGTAACCGAAGCAAGTGTTGCCGAAAAACATATTGAGTTTTTAGCTACAAGAAATTTAATAGTTCATGGAGTACTCATGATGAGTCACATGATTGATATTGAAGGTCTAGTTGCACAAGCAACACTCATGAAGAAATTTGGCGCTTCCGCAATTATTTTGATGGATTCTGCGGGTCATTTTGTTCCTGATGAAGTAAGGGTTCGGGTCGATGCAGTACGAGAAAGGGTTGCGATTGAAGTCGGGTTTCATGCACATAACAATTTAGGAGTTGCAGTATCAAATGCCGAATCGGCAATTGTTTCAGGAGCCAACATTATTGATGGAGCTTCTATGGGACTTGGGGCCGGAGCAGGAAATGCTCAGTTGGAAAATATTGTTGCTACCTCAATAAAAGTTGGCAAACCACTCTCTCCAGTCTCGCATTTTCTAGAGATGAGTCGTTTGGTTGAAACAACTTATCCTGGCAATTTGCCACGAACGAATAGTTCAAGCATTGAAAGTGGACTGGCAGGAGTATTTAGTGGCTACGCGCCACAAGTCAAACAATTGTCTGAAGAAATGGGAATCGAAGTTTCAGTTCTATGGCAAGAGATGGGAAAGAGAAAATTAGTTGCGGGACAAGAGTCGATGATTCGCGAAATCGCTCAAGACCTTATGAATTTGTAGCGGTAGTCTCGGTGAGAATGTAGAGCGGACGTTGTTTTACTTCTTCATAAATGAGGCCGAGATACTGAGCGAGAATTCCAATACAGAGCATTGTGAGCGAGAAACCCAAGAAGATCAGACTGATAATTGACCCGAAACCAGCAAAGGGAACTCCGCTAATAATCCAGAAAATCGCTAAACCAAAGACGGCAAAGACAGAGAAGATACTCAAGAAAATTCCCAAAACTGAAACCCAGAGTAGAGGTGTAGCGCTGTAAGCCAAGATGCTTCGAGAGGCGTGGGCAATTACTGCAAATAGAGACATTCCGAGCCACTTAGATTCGCCTGCAAATCTTGCTGGTCGCTCCAATTCAATCTCTGTTGTTTTAAATCCAACCCAAGAACCTAGTCCGCGAAGGAAACGATGGTTTTCACGCAGGCGCCTAATCGCCTCATAAGTCTTCTTGTTAACTAAGCGGAAATCACTCACCGATTCGGGGGAGCATCCCTTCGGTCATTTTGGAGGCCAGGCGATAGAAAAGTTTTGACATGAATCGTCGAGTAAATGGAACTGATTCACGACTCACGATTTTGACTAAGACTTGATCAAAACCCTTCTCTGATTCGCGCAGAAGTTGAGGAATCGCCTCGGGTGGATCTTGGAGATCAGATGTCATGATGATTGCAAGGTCACTCTTTGCATGATCTAACCCGCAAGTAAATGCAGCATCTAAAGTGAAATTTCGTGACATTCGAAAACCAGTAATTCGATTGTCTTTTTGTGAAGCTTTCTGGATTATTTCCCACGTACTATCAATCGAACCGTTATCCATGACAAGGATTCCGTAGTCATACTCAGTCTCTGTTTTCATCACGAGTTCGATTCTTCGGAACAACTCGGGGAGACACTCTTCTTCATTAAATGCTGAAGTGATGATATCTACGGTAGTCAATTGTTTCTTTGGTTTACGCACGTGTAATTCCTCGAAGCCAAGGTGGTGGTGTCTCTAGCGCCAACTTTGCGAGTTCTTGTTTTTCACGAAGAGTATCCATCGGTTGCCAGAAATCCTGATGTTGATACGCCATGAGTTGATCTCTCTCGACCAATCGAGGAAGTGCTCCTGATTCAAATGGTTCAGAATCTCCGTGGACTAGGTCGGCGACTTCAGGTTCGAGTACGAAGAATCCACCGTTGATCCATCCAGCATCAGCTTGATTCTTCTCCCCGAAGTGAATGACCTTTGTATCTTCAATATGAAGATGTCCAAATCTTGCTGGCGGGCGAACCGCGGTAACAGTTGCCAATTTCCCATGTGATTCGTGAAATTCCAGTAACTTCTTGATTGACACATTCGCTAGACCGTCGCCATAGGTAGCAATGATTCTCTCGCCAGGAAAAGCTTTCATGCATTGAGCAATTCGCCCGCCGGTTTGTGTGTGCAGGCCAGTTTCCAGCGCGGTAACGCTCCATGAAAAAGTGGAAGATTTTTCTAAACGGTGCACTTTCTTGTGAAGAGTATCGATTCTTATATCTCCATCAAGATCATTGAGATCCAGTAACCACCGCTTGATTACATCACTGCGATAACCCAATGCCAGCACAAATTCATCAATTCCTTGAAGAGAGAAGATATTCATTAAGTGCCAAAGAATCGGCTTGTCATCGATCAGAACCATCGGTTTTTGGCTTACTTTCCGTCTCCTCTGAGAGTCTGGTACCCAGACCTCCAGCGAGAATGACGACCTTCACTTCTCTCCTCTTTTTGAAGTAAGTATTTGGTGAAGGGATTCAATCATGTAATCAAGCATAGGAATAGTGAGTCCTGGCCAAACACCAATCCAGAAGGTGCTATTCATGACGATATCTGTATTGGTTAGTTCGCCATGCACTCGTCGCGGAGTATTCGCAAATCCAGGTTGACGAAGAAGGTTGCCACCAAAAAGAAGACGGGTTCCAATTTTTCGTTCGTCGAGAAGTTTTACAATTTTATTGCGACTTACAGGACTGTTTCCTCTGACGGTAATAACAAATCCGAACCACGAAGGATCACCATCAGTTGTTGGTTCCGGCAAAATGAAAAACTCTTCCAAATCTCGAAGACCTTCTTTTAAGTAACTCCAATTTCTACGTCTGAGTTCAACGAAACTGCTTAATCGGTCGAGTTGTGCCAGGCCAATCGCAGCTTGAATATCGCCAGACTTCAAGTTGTATCCAAGATGCGAATAAATATATTTATGGTCATATCCCTCAGGCAATTCACCTAACTGCCACTCATATCGCTTAAGGCAAGTATTCTCACAACCGGGAGCACACCAACAATCTCTTCCCCAATCGCGAAGCGATTCGACGATTCGTTTATACGCAACTTTTTTTATGAGTACAGATCCACCTTCACCTGTCGTGATGTGATGCGCCGGATAGAAACTAAAAGTCGAAAGATCGCCGAAACTTCCAAGGTTCTGACCTTTGTAGGTGCCACCTAAAGCATCACAACTATCTTCAACAAACCATAAGTCATGCTTCTTTGTGAGTTTTTCAATGAGAGATAAATTAAATGGATTTCCCAGTGTGTGCGCCATCATGATTGCTTTTGTCTTTGGCCCAATTGCGGATTCGAGAGCTTCTTCGTTGGCGACGTATGTTTTTTAGGTCGACATCAACATAAACTGGAGTCAATCCATTTTGAATGATTGGCGTAACTGTTGTTGGAAAACCTGCTGCAACTGTGAGTACTTCATCGCCAGGCTTAAGCGCGCGTTCGCCGAGTGCTGGACTTGTAAGAGTTGTGAGTGCTAAAAGATTTGCTGACGATCCTGAATTCACCATAAAGGAATGGCGCATTCCAACTGTCTTTGCGAATCTGCTTTCGAATTCTTCTGCATATGGTCCAGAAGTCAGCCAAAAATCCAAACTCGCTTTTACTGCGGCAGAGATTTCTGGTGCTCCAAAAACCTTTCCCGTTACTGGAATTACAGACTCTCCTGGAATGAACTCTTTGGCGGAATGTTTTTCTTGCAACGCTGATTCCACCAATTGAGCGATCATCTCGTCGCTGCTCGAGTTCAAATGAGACCCTGTCCGAAGTGCCGATAACGGCAACTCCTTGTTCGTTGTTGAATGAGTAAAGACTACTGTTTGACCATGGATTTTGCGCTCGGCCAAAGGCTTCACGGTCTAGCCGGACCAGTTTTGGTAACAGGACACACTGGTTTCAAAGGCACATGGCTCACTCTTTTTCTTCAGCGATTAGGTATCCCTGTTGTTGGGGCTTTCTCTTGCTCCTACAAAAGATTCTTTATTTGAAAGAGCGTCGCGCACGGGAGTGATCCCTGAAAGTTTTTCGGATATACGTGACCATAAAAAGGTTCGTGATGTCATTGATAAATTTCAACCAAGCGCCATTTTTCATTTAGCTGCGCAACCAATTGTTTTGGAGTCATATAGAACGCCACGTGAGACTTTTGAAACGAATGTCATCGGCACAGCAAATGTGCTGGAAGCGGCTTTTGATAGCAGTTCAGTACAAGTGGTTGGTGTAGTGACTACAGATAAGGTTTATAGAAATGACAATTCGGGTAGAGCATTTGTAGAGACAGATTCGCTCGCAGGAAAAGATCCTTATAGCGCAGCAAAGTTGGCGCAGAGACTGTTGTTGCAGCTTGCAACAGATTGCCCATGTGAATGGTGGACCAAAAGTTGTTTCGCTCAGAGCTGGAAATGTCATCGGTGGTGAGATTGGGCTAAAGATCGTCTACTTCCGGATCTCATACGTGGTTTTGCGAAGGACGAAACTGTCTCAGTTCGCAATCCCCGGTAGCACTCGACCTTGGCAACATGTGATGGATCCATTGCACGGTTATGTCTTGGCAATCGAATATTTACTTTCGGGTGGTGACTTAGCGGCGGTGAACTTCGGTCCGGATTCAGCAAGTTTAAGAGCGTGAAGGAAGTTGTCGAGTTGAGTAGAGAATCGTGGCCGAAAAATACTCACGTTGAATTCTTAAGTGAGAGTAGTGCCAATGTGAGCGAGGCGCTGAGTTTGCAACTTGATTCTTCTCTTGCAAAAAAACCTTCTTCACTGGCGCGCGGCGTGGAGTCAGAAGCAATCCGTTCAAGCGACAGTTCACTGGTGGGATGGAGTGCTTAATGGCGCGACAACACCGACTGAAGCATGTGGCGCCGATATAGAACTTTTGCTGTCATCGTGAGCCAACAGGTGAGGAACTTGTGAGAAATTTACAACAGTTGCGCGAAGGAACATTCGCGCGTTCGGCCAGAGTTCTTTCACAGCGAGATCGTCGAAAGATGTTTCTTGTTGCCATTGTTCAAATCGGGTTGAGTTTGTTGGATTTGATCGGCGTCTTGCTGATTGGAATTTTGGGCGCACTTATGGTGACGGGTGTTCAATCTCGAGAGCCGGGTAATCGAGTGAATTCAGTGCTCGAGTTGATGCACATTTCACATAAATCTTTTCAAGCACAAGCCGCAATTCTTGGACTCGCTGCGGTCATTTTCTTAGTAGGTCGCACCATCATCTCCATAGTTTTCACGCGACGGATTCTTTTCTTTTTAAGTCGCAGAGGTGCACTGATTTCATCTCGACTTATTTCTCGACTGCTCTCACAACCGATGCTTAAAGTTCAGGCGAGGACCACGCAGGAAACCTTGTATTCGGTGACATCTGGTGTAGAAGTAATCGTCTTGAGCGTTTTGGCGACATCCATTTCAATTTTGTCAGATGTTTCAGTTCTTGCAGTAATGACGATTGGACTATTTGTTGTAGATCCAGTCATTGCAGTAGGAACATTCGGAGTTTTTGCAGGCGTCGGATTTTCTCTATACCGACTCATGCATGTGCGCGCTCGCCAGTTGGGTCGCCTCAATTACAGATTAAATGTTAAGAGCAACGAGAAAATCGTTGAAGTATTTAGTTCTTATCGAGAATCCGTAGTTCGCAACCGTCGAGATTATTATGCCCGTGAAAATCGGCAAAATGAGATTGAGCCTGGCTGACACGATGGCTGAAGTGACTTTTATGCCCTACATCAGCAAATACGTGATTGAAGTAATCGTTCTGCTGGGAGCAGTTGTCATCGGAGCAGTGCAATTCGTTTTGCAGGATGCAGCCCATGCTGTTTCGACAATTTCAGTATTTATCGCGGCTGGTACGCGAATTGCTCCGGCAGTCCTTCGCGTTCAGCAATCAGCAGTTTCAATTCGAATGAATCTAGGTAAGGCCACGCCAACGCTAGATTTGATTGAAGAGCTTGGCTCTGTTGTCGAAGTAGAAAACACAGATGACAGAGTAGATACAGTTCACGAAGGATTTAAAGCCAATATAGATGTAAAAGATGTATCGCTTTATTATCCAGGTGCATCAAAACCTGCGGTTTCAAACGTTTCACTCCATATTCCCATTGGAACATCGGTTGCAATCGTTGGTCCATCTGGAGCGGGCAAGACAACAATCGTGGATGTACTTTTAGGTGTTCTCGTTCCTGACTCTGGAAGCGTTGAAATTTTCTGGTGAACCTCCGCTGGAAGCAGTTGGAAAGTGGCCAGGAGCAGTTGCTTATGTTCCACAAGATGTTGTGATTGCCAACGGAACGATTAGAGAAAATATTGCTCTCGGCTATCCCATCGCGGAGGCGACTGATGAACTTGTTTTCAATGCGCTAGATGTTGCTCACCTTCAAGAGTATGTCGCTGGTTTGCCTGACGGAGTTGAAACACAAGTTGGAGAACGTGGTACAAAAATAAGTGGTGGTCAGAGACAACGACTTGGAATTGCGCGTGCAATGTTTACAAAACCGCATCTCCTTGTTCTAGATGAAGCGACGAGTTCTCTTGATGGTGAAACAGAGGCGAGTATCTCCTCGGCAATTCATGCACTTCGCGAACAATTACAGTAGTGATGATTGCTCATCGCCTATCAACAGTAAGAAGTGTTGACATGGTTGTGTATATGGCGAAAGGCAAAGTGGTCGCTACTGGCACTTTCGAGGAAGTACGAAAGGTAGTTCCTGATTTTGATCGTCAAGCGAAATTGATGGGTCTGTAGAGAAGTGACACAGTGGTCGCCAGAGATTGTGCGGCGAATAGAGATGACTGTGCAATGTCGAGATGCGGAAGATTTACCACGAGTACCAAATGCGGGATCGATAGCTACGAAGAACGGCAATGATGTACAGGTTATGCATAACGGAATCCTGATTGAAAAGGATTGTTATGAGGGAGCCTGGATGACCGAGTTGATTGGACGGTTGCACGGTCATCATGAGCCACAGGAAGAGCGAGTATTTGATGCAGTGATGAAAAGGTTCTCTTCGTTTCAGAATGAGAAACCTGTAATGGTAGAACTTGGTTCACATTGGCCTATTACAGTCTCTGGTTTCTACAGGAATTTCCGAGCGGCCAAGCAATATGTGTCGAACCGAACCCCGAGAATTTGGAAGTTGGACGTCGAAATTTTGCACTCAACGAGAAGGTAGGCACCTTCATTAACGGCGGTTTCAGTCAATCTGGTACTCGGCCATTCAGTTTTTTTTGTCGAAGAAAACCAAAAAACCATCGTCGTACCTGGCGTCACACTTGAATCAATTTTTGCTTCAGAAAAGTTAGATCAGATCGATGTTTTGTTGGCAGATATTCAAGGAGCAGAGATCGAACTCCTCAATGGTTCTAAGGGGTTTATTGGCGCATGGGAAAGTTCGTTTCATTTTCATCAGCACCCATGATTTGCTCATTAGCGGTGACGCGTTGACGCATCAGAACGCCATGAAAATTATTGAAGAGTGCGGCGGTCATATTATTGCTGAGCATTCTGTGTCGGAGTCTTATAGCGGTGATGGACTCATAGTTGCTTCATTTGATCCTCGAGATGTTGGTTTTCAGGTACCGATTTCGTATGCCAGAAGCAAAGATTCACTATTTGGCGAATGGGAAGTTCGTTACGCAGCGTTAGATCAGAAAGTCTGGTTATTCCAGAAGGTACGAAAGACGAAAATTTGGCATGTACTAGCGGTTGTCAAGAATTTGCTTAAGCGAAATAAAAAGTGAGACGTCGATGACATTTATCTCGTACGCCCCAAAATTTCGAGGATGTGATCTTGTGGCGCTCACTCAAGGACGTCTCGAATGGGTTTTATATAGATGTTGGTGCACACCATCCGAAAAATCGCGTCCGTCACTCATGCTTTTTATGAGAATGGTTGGCGTGGAATAAATATTGAACCAATGGAGTATCAATTTTCACTTCTGAAATCAGCTCGACCAGATGACATAAATTTGAATTGTGCACTCGGAGATAGTGAAGGAGAATTGGAATTCTGGAGTATCGAAGGTACGGGACTTTCGACAGCAGTGCGTGAGGCAGCTGAAAAACGCAGAGCAGAAGGACGTCGTATCTCTTCGCGTAAAGTTCCAGTCAAAACGTTGAAACGGCTTTGTTTAGAATTTGTAAAAGAAAAAACAATTCATTTTCTCAAATCGATGTTGAAGGTTTTGAAGAAGAAGTTTTGCGCGGAGCGGATTTCACTCAATTTCGTCCATGGATCATTCTCGTAGAAGCGACTGCGCCACTTACTCGCATGGAGACTCATCATGATTGGGAGCCGCTACTTTTGAATTCTGGATATTCGTTCTGTTACAAGGATGGATTGAATCGCTTCTATCTTGCGGATGAGAAGCGCGAATTGCTGGTGAATTTCGATTTTCCGCCCAATATCTTTGATGAATTCACTCTCTTCTATCAGAGCGAAGATGGAGAACTCGAAGTAGCAAGGGATGAACTAAAGAAGATTCTTAACTCATCTTCATGGAGAATCACTTCTCCACTTAGGCGACTAAAGACGCTATTCTTCCGCTAAATATTTTCAAGGGGGAGTAATGTCCAAAGTTGCACTTGTCACTGGTATTACAGGACAAGATGGTCAGCATTTGGCCGAATTGCTTCTCTCCAAGGTTATCGGACATACGGCCTAGTAACTGGTCAACGTAGTTCGTTAAATGACGAAATCATTCGTAAATTTCCGGATGTCACTTTAGTCCGTGGTGATTTAGCGGATTTTTCCAGTCTCTTACAGGTGATCGGGGAAACCGAGCCTGACGAGATTTACAACTTAGGTGCGCTGAGTTATGTCGGATTGAGTTTTAATCAACCTGAACTGACGGCCAATGTCACGGGACTTGGAATATTGAGAATTCTAGAAGCTACCCGCAAGCTAAAACTTGAAAAGAAGACGCGGATATATCAGGCATCATCGTCAGAGATGTTTGGCAAAGTTCGTGAAACTCCCCAAAATGAATTGACGCCATTTCATCCGCGTTCTCCCTATGGAGTTGCTAAAGCGTTTGCTCACTACACCTGCGTTCAATATCGCGAGTCCTATGACATGTTTATTTGCTCAGAATTCTCTTTAATCATGAAGGTGAAAATCGTGGCCATGAATTTGTAACGCGAAAAATCTCGTCCAATGTGGCGAGAATAAAACTTGGCAAGCAAGAGAAATTCTCATTGGGAAATATCGCCCCAAGTAGAGATTGGGGATATGCAGGAGATTATGTAGAAGCCATGTGGATGATGCTTCAACAGGATAAGCCAGAGGATTTTGTCATCGCGACAGGAATTTCTCACACAGTTAAGGAATTCGTCATTGAAGCGCTACTCGTTGCGGGATTGGAACCCGATCTAGATAAGTATCTCGATTACGATCCGGCGATGATACGTCCAAGCGAAGTGGATACTTTGGTTGGAGATGCCAGTAAAGCCGAACGCCAGTTGGGGTGGAAACCGAAAGTGAATTTCAAAGAGCTAGTGAAGATCATGGTCGAGCATGACCTTCGAGTTGAGGCAGGTACGTAAACTGTCTCGCGCTAAGGAGGACAGTAGAGACCAAGGAGTTACCCTCGTCGGTTACTTTGGAACCCCAACTGGATTGGGACAGATGTCTCGCAATGTTTTGGAGATGCTGGATGCCGCTGGAATTGATGTTCATGTGGAGAACGTTCCAACTCGCTTTGAAACTCCAGAACTTCTTCACAAGGCTCGCGATCAGGAAATCAAATTTCGAGAAGAATTATCGTCACGTTCTCTCATTTATCCCGGTGAGAATTCTGGATATCAGAACTTTTTCATCAAGGTCGTGTTGACCTCAGAGTTCAACACGTAACTGCAGTCTGGGCATGGGAGCTCGAAGAGCTACCAGAATATTTTATGAAAACTTTGCGCTACGCAGATCAAGTATTTGGAATCTCCAATTTCTCCCAACGGCTTTGGAAAATGGGTTACAAAGAAAGGTTTCTTTCTTTCCCCACTTTCGGAATGAATCCTGCGCTACAAGAATCTCCCCTCGAAGACAAAAGTGCATCTGAAGCCTTGAGAGAGATGGGAATCCCGGAGCAATACATTCTCTGTAGATTCGACGCAAAGAGTTTTATAAGGAGAAAGAATCCAGAGTCAGTTTTAGATGTTTGGGATCTCATTCGAGATGACTACCCCCAATCTATTTTTGGTGATGAAGACTGTTGAACTAAATACATACGCCACATCTGAAACTTCTTGAACGAATGGCGAGCACTCCTAGAGTTATTATTTTCAATCAAAACACTTTCACATCTACTCAATACACAATTGATGAAAGATGCTCAGATCTACATTTCTCTCCATCGTGCGGAGGGGCTCGGCTTAAATATTCTGGAAGCAATCGGAGCTGACACTCCGTGGTTTTTACTGCTTATTCGGGAATCGCGCAGGAAGTTGAAAAAATCGGTTTCCCAGTGGACTATACAAAAGTTTCTGTTGGATATGACGAAGGACCGTATCCAGGAACTTCTACATGGGCAGAACCGGATGTTGGCGATGCAGTGAGACAGACTAGAAACGCGCTAGAGAAGGTGAAGTCTGGAGATTGGGCGCAAAGTAAAGGTGATCGCAGAAAATGGGTCGATAACTTTTATGAAAGTTCATACAGGACATCGATCGAGATGATTCGGGAAACGCTTTCTACTCCGCAAAAATCCAATTCCAGATAAGAAAGGGTTTTGGGTAAGTTTATTTGTCATTCTCAACAGGATTTGGTGGCGACTTCCTCTGAGAATTCGTCAGAGCTTGAGTCCTATTGCCCGACCTTTGTATCGGAAATTTCTCCTTTAAGTAGGGATCGAAGATATTGCGCGAAAGGATTGCCGTTGTAGTCGGCAGCAAGTGAAAGTAATTTTTCATCGCTTATCCATTTATTCCGCCAAGCAATTTCTTCGAGACATGAAATTTTGTACCCCTGACGCTCTTCGATAATTTTCACGTATGCGCTGGCTGCATGAAGAGATTCCAAAGTGCCAGTATCTAGCCAGGCCGTTCCGCGCTCCAGCACGGTCGTTGTTAGATTTTCCAAGCGACAAATAACGCTGATTGACTGAAGTGATTTCAAGTTCGCCACGAGCACTGGGAGTAACAGACTTGGCAATTTCTACAACATTTTCATCATAAAAATAGAGTCCTGGAACAGCAAAACTCGATTTCGGTACTTTAGGTTTTTCTTCAATTGAAATTACTTTGCCGTCTGCATCGAATTCAACGACTCCATAGTTTTCCGGGTCGCTTACCTTGTAGGCAAAAATGTGAGCGCCTACTACTGAAGTCGAATTCTTCAATTGCGAACCTAGACCAGCGCCGTGAAAAATATTGTCACCAAGAGCAAGTGCAACTTTGTTTCCATCAATGAACTTCTCGCCGATGATAAATGCTTGAGCTAGTCCATCCGGTGAAGGTTGAACTGCAAATTGAATTTCGATTCCTAAATCGGAGCCATCTCCTAAAAGTCGTTGGAAGGAGGCGAGTCCTTCAGGAGCAGTAATAATTAATATTTCACGAATGCCAGCAAGCATTAGTGTGCCAAGGGGATAGTGCACGAGAGGCTTATCGTAAATAGGAAGTAATTGTTTGCTAATACCGCGAGTGATGGGCCAGAGTCTTGATCCAGTTCCTCCCGCTAAGACAATTCCCTTCATTTGGCAAAGCGTACCTTGCGTGTAGGTTAGGTCAATAACGCGAGATTGGAGATAGAGCGAAGTGAGAGTTCTCGTCACTGGCGGAGCTGGATTTATTGGCTCTAACTTCGTCCGACGCGTTGTGGATGGTTCGTTGAGTGGAATTACATCAATCACCGTGTTAGATAAATTGACATATGCAGGATCGATGACAAATTTGGAGATCTTGCCAAAGAATAGTTTTGAATTCATTCAAGGTGATATTTGCGATCAAGGCTTAACTTCACAACTGGCCAAGAGGCATGATGCGATCATCAATTTCGCGGCAGAATCGCACGTAGATCGCTCTATAAATGGATCAAGGGATTTTGTATTGACCAATGTTTTGGGTACGCAAACACTTCTTGAGTCAGTACGTGGATCAGATCTGACTTTTGTTCAAGTATCAACTGACGAGGTTTATGGCAGCATCCCTTCTGGATCCTGGGTTGAAAGTGATCCCTTGCTTCCAAATTCACCATATTCAGCTTCTAAAGCTTCAGCTGATCTATTCGTTAGGTCATTTGGCAAAACTTATGGATTGATGTACGGACCACTCGCTGTAGTAACAATTACGGTCCCTATCAATTCCAGAAAAAGTCATTCCACTCTTTGTCACTAACCTCATTGACGGCCTCAAAGTTCCACTTTACGGAGATGGAAAGAATGTCCGAGATTGGTTGCATGTGGACGACCACTGTCGCGGTATTCACGCCGTGCTTACTCGAGGAAAATCCGGTGAAATTTACAACATCGGCGGAGGCACTGAACTATCCAATGTAACTCTTACAGAAACGATCTTGGAGAAAATGGGCAAAGATGGATCTTCGATTGTGAGAGTTGAGGATCGTCTCGGACACGATTTGAGATATTCAGTTGATATTTCAAAAATTTCTCGCGAATTGGGATACGCGCCGCTTGTCTCTTGGGAAGATGGTTTGGCATCGACAATCGAGTGGTATAAAAAGAATGGGTCGTGGTGGCGTCCACTAAAGAAATGAAGTGGTTGATAGTTGGAGCCAACGGTCAGCTTGGACAAACATTTTCGCAACGTCTAGGTGAAACTGGCGCAGAATATATTAGTCTTGGCAAAGATCAACTAGACATCACTAACGTTGATGAAGTTAACGCAATTATTTCTAGCCTTCACCCCCAACGTCATTGTGAATGCAGCCGCATGGACAAACGTTGATTTGGCCGAGGATGAGCCAGATACCGCTAGGGCGATCAATGTTGATGGTCCTAAAAATTTGGCCACAGTGGCACGAACTCTTGGTGCGAAATTGATTCATATTTCAACCGACTACGTTTTCTCGGGAACCGGAGTTGAACCATGGAGCGAGGGTTCTGTAAAATTTCCTGCATCTGTCTATGGATCTACAAAATCTGAAGGCGAAGATCGTGCACTGGAAATTCATCCAGGAAGGAACTTTCATTGTAAGAACTGCCTGGCTTTACAGTCCTTACGGTAGAAACTTTGCGAAGACCATGGCCACTCTGTCGAAAGATGAATCTCGAAAAGTGGAAGTGGTTGATGATCAATTTGGGCAACCCACCTACTCGATTGATCTTGCCAATCAGATATTGGAGATGGTTTCCAAAGAAGTACCGTCAGGGATTTACCACGGTACAAACCGCGGAAGTACGAGTTGGTTTGGATTTGCTCGCGAGATTTTTGACGCGATGGGTGCAGATTCCGGTCGAGTTGTCCCAATCGATTCAAGTGGAATCCTTACGAAAAGCAGTTAGGCCGAAGAACTCAGTACTGGGTCATGAGCGTTGGAGTGAAGTAGGCATGGTTCCTATGCGAGATTGGCGTGAGGCCTTGGCCGAAGCAATTCCTTCTCTTATAAGTGCAACGAACATGAAAGAGTGACCGAGTGGAATTTAAAGAGTTGGCAATTAGTGGCGCATGGTTGCGCAATCTCCGGTTCATCGTGATGAGCGTGGCTCTTTTCGTGAGTGGTTTCGTGGTGACCAATTTCAGGAGTTATTGGGTCGAGATTTTGATGTCATGCAATCCAATATTTCGATTTCGAAAAAGGGCGTCATTCGTGGAATTCATTACAGTATGGCAAAAAAATCGCAAGCTAAATGGGTGACATGTGTATCAGGTGCTATTTGGGATGTCGTTGTAGATATTCGCCCTTCATCACCAACATTTAAACAATATGTAAGTGTTCCTTTGAGTAGCGATACGGGTGACGCTCTATTTATATCCGAAGGGCTAGGACACGGATTCGTTGCACTAACTGACCACACAGTCGTTACTTACCTATTGACCTCTCCATACTCACCGACGGAAGAGTTTGGAATTAATCCACTCGATCAGATTTGGCAATCGCGTGGCCCAAAGGCGAATGGAGCCTTTCAAAGCAAGATAGTGATGCACCAACCTTGATTGATCGATTGGTGCAAGGGTTGCTCCCCGAGTTCGGTTAATTAAGAACTCTTAACCAGCTCTTTCTTGCTTTTATTACCGACATCAAAAAATACAGGTAAAACCAAGAAGGCAATGCGCGTTCGAAGTTCGTTATACAAAGATTCACGAAATCTTGCTCTTGTCAGTACTAAGTGGCGGAGACGAACAAAGAAATTCCGCGTAAGTACTTAAGTAAGTTTTCCACTGCCGAACGCTGAGATTCTTCCATCCGATCTCCGTAGGCTGCGAACAATTCGTTCCATTGCAAATATGCTTCCATGTACGGTTACTCAACGTCCTAAATGTGCGGAAGAAACTTCGTTCACCAAGACCGATCGTGTTATTTGCATGAATGCGATATCGAATTTCAGCTGCGCGATCATAGATAACGATTCCGCAGGTTCGAAGTACCAAGAATGCCCAGGTGTCATGACAGTGCGGGAATTGTGGGTGGTAAGAAGTGAGAAGCGAATTCGCTTCGCGATTGAACACCATCGAGCATCCGCGAGCTCTTCCTTCGAGAAAGAGTTCAGAGACTGGCGGAATATCTTTGAGCACTGGCCATAGATAAGCCTTGCGACCATCATCGAAAAATGTAAGGGAAGTTGAAAAAGTGAGCGTTGGAAAGGGTTCGTATGGTTTCAATCTTTCGATTGAATTTCGGAGATGCTCTTTTTCCCAAATGTCGTCCTGATCTGCAAAGGCGACGTAAGGTGCCTTTGACTGATACATAAGGTGGTAGAAATTCTCCGTTGCACCCTTTTTTGGTCCATCAAAGTAGGTAACGGTATAGAAATTCTTTTCGTGAGCTCGAACGATCTCAAGTGAGTTATCTGACGAACCATCATCACTGACCAAGAGATTGATGCGAACATCAATTTGGTTCTCGAGTGAAGTTAAAAACTCATCCAAGTATTTCGCGCCATTGTAAGTGGCAAGAAGTACATCGATTTCAGGTGCGAGTGTTATTTGATTCACCTTTGTTTACGTCGTCTATTAAATGATTAGGAATTTTAGCATAGGCAAAATTGTCAATTCTGTGCCTTTCGAAAGAGCGAGTAGCGCTTCAGGAAATCCATTGCTTGCGTGCTAAAGTCGATGAATGTCCTATTCAGTCGTGATACCGACGATGGGTAGAGACACGTTAGATCGTGCAGTTGAATCCGCGCTCGCTCAGAACCTTCCGCCAAATGAGATTTTGGTTATTGCCGGTAAAGAAGCCAAACCTTTCATCGAAGAACGCTCCGCGAGTGAGAATAATTGACAATTATTCTCCTGGTTCTGGAATTGCCACGGTTGCCAGGAATAGAAATCTTGGCGTAAAGGAATCAACTTCTGAGTTCGTATCCTTCCTGGATGACGATGACATCTGGATGCCAAATAAAATGAAAATTCAGATCGATTTCTTGCAAAAAAATCCAGGTTCGACTTCGATATCTTCCGCAAGATATGTTCTTAATCGAGTGGCTAAATTTAAAAGACCTCGACGAGTGTTATCGAAGAACGAATTGATATTGATGCACATTATGGAAAACGTCGATTCCTTCCTTCTCCGTATTACACATCAACGTGCGGGAACTGTAGTTACCAGAGCTTTGGCGATTGAAACACCTTTTGATGAAGACTTACCTTTTTGTGAGGACATTTGGTGGCTTCACGAATTGCAATCAAAAGGATCGAAGTTGTATCAACATTCAGAGATACTTTTTGAAGTTGCCGGGAATCCCTTTCGCGCTGCATCCCGTGATGCAGGAAAAGGGAAGGAGATGTGGGCTTCAAGGTTGAGGAGTATTAACCCGAAGTATGAAAGTAATTATTTGCAGGGCATTGGATTTCGAAATGCTCTACTACGAGGCAAGATTAAAGAGGCAGTTTCAAACTTTCGTTGATCGGTTTTGGTATTGAAGATATTCGCGGTACTTTTTGCCGCACGATCAGCCGCCTTAGCTCAGGGTAGAGCAACGCACCTCGTAATGCGTAGGTCCGGGGTTCGAATCCCCGAGGCGGCTCCACGGTCGAATCGAATTAAAACCTTGGATTTCTCGTTGTCCTCAAGAGAAATTCTTGGGAGTGCTTTTTCAAGCCAACTTGGAAGCCACCAATTTGCTGGTCCCCACCACTGCATAAGTGCGGGCACTAAAGCGCATCGAATGATGGTTGCATCAAAGAGCACTGCGGAGGCAAGACCAACTCCCGAACTCTTGAATTACTCGTTGGCCGCCAAAGACGAATGCACCAAAGACTGCAAACATGATTGTTGCAGCGGCAGTGATTACTCCACCCGTTGCTGCAAGACCTCTTCTTACCGCAGCGGAATTGTCATGAGAAATTTCCCACTCTTCTCGAATTCGAGAAACTAAGAAGACTTCATAGTCCATTGAGAGTCCAAAGAGAATTGCGAAGAGCATGATCGGAAGGAATGGTTCTATTGGTCCACCGCGTGCGCCGAGGAATGGTTCCGCCCACCCCCATTGAAAGCAGCAACCAAGACACCGAATGCTGCACCGATTGAGAAGATGTTCATGACTGCCGCTTTGAGTGGGATGAGCACACTTCTGAAGAGGATCATCAGAAGTAGGAAACTCAAAAGAACCACAACAGCAATAAAGAATGGCAACTTGCTGGAAAGTACGTGGCCGAAATCGGCAAAGATCGCAACAATTCCACCCACATAGACATGGATAGAAGAGCCTTGTAACGCAGTTGGAATTATCTCCTTTCGCAGCCGTTCAATGAGCTTTGTCGTATCTTCAGATTGTGGTGAACTTTTCGCATAGACGTTAATGATTCCAATTGAGTGATCTGGAGTGAAGAAGGTAGGAGTCACTTGAGCTACATCTTCATCAGCTGCAACCGAAGACTCAAGTCTTTCGATGACCGCCGTATCTGCTCCTTCAGGAATTGAGGCAACGAGCATCAACGGTCCGCTATATCCCGCACCAAAACCCTTCGCCAATAAGTCGTAGGCAGCACGAGTAGTTGTGGTCTTTGGATCGTTACCGGAATCGGCACTTCCCAATCGAATATCGAAAGTTGGAATGCAGAGCACAATCAAGAGAATGAGCGCTGAAATACTCCAAACAATTGGACGTCGTTGTATCGCTCGAGACCATTGAGCCCATCGACCGCTCTCAATGTCGTGGTGATTCTTTGCTTCGTCCAGGAATGAGAACTTGTCGATTCTCTTTCCGACCATTGCAAGTAAAGCAGGAAGCAAAGTAAGTGATGCGCTCATTGTGATGAGAACGGCCAACGAAGCAGCGACAGCTACTCCGTATAAGAAACTTACGCCGACTGTGAATAGTCCCAAAAGTGCAATGCAAACAATGATTCCTGCAAAGAGCACAGCTCTACCCGAAGTTTTGACTGCCGTTTTGACTGCTTCTTCAACAGTGATACCTGAGTGAATGCCTTGGCGAAAACGAGTAACAATGAAGAGTGCATAATCGATTCCGACGCCGAGTCCAACTAGTGCAGACAGGATCGGAGCAAATTGTGCAATGGAGAATGCATGGCTTAGAAGTCCGATTGCTGCAGAAGCAATTCCCAGACCTACGACAGCTACGAAGAGTGGAATCAGCGTTGCGACAATGCTGCCAAAAGTTATGAAGAGAAGGCAGCGGCTGCGAGTAGTGCGATTCCTTCACTTGAACTTGGCCTAGCTTCTGTCGCGCCTTGAATTGCATTTCCAAGCAACTCCACTTGCACATCTGCATCGGAAAAACTTTTTGCTGTTTTGATTATTGCAACGATGTCACTTTTGGGAATGTGTTGCGAACTCTCATCGAGATGTACCGTCGAGAAAGCGACTTTGCCGTCCCTTGCTAAGCGCGCCATTCTTTTCATCGAAAGGAGAGTCAATTTCAGCCACATGACGAAGAGTCGAGAGTTTCGCCTCGATTGGAGCAATTTTTTCTGACGTTAGCTCTCCAACTTTTGCCGCGTACGACGCTGGATTGAGTCCCCCGTTGGGTCGGAGCGTATTTGGTTAGAAGATCTAGGGCTGTCTTGCTCTCCGTATTGGGCAGAGTGAAGGAGTCGCTATAGGCGGTTCCGGCGTTCTGCGCGAGTACCGTTATTCCACCCAAGAGAAGTAGCCAGAGAAGTACTACTAGTTTTCGGTGTTTAAAGGTCCAATTGGCAATGAAAGACATAGTTTCTCCTGTGAGTGAAGATGCGGGGCTGGCTTACCGAACGGTTGGTAGGTATAGTAGAGGGGTGGTGGATATAGTGCAAATGAACGGTCGAAATTCATCTTCAACGAGGATGCAATTTTGGCGACAGCTGCAGAACTATTTTCAACAAAGGGATTTGCCGAAACATCCATGGCAGATCTCGCAGAGCAGTTGGGGATTTCTAAAGCGGCGATTTACCATCATTTCGAAAGTAAGGAATCTATTTTTCAAACGCTCTTAAAATCTTCGACGATGATCTTGAAGAATTAGTCGCGAGCCATAAGAAGCTTCCGGCCAATGAAACGGAGAGATGCGCGGTACTACGAGAATTCGTGATTTCATCTTTCGCCATCGAAAAGTTGTTCGACTTACTAGATCTGAAATGCAAGCCGAAGCAAAAGCACTGGGTCGAGAGCTCAAGCACCGATGTTGAGGTTGCAAGAATTGCTTGCAGGGAAAAATGCAAACCATGAATGTATGGTGCGAGCGAGAGTCGCCATCGGAACAGTATTTATGGGGATTTTTCCCTTTTCGCATGAAAATCCAATTGATGAGAAAGAGCAAGATCTAGAACTCTTATTGGATATTGCAGCTGACACACTTGGGAATCCCTAAAGATGAGAGTGTTCGACACCCACAAGAACTGTAAATCGGCTCCAATCTTTAATGTTCTATGTGAGTGGTAAGGGTTACACCAAAAAAGGCTTCTTTTCCTCAGATTGAAAAAATAGACTGCCGATCACTTGAAATCCCTATGACTATTTGTAGAAGAGGAAGAGTTTTGAACTGCGAGCTTCACACCTTCACTTTCAATGAAGAATATATGCTCCCAAATTTAGTTAAGTGGTATCGCAAGCGGATTCCGAAGATTCGAATTATTGTTCATGACAATGAATCAACAGATAGAACACAAGAGATTGCCCGAGAACTTGGGTGCGAAGTAATTCCGTTTAGCACTAACGGACATTTGAAGAACAAAAAGTTAATGCAATTGAAGAATCATGCTTGGAAAGGCTTCAACTGCAGATTTTGTTATCGTTGCAGATGTCGATGAAATGCTCGACGTTAATGAGGAATTTCTCTCCGTAATACCGATGCAACTATTATCAGAGGCGTTGGAATCAATATGGTTGGCGATTCTCGAGATTTAGAGAAAGTGAACCATGGAGCGCTCAGTTCGAATTACGACAAGATGCTCTGCTTTAGTCCAAAATTTATATCACAAATGCATTTACTCGCCCGGTGCACATTCGGCTTCGCCCAAAGGGTGATGTCCGAATCACGCATGCTCCGCTCTTTCATTACAAATGGATTAGCCCTGAGTATGTAATTTTTTCGCACTCGCTTGGTTTCATCCACGTCGCAGTCGACAAGATAAATTCTTTGCTATGGAATTCACTATGAAATGACGGACGAGACGATATATAGAAAACATAAGGAGTGGATGGCGAAAGCAATTCCCATCGCCCCAGCCTGGTGAATCAACTCTTAAAGAGGACCCGCTCGGCATTTTCGAAGTAGATTTTCTTGAGAAAGTTACTATCAATTTTCGCTCCAATATATATTCCATCGACCGGATCGTGGCGACGATGTGTTTACGTCGTAGGAAAAGTACTCGTCATCGGTTTCCAAGAATCTGAAATATTTTCGGATGCCCTCAATACTGAAAGGGAAGTAATCAGTTCCGAAGAGAATTCGATCGGAGTGTTTTTCTACTAGCGCGCTGAAGGCTCGCGGTTGGCGACCAAGGTCAGCGATTCGGGCGGAGATATCAACAAAATAATTTGGAAGTTCGCTTAGCAATTGCGAAAGTGTCTGGAGATCCTCTGGAATTCCACCAACGTGTGCTCCAATAAAGGTTGTCTTCGGAGCTGACGCAATAGCGCTATGAAGTGCCTCATGCAAAATTTCAAAGGATGGCACACCGCTTTGGAAGTATTGAAGAGCAGGGTTGGCTTTCATCGCCTCATATTTTCATTTCGCCCATCAAATGGATTGAAATTACGTTTGTGGATCTGCTGAATGAATCATGATGGGCATTCCATTTTCACCCACAGCGTTGAGAGCATCGGCAATCTCGGATCGGAGCGAGGAGATGTTTTCCACTTTGATCTTTGACTCTTAACCCCAAGTCTTTTCCAAATTTTGAATCCTTTTGCACCTTGTTCTTTGGCGCGATTGGCTTGTGCACAAACTCTTTTGAAGGGTCTGATGATGTGATTGCACTCCAATCAAAGTGAGCGAAAGTCAGAAATTTCTCAGGATATGCGCTGTCATAGCGCGCCTTAGTCGCCGCGCTCGAACAAGGAATTCCTTTGACCTCGGTGTGGAATGGAAATTCTCCGCAAATTTTCGATGATGCGGGAAAGCCATATCCCGTATCAAATTACGGCAATGAACAGTGGGGACAAGTAACCCTTCTCAAATCAACTGCACATTCGGTCAATACCGTTTATGTTCCATTGGGAATTGAAGTAACGCCACAAAAAGTCGTGGACGTTGCTAGACGGGCAGGTATTCCCATGACGTGGCAATGATGCCGACTCCCTCAGTGGTGCTCGGTGTTGCTAGCCCACATGTTGTTGATGTTGCAGCCGCCTATGCAACATTTGCTGCGCGAGGTGTTTATGCGAAGCCGTATTTAATTCAACAAGTACAAGGCGCGAATAAAGGTGTTCTCTACCAAGCCAGACCACAAGGTCAAGAAGTATTTTCAAAAGATGTAATGGCTGATCTCACCTACGCGCTCGGCGAAGTAGTAAGGAGTGGAACTGCAACCTACGGAACTGCCGGGCTTGGAAGACCAGCTGCTGGAAAGACAGGTACGAGTGAGCAAAATGCTTCAGCCTGGATTAGTGGATATACACCTCAACTCGCAGCTTCGGTGGCTTTCTTCAGAGATAACGCTTCACAGTCACTTAACGGAATTGGTGGATTGACTTCAGTAACAGGTGGAACTTTTCCAGCGCGCGTGTGGACTTCATTTATGAAGGCTGCGCTGATAGGTCAACCAAAATTGAAATTCCCAAAGCCTGTTCATATCGGCGGCACGAAAAAAATTGTGATGCGACCTCCAACTTTTGCCGTTGTTAAACCACCACCAACCCCAACTCCAACGCCCACACCGACCTCAACCCCAACTCCAACGCCGACTGATACCTCGTCTCCAATGGAATCACCAACTCCAACGCCGACTGATACTTCTCTACCAACAGATTCACCAACCCCCAACACCCACGTAGGTAGAGAATTTTCTTGATTTCATTTCTTCGACGTCCCATAAATTTCACTGCGCTATTCCTAATTCTTTTGGCGATTCTTGCAGGAGCGCTCTCTTTCACTAAGTTTGATCATTGTCGGAACTCCAGTTGGGTTTTCTCCGGATTCTTATGTTCACGCTTGCTATTCCGATATTCCAACTCTCTTTGGAGATCGCGGGCTTGATGATCACAAGTGGGCATATTCTGGAGATGAAAAAGCTGTCGAGTATCCCGTTGTTATGGGAGCAGTCATGTGGGCGACCTCTTGGTTAGTTCCTGAAAGTTCTCATGCTTTCCGAACCTATTTCGATGTCAATGTATTTTTTCTCGCACTCATTTTTATTGGCGTTGTATTGCTTGTTTGGAGAATTCGTCCTCAATACGCATATCTACTTCCGCTCTCCTCCCGGCTGTTATCGCATCCCTCTATATCAATTGGGATCTTTGGGGAATCATCACAATGCTTGCCGCGATTTATTATTTCGAGTCGCGAAAATATTTAGTAAGTTCGTTCTATTTGGGAATTTCAGTTGCAACTAATTCTTTCCAATATTTCTACTCTTGCCTATTACAGTCATTTTGTATCGCACGGGAATGAAGCGAGAACTTTTTAAGTATCTGACTA
Organism: Actinomycetota bacterium; assembly: GCA_037200085.1. Classification (GTDB taxonomy): domain Bacteria; phylum Actinomycetota; class Actinomycetes; order Nanopelagicales; family Nanopelagicaceae; genus QYPT01. Next base: position 35,113 of record JBBCHT010000007.1, read on the forward strand.
TGACGGCAGTTGTGTGGTTGCTTATTAATCTTCCCGTTATGGCGACAACCCCCACAGGTTGGTGGCATTTCTATAAATTAAATCTTGATCGAAATTCGGACTGGGGATCTTTGTGGTACTCCCTTGTAATTTTTGGAGTGGATGTAAAACATCTCAATAACATTGCCTCGATCGCACTCCTTGCACTTTTGGCAGGACTCGTCATTTATTTGCTTGAGATTTCCTATGTGCCTTCCTTGTCAGAAGTGAGTTTTGTCGTACTTGCCTCAGTTATCTGTATTGGAAAGGTCTACTCCCCCCAGTACGTACTCTGGTTAGCACCTCTCGCCATCATTGCCATTCGGGAGAAAGTTCACCTTCCGGTCTTCTGGGTGTGGCAAGGATCGGAAGTTCTCTACCATCTGGCGATCTGGCAGCACTTAGCTCTGGTTACTGGTTTGAAATTTGGAGTGACCAATGAGGCCTATGCAATTGCGACAGTTGTGCGAATAGCAGCCACATTTCTCTTAGTTGCTTCATTCGCTCGAACGAGCCTGCGAACTCCGCCAGATACGCCTAATTCCAGAGGTAAGTTGGCCGATTTTCTATTCGGTACCGCCTCAAGTTACCCTTAGCCTTCCTCGGTCGCTGGAAAACCAGTTTCCTTGGAGCACTAACCCTCCTGTCACGGAAATACCGTGGCCGCTTTAGTCCAGAGGAGGTCGGGTTAACGCATGCGACACTACGAATTAATGGTCATTCTTGATCCAGAGTTAGAAGAGCGCACAGTCACGCCAAGTCTTGAGACATATCTCAAAATCATCAAAGAAAGTGGAGGCCGCGTCGACAAGCTCGATGTTTGGGGCAAGCGCCGCATGTCTTTTGAAATTTTGAAGAAGTCAGAAGGAATTTATGCGGTCGTTGACATGCACTGCGAGCCAGCAGCTATCAAAGAGTTGGATCGTCAATTGAATTTAAACGAAGCGGTTCTACGCACAAAAGTTATTCGTCCTGAGTAGTTTTCATCCATTCAGTCAATAATTTGGGTTCCAAAACCGTAATAGAGAGAAGATAAATATGGCAGCAGGAGATACAACAATCACGATGATCGGCAATCTTGTCGATGATCCAGAACTTCGCTTCACACCATCAGGCGCAGCTGTTGCTAAATTTCGTGTCGCTTCCACTCCTCGTTATCTTGATAAGGCAACGAATGAATGGAAAGACGGAGATAGTCTCTTTCTTCAATGCCAAATTTGGCGTCAAGCAGCTGAAAATGTTGCTGAGTCGCTAACAAAAGGTATGCGCGTCATTCTTTCTGGTCGATTAAAGCAACGCTCTTATGAAACCAAAGAAGGCGAAAAGCGAACTGTTTTTTGAAGTTGAAGTTGATGAAGTTGGACCATCTTTGCGAAATGCAACAGCGAAGGTCACTAAGACCACTCGCCAAGGCGGCGCATCTGGTGGATTCTCTGCACCATCAACAGATACTTTCAATGACGATCCTTGGGCTGCTGCCTCCTCCCCTTCAACGGGCGGCGGTTGGGCAACAACCACAAATGACGAGCCACCTTTCTAAAGAAGGTTCTTACTAACAATCCATCCATTCCTACCATGTGAAAAATGGCAGGGCACCCGTAAAGGAGCACCACAATGGGAGCACGTAATAACAGAGCGCTGAAAGAGCCGAAAAATAAATCGGCTAAGGCAGCAGCTCTTAATAAGAAGTTCAAGAAAAAGCCTTGCAGCTTTTGCCGCGACAAGGTGAGTTATATCGATTACAAAGATATTGCAACGCTTCGTAAATACATTTCAGACCGTGGAAAGATTCGCGCTCGTCGTGTTACTGGCGCATGCACCCAACACCAACGCTCGATTGCGACAGCTGTAAAGAACAGCAGAGAAGTCGCTCTCTTGCCTTACACCCTCAACCGCGAGATAGGGAGTCATCAGATGAAATTGATTTTGACTCGCGAAGGTCGCTGGGCTCGGTCGTGCCGGTGACGTGGTCTCTGTAAAAGATGGATTTGCACGCAATTTCCTACTGCCACGCGGTAATGCAATTGCATGGTCACTCGGTGGCGAAAAGCAGATTGAAAGCATTCGTCGCGCTCGCGCATCACGTGAGGTTCGCGATCTCGATCACGCCCAAGGAGATCAAGGCAGCACTTGAGGCAGCAACAGTTGTTGTAAACCGTCAAAGTGGGCGCTTCCGGGCGTCTTTTTGGCTCCGTTACTGACAAAGATGTAGCTGCAGCTATCAAGAGCGCAACTGGTCTCGATGTCGATCGCCATGACTTGAGCCTCTCCAAGCACATCAAGGAGACTGGAACTCATGCCGTGAAAGTTTCGCTACCGCATCATGTGGTTGCCAACATTTCAATATCGGTTGTGGCTGCTTAACAACGCTAAAGATTAGAACGGGTCTGCTGATTACAGCAGGCCCGTTTTATTTTTCTGTAACCCTGCTTCAAACATTTTTGAAAAGAGCGCTCCTTGGAACTCTGATTCCGCCAAGTGGAATTTTTCCATTCCCCACGACCAAAAATCGAAATCAAGATCAGAAACAGCACTTTGAATAGATGCCCAAAGAGTCCAACCGTATTTAGCGGCCAAGGCAAGTAGCCAGGCGCGTGCGAATTTCTCGGCTCTATGGTTTTGATAGTAGGCATCTACAAGTTCTTCCAAAACTATCCAATTCCAAGAAAGCTTCCGCCCAGATATTTCCGAGTTCAAAGCAAGGATCGTTGTTGCCGGAGTATTCGTAATCAATTATCCAAATTTGATCACCGCTGTCGATAAAGTTTCCAGGCAAGAGATCATTGTTGCAAGGCACAGTACCTTCATCGAGAATTTCAAGTGCACGATGCATTTACAAGCATCTTATCCGAGTACGTTAAATAGTTTTTTGGTAACTGAAATCCACGTGATTGCACGATATCTAAATAAGTCTTTTGAAGAGAGAACATATTAAAATCTCGGACAAATCGTTGTGACGAATGAAGCGTTCGACAACTTTGCGCAATTCGCGAAAGATTTTCATTGACTCCCGAAGCGGAGAGCGTATGTCCTTCAATATATTTGATTGCTAACAAACCTTGACCTGGTAGATAGTCAATTACTTCCGGAGCAATTCCAACTTCAGCCGCCAATTTTGAATTTTGGTATTCCGATTCGCGATCAATGGAGAGAAGTGAAGAACTATTGCTTGATATGCGAGCAACGAATTTTCCAAGTGAATTTTCAATGAAGAGATTTCTATTTGTTAACCCGCCGGAGAGTTCGCGAATTTGTGGACGTTCACGAAAAACAGAAACTTGATTGAGTAACGACCCGTAACTTTCTTCAAGTGAAGTACTGGAGTGGATCACTGCTTCAGGAATACATTTCAGGCATGGCTGCGTCAGTACTTCCTGATCGAGCAAAAATTGTCATTATTGGCGGCGGCGTTGGTGGAACTTCCGTTGCCTATCATTTGGCCGAGCTTGGTGAAAAAGATGTGATTTTATTGGACCGCAGCGACCTGACTAGCGGCTCCACATTTCATTCCGCAGGACTTGTTGGTCAATTGCGTGCAGATCCAACGTTAACAAAAAATGAATATGCATTCAGTCGATCTCTATAGAAAATTGGAGGCCTCAGATACTCCACCAAGTTGGAAAGAGTGCGGAAGTATCAAGTTGGCTTCAACACCAGAGCGCATGGAGGAAATTCGTCGCCAAATTGGATGGGCGAGAACTTTTGGTCTAGATCTTCGCGAGATTTCTCCTAAGGAAGCGCAAGATCTCTTTCCTCTTATGGATTTAGAAGGCGTTGTTGGTGCTTGTTATATGGCTTCGGATGGACAGGTAGATCCATCACAATTGGCGCAGGCATTGGCGGCCGGAGCGAGACGCGGTGGAGTGAAAATTTTTACGCATACTCGGGTTACCAATATAAGAACTAACCAAGGTCGAGTAACTCACGTCGAGACCGATAAAGGCGTGATCGAATGTGAAACGGTTATCAATTGCGGAGGGATGTTTGCTCCAGAAATTGCTCGCTTAGTTAACGTCAGAGTTCCAATAGTTCCCATGAGTCATCAATATTTAATTACAGAAAATTTTATGCCAGTAGATGCACCGATGTTGCCTTCTCTCCGTGATCCAGATTTATTGATTTATTTCCGTCAAGAGGTGAGCGGTTTGTTGATGGGCGGGTATGAGCGCCAATCAAAGGCATGGACAGCGAGTTATGAAAATCTGGATCAGATACCTGCAGATTTCAATGGCAAACTCTTACAAGAGGATTGGGATAGATTCGAAGAGATTGCGGTAAATTCTCAAATTCGCGTTCCGAAGATGGCATCGATCGGTGTTAAGAACTTTATTAATGGTCCAGAAGGATTTACTCCAGACAATGAATTCTGCTTAGGTGAAACCTCGGTCGGCGGATTTCTTCGTGGCAGCAGGATTTTGTGCACACGGTATTGCTGGAGCGGGCGGTATCGGCAAAGTCGTTGCCGAGTGGGTTGTTGGCCGGTGAACCCACGATGGATCTCTGGCATATGGATATTCGTCGCTTTGGAGAAGCATATAAATCTCCAAAATTCACTCTTGAAAGAGTGACGGAAAATTATGAAGAGTATTACGACATCCACTATCCAGGAGAAGAACGAAAAAGCGCTCGTCCGTTAAAGAAATCGCCAGTGTATGAATGGCATAAGAGCGCCGGTGCTGTATTTGGCGAAAAAAGCTAGTTGGGAAAGGGTTAATTACTACTCTTCGCAAAAAGGCGATGATGAATTGCGTCCTTATGGGTGGGCGGGAAAGCATTGGTCTAGCGCAGTAAGTGTCGAGCATTTAGCAACTCGAACATCAGCCGGACTCTTTGATGAATCAAGTTTTGCAAAGATTTTGGTGAGCGGTGAACAAGCTGCCGAGTTTTTGAATTTTGCTTGCGCAAATGATGTTGTGAAGGGTGTAGGTCGAACCGTTTATACACAAGCGCTAAATTCTCGTGGAGGAATTGAATCCGATTTCACAGTTACTCAGATTGGCGACGCAGTTTTCTTTATTGTTACTGGAACTGCATTTGGCGGTCACGACAAAGGGTGGCTAGAAAAACTTGCACGAGAAAATAATTTTACGGTGCATATTTCCGATGTCACTGAATCCCTTGCTTGCTTCGGTATTTGGGGTCCACGATCTCGAGAAATTTTACAGAGCGTTACGACTGAGGATTTAAGCCATGAGAAATTTCCCTTTATGCGATCACGTGAAATTTTGATCGAAGGCATCACAGTTCGTGCGACAAGAATTACCTATGTTGGAGAGTTGGGTTGGGAACTTTATTTGCCTGTCGAGCAAGGAGAATTGATTTGGAAATCGATTCTTGAAGCAGGAAAGAACTTTGGGCTAGAAGTGTGCGGTTATAAAGCGATCGAATCTTTGCGATTAGAGAAAGGTTATCGAGCTTGGTCCGGAGAAATTTCAACCGAGACGAATCCATGGGAAGCAGGCTTGGGTTTTGCAATCTCTTCAACAAAGGAGAATTTCTTTGGACACGACTCACTTGTACAAGCAAAAGAGAGTCAGAGTAGAAAACTTGTGGTCATCACCTTCGATGATATTCGAAGGGTTCCACTCGGAAATGAACCAATTCGTATCGGTGGCAAAATAGTTGGTCGAGTGAAAAGTGGTGGTCAGGGTTACTCGATTGGCAAAGCGATCGCCTACGCCTACCTTCCCATCGACCATTCGGCTCCGAAAACGAGGATAGAAGTTGAATTTTTTGGGCAATGGGTAGAGGGTCGTATTGAGAGTGAACCTCTCTTCGATCCAACAAATCAGAGGATCAGAAGTTAGTGTTGTTCATCATTTGAGATACGGAAAATACTTTTATCCACACTCATGTATTTCAACCAACGGTTCTGACCTGCACTCTCTCTCATGAAAGGGTCGAGAAAGTCGAGTTATTCACAATCCATCAACAGGCTCCTACACAAAGAAACGCCGAGTTCTACACAAGGCAACTCACAACTAAATCGCCAATTCTGGTCTCTAGCCTCAGCACTCTTTAACGTTCGCACGTTCAGTAGTGAAGTGACATGAAAATTGTCGCACCTCTTTGGGAAGGTAGGCAGTGTGAGCATCGCAGAACTTCCTCAACGATCAGCTCGTTCAGAGCCAGAGTTCGAGCGCACTCCACCTCAAGATCTCATTGCAGAACAGAGCGTCCTTGGTGGAATGTTGCTGAGCAAAGATGCAATCGCTGATGTTGTTGAAATTCTTCGCGAGCGAGATTTCTATCGCCCCTGGCCCACGAAACTATTTACGACGCGATTCTCGATCTTTATGGTCGTGGAGAACCGGCCGACGCAGTCACGGTCTCTGCCGAATTAACAAAGCGCGGAGAAATAGCGAGAGCAGGCGGCGCACCTTATTTGCACACTCTCATCTCATCTGTCCCTACTGCTGCAAATGCCGGTTACTACGCGAAAATCGTTCGTGAGCGAGCAATCATGCGCAGACTTGTTGAGGCGGGTACAAAGATTGTTCAACTTGGATATAGCGCGGAAGGAAGCGTTGATGATTCTGTTGATCAAGCGCAAGCCGAAGTTTATTCAGTAACTGAGAGACGAGCACATGATGACTATGTGCAACTGAGTACTTTGCTTCCCGAAGCTTTGGATGAGATCGAAGCAATTTCCAAAGGTGTTGGTACAGAAGGAATTAAAAACTGGATTTAAAGATCTCGACACACTAACCAATGGTCTGCATCCTGGAAACATGGTTGTATTGGCTGCGCGACCCGCAGTTGGAAAATCCACACTCGGTCTAGATATTGCGAGATACGCTTCAATTCAAGGCGGACATACTTCTGTTATTTTTTCACTTGAAATGAGCCGCTCGGAAATTACGATGCGTATGCTTTCGGCAGAGGCGCGTGTTGGTCTCAATAACATTCGAGCGGGAAATCTCAGCGATGAAGAGTGGTCGCGATTGGCCAGAAGAATGGGCGAAATCTCAGCCGCTCCATTGTTTATCGATGACTCTGCAAATCTTTCTCGATGGAGATCCGCGCTAAGTCACGCCGTTTGAAACAGCGACATGATTTAAAGTTGATTGTTATTGATTATCTTCAGTTGATGAGCAGTGGCAAGAAAGTTGAAAATCGTCAGCAGGAAGTTTCTGAATTTTCACGTCAACTTAAATTGTTGGCCAAGGAACTCGATGTCCCAATCGTTGCCATTTCACAGTTAAACCGCTCTCCAGAACAGCGCTCTGATAAGAAGCCAATGCTCTCCGATCTTCGTGAATCAGGCTCGATTGAACAGGATGCCGACGTTGTCATTCTTCTCTCCACAGAGATGATCTATATGACAGTCAAAATAGATCTGGTGAAGCTGATCTCATTATTGCCAAACATCGAAATGGACCGACTAGAACTATTACCGTTTCGGCCCAACTCCACTTCGCCCGCTTTGTGGATATGCCTCAAGGTTCAGCGCCATCGGATTACACGCAGCAGCGCAACGAAAATTAGTGCGCTTGGCGGCGTGCTCGATCTGCTAAAACAATTCCTACGATAACAATCACGCCACCAACCAATTGAACAAGAGTGAACTTCTCTCCTAAGCACCACCAAGCAAAGACTCCCGCTATGACAGGTTCCAACATTCCGATGACGCTGCTCGTTGATGCCGAGAGGTATTTCAATCCGCTGAGAACGAACAAGTAAGGAACGATCGTTCCCATCACAATAATCCAGAGAATGAGAACCCAACCCGGTGCGCTGTATTGGCTAAAAGTTCCAAGAAAATCTATTTCGTCTGTGAGTATATGAAAAGGAAAAGACCACACTGGCGTAACAATGAACCAGACAAGGGATGCAAAACCAAGTCCCCAAACAGTCAAAGTATCGCTGGCACGATTAACAATGAGTTTTTCACCTAAGAGAAAATAACCAGCAAGTGCGAATGCATCAAGAAATGCTGCAATGAGCCCGACTCCATTGAGAGTCATGCCTTTCCAAACTTGAGCAACAAGAAGTAATCCGAGGAATCCAAAGAGCAACGAGAACCACATTGTTGAAGGAACGTATTTTTTTCTAACGTAGCGGATATATAAAACGATCCAGATAGGCGCTGTGAATTCGATGATGAGTGCGATGCTCACATGCATTCGCGCAATTGCAAATGAAGTAACCAACCTGTACGAGTGCAAAGCCAACTAATCCGTAAGCTGCCAACCAAGGCAGTTCACTTTGAGAGGTCGAAGCGCGGATTTATTCCGGATGAGTGCGTAGACCAAAAGAATGAGGAATGCACCGGTACATCTGATCTGTGTAAGTCTCCATGCGGAGAGACCGCTCTCTAAAACTAACTTCGAAACGATTCCATTGAATGCAAAAGTAATTGCACCAAGTACAAGGAAACCTTCAGCTCGAAGAGATTTAAGCACTGCCGAAGCGTACTTTAGAAAGCGCTTTCGGGAATCTCCATTACTGAGTTATCCGTGCTTTCAACGATTACACGGTCCGCGGCGACATGTGGCAAGACGTTAGATACGAAGAACTTCGCACTTGCAATTTTGCCAGTATAAAAATCACTATCTTTACCTGCAGTTGCAAGTTTTGAGATTGCAATATCCGCTTGTCGAAGTAGTAACCAAGAAGTGACGATATCTCCAACTGCCATCAAGCAACGAGAAGTATTGAGTCCCACTTTATATATCTCATCTGGTTTTTCTTGCGATTCCATTGCATGACCAACGAGGACTGCAACTATTGCATTGAGGTGATTGGCAGCTTCTTGGAGTGCAAGCTTCTCTTTTTCTAACGCACCGCCAGTATTGGTGAATGCATGGACTTCTTTCGCTAAGAGTCCAAGTGCTCGTCCGCGATCTTTGATTATTTTGCGGAAGAAGAAATCAAGCCCCTGAATTGCTGTTGTTCCTTCATAGAGTGTGTCGATTTTTGCATCTCGTACATACTGCTCAATCGGCCAATCTTGAGTGAATCCAGAGCCGCCGAATGTTTGAAGTGATTCTGTTCCAAGCAAAGTCCACGATCTTTCGCTACCGAAGCCTTTAATAACTGGCAGCATCAAATCACTTCTTGCTTCCAAATCGCTCAACGCATCTTTTTTGCTGTCGTCTGCTTGCGCCATTGCAACTTCATCTTGCATGGATGCTGCATAAAGCACCAAAGCTCGCATGCCCTCTGCATATGCCTTTTGCGTCATGAGCGAGCGGCGAATATCAGGGTGATGAATGATTGTGACTCGAGGACTTGCTTTATCGTTCATAACTTTCATATCGCCGCCTTGAATGCGTGTCTTGGCGTAGGCGAGCGCTTGTTGGTAACCGGCAGAAAGTGTTGCAATGGCTTTTGTGCCGACCATCATTCTTGCGAATTCAATAATTCGGAACATCTGCGCGATGCCCTCATGCACATCACCTAGGAGATATCCGACAGCTGGTTCTTTCTCGCCAAGATTCATTTCACAAGGTAGAGGAAACATTGAGTCCCATTTTGTGTTCTACTTTGGTGACGAAGACACCGTTGCGCTTTCCTAGCGCTCCAGTTTCAAAAATCAAACATAAATTTTGGAATGAGGAAAAGGCTCAACCCCTTTGTACCTGGTCCACCACCTTCTCTTCTAGCAAGAACGAAGTGAACAATATTTTCATTGAGATCACTGTCACCTGAAGTGATGAATCGTTTAGTTCCGGTTATATGCCACGTGCCATCGCTTTGTTGAACGGCCTTTGTTCGTCCCGCGCCAACATCACTGCCAGCTTCTGGTTCGGTGAGCATCATCGATGCTCCCCAATCTTTTTCAACCATGTGGCGAGCAATTTTCTTTTGATCGGGTGTTCCGAGTTGATATGCGACTTGAGCAAAGGAGTAACCAGAGGCATAAATATGGATTGCAGGATTTGCACCGAGAACCATTTCGGCAATTGCCCAACGAAGCGAAGCAGGAATCTTTGTGCCACCGAATTCAGTCGGTGCATCGATCCGCCACCATTCGCCATCGACATAAGCTTTGTAAGACTTCTTAAACGACTCAGGCAATTTCACATCGCCGGTCTTAGGGTCGAAATCAACCTCCGCGTCGGTCGCCTTCAACAAAGGAGGCAGCCAAATCGTTCTCTGCCATTCGCTTAACTTCCTCAAGCATGCCGACAACGGTTTTCCTTGTCGAGATCCTTATAGATCGAGGTACCAAGAATTTTGTCGCGCTCAAGTAGGTCAAAGAGACAAAACTCGATGTCGCGTAAATTTGCGATGTAGTGGCCCATGCCTAGTTAATCCGATCTTGTATTGAGCGCCTGCAGGAAACTGGGTTTAAATGCTACCAGCCAGTAACTTAGCCTACCTCCTCCATCTACACCAGCCTAAATTCCACATGAATGGCAGCGAGCGCATGAATGAAGATCGCATTGGCTCAGACTCCACAGATGAAGGCATTTACGGAGGGGCTGCGCGCCGCCGGTTTTCTCTACTTTGCCGTGATTGGACTCGTGCTTTCACTCATTGATCTGCGCTCGCGAAGGCTGCCTAACAGAATCGTCCTTCCAAGCTATTTCATCGTCTTTCTCATAGGCGGAATTGGTGGAGCGCTAAGCGGCGATCCCTTCTCACTTCTGAGATCTCTTTTAGCGGCACTCTTCATGTTCGCCACTTACCTCCTCATCGCCTTTTTTAGTCAGGGAGGGATGGGATTTGGAGATGTGAAATTTGCTGGAGTTATTGGTCTCTTTCTCGGATTTCTGGGTTGGAAGCAAGTGATCGTCGGTGCGGTCGCAGCATTTGTTTTAGGTGCAACTTTTGGTCTTATCGTGATGGCTGCACGGAAAAGTATTCGCAAAATTCGCGTTGCTTTTGGACCATGGATGGTTCTTGGAGCCCTGGCTCGGAATTCTCTTTGCTACTCCGATTTCTCGGAATTTACTCACAGTATTCGCGCTCTGAAAATTTCCGAAAAGTTTTATTCACTAGGATTTCAGGAAATCGTGGCCAACGCTGTGAGAGGAAAGAATGATTAGAGCAATTGAAGACTGCTTCAATAAATTCTCGGATTTCTCGGGACGAGCATCACGTAGTGAATTTTGGTACTTCTACCTCTTTGTCCTACTCGTTGACATTGCGCTCAGCTTCACAGCAATTCCGATAATTGGCGACTATGGTTCTTTGGCATTTCTTCTTCCACTCTTCGCTGTTGGCGCGCGACGAATGCACGACATTGGCAAATCTGGTTGGTGGCAACTTGTTCCGATCGCGAACTTGATCTTCCTCGCCACCCCCACAAAAATGGCGGAGTGAGAACGCGCCACTTAGTTAAATTGTGCACGGCAGTTCTGTTTGTTGCCGTTTTAAGTGGATGTAGCCCCAAACCAACTATTCAAATTACTCAAACATGTGAGGCGTATTTGCAAGGGTTAAAGCAAACTCAAGCCGGCGCATATCCAAATACAACAGAAGGCAACAAGTTATTTTTTCAACAATTGCAGACTATTAAAGATTTTGGAGATGCCTCTTCACTGCCAGAGTTAAAGGAGAGCGCCGATGCCATGTTTCAAAGCTGCGACGGATCAGGACCGAACTGCTTTTGTCGCAGCAGGGCAGAGACTCTTTGATACTTGCAAAAAGTACGGGTATAACAAACTTCCCTAATTGAGGCGCGAATTAATTACTTTTTTTACGAGTTGACCCCGTACCGCTCCGCCGGGAAATTGCTTCGTGTGAACATTGAAATAGTACGAACTCGGATTTGCTGCAATGTCCTTAGAAGGGCAGCAGGAACCTTGACGCAATAGGTACCGACTTCGTTGATTTTTAGGGCATCTATGGTGACGACGATTTCTGCAACGACGCCCTTAAACACCCGTGTGAATATGAGAACCGATGATGTTAGTTAGCCCCTTTGTTGTAACGGAGGAGCAGATCGTTCCCTTGGTTTTATTAAGAACGAAAGTTCCAGTCGCTGAACCACTCTTTGCTCCGCCTGCTGGTTCATTTGCACCAGTGGCAAAAACTTTGAGCGTTGTGACATTGGCTGCGAGAGCAGAAGGCGCTGAAGCAATTGCGATCGCTACGAGAGAGCAAAGGATGAGTGCTTTTTTCATTCTGGAGGCTCACATTTCAGAGATTGTGATTGGCGATGCTACTCGCAGGATGTGTGTGGGTCTATGAAATCGATCGTTATTTTACCAGCGCCATTGCGCTCTCCGGGTTATCGGAGAGCGGGCGACGGGAATCGAACCCGCGCTGTCAGCTTGGGAAGCTGACGTGATGCCATTTCACTACGCCCGCGGGGGGTCTGTTGGGCAAGCATAGGCAAGAGAGGTAAAGTCGCCAACCGTGCTACTTAGTGATCGTGACATCCGCAAAGAAATAACAGCGAAGCGTGTAATTGTCGAGCCATTCGATGAAGGCATGATTCAACCATCAAGTGTTGATGTTCGACTCGATAGATTTTTTAGAGTTTTTGAAAATCACAAGTACTCTCCGTTATTGATCCATCAGTGGAACAAGGAGAACTCACTCGCGAAGTTGAAGTGGGTGCAAAGGATTATTTCATTTTGCATCCAGGAGAATTTGTTTTAGCAAGTACCTATGAAGTGATCACTCTTCCTGATGACAATTGCTGGACGCCTTGAAGGCAAATCATCACTTGGTCGATTGGGTTTGCTTACACATTCAACCGCAGGATTTATTGATCCGGGATTTTCAGGACATATAACTCTTGAACTTTCCAATGTTGCCAACCTTCCCGTGAAACTCTTTCCAGGAATGAAATCGGACAACTTTGCCTCATCAGACTTTCATCTCCCGCTGAACATCCCTACGGTTCAGCTCTCTACGGTTCGCGCTACCAAGGCCAACGTGGGCCAACACCAAGCCGCTCCTGGATGAATTTTCATCAAAGCGAGATTAAATAAGCGCTTCTTACGCTGGGAATTGCACTTCCCACGTTATGACCAACGCCAAAGAGGAGTAAGTTAAAGATATGAACGCAACTGTAGTCATCTTGGTAGTCCTAGTCGTCATCGGCATTTTTGTCGTCACTCTCTACAACCGTTTAGTTCGACTAAACGTCAATGTAGACGAGGGCTTTTCGCAGATTGAAGTTCAACTCAAGCGACGCTCCGACCTGATTCCAAATTTGGTGGAGACGGTCAAAGGTTATGCGACTCATGAGAGCGCTACCTTTGAAAAAGTTGTAGAAGCTCGCGCGAAGGCAACTACTGCTACAACCGTGCCAGATGTTGCTGCTGCTGATGGGATGTTGACCCAAGCCCTTCGCGGTTTGCTTGCGGTTGCGGAGAACTATCCTGATTTGAAAGCATCAGCGAATTTCCTTGCCCTGCAAGAGGAATTGTCGACGACTGAAAATAAAGTTTCCTTCGCTCGTCAGTATTACAACGACAATGTTCGTGCGCTAAATACTGCGATTAAAACAGTTCCTACATCGTTCTTTGCTGGTATGGCCAAAGTGAGTGCTCGACCATTTTATGAAGTCGATGACCCACAAAGTCGTCAAGCGCCAACTGTAAAGTTTTAATTCGCTTACATGGCAGGAGTTTCCTTTCGCGCGGCCGAGAGCGCTAATAAACGTAAAACCATTTTCTTGCTTGTTGGAATGGGTCTGCTTGTCTGGATAGTTATAGTTGCCGCTCTCAATTACTTTGGTGAGAGCACGGCGGCAATTGTTCCTATTGCTGTTGGTATTTCACTATTTTCTATTTGGGGCGCTTATTTTTCTGCAGATAAATTAGTGATGACTATGACTGGGGCAAAGATCATTCAAGAGAGTGATAACCCACAACTCTTCAATCTCATTCATGAAGTAACAATTGCTAGCGGTCTACCCATGCCAAAGGTTGCAATTGTCGTTGATGATGCGGCCGAATGCTTTTGCAACGGGAAGAAATCCTCAACACTCAGTTATTGCATTCACGACAGGAATTCTTCGTGTCATGGATCGTGATCAACTTCAGGGCGTTGTCGCACATGAAATGTCGCATGTTGGCAACCGAGACACTTTGGTCTCAGCGGTGGCCGCTACAACGGCGGGTGCGATTGCTATTTTGAGTGACATCTTGACTCGAATGATGTGGTTCGGCGGCGGACGTCGCAATGATCGAGATAACAATTCAAATCCGATCGCATTAGTGCTTTCACTTGTGATTTTGATTCTCGCCCCGATTGCGGCAGTCCTTCTGAAATCGGCAATTTCACGTAGACGAGAAGCGTTAGCCGATGCCACTGCTGTTGCCTTCACTCGCAATCCAGCTGGACTTCGATCGGCGTTGGAAGTTCTCGCTTCAGATTCGACAGTGGTGCATCAACGCTCTACTGCAGTGGCGCACATTTGGATTGAATCACCGCTAGATGGAAAAGCTGTTTCGCGACTTTTCGATACCCATCCACCAATTCAAGAGAGAATTGCGGCGCTTCGTGCGATGGAGAGTTTGGGACCAGCTCAGTAGATGTGAATTAGTTTGAATGGTTAATCGGGAAAAAGAGCGTAAATGTTGCGCCTTCGCCCAATTTTGAGGTGACACTTACTCGTCCACCGTGGGCTCGCATGACTGCATCAACGATGGCCAATCCCAATCCACTGCCTTCATCTTTTGAACGTGCACGTGATGGATCGGCGCGGAAGAAGCGCTCAAAGATGCGTTCTTGATCCTCTTCACTCAACCCAGGACCTTTGTCTGAAACAGCAACAGTTGCTCCATCATCGGAATGAGAAAGGGTCACCGTGATGAGCGTTCCAACAGGTGTGTGAGTTCGTGCATTCGCTAATAAATTGGCTATCACTTGGTGAATTCGATTTGAATCTCCCAAAACAAAAACTTCACTCTCGTCGCCTTCGGGATTCACAATATTTATTGGATGATCAGGACCTGCTGCTCGCGCCGAAGCTACTGCCTCTTCTACTGTGCTGACTAAATCAACGGGATCCTTGATCATTTCTCGCGATTGATCTAGACGCGCAAGAAGAAGTAAATCTTCAACGAGTGAACTCATGCGCACAGACTCTTTTTCAATTCTAGAGATCAATTCTTTAGTTTGATCATCTCCAACGACAGCGCCATGGCGATGCAGCTCTGCAAAACCACGGATAGCGGTGAGTGGCGTTCGCAATTCATGGCTCGCATCGGCAACGAAACGTCGTAGGCGATTCTCACTTTCACTTCGGGCAGCGAAACTTTCTTCAATTCGAGTCAACATCTGGTTGAGTGAAGTTACTAGTCTTCCAACTTCCGTGTCAGGTTTCGTTTCTGGAAGACGTGCTGAAAGATCTCCCGAAGCAATAGATTCAGCCGTATTTTCAACTGCCTCAAGTGGCTTTAGCCCGATCTTGATTACTTTTCTCGAAGCAAGTGCGATGAGAAATAGCGCCATTAACCCAATGAAAATAAAGAGAATTTGAAGTCTTCGTACGGTTTGATCAATATTTTCTAGTGATTGCGCAACCACAACGCTTCCAACAGAGGAAGGTAGGACTCGAGCTAGAACTCGAAAATCAGAACCCGGAGCTTTAATCGTGTAAGGCAAGTTTTTATGAGTGATTACTTTGGTGGGAGTTAACCCAAGAATGTAGCGTCCAATTTCTTGTGTATTGAGATCTCCTCCAACAATTCCAACGATGTTTCCATAAGGATCAAGAAGTGTTACTGACATCGTTGTTGGAACTTGGCGCAGCGGCCTAAGTTGAGAAGAAGGCGAATTCGCATTCGAATTATCGTCTTGTTCACTCAAGGAGGATGTTGCTGTTATTGGCGGATTATTTTCATCCGGTGCAATGCCAGCTTTATCTAGGCGAAGTTCGGATCCACCAGCAACGCTCGATAATTGAGTATCAATCTGATCAATTAAATATGAGCGAAGAGCGCTTCGAGCAACGACATCTGATGCAATAAATCCAAGCGCTGAAAGCACGAGGACACCAACAACGAGTCGATTGCGAAGGCTCCACAAGCTATATCGCCTGTAGCCAATGGAGACGTTCTTCAGTGGGGAAGCCATAGTGCCTTGAGTTTAATTGGAGTTAATTGAAAAAGTTTTATTACTTCTTCGGTGGCATCCGTAGTCGATAGCCAACTCCACGAACTGTGTGAATTAGCGGTGGATCAAATATGTCGATCTTCTTTCGAAGGTAAGAGACATACGTTTCGACAATTCCAGCATCGCCACGGAAGTCGTACTGCCAGACGTGGTCGAGAATCTGTGCCTTCGATACCACTCGATCAGCGTTGATGAGGAGGTAACGAAGCAAAAGGAATTCTGTTGGTGAGAGATCGATGAGTTGGCCAGCGCGACGAACTTCATGTGTGGCTTCATCAAGTTCAAGATCGGCGAAGCGAATTTTTTCATCGTCGAGAGGCATCTCAATGGCGCCTGTTCGACGAAGAAGTGCGCGGAGACGTGCAACGAGCTCTTCAAGGCTAAAAGGCTTAGTCATGTAGTCATCGCCACCGATAGTGAGTCCGGCGACTTTGTCTTCCATTCCATCTTTCGCAGTTAGGAAGAGGACTCCGACGTTATGTCCCTCTGTGCGCAGTTGGCGGCAGACTTCGAAGCCATCTAGGTCAGGCAACATCACGTCGAGCACGATGGCATGGGGCTGGAATTCCTCGGCCACCTGGAGAGCTTGAGCTCCATTGGCTGCAGTTCGAACATCAAAGCCAACAAAGCGAAGGCTGGTAGAGATTAAGTCGTTGATGCTGGATTCATCATCCACCACCAAAATTCGATGGGTTGTTACTTCCTTTGTATCTGATTGTCCTGTGCGCTCTTTGAGAGTCGTCATTGTTATCACCTCGAGACGCATACTGCCCTCAAAGTCTGGGAGCTATCTGAGAATAGCCCTTATGTGCTCTGTGGTTTTACGCTCCGCAGAAGAATTTGGGCTACGTCAAGGACCTCAGTTTCACTTTCGCGGGCGGTGACTCCGTCACCGACCATTACTCGACAGAAGGGGCAGGCGACTGCGACTTCTTCAGCGCCAGTGGCGAGGGCCTCATCGACGCGATTGAGATTGATGCGGGTTCCAATTTTTTCTTCAACCCACATTCGACCGCCACCGCCACCGCAACAAAATGATCTCTCCTGATTGCGCGGCATTTCTGTAATTGTCATACCACTGGCTTGCAGTAGCTCTCGAGGCGGAGCATAAACCTGATTGTGACGACCAAGATAACAAGGGTCGTGATACGTCAACGTCTTCTGGTTCTGAGTTGCAATTGGCTTGAGTTTTCCTTCCTTAACTAATTGGTTGAGAAGTTGAGTGTGATGAATCATGGTCAATTCAAATCCACTCTGCGCATAATCTCGACCGATTGTTGTAAAGCAATGTGGGCATGTGACAACAATCTTTTTCTCGCCCTTATCTTTCTTTCCAGCGAATACTTCTTCAAAGGTATCGATATTTTCCTTTGCCAAAATTTGATAGAGAAATTCATTTCCGGTTCTTCGAGCAGGATCCCCCGTACAAGTCTCTTTCTTGCCTAATACTGCAAAAGTAACTCCGGACATGTAGAGCAATTCTGCGACCGCTTTAGTTGTTCGTTTTGCTCTATCTTCATAAGCACCAGCACATCCGACCCAGAATAAATACTCAACATCATCCGGAAGTTGTCCTTCAACAACTCGGACTGGAAAATCACATTCTGCTATCCATGATTCTCTATCAGTTCGATTTGCTCCCCAAGGATTTCCCGAGTTTTCCATATTGCGAAATGTTCCGGTGAGTTCATTTGGAAATTCTGATTCGACAAGAACTTGGAATCTACGCATATTTACAATGTGATCAATGTGTTCGATATCAACTGGACATTCATTGACGCAGGCACCGCAGGTTGTGCAAGACCATAAAACATCGAGTGAGATAGGAGCGTTTTCACCAACCATTGCTTCGGTTTCAACAACTTTGGACATCGCATGATCGCGCATAGCCATAATGAGAAGCTTGGGAGATAGCGGTTTATCAGTGTGCCACGCTGGGCATTGCGACTGACACCGTCCGCACTCGGTGCAGCTCGTCATATCGAGCAGACCTTTCCACGAAATATCTGCTCGAGTACCTAAACCAAAAATGTCTTCCTCTGCGGGATCTTCAAAGTCAATGGGATGGCCGTGCGACAACATGACAGGAAGTTCGCCAAGAGAATGAGAACCATCGCTATGTCGTTTGTAATAGATGTTGAAGAAGGCAAGTAAACGGTGCCAAGCAATTCCCATTGTTAAGTTTTGAGCGAGGACGATAAACCACGTCATGGAGATGACAATTTTTATTGTTGCAATTATTTGGATCCAAGAAATTATTGAGGCGAGTGACATTTCTTTGAAAATAAGAACTACACGCCATGAAAATGGATAGTGCCAGGTAAATCCAGTTTCATTGGAGAGCGCACCTTCTAGTCCACGGAGCGCAACTTCACAAAATACGATGGCAACAATCGTTGCCTCAATGTAATAAGCCTTCCAGGAACCTGATTTAAAGAATCGGTTCGCACGTCCTTTACGAAAAATACGAGTGAATTGTCGGATGCCAATCAAGGTAACAATTCCAATTCCAGTGAGAATGGTGATGAGCTCAATGAAATATTCGTAAGGCTTGAAATCTCCAATAAATGGAAGTGAGAAATATGGATCAATAACTTGGCCATATGCACTTACGAGAGTTCCAAATAAAGTTAAGAAACCAATCATCACTACCCAGTGAGCCATTCCTGTGCCGGTGAAGTTCAACATCTTTGTGTGGCCAAAGACTTCCTTCAACATATGCGCTAAACGCGATCCTCGAGCGCTCTTGCGAGTGGGGTCGGGTTGTCCTGTTCGATAGATGGCGAGAAGTTGTCGTCCTCTGATGTAGAGCAGCGCTAAGGCAACGATCGTTATTCCGTAAGCAATTTTTGGAAGTACGAAGTCGAGGGAAAGGAACATAGGTGTGAGGCTAGCCGAGAGATTTCGTGGAGTCTGGAATAAAGGCTCCAATCTGACTGTTCTCTGATTAGATAACCTTGAGTCGACTCGACTCAACCTTTTGACAAAAGGCGGCGCAAGGTTGAAAATTAGGTATGGCTCGCAGCCTTGCGCGTAGAGCCCCAAGGAAAGAAGAAAAAGGAGCACCACAATGTCAAGAGCAGTCGGAATCGACTTAGGAACCACCAATAGTTGCGTATCTGTCCTCGAAGGTGGGGAGCCTACGGTGATTGCCAACGCTGAAGGGGCACGAACGACCCCTTCGATCGTGGCATTCGCCAAAAATGGCGAAGTTCTCGTCGGTGAAGTGGCTAAACGCCAGTCGGTGACAAATGTTGAGCGAACAATCCGCTCAGTTAAGCGTCACATGGGAACGTCATGGAATACCGATATCGATGGCAAGAAGTACACCCCTCAGGAGATCAGCGCCAGAATTTTGCAGAAGCTCAAGCGCGATGCTGAGTCATATTTAGGAGAGACAGTGACGGATGCCGTCATCACTGTTCCCGCATATTTCAACGATGCCCAACGTCAAGCAACAAAGGAAGCTGGAGAAATTGCCGGCCTCAATGTTCTTCGAATTATCAATGAACCAACGGCAGCAGCTTTGGCTTACGGCCTTGATAAGGGCGACAAAGAACAGACCATTCTCGTCTTCGACTTGGGTGGTGGAACTTTCGACGTTTCACTTCTTGAAATCGGCGAAGGTGTTGTTGAAGTTAAGGCAACCAATGGTGATAACCACCTTGGTGGCGATGATTGGGATCAAGCACTTGTCGATCACCTAGTCAAAACTTTCGGTTCGAAGAATGGAATCGATCTCACAAAAGACAAGATGGCGATGCAACGAATTCGTGAAGCAGCGGAGAAGGCAAAGATCGAACTCTCTTCTTCTCAACAAGCATCAATCAACTTGCCTTACATCACTGTTGACGCAGAAAAGAATCCACTCTTCTTGGATGAAACTCTTACTCGGGCACAATTCCAAACAATGACAGCGGATTTGCTCGAGCGTTGCAAGAAGCCGTTCCAATCCGTATTGAAGGATGCCGGAATTCCTGTATCTGACATTCATCACGTCGTACTTGTTGGTGGATCAACACGTATGCCCGCAGTTGTTGATTTGGTACGTAGCTTAACTGGCGGTCGCGAACCAAATAAAGGTGTGAACCCAGATGAAGTTGTTGCAGTAGGTGCATCTCTTCAAGCTGGTGTTCTTAAAGGTGAAGTTAAAGATGTTCTTCTCTTGGATGTCACACCACTTTCATTGGGAATCGAAACAAAGGGTGGCGTCATGACTCGCCTTATCGAAAGAAATACAACTATCCCAACGAAGCGAAGCGAAATTTTCACAACGGCCGATGACAATCAGCCTGCAGTTCAAATTCAAGCATTCCAAGGTGAGCGCGAAATGGCTGCTTACAACAAGAAACTCGGAATGTTCGAATTAACTGGACTTCCACCTGCACCTCGCGGCATTCCTCAGATCGAAGTTACCTTCGATATTGATGCAAACGGAATTGTTCACGTCTCTGCAAAAGATCTTGGAACTGGAAAAGAGCAGAGAATGACCATTACTGGTGGCTCTGCACTATCAAAGGATGAGATCGATCGCATGATGAAGGATGCCGAAGCTCACGCTGAAGAGGATCGTCAGCGAAAAGAAGAGGCAGAGATTCGCAATACTGGCGACACACTTCTCTATCAAACCGAGAAATTCATCGCTGAAAATAGCGAAAAACTTAGCGAAGGCGACGTTGCAACCAAGAAAGCTGAAACAGAGGAAGCTCTTGCTGAATTGAAAACTGCTCTCGGTGGCGCTAATTTCGAGATGATTAAGAGCGCGACGGAGAAAGTTTCAACTCTTAGCCAAGCACTCGGTGCAGCGCTCTACGCATCAAGTGCCGCGACCGCTCAAGGAGCCGATGGTTCAGCCAACGAAGATCATGTCCAAGACGCAGAGATCGTCGAAGAGTAATGAGCGAAGTTGGCTCAGTGGAAGAAGTTCCAACTGAAAAACTTGAAAGCGTTGGAAAAGTAGAAGATGGTCTAGTTCAGGATGCCGAGACACAACTCGGCATCCTGACTTCAGATCTTCAACGCCTCCAAGCCGAGTACTCAAATTATCGAAAGCGTGTTGAGCGCGATCGCGCCTTGGCTCATGAGTTGGCCGTTGCCTCTGTCCTTAGTGAACTTCTCTCTATCTTTGATGATTTGGATCGAGCGAAAGCTCATGATGAATTGCAAGGTGGATTTAAATCTGTCGCAGATCAACTATCCAATGTGGCAAGTAAATTAGGACTCGAGCAATTTGGTGAGGCAGGAAGTGCATTCGATCCTCAGATTCACGAGGCGTTGATGCATTCAACTTCACCTGATGTGAAGAGACCAACAGCGACTGCGATTTTGCAATCGGGCTATCGCTATAAGAATCGAATTCTTCGCCCGGCTCGCGTAGCTGTAACGGATCCCGAGTAATAGATGGCCGCCAAAGATCTTTATGAGAAGGATCTCTACAAGATCCTTGGCGTAGAAAAGAATGCCAATAGTCAGGAGATAAAGAGCGCTTACCGCGCGCTGGCTCGTGAATTGCATCCAGACAAGAACAAAGGCGACAAAGTTCTTGAAGAAAAGTTCAAAGCCGTCTCTGAAGCCAATGACATTTTGTCTGATGAGAAAAAACGAGCCGAGTACGACGATGCACGCGCTCGATTTGAGCGAGGCGGATTTCGCGCTCCGACTGGTGGCGCAGCAGGAAGTGCTGGAGATTTCGGTGACATATTCGGAAACGGCTCACCTCAGGACATTTTCGCCAATCTCTTCGGTGGCAAACGTGGACCTCGACGTGGTCAAGATCTTCAAACCGAATCGACTATCTCCTTTAGAGAATCGATCTTTGGAACCACTCTTGAGTTGCGCTTAACGAGTGCGAGCGGCACGCCCCAAAACATCACAGCGCGGGTGCCAGCCGGAGTTACAGATGGCGGGAAAATTCGACTCAAAGGTAAAGGGGCGCAAGGTGAAGGTGGTCCCGGTGATCTCTTCATCAATCTCCATGTCACTCCACACCCGCTCTTTGCCCACGTCGGGAACAACTTAACGATTACTTTGCCGGTCACTTTTACCGAAGCGGCCCTCGGCGCCGATATCAAAATCCCGACCCTTACAGGCGAGGAAGTCACGGTGAGGATCTCTCCGGTACCCCAAGTGGACGAGTTCTGCGGATAAAGGATCGGGGAGTTACGACATCGGATGGGAAAGGCGATCTACTCGTCACCATCGACGTTCAAGTTCCGCGGCGAATCGATGGAGCGGCTCGGCGAGCGCTCGAAGATTTTGCCAAAGCTACAGCTGGCGATGATGTAAGAGCGGACTTCACAAGCAAGGCAAAATTGTGAGCGAGTTCGATCTTCAGATTTCTGAACACCCAGAACGCGATGACGATGCCGCGGTCTATGTAATTTCCGTTGCATCTCAATTATCGGGATTACATCCGCAAACTCTTCGCCAATACGATCGTTTGGGTTTGGTATCTCCAGGTCGCGCGAGTGGACGCGGTCGAAGATATTCACTTCGCGACATCGCTCTGCTTCGAAATGTTCAGCGATTAATCGGTGAAGGAATCAATCACGCAGGTATCAAACGAATTATTGAATTGGAATCGGCCGTAGCGAATATGGCCATTGAGGTAGCGAAGTTGCGCGTTGAAATGGATGCGCTCCTCTCCTCAAAATCCCCGAAGTCGGTAACCAAGCGCACTTCCACACCAGTTGTGATTTACAAGCAAGAGGGCTGATCGCCAAGCAAAAGGTATGCTCGCTTCATGAGCGCTCGCGAAGAGTTGAAGCAGGAAATCATTTCGAAAGCCGTTGTCCACGGAAAAGTAATTTTATCTTCAGGTAAAGAAGCAGATTATTACGTTGATCTTCGCAGAGTTACCCTCGATGCTACCGCTGCTCCACTCGTTGGAGCTGTGATGTTGGATCTTTTAGATGGATGGGATTACGACGCTGTCGGTGGACTAACACTTGGCGCAGATCCCGTCGCTACAGCGATCATGCATGTGGCTGGGCAATATGGAAAAAGGATTGATTCCTTCGTTGTACGAAAAGCGGAGAAGGCCCATGGATTGCAACGACGTATTGAAGGTCCAGATGTTAAAGGACGAAGAGTTGTTGCCGTTGAAGATACGTCGACAACCGGAGGTTCTGTTTTAACTGCCGTCGAAGCGTTACGAGAAGCAGGTGCGATTGTTGTTGGCGTTGCTGTGATTGTTGAGCGAGGTGCAGAACCTGCAATTCGCGAAGCTGGTTTGGAATATCGAAGTGCTTATTCGTTACAAGAATTGGGGTTATGAAATGTCGCTTCCGCAAAGAACACTTGGCAACTGGAAAGTTTCAGCAATGGGGTTGGGTTGCATGCCTCTCTCTGGTCTACCAACTACAAAGGCATACATGCTTGATGATCGCGCAGGTGCAATCAAAGTGATTCAAACTGCTTTGGATGCAGGCGTTACTTTGCTAGATACAGCCGATATTTATGCGACAAATTGGATTAGTTTCGGCCACAACGAAAGGCTTGTTGCAGAAGCTTTTAGAACATGGAGCGGTAGCGCCGAGGCTAAATCGAAAGTAGTTATCGCTACTAAAGGTGGCATTACTCGTGGACCAAAGGAAACGTGGGGACGTGCAGCAACTAGTGATTATTTGTTGCGGGCAGCTGAGGCATCAGCTCTGCGACTTGGCGTAGATAAAATTCAACTCTGGCAACATCACCGTTTGGATCCATCAATTGCTTTTGAAACGCAATTTGAGAATGTATTGGTTCTTTTGGAACGCGGTTTAGTTGAAAGAATTGGTGTCAGCAATTACAACCCAGAACAACTACGTCGCGCAATTAAAATTGGCGGTACGCCAGCCCAAGGTGGGTTGATCTCGGTTCAGAATCAATACAGTGTGAGATATCGCAATGATGCCGAAATATTTTCCATCTGCGAAGAGAATGGAATTGCATTCTTTCCATGGTCACCTCTTGGTGGCGTGAGACGCGCCAACGAATTGGGCGGCGGTGAGTATTCAGTTTTCACTTCAATGGCAGAGAAGAAAGGTGTTTCGCCTTACGCGCTCGCAATTGCGTGGCACTTACACATTTCTCCGATTTCTATTCCGATTCCTGGAGCGACAAAAGTTGAATCCGTGACAGATAGTTTGGTGGGACTCTCAATTTCATTGTCAGCTGCCGAGGTCGAAGAATTGAATTCACACTTGCCAGAAAGTGGACCAGTTGACGGTGAGTTGCTCAACCAACCGCCATTCAGAGATTAATTTTGGAAAATTAACTCAAGTGTCGTTTTGTTCTGATCTCTCGAAGAATTTGTAGACCGAGCGGAAGAAGTGAAAGAGCAATAATTACTCCGACGATCGGCAAGAGATAAGAGTCGATTGAGCCTTTGAGTTTTTCTCCAATGATGTAGCCGAGCAAAATGACTCCGTCACTCCAAAGAATTCCGCCGATCACATTGAAAATGAAGAATTTCTTCGCTGGTATGCGAACGATTCCGCAGAGTGGATTGATAAGGGTTCTAACGATCGGGATGTAACGAGCGAGAATGATTGCCCGTCCTGGTCCATATTTTTTGAGCCACTTTTCTGTCGCGGCAACTCGTTCGTGGTTGAAGAACCGTCCATCGGGTCGATCAAAGAATGGCCGACCAAATCGCCCTCCGAGATAGTGACCGAGTTGAGAGCCAAGAATTGTGGCGATCGGTGCGCCCACAAAGAGAATTACTGGAGAGAGGTGGGCACCACCCAAAACAGCGGCGGCACTTCCCGAGGCTGCAACGCCAGCAATAAAGAGGAGCGAATCCCCTGGAAAGACCAGACCGATCAGGAGTCCGGTTTCGGTGAAGAGGATGGCAAGAACCCCAGCCGCCCCTAGATCGGTAATGATGGACTTGGCGTCAAGGAGGTTCATAGGTAGACCCTAATAGATAGGTACACCTGTAGAAATTTAGGGGTATCGCTGAGAGTGTGGGTAGGCTTCCCTCACTTTGGCTTATCCATACCCCGCTCGGGGTCCCAAACTCCAATGGAGGAGAAATGCGAGCTGCTAGCTCTCTCGTGCATGTAACCGGAAGTAACCTGACATATGTCTACATAGTTCTAGCGATCTCCCTCGGAGCCCTCGCTATTGCATGGGCGCTTAGGGCGCAGGTTCTGGCCGCTGATGAAGGTACTGAAAATATGAAGGAGATCGCCGCCGCTGTGCAAGAAGGCGCCGCTGCATATCTTCGACGACAATTCCAAACTCTCTCGTACTTTGTCGGAATCGTCTTCTTACTTTTATTTGCTCTACCAGGCACTTCAGATATTCGAATTGGTCGTTCACTCTTCTTCCTTATCGGCGCAGCCTTTAGCGCGCTCGTGGGATACAACGGTATGTGGCTTGCAGTGCGCGCGAATGTACGCGTCGCAGAAGCAGCGCGACAAAATTCATCTGAGCGAGCGGTACAGATTGCATTTAGAACCGGTGGCGTAGTTGGTATGACAACGGTTGGTCTTGGACTCGTTGGTGCCTCACTTGTCGTCATCCTTTATAAGGAGAATGCTCCTTCAGTACTTGAAGGATTTGGATTTGGTGCTGCGATGCTCGCGATGTTTATGCGTGTTGGCGGCGGTATTTTCACGAAGGCAGCCGATGTCGGAGCTGACCTTGTTGGAAAAGTTGAAAAGAATATTCCAGAAGATGACCCACGTAACGCAGCAACAATTGCAGATAACGTTGGCGATAACGTTGGCGATTGCGCTGGAATGGCTGCTGACTTATTCGAGTCCTACGCAGTAACACTTGTTGCAGCACTTATCTTAGGAAAAGCTGGCTTCGGTGATTCTGGTCTTATCTTCCCATTGATCGTTCCTGCAATTGGAACTGTTACCGCGGTCATCGGTATTTTCCTAACACGAATGCGCAAGACAGATAAGAGCGCAATGAGCGCAATTAACCGTTCATTCTTCTTATCAGCTGTAATCAGCGCTGTTCTTACTGGTCTTGCAACCTTTGTTTACCTACCAGGTGATTTCAAACTTCTCACTGGTCTTTCAGATGATGCAGTTGCAGATGCAGGAACACTTAACCCACGCGTAATCGCATTTGGCGCAGTGTTGATTGGTATTGCTCTTGCTGCTTCGATCCAAGTACTTACCGGATTCTTTACCGCAGTTGGACGTCGTCCAGTAAATGATGTTGCCGCTTCATCGCAAACAGGTGCAGCGACAGTTCTTCTCTCCGGTATTTCGGTTGGATTTGAATCTGCGGTTTATTCTGCAGTGTTGATTGCATCGGCAGTCTTCGGTGCATTCCTTCTCGGTGGAGGAAGCATCGTTCTCTCACTCCTCGCAATTTCATTGGCAGGTACTGGTTTATTGACGACTGTTGGTGTCATCGTCGCAATGGATACCTTCGGACCAATTTCTGATAACGCGCAAGGTATTGCCGAAATGTCTGGCGATGTTGAAGGAGAAGGTTCAGCAATTTTGACTTCACTTGATGCAGTTGGAAATACAACGAAAGCAATCACTAAGGGAATTGCAATTGCAACAGCTGTTCTTGCAGCAACTGCGCTCTTCGGTGCCTTCACCGATGCAATCAAGAAAGCAGTTGAAGATGCAGGAAAAGTTGCAGGCAATCTTGCATCCCAGTATCAAGGAATTCTCGATGTTGCCAATCCTCGCAACTTGGTTGGTCTCATCATTGGTGCAGCAGTTGTATTCCTATTCTCTGGTCTTGCAATCAATGCAGTATCTAGAGCGGCAGGTGCTGTCGTTGTTGAAGTTCGTAAGCAATTCATCGAACATCCTGGAATCATGGCTGGCACAGAAAAGCCTGAGTACGGTCGCGTTGTAGATATTTGTACTCGTGATTCTCTCCGTGAACTTGCAACGCCAGGTCTTCTCGCAGTTATGGCGCCAATCGCAGTTGGTTTTGGTCTTGGTGTTGGTGCACTTGGCGCTTACCTTGCTGGTGCAATTGGTACCGGAACGCTGATGGCAGTCTTCCTAGCCAACTCCGGTGGAGCTTGGGATAATGCAAAGAAGATGGTTGAAGATGGTCACTACGGTGGCAAGGGCTCTGATGCTCACTCTGCAACAATCATCGGAGACACTGTCGGAGATCCATTTAAAGATACTGCTGGTCCTGCAATCAACCCACTTATCAAAGTTATGAACTTGGTTGGTCTTTTGATTACTCCAGCAATCGTCAGCATGGCGCTAGGTGGACATACCGTCCCAAGCACAATTATTGGATTAGTCGCCTTCGCAGTAATTGTTGGCGCACTCATTCATAATCGTCGCAAGTCCACGGCTATCGAGATTTAGATCCCGACGACAACCTGTCCATTAATTCACAATTCAATGATGGATAGTGATGCCTAAAAAAGTGGCGAAGTCAGAGCACAAAGGTCGTACTGATCTGAAGAAGCTGGTGATTGTTGAATCACCAGCTAAAGCTCGCAAAATTGGCGGCTACCTCGGCGATGACTACATCGTCGAGGCTAGCGTGGGCCATATTCGCGATTTACCTCAGCGGGCCGCTGATATTCCCAAGGAATACAAGGGAATTGCGTGGGCAAAAGAGGGAGTAAATATCGAAGAGGATTTTGCTCCTCTCTACGTTATTAATCCCGATAAGAAAGCAAAAGTTGCTGAGTTAAAGGCGCTAATGAAAGATGTCGATGAATTAATTCTTGCAACGGATGAAGATCGAGAGGGTGAAGCCATTGCTTGGCATTTGGTCGAAGTACTGCAGCCAAAAATTCCATTTACGCGAATGGTTTTCAATGAAATCACCAAAGAGGCAATACAAAAAGCTGTAAGCCAGACACGTGATCTGGACTATCACTTGATTGATGCACAAGAAACTCGACGAGTACTCGATCGCTTATTTGGTTATCGACTCTCGCCAGTTCTTTGGAAGAAAGTCATGCCTCGCATATCTGCCGGTCGAGTGCAATCTGTTGCTACGCGATTGATTGTAGAAAAAGAACGTGAGCGAATGGCATTCATCTCATCCTCATGGTGGGATCTCACTGCAAAGTGTGAGTTAGGTTTTGATGCGCGACTTATTAGCGTAGATGGCAAAAAAGTTGCAGCAACGAGTGACTTCGGTGCAGATGGAGCAATAAAGGAAAAATCTGCAACAAATATTCTTCTTCTCGATGAAGTCAGCGCAAAGGATTTAGTTGCTTCTTTGGCATCATCATCTTTGACTGTGAAAACAATGGAGGAGTCTCCACGGACAGAGAGACCTAAAGCTCCATTCACAACATCCACACTTCAGCAAGATGCAGGTGGACGCCTTGGTTGGGGCGCGCAAATCACAATGCGAATTGCTCAACGACTTTACGAAAACGGTTACATAACTTATATGCGTACCGATTCAGTCAATCTCTCCGCTCAAGCTGTAACTGCTGCGCGCGCCTCGGCTAAAGCGCTCTATGGTGCAGACCATCTCTCTGAAACCCCCCGCGTTTATGCAAGCAAAAGTAAAAACGCCCAAGAAGCGCACGAAGCGATTCGACCTGCAGGAGATTCATTTCGAACGCCAGGTGAGTTAGCGCCAGAGTTGTCGCGCGATGAATTCGCACTCTATGACTTGATTTGGAAGCGAACAGTTGCATCGCAGATGGCTGATGCTAAAAAGTTGCAGATGCGCGTTGATTTTGAAGCGGTGACAAATGATGCTCGCAATTTGATTTTTAGAGCCAATGGTTCTGTTGTTACTTTTCAAGGATTTCTAGCAGCTTATGACGATGTAACAGATGAAAAGGTCGATGAAGAAAGTGAAGATCGACGCCTTCCGGCAATGACTTTGGGCCAATCGATAAAGGTGAGTGAATTTGCTTGCGAAGGTCATGACACAAAGCCACCGGCTCGTTATACAGAACCAACTCTCGTAAAAAAACTTGAAGAACTTGGAATCGGTCGCCCTTCAACATTTGCATCAATCATCGCAACTATTCAAGATCGTGGTTATGTCTATAAACGCGGACGAGCACTCGTACCCGCATTTCTTGCCTTTCTGTAACAGGTTTACTCGAACAACATTTCTCTAAATTAGTTGATTACGAGTTCACGGCAAGTATGGAAGAGGATCTCGACAAAATTGCAATGGTGAAGCGCAGAGAGTCGATTGGCTTACCGATTTCTTTTATGGACATGACGGTCAACCCGGACTGAATGAACTTTCTGCAGATCTTGGAGCAATTGATGCTCGCGAAGTAAACACAATGCGCATTGGTGAAGATATTCAAATCCGCGTTGGAAGGTATGGCGCTTATTTGCAGCAAGGTGAAGGTGATGATCGCAAACTTGCAAATATTCCAGAGACTATGGCGCCAGATGAACTCACACTTGAAAAAGCAATTGAAATTCTCGCCCAACCTTCGGGAGAGCGAGAATTGGGAGTTGATCCGACGAGTGGACTCGAAGTAATTGCAAAATCTGGTCGCTTCGGTCCGTACGTTTCTGAAGTTCTTCCTGAAGGTGCTAAGAAAGGCGAGAAGGCGAAAACTGCCTCACTTCTTTCAACGATGACTCTCGACACGATTACATTTGATGACGCTTTGAAATTACTTTCACTTCCGCGAACTCTTGGAACCGATTCAGAGACGGGCGAAGTAATTACTGTTCAAAATGGTCGCTACGGTCCATATCTAAAACGTGGCGCTGATTCGCGAACGCTTACAAGTGAAGATCAACTCTTCTCACTGTCCTTCGATGATGCAATCGCTATCTACAAAGAACCGAAGGTTCGTAGAAGAGGCGTTGCAAAACCTCCGCTCAAAGATCTTGGCGTGGATGTTGCAACCCAACGACCTGTTCTTGTTAAAGATGGACGTTTTGGAATGTATGTCACCGATGGCGAAACAAATGCGACTCTTCGAAGAGGCGACACAATCGAAGGGTTAACTCTTGAGCGGGGACTCGAATTACTTGCTGGTCGTCGCGCTTGGCAGGCGGAAAATGGCGGTGCAACTCCTGTAAAGAAGTCGCGCAAGAAGGCAGCGGCAAAGAAGAGCGCACCAACTTTGACGAAAAATGTAGTGAAAAAGGCTGCTGCCAAGCGAGTTGCTAAGAAAGCGTCGAGCGGAAAAGCAAAAGCAGCGGCAAAAGTCCACTTCGAGACCAAAATAGAAGCGCGGACTACCCTTACCCCGTGGCTCGCACACTCCCAACTCCGACCGCGCCTGCTCCCGATCAGGCGCGTGGCGTCATGGCTATTCCCGCCTTTCGCAAATTATGGAACTCA
>JBBCHT010000008.1:0-94978 GCA_037200085.1 Actinomycetota bacterium
GTGACTCAGCCTTCAAATGAGCAGAATTTTGAGTTAGTCGCAGGCAATATCGGCGTTTTAATTCTCAGTGAATCCGCATTTCCAGAAGATTTGTCATCGCGATGGGCGCGCGCGCTACATGAATCAGGCAAAAGCGTCTCTATTTCCACGCCGTTGCCAATGGTGGCAGAGTGGAACGAAATTCGTGAAGCAGATTGGGATATTTGGCTCAAAGATTCTCAAGCAATTCTCTCCAGATTGCGCGCGCATTGTGAATCAATATTTATCGCAGGAATTTCTATGGGAAGCACGCTAGCGCTGAGATTTGCTGAACTCTTTGGCTCAGATCTCGCAGGAATATTAATCGTCGAACCATCTTTTCCCAATATTCGCCGAGCACATCGAAAAATCTGGAGCTCACTCTATGAAGATTTTAAGGATGTCGATCAACCAATTATTTTGATGTACTCATCACGAGCAAACACTTCTTCACCTGCAAATGCGCTAACAATTGCCAACCAAATATCGTCACCCTTCATTAGGGAAGTTGTACTAGAAATAACACCCAATGAATTCCCCATTATTGCTGATGAAGGTCGAACATTTATTGATGAAGTAGTCAATGGGTTGTGGCTCACCGATATCGATCTCGACGATGACACAGATTTAATCGATGCCGAATTTCAATCGATCGTTGAAAGACTTTCACTCGATGAATCCTCACCCACTACTTATTTGGATGAACTCGATCGCGCCGATGACGAACATTTCGTAGAACCGAATCCAAAATTATTGCCTATTGCCGATCCCTGGAAGAGAAATGCAATCATCGCAATGATTCTGGGGCCGATTTATACACTTGTTGCAGCAGTTACAGATTTTGATCCATTCGGTATTGAACCTTGGCCGGGTATTTTGGCTTTTCTGATTGGGTTGGGATTCTTCTTTTACACACTCTCGGATTCTCGCTCTGACGATGACGATGGCGCAATTCTTTAATCGGCAATAAAGTTCTAACCATGGATAATTTCAGGTGGGGAATCATGGGCACGGGCGGTATCGCCAAAGCATTTGCAAAAGATTTACAACTAGCTCCAGGTCACGTTGTCGCAGCAGTGGGATCGCGATCACTTACTACGGCCGAAGAATTTGCAAGTCCCTACCCCGGCTGTACTCCACATGGCAGTTACGAATCACTTGTCAACGACCCGAACGTTGATGCAATTTATATTGCAACGCTCAACCCTTATCACTCGCCAAATGCACTCCTAGCTATTAGCGCAGGCAAACCAGTACTGTGCGAGAAACCATTTGCGCTGAATGCGCGCGAAGCGAGCGAAATGATTGAAGCCGCACGTAAATCAAACCTCGCACTAGTTGAGGCAATGTGGACTCGATTCCTGCCACACATTCACCAACTGCGAAAAATTCTTAGTTCTGGTGTCTTGGGAGAAATAATTTGCGTTGAGGCGGATCACGGACAAGCGCTTGAGGAACGAAATATTCCCCGCTTAGCTCTCCTTGAAAATGGAGGTGGAGGACTCATTGATCTCGGGGTCTACCCAATTTCCTTCGCACATCTGGTTTTGGGAGCACCAAAGAAAATTAGCGCTTCAGCTTTATTCTCAAATGAAGGCGTAGATAGCCAAACGAGTGCGATATTCGACTATGAATCTGGCGCTCAAGCAATCGTTTCTTCGAATATGCGCGGTCGTACTCCATGTCGCGCAGTGATCTCGGGAACTCTAGCCAGAGTTGAAATTGATCGCACTTTTTATCGTCCGACAACAATGCGCGTCGTCACAAAAGATGAAGTTGTCACCGAGTATCCAAATAACTACGAAGGACATGGGCTGCGAGAACAGGCTATTGAATTTGCGCGAGTGGTCCGGGCCGGAGAAATGGAATCCCCGCTATTAACTTGGGATGAAACGTTAGCTGTTATGAATTCAATGGACGAGATAAGAAAAATTATCGGACTTAAATATCCGATGGAGTGATTTGTACACGGATTAACGTCTGGCTAAATCAGCAACTCCCACTAAGCCAGCATCATTTCCAAGTTTGGCCGCAATAATTTCTGGTGACGGATGCTTGCCTGCAAATGGCATATATCTCTCAACTGCAATACGAGTGGGTCCTAATAAAATTTCGCCTGCATCAATTACTCCCCCACCAATCACAACACATGCGGGATCGAGAATGACAGCGAGAGATGCAATTCCTGCACCGAGCCATTGAGCAGTTGTATTAAATGCTGCAAGTGCAACGGCATCTCCTTGGCGTGCTGCATCCGTAATGTGTTTACCTGTAAGTCCAGCGACAGTTCCATCACCCAACGACAATAAATTTCGCGCGACTTCTGGTGATGCATTTATTGCTTCGCGTGCATGACGCAGTAGAGCATTTCCTGATGCATATTGTTCAAAACATCCACGTGCGCCACATCCGCAAAGGTGTCCTTCCGGTACGACGCGCATATGACCAAATTCCGCAGCTACTCCAAAAGCTCCGCGATAGAGATTTCCATCGACAACAACGCCTCCGCCAATACCGGTACCGATGGTGAGCAGCATCAAGTGATCTTGATTTATCCCTGCACCAAATCGAGCTTCACCCCACGCAGCAGCGTTGGCATCATTTTCAATTACTAAAGGGACGTTAATTAGCGCGCGCAATTCGGCATCAAGATTTACGCCATTCCAGTCAGCGATATTTGGTGTTGCTAACATCGTTTTTCTATCAGAGGAAACAAAACCGGCGGCCGATACACCCACGGAAGAAATTTCATGTGCGCTCATGAGTTCGAGCGCAACATCGGCGATGGCTTGCGTTAGGGCTTTGCCACCTTGTCGAGGAGTATCACGTCGAGCGTGAGCCAACACTTTGCCTGACTCATCGACAACTCCTCCAAGAACTTTGGTGCCGCCAACATCAACGCCAATCGAATAGGCCATAAATGAGTCGCTTACGCTTCCGCTCGTGTTTTCAATTGTTGAAGAGCGGCGTCAATCGTTGCTTTTTCCGCCTTTTGACGCATGATCGCTGGGATCGGCATCGAAATATCAACATGAAGTTGGTACGTCACTTCGGTCGTATCTTCATCTACTTCGGAAATTTTATAAGCGCCTTCCATAGCAGTAAGTAGGTCTGCATCTGTCATGGAAAAACTCAAATTTTTCGGAGCAGAACTCCAGTCATAGTCAAGGGAAACTCGATCTTTCATCATTCCCGCATCAATGAGCAGCTTTGCCGATGTCACACGGTTTTCTGAGTCTCGTTCAAGGACTTCAACAGATTTGATACTTGAAGACCACGTTGGGTAAGCGGCAATATCAAAGAGAAGTTCCTCGACTTTTTCGTGCGGAGCATCGATGGAAATAGAACTGCTTGTCATATCTGTCATGGCGCAAAGGCTACCCCCTCCCGTAATGCGCTCAGTCGCGCTAGCGTTGGAGGCATGAATGAAGTGACAGTTCCAGCACTGGAGCCTGCCGCAACGGCAGGAAATCTCACAAATCTTGTTGCCGAAAGAGCCTGGTTTGAACCAGAGCGCATCATGCTTTCTCGTCCTGTCGGACAAGGATGGCAGAGCGTAACGGCGAGAGAATTTGAAGCCGAAGTTCGCGCAACTGCAAAAGGACTTATCGCATCAGGAATCAATATCGGAGATCGTGTGGCCATTATGGCGCGCACTCGTTATGAGTGGACCATTTTGGATTTTGCCATTTGGTTTGCAGGTGGTTGCGTCGTACCAATCTTTGAAACTTCATCTGCGGAACAAGTTGAATGGATTCTTAGTGATTCGGGTGCTGTGGCCATTGTCGTGGAAACTCCAGCACATAGAGATTTAGTTACTCCCGTTTTGCCAAGTCACACAAATAAATTGTGGACGATTACTGAAGAAGCGATGCATGAATTGAGCAAAGCTGGCGCTTCTGTTTCCGATGATGAAATTGATCGCCGAAGAAACGCACTCGTTCCTGACACGCTAGCTACTCTCATCTATACCTCTGGAACTACTGGACGTCCAAAGGGTGTTCAACTTACACACGGAAATTTTCTAGCGGAGTGTGGAAATGTCGTTCAAGGCGCTCCAGATTTATTTTTGAAACCGGGCGGCTCGACTCTTCTCTTCTTGCCTATCGCACACGTTTTCGGACGAATGGTCCAAATTGGGGCGATTCGCTCAGGGCTGCATATGGCACATTGCAGCGACCCTGTTGGGAAATTGGCGATTGACCTCAACTCCTTTAGACCAACATTTGTACTGGCGGTGCCGCGAATATTTGAAAAAATCTACAACGGATCCGAAGCAAGAGCAGAGGCCGCAGGTAAAGGTGCAATTTTTCGGAAAGCAGCAGCGGTAGCGATTCAATTTAGCGAGGCGCTTGATCGAGGAAAAGTCTCGCCCATTCTTCGCATAAAGCATGCTGTATTCGACAAATTGGTCTTTTCAAAAATCCGCGCTGGAATGGGCGGAAGAGTCGAAGCTGCAATTTCAGGTGGTGCTCCACTTGGCGAACGACTTGGCCACTTTTATCGAGGCGCAGGTATCCGAATTCTTGAAGGCTATGGACTTACCGAAACTACAGCTGGTGCAACGCTTAACTTAAGTGATCATGTGCGCATAGGTTCAGTTGGTCGCCCAATTCCAGGAACATCGATCAAAATCGATAGCGACGGCGAAGTTCTTATCAAAGGTCCAATTGTCATGCGTGGATATTGGCAAAATGAGAGTGCGAACGCGGAAGTTTTCACTGAGGATCGTTGGTTCCGATCGGGTGACTTGGGACGAATTGATGACGATGGATTTCTATTTATCGTTGGGCGCAAGAAAGAACTCATCGTTACATCAGGTGGAAAGAATGTGGCGCCCGCCGTATTGGAAGATCGCCTACGAGCACATCCGCTTGTGAGTCAGTGCATGGTTTGTCGGAGACAACAAAACCTTCATCGCTGCACTTGTAACTTTGGATACTGATGCGCTCAAGCCATGGATTGCAATCCATAAAAAAGATTTCGCCACAATCGCCGACTTGGCACAAGATCCGGATCTCAACGCAGTTATTCAAACTGCTGTCGATGAAGCCAATAAAGCGGTAAGTCGCGCCGAATCTATTCGTAAATTTAGAATTTTGCCCGTTGATTTCACGATTGCCGGCGGGCAACTTACTGCCAAATTATCAATCAAGCGCCACGTGGTTGCTAAAGAGTTCGCTAACGAGATCGAAGCGCTGTACCAATAGCGGAGTAGATGACGCATAGCGATAGAACGCTCCTAGCTCGAGAACTTCATGATGGCATTGCCCAAGACTTAGTGGCGCTCGGTTATGCCGTAGATCTGGTCATAGGTCGCGCTTCAACACCCGCTGAAACACGTGTCGAGATCAGAAAAATCCGTTTTCATATTGATGAACTCATCAATAAAGTTCGAAATGAAATTCACGAATTGCCAGCAAATAATGGAGTTGACTTCGTTGACAATATTCGAAAGATTAGTGAAATCAGCGGTGCGACATTTACTGACGATCTCGCAATCGAACTTGAATCTGAAATCGCCTACCAAGTCATCAAAATTTTCACCGAAATTATTCGCAATATTGTCGAACATGCGAATTCAACTTCCATTTCAGTATCGCTCGAACTCGTTGACAAAGAGATCTCACTCACCATTGAGGATGATGGAGAGGGAGAAATCGTCAAAAAGAACGATAGGTATGGAATCCAGAGCGTTGAGCAAAGAGTAAAACTCATTGCAGCAACTCTTACGAGGACAAGAGTTGGAGATGAAACAGTGACAAAACTTCTATTTTCACAAACGACGTGACGAAAGAGAAACTGACAGTTCTGATTGTAGATGACCACAATCTCATTCGTGCCGGGGTTCGCAACGCGCTAGAAAGCGTCGATATAAAAGTTGTGGGAGAAGCGTCGAGCAAAGGTGAAGCACTCGCCCAAATTGCCCACACCTCTCCCAACGTCATCATTGTTGACCTCAACTTGCCTGATGGAAATGGCCTCGAGATAGTGACGTGGTGTCGAGGAATTTCCAAATCCATTGGAATCGTCGTACTGACAATGAACGAAGAATCTTCACTCCTTCTCGCTTCGTTGGAAGCTGGTGCAAGCGCTTATGTTCTTAAAACTGCTCCGATCGACGAACTTGTTCGCGCAGTGGAAATCGCATATCAATCGCCCGAGAGTTTTTCAGCACATGGATTACAGAGCGCGATCTCCCAGAGAAGTCATGGGTTCTCGCTATCACCGCGAGAAATTCAAGTTTTGGATTATCTGCGATTCGGAAAAACTTCCGCGCAGATTGCAACTTCTCTCTTTATTTCAGAGACAACTGTTAAGAGTCACCTATCTCACATCTACGAAAAACTTGGAGTAAAGAATCGAACTGAGGCAGTTGTAATCGGACTACACCACGGATTGATTTAGATTCCTAAGAATTCATTAAATTTCTTGGACCAATGTGTCCACGACCAATTGGCCACTACCCAGGTTCTCCCAGCTTCGCCCATCGAGCGCGCCAACTCTTTATCCAGAAGTAACTTCGATGTACTCGCCGCTATCGCATCAATATCTGTTCCATCGACAACGATCCCTGTAATACCTTCATCAACTGCATCAGGTGCTCCCCCGGATTTTCCAGCGATGACGGGAACTCCACATGCACTGGCTTCTAAGTAGACAATTCCCAAACCTTCAACTTCTAAACCGAAGAAGCGTGAACGTGAAGGCATAACAAAGAGATCGCCAACTCCGATGTATGCAGGTAGTTCGTCATAGGTAAGTCGACCTATAAAAGTTACACAATCTTGGACTCCATTTTTCTTCACGAGATCTTGTAGATGTTCGCGATAGGGACCCTTGCCGATCAGTAGGAGATGAACATTTGGAACTTTCGCTCTTATTTTTGGCAGAGCTTCAATCAATCGATCTTGACCCTTTCGATGTACTAGGCGACCGACACTTACGATGACCGCCTTGTCTTCACAATTCAAATCTCTCCTCAGTTGAATTGAGCTCTCTGTTGGACGAAAGTGATCAACATCGATACCTGGAGCAATGCGAACCATCGCCTTTTGCGACTTTGACGTAAGTGACTTCCCAATTGCCTGCCGCGTAAATTCACCCAAATAGCTCAAGGAATCAAGAACACTTCCAACGCGCTTCATCGCTAAATTGAAGGGAAATACCTTTGCCCACCAAACTTCATGACCATGCGTGAGCGAAACTATTCGACTTACGCCTTGGCGCCGCAAAGTTGGAGCTAATAGACCAAGTGGTGTAGCAGCGCCAAAACATGCAATCTCTGGATTTAGCGATTTCGCCACCCTAGATAGATTTCTCGATACTCGCGGCGTAGGAAGCAGGATTTTCGCCCGATCGCGCAGGACTGTTACTCCGTAATCTTCTCTCCATTTTTTGTCGTACTCATCTGTCGAATCTTGTCGGGAGGTATAAACAG
This sequence comes from Actinomycetota bacterium, assembly GCA_037200085.1. GTDB lineage: Bacteria > Actinomycetota > Actinomycetes > Nanopelagicales > Nanopelagicaceae > QYPT01. Next base: position 7,460 of record JBBCHT010000008.1, read on the forward strand.
TGACGCTATTTTTCGGAAGGCGTTCAATCAATCCAATGATGAAAGTTTCGATGCCTCCAGCGCGGGGACCAAAGTCATTGGTTACGAAAAGAACTTTCTTCATCTAGTGATTATTGAGGAAGAAATCAGAATCGACGAGCTGCGACAAAACGTAACCCGCCAAAGTAAGTACCAAAAGGCTCTACACGTACTCGCGCTCCAGTGTGAGGCGCATCAACCATGCGACCGCCACCTAGATAAATTCCATTGTGCGAAATTGGTGAACCGAAGAAAACAATATCCCCCGGCATTAGTTGATTGAGTGGCACTCGCTTACCGTAATTGGATTGCGCCGCGGCTGAGTGAGGCAGGGAGACGCCGGCCTGTCGATAGGCCATCATCGTTAATCCAGAACAATCCCAATAGACCAATCCAGCAGCGCCGAAGACGTATCTGTCGCCGAGTTGTTTCAACGCAAATCTCAAAGCGATTCCACCTCGACCTGAAGTACTGCCGACAGTTTTGGCGAACTTCACCGAAGATCGCTGATCTCTAGCATTTGCTTGCGCAGTCAATCTGGCGAGTCGAAGTCGATCGCTTTTCTTAAGCTTTGACAGCACTTTCTCAACTTCGGCCAATTTGGCATTAGCTTGCGCAGTTTGGGAGATCAAGCGAGCGCGAGTTGCACGAACGAGCGCGAGTTTGTCATTGACCGTCAAAGTCGAGGCGTTGAGCCGTTGTTGAGCTGCAGCATATTTGCGAAGTTGGATTGATTTTCTTCGAGTCACGGCATCGAGTGATCCAGCAGCCGAAAGATAAAGAGAGGGATTTGAGGAGAAGAGAAGTTCGAGTCCTTGTCCAAGTCCTCCGCTTGTGTACTGCTCAACGGCAATCGCTCCCAAAGATTTTCGCAGTTGAGCAACTGTTTGACCTTGAGCGGCAGCTTGCCTGCGAATTCCTGTTAGGGCATGAGTCAACTGGGTGAGTTGAACTTTGGCGCTCTGCGCACCTTCGGCAGCCGAGGCGGCATCTTGCTGCAGGCGAGATATCTGGTTTTGAACATCCTGAAGGGATTGATCAGCGCTTGCCGGAGTCAAAAAGAGCGGGGCGGCGATGGCTGCGATACCTGCTGAACGTCCCAGGGCACGAAAAAAACGGCCAGAGGGAAAATTCATCTGGTCAGGCTAATGGCAGGAAGGGTCGCCTCTCAACTTTGTAAAGTCCAATAATTCTGCGAATTATCCCTGAACTGCGCCTTTAAAGCGCATCGGAGCGATCAAACCGCGTGAAGAGAGGAGTTCTATAGCTTCCATAGTCTCCTCAGGAAGTTCTCTCTTTACAGTCGGCATATCCAAAAAAGCGGTGACAACACAATCAGAGCAGGCAATATCTCGCACTACACACGAGGCACAATCAATGATCATGCGACGAGGTTAAAGGAGAGCACTGACATTACTGTTCAGAAATGGTTACCGCTGCCTTGGTCGTTGGCGCCGACGGATCGAGCGTTCTCAATAACTCTTCCACGGCGTTAAGCACACCTGAAGATCATAAAGAATTCCTCGCTCGGCGACGCCAAAGTGATTGCATAATCATTGGCGGCAAAACGGCTCAACGTGAGTCCTATGGAAAAACTCCATGCCCGCTCGTGATTGTTTCTCATCAACATCCAGCGCTATTGGAAGTCAATCCGCAATCCCACTGGTGGAATATGTCACCAGCTTCGGCAGTCGACAAAGCCGAAGAAATTTTCGGCCAAAGAGTCACCGTAGAAGGTGGTGCTGATTTCCTCACCTTGTTATTGGCCGCCGGCAAAATAGATCAACTCAATCTCACTGTGACTCCTCGAGTTGGAGGAGAAAAGAAAGTCGTGATCCCTGAACTCCTTGCCTACTTCTCACAGGTTGAAATTAAGGATTTGGGTGGCGAGACGATTCTGTACGAATGCACACAACCAATCACTCCTAATTAAGCGGAGGCAGAAATAATTGCGACCCCCGCCACAGCAAAGGCAATTCCAAGATATTGAACGCGATGAAGCCTCTCGTGCAAAAACTTAAAAGCAAGCACTGCCGTCATGATGGGAAATAGAGAACCCAGGACCATTACGACTGAAACAGGTCCGCGAGTAGATGCCATTCCTACCAAAACATTTGCAAGAAAATCCGCAATGCCAATGAAAATTAACTTTGGCAATTCACGTCTGCTCAAATTGCCAACGCTTCGAAATTTCACAGCAATACTCAAAGTTATGAGGAAAGTCGCAGCGCGCATTGTCACCATTGTCATCAGCGCACTTGATTCTGATCCTTGTGCCATGAAATTCAACGCTGCGCCAAATCCCAAAGCAGCACCGACTGCATAGAGAACTGGGCGAAGCGTTAGGCCATTACCAATTTCTGGTCCGCTTGCGCAGAAAGCGCCAACGAGTGCGATACCCACACCAACACTTTTTGCAAGTGATAAATGCTCGCCACCAACGAGTGCGACAGTTACAGGAACGATTGCACAGAGCGAACTAATGGGAGAGACAACTCCCATTCGACCAGTTGCTAAACCTGCATAGAGAAAAACTAAACCTAAGTAACCGGCAATTCCTGCAACGATTGCAGAAGCGAAATATCCTTCGGCTCCAAAGGCAACTGCGCGCCACTCTCCGGTTGCGATGACGATACAGATTCCAAAGAGCAGGCCAATGGCCTGGGACGCACCCAATACGGCAATGGCGGGAAATCTTTTTGAGAGTCGACCGCCTTCAAAATCAGAACTCCCCCATAAAATACTTGAAAATAGGGCAAGAAGGATGGCCATCGCTCTAGGTTACCGCCCTGCCTCCCACTATTGAGAGTTCTTACTCTTTAGATTTAAGCAGTGGAAGCGCAAGATTTTCAAAAAATATCTGAGGTCCTTCGAAGTTTTAAACCCCGTGCAGAAATAGTTTTGGAAGAAGTTCCCGCTCCACAAAAACTTGCAGCCTACGCTTTTGCATTTTCTGCCGATGTAAGTAATGGACTCCTCGGTGATTCAGAGGATGAAGTCGCATCTGGGAGATTCGTCTTGCTTCACGAACCAGGTGGACAAGATACGTGGGAAGGTGAATATCGTTGTGTGACATTTATTCGTGCTGATGTCGACATCATGATGCAAGAAGATCCCCTACTCCCAGAAGTTGGATGGAATTGGTTATTGGAATCACTTCAGAGCAATCAATGCCGATTCACTGCCGCTAGTGGCACGGTGACGAGAGTGGCGAGTTCTTCTTTTGGGAAATTGTCTGCACGCAGCGATGAAGCGGAGATGGAAATTCGCGCCTCTTGGACTCCTATCATCGAAAAATCTGAGGAGATCAGAGCGCATATTGATGGATGGTGCACCTTGATTGGCGAACTTGCTGGCTTGGCTCCTATCCCTGAAGGAGTCACCTCAATTTCATCACCTCCCCGTTTATCCACGGGTCGAGGTCGCAACTAGTCGATGACAGAACCAACTCCACTTCTGGCTCCAGAAGAAGGCACACCTGATGTCATTTCAACGGTGGAAGAATTCGAATCTGCCATTGCCAAACTTTTGCAAGGTACTGGCCCATTTGCTGTTGATGCAGAACGAGCATCTGGATACAAATACAGTTCGCGGGCCTATCTCATTCAAATCAAAAGGCAAGATGGTGGACTTCATTTAATTGACCCCATTCCATTTATGGTCGCAGGACAACACCAACTTTTTGTAGCTCTTAATGAACTCATCAATACAAATGAAGTCATTTTGCATGCAAGCACTCAAGATTTACCGTGCTTGAGAGAAGTTGGAATTTCGCCAATAAAATTATTTGATACTGAACTCGGTGGTCGACTTGCCGGACTTCCGCGAGTAGGACTTGGTGCGTTAGTCGAAACGTTGCTCGGAAGAACTTTGGCAAAAGAACATAGCGCAGTGGATTGGTCAGTTAGGCCGTTACCAATTGCGTGGCTCACTTACGCAGCTCTTGATGTCGAACTCCTGATTGAACTTCGAGAAAAAATGGCTGAACTACTTTCTCTTCAAGGAAAATTGTCGTGGGCAGAAGAAGAGTTTGATGCAATTTTGAAGGCACCACCTTCGGAGAAAAGAAAAGATCCATGGCGACGCACTTCAGGAATGCATCGAGTAAAGAAAAGGAACGTACTCGCAATAATTCGTTCTCTCTGGCATGCAAGGGATGACATTGCTCGAGATAGAGATGTCGCGCCAAGTAAACTGCTCAGTGATTCTGCGATTGTTGAATTGGCAATTGCCGCTCCCAAGACTCAACGTGAGCTGGAAAAAGTTCTTCGGCCCCTGGGGGCGCGAGCGCGTTGGATGGAAAATGCGCATCTCTGGCTTGATGCCATTGAAGTTGGTATTGCCCTGCCAGAAAGTGAGTGGCCAGAGTTACGTTCTGGTGCAGAAACAATGCCTCCTATGAAGTTATGGAAAGAGAAATATCCAACGAAATTTGCTCCACTCTCCCATGCCCGATTTGGCATCGACGAAGAGAGTGCAAAGTTGGAAATTCCGCCTGAAAATCTGATCAGTCCAGAAATTGTGAGAAAGATTTGCTGGAACCCACCAAGTGGTTCCACTGAAGTTCTCGATGTCGCTGGCGTTGCACATGCTCTCACCGAACTCGGCGCACGTCCATGGCAATCCCAACTCCTCGCTCCGATTCTGGCCAACGCTCTCCTTCAAACCCAACCACTTGCGCCTATTTCACCGCCAGCAGAGGAAATAGAGGCCGCTACAAACGACTGAGGCGTAATTTCCTTTTCGCCTACTCGCGAGTAACCTTACATAGTCAGGTAATAGATTTGGGATGTTCCATCAGGAAGGTATCTCTATGTCTCGCTCAGTCGTGCTTGTCGACGCAGTTCGCACCCCCTTTGGAAAAGCGGGGAGTCTCTTCGCAGAAGTCAGAGCCGATGATTTGATGGTTCGCGCAGTTCGAGGGCTACTCGAACGCAACCCTAGGGTGGAGCCGGCGAGTATCGATGATATGGCAATAGCTGCCGCTACCCAATCGGGTGATCAAGGAATGAATTTGGGTCGAAGCATTGCTCTGCTCTCTGGACTACCAATCTCAGTTCCTGGTTACTCCGTTGATCGATGGTGCGCAGGTGCCTTAACTTCCGTGACAACAATTGCAGGAGCGATTGCCTTTGGCGCATATGAATTGGGCATCGCTGGTGGAGTCGAACATATGGGTCGCCATCCAATTGGTGAAGGGCTAGATCCAAATCCTCGATATCTAGCAGAAAAAATCGTTGATCAAGATGCGCTCGCTATGGGTGCGACTGCAGAGCGGTTGCATGATCGATTCCCTGAACTTACAAAGGAAAGAGCTGACGAATACGCATTTCATTCACAACGCAAAACTGCAGAAGCCTATGCGCAAGGAAAGATTCAACGAGATCTCATTCCCGTTGCCACGAGAAGTAGCGAACTCGGTTGGGGAATGGCAACTGTAGATGAACCACCGCGACCATCCACCACTCTTGAAGGACTGGCAGGACTCAAGACTCCATTTCGTCCAGCAGGTCGTGTGACTGCAGGAAATGCAGCAGGGCTCAATGACGGTGCAACTGCTTCGATCATTGCAAGTGAAGAACGTGCGTTGGAATTAAGGCTTCCAATCAAGGCACGCCTTGTCACATTTGCCTTTGCAGGTGTTGAACCAGAAGTAATGGGATTCGGACCAGTGCCATCAACTATTAAGGCGCTCGCCAAAGCTGGCTTAACAATTGCCGATATTGGATTGATTGAAATAAATGAAGCATTTGCAATTCAAGTTCTTGCTTTCCTCAATCACTTTGGTTTGGTTGATGATGATCCAAAGGTAAATCTCTATGGAGGCGCAATTGCTGTTGGTCATCCACTCGCATCATCTGGAGTGCGCCTAATGATTAATCTCGCACGCGGATTTGAAGAGCACCCTGAAGTTCGTTACGGAATCACGACGATGTGTATCGGTCTGGGAATGGGCGGAACTGTCATCTGGGAAAATCCACATTGGAATGGATCGGGAAAGAAATAACATGGCGACAACAGATGAAGTAGTAACGCACGCCTTCGTTCGGGATATCGACTTAAAAGCTTTTGGCTTTGATGGAACTTTGGCACTTATCACTTTAGATAACGGCGAAGATCACAACCGTCCCAATACATTTGGACCTCAATCACTCACCGAACTAAATGCGGCAATTACTGCGGCAGTTGAACGCAAACCATCTGCCATCGCTATAACGGGCAAGCCCTACATCTTCGCAGCAGGTGCAGATTTGAGTGGAGTCGCTGGAGTTTCAGATCGATCACAAACACTGAACTTTGGAAAACTCGGCCACGACGTTTTTCGTCGTTTAGGCGAGATTGATATTCCTACTTTTGCATTAATCAATGGATTGGCGCTCGGCGGTGGACTCGAAGTTGGTCTACATTGCAAATATAGAACTTTGGCAACTACTGCACTAACTGCCTTGCCAGAAGTTTTCCTTGGACTACTTCCTGGGTGGGGTGGCGCAACACTTCTGCCGCAATTGATCGGACCAGAGGCGGCAGTAAAAGTCATTGTGCTCAATGCGCTCAACAACAACACCATGATGAAATCAAATGAGGCGCTTCAACTTGGAGTCGTTGATGCAGTATTTGAACCAGCCGATTTCTTGGAAAATTCCGTTAGATTTGTCGCCAAGGTCTTAAGTGGAACGTTGAAAATTGAAAGAGCCGATCACTCTCAAGATTCCACGTGGGAAAGTGCACTGGCGCAAGGCAAAGCTGCTGCCCTCAAGAAATATGGCGGCGCGGAGATAGCGGCTCCAACTCAGGCGATTAGGCTGATTGGTGAATCTCGCACAGCTTCTCGCTCGCAAGGTTTTGATGCTGAAGATCAAGCTCTCGCAGATTTAGTGATGAGTGATGCGCTTCGAGCATCACTATATGCATTCAATCTAATTCAGAAGAAACGTAAAAAAGTTGAAGGAGCACCCAAGCCAGCTCTGGCTCGCAAAGTTACAAAAGCTGGCGTTGTTGGCGCAGGACTCATGGCATCTCAACTCGCGCTAATCCTCGTCCGCAATTTGAAGGTTCCTGTAGTTATGACCGACCTTGATCAAGAGCGAGTCGACAAAGGCGTTGCTTGGGTTCGAAACGAACTCGCAAAACTTGTAGAGAAGAAACGACTTTCGCAAGAGTCCGCCGCGCGACTCTCCTTACTGATCTCTGGTTCAGTTGATCAGAGCGCATTTGCTGGCTGTGATTTCATCATTGAAGCAATATTTGAAGAGTTATCGCTCAAGCAAGAACTCTTCAAAAAGTTGGAGAAGATAGTCGCTCCTGAATGTGTATTGGCGACAAATACCTCCTCGCTATCAGTAGAAGCCATGACAGAGGGAATGACAAATCCCGAAAGAGTCGTAGGTTTTCACTTCTTCAATCCAGTTGCTGTAATGCCTCTGCTGGAAATTGCCCGTACAAGCAAAACCGATGATGCAACAACAGCGACTGCAGTAGCCGTCGGTAAAGAGTTGAAGAAAACAATGGTGATCGCAAAGGATGCGCCTGGATTTGTTGTGAACCGTTTACTCACGAGATTCATGGGCGAGATCACCGATGCCGTCGATGAAGGAACACCAGTAGATGTCGCTGACAATGCGATGCGCGCCGTTGGGTTCCCCATGACGCCATTCGAATTACTCGGATTGGTCGGACCAGGTGTTGCACTTCATGTCGCTGAAACTCTTAACAAGAATCTAGGTCCGAGATATCGAATCTCTCCTACGATGCAGCGTTTAGTTTCTAGCGGAGTCAAACAGTTCTATATCAAAGATGACAAGGGAAAGTTCGTTCCAAATCCTGAGGCTATTGCCCTTGTCGAAAAAGGAACTGCGCCATCTACGGCTGAACAAGTTCGACTACGTGCGCTCACCGCCTTGGCAGAGGAAGCGCGCATGATGCTTGATGAACAGGTTGTTTCATCACCTGCAGAAATTGATCTTTGTATGTTGCTCGGCGCTGGATGGCCCCTCATATTGGGAGGAATACTTCCCTACCTCGATCGCGAAGGTATTAGTGAATCAATTACTGGAAAGAGATTCCACGAAAGAGGCGTTGCTTCACTTCCCTAGCGAGTTGAGTTGCTCAACGAATTGATCAACGGTTAGCCCTAAATCCTTCAAAACATCAGCCGGTTTTGAGTGCGAAATAAATTGAAGCGGGATTCCAAATGAGTGAATCGGAATCGAGATCCCTTCTTCTCGGAATTTCTCCGACAAGGTACTCGCTATCCCCGCATGGCGAATTCCATCCTCAATGACAACAATCTGCGAATACTCTCGAGCTAAATTGATAAGTGGTTCTGGAATTGGACTAACCCATCGAAGATCAACGACTGTGGTTCCACGACTCGATGAATCGACTTTCTTTGCAGCATCTACAGAGAGATGAGCAAAAGCTCCAACGCTCACTATCAAAATATCTGTGGCGCTACCTTTGAAGAGAAAATCGATTCCATCTCTTCGTTCAATTGCATCAATATCTTCAGGAACTTTACCCTTGGGGAAGCGAAGCAAAGTCGGAGCATCCTTGACTAGAATCGCCTCACCTAACAATTCTCGCAACCTCGCACCATCGCGAGGAGCGGCAATGCGCAAAGTCGGCACGATTCCAGCCAGCGCCAGATCCCACATTCCGTTGTGCGATGGGCCGTCATCTCCGGTTATACCTGAGCGATCTAGAACGAAAGTTACGCCGGCTTTGTGGAGCGCAACATCGAGAAGCAATTGATCAAATGCTCTATTGAGAAAAGTCGAGTAGAGAGCAACCACTGGATGCATTCCTGTAAAGGCTAATCCTGCCGCGCTGGTCACAGCGTGTTGTTCTGCAATACCAACATCGACAGTTCGCTCTGGAAAATATTTCTGAAATTCACTTAACCCAGTCGGTCCCATCATTGCTGCAGTAATGGCGACAATATCTTTTCGTTGCTTTCCGATAGCGACCAATTCATCAGAGAAAATCTTTGTCCATGGCGTTCCACCGTTTGAAACTGGGATTCCAGTTTCGGGATCAAGAATTCCGATGGCGTGAAATTTCTCGTCCTCGTCTTCAAGTGCCGGCGTATAGCCGCGACCTTTTTCAGTGATGGCGTGTACGAGTACCGGTCCGCCAAAACTCTTCGCAACTGAGAGCGCCTTCTCCAACGAACCAATGTCATGTCCATCTATAGGACCTAAGTATTTGATTCCAAGATCTTCAAATAAACCTTGAGGAGCGACAATATCCTTTATGCCTTTTTTCATTCCGTGGAGTGTTTCGTAAATCGGAATTCCCACCACTGGAGTTTTATGGAGCATATCTTTGCCCCACTCAAGAAAGCGTTCATATCCTTGCGTCACTCGCAGAGTTGAAAGGTGGGATGCAAGTCCACCAATTGTGGGCGAATATGAGCGTTCATTGTCATTCACGACAATTACGAGATTGCGTCTATCGGTGGCCGCAATATTGTTAAGAGCTTCCCATGCCATTCCCCCAGTTAAGGAACCATCTCCAACAACTGCAACGACAAATCGATCTGTCCGACCTTGTAGAGCGAAACCGTGCGAAATGCCATCTGCCCATGAAAGTGCAGTGGAAGCATGGGAATTCTCAATAACGTCATGCTCACTTTCCTTGCGATCTGGATAGCCAGAAAGCCCACCACGTTGTCGCAAGGAATCAAATCCAGAAATTCGCCCCGTCAAAATTTTGTGAACGTAGGACTGATGACCTGTATCAAAGAGCACAACATCTTTTGGAGAATCAAAGGTGCGATGAATCGCAAGAGTCAATTCCACAACGCCGAGATTGGGACCTAGATGTCCACCAGTCTTTGAAACTTTCTCGATGAGGAATTTACGTATTTCCTCTGCAAGGAGATCAAGTTGTTCGAGAGTGAGAGTCGCCAAATCCTTTGGGGATGAAATCGACTCAAGCACCCGCCAAGTGTATGAGAGTTAGTCCGAAAGCAACGAACGTAGTACGTATTGCATAATTCCACCGTGGCGGTAGTAATCCGCTTCACCTGGAGTATCAATTCGTACTAGCGCGGTGAACTTTTTCCCATCCGCCGTGACAGTCACTTCACTAGGAACTCCACCCGTATTGAGCGCTTCAATGCCCGTTACGCTAAAAGTTTCCGATCCGGTCAAACCAAGTGAGGCAGCAGTCTCTCCAACTTTAAATTGAAGTGGCAGAACTCCCATACCAATTAAGTTGGAACGGTGAATTCTTTCAAAGGATTCTGCGATGACAACTCTGACTCCAAGAAGAGCAGTTCCCTTAGCTGCCCAATCTCGAGATGAACCCGATCCATATTCTTTGCCTGCAAAAATAACTAGAGGGATATTTGCCGCTTGATATGCAACCGATGCATCATAAATAGTGACAGGTTCTTCTCCAGTTATGAAGTTGCGAGTAAAACCACCTTCAACTCCATTGAGCAAAAGGTTCTTCAATCTGATATTTGCAAAAGTTCCTCTGATCATTACTTCGTGATTTCCGCGACGAGATCCATAGGAGTTGAAATCTTTTCGATCAACACCATTCTCGACGAGGTACTTACCTGCCGGCGAATCAGCTTTGATATTTCCTGCTGGAGAAATGTGATCAGTGGTTACTGAGTCGCCAAGGATTGCAAGAACTCGCGCTCCGACAATGTCAGTTACAGGACTTGGGTTTGCTGACATTCCATCAAAGTATGGGGGCTTTCGAACGTAAGTTGAGTTCGCTTCCCAATCGAAAGTTTTCCCTGTTGGTGTATCAAGTGATTTCCATCGGTGATCACCATCAAAGACGCTCGAATAGTCTTTTGTGAACATCGATGAAGAAATCGATGATTCAACAACGTCGGCAATTTCTTCACTCGTTGGCCAGATATCTCGTAAATAAACGGGATTTCCATTTTGGTCACTTCCGAGAGAGTCGACTTCAAAATCATGATCCATAGTTCCGGCAAGTGCATATGCGACCACAAGTGGAGGAGATGCCAAATAATTCATTTTCACATCTGGACTAATACGACCTTCGAAATTTCGATTACCAGAAAGAACAGCCGTGACTGCGAGATCATTTTCATTAACAGCTTTACTAATTTCAACTGGTAGCGGTCCAGAATTTCCAATGCAAGTCACGCATCCATATCCGACCAAGTTGAATCCCAATTTCTCCATGTATTGAGTGAGATCTGCTCGGTCGTAATAGTCAGTAACTACTTTGGAACCTGGCGCCAAAGTAGTTTTCACCCATGGCTTGGAGTGCAACCCTTTCTCCACGGCTTTCTTAGCTAAGAGAGCTGCGCCAATCATGACTGAAGGATTGGATGTATTTGTACAAGAGGTAATGGAGGCAATAACGACATCTCCATTTTTAATGGTCGTTGCCTTGTCATTTACTTTGATATCAATGGCACTTCGAGTTGTCTTTGCCGTGAGATAGGACGGCAAAATATCTTCCAAAGCTCTCTTCGATTTATCAAGAGAAATGCGATCTTGTGGACGCTTTGGTCCAGCGATAGAAGGCACAACGGTCGAGAGATCGAGCTCCAAGTGTTCTGAATACCGCGGTGAAAGCAATGGGTCGTGCCAAAGTCCCTGTCGCTTTGCATATGCCTCTACTAAAGCAACTTGATCCTCTGATCGACCCGTCAATCGCAAGTAGCGAAGAGTCTCTTCATCAATCGGGAAAATCGCGCACGTCGAGCCATATTCTGGGCTCATATTTCCAATCGTTGCTCGATTGGCCATCGGTACTGCTGCAACTCCTGAACCATAAAACTCCACAAACTTTCCAACTACTCCGTGCTTACGAAGCATCTCGGTAATTGTCAGCGCCAAGTCTGTCGCTGTCGTGCCAACTGGCAATTGACCACTCAACTTGAAACCAACGACTCGAGGAATCAGCATCGATACCGGCTGGCCCAAAAGCGCCGCTTCGGCTTCAATTCCACCGACGCCCCAACCAAGTACTCCAAGACCATTGACCATCGTGGTGTGAGAGTCGGTTCCAACTACAGTATCTGGATAGGCGCGAGCCACTCCTCCGACTTCGCGAGTCATAACAACTCGAGCAAGAAATTCGATATTTACTTGGTGGACAATTCCCGTCCCGGGAGGCACAACTTTAAATTCGTCAAAAGCGCCCTGTCCCCATCGAAGAAAGCGATATCTCTCGCGATTTCTTTCATATTCAACATCTGTATTTTGCTCAAAAGAAGTTCGTGTACCGAAAAAATCTGCAACAACAGAGTGATCAATGACCAATTCAGCAGGTGCCAGTGGATTTACTTTCGCCGGATCTCCACCTAACTCTGCGAGGGCCTCACGCATTGTTGCCAAATCCACGACGCATGGCACTCCAGTGAAGTCCTGCATAATGACTCGAGCCGGAGTGAATTGAATTTCAGTATCGATCTGGTGCTCTGGATCCCAATTCGCAAGGGCTGAAATTTGAGCGGCGGTGATATTGGCGCCATCTTCAGTGCGCAAGAGATTTTCAAGAAGTATTTTCAGACTGAAAGGAAGCGTGCTAGCTGCTGGCAATTTCGCAAGGTCAAAGATTTCATAACTTTCTCCTGCAACAGTGATCTGGCTCTTAGCACTAAATGAATTGATGCTCATCTTGTCCTCTCCAAAAGTATCTTGACATCAAGATACATTACTTTCCCTCTTTTGTGAAGGTTCAAAGGTAGCGACACACTCAATATGGTGAGTCATAGGAAAGAGATCAAAAGCTCTCAGGTGAGATAGCCCGTAGCCCAAATCGAACAAATACGCTGAATCTCGCGCCAAAGCAGCTGGATCGCAGGCGACATAGACAATCGACCGTGGTTCATACGCTGCCACTGTCACTAAAACTTCCTTCCCAGCACCTTCTCGTGGTGGATCAAGTACAACCACATCAGCGCCGGATATTTTCTTCAACCCTTTTTCAACATCTATCTGGTGAATTTTCACATTTGGATAACTTTCAAAATTTCTGCGCGCATTGGCACACGCCGAGGCGCTCGATTCAACGAGATCAACGCTCCCCTTCGGACCAATGAGATCAAGGGCAGCGGCAGTGAAGAGACCCACTCCACCATAAAGATCAAGTACTCGATCTCCTTCCCGAAAGTACGGAGTAACTGCAGCAACGAGAGTTTCAGGAGCCAAATCGTGGCTCTGCCAAAATGAAGATTCGCTGACTTCTAAAGTGTGTCCTGAAACCTCTTCAAAGTTACTTTTCTTGCCTTCTGTGATTCTTGCTTGTGATCCGCGTTTATTGCTGGCAATCGCAATAGTTCGATCTCCTGTAGAACTACTTGAAATATCTACGCGGGATTCGCTCGGCCATTTTCGTTGAGCAAGAGAGGGGAAATCAATCGCGCTACTTGCAATTACACAATCATCGATTGGAACAACGCGATGACTCCTCATTGCATAGAAACCGATTTTTCCTACTTCGTTTGTCGCATTTGATAGTCGAGTTCGCCAATGCAGTGGCTCACCGACTTCTTCGACAATGACTTCTATATCCATCTTTGCAATGCGATCAAATTGTTCCTTCACCACATCAGCTTTCAAATTCCGTTGACGGGCAATAGAAATATGTTGAAAATCGCAACCTCCGCAACGACCTGCTCCTGAAAATTTACAGAGCGGTTCAACGCGATCTGGTGATGGAGAGAGAATTGAAACAGCATCTGCGCGAAGAAAACTTTTTCCAGTACTGGTTATCTCGATTTCAACTCTCTCGCCAGGAAGTGCATGACGGACGAAGAAAACTCGACCACTGTGACGAGCAATAAAGTGACCGCCGTGGGCTACTTTTTCGATATCAACCACAACTCTTTGGCCAATATCGAAATCCTCACCTGTCTCCGAACCAAGAATTGCCATAGGAAGCAAGCCTATGGCGAAGGGTGGTGTAGGTTTTAACCGTGCATGTGGTCATTATGGGATGCGGGCGCGTCGGCTCTTCCTTAGCCACAGAGCTAGAGGCAGCGGGCCATTCCGTGGCAATTATTGATCAATCTCGCGAAGCTTTTCGCAGGCTCGGTCCCAATTTCAATGGCCGAACGATCGCCGGCGTTGGATTCGATAGAGATACTTTGAAAGAAGCAGGAATTGATATCGCCGATGCTTTTGCAGCAGTGAGTAACGGTGACAACTCCAATATTCTCGCAGCCCGAGTAGCGCGCGAAACATATGGCGTAAAAAATGTTGTCGCTCGAATTTACGACCCAGGTAGAGCAGAAATTTATCAACGTCTTGGAATTCCTACCGTCGCAACGGTGCTCTGGACTTCCGATCAAATTTTGCGCAGATTGATGCCAGAGGGTTCTCGTTCAGAGTGGCGAGATGCCAGTGGAACAATTCAACTCTGCGAAATGCATGTCGACAGCAGTTGGTATGGACATCCTGTAACTCTGATAGAAAATATCACCCCGGCTCGCGTTGCATTTCTGACAAGACTCGGCGAAGGACTTATTCCAAATGAACATACAGTTTTGCAAGATGGCGACCTCGTGCATTTAATTGTGCAAGAAAGTGAAGTCGCAGTCGTCGAAGCAGCTCTCGCTCATTCTCCGGGGGAAGCATCATGAGAGTTGCGATAGCTGGTGCAGGAAATGTTGGACGAGCCATTGCTCAAGAGTTGCTCGACAGTGGCCATCAAGTCTTGTTGATTGATCGCGATCCCAAAGCGTTGAAGTTAGAGAGCGTTCCCAATGCTGAATGGTTGATGGCCGACGCATGTGAAAATCACTTCTCTCGATAATGCAAAGTTAAATACTTGCCAAGTTCTCATCGCTGCAACCGGTGATGACAAAGTGAATTTAGTTGCCTCACTTCTCGGCAAAACAGAATATGGCGTTCCAAGAGTTGTGGCCCGAGTCAATCATCCAAAAAATGAATGGCTCTTTGATTCTTCGTGGGGAGTCGATGTCGCAGTATCAACGCCTCGCATTATTTCTGCACTCGTCGAAGAAGCAGTTAGCGTCGGCGACGTTGTACGACTTTTCTCTTTCCGAAAAGGCGAAGCAAATCTTGTGGAGTTAACACTTCCTGATAGTTCAAAGTGCATTGGCAAGACAGTGGATGAAATAACGCTTCCAGAAAATTCGACTCTTGCAGCAATCGTCAGAGATGGGCGAGTTATCTCTGCGCGAGGTCACGATGTATTTAGCGCAGGAGATGAATTACTTTTTGTCGCGTCGGCAGCTGCTGAAGCGCAATTGAAAGAGTGTTTTATTCAGCTTTCGTAACGGGAACCGATGGAACAGCTCGAATGATGAGCCAGGATCCCCAGGCAGTAAGTAGAAATAGCGGATAACCCATGACCAAGCGGGCAGTTCCGAGCGCATTGATATTGCCGCTCTTATAGAGCGGATATTGAACGATTAGCCGCGATGTGAAAAGTCCAACCCAGAGCCATCCAGCATTTATATATGCGCGTTTGCGAGCGGGGACGTTTCTCCAAGCAAGGTTCTCACCAAGTACAGGGCCAAGGATTAAACCAAGTAGAGGTAAGCCAATTAGATTTAAAAGTGAATAGGCGGCGGCGTAGGCAACGTTGATAATCAAGCCTGGCAAATAGAAATCAACTGCGTGGCCTGTTTTTCGTGCGAGCAGTGCGCAGATTGCTACGCCAACGAATCCAGATAAAACATGTTGAAGAGTGTCTTTACGTGCCAATCGAATAACGGCCAAAATCGCGGACGTTATTACGGCGGCGTATGCCGCACCTTTAAGTTCATGAACGATATTGAAAGCAATGAGAAAAACTAAGGATGGCAAACCAGAATCGAGTATCCCTCGAGTTCCACCTAGCGCGGCTAATACCTTTGCTTTGTCAGACTTTTCGTTTTCAGATTCCACTTGTTCTCCCCGTTGATCCGAAACCGCCGACTCCGCGTCCAGACCCTGGAAGATCTGAAACTTCTACAAACTCTGCCCGCTCTACCTTTTGAATAACCAATTGTGCGATTCGGTCTCCCCGTTTGAAAGAGATTGGCTCTACGGGATCGTGATTGATCAAAATGATCTGTAGTTCACCGCGGAAACCAGCATCAACCGTGCCTGGAGCATTAACCATCGATACGCCATGTTTGATTGCTAAACCCGAGCGAGGATGCACAAATGCTGCGTAACCATCTGGCAGTGCAATCGAAATCCCTGTGGGAACGAGCGCCCCTCTCCCCCCGGCGCCAAAGTGATATCGATACGGGATGCGAGGTCGGCACCAGCATCTCCGCCCTTCGCATAAGAAGGAAGCGGAACTCCTTCATCAAGACGCTTGATGAGAACTGCAACCACTATGGATTAATTTCGAAATCAGGATCGACAAATTCGAGAAGTTCTGGGCGTTGGGAGACGTAATCCACGTACGCCGCGGGCGCATTGGTGAAGAAGTGAGACATCGGAACGATCACATAGAGCGCCGAAGCGGTCACAGCGAGCGCTCCCTCTGGTGAATCGAGTCGACCTTCCGCCGTTGTATAAACTTTTCGATTTACCTGACCTGTGATTTGAGCGGTTATATGAAGAGTCGACCCGATAGGAACAGGTTTGAGAAAATCAGTTTCAAGTCGCGCCGTAACTGCTGGTGAGCGGATCAACCACATCAATTTGCCGAGAGCTTCATCAAATGCGCAGGACAAGAGGCCGCCGTGGGCTAGACCAGGGGCGCCTTGGTGACTCTCCGTCACCGTGAATTGAGCGGTGAGATTTGCGCCATCGCCAGCATGGGCGACGAGATGCAAGCCAGTTGGGTGCAATTCACCGCAGCCATAGCAATGGGCAAAGTGAGATGGAATTCGCGATCCGATAGCTGGCGCTTCCGGATGTCGAGTTGGAATCACAGCACCTTCAGGCGCGGTCGTACTTGCAATCCTGCTCATACGCTCAAGATTACTTGATTATCGGATAGCGTCAGCACGTGGAGTCAGCAAAAACCTTTACTGACGAGTACTCCGAGGTGGTTCGCCCACCTTTTTGGCTCCTCTTATTCATATTCTTTCTCTTGGCCTCACTAGCAGTCTCCATATGGGCCGCCTTCAATGACCTCACCGGTCTAATCGCGCTCTTGCTCGGTTTGGCGGCCACGCTCTGGCTTCGAAGGAGCCTTGCTCTTCATATTTACCTAACAGAAGATGAGCTTCGCGTCGGTAACGCACATATCGAACGAAAATATTTAGCAGATGTCGTTGCGCTCAATGACGTTCAGATGAAGTTAGTTCGCGGAAGAGATGCCGATCCTGCAGCTTTTCTTGCACTTCGATTTTGGCAACCACGAGGTGTGAAAATAAATATAAACGATGAAAGAGATCCGACTCCGTATTGGCTTATTACTTCCAAGAATTCAGAAAAATTTCGACAAGCTTTAACAAGCTAGTGAATTAGGCGCACTCTTTGCAGACAGCAGTGGGGCCATTTCCTTTTGCCAATTGAGTAATGTGATGAACAAGGAAACATCGGGAACAAGTAAATTCATCGACTTGCTTTGGCACAACTCGAACAGAGAGCTCTTCTCCCGAAAGGTCAGCACCCGGAAGTTCAAGAGTCTCGGCAGCTTCTGCCTCATCGACATCAACTTGACCGGATTGAGCATCGACTCGCCTAGCTTTTAACTCTTCGAGGGACTCCTCATGAAGTTCTTCGTCGGTCTTTCTGGGGGTGTCGTAGTCTGTTGCCACTACTTACCTCTCCTTCATCTTCCTAGAAGTTCGTCATGCTCGAGATGGGGAACCCTCACAAATTGCTGCAGCGGGGGCATATTCGCGCATTAAACACTAACTAGCCCTTACAACCCTCGGCGTGTCGCGAATATTCCCACCACAGTTCTAGGAGATATGTCTCATTCCTCCCAGAAAAGGTTCCCAATAGATCCTAGAAGGGTCAAGGAGTTAAGGATTGAACCTGTTTTGCCAGAGCGCCATCAACCCGAGCGTGGATTGAGGTGCCGCTTGAAAGGTACTCCTCACTCATGATTTCGCCCCGCTCATGAATAGCGCTCACCAGATCGCCACGGTCATAGGGAATGACGGCGTTGATCTCGACGCCAAGAAGAGGAAGAGATTTTTCAATGGCATGAAGGAGTCCATCGATTCCAAAACGAGTACGAGCGGAGAATGCATAACTTCTCGTTTCAGTTCTCAAAATATGCATCACAACGGAAGGGTCTGCCACATCGACCTTATTAATTGCAATGATCTCGGGAATATTAGAACCACCCAATTCATCAATGACTTCACGAACTGCACGGATTTGTTCGAATGGATCCGGGTGAGATCCGTCGACGACATGGACGATGAGATCGGCGTCGCCAACTTCTTCAAGCGTTGATTTAAATGCATCGACAAGTTGGTGAGGAAGGTGGCGAACAAATCCAACTGTGTCGGTCAAAGTATAAATTCGACCATCTGAAGTATGGGTCTGGCGAACAGTTGGATCCAAAGTCGCGAATAGCGCATTTTCTACAAGCACTCCCGCACCTGTTAACGCATTCAAGAGTGATGATTTTCCTGCATTTGTATATCCAGTAATCGCAACGGATGGAACGTTATGTTTTCTGCGTTCTTGCCGTTTTGTGTCACGGGCGATTTTCATATCCTTGATTTCACCACGCAACTTTGCTTGCTTATCTCGAATACGGCGGCGATCCGTTTCAATTTTTGTTTCACCAGGTCCACGTCCACCAATACCTGCACCACCTGCGGCGCGACCACCAACTTGTCGAGAAAGGAATCACCCCATCCGCGTAGTCGAGGCAATAAATAAGAAATTTGTGCCAACTCGACTTGTGCCTTGCCCTCTTTGCTCTTTGCGTGTTGAGCGAAAATATCAAGGATGAGTGCAGTGCGATCAACGACCTTTACTTTGACTTTATCTTCTAGCGTGCGAAGTTGTGACGGAGAAAGTTCACCATCACAAATCACTGTATCTGCACCCGTTGAAACAACGACTTGTCGCAACTCTGCAACTTTTCCCGAACCAATATATGTCGATGGATCGGGTTTATCTCGTCGCTGAATGAGTCCTTCTAAAACTTCAGATCCAGCAGTCTCTGCGAGGGCTTTCAACTCAGCAAGAGAGTTTTCCGCCATCTCTGCAGTTCCTTCAGTCCACACTCCCACCAAGACAACTCTTTCGAGTTGCAATTGTCGGTACTCGGCATCAGAAATATCTTGAAGCTCAGTGGAAAATCCTTGGACGCGGCGCAGTGAGTGACGTTCTTGCAGTTCGGGTTGAGACGATTCCTCTTCACCCGAATCGAAATCTGCAGCAACTCGTGCGCTTTCGCGAAGGAGTGACTCAAATTCATCATCACTCTCGTGAGGTCTTTTAACCATGCACCTTCCTCACTTAGTGGGCTTCAACGAGGTAGGAGGAAATATCAAAGTCCTCAATCAATACTGCAGGACCTGTCAAAATAGCATTGGAATGAGGATCAATTTCGACTTCGAGGCGACCACCTGGAGGAAAAATCACCCAGCGCGACGGCAACTTTTCCCCTTGAGCAATCGTTGCCGCGAGTGCAACTGCGCAGGTCCCAGTACCGCAAGATCGAGTTTCTCCAACGCCCCGTTCAAAAACTCGCATCTTCAATTCATGGTTGCCCAGAATCTCGACGAATTCCACATTCACTCCATCAGGATATTCATCCTTTGGTCGAACAATCGGTGCAGTTTTTAAATCACCAGCCTCTTCTACCTTTGAAACAAATGCCACTGCATGTGGGTTTCCAATACTTACATTGTGAGCTGGCCAAGTATTGCCATTGGAGAAGACGCTGACTCCTCCACCTTCATAAGTTATCTGTCCCATGTTGACTGTTATATCCCCAACATCTGGAGTGCGTAAATGCTTTCTTCCATCTCTAGTTTCGATCGGAAATATTCCAGCGTTTTGATGACCGCGATCAACAAGATAACGGGCCATAACACGAATACCGTTGCCACACATTTCTGCAATTGATCCATCCGAATTTCGGTAATCCATAAACCAGAAACCGTTTCGCTTGAGAATTCGAATGACTCCATCAGCGCCGTGGCCACCGACCCCAGTCTTTCGATCACACAAGGCAACGGTCAACGACGTTGTGAGAGAGAGTTCTTCCTCAGGATCAAAAATGAGAACGAAATCATTTTCAGTGCCATGTCCGTAAGTAGCAATCACTTCATTAATTTCCATATACAGATGAGTTTAGCCCTTGTTGGATTGCGCTCGCTTTTCCAAAGTGGCATGGATTTTCTCTAGCCGACCATCACCGATGGCGAGCCACTGAATCCGCTCATCTTTTGAAAACCATGTCTCTTGTCGCCGAGCATATTGGCGAGTTGCACGCTTGGTCTCCTCTTTTGCCTGACTTTCGTCGTATACGCCAGCGCGATATTTCAATATCTGCGCATATCCCAAGGCGAGTTGTGCCGTTCGCCCTTGAGTAATTCCAAGAGTAATCAAGTGATCAACTTCTTCGACAAAGCCTTTGTTCCACATATTTTCAACTCGCTCGTCAATACGTTGATCAAGATTTATCCGATCCATGATCAACCCAAATTGTTGTGCTTGTGGGTAGCGAGTGCTTTCGACTCGAGGCAAATTGGCAGTGAAAGGTTTGCCAGTAATTTCAATAACTTCTAGGGCTCGAATTACCCTACGAAGATTCTGTCGATCGATAGCGAGAGCTGCAGCGGGATCTAGTGAAGCCAATCGCGAAAACATGGCATCTGCTCCAATTTTTTCTGCCAACAAGTTAAGGGATTGGCGAATTTCTGGATCGGTATCTGGAAAATTCAAATCATCAAGAATTGCTTTTATATAGAGGCCAGTTCCGCCGACTATGACAACGTTTTTGCCTCGCCCATGAATTTCAGAGATCAATTCGCGAGCACGTTGCTGATACCAAGCAACGCTGGCATCTTCAGTAACGTCGAGAACGTCTAATAGGTGATGCACCACTCCTTTGCGTTCGGCAAGAGTGAGTTTCGCTGTTCCAATATCCATGCCTCGATAGAGTTGCATGGAATCGGCGTTGATAACTTCAGCCTCAATTTTTTCTGCAAGTTCAACTGCCAAATCACTCTTGCCGGTGGCAGTAGCGCCACAAACGACGACTAATTTCATGAACGAATTGTTGGCATTCCGACAAGTAGAGGTTCTTTTACGCGCTCTCTCGTGGCAGCTTCAAATGCATCTCCACCTCGAGTACGACGAATGGACAAAGTATCTCCGGATAAAAAATGAGGAGCAGCGTCAGTAATTTTCACCGTTACAACATCACCTGGTCGGGCAGCGTTGTCAGAATCAAAGGTGAAATGTGTGAGTCGAAAATCCTCTGAGCGACCAGACATACGAGCCCGTTCAGCATCACGGCGACCTTCGTGTTCGGTAACAAGCACGTGCGCAATTGTTCCAATTGATTCGCGATTAACGTCGAGTGAAAGAGCTTCTTGATGAGAATGAAGTCTCGTGTATCGCTCACCTACAACTTCAGGTGAAACTTGGTTGGCCATTGTTGCTGCCGGAGTTCCAGGTCTTTTGGAATATTGATAGGTATAGGCAGCACTAAATCGGGCGGTCGTGCAGAGATCGAGAGTGTCTTGAAAGTCTTTTTCGGTTTCTCCAGGAAATCCAACAATGATGTCTGTGGTTATCTGCGCTTGGGAATTGCTCGTCGGACCCGATCAATGATTCCTAAATATCGATCAGTTCTATATGAACGGCGCATCTCTTGCAGTATTCGATTGGAACCAGATTGCAAAGGCATATGTAAATGTGGCATGGCGTTGGGCGTTGCTGCCATTGCTTCAATGACGTCATCGGTGAAATCACGTGGATGTGGTGACATAAATCGAACGCGCTCTAGGCCATCGATTTTTCCGCACTCACGAATCAACTTTGCAAATGCTTCTCGATCGGCGAAATCGACTCCATAGGCATTTACATTTTGGCCAAGAAGAGTTATCTCGATAACGCCTTGTTCCACCAGAGTTCGTACTTCGGTCAAAATATCTGCAGCTGATCTATCTTTTTCAATTCCTCGAAGCGCTGGAACTATGCAAAAAGTGCAGGTGTTGTTGCAACCCACGGAGACAGAGACCCAAGCGGAAAACGCTGAAAACCTCCGTGCAGGAAGTGTTGAAGGAAAATGTTCCAGCGCTTCAAGAATTTCTATTTGAGATTCTTCCTCTATCCGCGCTCGCTCTAAAAGCACTGGCAAAGATCCAACGTTGTGAGTTCCAAATACGACATCTACATAAGGCGCTTTTTTGAGGATGATTGCTTGATCCTTCTGCGCTAAACATCCTCCCACTGCAATTTGCATTGCAGGGTTGACCTTCTTAATTGGCGCTAGAAAACTCAAATTTCCATAGAGCTTGTTATCTGCATTCTCTCGAACAGCGCAGGTGTTGAAAACAACGATGTCGGCCTGCTCCCCAGGAGTTACAGGAAGATAACCTGCCTCATCAAGGAGTCCAGCAATTCTCTCTGAGTCGTGCACATTCATTTGGCAGCCATATGTTTCGACTGAATACGTGCGCGACATCTTCCAATTCTAGTGGAGCCTCCTAGATAGCTAACTCACGCATAACTTCGCCAATAACGCTTGACGAGAAGCCTCGGCGAGCCAGTGCGCCATGAACTCGGCGTCGAATCAGATCGCTTTCGAGATGAGCGATCGGACGCAACTTTCTCATCGCCAACTCCAGCGCAATTGCATACTCAGTATCTTGATCAATCTCGGAGCAGACAATTTCTACAATCTCTGAGTTGACACCTTTTTCGCGAAGTTCACCTGCAATCGTTCTCCTAGAAAGTTTTTTACTGCGCTGTCTGGATTCACTCCACGCGCGAGCAAATGCTTCATCATCGACCAAACCTTGCTCTTGAAGTCGATAGAGCACTGCATTGGCAATATCTTCGGCTATGCCACGTTTCTTAAGGTGAGCGAAGAGCTCACCCCTACTTTTAGCTCGAGGTGCAAGTGCAATAAGGGCAATTGACTGAGCTTCCAAGTAGGGGTCAGCGATTCCACTATCTATTTTTGACACAGAAATTAGAAGTCAACCTCGGCAGTTGCTTCATTGACTGCAGCGACAAGATCTGGATCCACTGGAGATGGTGCGAAGTGAATACGAATCTTGTTTTCAATATCGTTGGCAAGATCTGGATTATCGAGAAGGAAGGCTCGAGAATTCTCCTTGCCTTGTCCTAATTGATCTCCTTCGTAGGTGTACCACGAACCAGATTTCTTCACGATTCCGATCTCCACTCCAAGATCAAGGAGCGATCCTTCGCGAGAGATTCCAACTCCGTAAAGAATGTCGAACTCTGCTTGCTTGAATGGTGGAGCCATTTTATTTTTCACAACTTTCACTCTCGTGCGATTACCAACGGCCTCTTGTCCATCTTTAAGAGTTTCAATTCTGCGAATATCAAGGCGAATTGAGGCATAAAACTTAAGAGCTTTTCCACCAGTAGTGGTTTCAGGTGATCCAAAGAAAACACCGATCTTTTCACGTAATTGATTGATAAAGATCGCAGTTGTCTTTGATTGATGAAGGGCGCCAGTGATCTTTCGAAGCGCTTGAGACATCAAACGAGCTTGCAGACCCATATGAGAATCGCCCATCTCGCCTTCAATTTCTGCACGTGGAACAAGCGCAGCAACTGAGTCAACAACAACGATGTCGAGAGCACCTGAACGGATCAACATATCCATGATCTCGAGCGCTTGTTCTCCCGTATCGGGTTGCGATACCAAGAGCGCATCAATATCAACGCCAAGTTTCTTTGCATAATCAGAATCAAATGCATGCTCTGCATCAATAAATGCAGCGATACCGCCCGCTTTCTGCGCATTGGCAATCGCATGTAGAGCGAGAGTTGTTTTACCGGAAGATTCAGGTCCGTAAATTTCAATAATTCTTCCGCGTGGAAGTCCGCCGATACCAAGTGCAATATCAAGACTGACTGAACCTGTTGGAATTACTTCTACAACTTGGGTTCCGCGCTCACCCATCTTCATAACCGCGCCTTTTCCGAATTGACGTTCAATCTGGGCAAGGGCGGTATCTAGGGCTTTAGAACGATCATTACTTGGTTTTTCTGTAGCCACGATTTTCCTTTCAACTAAACATCAATCGATGTCGGTACGGTCCAGAAGGTACGGAAGGCCACTGACTGGAGAACAGGACGAAATCCTGAGCCGTGGAAACCGCTCTGGTTGGGTAGCAGAAGAGTATCCGAACATCTGTTCGAAGGCGGTAACTCTGGCGCGACACGCTTCAGAAAAATTCAAAGGAAATTGAGAAATATTGAGAAAAATCTCCGAAAACCCTTGCGCTCCTCCAATTGCTGGCTCTACTCTCCCTCCATCCACTTACTAAAGTAGGTAAAGAAAGTAAGTCACCAAGGAGGTGTCGCATGCGAGATAGCACAAATGAAGTTCTTCGAGCTATCGCCACTTATGGACCGGTCTCTCGAGCGCAATTGGCTCGGGATTTGGGGTTGAGCGGTCCAACCTTGACGCAGGCGACGAAGTACCTATTTGAACGTGGATTGATCGCCGAAGTGAAGCAATCCCCCTCTACGGGAGGCCGGCCGGCCACCCTGTTGGGGCTTGTGGCGGATGCGGGTCAAGTACTGGGGGTCAAACTCGCTCAAGATCACGCGACGGGGGTATGCGTGAATCTTCAATCTGAGGTCTTGTGGGGCTTTGAAGAGCCATTCAACTCACGGGGCGAAGACGCGATCAAAGAGCTCATCGCTCTGGTTCGTAAGCAGACGCGAAAGATAAAGGGACAGCTACTTGGAATTGGGATAGGAATTCCAGGAGTTGTCTCCCCCTTGGATTCGGGCACCGTGGATTCTGCGATGTTGGCATGGGACAAAGTCAATGTCGGAAAGTTTGTCTCCGATGCTCTCAATACGCCAGTGCTTCTTGAAAACGATGTGAACACTCTTGCTGTTGCAGAGAGTCTTTATGGACATGGCCGCGATGTCAGCAACTTCATCACCATCACTCTTGGTCGTGGAATTGGAATGGGTCTGGTCATCAATGGCGAGCTTTATTCAGGTTCATACGGGGCAGGCGAATTTGGCCATGTGAGCGCAGTCGATGGTGGACTCCCCTGCGAATGCGGAAAATCCGGATGTTTGGAAACAATCTGCTCGAGTCCTGCAATTCAGGCGGTAGCTGTCGCTGCAGGAATCATCACAACGAAAGATTCAATGTCAAAACTTTGGGAGATTGCTCGAGCTGATAAAAAAATTGCTCGCTCTCTCTTCGAAAAACCTGCAGAACTTCTCGGCACTGCACTTGCAAATATCGTCAATGTTTTCGGCCCTGAATTGATCTTCATCAGCGGTGAAGGCGTTGAAGGTTGGGATCTTTGGGAGACGCCATTTAAGAAGGCACTAGCCAAAAATGTTGTGTCGACAATGAATAAATTTGATATTGAGGTTGATCCCTGGGATGACGCGAAATGGGCGTTAGGTGCAACGGCGATTGTTCTGCAGGCATCTCTCAGTAGAAATCAACGACCAAATGCCAGCCTTGCTGAAGTAAAAAACCGACTGTCAGTGGCAACAGGATCCATCAGAAGTGTCTCTTGATAAAAAATAAACACGGCCGTACTGGCGCGCTCTTTATCGCACCAAGCTTCATCCCACTCATTCTTTTTTTAATTGTTCCGATGTTTGCTGCAATCGGATTGAGTTTTACGATTGGGACTTGCTCTCACCGATCAAGTGGATTGGGTTGGGCAATTTTCGAGAACTCTTGCATGATGCATCTTTCCATCAAGCACTTTTCCATACTCCACTTTTCATTATCGGATACTTGCCCTTTGTATATATCGCTGGATTGAGTGCAGCGTTAGCTCTTGAGAGAAGATTCCGTGGATCTTCAGCGCTACGAACCATTTACTTCCTTCCCGTTATAACAAGTTGGATAGTTGTAGCGCTCCTGTGGAAATGGATTCTCAATCCAGAAAACGGATTGGTGAACTCCATTTTGGCGAGTATAGGAATTGATGGTCCAGGTTGGTGGACAAGTAAATCCTGGGCGATGATTTCGGTGATCATTCCTTCGATTTGGAAAGATCTCGGTTACACCATGTTAATTCTCCTCGCAGGATTGCAAGCAATTCCGCCAGAGTACAAAGAAGCCGCTGCAATTGATGGGGCGTCGCGTCGCCAAATTCTCTACAAAATTACTTTGCCACTTCTCTCTCCAGCATCCTTTTTTGTCATTGTTACCGGATTAATTTCATCTTTCCAAGTCTTCGATCAAGTTTATGTCATGACTGAAGGCGGTCCTGAAGGTTCAACATCGGTGATTGTTCAACAGATTGTGAAGAATTCTTTCGACTACGGACGGATGGGATATGCCTCAGCTATGAGCATGATCCTCTTCGTAGTCATCATGGTTATTACTGGCATACAAATTCTTTTACAAAAGCGCTGGGTGAATTATGAATAGACAAAGCCTGCGCTCCAAAATCGTAGTTTCAATTTTCGGCCTTGCGATGCTATTTCCATTCATTTGGATGGTTAGTTCTTCGCTGAAAGTCGGTGCGGAAGCATTTGCAACACCACCAACGCTTATTCCAAAGCACCCCACTTTAGAGAACTACAGAAGAGTCTTTGAGATAATTGACTTGCCGCGACTTTTTCTCAATAGCTTGATCATTTCGATAATCATTGTCACTTTACAACTTACTACTGCATCACTTGCTGGATATGCATTCGCCCGTCTTCACTTTCGAGGCAAGAACGCAATATTTGTTGTCTATCTCGCCACCATGATGATTCCATTTCAAGTCATTCTGGTTCCAATGTTCATCGAGATGCGTCAACTTGGTTTGATTGATAGCTACTTAGGTTTAATTTTGCCGACCTGCACTTCAGCATTTGCCGTATTCCTTATGCGACAGGTCATGCTGGGAATTCCGCGCGAACTTGAAGAAGCCGCAATTTTGGATGGAGCAAGTCACTTCCGACTCTTTCGTTCGATCGCACTTCCTCTCTGCGTTCCAACGCTTGCAACTCTAGGAATTCTTGGATTCATGGGAACGTGGAATGCATTTCTGTGGCCACTCGTCATGATTTATAGCCCAGAGAAAATGACCCTGCCTCTTGGGTTAGCACTTCTTTCTGGAGAGCACTCGTCATCAAATGATTGGCCGATGATCATGGCCGGAACAACGCTCTCGATCATTCCAATTGTCATCGTCTATCTGCTTTTCCAACGAAAAATCGCACAAAGTTTTCTCACGGCGGGACTCAAAGGGTGAATCCATCTTTTGAATTTTCTCGAACGCGGGAAGAGCCTTCACGGGCTAGCTGCACCACTTACTAGGGGGAAAAATGAGGGGAAACATGAAAGGCAGAAAAGTAAAAATCTGGGCTGCCGGAGTTGTCGGCATACTGGCTGGTGGCGTAGGACTGGTAGGAACTCCAGTTCACGCTGCAACTAAAACCACGATCACGTACTACACATTCTCGGCTGCTCCTGACCATACTAAAGCTCTCAATGCAATGGTCGCTGCATTCGAAAAGAAGAATCCAACAATCCATGTAGTTGTCCAAAACGGAGCATACGGCGACTACTTCACTAAATTGAAGACTCGTATTGTCGGAAACCTTGCACCAGATACTTTCGAGTTGAACTTCGAAAACTTTGTTCCTTATGCACTTTCTGGAACGTTGTTAGACCTTAACTCTCAATCGAAGAAAGATAAAACTTTCAAGAAGAGTGCTTACTATGGAAAGGCGTACAACGTCTTCGCGATGAAGGGAAAGCAATATGGTCTTCCAGCTTCCTTCTCAACCGTTGTCCTTTTCTACAATAAGGATCTCTTTAAATCAGCTGGCGTCGCACTACCCAATTCAAGTTGGGATTGGAGCGATGAAATCGCTGCTTCTGCAGCGCTAAAAGCCAAACTCCCCGAAGGCTCCTATGCTGATTTCCAACCTGTTCAGTTCTTCGAGTTCTACAAGACTCTCGCTGCTGCTGGAGGAAAATTCTTCAATGCAGATAAGACAAAGGTTCTCTTTAACAAGGCACCAGGTATTGCTGCGCTCAATAACTTGATCAATAGAGTTAAAGATGGCTACATGCCTAACAAAGCTCAATTGGGAACAGTTGGCGAAATCGGACTATTCACAACTGGAAAATTGGCAATGATTCACACTGGAATCTGGAACTTTGATGGATTCAAAGATCTGCCATTTGGTTGGGATATTGCAGTAGAGCCAGGAAGCGTCTCACCCAGCAATCACTTCTTCTCAAATGCTGTCGTGGCATCTGCCAAAACCAAGCATCCAGAAGCAGCATGGAAGTGGGCACGTTTCATGACAAGTGATCCTGCGGCAGTAAAGATTCGTATCGCTGCTTCATGGGAGATTCCTGCAGTCTCAGATAAAAAGGCTTTGGCTGGATATTTGAACAATCCACTTCCTGCCAATCGTCCGGCTGTCTTTGAAGCGCTTAAGTATCCAACGGTTCCACCTGTTATCCGTCAACAGCAACAGATGCAGGATGCAGTAAGTGCATGGCTTGAAAAGGCACTTAACGGATCTGTCTCAGTTACTGAAGCACTTAATTCAGCTGCAAGTGATGTAAACGCACTACTCGAAAAAGAATAGCTCGGGACAAAGCTCGAAAAGTGAATGGTGTTGCGATCCACAAGGTTGCAACACCATTCATCCCGCAATATTTCTAGCAACTATTCGACTCAAGTAGAAACCAAGGTAAAAATAATTAGTACCGAAGCGCTATCCCCATTGCACAACGCGAGTATTCGAATCATCAAAGCAAATCAAAGTGGTTCCGGTGCTTACATCGCCTCTCCCAACTTTCGCGTCTATAATTACAGTTGGTTTAGAGATGGCTCTTTCATCGCTGATGCAATGAGCGCTTGCGGTGAAAATGAAAGCGCGCTTGCGTTTCACAAATGGGCAACTCGAATTATTGTTGATCGAGAAGAGAAAATTGCCAGTTTAATTAGGAAATTGAAACAAAATGAAGCGATATCACCAGACGAACATCTTCATTGCCGCTATAACGTTGATGGCACTGAATCTGTAGAAGTTTGGACAAATTTGCAACTCGATGGATTTGGAACATGGATTTGGTCTCTCAACGAATTTCTACTCCGAGGAAATCAACTTCCTCACGCAACATTTCGCGCAGTAGAAAGTTTGATCTCCTACTTAGGTGCATTTTGGGATATCAAGAGTTATGACTGGTGGGAAGAGAGTTTTGGATACCAACACGTCGCCAACCTTGGAAGTATCGCGGCAGGGTTAAAGAGTTGCAGTACTTGGGAATCAATTTCCGAAGAATCAAAGGACCACGCGAATTCAGTTGCTCAATCAATATTAACTTTGATTGAAGAGCGAGGGCTTGCACATGGCCGTCTCGCGAAATGGATTGACGGAGATGGACTCGATGCCAGTCTTCTCTCACTCATTGCGCCATTTCACCTCTTCAGCGGTAATGAATCCATTGGTGGAAGCACCGTGGAAGCTGTCGCATCAAAGCTCGGCGTACTTGGCACCTACCGGCATAAAGATGATGGTTATTTTGGCGGGGGAAAGTGGCCGCTACTTTCATGTTTCCTTGGTCTTGCCTATTTGTCACAAGGCAAAGTAGAAGCGGCCGAAGAAATACGGAATTGGGTTGAAACTCTTGCAAATGACAACTTCGAACTGCCCGAACAATTGGAGGAGCCTTTGTTGCACCCCGAAACTCGCGCTGAATGGATTTCCAATTGGGGGGTTCCAGCGCTTCCACTACTTTGGTCACACGCAATGTATCTCTCACTAGATTCTGCGATTCGAAAGAGGTAGTTGTCGTGCTCTCCCACTCTCCTTTCGGACTTGGTCATCCTTATCGCTATGAACCTGATCAAAGAATTCCAACTCGACCCATTACTGGTGAGAAGTGGAAAATATCTGCACGCACTAGCGGAGAAATAAAGAGCGTCACCCTTCACGTAACAAGGGCTCACTCCAGTGAACATTTACAACTCACCTTCATTGGTCCCGCTCAATCGCAAGACTTTGGACCTTACGGTGAAACCGCAAAATTTATTGAAGCCGATACCCATTTAGCTGACGCAGCGGCCCGATCAGGGGAATATCCAGGCGAAAAAACGTGGGAAATTGAACTCGCTCCACTCGAAAGATATGAAAACGTTGCTTATTGGCTCGAAACCGATTCTGGAGAACGCACAGTTCATTTCTCAGCGGAGGCGCTCGCATGGGAAAGTGACGATCAAAATTTCTTGAAGAGCGTTGGAAGTTTTCCGCCATCAATTTCTTTAGGAAAAACTCGGTTACTCAAAGATTCCCATGGCACTGTATTTCGACTTCAAACAACTCTTCCACTCAAAACTACAGATAAAGTAATTGGATTTGGCGAACGTTTTCATTCCGTCAATCAAGTCGGTCACTTTGTCGATGCTGTCGTATATGAAGAATATAAAGGGCAAGGTCATCGCACCTACCTTCCTGCACCATTTGGAATTGTTATTGGAAGTGGCTTTGGTTTCTATATTCGCACCTCTACTCCAAGTCGATATGACGTTGGCGTCACAAATCCAGATGAGCTTCGAATAGAGATCGACATCACTCCCCGCCAAACTCATTGCGAAATTGTGGGCTACTTAGGCTCGCCGATTGATGTAGTTCGCCAATATCTCGCAGAGTTTCCATCACCAAAAAACCCTCCATCTTGGATCTATTCCCTATGGGGAAGCAGCAATGAATGGAACACGCAAAAGAGAGTTGAGAATGAAATTTCTCAAAGTATCGCCCTAGGAATCGATCTCGGAGTTGTCGTCATCGAAGCCTGGTCGGATGAAACAACATTTACCGTATTTCGTGATGGCCAATACCAAGCTACAGATGGGTCGCGAGGCTTAAAAGCAAGTGAAATTAAATACCCAACCGATGGAGCTTGGCCAAATCCTCAACAAATGATTGAAGAAATGCACGAAAAAAATATAAAGGTGATCCTCTGGCAGAACCCCGTCATTAAAGATATGCAGGGAGTTCCTGATGCACAAGAAGAAGCCATTTGGAATTATGCGATAAAAAACAATTTAGTAGTGAAAGATGAAATTGGAGACCCTTACCGAGTGCGTGGTTTCTGGCTTCGACATGGCTTACTGCCTGACCTAACTGATGCGAAAGTTCGCAGATGGTGGGCAGACCTTCATCGATACCTCGTTACTGAGTTGGGTGTAGATGGCTTTAAAACAGATGGTGGCGAGCACGCATGGGGCCAAGATCTTCAATATCTAGATGGAAAAACCGGACTGGAAAAAAACAATCTTCTTCCCGTTGCCTATGCTCAAACATTTCATGAACTCATGATTGATTCCAAGAAAGACGGAGTAACTTTTTCACGCTCCGGTTTCGCCGGTAGTAGTTCATTCCCAACGTTTTGGGCCGGTGATGAGGATTCAACATGGGAGGCATATCGCGCTTCCATTAGAGCTGGCATTACTGCATCAGCTAGTGGAATATTTTTTGGGGATGGGATATCGGTGGATTTAGCGGTGCCATACCGAGCGCTGAACTTTATTTGCGAGGCACCGCAATGGCGGCCTTCTGTCCAATTATGCAATTTCATTCTGAATACAATCACCATCGAATTCCATCCAACGATAGAACTCCTTGGAATATCGCGCTTCAACACAAAGATCTTGAAGTTATTGAAATTTTCCGCCACTTCGCAGGTATTCGAAAATCACTTATCCCCTATCTCGCCGAAGAGGGCGAGGTGGCAATTCAAACTGGACGTCCGCTGATGTCCGGTCTCTTCTTCGATTACTTTGACGATGAAGAAATTTGGTTAACTCAATATCAATACATGCTGGGGCGATATCTTCTTGTGGCACCAGTAGTTGATGAATCGATTTTGCGAATGAAAATCTATCTACCCAAAGGAAGTTGGATTGATTTCTGGAATAAAGATACATACGAAGGCGCGCAATGGATTGAAGTTGATACACCCTTCGATCAAATTCCAGTCTTTATTAAATCTGACGCACCAAATTGGGTTCTAGCGTTGTAAGAGTTTTGTAGCTTGGGCGCGACTCTCTTGTACTGAAATTGGCTGCAGCGTCTGACCAATAAGCCAGAGACTGGCAATACTGGCAATCTCCTGATCTTGCATGAGTAGGGAAAGACCGATTCTGAGTTGCTCCCAAAGCGAGTCCCCCGTATGAGACAAAATATTGGTGAGGATCGCCGGGTCTTTTCTCCGAACTCCATCTAGCGCAGTATTGGATGAAATCTCTTCTGAAAGCACAAATAAGGCGTCGACAGGTGACTGCTTACTCTCCGCGATCACAAAAATCCGCTCGATCTCACTTTCTACAAGGGCGCGAAGAAGGCTGCCCTTATCGCGAAAGTGGTTATACAAAGTCGCTCGAGAAACCTCAGATACATCAGCAATGTCGACCATGCTGATATCCGAAACCCCGTGCTGCGAAACTAGCGATTTAGCGCCGTCGAGAATCGCTGCGCGAGTCCGACGAAATGAAGAGGCTTGACGTTGATAGACGCCTTCTGCCGCGGCAAAAGAATTGTCGGTAAGTGACACTGATTTATGCTGCGTTGACTACAACAAGCTTGACGCTCTCTCGCGCCGAAATCTCGCGGGCAACATCAGCAATCACGGAAGACAGTGTTAATCCAAGAGCGCTACAGATCGCATTGAGCAATTCACTTGACGCTTCCTTCTGCCCTCTTTCAACTTCAGAGAGGTACCCAAGTGATACTCGCGCCTCTCGCGCTACATCTCGAAGAGTTCGACCTTGAGCTGTGCGCGCAGAGCGCAAGGAATAACCGATGTGAGTGCGAAGCAAAGTCGTCATGTCACCGCCCATTCCTATAGTCGAAAACTCAATCGTTAGCGTAAGTAGAGAGAAGAATACGCTCAAATGCTGCCAACGCGCGTGAAACACTCGCGTTTCGCACCTCTTCGCGAGTTCCCAGAAGATTCAACTGGAGAGTTCTCCGTCCTGGACCTGCGATAGCGATCCATACAGTGCCTGCTGGAACCCCATCAGAGGCACCGGGACCAGCAACGCCAGTGGTCGAAATAGCCCAAATGGTATGAAGCGAACTCTTTACGCCCTCAGCCATCGCAATAGCTATCTCCTCACTCACAACACCTTTCTCCTCAATCAAATCCGGTGAAATTCCTAAGAGGCTAATTTTTATCCGTTTTTGATAAGCAGTTACTCCACCAACAAAAACATCAGAAGCACCAGCGACTGCTGTAATGGTGGCTCCCACTCCCCCACCAGTAAGTGATTCTGCGACGCTGACAGTGAGATTTCTTGATCGCAGAATCTCGACAATGTGTTGTGCTGTATCGAAATCGCTCATAACAGCGTCAATCCAAAACTAACGTGCACGTCGAGCATCGCGGATATACCAAAGTCCAGTTACAACTGTGAGGACGATAGCGAGTGCCATAAATGAATTGCGAAACCAATAGAGCGAGGCACTTAAAGGAAGAACATAAAAACCTGCAGCGAAATTTTGAACCATCGTTTTAATTTTTCCGCCACGATTTGCCGGAATGACACCATGTTTGAGGACAGAAAATCTAAAAATTGTAATTCCGATTTCTCGAAACAAAATGACGATCGTGATCCACCAAGGCAGATCTCCAAGGATGGAAAGACTCACTAACGCGGTACCAATGAGGGCCTTATCCGCAATGGGATCGAGCAATTTTCCCAACTCTGTCACTGTATTTCTGCTCCGAGCCAATTTGCCATCGAGCATGTCTGTCATGCCGACAACAAAAAAAAGACACCAAGAAATGATGCGCCACGTTGAATCATCTCCGCCATTTTTGAATAAGGCGTAAGCACAAATTGGAAGTGCAAGAATTCGCGAAACAGTAATTGCGTTAGGAAGATTTATTTCAGATCGACTCGTCATAGTGGTTCCGCAATCAAATCGGCGCCGATTGAATCAATCACTCGACCGTGAACATACTCGCCAACCTTGAATTGGGTGCCAATAAATGTTGTGGTCCCATCAACCTCTGGACCTTGATGCGCAGCTCTTCCCTCTTGAACCTCATCATCTTCCAATAGGACGAGCACTTCTTCGCCGATACGAGAAATTGCTCTCTCACTTACAGATTCGTCAGAGATACTCGAGAGTCGTTCTACGCGTTCATGAATTGTTTCGGGATCAACTTTGCCTTCAAGGTCGAGCGCTTCTGTATTGTCTTCATCGGAATAACCAAAGACTCCGACTGCATCAAGATTTGCCTCACTTACGAAATCAACGAGTTCTTGATATTCACTTTCACTCTCACCGGGAAAGCCGACAATTACATTGGAGCGAATTCCTGCTTCTGGCGAGAGCGCGCGGGCTTGTTGGATCAAATGCAGGAACTTCTCTCCATCTCCAAAGCGTCGCATACGCCGCAAAACACTTCCGCTTGCATGTTGGAAAGATATATCGAAATATGGAACGACTTTTTCAGTTTCAATCATTGATTGAAGAAGAGAGGGACGCACTTCAGCTGGTTGCAAATATGAAAGGCGAATTCTGGCGATGCCATCGATGGCCGAAAGTTGTGGCAATAACTTCTCCATCAATCGAAGATCTCCAAGATCCTTGCCGTAGGAAGTCGTATTTTCACTCACCAGGAATATTTCACTCGCGCCGTGATCTGCTAACCACTGTGCTTCTTCAACAATTTCCGTTGTCGGACGTGAGATAAAGGAACCTCGAAAATACGGAATGGCGCAGAAAGAACAACGTCGATCACATCCCGAAGCGATCTTAAGTGGAGCCCAGGGAGCGTTTCCCAGCCGCTGACGAAAGAGTGACCCGCCGCCAAGACGAGATGTGTACTCCGATTGAATCGCTTTCTTTGCCGCGGGTCGCTCCACAGGTGAAATAGGAAGTAGAGAGCGACGGTCTTTCGGAGTGTGTGACGTATGTTTTTCGCCAGTCAGAATTGATTGCAATCGCGCGCTAATTTCTTGGTAATCATCGAATCCAAGTATTGCGTCGGCTTCAGGTAGCGCCGTTGCTAACTCTGCTCCATATCTTTCCGCCATGCATCCAACTGCAACGACTCTCTGAGTTACTCCTTCACCTTTGAGAGAATTTGCTTGCATCAACGCATCGATGGAATCCTTCTTTGCAGATTCGATAAATCCGCAAGTGTTGATGAGAGCAACTTCCGCTGATTCGGCATCGGCTACAAGAGTCCATCCGTCGGCGGCAAGCCGTCCCGCTAACTCCTCTGAATCGACATCATTTCTGGCGCATCCTAAAGTTACGATGGCAACTGTTCGACTCACTTGAGTGATACTACAGAAAAATTAGAATGGTCGAGCAATTACTATCGACCTGAACTTGCTCCATAAACCATGTCGACTACTGCACCATTAGCACCAGGCGCGGCAGTTGCTTCACCATTCACAACGACATCAACAGCGCCGGCATTTCCAAAACGAATTTTTATAGGACTATCATCGGAATAGACACCTGATTGCCCCAAATTCAGATATCCAGTAAATAGACTTTTTCCAGTTTCTGAATATACGGAAATCCAACTAGCGCCGCGTTTCGCTGTAACTTCTACATTCACTGCATGTGTGACAGTTGAGAAATCTCCAACAGAATCCGCATTCGGATCGGTCGTACTCTCATCCTGTACTGCGTTGGAATCTGAAGTAGGCAAAGTCGTCGGCGCGGACTTTGCTGAGGCAATAAAAGATTTCGCAGTGTTTGTCTTGGGCGCCTGAGCGTTTGTATAAACAACCTGTCCGCCAACAACCATAAATACGGCTGTGGCAGAAACTATTGAGAGAGCTTTAAGAGAGATTCTCGAGCGAATGTGAGGTGGCGCAGTCACGCTATTTTCGCGGAGAAGCTCACCCATGGGGCGTACCGCAATTGCCTGCTCTGAATCGAAACGATCGATGAAAACCGAAGGTTGAGCGCCAAGTATCAGCGCAATATTTCGCAGATGACCTCTTGCGTAAGCATCTCCACCACATTTGGTGAAATTATCTTCTTCAATGTCACGTAGAAGCGCCGCTCGAATTTTTGTTTGATATGCGAGGTCTTCAATTGAAACGCCGGCACTCTTGCGCGCCTGCTTGACAATCGATCCTAAAGACATAGTGACCCTGACTCGTTTTCGAAATCCGAATGCCAAGGGTAATGCCAAAAAGCCCATTATGAAAATGGGAAAATCAATCTTGCAAGGTATCCAAGACCGCCTCTAGATCCTCCGCCTTAACCAAGACCGTGCGCGCTTTGGAGCCCTCTGATGGACCAACTATCCCTCTCGATTCCATTAAATCCATCAACCTTCCAGCTTTTGCGAACCCTATGCGCAACTTTCGTTGCAACATTGATGTCGAACCGAACTGGGTGGTTACGACAAGGTGAACAGCCTGTAACAAAAGCTCTAAGTCATCGCCTATTTCAGTTTCATTGACCACACGATTCACTTGTGAAGCAGTGACGTCACTTCGATAACGAGGGGTCAATTGACCCTTGACAAAGTTTACAACGACTTCAATTTCTCGCTCAGATACATATGCACCTTGAATTCGAACTGCGCGACTTGCACCCATGGGAATAAATAGAGCGTCGCCTTGTCCAACTAATTTTTCTGCGCCACCACTATCAAGAATTACTCGACTATCAGCCAAACTACTTGTCGCGAATGAAAGACGTGACGGAACATTTGCTTTAATCAAACCAGTAACTACATCAACGCTTGGTCGTTGTGTTGCAAGAACTAAATGAATTCCAGCAGATCGTGCCAATTGCGTAATTCGAACGACGCACTCTTCGACTTCTTTCGCGGCAATCATCATCAAATCTGCAAGTTCATCAATGATGATAAGCAAGTAGGGGTACGGCTCAAGCACTCGATCGCTACCTGGAGGTGCAACGACTTTGCCTGCACGAACCGCTCTATTGAAGTCATCTATATGGCGATAACCAAAAGTCGAAAGATCTTCGTAGCGAAGATCCATCTCTCGGACGACCCACTGCAGAGCATCGGCAGCCTTCTTGGGGGCTTGTGATAATTGGAGTAATTAAATGAGGAATTCCATCGTAGGCAGTTAACTCAACGCGCTTTGGATCGATGAGAATTAACCGCACGTCATCTGGTGTGGCTCTCATCAAAATCGAGACAATCATCGCGTTGATCATCGATGACTTTCCAGCACCGGTTGCCCCAGCCACTAAAAGGTGTGGCATCTTGGCTAAATTCGCACAAACAAAATTTCCTTCGACATCTTTGCCCAAAGCAACCAACATTGGATGATGATCTTGACCAGCAACAGACGAGCGAAGGACATCACCGAGCGCAACAATCTCACGATCAGAATTTGGAATTTCAATTCCGACTGCAGATTTGCCAGGTATCGGAGAAAGGATTCGAACTTCACTACTAGCCACAGCGTAAGAAATATTCTTTGCCAGAGCTGTAATTCGTTCAACTTTAACTGCGTTGCCTAATTCAACTTCATAGCGCGTAACAGTTGGTCCCCGCATAAATCCAGTAACGGTGGCATCAATTTCAAACTGCAAAAAGACTTCGGTGAGTGCAGCCACAACCGAATCATTTGCTTTGCTCTTTGCTTTCGAAGGAGGTCCTGAGCGAAGAGAATCTGGAGAAGGCAATTCGTAATGCGTATCGCTTGTTAAAAGTAATTGAACAGGTCGTTTCTCTGCAACGTTGTGTTCGTCATGATCAACACCAAATTCAGAATGAGCGGGGATCGGAACTGTAAATTCTTGATCAAAACTTTCCTCATCGAGTGGTTCATCTTCTTCTAACTGGTCACTCGCCGCGTGGGTCCAATCTGCGACCAAAGGCGTTTCAAATGGTGGAGATTCTGTAATCTCAAATTCTTCGCTTACTACTCCACTCTTTCGCGGCGATTTAGCCACAATCCAAAGCACAGTGCTCTTTATTCGTCGAAAGAGTTGAGAAACCGGAGTCGCAGTTGTGACCAATAGTCCGAAAATGAATAGGCAGATTAAGACTGGGTAAGCCAGAACAGAGGTCATGAGAAGTACCAATGGATGGGATATTCCGTAGCCGATCCAACCGCCTCCCTCTCGGAGATCCTCTGCCGATGTTCCAGTCGAACCGTTGAACATATGAGACAGTCCAGTGGCGCTCAAAAGGATGGCAATGGTGCCGACAGTTATTCGTCCAGTTGCCGCCTTCTCTTGCGGGACTCTGAAGAGTCGAAAGGCGAAGTAGAAAAATAAAAGTGGAGCAAAGAAACCAATGCGGCCCAGACATCCATAGACAAATGAATATAAATTTCGTCCGACGAAATTGTCAGAATGAAACCAAGAACCTGCGATTGCAATGAGTCCGAAAATTAAAAAGAGGAAAGCGAGTCCATCTCGTTGGTGAACAGGATCGAGATCTCGTGCACCTCGAGCTAAAAAGCGAACAATGGTTCCGATTGATTTTGCAAGAAAGCGCCAAACACTCCCGATGGTGCGCGTGACCGATCCACCTGAAGAGGTAGATTTCTTGCTGCTTTTTCTTTTCTGAGCCACGAGGTGAGCCTAATTCCTTAGCAAAATCGAGATGGCTAGGCGCGCCGCCCTATTGAGTTACACCTCTATAACGAGTGGCACGATCATCGGTCGACGACGATGCTCGCCACCAACCCAACCGCCTACAGTCTTGCGAACAATTTGAGAGAGTTGATGAGTTCCATTTATTCCATCTGCCACTGCAACAGCAAGAGCTTTTTCGATTCGTAATTTGACTTCATCAAAAAGTGCTTGATCTTCTGCGAAACCACGTGCATGAATATCTGGACCGGCAACGATCTTTCCGCTTTGCGAATCAATAACGACGACGACAGAGATGAATCCTTCTTCACCTAAAATCCGTCGATCCTTCAACGATGACTCGGTTATATCTCCAATACTTTGACCGTCGACGTAGACGAAACCAACAGGGACACTGCCAACAACTGAAGCTTCATGGTTGACCAAGTCAACAACAATTCCATTTTCAATAATGATCGCATTGCTTCGCGGAACTCCAGTTTGAATTGCTAACTCCGCATTTGCGCGCAAGTGTCGCCATTCACCATGAACTGGAAGAACATATTTTGGTTTAACAATGTTGTAGCAATAGAGAAGTTCGCCAGCAGCCGCGTGACCGGAGACATGCACTAAGGCGTTTCCTTTGTGAACGACTTTTGCACCAAAGCGAGTCAATTCATTGATGACTCGGAAGACTGGATTTTCATTGCCAGGGATGAGTGAAGAGGCAAGAACAACTGTGTCTCCCTCCCCTACTCGAATTGCATGATCCCCATTCGCCATACGGGAAAGTGCGGCAAGAGGTTCGCCTTGAGAGCCTGTACAAATAAGGACTACGTGATCTCCAACGTTTTCGAGCTCTTTGGCATCAATAACCAAGTCTTGCGGAATTGATAGATAACCCATGTCTTGAGCAATTTTCATATTTCGAACCATTGACCGTCCAACAAATGCAACTTGTCGTCCATGTGCCTCTGCAGTATCAATAATCTGTTGAACGCGATGAACATGGGATGCGAAAGAGGCAACTATGACGCGTCTTTTTGTTGCACGAAAAACTCTGTCGAGAGCCGGCATAATGTCGCGCTCGGCAGGAGTAAAGCCAGGCACGTCGGCGTTTGTTGAATCAACAAGAAAGAGATCCACGCCTTTTTCGCCAAGTGCAGCAAAGGCACGAAGATCAGTAATTCTTCCATCGAGTGGAAGTTGATCCATTTTGAAATCACCAGTATGCAGAACTGTGCCTGCATCCGTGTGAATTGCAACGGCGAGCGCATCAGGAATTGAATGGTTCACCGCGACAAATTCGACAGTGAATGGACCGATATCTTCGGTCATTCCTGCAGAAACTTCGCGCGTAAGTGGTGTGATGCGATGTTCTTTAAGTTTCGCTCCAACTAGCGCTAGCGTCAACGCAGAACCATATATCGCGATGTCACTTCGCTCACGCAATAAATATGGAACAGCGCCGATGTGATCTTCATGTCCGTGAGTTAGCACAACGCCAATAACGTCGTGAAGTCGATCTCGAATGTAGGAAAAATCAGGAAGAATGAGATCGATACCTGGTTGAGTCTCTTCAGGAAATAAAACTAAAACTCTGGCTGGCATAACCCACTTCCCCACCTGAGTTCAACTCGAACACCTGCATCTTTTTCACTTCCACTACTCATGCAAGCACTGTGGCCTTGGAGGAATGGAGAGCGAATCAAGAGAGTGAATCAAAAAACCTTGCAGAACTCACAACGGAATTTCGTCACATCATCGGCTCCAATATCGAAAATTTTGATCTCGCGAAAAGTAGCGCTAAGGCGCTACCTCATATCACTTCGCTCTCATTTCTCTATGTGCAAGGTGAAGAGTTACTGCGCGAGTTGGAGCGAGCAGGATTTAGCGTCGACTCTGGATCGGCGTGCACCGATGAAGATCTCCAACCAAGCCATGTGCTTTCTGCCATGGGGTTACTAACCCATGGAAATATTCGCGTGACTTTTCATCCTGGAACAACGAGAGAGCAGATAAAGAAATTGGCCAGAGGCAGTCATCGCTGCAGTTCATAAGCTTCGACAACAATGATTGAAATCAACTGCATCGGAGCAAGATGCCCCATTCCCATTATTGAAACGGCAAAGGTAGCTAGCACTCTTGGAATCGGAGAATCTATCTTGCTGAAAGCAGATGATCCTGCGACTCAGAATGATTTATTTGCTTGGGCTCGCATGACTGGCCATGTTGTAGAAGTAATCGATCCGATAACTTTCACAATAAGAAAATAACTAATTATTTTTAACTATTTGTTGATTCAAATCCAAAGTGAACGAGATGTTCTGCAACATCACTCGCTGCAGATTGACCGTAGGCTTGCGAAAACCGATCAAGGAATTCTTCTCGCGTGAAGTGATACTCCTGCGTTCCTTTAGTCTCAATTACGTATGTGGCAAGCATTGATCCCATCTGGGCACATCGCTCAAATTCAAACCCCATGCCAGTCCAGCAATAAAACCTGATCGGAAAGAATCGCCAACTCCGGTTGGATCTAATTTCTGTTTCTCTTGTGCAATCCCAACAGTAATTGTTGGTTTGCCTTTCTCTTCGACTTTGGCTCCCAAAGAACCAAGAGTGACAACTCGCACTCCAACTTGATCAAGAATCTCGCCATCACTCCATCCAGTCTTCTGACAACATAGAGCGAGTTCATATTCATTGAGAAAGAGATAAGCCGCACCAGAGATGAGGCGCTTAATCTCCTCCCCCTCCATGCGTGCCATCTGCTGCGACGGATCGGCAGCAAAAGGAATTTTTTCTTGACGGGCAATCTCTGAGTAATTGAGCATGGCTTGCGGATCATCAGGAGAAATCACGATCAAATCGAGCGTGCCTGCCTTAGCCATTATCGGCTTTAATTCAATATCTCGAGCTTCACTCATCGCACCTGGAAAGAATGAGGCGATCTGATTGAGTTCAGTATCGGTCGTGACCATATATAAAGCGGTGAGCAAATTTCTGAAATGTGTACGTGTGATGTATCCACGCCGTGGCGAGTAAGCCAAGCGTCGTAATCTTCCCAATCTTTTCCAACGGCTGAAATAAGAATTGGATTGAGTCCAAGAACTCCCATACCGAAAGCGATATTTGCAGCACAACCGCCGCGACGAATATCTAGTCCATCAACAAGAAATGAAAGAGAGACTTTTTCCAGAGACTCGGCAACAAGAGAATCCGTAAAATTTCCCCGGAAATGTCATGAGGTGATCACGACCGACTGAGCCGGCAACACAATTTTCATAAAGTTTTCAGTGCAGAAACGAAATTAGTGGAACGAATCTCCGCATGCGCATGAACCACCAGCGTTTGGATTGTCAATGGTGAATCCTTGCTTCTCGATTGTGTCAACGAAATCAATCGTTGCGCCAGCAAGATATGGATCACTCATCTTGTCGACAACAACTTTGACAGTTCCAAATTCGTGCGTTGTATCGCCATCCATTGCGCGATCATCAAAATAAAGTTGGTAACGAAGTCCAGAACATCCACCTGGTTGTACCGCAACGCGAAGCGCTAGATCGTCGCGACCTTCTTGTGACAAGAGCGCAGCAACTTTTCCAGCAGCTGCATCGGTAAGCAGAATTGTCTTTGTTGTGGTCTCAGTAGTCATACGAGAAGCCTACTCGCACCAAAGCCAAGAACACGCCAGAATATGACCGTGGCACTTATGGACCTTCTACTCCTGGGACGTGGTTCAGATCTCACCAGCGAGCGCGGTGTCTCCTGTACTGGGGATTTACCTGAGGCGAGCGATCCCTCATTAGTTGCCCGAGCCCGCGAAGCCCGACAAGCCCTCGGAAGCAGAGCCTTAATCCTTGGTCATCACTACCAACGAGATGAAGTCATTGAATTTGCAGATATCACGGGGAGACTCTTTCAAGTTGGCACAAGCCGCCGCTGCTCAAGCGAGCGCTGAATACATTCTCTTCTGCGGCGTGCATTTCATGGCTGAAAGTGCCGACATTTTGACTTCTGTCAATCAAAAAGTAATCCTGCCCGATCTTGCTGCAGGTTGTTCTATGGCAGATATGGCAACCGCCGATCAAGTAAATCAATGTTGGAAAGTTTTGGAAGATCTTGGAATTGCTAACAAGACCATCCCAGTGACATATATGAATTCATCGGCAGCTATAAAGAGTTTCACCGGAAAAAATGGCGGAACGATCTGCACTTCTTCAAATGCTCAACGAGCAATGTCGTGGGCATTTGAGCAAGGCGAGAAAATACTTTTCTTGCCAGATCAACATCTCGGTCGCAATACCGCGGTGCGGGGAATGGGACTTTCGCTAGACGATTGCGTTCTATGGAATCCATGGAAGCCAATGGGCGGGTTAACCGAGGAAGCTCTTCGCAACGCAAAGATCATTCTCTGGCGAGGTCACTGTTCCGTTCACGGTCGCTTCACTATGGAATCGGTGCGAGAAGTTCGTGAACGAATTCCTGGCGTACAGGTATTGGTGCATCCCGAATGTCCTAACGATGTTGTCATGAGCGCTGATGTAGTCGGATCAACAGAGTCAATTATTAAAACCGTTGAGGCATCTGCTCCCGGTTCCAAGTGGGCAATAGGCACCGAACTCAATCTTGTCTCACGACTTTCAAAGAAGCATCCTGATAAATCAATTGTCTTTCTCGACAAGAGCGTTTGCTATTGCTCAACGATGAATCGAATCGACCTTCCCCATCTCG
Source organism: Actinomycetota bacterium (assembly GCA_037200085.1). GTDB lineage: Bacteria > Actinomycetota > Actinomycetes > Nanopelagicales > Nanopelagicaceae > QYPT01. The sequence continues at coordinate 50,806 of JBBCHT010000008.1, forward strand.
TATGGGCGATGGAGTCTTTGGTCAACGGCCATGTTGTCAATCAGATCCGAGTTGATGAGGAAATTGCGCATTTTTCTCGCATAGCGCTGGAGCGGATGCTCTCACTTCCGTAATACCTCTATAGTTTCGGGCATGAGCGAGGAAACACCAGAGACAACTGCAAGCAAAAAGGGGCGCCCAACGCCTAAGCGAAAAGATGCTGAAGCAAAGCGAGTGACTAATTCACTTGCACCGGCAAAAAGCAAAAGTGAGCGCGCAAAACAAAAAGAGTTGACCAAGCAGCAACGTGGTCAAGCACGTGCGGCCTTTATGCGCGGAGATGAAAATGCGCTACCTCCTCGCGATCGCGGCCCTGTTCGTCGCTACGTCAGAGACGTTGTCGATTCTCGCCGATCAGTTGGCGAATACTTCCTTCCACTCTTGGTTTTAGTTTTAGTTGTCTCCCGCTTCAAGGCCTTTGAAGTTCTTGCCGTTTTACTTATGTACTTCATCATGATCAGCGCCATCGCCGATTGGTTTTTACTCAATCGCAAGATCAAGAGAGAAGTCGCAGCAAAGTTTCCTGAATCCTCTATGAAGGGCTTGAGCATGTACGCCTGGTCACGCTCGACTCAAATTCGCCGATTACGCGCACCAAAGCCAAATGTACTTCCGGGAAGAAGTCGGTTTAAGGTCTCGTCGCTGGACTGACGTTCTGAGCAGGATCAGTTTCTGGCAAGGTGCCGAGGACTTTGTCGATCTGCTTCATCGTTGCAGCTGATAGAACTACTCCCGATGCTTTGACGTTTTCCTTCACTTGAGATGGCTTCGTAGCACCGATGATGGCCGAGGAAACATTCTTATTCTGAAGAACCCACGCCACTGCGAGCTGAGCTAACGAGAGTCCGGCTTCCTCTGCTACTGGAGCCAATTCTTGAACTGCAGTGAGTACGTCATCGCGCATCCATCGAGAGATCATTCCCGCGCCATTTTTCTTATCTGTTGCTCTCGAACCGGCAGGTGCCTTCTTTCCAACTTTGTACTTTCCAGTCAAGACGCCTTGAGCAATCGGTGACCATACGATCTGACCAATCCCCTCATGCTCTGAAAGTGGGACAACTTCCTTTTCAATAACTCGCCACAACATGGAGTATTGAGGTTGGCTCGATACAAATCGATCGAATCCTCTCTCATCTTGAATTTTGAGCGCTTCGGCGATTTCACTGGCGCGCCATTCAGAGACTCCGATGTAATTTACTTTTCCTTGGCGAATCAAATCGTTAAATGCTGTCAACGTTTCAACCAGCGGGTGTTTCGTAATCGAATCGATGTGCTTGATACAAATCATGTGATCGGTGCGCAATCGCTTAAGCGATGCTTCGCACGATTCCATAATGTGTTTACGAGAAAGGCCTCGATCATTCTTTCCATCACCCGTTGGCCAATAAACTTTTGTGAAGAGTTCATATGACTCTCGACGAATTCCTTTGAGCGCCTTGCCTAATACTGATTCAGCTCGTGTTCGTGCGTAAACATCTGCAGTATCAATGTTGTAATGCCCAAATCAAAGGCAGTCTTGACCGCAAGCAATTGCACTATCTTCCTCGACCTGTGAACCATGGTAATCCAGTTTCCGTAAGAGATTTCTGAGACGTACATTCCTGAATTGCCGAGGCGGCGGTATTGCATGGCGCTCCTTTTTGGTGACGTTTACCCTGAGGTGTGTATTGGCTTGCTTATTGGCTATCACTATGGTTTCGTACCCCTACAACTTAATATGTCTTAGTACGCAGGGGAAGTCGGTGAAAGTCCGACACTGACCCGCAACCGTGAAGCAGAGCAACACTGCTAAGTCGGATTACCTCGTATTGGACTCGAAAACGACTCTACCCGCCGAGGTTTGCGGGGGCATATGTCCAAACAGAACTGTTTGCACAAGTCGTTCGAGAAATCGGACGACTTTTTTCCATTTGTGCAAGTAATTAACGTTTCGGCAGATCAATCGCCCTGTGAGACTCCTTTACTAATTTATGAAGGACTCATACATGAAAAGAAAGTACCGCTCAAAAATAACTCTTATCGCAACGCTTCTTATTGCGATCTCTTCGTCAATTACATCCCTCACTAGCGCGCAAGCAGCTGATACTGGTTATAGATATTGGGGCTATTTCCAAGCTGCACCAGGTGCAAAGGCTTGGTCAATGGCAATGACTGGACCAACAGTTTCCATTCCAGATGGCTCTGTCGAAGGATGGGGCTTCACTTTTAGCAGTGAGAGCGTTCCAGATGCAGCTACTCCTCGAATCGCTCCAGATTTTGGGCGAATTTGTGGCACCACAAAACCAGTTGCAAATAAGAAGCGCATCGGAATCACCGTTGATTTCGGAAATGCCATTATCAAACCCAAGGGTGAAACCATTCCTCGCTCTTTCTCCAAGTGCGTCGTCGTAGATAAGAACGCAATCGGTCTGGATGTACTGGCTAAAGTGGTCAAGTTGCGTAGCGCAGCCTCCGGACTTATCTGTGGTCTTAACGACTATCCAGCAAAAGAGTGCGGTGCAGAAATTCCTACACCGAAATCTTTGATTCGCCAGAAGTAACTTCTCAAAGAATTAGCTCATGTCTCGAGCTTTTCATCCATTGGTTTGGTGGCTATGGGCTGCTTGCCTTGCGATCGCTCTTGCTCGAGCGAGTTCTGAATTGCTTGCCTTCACGGTCATCCTCTTACTTGCCTACGTGGTTTTCAAAAAATCAGAGGATGCACCGTGGGCTCGCAGTTTTTATTGGTCACTTAAAATCGGAATATTTATTATCTGCATCCGAGTCTTTTTCGGCGTAGTGATTGGAACGCCATCTTATGGGCACACTCTTATTACGCTGCCGACAATTCCCATTCTTCATGGATGACGGGAATTCATATTGGAGGGGCGATAACTTCAGAAAGACTCGGTTCGACTTTTCATGAAGGAGTAATGCTCGCAACTATCCTTGCAATCTTGGCAGCGGCGACATCACTCACCAATCCTCATCAATTACTTCGATCTTTGCCAGTTATGTTCTATGAATTTGGCGTTGCCGTTGTCATTGCGACATCAATATTTCCTCAGTTAGCGGTGAGTTCGAAAAGGATTCGTGATGCTCAATCCCTTCGGGGGCATGAATTGAAGAGGTTGAGAGAATGGCGCAGATTTGCGCTCCCTCTCCTTGAAGACTCACTCTCCCGTTCCCTTGAATTGGCAGAGTCAATGGATGCTCGTGGCTATGGAATTAGTCGCCAACGTTCCAAGTATCGAATGACCCGTTGGCGAAGCAACGAATATTTGCTTATCGCGATTACTTTCTCGCTCTTCATTTTTCCTTGGTTGCTTCCTATCGCGGCCGCTGCACCGCTGGTGCTTGCACCCAATTTAAAAGAATTGGCACGATTGTGATTTCCTTTTCGCAAGTCTCACTGATTTAATCCGAACACCACGAAGACTGTTATTGAGGATCTCACTTTTACTGTTCGTGAAGGTGAATTTGTACTCGTCATAGGTTCAACCGGAGTTGGGAAATCTTCACTCTTGCGTTTGATCAATGGACTTGTTCCCCATCACACTGGTGGAATTCTCGCCGGAGATATCACTGTTGGAGGTCTTTCAACTCGAGAAGTGAAACCGGGCGGATTGGCACACCTCATTGGAATAGTCGGTCAAAATCCGATCAATGGATTTGTTTGCGATACCGTTGAAGAAGAACTCGCATTTGGAATGGAATCTCACAATTTTCCTCCGGAAACAATGAGGAAGCGCGTCGAGGAAGTGCTCGATTTATTGAGTTTGGCGCAACTACGTAATCGGTCAATCGCAACTTTAAGTGGCGGAGAACAACAAAGAGTTGCAATCGGAAGTGCTCTCGTGATGAATCCGAAAGTCCTCGTACTTGATGAACCAACAAGTGCGCTAGATCCCGTGGCGGCCGAAGAAGTTCTCTCAATTTTGCATCGCCTTGTGCACGACCTAGGACTAACAGTAATTATTTCCGAGCATCGACTAGAAAGAGTATTCATTTCGTCGATCGAATTCTCGAAATACAGGATGACGGCGCAACGCGCATCGGAACTCCAGAAGACATTTTGTTGAACTCCGAAATTGCTCCACCCATCGTGCATTTAGCGAGAGCGTTGCATCTTCCTCAAGTCAGTCTGAGTGTTCGCGATATGCGTAGAGCAACGGAGAAATTCCGAGCATCGCTTCCATCTTCAATCAAGCGTTTAACGGCCCTGCGAACTTCGGAGAGCACCATTGTTGATGCCGAGGCGCTCTCCTTTTCCTACTCATTGCGCGAAATTTTGCATGACATCTCATTCCAGATTCACGCAGCAGAGATCGTCGCAGTTATGGGAAGAAATGGCGCAGGGAAAAGTACCCTTCTGAAATCACTGGCAGGACTGCATAAACCGAGCAAAGGCAAAATAAGAATTGTTGGCAAAGATCCCATCGGATTTAAAGGTAAAGATCGAACAGATTACATCGGCTACATTCCACAAGAACCTAGCGATTTACTTTTCAATCAAAGCGTTGGAGAAGAGTGTCGCCAAGCAGACCTCGACAATAGAGTCAGTGAAGGTACAACTCTCACCGTTCTCAATTCCTTAACAACAGGAATCGCGCCGACGACTCATCCTCGAGACCTATCGGAAGGTCAACGACTAGCTCTTGCGATGAGCGTTGTACTTTCTGCACGTCCCCGGTTACTCATTCTTGACGAACCAACGAGAGGTCTTGATTACCAAGCTAAGGGCGCTCTTATTGCCAACCTTTCGGCGCTCGCAAAGAGTGGCACTGCGGTAATACTCGCAACACATGATGTCGAACTCGTCGCAGAAATTGCAACTCGAGTCATTTTCCTAGCGGATGGTGAAATCGTTTCCGATGGAACAACGATCGATGTTCTCCTCTCCTCTCCCGCCTTCGCACCTCAAGTCGCAAAGATAATGTCGCCAGCTCCTTGGCTCACCGTTAAAGATGTGGTGTGGGCAGTGAAAGAAGAATCGTGAGTAAAACTCCAATATTTATACATTCAATTTTCGAACGACAATTTCATTTGTTGCAGCGTCGCTTGTGAGTATGGTCGGATTTTTCTGGCCATTCTTTATCGATTCTCATTCAGGACATCGTCACCAGATCAATCAAATATTTCTTTACGTAGCAGTTCCGATTGCCTTGGCCTTACTTATCTCAGAAATTAGTAATGAAAGACTTGATGCAAAATCGGTTGCGCTCTTAGGAGTTCTAGCTGCACTCACTGCCGCTGTACGTCCACTCGGCGCTGGCGCAGTTGGTATCGAACCAATGTGGTTTATTTTGATTCTTAGCGCTCGAGTGTTTGGTCCAGCTTTTGGATTTGTCCTCGGAATTCTCGCCATCTTTGTATCTGCCTGCCTTACTGGAGGTTTTGGTCCATGGCTTCCCTACCAAATGTTTGCCGCCGGCTGGATTGGATTGGCTGCAGGCGCGCTACCCAATCGCATTGGAAAGAGAGCAATCCGAGGATCAAGTGAAATCGTTCTACTCATTTTCTTTTCAATCATTGCATCGCTCGCATTTGGATTTCTTCTTGATCTTCAATTTTGGCCGTGGTCGATTGGCTCTGAATCTCAACTCTCCTATGTAGGCGGTGCGAGCGTCCTCGACAATTTACATAGATTTGTTCTCTTTCATTTTGCAACATCCATGGCTTGGGACATTCCTCGTGCGATATTTACTTCAGGACTTGTCATTGTGACTGCCCCGGCTGTTTTATTTGCGCTACGAAGAAGTAAGAGAAAAGCGTCTTTCCTAACTCCCATTGAATTTCATCAGGCAAGCGCTCTCAGGGTCGAACATGCGATGGAACAAAGGGAAGTTTAATTACTTCAACGTCGCAAAGATTTCCGCGAATATCAATTGCTAAACGATCTCCCACCACAAAGTTCGAGTCTATGAGCGCCAAAGCAATTCCATTCTTCAAAGTAGGCGAGAAAGTTCCACTCGTTACCTCACCGACTACTGCACCCGTGGAATCTTGAACGGACATGTGTGCACGAGGAATTCCTCGTCCTAGACATTTGAGTCCTTGAAGTTTTCGACTAGCTCCTTCAGTTCTTTCTTTCCGAAGAACTTCGGCACCGACGAAATGAGATTTATTCCACCCAACTGCCCAATTGGCACTGGCTTGAACTGGCGTTATTTCCAGAGACAACTCATGTCCGTGCAAGGGGTAGCCCATTTCAGTGCGCAAAGTATCCCGTGCACCAAGTCCACAAATCACTCCATCAAAAGGTTTCATCGTTGAAACGATGGCATCCCATATCTTCTCTGTATCGCCCCATGCAGGAAGGAGTTCAAAACCTTTTTCGCCTGTGTAGCCAGTTCGACAGAGCACGACTTCGCTTCCCGCAATTGTCACGATGTCAAAACTCATGTATTCCAAATTCTGATCGACGCCTAGTGCTTTGATAACCGCCTCAGATTTGGGACCTTGAACAGCGATCACTCCATATTTTTCATGGAGATTGGTAACTTCAATATTCTCGGGGGCCATCTTTTTCAAAGCAGCGACGACATCACTTGTATTAGCTGCATTAGGTACAAGCAGTAAGTCATCATCGTTATTTCTATAAACGATCAGGTCATCAATCACTCCGCCATTTTCATTGCAGAGCATCGTGTATTGCGCTTGGCCATCTTCGATTCGGTTGAGATCGTTGGTAAATGCCCGATTAAGAAAATCAAGCGCTCCGGAACCAATGACAGATGCTTTACCTAAATGTGAAACGTCAAAGATTCCAACTCGTTCACGAACGGCAGTATGTTCAACAATTGTCCCCGTTGCTGGGTAGTCGATAGGCATAAGCCAGCCACCGAAATCGGCCATCTTGGCGTTGAGTGCCTCATGCCGCGAATTCAAGGGCGAAAGTTTCATGTTAACAACCTATCGCCTAGGCTCATCACTTATAAGCGTTGAAAAAGCACAAATTGCAAAAGTGTGAGGGAGATCGCCTGTGGCCGTTGTGGAGCTGAGGGATACTGCAGTAACCGATGATGTTCTCGTTGTTGGCTTAGCTTTTAAATCTTCGAAAGACAATAAGAAAAAAACGCTTGTCATTGAATCTGGTGACTTGACTCTGGATTCTGCTTCGCTGCTTGAAGCGTTGCGAGATGTCGGAGCAAAAGGCGTTGCTGACGAAATCATCAAACTCCCTGGAACTTCGGTCCGCCTCCTTGTTTTTACCGGGCTAGGAAAACACCAGAAAATTTATCCAACAGAAACTCTCCGTAGAGCAGCTGGTGCGGCCACACGAAATCTTGCTGGCAACTCGCGAGTGACTCTTTCTCTCCCGACGCCAGATCTTCAATCCGCGAGCGCTGTTGCAGAAGGCGCGGTGCTAGGGGCATATCTCTTCACCGAATTTCGCAAAGTTACGAAATCAGATTTTCAAACGCCACCCGAAGCCATCACCGTAAGAACTCCTCTGGCACGAGAAAAAAGCGCCAAGGGAATCGGCAAACGCGCCTCCATCATTGGTCAATACACAAAACTCGTTCGCGATCTTATTAATACTCCAGCAAATGAACTCACTCCCATTTCATTTGTTGAAGCAATGAAGAAAGAGGTTACAAAAGCGGGGGGAACCAAAGCTGGTCTTCGAGTCAGCGTGCTCAATGAAAAACAATTACTTGCTCAAGGTTTCGGTGGAACTATTGGAGTAGGTCAAGGTTCAGCCAATCCCCCTCGACTCCTTCATATTTCCTACACTCCACCGAAATCCACACTTGCCTACGGCTTAGTTGGCAAAGGAATTACTTTCGATACTGGCGGGTTAAATCTCAAACCAGGACTCGGCATGGAGGCGATGAAATCGGATATGGGTGGGGCTGCTGCAGTTTGTGCGGCAACGCTAGCCATTGCAACGTTGAAATTGCCGATTGCCTTGGAAACGTGGGTACCGCTGGCCGAAAATATGGTGAGTGATACTGCGACCCGCCCCGGTGACGTCATTTCGATTTATGGCGGAACTACCGTTGAGGTATTAAACCCAGATGCCGAAGGTCGATTGATTCTCGCCGATGCGCTAGTAAAAGCGGCCGAAGTCGGACATAAAGGTAAAACTCTCGATGCAATTATTGATGTTGCAACCTTGACGGGGGCTCAAGTTGTGGCGCTCGGCACACGGACATCGGCTGTGATGACAAATAACGAAGAATTTTCGGCAGAGTTCATCGAAGCGGCTCAAGAAAGCGGTGAATTGTTCTGGCCAATGCCTCTGCCTCAAGAACTTCGAGCATCCATTGATTCGCCAGTAGCCGATTTAGCCAATGTCGGCGAACGAATGGGCGGCATGCTTGTTGCCGGGCTCTTCTTACGAGAATTTGTCCCCTCAGATCTGCCGTGGGTGCACCTCGATATCGCTGGTCCTGCCCACAACGAAGCCGCTGCACACGGTTACACACCTGTCGGTGGAACCGGTGTCGCAACGCGAACCTTGATTTATCTCGTAGAGCGAGCTCTCAGTTAGTACCTCACGCATTTGGCTGGCAAGATAGGAGTAGCAATGTGAATATCACGCGAAAGGTTTATCGTGCCTGAATTTGATTTGGTAATTCTTGGTGGCGGCAGTGGTGGATATGCATGTGCGTTACGTGGAGCTCAACTTGGACTTAGCGTCGCACTCATCGAAGTAGATAAATTAGGCGGAACATGCCTACATCGTGGATGTATCCCAACCAAAGCCCTTCTCCACGCGGGGAAATTGCAGACAATTCGAGAGAGGCGAGCAAGTTCGGAGTCAACGCTCAATTCCTCTCTATAGATATGCCAGCAGTAAATTCCTATAAAGATGGCGTCATCAGCAAACTGCATAAAGGTCTTCAAGGTTTAGTGAAATCTCGCAGCATCACCTACGTCGAAGGGTATGGACGACTCGTCGCTCCCAATACTGTTCAAGTCAATGGTGAAAATTACGTTGGAAAGAATGTTGTCCTTGCAACAGGTTCGTATGCGCGCTCACTTCCTGGACTCGACATTGATGGAACAAGAGTCATCACGAGCGATCATGCGCTGACTCTTGATTATGTTCCGGCACGAGTCATCGTTCTTGGAGGCGGCGTCATTGGATGCGAATTTGCCTCCGTATGGAAATCATTTGGCTCCGATGTTCGCATCATCGAAGCGCTACCTCATCTCGTTGCTCTTGAGGATGAATCCTCAAGCAAGCAATTGGAGCGAGCATTTAGAAAACGCGGCATTAACTTTGAATTGGGTGTTCGTTTTGCCTCTGCCGCTGTCAGTGATTCTGGCGTCAAAGTTACTTTGGAAGATGGAAAAGAATTTGAAGCTGATTTGTTACTCGTCGCCGTTGGTCGTGGTCCTGTCTCTGCAAACCTTGGATATGAAGAGCAAGGGATTGCAATGGAGCGTGGCTATATAACTGTCGACAACAAATGCCGAACAAGTGTTCCCGGAATTTGGGCAGTTGGAGATTTAATTCCAACACTTCAACTTGCACATGTTGGATTCGGTGAAGGGATTTTAGTTGCGGAAGAAATCGCAGGACTCAATCCACGTCCAATCAACTACGACGGAGTTCCACGAGTTACCTACTCTGATCCAGAGGTCGCATCTGTAGGGCTAACGACTGCCCTAGCAAAGTCCAGAGGTCACGACGTAGTTGAGTTGACCTATGACTTAGCTGGAAATGGAAAGGCACAAATTCTTGGTACATCTGGTTCTGTGAAATTAGTTGCAGAAAAGAATGGTCCAGTATTAGGAATTCACATGGTCGGCGCTCGAGTCGGCGAATTGCTGGCTGAAGCACAACTTATTTTCAATTGGGAAGCTAGCGCCAACGATGTCGCGCCACTCATTCATGCACATCCAACGCTTTCTGAGGCGATGGGCGAGGCACACATGGCCTTAGCCGGAAAACCTCTCCACGCACACGGATAATTTTTGAAGAGTTGATCCACAGTTCAAAACTTAGTTAAGAGGAGTTAGCAGATGACATTTTCGGTAACGATGCCCGCTCTCGGTGAGAGCGTGAGCGAAGGAACGGTCACTCGCTGGCTAAAATCGAAGGCGATCATGTCGCAATCGATGAACCGCTCCTTGAAGTATCAACCGACAAAGTAGATACCGAGATTCCATCTCCAGTTGCAGGAGTTTTACAAAAAATTGTTGTTGCTGTTGATCAAACTGTTTTAGTTGGAGCAGAACTCGCGGTCATTGCAACTGAATCTGATACAAGTGCACCTGCTGCCGCGCCAGTTGTTACTCCTCCTGTTACACAAGTTGCTCCGCCTGTGGCTGTCGCTGCAACAATTCCAGCAGCTCCTGTGGCACCTGTGGCACCAACTGCAGTCGCGGCTGAATCTTCAACTGGCACTGTTGTTTCTATGCCCGCTCTCGGTGAATCAGTTTCTGAAGGAACCGTCACTCGTTGGCTTAAGCGAGTCGGAGATAACGTCACAGTTGATGAAGCGCTCCTAGAAGTTTCAACAGACAAAGTCGATACTGAAATTCCTGCCCCAATTTCAGGAGTTCTACTTTCTATTGACGTTCCAGTCGATGCAACAGTTCCTGTCGGCGCCAGACTTGCACTCATCGGTTCAAGCAGCGCGACTGCAGTTGTTGCTCCTGCGCCAACTCCCCAGTGGCCCCAGTGGCCCCAGTGGCTCCACCTGTCGTTGTTCCAGAAGTTGTTGCACCAGTCGTTGCCGCGCCAGTTGTTACTGCACCAATCGTGACACCACCTGTGGTTACTCCTCCTGTCGCTGCACAAGCTCCAAGTGCAGACATTTATGTAACTCCGTTGGTACGAAAACTTGCATCAGATCTAGGAGTGGACTTGGCAAAGGTCACTGGAACAGGCGTCGGAGGAAGAATCCGTCGTGAAGATGTTCAAGCACTTGCGACACCTGCAGCGGTACCTGTTGTCGAAACCCCAACGACAGTTGCACCAACAGCACCTGTCGTTGAAACAACACCAGCGCCATCTGTACCCGCCCCAACACCAACAACCAAAGGAGCAGCTCCTGTGATCGTCGAGTCACCGCTACGTGGACAGAAAGTGAAAATGACTCGTCTGCGCAAAGTTATTGCTGCACGAATGGTTGAATCACTAAAAGTTAGTGCACAACTCACAACCGTTGTTGAAGTTGATGTAACAAAGATTGCACGACTACGCGATCGCGCAAAGGCGAGTTTTGAAGCGCGAGAAGGCGTGAAGCTTTCCTTCATGCCATTCTTTTCGGTTGCTGTTTGCGAAGCGTTAAACAACATCCAGTAGTTAACTCATCTGTCGAAGGTGATGAAATTACATATCACGATGGTGAGCACCTTGCGATTGCCGTTGATACGGAGCGCGGATTACTTGTCCCCGTTATTCATGATGCAGGTTCGCTCAACTTGGGTGGAATTGCACACAAAATTGTAGATCTAGCAGCGCGTACTCGCGACAACAAACTCACACCAGATGAATTGGGTGGCGGAACATTTACGATTACAAATACTGGAAGTCGCGGAGCGCTTTTCGATACGCCCATCATTAATCAACCACAAGTTGCGATCTTGGGCTTAGGTTCAATTGTTAAGCGACCAGTTGTTATTAAATCCGAAGATGGTGGAGAGACAATTGCAATTCGCTCCATGGTCTATTTAGCGCTCTCCTACGATCACCGAGTTGTAGATGGTGCGGATGCCGCAAGATTCTTAGTCACTTTGAAGGATCGCCTTGAGGGCGGTGCATTCGAAGCCGATCTCGGGTTGTAATGAATCCACCGCAACGAATCGCAGTTACTGGCTCATCTGGGCTTATTGGAACTGCACTCGTTGGTCATTTGAGATCTGAAGGTCATACAGTCCAAAGACTTGTTCGCAGAAATGCACTCGCGCCAGATGAAATTGCTTGGGATCCAAAATTAGGAACCGTTGATTTGGATGGACTCGCTGGCGTTGATGCTGTTATTCATTTAGCTGGAGTAGGCGTCGGCGATAAACGATGGACTGCAAAATATAAGAGTGAAATTCTCAATTCACGGCTACTCGGAACGACTGCAATCGCTCAAGCAGTTGCACAAGTAAAACCTCAAGTTTTTATCTCCGCCAGCGCAATGGGTTGGTATGGAGAAACGGGAAATCGCGCAGTGACCGAACGCGATCGTGGTGGAGATGATTTTCTCGCAACAGTCTGCAGAGAATGGGAAGCAGCAGCAGATTTAGCAGGAAATGTACGAACAGTTAAATTGCGAACTGGACTCATCTTGGATCCAACCGGTGGTGCGCTTGGAAAAATGATTCCCACTCTTCAAATTTGGTTTAGGTGGTCGTCTCGGTTCAGGAAAACAGTGGTGGTCGTGGATAACACTTCACGATGTCCTGCGTGCAATTGCTTTCACTTTAGAAAATCCCATTGCAGGACCAATCAATCTCACTGCACCCAATGCAGCGACAAATCAAGAATTTACTGCGGCGTTAGCACGAGCACTTCACCGCCCTGCAGTATTTCCCGTTCCATCGCTTGCACTCAAGCTCGCCTTCGGCGGATTCTCCATTGAGATGTTGGGATCGAAAAAAGTAATTCCTGAAGCGCTATTGCAAGCAGGATTTACTTTTGACTATCCCCACCTTGGCCCAGCGATTGCGGCCCTGGTCAAATAGCAACTCTCTAAATTTTAGATTGAAGTTTGGATGGCCACCAGATCTTGCTTCCGATGTCATGAACAAGTGATGGAACAAGAAGTGATCGCACGATAATCGTGTCGAGTAGAACTCCAAATCCACAGCAAATCCAAGTTCAGCTAGAAATACCAAAGGCAAGATTCCCAGCACACCAAATGTTGCGGCCAAGACAATTCCTGCCGAAGTAATAACTCCTCCAGTAACCGTTAGCCCCTTAATTACACCAGCACGTGTTCCAATTTTTCACTCTCTTCTCGCACTCGAGTCATCAAGAAGATGTTGTAATCAATGCCAAGTGCTACAAGGAAGACAAAGGCGAAGAGTGGGAATGATGTATCCGCTCCCGGAAAGTGGAACAGGTGGTGGAAGACAAGTTGGCAAGCGCCAAGAGTGGCCGTGTAAGAAAGCACCACACTGCCAAGTAGTAGCGCTGCAGCTGCAATGCTTCGAAGTAACAGCGCCAAAATTATTCCGATAAGTAAGAGCACCACTGGAATGATGACACGATTGTCGCGACGGGATGATTGATCCACGTCAAAATAAATCGCTGTGCTACCGCCAACAAGAATTGCAGGATCAATAGATTTTACGGCTGCGCGAATACCAGGAATCAACTCTCGTGCTTCAACCGAATCAGGAGCGATTGCCAGAGTGACGTTAAGAATTGCTTTGTCGCCAATGATTTTCACATCTGGTGTTGGTTGACCATCAACAGCGGAGCAATTCTCATTGGTTCAACAGAACTCACGCCTTTAACTTTCAACACAGCCGCGGTGACCTCATCGATTTGCGACGACTTCACAACAATCTCAGTTGGTTCACCTTGACCGCCAGGGAAATGTGAAAGCAAGAGATCTTGCCCTACAACAGATTCAGGGCGAGTAGTAAATGATTGAGCAGTAGACAATCCATTGGCTTCAAGGGTTGTTGCAAAGCCTGCCAAAATAAGAAGTCCGGTGGCCGTTGCAATCCAGATACGACGTGGTCGTGCAGCAACTGTTGCTCCAACTTTTGACCATACTCCTTTGAGATTTGTATCTGCATCATCAAAGCGTGGAATACGCGGCCAGAATATCCATCGACCAAATATGACCAGCAACGCTGGCAAGAAAGTCAAAATGGTGAGCATGGCGCATGCAATTCCAATCGCACCAATAGGTCCAAGTCCACGATTGCCTGAAAGTTCACTCAGCAATAGAACAAGCAAACTCACTGCAACGGTTGAACCGGATGCAACGATTGGTTCGAAGACGCCTCTGTATGCAGACTTCATCGCGTTAAATCGCGATTCATGATGATGCAACTCTTCGCGATATCTCGCAATCAGAAGCAGCGCATAATCCGTCGCAGCACCCAGCACAAGAATTGTCAGAATTCCTTGCGACTGTCCATTGACAGTAATTACTTTATGTTTCGCGAGAAGATAAATAAGTCCGCCAGCAGTTGATAAGGCAAATAGCGCCGACATCAGGGGCAAAATCCAAAGAACTGGTGATCGATAAACAAAAATCAAAATCAGAGATACGACTCCGAGAGTTGTGAAGAGAAGACTGGTATCGATTCCACTGAATGCGCCGAAGAGATCGGCAATCAACCCTGCAATTCCAGTGACATGGCTAACGAATCCATTCTCCGCGCCCCAAGCATTCATATCGGCGCGAATTGTTTTTATCATCGCAGTTAATACTGGTTGGCCGTTATCCAATAAATCTTCAGCGCCTTCATATAAAACTGGAAAATTAATCAGCAAAGCTTTTCCATCAGGTGCGGGGTATGCAGTAAGTGGCGTTGTTGGTGAAAGATATTTGGAAAGAGGAACACCTGAATCCAACGAACCGTTGTATTTCTTTTCATATTGAATGTGCAGAGCGGGAAGAGTCTTGATGTACTCATTGATCAGAGCAATTTTCTCTGCATCAACACTTCCTTCAAGTAAAACTAATCCAGGAAGTTGTGTCTTATCCGCATCAGAAAATTTCTCAATCAGTTTGGAAGCCTTTGTTGATTCTGCGCTATCTGGCAAAAATGCTTCGTTGTTGTTCTCTTGAACTGAGGTTAATTTTCCAAAGAGTGGACCAAATACTCCGCTTGCTCCAAACCAGAGAAAGATGACCAGTAGCGCAGCCCAAAAGGGGCGACGAAATCCTTTACCTTTTCTGGGAGCTTTCTGGCTTTCAGCGGGATCAATTGTGATGTGGGACACGGTGATCGAAACCTTCCTGACGAATTCGGCTTTCGGAGGGATTTGAAGTGCCAGCCTACCTTTAGGCTATATGTGTGGTCCCGACATTTACTGAAGTTGGCTCCCCGATCGCCATTGCTAGAAGCGGGCTGGTGGAGTACGAAAAAGCGTGGGCAATTCAGCGCTCACTTCATGCACAGGTCGCCGAAAGTTTGCGCCCCAACACTTTAATGATGGTAGAGCACCCTTCCGTTTACACCGCGGGGCGTAGAACTGAGGACCACGAGCGGCCACATGACGGCACCCCAGTCATTGATGTTGACCGTGGCGGAAAAATCACGTGGCATGGTCCTGGACAAATTGTTGGCTACCCAATCGTGAAGTTAGCTAAGCGCCACGATGTTGTCGGATTTGTGCGAGAGATAGAAGTTGCCTTAATTGAGGTCTGCCGAGAATTTGGAATCAACGCCGAACAGTTCTGTGAGAGATCAGGAGTATGGCTCCGCGACGACAAGGGCGATAGAAAAATTGCTGCGATTGGAATTCGTTTTGCCAAAGGTGTAACCATGCATGGATTCGCGTTAAACGTAAATCCGGATCTCACTTGGTTCGATCGAATCGTGCCATGTGGTCTGCCAGATGCAGAAGTAACTTCTATGACAAAAGAACTTGGCAGAGATATTTCGATTGAAGAAGTTGCTCCAGTGGTGGAGCGACACATCTATGAAGCATTGAAACGAGTGAGCGCATGACAATTGCACCTGACGGTAGAAAGTTACTTCGGATTGAAGCTAGAAATGCTGAAACGCCGATCGAACGCAAACCTGAATGGATCAAAACAAAAGCGATCATGGGTCCTGAATACACGCGACTTCGATCGCTAGTGTCATCGGAAGGGTTGCACACCGTCTGTCAGGAAGCGGCCTGTCCGAACATTTTTGAATGTTGGGAAGATCGCGAAGCAACCTTCCTTATTGGCGGCGAAGCTTGCACTCGTCGTTGCGATTTTTGCAATATCGATACAGGAAAGCCACTCCCCCTAGATCGTGACGAACCACGCAGGGTTGCTGAATCCATTCGTTCAATGCAACTCAATTACGCGACTATTACTGGCGTTGCTAGAGATGACCTCGATGATGAAGGCGCTTGGCTCTACGCAGAGACGATTCGTCTCGTCCATGAATTTAATCCAGGCACTGGAGTAGAAATGCTTGCTCCGGATTTCAGCGGACATGCTCATCTACTCAATCAGGTCTTTGAAACTCGTCCAGAAGTATTTGCACACAATGTCGAAACTGTTCCTCGAATATTCAAGAAAATTCGCCCTGCCTTTACATATGAGCGATCACTTGGCGTCATCACAATGGCGCGCGATTTTGGACTCATCACAAAATCAAATCTCATTCTTGGTCTCGGTGAAACTCGTGAAGAAATTAGCCAAGCGCTTCGTGACCTTCACGAAGCCGGATGCGACATCATCACAATTACCCAATACTTGCGACCAACTAATCTCCATCACCCAGTCGAGCGCTGGTAAAGCCACAAGAATTCGTAGAACTTGCTGATGAGGCGAAAGAGATCGGATTCCTTGGAGTAATGAGTGGACCGCTAGTGCGATCAAGCTACCGAGCTGGTCGTCTCTATCAGCAAGCCATGGAGGCTCGAGTAACACATGGCTGAGTTCGTCTATCCACCAGTAATTGGAGTGGCGAAATTATTTTGGCGCTACCTCGGACTTAAATTCACAATTACTGGCGAAGAAAATATTCCACATAAAGGTGGGCAATAATCGCAATCAATCACATCGGCTATTTAGATTTCGCACTTTCGGGAACTGCCTTTCTACCCAACAAAAGATTTATTCGTTTTATGGCGAAGAAAGAAATTTTCGATAACAAAATTGCTGGACCTTTAATGCGCGGAATGCATCACATCAATGTTGATCGAAATAATGGTTCTGCCTCTTTCGTTGCTGCCCTTCGCGCGCTTCGTGCGGGAGAGTTAATTGGAATATTTCCCGAAGCAACGATCTCAAAAGTTTTGAAATTAAAGAGTTAAAAACCGGTGTAGTCCGATTGGCGATGGGTGCGGGAGTTCCAGTTATCCCGACAATCATTTGGGGTAGTCAAAGAATTTGGACTAAAGGTATTAAGCGAAATCTACGTAGAAACCATGTTCCAATTTCAATTGCAATCGGTGAACCGATTTTCTTTGCTAAAGATCAAGATGTACCAAAAGCAGAGGAAGCACTTCGGACTCAAATGAAGCAGATGCTCGACAAAATCCAGCGCGACTACCCAGACGATCATGTCGGTCAATGGTGGGCGCCAGCTCGCCTTGGTGGTACCGCGCCAGCCCCGCTAAACTCGTGAGTATGTTCAAGAGAAAAAAGACCGTAGCCCCTGTTCCGGCTACTAAAAAGACGTACAACTCGAATAGAGCCGCGCAAGAAGTTGCCCCGGCAAAAGAGCCGCGCCTCAAAGTTATTCGTGACGCCTACAAGGTGACAAAAGGTGTGAAACCTTGGATCGGCTTTGCGCTCTTGGGAATTTTTCTCGTTGTTTGGGTCGCGGTAATTTCACTCGGCTTGACGTGGGGCCATCCCGTTTACGCTGGTTTTGTTGGCCTTCCACTCGCTGTTCTCGCCACGCTATTTTTCTTTACGCGACAAGCTGGCACCGCTGCCTATGCAGCAATCAAGATCAAGAAGGGGCTGGAGCAAGCGTGCTCATGGCCATTCGAAAAGGCTGGACTACTACCCCAGCGGTAGCAGTTAACCGAAACCAAGATTTCGTTCACCGAAGTGTGGGTCGCGCAGGGATCGTTCTCGTCGGTGAAGGTGGACCCGGAGTGAGATCACTTCTCAGTGAAGAAAAACGCAAGGACTGAGCGTTTTGCACCTGGTGTGCCAATCTCTGAAGTCATTGTTGGTGACTACGACGGACAAGTGAAGTTGCGAAAACTTCAAAAGCATATGAAAAAGTTGCCGAAGAAACTAAGTCCAGCTCAACTCCGCGAAGTTCGTAACCGCCTTAAGGCTGTAGGCGGACTTTCTATTCCCATTCCTAAAGGACCAATGCCTAAGAATATAAAGGTCCCTAAGCGTTAAATTCGAGTCAAAACTGTTCCGCTAATACGTTCGTGTAACCCGCGACCGTTTTCATCAAAAGTCACAGCGGTGACAACAAGGCAGAGTAATAAAGTGCGAATAAAGACTTGTCGAGAAGTTGCACGACCACCATCGGCAAAGCGAATGACTTTAATCCGTAAAACTCTTTGACCGGCAGATGCGCCTTGCAGCGTGGTCAAGATCCATACTTCCCCAAAAAATATAGCTAGCGGGATGAATGACCCGCCGCCTTTGCCTGTATCAAAAAAAGTCGAGGCAATGAGCAGACATGCCAGCCAATCGAGGGAGAGGGCAAAAATTCTTCTCCAGAGTCCAACCCGAATGAAATTCACTGGCTGAGCCTATTCTGGAAAGAGCCACGAAACATATCCGTAACACATGAGTTATGACCTTTTCACTATTTCGCTCTACCCTCTCCCCAAGAAGAAGCACGGATGACCGCTCAATGATGAGCAATTCAGAGAGTCCCGCGCTAGTCGCTAGCGCGGACATGGGTGTGTATTGGAGCAGCATGTTTAAGAACTCAGCAGAAATTTTCGCCTTCATCAAAAAAGAAGATGTCAAATTAGTTGATGTCCGATTTATTGACCTTCCGGGAATCAGCATCACTTCAACGTACCAGTCGAATCATTTGATGAAGCCGTCTTCACCGAAGGCCTCATGTTCGACGGTTCATCAATTCGCGGATTCCAAGCAATCCACGAATCGGATATGAAGTTGTTGCCAAGTTCCTGGCTCAGCATTTATCGATCCGTTCCGTAAAGAAAAAAACTCTCATCATCAACTTCTCAGTCCATAACCCAGTGGACAACACCCCTTATAGCCGCGACCCTCGCGGGATTGTTGCAAAGGCAGTTGAGTTCATGCGCTCGACTGGAATTGCAGATACTGCATTCTTCGCACCCGAGGCAGAGTTTTATGTCTTTGATGCAGTTCGATTCTCAACTGGAATCAACGAAGCTTTCCACCACATCGATTCATACGAAGGTGCGTGGAACACTGGACGCGAAGTAGATGCCGACGGCACTCCAAACCGTGGCTATCGCACACGCATTAAGGGTGGCTACTTCCCCGTTTCTCCAACAGATCAATATGCAGATCTTCGCGATGAAATGGTGATGAACCTCGGCAAAGTTGGTCTCCTCGTTGAACGCGCTCACCATGAAGTTGGTACTGCGGGTCAGATGGAAATTAACTATCGCTTCAGCGACATTCTCCAAGCCGGTGATGACTTAATGAAATTTAAATACATCATTAAGAACACTGCTTGGCAAGGCGGCAAGACCGCGACATTTATGCCTAAACCACTCTTCGGCGACAATGGTTCGGGAATGCATGTTCACCAATCGCTGTGGAAAGATGGCGTTCCACTCTTCTTCGGTGAGGGTTACGGCGATCTATCCGATATGGCTCGTTGGTATGTCGGTGGACTTCTCAAGCACGCACCATCGCTGCTCGCTTTCACTAACCCAACCGTGAATTCATATCGTCGTCTTGTTCCAGGGTATGAAGCGCCAGTAAATCTTGTTTACTCTGCACGTAACCGATCTGCGTGTATTCGTATCCCGATTACCGGAACAAGTCCAAAGGCAAAGCGAATCGAATTCCGTTGCCATCCATCATCGAATCCATACCTAGCATTTGCTGCGATGCTCATGGCTGGACTCGATGGAATCATCAACAAGATCGAACCACCTGCCCCAGTTGATAAGGATCTTTACGAATTGGAAGGCGAAGAAGCCGCCGCAATTCCACAAGTTCCTGGATCACTTGATGCAGTACTCAATAACCTCGAGGGAGATCACGAATTCCTTACAAAGGGTGGAGTCTTCACTAAAGACCTCATCGAAACGTGGATCGCCTTCAAACGTCAATCAGAAGTTGATTATGTTCGCTTGCGACCACATCCAGCCGAGTTCGAGTTGTACTTCGACCTCTAAAAAGTCCGTTCAGAAAATCCCCGTCAGAAATGGCGGGGATTTTCTGTTTTTGTTTGATCAGATTTTTCTGGTTGCCCCAAAGTTCCTTTCATTCTTTGAGTCAGTCAATATCTACATTGCACCCTACATGCAGAAACTCCGGGTCCGCCTGAGCGAAATACCGGAGTTCCCAATACAGTGCTTAAGTAACTTGACTCGAAAGTCAGCGGTCCTCAAAAGCTTTCGTCATGACTATACCTTTTAAGGGGAAACGTGCCAACTCAACCACCATCCGACCCGTGGATAGAGGCTTGGCTTAGCACGGGACGATTTGGAACTTATCTTTCAGCTGCTCAAGGGTCCCGGTCCTTGGCTCTTGCACTTTACGAATGGAACGCCCGCTTGGGATCAGCCTTTCTGCATGACTTGGGACATCTCGAAGTCGGGCTTCGAAATGCCTACGATCGTGCCCTTTCTGCAGCTGTCGGCACTAAAAATTCACATTGGACAGAAATTTCCACAATGCTAAAACTATTCCCACCTGTAATGAAAGGAGATTCAACTAAACAGCAACTAGTTGACGTAAATGAAATTCCTAGAAATCAAATCCATCGCGCACGTATTGACGCTTCTAGACCAAAGAACTCCACGCCGATCGCGGGGAAAGTAATTGCTGAAGTCATGTTTGGATTTTGGACCTACCTGACATCGAATGCCCACGAAAAGACGATATGGGTTCCATATCTTCATACTGCCTATCCGAGAAAGACTGATCGAAGGAAAATCCATCAAACTCTTGGCGAATTGAGAGAGTTTCGAAATCGAGTCGCTCACCACGAGCCATTGCTCGTTGGTTCAGAGTTTGAACGGAGAAAAATTATTTCCGTCGCATCACGATTACTACCCAAAGATGCATTCGCTCACTTAACTCAAAATAGCGAAGTCTTACAGATACTTGGTGCCAGACCTTCAACTAGCGCTGACGGATTGACTCCCCGCTAAAAACCCATTCAGAATTACCCTATGGCTCCAAACAAAACTATTCCAACAAAAGTTAGCGTAGGAGAATTCATTGAATCCATCGGCGATGAGAACCGTCGCAAAGAGGCGAAACTACTCGTCAAAACTTTGACAAAAACTTCAGGTAAAAAAGCCACTATGTGGGGGTCTTCAATAATTGGATTCGGCACTTTGCACTACAAGTATGAAAGCGGAAGAGAGGGAGGACACCATGGTTGTCGGTTTCTCGCCACGTAAAGCAGCAATCTCGATATACGGACTCGCTCAAGCACTTTCGAAATCGAAATATTCATTGGCCCAACTTGGAGCGAGTTCCATGGGCAAAGGTTGTATCTACGTTAAACGATTGGATTCACTAGATTTCACGATCCTTGAGTCACTGACTAAGAGCGCATTTACTTCCATTGAGAATTGAAAGAAAATGTAAATTCACTTTACTAATTTCTGGGGGCAGCACCCCTTCCTTAATAAATATTTTGTAAACATTTTGGATGCCTCAATCCATTCATATCACTAGGCTAGTTGTGAACAAAAAACAATACTGATGCACTATTAAAAACACAAGGAAGTGTGACTCCTTTGAGCGACATGGCACTGTCGTTGAATAATCCAACTAAACATTTTCACATTGGTCCCTTTGTAATTTCTGTTGCCAATTTGATTATGTATTTGTTAGTCATCGCTCTCTTTGCTACGCCACTGATCGTCGCCAGTATGCGACTCAAGTTGCGGCAAATTCCTAAAGAAGAATTCAATGAAATTCTCAACGAGAAATTAAAATTCCTTGCCTACTACGTCTATATGATCAAGTCTCTTATAGTCGCGGACTTAATTATTGTTGGAGCCTCTGGAGTCGTGCTTGCTATCCGCGGACCATCATGGGGCTACTCGAGCAGCGCTAGTCGTTTTGTTCACTCAATGCATTTTTGGTCAGTCCAGCTTCTATTTCTACTTGTGCTATCTCATATTCTCGGAAATATCTGGAGGTCGGACTGGCAAGGGCGCGCTTACACGATGTGGGTTAGCGGTTCGCTCACCTACTTCGCACTACTTTTTAGCGCTTTCACTGGTGGTCTCATTGCCGTCAACCACAACTCACAGTGGCTTGCACTTCAATCAAAAAACTTGGCTAACTCAATTGGCATCGGCGCATTTTTCAATACTTTAAATGTTGGACAGATGCTCACACTTCATATTGCAGTATTTCCCCTCGCAATTCTTGGTCTTCTCGGATGGCATCTCATTCTCGTCAGGGGTCGCGTCTATCTTCCGCGCTCTTGGGATGGCGAAGAGGCAGAAAATCGATGAGTACAAAGAATAAAAAGCGAGTTGATTTAGCTCGATGGGGCTATTCAGATGGCAGTTTCGATTTAGTCGATGGAGTAGCAATTGTTCTTGCTCCCCTGTTAATAGTCCTCGTCTTGCTTGTCGGTTTATTCGGAGGTCCAGAGTCAAAACCACTCACGCTCAGTGATTGGTCGCGTGCGGCTCCGACGGATTTTCTGTTGACGACGGCAAAGGAATTGGCAGGGATGCCGGGGAATGGAAGCAGTGGTCCTCCCTACAATCACTTACGTCAAGGCGAGCACCTTGGACCATTGCAACTTCAACGGTGGGGTGGACTCGGACTTCCCATTGATCCTGCAAAAACCTTTGTCATTGCGCCTCTACAAGAAGTTCAAGATCGAAACACCTACGCAGTAATCGGATCGAAGGCGCAATTAGATTCTCAAGATCAAAGTTCGGCGATAGATCAATTTGTCAAAAGACAGAATGAAGAAATAGGTGCAGCGCTTCGACGTTGGAACCAAGTTGATTTTGAATTGCGGCGTATTTGGGCAACGCACTACATCAATGCGCTAGAAATCGGTGCGAAGCATCAACCCGCTGAAGCAGATAAATTGTTTGGACCAGTCCAAACTCTCGCGCAAGAATTGCTCTATCTGGCTCAGGCTGGAATTTTGGATGGGTTATTGACTGCAGGGACAACTCCGTATGCGAGTGACTACACACTTTCCACTTTATTTATCGGGGATGGAGAATATTTCAAAAAATTGACTGTGACCGAAGGACTCAACACAAACAGAATGGCCATCTCTGGGGGCACTAATTCATTCCCTGGACAATTTTGGTTGAGGCCAATGGCCTTCCTCTATTCCATCAAGCCGTTCTCTCAATCAAAGGATGCAGATATCGAAGTTTTCTTTCTTCTACTTATAATTGCCGTTGGTTTTATTTTTCTACCAAAGATTCCATATCTCAATCGATTTCCACGTCTTCTACCGTTTCATCGAGTACGAGTACGCCTCAAATAAGTTATTGCGCTTGATCCAAACTTTCACCTTCGAGTCTAAATAAATCTTTGCGTCCGTTAATACCTAGTTTGCTATAGATGCGAATCGTCTCGTGGCGAATGAGAGATTCGCTGAAGTTCATCTCTTTGGCAATCGCCGCGTTAGTTAAGCCGCGCAACATGGCCTCCTTGATCGCCCATTGACGAGGAGTGAGCGGGAGAAGAGCAACAGGTTCAGTGACATGTTTATCGACATCAAAACGAGCGCCATTGTCGCAATGGCTCAAAAATAGTGAACAAATCTCTCCAACAGTGAGCAAGAAGTTTTCGGTCAATGGATCAATTTCAAAGTGGTGGTATCCGTAAATAAAGGCCGCTCCAAAAGTTGGAACAGTGAAAGCTACGGATGCATCGAAGCCATTTGGAAATAGCGTCGGAATATTCTCCGGGTGGTAGAATGGATAATCATTTATACCGCCACAGTTGACGACCTTTGATTCTATAAATGCTTCATAGCCAGGATGATTTTCATCGAGAACTTTCTCTGGACAGATATTCCACAATTCAATGTCGCTTCCATAACATGCGGGACAGAAGACAGCATCGTTGGAACGTTTAACAACAAGAATCACCATCAGTATGGGAAATTCTGAGAGAGTATTTGTTGAAAACAAATTCCCAGAAAGATTTCAAGGTAAGTTCTGGAGTCCTTTGGAACTCGATAAGTTGCCTTACCTTGTTCATCCGCTCCATGAGTTGCCACCATCCTTGTTACTGCAGAGTTGACTGGGGGTTAGTTGTGAACAGTAGCCCCCAGTGCCGACTTTGACGGAACTCAGTCGAAACGAGGAAGGAGCATGGACACAGGTTGCCCAAGGCTAATGAGCCTTCCCCTACTTGGGAATGGATCTCCCCTCACTTGACCAGTCAAGAAGAAGAGCCTAAAAGATTACAAATCACGGGTGCTAGCGACGAACACAAATCAGTTGAAAGAGGTTACAAATTCGCAATACGGACACGAAAAGAAAAAACTTTCGAGTCAAAAGGGTTGTCACTAAAAAATGTATTGACACTCTCAATATGCAGGTCTATAAATCGTCTACTCCTTCAAACAAACTCCAGAGTTTGAACGAAGGGAGTTCGGATCGGGAAGTAATTCCAGGACAACCGCAAGGTTATATCCCAGGCGATGACGACGCCGGAGTTATTTCAAGTCAGATTCGAGCCGTATAGCGTTGGAAGAGCTTGAGTTGGTTTACCAATAAAAGGCGCGCAAAGGTTCTACATCGTCACGGAACGCAGAGTGCGAAAAGAGTTCTTCCCATATAGACGTCACGGCGAAACAGAAACCCTCGAACTGATACTTCGAGGGTTTCTGTATTTATTCTGACTCATCGCTCACGAAATCTCGGGATTTGCAAGTAAATGTCGCTACCTTTACTCGATGAATGAAGCACATAATCCAGAACGCGAAATTCTCACCTACCCTCAATTTGGAATCGCAGTACGAGAGCTGGCGCAGAAGATTGCCGATTCAGGATATGAACCAAACATCATCCTCTCGATAGCGCGCGGAGGTTTGCTGATTGGCGGAGCTCTCGGCTACGCACTCGGTGTGAAAAATACTTTTACGATGAGCGTTGAGTTTTACACGGGAGTAGATGAGCGATTGCCAATGCCGGTCGTACTTCCGCCAGTTCCGAATCGAATTGATCTCGCTGGTGCAAAAGTTTTGATTGCAGATGATGTTGCCGATACCGGCGCAACTCTCGAACTAGTCAAAAACTTTTGCTCTGGCCACGTTGCTGAAGCACGCAGCGCCGTGCTCTATGAAAAGCCCGGAAGTATCGTCAAGCCAGATTACGCATGGAGTTTGACCGACAAGTGGATTGATTTTCCATGGTCGGCAGAACCACCGGTAACTACCTAACGGCGTGTGCCGAGGATCTCACCTCGCAAAGGAATAGAACGCCATCTCCTGCTGTTACATTTAGTTGAAAGTTCAATTAAATGCATACTAGCGCATGGAGGCCAAAGTGCCGATCCTTCTCGATGTTGAGATAAGTCCGTCGGGAAGTAGATCAATTTCGCGTGAAATATCTGCGGAATACATAAAGGTATGGAAGGAAAAAAATCCAACGGGACAGGTCGTTCTACGCGACCTAGATAAAAATCCAGTACCCCATCTTGATCAAGAATCAATCTCCGCTCATCGAATTCCAGAAGAACAGCGCACTCCTTCAATATCGGAGAAACTTGCCTATCGAAAAACTCTTATCGCTGAAGTTTTAGCTGCCGATGAAATCCTCATATCTCTACCGATGTGGAATTGGTCAACTCCCTCCGTGCTCAAAGCTTATTTCGATCAAATAATCTTGGTTGGCACACTTGATGCCAGTCGAAATAGAAATCTTGCAGGAAAGAAAGTTACCTACATCCTTGCGCAAGGAAGTTCTTACATCGAAGGGGCACCTCGCGAAGGTTGGGACTTTGCAACGGGATATATGAAGCATGTCGCCACGGTGCTTGGCTCAACTGATGTCGAATTAATTATTGCGGAGTATCAACTCGCTGGTATCGCGCCTGGGATGGATGAATACATTGATGCAAAGGCCAAATCTGTAGAGAAAGCCAAAATTGCAGCGAAAAAGCGCGCAGCGTAGAGAGATAAGTCCTCAGGAAATGATTTGTTGCTGACTGCCTATCCATGAACCACTAACAATTCGGCGCATCGCCATGCCAGACAAAATAAATATCACAGCAAGAATTATCCATCCATCTTTGCCCATGCCAATTGCCAACGCAGTCACGAAAGATGGGCCAATGGCGCCACTTAATCCGAATCCAAGTGAGAACACACCCTGATATTGACCTCGGTGTTTTGGATCAGCCAAGCCGAAACCAATGCTCCACGAACCAACTGAACTTTCTACCTCTCCAAGGACATGGAGAAACATTGCCACGACCAAAAGAGCGCATGCCGGAATTCGAGGAACGCCTGAAGAGAGGGCGTAAAGTAAACATGCAATGGCAACATAGAAGCCGGCGCGTTCAAATTTCTTTGCGCCATTTCTTACCTCACCCGAACCTTTGCTTGCCGGCACCTGCAGAAAAATCACACCGATGGTGTTAATCAACATAATTACCGCGACCCACCATCGCGGCGCGTTGGTCTCCTTAACGACCCACAGTGGAATTGCGACACTTTGAAGAATGAAGTGAAGCGACATAACCCCATTGAGCATTGTCACAGTTAAATATTTCTTATCTTTCAGCGCGATAAAACTAAATGGTTCGCCTTTTGAAATCGTTGGTGCCACATATGGAAGGCGATGAAAAACGGCGGCTGCAACAAAAAAGGTAAGAGAATCGAAAACGAGCATTGTGGAATAAGCCGTGCCTGTATTGATTGCCAATGCGATTCCGGAAAAAACTGTACCCAATGCGATTCCCAAGTTTGTAATGGCACGGGTATATGCACGAACGCGAACTCGCTCTTCTCCTTCACCGAAACTGGCTATGGTCGCCATTCGTAGCGTCTGACCAATTGCTCCAGCCACACCTACAGCAACCGAGAGAAGCAGAAAGGGCAGAAAAGAGTGAATGAAAATAAAACCAATAAGGAGCGCGCCCTCTGCAATAAATGAGAGCGCAGCAAGATCGCGAGGTCCGAATCGATCAGCAAAATGACCAGCCGTCACGCCAAAAATCAGAGCCACTCCCCCTGCAATGGAGAGTCCTAAAGCAACCCGAGATGGCGAGAGTCCAACATGAAATGTGAAGTAGAGAACTTCGATCGTGAGAAAGAGTCCGTGGCCAAAGGTGTTTATTAGCGTTGCCAGACTTAACGTTCGAAGCGCTGGATCTTCGGGAATGGCGGCCTTTTTTAGCGCTGCGATCCGAGACATCTATAAACCTTAACTCACGACTCCATCTCAATGCGGGCGAGTATTGTTCAGTTCCGATGAAGCGAAGTGTTCCCTCAGCAGTGCGAGCATTCTTCGCGACCGAAAGCGCCGGCGGCCTTTTACTTGTTGCCGCTTGTGCAATCGCACTCATCTGTGCCAATTCACCCTTTCGGCTTGGATATGAATCGTTCTGGCAATCTAGTCGCGGCTTCATCGACAGTTGGTTGATGTCAATCTTCTTCTTTCTCGTAGGTCTAGAAATTAAGCGCGAGTTCCTGCACGGAGAATTTCGAAATCGACGCGCGGCCTCGCTTCCCGTGATCGCCGCGCTCGGAGGAATGCTCACTCCCGCACTAATTTTTCTTGCGATCAATCAAGGCAGTGGCACGACTCAAGGTTGGGCGGTTCCGATGCCCACCGATATCGCACTCGCCATTGGAGCTTTGTCATTGCTAGGTTCTCGAATCGATCTCTCACTAAAAATATTTCTTCTCACACTTGCCGTGTCCGACGATCTCGGTTCACTTATTGTCTTAGGTGCTTTCTATTCGGATGATTTGAGTATTTCAAAAATCCTCTCCACAGTCGGAGCGGTTCTATTGGCCTGGGTTCTTCCTGTTCGAAAGCGCGATGCCCTTGATGGCGCGATCGCAGCGATTCATCCATGGAGTAGTTTCTTTGTTATTCCAATTTTTGCACTGGCAAATCTTGGACTCACTCTCAATTTTGATTCTCTTTCAACATATTTCACTGCACAGGTCCCACTTGGAATTATCGTCGGCCGAGTCGTTGGTAAAGTTGTTGGAATATCTCTCTTCGCCTGGTTGGCCGTGAAGTTCCGAATTGCCAAACTCCCACATTCGCTGCGATTCAGAGACATTATCGGAGCCAGCGCACTTGCAGGAATGGGGCTGACAGTTTCCCTATTCATCGCCGAAATCGCAATTACCGATCAGGCGACTTCTGGATCAAATCAAATTTGGTTTGGTTGTATCCGCGATTCTCTCCGCTGTAATCGGTTTGATCTGGCTTAGGAAGATTTCTCCGACTCCTGCAAAGTAATTCTCTTTCTACCAAACAGTAGGTGTCCAAAGAAACCAATTGCGAGAGAAAAATTACTCCTACATTTGCATATGCCCATGGACCACTCTTGCCACCGATGGCTCCGAGGAAATACCCCTGCCAGTTCAACCATGAGGCGAAGGTGTTTGTGACAAAGCCCCAACCCACAATCGAACCGACGAGCATGATAAGAATCGACGTGAAGTTCCATGATCCATATCGACCATTTGGGGTGAAGAGTTCGCCTTCGGCATAGTCTCGCTTTCGCATCAACACATCTGCGACAAAAATTGCCGACCATGTCGCGATAGGCACTCCGAGGGTTATGAGAAATCCTTGGAAAGGAATACTGAAATTGCCAGCAAACCAAACTATGTAAATCGTGCCACCGAGCATGATGCAAGCATCAATCGATGCCGCCACATGTCGCTTTACAGGAAGTCCGATGGAGACGAGGGCGAGTCCAGACGAATACAAATCAAGAATTGCACCACCAATGAGACCCAAAATTGCAACGATGGCAAATGGAATTAAGTACCAGCTCGGCACAAGAGTCGTGAGCGCGCCGATTGGATCGTTGGCAATTCCATCACTCAAATCTTTGCTGCTACCTGCAAGGAGAGAGCCGTAAATAACTAAAATAATTGGAACAAGGGATGAACCAAAAACTGTCCACCCAATGACAGCTTTGCTTGACGCTGTTCTCGGTAGATAGCGTGAGTAATCCGCAGCTGAGTTAACCCAGCCCAAACCGATTCCAGTAATTCCGAAAATCATTGCACCTAAGAATGCCTGCGCACTCCCTGAATGAATCGACGTCGCGGTATCCCAATCGATATGGTTGATCGTCAATGCGATGTAGCCAAATGTCATGACGACAGTGGCAATTGTCAGCCACTTTTGCAATTTCATAATGACGTGAAAACCGAGCACTCCACCAAATACAGTCAATGAAACTGCGATCGCAAAGCCTATGATCCGCGCGAGGTTGTGATCCATATGTCCAAGGCGTGCAAATACTGTTTCAGTGGCCAGAGTCGCCAATGAAACCAATACGGTTTCCCAACCAACGAAAATTAAATAAGACAAGAAACCAGGAACAATATTTCCGCGCACGCCAAATGCAGCGCGCGAGAGAGTCATAGTCGGCGCATTGGATCTTTTGCCCGCGAGTGAGGAAACTCCCACTAACAAGAAGGAAAGCACTACTCCCAATAGCGCGGCTAAGGCAGCTTGCCCGACAGAAATTCCAAAGCCAAGAAAGAATGCACCGTATGAAAGCGCTAAAAGGGAGACATTCGCTCCGCACCATGGCCAAAAGAGATTGCGAGGAGAACCACCGCGTTCCTCTTCCTTGATGAAATTTATTCCATTGAGTTCAAGGTTGACATCGAAAATCGGCATACATTTCTCCTGTTGCTGTCCTAGAGCGCGGTTAAGCAATGCTAC
Organism: Actinomycetota bacterium; assembly: GCA_037200085.1. Taxonomy (GTDB): domain Bacteria; phylum Actinomycetota; class Actinomycetes; order Nanopelagicales; family Nanopelagicaceae; genus QYPT01. The sequence goes on from JBBCHT010000008.1 coordinate 80,447, forward strand.
TGAGGAAAGCGCCAATAAAGCCGAACCTAGTACCCTTCACGAATTATGCCTTCTCAACTTCGGCGAAATCAGCGTGTTCCGATTACTCCATTCGATCACGTGCCATTTCGCGACCCAGGAATTCCAAGTACGACAACTGCTTGGGGATTGCTCTATTGGATCGCGCGAAATCAACTACGCATTATCGCCACTGGATCGGTTTACGGCATCTTGGGCACCATATGTTTGGCCGTTCTTCCTGGTCTCCTAGGTCGAGCAATTCAAGCCATTTCAGATCATGACAACGCCGCGCTCAATCGATGGGCTTTCACAATAATTGGACTGGGAGTTGTTCAAGCGTTTTTTGGAGTGATGAGACATCGGCGCGCAGCTGGAAGTTGGTTGATTGCTGCGACTCGTCTCAAACAAATAATTGCAAGAAAGGCTTCCGCGCTAGGTGCGGATCTTCCTCGACTGGTTGCAACGGGAGAAGTCGTTTCCGTAAACAACAATGATGTCGAACGTATGGCACGAGGATTCGACAACATTCCTAGACTCATCGGCGCTGTGATTTCATTTATTTACGTATCAATATTATTGATTTCATCTTCACGTTCCATTGGAATTCTCGTGGTTATTTGCGTGCCTCTCATGAGTTTGGCAATCGCACCCATCATCAAACCATTGCAAGAACGAGAAGCGGAACAGCGCCGAAGATTGAGCGTTGCAACAAATCTTGCTGCAGACACTGTTGCGGGTTTGCGAGTCCTGCGAGGCATTGGCGGCGAGGAAGCCTTTATCGCGCGATTTAAAAACGCTTCACAAGAAGTGCGCGCAGCCGCAGTTCTTACGGCGCGCATGAGATCTCTTTTACAGGCGTTGCAAATTGTCCTGCCTGGTGTTCTCGTTCTCGTGGTCATCTACTTCGGTGGTCATCTAGTCGTAAATAATAAAATGGACATAGGAGCACTGCTCTCGTTCTACGGTTACAGCGCATTCCTGGTCTTGCCCATCAAAGTAATTCTTGAAACGGCACAGAGAATGACCGCCGCCTATGTTTCAGCGGGTCGAGTAATTCATTTGCTTTCAGTGCAACCCATAAATCAATGGGGCGCCAATGAGCAAGTCGATGCAAACAGCGTTTTGCGGGATGCTGAATCTGGAGTAGAGATCCGACCAAGAGAATTGTTGGTTGTGGTGAGTGAAAGCCCGCTGATTGCTGATGACCTATGCGATCGACTCGGTGGATACGTGGGAGCAGATGATGTATTTCTGGGAAGTGAGCCACTCACAATATTTAGTAGAAGCGCAGTGCGAAAGACCATTTTCGTTCAAGAGAAAGAACCTTCCATTCTCTCTGGAACCATTGGATCAATATTTGAAGTGTCACACTCTGGAAGAATCACAATTGAAGCGGCAATGGAGGCTGCATCTGCTGGGGATATTTTGGATTCACTTGATGGAGAAGGTATGTCCGCCGAAGTTGTCGAACGAGGTCGAACTCTCAGTGGCGGACAACGTCAACGACTTGCCCTTGCTCGAACTCTCTTCGTTGACGCTCCAATCGCCATTCTCGATGACCCGACAAGTGCAGTCGATGCGCACACTGAGTCACGGATTGCTTCTCGCCTAGGCGAGATCAGAAAGGGAATGACGACAGTGGTATTCACCAACTCACCGCTAATTTTGGATCATGCAGATCGAGTCATTCTGCTCCTTGAGGGAAAAGCATTTGCCGAAGGAACTCACGAGGAACTCTTTGCTACCTTAGAAATCTATAGAGAATTAGTGACGAGGGGCGCATGAAAGGTAAATTAGTAAATCCTGCATATTTGCCGCCGAGCGCCTTTGCCTCTCCCCCACCTCGTAAGCAATTTATCTCAAAGGTATTTGGGCTAGAGCGCTCTTCGTCGCGACTTCCTATTGCAAGTATCAAAACCGTCAATCGTGAGATGTTTGCACTCATTAAAAAACATAGAACTGGTTTCTTGATGGTGGCAGTTCTGCAATTCGTGACTGTCGTTTGTTCGCTTATCATTCCGAGAGAATTTGGAAATTTACTCGGACAACTCGGAAGCGATCCACTTCACGTAAATATAACTGGAACAGTCGAAATAGCTGGAATCGCACTCGTTGTTCAAACGCTTTTTTCTTACTGGACAAAGGTCAAAGCTGCAGTTCTTGGGGAGTTCGTACTTTCTTCACTGCGCGAAAGATTCCTCGAAAGGGTGGTTGAACTGCCACCAAATGTGGTCGAGCGCGCCGGAAGTGGTGAACTGCTCAGTCGCACCACAACCGACATTGATCACATCACGTGGGCAGTTCGAGATGCCTTTCCTATTATTACGATTTGTCTCGTTGAAATCGGAAGCATATTAATTGCAATTGCATTCACGGCACCTATCTTTATTGCAGTAGTCCTCGTTGCAACCCCACTCATCGCCGTTGCAACCTTTCGCTATCTACGAAAATCACCACAGGCCTACAGAGTTGAATCATCTTCCTACGCTCTTATGAATTCAGTGCTCGTGGAATCGGCCGAGTCGGGACGAACAATTGAGGCGCTACAACTCGGAGATAATCGAATTGAACGAAGTGATGCCGCCCTCGGTCGCTGGCTTGAATGGGAGCGTTACACGCTGAGACTTCGTACCGAATGGTTTCCTGCCCTTGAATTCAGCTTCATATTCCCACTTTCAGTTGTTCTCTTTGTTGGAGCGCACTACTTCCAAGATGGGCGAATCACCATCGCACAAATCACGACGGCACTTTTGTATTCTCAGATGTTAATTAACCCGCTTGAAGGACTTCTGATGTGGGTCGATGAATTGCAAGGCGGAAAGGCATCTTTGTCGAGATTGCTTGGAGTTCATGATGTTGAAGAGCGTGAGATTAAAGATTCAGACCCACTCGGTTTTGAAGTAGTTGGCAAGGATGTAGCTTTTGGGTATAAAAAAGGAAGAGATGTCCTTAAAGGGTTGACCTTCCTTATTGAACCAGGAACACGCGTGGCAATCGTTGGTCCATCCGGCGCCGGCAAATCAACTCTTGGAAAATTACTGGCCGGAATACAACCACCCACATCAGGTCAAGTAACTATTGGCGGTTCCGAGATTGGATTCTTAGAAGTTGAAAAAGTTCGCTCTCACGTTGCACTCGTAACGCAAGAGCACCATATTTTCGTGGGAACTCTTCGCGAGAATTTAATTTTGGCACGACCGACTGCTTCTAACGAAGAAGTTTGGTCAGCACTTGAAGCCGTTGACGCCGATGGATGGGCGCGCGCTTTGCCAGAAGGTATTGAAACTCTGGTTGGCACGGGTGGTTCGCGCATTCTGCCGCCACAAGCTCAACAAGTTGCACTTGCCCGACTAGTACTTGCCGATCCTCATACCTTGATTCTCGATGAAGCGACCTCACTTCTTGATCAAAGGGCGGCTCGCCACTTGGAATCATCTCTGTCAGCAGTTCTTGAAGGACGCACCGTCATTGCCATCGCCCACCGTTTACAGACCGCTCATGACGCAGACATCATCGCAGTTATCGAAGATGGATTGATAACGGAGTGGGGATCTCACGATGAATTGATGGCCGCTCACGGCCCTTATTCGGATCTATGGCGTTCGTGGAGAGATGAGAGCTAGGACGCCGTAAAGAACTATTCCGATTGCAATTCCCCAAATTAAATCAATCGCCAAAGTGCCGACGGCAGTAACAATGAGAACCACAGCTTCGCGTTTAGTGGTTCGCAGCGACTCTCTCAGTGAACGTGGATTCAAGATTCGATAACTCGTACCGATCAATACTCCAGCAATTGCCGGGGCTGGAATGTGGCTCACCCACGGAGCAGCAACTAGCGCAATAAATAGCAATACCGTTGCATGAAAAATCGATGCCATGCGAGTTCTCGCATGTGCCCTGACATTTACGCTAGTTCTAGCTATGGCTCCTGTTGCAGGCAAGCCACCGAAGACTGAAGAAGCCGCGGTTGCGAGCCCTTGTCCTAACAATTCACGGTTGGGTTCATATCTTTCAGATGCTTCCGTATGGACCATTCCATCCGCCACTCGCGCCGAAAGTAGAGATTCAATTGCACAAAGAAGTGCGATCAGAAATGCTGGCCATAAAAGGTGAGAGATATCGCCGAAGGAGACTTCTCCGCCTTTCCAATTGCCAAGACTTCTTGGAATATCCCCGATCGTTGCCACTTTTATGGAAAATACTTCCACGACAACAAGTGCCGTAACTATCGCCACAAAACTTGCGGGAATATGTACTTTAATTTTTAGCAAACGAAATATCTGAGGATGCAAGAATTTAACAAGTAGAGTGAGCGCAACAACGAAGAGCGTTTGCCAATGAATTCCCGCAGATATGGCGTTCTTCACTGTTCGCCAGGCAACGATCAAACTCCGATCGCCATCAGCTTTTCGAACTCCGAGCGCAAGTGGAATTTGTTGAAGTGCGATCACGAAGGCAATTCCAACCGTGAAGCCTTCAACGACAGACCACGGAACGCGATTGATAACCGCTCCTAATTTCAGGAGAGCCATAAGAATCACTATCAACCCAGCAAGTACTCCAAGAAAAGGAATCGCAGTCAGCCCATAGTGATGGATTATCGGAACCAAAATGACAGTCATTGCACCTGTCGGGCCACTTACTTGATATTTAGATCCACCGAATATGGCGGCAAGAAATCCTGCGATCACTGCTGTAGTTAGCCCAGCCGCTGCAGTCGCCCCCGACGTAATTCCAAATCCCAGGGCAAGTGGCAAAGCCACAACCGCCACTGTTAAACCAGCAACCAAATCCTTCGATAGCGATGGGCGATCAAAACGATAATCGCTTAACCGCGGAAGGAGATGTGTACTCATCAGTATGTGGAAGTGAGCTCATCTGGAAAGCCTTGAAAAGTTACGGGTCTCAAGAAGCGCTCCATGGCATGTATTCCAACTGAGGTGTGCAAAGGCGATGTTGCCGATGGATATGGTCCGCCATGTTGTTGGCCGGCGGTAACAGAAACCCCAGTCGGCCAGGCGTTCCACGCGACTCTGCCGCATACTCGCGCGAGTGCTTCGATGACTTCCCCGGCGTTTGGATCATCTACTGCACTGAATACTGAACCCGCTAAAGCGCCACCCAATTTCTCCAATTGAGCAATGACATCAGTAACTGATTCATAAGTGATCACAACACCGGTAGGTCCAAAACATTCAGTTTCGAAGATTGCCTCACCTGAAATTTGATTTGATGGAAGAACCAAGACTTCTGGATCAGAAAAGAATCCAGTGCTCGACGCTTCTTTTCCATGCAGCACACGAAACGGCAGAGCCGATTTAAGTGACTCTCGATTTTGATCATGTTGTAATTTCGTCGCATCGCTCAAAAGTGGTTGAGGATCTCGTGATGCAAGTTGTTTCTCAATTTCCGCCAAGAGTCCTGGTTCATTTGGAATGAAGGTGACGCTCGGGTTTGTGCAGAATTGCCCACTACCAAGCAATAGAGAGTCGATGTAAGCGGTGGCAAATGTTGTCGCATCCGTGTAGCCCGATGCGAGTAGGACGACTGGATTGATACTTCCAAGTTCTCCGTAAAAGGGAATTGGATTGGTTCGCGATTGTGCGAGATCAAAAAGTGCACGACCGCCGCGATGCGATCCTGTGAAAGCGCCAGCGCTCACTAGCGAATCTGTAATGACATCTCGTCCAAATGAGAGTCCGTGACCCAGTGAAATCAATCCAGCAGGTGCACCTGCACCGATGAGCGCTGCTTGGGCGATATCAAATATTTTTTGCGAAGTTTGTGGGTGGGATGGATGGGCTTTGATAACAACTGAACAACCAGCTGCGAGAGCGGAAGCTGTGTCACCGCCAAAAACGCTAAATGCAAATGGGAAATTATTAGCGCCAAAGATCGCCACGACACCAATTCCACGAACCGAGCGAAGAAATTTTGGGTGTCCTTGTTGCGGAGGAGCATCAACGGCAGGATCAAGTGAGGCAGTTACAAATTTTCCTTCACCCAGTGCATCAACAAAAGTTCTGATCTGATAAGTCGTTCGCGCGATTTCTCCCGTCAGTCGGGGTAAGCCAAGACCAGTTTCAGAATCAGCCAGACTCGCAAGTTCCTCTTTGTGAGCATCAAGTGCATCAGCAACTGCGGCTAGCGCTCTCCCTCGCTCCGCGGCAGGCGTTCTGTTCCACGTGTTAAAAGCCGACAAGGCAGACTCGAGAATTGTGAAAGTTTCTTGCGAAGAGGTGTCTGGGAAAATCGGACCAAATACCTGACCGGTACGTGGGTTAGCGGATTGTGTACTCATACCTGCCCCTTAATCCAAGAAAAAATCTGTAAGAAATTCTGTTGTCCCAGGGACTACAGAATACTTGTCGAGGTCAACGATTCCCTCTGATGCTAGAACCTCATCATCAATGAAGAAATTCCCCGTGCAATCAGCCGCGGGACGATTGAGAATTATGTATGCGCTATCGGCGATAATTTCAGGTTTGCGGCAAACAGCAATATCCACACCGGGAATCATGGCAAGGGCCGCAGTATCGATTGCAGTTCGTGGCCAGAGCGCATTGACTGCAATTCCATCTCGACGAAACTCCTCAGACATACCCAAGACGCACATACTCATTCCATATTTGGCCATTGTGTAAGCCAAATTATTTTTAAACCATTTTGGTTTGAGTGATAGCGGCGGAGAGAGATTAAGAATGTGAGGATTTCTTCCTTCTTTTGCCGAGGCGCGAAGGTGCGGGATGGCAGCTTGGGAAGTTAGAAAAGTTCCGCGAACATTTACGCTAAACATTAAGTCGAATCGTTTGGCTGGTGTCGCTTCAGTATTGGTCAAATTGATGGCGCTGGCGTTGTTGATCAAAATATCCAGTCCGCCAAATTCTGTTGCTGCTTGATCAACGGCGGAAGCGATCTGAAGTTCATCTCGCAAATCGCATTGAATTGCTAACGCACGTCCACCGGCTGCACGAATCTCATCTGCAGCCGTATAAATCGTTCCCGGCAATTTCGGATTTGTCTCCGCAGTCTTGGCGGCGATTGCAACTGATGCGCCATCTTGGGCGGCCCTAAGTGCGATTGCTAGCCCGATGCCGCGAGAACCTCCAGTAATGAGAATTCTCTTTCCGGCAAGAGACATTAACGAGCCTTCCGACTGAGAAATTTCATAAATGCCTCACGAGCTTCATCTGATTGAAGTGCCATCGCAAACAATTGACCTTCGGCTTCAATCACTGCACTGACTGCATCATGTGATCGACTCTTGAGCAGTGCCTTTGTGTTCATCACTGCAGAAGGAGGTTGCTCGGCAACTTTTTTTGCAAAATCCAAAGCAAGTTTTGCTGCATCTGGTGAAACTTGGGTGACAAGTCCTACTTCATAAGCTTTCGCTGCCGAAAAACTCTCTCCAGAAAAAAGAATTTCTGCTGCTCGTTGATGTCCCACTAGTTGAGGCAACAAGTAACTCGAACCGGCTTCTGGAACCAGTCCGAGAGATACGAAAGGCAGAGAAAATTCGGTTTGTGGTTCGGCAAAAACTGCATCACAGTGCAGCAACATTGTCGTACCAATTCCCACTGCCATCCCCTGAACTGAGGCAATGAGTGGTTTCGGGAAATTATGAATTCCGTAGATAAACTGAAAACCCGGCGCCTCAATATCCAAGGCTGGCGCGTTCATAAAATCATTTATGTCGTTTCCAGCAGTGAAATGTGTTCCAGAGGCGTCAATAAGAACCGCACGGATCGTTTCATCCGCTGCTGCTGTACTGAGTCCTTCAACAAGGGCGACATACATTTCAGTGGTGATTGCATTGAGCTTCTCGGGTCGATTCAAGGTGAGTGTAAGAACACCCGCATCTTGGCTTGAAAGAACTTGACCCATTTGGCAATCTTAAGGGTGGTCAGCGGTGGAGAGATGCAAGATACTGTCTCTCTAGAGCGTGGCAAGCCAAGGAGAGGGCGGAGAGAAAAAGTATGACTGCAGATATCACCATTTCCTCTCGCGATTTGACCCCCTTTGAATGCTTGGTGATGGATCTATTGTGCGAGGGAAAATCCAATGCCGCGATCGCACATGAAACATCGCATACCGAAAAGGTCGTGGAGAACACGGTAAGTCGAGCTGCAAAGGCATTTGGAATTAGAGCAGATGGCGATACAAATTTACGAGTGCTACTCGCTCTTGCTTATCGAACACATTACGGTGATAAAGCTTTCGATCGTTTGGGCGTGGCCTGCCAACATCTTGAAGTTGATGCCGAAGGTCGCGCAGTCTGCACACGTCACCTGTAGTTAGCCAGTTCATCTCTCTTCATTAACCCGTGCGTAAGCGTCATCCACCGTGGTGACGTACTTAACTTGTTAATGTAAATCACAACCGCACAGGGGCTAGCACTCGCACTTTTCTACATATGGGTGGAAAAAGAGCGTATTAATTGTCTTGTTCCTAATCACAGGACAAAAAAAGGAGAGAGAAATGAAACGTCGTACATTTGATGGGATGGTAACCCTCGCAGGATTTGGGTTGTCCATCTTTTTGTTTGTCGCCGCAGGATTACTTAACTGGGGCTACTCATTCGCTAACGACTCTGTTGAATCTCAGTTGTCGTCACAAAAAATCTCAATTCCCGCCGCAACCATGAATCCAAAAGAGAGCGCAGATGTCACTGCATTCTTCAAGGAGAACGGCGACAAGATCATGTCAACTGGTCGACAAGCTCAGATGTATGCCGATCACTATCTAGGATTCCATTTGTCCGGCATGCCAACTTATGCTGAAGCATCAGGTGCAAGCCGTGCTGCTGCAGGTGCCGCTGCTGCAGATCCAACAAATGCTGATCTTCAAAAGGCAGCTGCAACGGCTGCAGGCACTGTCGACACAGTCTTCAAAGGCACCATGCTTCGTGGAACGTTACTTACAACGTATGCATTCTGGCAGATGGGACAAATTGCCAAGATTGCGGCTGGCGCGATGCTCGTCGGCGGATTGCTCCTACTTCTCTTCTCAATTGCGGGATGGATGCACCTTCGTCGTACTCCACCAGAGGCGACGATCTAGCCCTCTACTCTCCGTGAGGGTGAAGAAAATACCCCCCGAATTTATTCGGGGGGTATTTTTAATTCCTTAAACTATTTTTACTTTCTAATTAGCGATCGCTTATCTTTCAATTGTTCCAGCGATAAATTCTTCAACACGATCGTGAGCTTGCTCATCTGTGTATTGAACCGGTGGAGTCTTCATGAAGTAACTTGCAGGTGAAAGTAGTGGTCCACCAATTCCACGATCAAGAGCAAGTTTGGCGCAACGAAGTGCATCAATAATTACTCCAGCAGAGTTCGGTGAATCCCATACTTCCAACTTGTATTCAAGATTAAGTGGGACATCTCCAAAAGCTCGACCTTCTAGGCGTACATATGCCCACTTTCGATCATCTAGCCAAGGAATGTAATCCGAAGGTCCAATGTGAACATTGCGCGGACCAAGATCGTGCTCAAGTTGAGAAGTCACTGAATTGGTCTTTGAAATCTTTTTAGATTCCAATCGATCTCTCTCCAACATATTCTTGAAATCCATATTTCCACCAACATTGAGTTGGTAGGTACGGTCTAAATGAACTCCACGATCTTGGAATAATTTCGCCATGATTCGGTGCGTAATCGTTGCACCAACTTGGCTCTTAATGTCATCGCCAACAATCGGAATTCCTGCTTCAGTAAATTTTGCAGCCCACTCAGGATCAGACGCGATAAAGACTGGAAGTGCATTTACGAAAGCACAACCTGCTTTGATGGCACATTCTGCATAGTATTTTGCAGCCTCTTCAGAGCCAACTGGCAAATAACAAATAAGTACATCAACTGCTTCATCCTTGAGAGCTTGTACAACATCAACTGCAGGAGCAGTGGATTCGACAATTGTTTCGCGGTAATAACGTCCCAATCCATCAAGAGTTACGCCGCGTTGAACAACAACGCCGGACTTGGGAACATCCGCAAATTTGATGGTGTTGTTCTCACTCGCCCAAATGGCATCAGCAAGATCGAGACCAACCTTCTTTGCATCAACATCGAAGGCTGCAACAAACTTCACATTGTTGACGTGGTATCCGCCAACAACTGCATGCATGAGGCCAGGGATTTCTTGATCAGTCGCCGCGTCCTTGTAATACACGACGCCTTGAACAAGCGAGTTAGCGCAGTTGCCGACACCAATAATCGCAACGCGAATATCGCCGCTTCCAGATGTAATAGTCACACTGATTCCCCTTATTTCCTCTCGGTATTGATCATGTCTTCGAGCCAAGCGATTTCTCGATCGGCTGATTCCAAAGAGTGGCGACGCCACTCCTCCAAATACTTATCGATGCCAACTTGCGATTTTTCGAGTTCGGCGCGAAGGATCTCGGCCCGCTCTTTCAATCGTCGGTGGCGGCCTTCCAAAATTCGAACGCGATTTGTCTTTGAGGTTGGGCTAAAGAAGGCAAAGCGAACTTCAAATCCTTCATCTTCCCAAGCTTCGGGGCTGATGGACTCAGCAAGGGTAGAAAATCGCATCTGCCCTAATTTTGATAGGCGGTAAACGATCTTTGACCTGCGAGATAACCCTCCACCGCTCTGGGCAAAGGATTCTTCGATCAGCCCAGCCTCTAACATTCTGCGCAATTGTGGATAGAGCACAGAGAATGAAAGGGCTCGAAATGGGCCATAAATCGCTGAAAGTCGTTTACGAAGTTCATATCCATGAAGTTCGGCTTGGGAGAGCAGGCCAAGAAGGGCGAACTCTAAAGACTCAGCACGCGAGCGCATCTACCCCTCCAACCCTCTCGAGAGCGCCATATGGCGTTCTATATATCCTTCAATATATCTATTCGATATATTGAATCGCTAGTTAACTGGATATAACTCTCGATAGCAAATCTGAACTCCTCGGCGTGGTTTCGCCCTCGCGCACGCTCATATCGCTGTGTTACGGGTCATACTTTGCCTTGACGCCTTCCCCATCCACCACCCGGAGGCACCCCCAAACCACCCAAGAACCACCACTGAACTACTGGGAGTGCGACCGGCAACGCTTGGGAAGGATCTATCTGTGTCTTTACTTTCGTGGAAACTGCATGGCACCGGAACGTCAATCGCTGCCAATGACGTGGTCTCAATGGATGAAAGATTAAGTTGGCCAAGAACGATTGGCTTTGGACTTCAACATATTGCCGCGATGTTTGGGGCAACATTTCTCGTACCAATTCTCACAGGGTTGCCTCCAACGACAACGCTTTTCTTTTCAGGAATTGGCACACTGCTCTTCCTCATCATCACACAGAATCGAGTTCCTAGTTATTTAGGATCCTCGTTCGCATTTCTCGCCCCCATTGCTGCCGCCGTCTCTAAAGGAAATATGGCTCAAGCACTTGGTGGCGTTGTTGCAACCGGCGTAATTCTCGCTCTCGTCGGTTTGCTCATTCGCGCAGCTGGCATCGGTTGGATCAACTGGCTGCTTCCACCGCTCGTCACAGGAATCATCGTGATGGTGATCGGCTTGAACTTAGCTGGTGCAGCAAAAGGAAACTTCTCCAAGGCGCCATTTGTCGCAATCGTAACGTTGGCAACTGTCGGGCTTGTTTCTGCATTCTCTCGTGGATTCATGAATCGCATCAGCATTTTCAGTGGCCTCGTCGTCGGTTACGTCGTCGCTCTGCTCATGGGAGATGTTGATACTGCTGGAATGAAAAGTGCTAAGTGGTTTGCCTTTCCGCATTTCACCAGTCCATCATTCAAACTCAGTGCCATCGTTCTCTTCTTACCGGTGGTGTTGGTTTTGATTGCCGAAAACGTTGGACATATCAAAGCCGTATCAGCGATGACGAACACCAACTTGGATGATCAAGTTGGAATGGCGATCTTCGCAGATGGAGTTGCAACAACTCTTGCCGGCGTTGGTGGCGGTTCGGGAACGACGACCTATGCTGAAAATATTGGAGTCATGGCGGCAACGCGTGTGTATTCAACTGCTGCGTATTGGATTGCAGGTCTTGGAGCCATACTTCTCTCGCTCTCTCCAAAGTTTGGTGCCGTACTTATGGCAACTCCAGTTGGCGCTCTCGGTGGAGTTGAAGTGGCGCTCTTTGGAATGATCGGAGTTCTCGGCGCACGAATCTGGATTGAAGGAAAAGTTAACTTCGCAGATTCAACCAACTTAATAGTCGCTGCATCTGCAGTGATCATCGGCATCTCGGATCTTTCATGGACCCGAGGCGATTACACCTTCAGTGGCATTATCAACGCGACTCTCGTGGCGGTGATCGGCTATCAGGTACTTCGCGCAGTCGAGAAGATGCGAGACAACTCCTAAGCACCTAAAACTACGCATGCAGTAGATTTCTCGGATGGTAATTCCTTCAAATTTGTGGGAATTCATCGTGACCTCCATCGTGATAATCATTGCGCCCGGCCCGAGCGTCCTCTTCATCATCGCTCGGGCCGTTGCATGGGGTCGATCAACTGCAGTATTTAGCGCTCTTGGAAATGTCATTGGCGCTTTTTTACTTTCCGTTCTCGTCGCTATTGGACTTGGTCCGCTACTGCAACGCTCTGAAATTGCCTACACACTCGTTCAATGGGGCGGTGGCGCGTATTTGCTCTATCTCGGAATTGAAACGCTGAAACATCGTCATCTTCATGCCGAAGAAATGGTGGATGGAAAGAGCGGACATCCTTCGACAAAGAAATCAATTCGCGATGGATTCTTCGTTGGCGTTCTCAATCCCAAAACTCTCGTTTTCTTTGCAGCGGTACTCCCCCAATTTATCGATCGAGAAGAAGGGCATGTCACGGCACAACTTCTCTTTCTTGGAACTGCCTTTGCACTCATGGCCTTTGCCTCCGACGGTAGTTGGGGACTCATTGCCGGCACCGCGCGTACATGGCTAGCAGGTGACAAACGGAGACTCATTTTTCTGCGATCAATGGGTGGCTATGTAATGCTCCTTTTGGGATCACTCGTCATTTTCGCCGCAACTAAACATGCGCTTTCTTAAGTTTTGTCTGATGGATTGGGCAGACTAGAGCAATGAGAAAACCGCAAACTCCAGCTCGTGAAAACATTTCTCCCTCTGACCTCACCTTTGGACTATCCACGTGTAAACGCTGTCTTTGGATTAAGTACTGGCACAAAGTCGTGATGCCTGGTGCATTTCCACTTGTCGGGACCTTTTCTGCCATGCAGGAGAAAACTTTTAGAGGCGTTGCTACACAAGACATTGATCCCAACCTTCGCCCTGGAAGAGTGACCAAGTTGGCAGAGTGGGTAAAGAGCAAACCAATTGTGATTAACGGAGCAGAAACGCGATGGAGAATTTTGGGAAAGTACGATCTTGTAGCCGAAAATGATGATGGCACCGTCGCGCTCATTGACTGCAAAGTCTCTGACTCATCACGTGATTCCGGAGATTTCTACTCACCTCAACTCGAGGCATACGCCTACGCCCTTGAAATTCCAGCTGCTGGCAAAGCCGTCGAAGTTGCAACTATGGGGCTTCTCGTGTGGAAACCTGATCGAGTTATTGGCAATAGCCCTGAAACCTTTGGATTTGGAGTTAAGCAAAGTTATGTTCCAGTCGGACGAGACCAGAGCGGATTCCTGAAGGTATTGAGTGGGTTGATTGATGTACTTGAAGGGCCACTTCCTGATTCGGGAAGTGAATGTACGACCTGCAACTACTTAGTGGAGCGGCTCCGACTAGATGATTGATGTAACTCTAATCTTCATCTGAAAGTTCTGCTTTTCTCTTTGTTGCATAAATATCTACATACTCTTGCCCTGAGAGTTCTTGAATTTTGCGCATCAAGTCATCAGTAAGATCTCGAAGAACCCGAAGATCGGTTGGATCACCTTTCAAGAAGATCGGTTCTCCGAAGATCATTTTTACACGCATAATTTTTGGAATAACTTTTCCGGTTGGTTGAATTTTTTCTGTATCAAACATCGCAACGGGAATAATTGGAGCGCCAGATTCAATAGCCAATCGCACCAAACCTGTTCGCCCTTTATAAAGTCTTCCATCTGGTGAACGAGTACCTTCGGGATAAATACCAATGCAATGGCCATCTGCTAACAATTCCAAGCCAGTGATAAGCGCCGCCTCGCTTCGCCGTCCACCGGATCGATCAACGGGAACTTGGCCAAGAGCAATGAAAGTTAACTTCTTGAGTAACCCCTTGGGGCCAGGTGAAGTGAAGTATTCACTTTTGGCCAAGAAAGTTACTTTTCGAGGAACAACAAGTGGCATAAAAATTGAATCGCTGAAGGAGAGGTGATTGGAGGCAAGGATGACTGGTCCTGTTACAGGAACATTCCTCAAGCCCTTTACCTTTGGACGAAAGAGGAGCAAGAGAAAAGGCGTTAAGAATGCGCGCAAAATCCCATAGGGAAGATTGGCCATCGTGCCTCGATTCATTCTTGCTCGTGTGGCTTGCAGCAGATTTCTAGTGCCCCAATTTAGTGGGTCTTATCGGACTATGACACTATGGGAAG
>JBBCHT010000009.1:0-271457 GCA_037200085.1 Actinomycetota bacterium
ATGAAAAGGAACGGTCTTCAATTTTTCATATCTATTTGGATTCTTTTCATTTTTGCGACTAGTTGTGAACCCGCCAATGCAACGTTTGATAATTCTGGATATAAATTATTTATGGCAGGAAGAACATCAACCTCGATTGCAAATTCAGTTCTGCATGGAACTGTTGCACCAAAAGATTCTGTTGGTATTGATGGAGATTTTTACATCAATACAAAAACGAATTCTTTCTACGGTCCGAAAAAAGATGGACATTGGACAACTGCATTTTCACTTCGCGGTGCACGTGGCGCTGTTGGTGTAACGGGATCGGCAGGTACGAACGGTTCAAATGGAAGTGATGGAAAATCAGGAGCGAATAGTTCAGTTGCTGGACCGCAAGGGTTGACTGGTTCCGTTGGCGCAAAAGGAGAGAAGGGCGATTCTGGTTCGCAAGGAATTGCAGGAATTGCAGGTCCTGCTGGTGCTCGAGGCGATAGTGGTTCTGCAGGATCAAACGGCGCGCAAGGTTCGCAGGGAAGTGTTGGCGCACAGGGATTACCTGGTGCACAAGGAATACAAGGAGTTGTTGGTCCTCAAGGATCGCAAGGTGCACAAGGAATACAAGGCTCTTTGGGAAATGTTGGACCACAAGGAAATCCAGGTGCCGTTGGCGCGACCGGTGCGAATGGAGCCAACGGTGTAACTGGTCCGATTGGATTACAAGGATTAACTGGTTCAACAGGAGCAGTTGGAGCTACTGGTCTTGGTGGCGTGACTGGAGCAAATGGCGCAACGGGTAGTTCCGGTGTAACTGGGTCCACTGGAAGTGTCGGCGCTACTGGAGCAACGGGAGCTATTGGTTCAACAGGATTGACGGGAACAGTTGGCGTAACTGGATCGACTGGTGCCACGGGTTCAATCGGACCAACAGGATTGATTGGCGTTACTGGTTTAACTGGAAGCACTGGTGCAACAGGATTGACGGGAAGTGTTGGAGCAACGGGCATAACAGGTGCAACAGGTGCAACAGGTGCAACAGGTTCCATCGGTTCTACAGGGCTTACCGGATCAATCGGTGCAACCGGTCCGACGGGACTGACAGGTTCAACTGGATTAACTGGCCCGACAGGAGTTGTCGGGGCTACGGGCTCCACTGGTCCGACTGGTTCGAACGGATCTTCTGGAGTTCAAGGAAGTGTTGGAGTTACTGGAAGTAATGGAGTTCAAGGAGTAACAGGACCGACTGGTGTAACAGGGTTACAAGGCATAACTGGTGCAAGTGGAATTCAGGGTGCGACTGGCGAACAAGGAATTGTCGGCGCCACTGGATCAATTGGTCCAACTGGGCTTACAGGTATTCAAGGAAACGTTGGAGCAACAGGACTTCAAGGTGCAACCGGTGTCCAAGGAAATATTGGAGTCACGGGATCGATCGGTTCGACAGGACCTACTGGTTCGATCGGGTTACAAGGAGTCACGGGAGCAAATGGCGCGACGGGTTTGAGTGGTGCAACAGGACCTGAAGGACCAAGCAAAGTTTCTTTTGTTTCTATCGGAGGATGGACGCTTTCTTCAGGTTCTCCAGGTAGTAGTTCTGATTCACCACATTTTTCTACATTGGAAGCAAATAAGTCGTATCGATTTACACTCATCATTCACGGACTTACTCCAGTTAATGCTGGTTACTTTGGAATTCAAATTCAATCTGGAACAGTTGGAAACACAATTCAGTTTGAAAGTACTGTTGTCGAAAATTTAATTTATGAAAGCGGTTCCTACAATCATCGATATTCCTTCTTGGTCGAAGGTGTCATCGCAGTTGGAAGTTCCACAACTTGGTTGGTTGCAACGATCGTTGACGGAATTGGTGTTACTGGTGGAGCCGACTCAATGTTGCTTTCGGGCAAAGCGGTCATTCAACTTGTTGGCCAAATCACTTAATAAACCAATCTGAATGGAGCGGGTGACCGGGATCGAACCGGCATGGCCAGCTTGGAAGGCTGGGGCTCTACCATTGAGCTACACCCGCATTTTTGAGCGTCAAAGTCGCTCTATTGCGCGGAGTAAGGATATCGGTGAAGGTAAGGAGAAGGGAATTTCTCCTCTAGACTCCTCACTTACGCCGCGGGGCGTAGCGTAGTGGCTAGCGCGCCTGCTTTGGGAGCAGGAGACCGGGAGTTCGAATCTCCCCGCCCCGACCAGAAGTTAATTAGTAAATCCCCAGATCGCGACAGCTAGGAGTTCTACGTGAAAAGCACGGTCGAGAGCCTCAATCCAACCCGTGTAAGACTCACAATTGATGTGAGTTTCGATGAAATGTCGGGTCACTTGAACGAGGCATATAAGAAGATCGCGACTCAAATAAACATCCCTGGCTTTCGTAAAGGCAAAGTTCCGCCAACGATGATTGATCAGCGCGTTGGGCGTTCTACCGTTCTAGATGAGTTGTTAAATCTTGCTCTTCCAG
The DNA here is from genome assembly GCA_037200085.1 of Actinomycetota bacterium. Classification (GTDB taxonomy): domain Bacteria; phylum Actinomycetota; class Actinomycetes; order Nanopelagicales; family Nanopelagicaceae; genus QYPT01. The sequence continues at coordinate 2,447 of JBBCHT010000009.1, forward strand.
ATTATTACGGCCAAGCTGCTCGCGAGCATGAAGTTGTTCCGCTAGGTCGTCCCGATGTTGATGTCAAAGAATTTATTGATAAGGACAAACTCTCTTTCACAGTTGATATCAGCGTTCGTCCTGAAATTGCTCTGCCCGATTTTTCAACAATGACAATAGTTGTTGACGATGTTGTTGTTACCGATGCCGATATTGATGAGCAAGTTGAAGATTTGCGAATACGTTTTGGAACGTTGACGACTGTCGATCGTCCGGCAGTAACTGGTGATTTTGTAACCATTGATTTAGTTGCTCGAATTGATGGCGAAGTTGCAGATGGCGGAACCGCCAATGGAATTTCATATGAAGTTGGTTCCAATCGCATGGTCGATGGACTTGATGAAGCGCTCGTCGGAAAATCAGCAGGGGATAGCGCGGTATTCGAAACTGATCTGACTGGCGTAGCTGACGGCAAAAAAGGCGCTGTTGAAGTGACAGTTCAGGCTGTAAAAGAGCGCGAATTACCTCCACTAGATGATGCTTTTGCAAAGTTGGCAAGTGAATTCGATTCACTAGAAGAACTTCGCGCAGATTTCAAAGAGCGCCTTGCGCGAGTGAAGAAGTTGGAGCAAGGATCACAAGCTCGCGATCGACTCGTGGAGAAGTTGCTAGCTGAGCTCGAGATTCCTGTCCCAGAAGAATTCGTTACAGCCGAAGTTGATGACCATCTTCAAGGTGAAGGCCGCATGGAAGATGACGTTCATCGCGCTGAAGTAAATGAGCAGGTTCGCACTTCGCTGAAATCAGACTTTTTGCTTGATGCTGTTGTGCAGCAGGAAGCAGTAGATGTCAGTGAGGCAGAACTCACTGAGTATTTAATTCGTACATCTGCACGTTATGGAATGGCGCCTGATGAATTCGCCGAGGAACTTTCAAAAGCCGGTCGATTGAGTCAGATAGTCGCTGATGTTGCACGGGCAAAATCCCTTGCAAGCATTTTGAGTCGTGTGACGATAAAAGATGAATCTGGAAATGTGATTGATCTTGAGGCACTTCGCGAGCAACTAGTGCGTGAAAGTTCTGAGAATTCTGATGACGTCGAAAGTGACGAAGAAGAATCCAAGTAACCGCTCCGCTATAAGCGAACAACCACGCTCAGCCGTCAAAATCGGGAAGCATTTCTGCTTGCGGGTTGTTAGGGTCAATACAAGAAGTTTCTACTAGGAGGATGTCTGTGGAATTTATTACTACTCAGCTGCCTGTCGCGGAAACGGTGAATCGCGCAGCGCCAGCAAGTTCAGGTGGCCTCGATGATCAGGTTTACAACCGCCTGCTCAAGGAACGAATTATTTTTCTCGGCTCTGTAGTCGAAGACTCCATGGCTAACGCAATATGCGCACAGATTCTTCTACTCGCGGCAGAGGATCCTGACAAAGATATTTATCTTTACATCAATTCACCAGGCGGATCCATCAGCGCTGGTATGGCCATTTACGACACGATGCAATTCGTGAACAACGATGTTGCGACAGTGGGAATGGGACTTGCGGCGTCAATGGGGCAGTTCTTGTTATGTGCAGGTGCCCCAGGAAAGCGATACGCACTTCCACATGCGCGCATTTTGATGCATCAACCTTCAGGTGGAATTGGCGGAACTGCCACCGACATCAGAATTCAAGCTGAGCAAATTGGTTTTACGAAGAAGAAAATGGCCGAACTCATTTCATTCCACACTGGTCAAAAAGCAGAAACCATTACTTTGGATTCGGATCGCGATCGTTGGTTTACTGCTGAGGAAGCAAAAGAGTACGGATTTGTTGATCATGTCGTTCGTTCTGCAGGTCAAGTTTCAGGTCGTGGAGGTACAGCATGAAGATGGAATTCGATCGCGTGAATGAAATTACCAATCGCTACGTTCTTCCAACAATTGAAGAGCGCACGAGTTATGGTTACAAGCGCCTTGATCCTTATACAAAGTTATTCGAAGAGCGCATTATTTTTCTTGGTCAACCAATTGATGACACCGTTGCTAACGATGTTATGGCCCAGTTATTGACCCTTGAATCAATGGATCCAGATCGCGATATCATGATTTACATCAATTCGCCTGGTGGATCTTTCACTGCTCTCACGGCAATTTATGACACGATGCAATTCGTGCGTCCAGACGTCATGACAATTTGCTTGGGTCAAGCAGCCTCGGCTGCTGCGGTACTTCTTGCGGGAGGTGCAAAGGGAAAACGCATGGCGCTAGAACATTCGCGAATCCTTATTCACCAACCTTCAAGTGAGGCGGCGGACAAGCATCCGATATTGAAATTCAAGCGCGAGAAATTATGCGAATGCGTACACTTCTCGAAGAATTAATCGCTCGCCATTCAACTCGAACCCCTGAACAAATTGCTCAGGACATCGAGCGTGACAAAATCCTGACCGCTGCAGAAGCAGTTGAGTATGGATTGATTGATCAAGTCTTAGCGAGTCGAAAAGCAAAACCAAAGGCCTAATCTGAAGAAGTAACACTGACGGGAGCAGAAGTAAATGCAGTTGATTGCTCCCGGAAGTGTTCTTTCTTATCCAGCATTTCGGCGCCTTTGGGCTTCGAGTCTCCTTGTAACTATCGGGGCGGCTGCTTTTCCTATTGCACTTGCTGTAACAGTTCTTGATGCTGGCGGAAATGCGACGAGCCTTGGAGTAATTTTGGCGTCACGCGTTCTATCAAGTGTGTTGTTGGCACTCGTTGGTGGGGTGTGGGCGGATCGACTCCCACGAAAATACGTGATGATCGGCGCGGATGTCTATCGAGGATTCCTCATGCTCGGTCTTGTCTTTGTTGGAACGCAAACGCTCCTACTTGGGCACTTGCAGTTCTCGTTTTTGCGATGGGTGCGGGTGAAGCTTTTGGTTTTCCAGCTCTGGTGCGATTTTGCCCAGCGTTTTGCCTGTAGACAAACTTCCCGCTGGAAATGTTTTGCGCAGTATCAGTTCCAAAATCGGACAAATTGTTGGACCGGGCGTTGGAGGACTATCCGTTGCGGTGATAGGCGGTCGTATGACTTTTGCGATTACTGCTGCTTTTTTCTTCGTAGGTACTGCGCTACTTTTCAAAATTAAGGAAAAACCTCGCGAAGCGATTGAAACCCAACCTTCCTTCGTGTCGGAATTGGTCGAAGGTCTTGGCACTGTTTGGCATACTCCATGGCTTGCTGCCTGTATCGCGATGTCATCGCTACAACTGATGGTCGTACTAGCAAGTGAAAACGTTTTGCTTCCTGCTTCCTGTAATTACTCGTCGCGAATTTCACACAAACTCCGTTTTTGCATTGGCTGCAATTATGTTACCGTCGGGGGCACAGTTTCCTCATTAGTCGCAATGCGTATCCGTCCGAAACACCACCTGGCAAAGTAGCTGTTCTCATTTGGGGATTTTTCGCAATTGCACCGCTGGTATTGGCATTTCCATCCTCCAAAATGCTCATCATTGTTGGATATTTAATCGCGGGGATTTCCATTGGGCCGTGGAGGCCTACTGGAGTTCCTCGATTCAACGAGAAATCCCACAAGAATTGCAGGGGAGAGTCTTCAGCGTTGATTACATGGGATCGCTCGGGCTTATGCCCATTGGTATGGCGCTCGTTGGTTCCGATTTCACACACATTTGGTGAAAGGCAATTCTTGATAGCAGCTGTCATCTTCCACCTTATTGTTTGCGGATTGGTGCTCATGGTTCCTGGAGTGAAAGATCTTAGAACTCCGCGTCCCGCCGAATCTGCGCCAATTTCTGGAGATTCTTCTCAGAGCGAACGCCCGAGGGCGTAATTGGAGAGCGCAAAGTTCCATATGAGATTTACGCTTAGTCGTTGCCACCAAGCAATGTAGAACCCAAGCCCTAAAAGATTTTCCCCAATTTCCCCAACAATAGGGCGCGAAGGAGTGTCATGACCCGCATCGGTGAGACTAGCGATCTACTGAAGTGTTCTTTCTGCGGAAAGACTCAAAAGCAGGTAAGAAGTTGATTGCTGGACCAGGTGTTTACATTTGCGATGAATGCATTGATCTTTGTAATGAAATCATCGTTGATGAATTGTCGGAGGCAAATAGTCCTTGGACTTCAAGAACTTCCTAAGCCTCTTGAAATTTTGAATTCCTCGATCAATACGTGATTGGTCAAGATCGCGCCAAAAAATCTTTATCTGTTGCTGTCTACAACCATTACAAGCGAGTTCACAAAGCAGGTGATACGAAGCGAGAGGACTCTGTTGAGTTAAGCAAGAGCAACATTTTGCTCCTTGGCCCAACTGGTTGCGGCAAAAACGCTTCTCGCACAAACTCTTGCGCGAATGGCTCAATGTTCCCTTCGCTATCGCTGACGCCACTGCGCTAACTGAGGCTGGCTATGTGGGTGAAGATGTAGAAAATATTTTTGCTCAAACTTATTCAAGCTGCTGATTACGACGTCAAAAAGGCTGAAACTGGAATTATTTACATCGATGAAATCGATAAGGTCGCTCGTAAATCCGAGAATCCTTCGATTACTCGCGACGTTTCTGGCGAAGGAGTGCAGCAAGCGCTCCTTAAAATATTGGAAGGCACCGTTGCCTCTGTACCGCCTCAAGGTGGACGTAAACATCCTCATCAGGAATTTATTCAGATCGATACAACCAACGTTCTATTCATTGTTGGTGGTGCCTTCTCCGGTCTTGAAAGATAATCGAAGGTCGTAATGGTTCTGCTGGAGTTGGCTTCAATGCAACTCTTCAAACAGAGGAGGACCGCCAGAAGAGCGATGTCTTTGCTGATGTTATGCCAGAGGATCTTTTGAAGTTCGGAATGATTCCAGAATTTATTGGACGTCTTCCAATTGTCACCAGCGTTGAGAATCTCGACAAGAACCGCACTTATGCAAATCCTTACTGTTCCAAAAAATGCACTGGTGAAGCAGTATGTGAGGCTTTTTGATCTAGATGATGTCGAGTTGGAATTTAATGATGACTCACTCGAATCAATCGCCGAACTCGCTCTCAAGCGCGGCACTGGCGCCCGAGGTTTGCGTGCGATTATGGAATCCGTTCTTCTTTCCGTGATGTATGACGTGCCAAGTCGAAGTGATGTGGGCAAAGTAATTGTCACAAAAGAATGTATTGAAGATGGTGCAGCGCCGACATTATCAAGCGGACTGGTGACATTTCAAAGCGAGTCATCCGCGGACAAAAAAGGTACTGAGGAGAAGAGCGCATAATCTAGACTTCTCCTCATGAGTAAGCGTGAATTACCCTCCGACATTTGTGAGCGCCGATGTTGAGGGTCCGCTTTACGAGAAGTGGGTGAAAGCTGGATATTTCACTCCGGATTCAAGCAAACCTCCTTTCACGATTGTTATTCCACCGCCGAACGTCAACGGCAGTTTGCATATTGGCCATGCCCTCGATCACACAATCCAAGACATTCTGATTCGAATGAAGCGCATGAAAGGCTTCGCTGCGCTCTGGCTTCCAGGAATGGATCACGCAGGTATTGCGATGCAAAACGCTGTTGAGGAAACAACTAGCAACAAAAGGGTTGACGCGTCACGATATTGGTCGAGAGAAATTTGTTCAAGAAGTCTGGGATTGGAAAAAGGAATACGGTGCCAAATCCTTGGTCAGATGCGACGCTTGGGAGATAGCGTCGACTGGACTCGTGAGCGATTCACGATGGATGAAGGTTTGTCCAAAGCTGTCATCACGATAATTCAAGAAACTCTACGATCAAGGTTTGATTTATCGGGCAGAGCGAATCATTAACTGGTGTCCTCGTTGTATGACTGCAATTTCCGATATTGAAGTAGAACACAGTGACGATGAAGGTGAATTAGTTTCGATTCGATATGGCGAAGGTGATGCCTCAATAGTTGTAGCAACGACTCGGGCCGAGACGATGCTGGGAGATACCGGTATTGCTGTTCATCCAGGCGACAAGCGCTATGCGCATTTGGTTGGCACATCAATTGAATTACCAATTGTTGGTCGATTGATTCCAATCGTTGCGGATGAGCACGTTGATCCGGAATTCGGAACTGGTGCAGTCAAAGTAACGCCGGCACTCGATCCAAACGACTTTGAGATTGCACAACGACATGGACTTCCGGCAATCACTATTTTGAGTGAAGAAGCAAAGGTAAGTAACTCCGAACAAAATTTGATGGACTTGATAGATTGAAGCACGCAAAGCTGTTGTCGAAGAGTTGCGATCACAAGGTCGAATAGTTTCCGAGAAGCGTCCATACATTCACTCTGTCGGACATTGTCAGCGATGTGACACGACAGTTGAACCACGACTTTCAAAACAATGTTTGTGAAAGTCGCTCCACTTGGCTAAAGCAGCAGGTGATGCTGTTCGAAGTGGACAAGTAATAATCGAACCTGAATCGCTTGCTCCTAGATATTTTGAGTGGGTAGATAACATGCACGACTGGTGTATCTCCCGACAGTTGTGGTGGGGGACATCGCATTCCAGTTTGGTATGGCCCAAATGGCGAAGTCGTAGCGACGGGAGTGGGCGAAAGCGCACCTGAAGGTTATGTACAAGATCCAGATGTTCTTGATACGTGGTTCTCATCTGGACTTTGGCCATTTTCTACACTCGGGTGGCCAGAAGAAACTCCTGATCTCAAACGTTATTACCCAGGCAGTGTTCTTGTTACAGGTTACGACATTCTCTTCTTCTGGGTTGCACGAATGATGATGATGGGAATCTTTGCGATGGATGGTGTTCCGCCATTCAAAATCATTGCGCTCCATGGAATGGTGCGAGACAAATTCGGCAAAAAAATGAGCAAGTCACGTGGCAATGGAATTGATCCGTTGGAATACATGGATCGATATGGCGCAGATGCTGTGCGATTTACTTTGGCGAGAGGTGCAAATCCTGGCGCAGATCAAGCGCTGGCTGAGGAGTGGGTTGCTGGTTCACGAAATTTTGCAACGAAACTTTGAATGTTACTCGGTTTGCAACGATGAATGGTGCAAGCGTTTCCCAAGGGTTGCCACCGTTGGAATCACTCAATGCAATTGATAGTTGGATACTCAGCAGACTTGATGAAACAGTTGCAGACGTTAGCGAATTGCTTGAAGCTTTCGAATTTGCTCGAGCAAGTGAAATTATTTATCACTTCGCTTGGGATGATCTCTGCGATTGGTATGTAGAACTCTACAAAGAGGCTTTTGCCTCTAGTAATTCAGAACCATCACAACGAGTTTTAGGATTTGTACTCGATCAATTATTTAGGTTGATGCATCCGATCATGCCATTTTTGACTGAAGAACTTTGGACATCTTTTACAGGAGGAGAGTCACTTGTCATCGCAAGTTGGCCAATTCCAAACTCTTCACATCGAAACAAAGCAAGTGAAAAGATTGTTGAAAAATTGCAAGAGATTGTTACTGAGGTACGTAGATTTAGAAATGATCAAGGAATCAAAACTAGCCAAAGGGTTCCCGCACGCTTCTCTCTCTCGAAAGAGATCGAAAGTTACGAGAGCGCTCTTCGTTACGTTTTGCGATTGGGATCTCCCACAAGGCGATTTTGTTTTCGAGTGGCGCTGTCGAAGCATCGACTGGAAGAGTGGAACTAGATCTCAGTGGCGCAGTAGATGTCGTTGCGGAGAAGGCAAGGTTGACGAAGGATCTCGCTACAGCACGTAAAGATCACGAGACAGCGCTAGTCAAACTTACAATGAGAATTTCATCTCCAAGGCGCCAGAAAAAGTTGTCTTGGAAATCAAAGAACGCCTGACAATCACGAAGGCCGACATCGACAGAATTTCATCTCAACTCGAGCAAATTTCATCTTCATGACAACTGCCGATGACAACGCCAGATTAGTTGCGATCGAAAACGCGCTACTTTCGCGTTGGCCAGAAGTTCGCATTGACCCAACACTGGAAAGAATCGCCGCACTTGTTGATTTTCTTGGCTCCCCACAACTTTCATACCCAACAATTCATATCGCTGGAACCAATGGAAAGACAACGACTTCTCGCATGATTGATTCACTCATGGGGGCAACTGGAATGCGTACGGGTAGATTTACCAGCCCCACATTTAGAAAGCATCTTGGAGCGAATTGCAATAAATAATCAGCCAATTGAAATTAAGGATTTTGTTTTTGCTTACAACGATATTGCTCCGTATCTGGATTTGATGGATGAGAAATTTGAACATCCGATCTCATTTTTTGAAGCGATCACGGCCTTGGCATTTGTGGCTTTCTCGGAGTTCCCAGTTGATATTGGAATTATTGAAGCGGGTATGGGCGGAGAGTGGGATGCAACAAATGTCGTTGAAGCCGCTGTTTCCGTGATTACTCCAATCGACTTTGATCACATGGCTTACTTAGGAAATACCCTCACTGAAATCGCTCGCACTAAAGCTGGAATTATCAAACCGGGTGGCGTCGTGGTTCTTGCACGTCAACAACAAGAAGCCGCCGTTGAACTTCTTCGTCGAGCTGCCGAGGTTGGTGCAGATGTCGTTCGTGAAGGGCTCGAGTTTTCTTTTGAAAATCGTGCCGTTGCTGTCGTGGGCAACTCTTGACGATCAATGGACTTGGTCAAAAGTATGAAGATATTTTCTTGCCTCTGCACGGGCAACATCAGGCAGCAAATGCTGCGACAGCTCTGGCAGCCGTTGAATCTTTCTTCGGGGGAGAACCGCTGGACCCAGAATCGGTGATGACTGGTTTTGCCAACGTTACCTCGCCAGGGCGTTGCGAAGTCGTCTTTAGGAATCCAACTGTTATTTTGGATGCGGCACATAATCCCCACGGTGGCAAAAGCTCTCGCCACGACTCTTGAAACCGAATTCACTTTCGACGAAATCATCGGAGTGCTTGGGGCATTTGGAGATAAGGATGTAGTTGGAATTCTCAAAGCGCTAGAACCAGTTATTAATTCCTTGATCGTGACATCAAGTACCTCCTCTCGTGCAATGCCAGTGGATGAACTCGAAAGCGCCGCAGTATCAATTTTTGGTCGGGATCGTGTTGCAAGGGTCGATGAGCTTGAAGATGCAATCAAAGTTGCAATCAAAGATGCCAACCGTCCACTCTCAGATGAATCAGTCGGAGTCGTAGTTACTGGTTCAGTAGTAACAGTGGGTGAGGCACGAACAATTTTGAGGAGACTCTCAGCATGAAAGTTTTAGCTTCCGCAGTATTAACTATGGAAGCGCTCGTAATGGGATTCGCAATTTTATTAGCTTCTAAAAGTGAAGACGGATTATCGTTAACAATCGGTGGCGTTCTTGCGATACTTTTAATTCTCTCTGTTGGAACGCTTCGTTCTAAATTTGGTTGGGTTGTCGCATCAATTCTTCAAATTGCGATGATTGGATATGGATTTATTGTGACCCCACTATTTTTTCTAGGAGCACTTTTCGCAGGACTCTGGGTTTGCGCAATTGTGGTTGGTCGAAAGGGAGAAGAAGCTCGCGCTCGCTTGCTGGCCAGTGGCGATCCACGCAATAACTCAAGTAATAAAGGCTAAAAAGAGTCGGTTCGTTACTCTTTGACCTCACCTATTACACTCTGGGGGTGAGCACAGAGAGAACCCTAGTTTTGGTAAAACCAGATGGCGTAAAACGTGGTTTGGTTGGTGAAGTTCTCTCGCGTATCGAAAAAAAAGGTTACACAATTCAAGCAATACGAATGTTGAATGCAGATCGCGCGCTTCTTGAATTGCATTATGCAGAACATCAAGGCAAACCTTTTTTCGAACCATTGGTGGAGTTCATGCTCTCTGGTCCGATCGTCGCTCTCATTGCAGAGGGCAATCGCGTGATTGAGGGATTTCGTTCCTTAGCTGGAGCAACTGATCCAACGGTTGCCGCTCCTGGAACCATTCGCGGAGATTTAGCGAGAGATCAAGGAACCAAAGTCGTCCAGAATCTTGTCCATGGCTCGGATTCTCCAGAATCTGCCGAGAGAGAAATAAAAATATTTTTAACGCTTAACCTGTAAGGCACATCCCCAAAAGAAAATGAAAGAAAGTGTGAGAGGTATAATGAGTAACCGAATGTCCTTTATAGGTCGCGATATGGCGATTGATCTTGGGACCGCAAATACGTTGGTCTATGTCCGTGGACGCGGAATCGTCCTTAATGAGCCAAGCGTTGTTGCCGTTAATCAGGACACCGGTGGAATCCTAGCTGTTGGTCTTGAAGCGAAAAAAATGATTGGTAGAACACCCGGGAAACATTGTTGCAATCCGACCACTTAAGGATGGCGTTATCGCCGACTTCGATACGACTGAGCGGATGTTGCGTTACTTCATTCAGAAAGTTCATAAGCGCCGTTATCTAGCCAAGCCAAGAATTGTTGTTTGCGTTCCTTCGGGAATCACTGGTGTTGAACAGCGCGCTGTTAAAGATGCTGGTTATGCAGCCGGCGCACGCAAGGTTTTACATCATTGAAGAGCCAATGGCGGCGGCAATCGGTGCCGGACTTCCCATTCACGAACCAACAGGCAATATGGTCGTCGACATTGGTGGAGGTACAACGGAAGTCGCGGTTATTTCCCTCGGTGGAATCGTGACAGCGCTCTCTATTCGCGTTGGCGGAGATGAGTTGGATCAAGCAATTATCAACTGGGTCAAGCGCGAATTCTCACTCCTACTTGGAGAGCGCACTGCAGAGGAAATCAAGATGGCAATTGGTTCGGCTTATCCAATTCAAGGCGAACCTGATGCAGAAATCCGCGGACGCGATCTTGCAACTGGACTTCCTAAGACCATCGTTGTTTCGGCAGCTGAAATTAGAAAAGCAATCGAAGAGCCTGTAAATGCCATTGTTAATGCTGTTAAAAGCACGTTGGACAAAACTCCGCCTGAGTTAGCCAGCGATTTAATGGATCGCGGAATTGTCCTCACTGGTGGAGGTGCGCTTCTTAAGGGTCTAGATGAGAGATTGCGCCGAGAGACTGGCATGCCCATTCATATTGCTGATCGACCACTGGACGCAGTTGTTGAAGGCACCGGAAAATGCATTGAGGAGTTTGAGGCTTTAGAGAAGGTCTTGATCTCCGAACCTCGCCGATAGATTTAGGTTAGTCATGCGATACGGCGGCGACAGCAGAAGTCGTCTATTGCTCGTGATCTTGGTTGTCACCTCCCTATTTCTCATCACGCTTGATTTGCGTGGAGTAAAAGTTGTTGCCTTCCATTCGTCATGCAAGCGTCAGCGCTATGGGACCTTTTCAACGGGCTGCCAATACGGCATTCACCCCCCGTTGGAAATTTCTTTTCTGACATTGCCCACCTGGGACGCACTCGATCTCAGTTAGAAAATCTCGAGCACACTAAATGCCATGCTTCGAAGCGCGTTGATTGAAGATAAAGCGATCGCTTCGGACATTAAGCAATTGAAATCGGTACTCAATCTTGCAGGTAAAGCTGGGTACAAAGTGGTCAATGCAAAAGTTATTTCTCAAGGATCCAGTGACTCATTTAGTCAATCGATTGTTATTGATGTTGGCGCAAATAAAAAACTCACTCGAGACATGACGGTCATTTGCGGTGAGGGACTTGTTGGCGTCGTCAAAGAAGTCTACGCCTCAACAGCCTTGGTACTTCTTGAATCTGATCCGGATTTCCATGTTGGCGCTCGCATTGCGGGAAGCAATGAAATTGGAATTCTCACGGGGCAAGGAACTGATAAAGCGATCTTGCAACTACTTGATAGTCAATCAACAGTAAAAGTTGGTGACATTCTCGTTGCACGTGGTAGCGAAGGTGACAAACCATTCGTTCCTGGAGTTCCAATTGGCACAGTTACCTCAGTATTGAAATCAACGGACTCTGTTTCGCAATTGGCAGAAGTTAAGTACTTCACTCGAATTCACAATCTCTCTATCGTCGCCGTTGTTTTGAAAGCGGCGAGTTCAGATCCTCGCGACACTTTGATTCCAAAGAAACCAGGACCAGCGCCACTACCAACTGTCACTGTTTATATAACTCCTAATTCGACTGGCTTAACAGGAACCAGTTCGCCCACACCTACACCGACTCCAACGCCCACACCGACAAAGTAGCGCCAGGTATGCATTCTCGAAGATTTCTTCTCACTGGCTGCATATATCTCATAGTATTTTTCTTTCAACTGATGCTTATTGATCAGTTCCATTTGCCTTACGGTGGGTTTTCACTATTTTTAATTTTCGCACTTTGCTGGTCTGCGCTGAGTTCGCCTGAAGTAGGAGCAATTTCTGGTTTTGCAGCTGGAGTATTTCTCGATCTCTCGCCTTCTTCTACTTCGCCTGTCGGACTTTGGATGCTTGTCATGTCTGCAGTCGGGTTTGGTATTGCCCTTCCTTCGATATGGCGATGACAGTTTGCGAAACAGTCCTTTGAGTTTGATCGTCCTTGTCGCTGTCAGCGTTGTGATTGCGGTGGGTAGTTATGCAGTTCTTGGTCTATTACTTGGGCGAGAAATGGGTGACTCGACACAACTCGGAATTAACATTCTTGGAAATGGTGTGTGGAGCCTTGCTGTCGCACCACTTATATTGCCCGTCGCTTCCAGATTGCACCGAAGAGTCTTCGAATCGCGAGAAGTACTATGAACGAGCGCTCGAGGTTAAGCCTTTTTGTCACTCAAGTTCTCATCATTTCACTCATGTTGGCGCTCTTCGGACGGCTCTATTACTTACAAATTGGAGCGGGAGAGAAGTACAAGGATGCTGCGCTAAGCATTCAAAGTCGTGACATTGTTACTCCAGCGACCATGAGGACTCATTGTTGATTCATCTGGTACTCCACTGGCGCTCAATCGCGTGGGTTTAGCGGTGACTGTTGATCGAAGCGTCATCGATAAGCAAAAGGATAAAGGCGCGAAAGTATTAAGAAGAGTCGCGAAATTACTTGGGCTGAAATATGGTGAAGTTTATTTACACACTCGATTATGCGGAGAGCTAACGAAGAAAGTCAAAGCTGGATGTTGGACTGGAACTAGATACCAACCGATTCCTATTACTAAGGATGCAAATCCTGACAAAGCCTTGCAAATTGTTGAACGTGCAGATTTATTTCCCGGCATTGATGCCGCACCAGTTGCAGTGAGAAATTACCCTGGCAAATACGGGGTTAATGCTGCACACGTTCTTGGTTATGTCGGTCCTTTGACAGAAGAGGATATTCAATCGAGCGTTGCGAAGGACTACCACCGATCCGAATCCATTGGTAAAGCAGGATTGGAATACGAATATGACTCGTACCTCCGCGGTAAATCAGGAATTCGAACTGTCATTGTCGACCGCACCGAAACAGTTATCGAGCAATCACAAAATATCAAACCGATTCCAGGAGATCATTTAGTAACGAGTCTGGATGCTCGATTGCAAGCTGCGACAGAGAAAGCGTTAAAGGAATCAATTCTTGAGGCGCGTGCAAATGGCCACAAGGCAGATTCAGGTGCCGCTGTCGTTATGGATGTAAAGACTGGGCGAGTGTTATCCATTGCTTCCTATCCAACATATGACCCAAATATTTGGGAAAAAGGTTTGACGGTAAAACAAGCAACAGATTTATTTAGCGAAAAGAATGGAGTGCCGGCGCTTTCTCGTGCGCTTCAAGGACTCTTTGCTCCAGCTTCCACTTTTAAAGTTGTATCCCTTGTTGCCGCGGCAAATGCTGGCTACAACTTAAATGCAACGTACTCATGTCCAGCGAGTGTAAAAAGTTGGAAACATTGATTTCCAGAACTTCGAAAGTCGTCCGCAAGGAACTATCACCATGAAGCAAGCGATCGCGGTTTCATGCGACACCATCTGGTACAAAATTGCATACGACCAGTGGTTGAAAGATGGTGGACTTTCACCTGGAAAGCACCCAAAGGATTATTTCTTTACTGCGGCTCGCGGATTCGAAATTGGAAAGAAGACAGGCGTTGATTTGCCCGCCGAATCAGCTGGTCGTTTACCAGATCGTCAATGGCGATTGGCTTGGTATGAAGAAAATAAAGATTATTACTGCAACTACCAAAAACGAGCGCCTAAGAGTCAGCAGGACAGAGTTCTTAGTTGCTTTGGCTAAAGAGAATTGCGTTGACGGAGGCGACCATTCGAGGCGGCGACGCGGTTAACTTTTCAATCGGGCAAGGTGACACCGTTGTTACGCCTTTGAAGCTTGCGCAAATGTATGCGGCAATTGCCAACGGCGGGAAAATCCTTCAACCAATAATTGGTAAAGAAGTGGTCGCACCTGATGGAAAAGTATTGAAGAGATTCTCATCCACCGTTCTCGGGAAACTTCCCCGCCACTCGTTCAACGTTAAAGTTTTTACAAGGCGCTCTTCGCGAAGTTGTTATTAGCGGTACTGCCGCAGCCACCTTTACAGGTTTCCCACTTTCCATCAGTGGAAAGACTGGAACTGCTGAGGTTTTTGGACTTAACGCAGATGGTTCAAAGAAAGATAACACTTCATGGTTTGCGTCCTTTGGTCCAAGTGAAAAACCTCGCTATGCCGTGGTAATGATGGTGAGCCAAGGTGGTTTTGGAGCATCCATCAGCGCAAGTCGGTGTTCGCAAAATCTACGAAGCAATCTTCGGCGTTAAAGGCGAAACTGTTGATCCAAAGAAAGCGATATTTCCAAAAGGACCACCGACTGGAACTCCAAAAATCTCATCTACCCTTAAAGTGAGTTCACGATGACAACGATCGATCACACAACCCGGCGCATACCACGGCGCAGACGCGGATCAATCGTTCAAGGATTTGATCCATTCCTTTCCGTCGCAGTTGCTGGACTTCTTGTCATTGGAACACTTCTTGTTTATGCAGCCACGAAATCTTGGTATGCAAATCTCGGTTTGGATCCGCAATATTATTTAAAGAAGCACATCATCAATATTTTAATTGGTTGTCTATTGGCGCTGGCTGCAACGTTAATTGATTACAGATTGCTTCGCGCCTACACACCGATACTTTGGGCATTTGGCGTACTCGGTCTCATAGCAGTTCTCATTCCTGGCGTTGGTAGCACGGTAAATGGTGCAAGAGCGTGGATTACTTTGCCTGCAGGTTTTCAAATTCAACCAGCGGAGTTAGCGAAAATTTCCATCATCGTGGGAATTTCGGTCATTCTCTCTGAAGGTGTGCACGATAAACAGGAGCCAGCAAACAAAACGGTGATGCAAGCGCTGATCATTGCGGCGATACCTATTTTATTAATCCTTCTTCAGCCTGATATGGGAACGGTCATCATCATCAGTGCATCGGTTCTTACAATCGTTGCTGTTTCTGGTGCTTCCTCCCGTTGGGTTGTTGGTCTACTTCTACTTGCACTTGTCGGAAGTTTTACCGCTATCAAAGTTGGTGTTCTGAGCGACTATCAAGTTAAGCGACTTCAATCATTTGTTAATCCATCGGCCGATCCACAACAAAGTGGCTATCAATTGCGTCAATCGAGAATCACGGTTGGTTCAGGTGGCGTATTGGGCAAAGGACTTTTCAATGGTCCACAAACAAATGGACGATTCGTACCCGAGCAACAAACCGACTTCATCTTCACTGTTGCGGGAGAGGAGATTGGATTTGTTGGTAGCTCCGCCATTTTGCTCTTTTACCTGATCATTCTTTTACGAGGATTTCGGATTGCCCGAAGATCTCAGGATCTCTTCGGCAGACTCATCTGTACCGGCGTCATCGCATGGTTCGCCTTTCAGGCATTTGAAAATATTGGAATGACGAGGGGGCTGATGCCAATGACGGGGGTACCTCTGCCATTTATCTCCTATGGCGGGTCGAGTATGTTCGCCAACCTCATTGGCATCGGCTTGCTTCAAAATATTCACGCTCGCCAGCGAGGTTAAAGAACAGAAATTCCCGCCTTGGCCGCGTTGCTTTGGGTTTTCAGCCCTCGCTCTGCCATACTTGAGTCACTTGAAAGAGGTCCAGCGCGGCTCGCGAACCATTCGCGGTCACCGCCAGCGCGGACACCACAGGATTTGCTCGGATCTGAAATTCAGGAATTCGAGCCAGAGCGCGTTTTCTACGGAGAGCGCATAGAGGATTTGGTACTAAATATGGCTATCGAGCCAAAGACGCCGCGTAAGCGCGCGGCCAAGAAAGTTGCAAAAGTTCCCACATTGACCGAAGGCGCGGATAACGCATCGGCTGTGGCGGAGAAGAAGCCACCCAAGAAGAGCGCAGCGGCGATTCCCGTTCCGATCTTTCAAGCGGCATCGCCCGAGGCAAAACCTGCTCGTGCGCCTCGTGTAAAACCCGCGGCAGCCGAAACTTCTTCTGATTCAACACCAGAAAGTGGTCATGAGTCAGGTGGAGATAGTGAGAATCGCAATCGTCGGCGACGACGAGGCGGCAGAGGTCGTCGCAGACCTGGCAGCACCGTTGATGAAGCTCCAGAAACATCGAATTCAGATGCAAGTGAAGGAAATGGCGAAGAAGGCACAAAGTCGGCAACGCATCGTCGTCGTCGACGCCGATCAACTGCCGACGGAGTTAATCCCGCCGAAGCTGGAGAGAGAATTGAAGAAGATGGTGTCATTACCGTCGTTAAAGTTCGCGAAGCACGTGAACCAAAAGAACCTCGTGAAATTAAAGATCGAGCACCTCGTGGTGAATCTCGTCGGGCGCCACGTCGAGGTCGTGAAACACGTACTGAATTTCGCGAGCCATACCGTGAGCCTTATCGCAAACGCGGAACGATTATTACTGAAGGCGAATTCTTAGCGCGTCGAGAAAATGTCGATCGCGAAATGTTGGTTCGGCAAATTGGCGATCGCACACAGATCGCTGTTATTGAAGACAAAATCATGGTTGAGCATTACGTCAATCGCCACTCCAACGTTTCCTATGTTGGCAACGTTTATTTGGGTCGCGTGCAAAATGTTTTGCCAAGCATGGAAGCTGCTTTCGTTGATATTGGAAAAGGTCGCAACGCCGTTCTCTATGCAGCCGAAGTGAATTGGGATGCTGCAGGAATTTCTGATTCACAACCACGCAAAATCGAAATGGTTTTGAAGACCGGTCAACCAGTTCTTGTTCAAGTCACTAAAGATCCGATTGGCCAAAAGGGCGCTCGTTTAACAAGCCAAATAAGCCTTCCGGGCCGCTATTTGGTTTATGTACCTGGCGGTGGAATGAGCGGTATTAGTCGCAGACTTCCAGAGCCAGAGCGCGCACGTCTCAAGACAATTCTTAAAGCTTTGGTTCCTGAAGAAGCTGGCGTCATTGTGCGTACCGCAGCAGAAGGCGCGAGTGATTCTGAAATTGAAGGCGATGTAAAGCGCCTACAAACTCAATGGGCAGAAATTGTTGCCAAGTCAGAGAATCCAAATTTCCATGCACCAGCGCTGTTGTATTCAGAACCTGATCTCGCAGTCCGCGTTATTCGAGACATCTTCAATGAAGATTTCCGCAAACTCACCATTCAAGGCAGTGAAGCGTGGGATGAAATTAATGAGTATCTAGGATTCATTGCGCCAGAATTGACTTCGAAAATTGAGAAGTGGACTGGTCCTGGAGATTTATTTACTGATTACCGAGTTGACGAACAATTGGCAAAAGCCTTTGATCGAAAAGTTTATTTGCCTTCGGGTGGATCACTTGTTATTGATCGTACTGAGGCAATGATTGTTATCGACGTCAACACCGGAAAATTCATCGGTAAAGGTGGCAACCTCGAAGAGACCGTCACTAAAAATAACTTGGAAGCTGCAGAAGAAATTGCGCGCCAACTTCGTTTGCGTGACCTCGGCGGAATTATCGTTGTTGACTTCATCGACATGATTCTTGAATCCAATCGCGAGCAAGTTCTTCGACGCCTCGTTGAATGCCTTGGTCGAGATCGCACTAAGCATCAAGTTGCTGAGGTAACTTCTCTTGGTCTTGTTCAGATGACTCGAAAGCGAGTCGGACAAGGTCTCATCGAGGCCTTCTCGACGACGTGCGAAAGTTGTGGCGGACGTGGAATTCACATTCATACCGAGCCCGTAAAGGTTCGACCGCTGATGCCATTTGAAGAAATTGCAGAAGCTTCGAAATCCACCGAAATTGCAGAAGATGTTCAAGATGCAGAAGATGAAGCGGAAGCGACTTCAGAGGGGATGCCTGAGAACGAACATCCAATCGTTCACGCCGTTGCCCAGTCAGTAGCAGCCGAACCCTCTTTTGACTCCACCATTTCAATTTCAACGACATATGACTCGACGGCCCCGGCAACCGCCGGCCGTCGCCGTCGTCGCGCTGTCAGTACGGGAGTGGTCACGCCCGGAGCGTGATTTCACCCCGTTCAAGCCGGTTTGACCTGCAGGGTCAGACTTCCGTACCCTTAGCCCCTGCTTCGGGTTCGCCCGGTAAGCGCAATAGCGTTTTTTAAAGCCCAAGGAACTGGAGTTGTTACGTGTACGCAATCGTGAAGGCTGGCGGCCGCCAAGAGAAGGTCGCCGTCGGAGATACCCTCACTGTCGATCATCTCGGCAGTGCAGCGGGCTCGACCGTAACTTTCTCAGCTGTTCTTCTCGTTGATGGCGCAAATGTCACCACCGACCCAAAGGTTCTCTCAGGCGTGAAAGTTACCGCTGAAGTTCTCGATGAGACCAAGGGACCAAAGATTCACATCCTTCGTTACAAGAACAAGACTGGCTATCGCCGTCGTCAAGGTTTTCGTTCACAAAATACCCGCGTAAAAATCACCGCCATTAACGGCGCCAACTAAAGGAGTTGAGAGATGGCAAGTAAAAAAGGTGTCTCGTCAACGCGCAACGGTCGCGATTCGAATGCGCAATACCTTGGTATCAAGCGCTTCGGTGGACAGGTAGTTAAGAACGGCGAAATTTTGGTGCGTCAACGCGGAACTCATTTTCACCCCGGTGCAAATGTTGGTCGCGGAAAAGATGACACACTTTTTGCATTGGCAGCAGGGGCTGTTGAATTCGGTCGCGCTCGCGGTCGTCGTGTTGTAAATGTGGTCCCCGTCGCCTAACTCTCGGTTCTCATAAATGAGCGGGCCGTGAATTCGGACCCGCTTTTTTATTTCTCTACCAAGTATTTTTACTGCCAGTTATCAAAGGAGGGGCGACATGACAACATTTGTTGATCGTGTAACTCTCTTTGCCTCAGCTGGAAAAGGTGGAGACGGTTGCGTCTCTGTTAAGCGAGAAAAATTCAAACCACTTGGCGGACCAGATGGTGGCAATGGTGGTCGCGGCGGAGACATCACACTCGTTGTTGATTCCAATGTCACCACGCTTTTGGATTATCACCACTCACCACATCGCAAAGCAACATCGGGTCGTGCGGGTTACGGCGATCGCAAGGATGGCCCATCAGGTGAAGATCTTGTTCTCAAAGTTCCTAACGGAACCGTTGTCTTTGATAAAGATGGAAACCAAATTGCAGACCTCGTTGGCAATGGCACCATATTTATTGCAGCCCAAGGCGGCCGTGGCGGTTTAGGTAACCTCGCGCTCTCATCTTCTAAGCGTCGTGCTCCGGGTTTTGCGCTTCTTGGTGAACCTGGTGAAGAGCGTTTGCTAGTACTCGAATTAAAGAGCGTTGCCGATATTGCACTTGTGGGATATCCGAGCGCTGGTAAGTCCTCTCTTATTGCAGCAATTTCTGCTGCGCGACCAAAAATCGCTGATTATCCATTTACGACTCTTGTGCCAAACCTTGGCGTTGTGCAAGCAGGGGAGACTCGCTTCACTGTTGCCGATGTTCCAGGACTTATTCCTGGCGCAAGTCAAGGTAAAGGTTTAGGGCTTGAATTTCTTCGACATGTCGAAAGATGTGTCGCTTTAGTTCATGTGCTTGATTGCGGAACTTTGGAAACAGATCGCAATCCTTTGCAAGATCTCGACATCATCGAAGCCGAGTTGTCCGAATACGGTGGGCTTGATGATCGACCAAGGATTATTGCGTTAAATAAAATTGATTTACCTGACGGTGCTGCAATGGCAGAAATGGTTGCGCAAGAATTGCGCGATCGTGGTTATGAGGTTTATCCCGTTTCTGCCGCATCACATCAAGGGTTAACTGAACTTACTTATGCAATGGCTCGTTTAATTCAGAAAGCGCGAGCCGCTGCCGTAGTGGAAGAGCGGACACGAATTGTTTTGCGCCCCGTAGCAGTGGATGACTCAGGTTTCACAATTACTCCCAATGAAGATGGATCATTCACAGTTGCTGGTGCAAAAATTGAGCGTTGGGTTCGCCAAACAAATTTCAAGAATGCTGAAGCGATTGGCTACCTCGCAGATCGCATGGCTCAATTGGGAGTAGAGCGAGAACTCTTCCGAAAAGGCGCAGTATCGGGAAGTGAAGTGCGAGTTGGAATCGGCGACGATGCAGTCGTTTTTGATTGGGAACCAACGATTGAAGCCGGAGCCGAATTACTTGGAGCGCGCGGCGATGACACTCGATTTGATTCACTTTGGACAGGGTATGAAAGAAAACACGACCAACTCAGTGAGGAAGAATTAGCGCGACAATGGGAGTTTTCAGTTCCTGATCCGCACACACCTGCTGTAATTGAAGAACTTCGCTTGGACGCGGAGGATGTTGCCGAAGATGTGCTGGAGAGCCTTGCTGAGGAAGTAAAGCCGTGAGTCGCGAGCAGATTGCAAAGGCAAAAAGAATTGTCATAAAAGTTGGATCCTCTTCGCTCACCGGAAAAGCTGGCGCTGAATTAGATCCCAAATCGGTCGACACACTCGTAGATATTGTTGCCGCGGCTCGAAAAAATGGTGCCGAAGTATGCGTCGTCTCATCCGGTGCAATTGCGGCGGGACTTTCGCCATTAGGTTTGAAATCTCGGCCAAAGGATCTTGCAACTCAACAGGCCGCAGCGGCGGTTGGACAAGGTTTGCTCATCCATCGCTATACCGAAAGTTTCGCGCGCTTCAACATCACTGCTTCACAAATTCTTCTCACAACTCAAGATGTCATTCGTCGTTCGCATTATCAAAATGCCCAACGCACTTTGTATCGTCTACTAGCTCTTGGTGTCGTTCCAATCATTAACGAAAATGACACAGTTGGTACGCAAGAGATTCGATTTGGCGACAACGATCGATTGGCTGCACTCGTTTCACTTCTGATCGGCGCTGATTTACTCATTTTAATTTCTGATATTGATGCACTCTACGACGCTCCGCCGTCGCGCCAAGGTGCGCAACGGGTAAGTACAGTTAAATCAGTTGACGATATTGATGATTCAACTTTGGGTGGTGCAGGAACTGCCGGAGTTGGCAGCGGAGGCATGCTCACAAAAGTTGAAGCGGCGCGTATTTCAACCAGTGCAGGAATTCCGATGCTTCTTACTTCACTCGAGAAAGCTAGTGAGGCTCTGCAAGGTAAAGATTTCGGCACTTACTTTGAAGCCAAACCATCGAAAACTAACTCTCGCTTACTTTGGTTAGCCCACGCCTCCACACCAACGGGGCGGCTCATTGTTGATGCAGGTGCAGTTACCGCGCTGATTGAGCGCGGAGTATCTCTACTTCCTGCCGGAGTGACAGCAGTTGAAGGAGAATTTTCTGCCGGAGACGCAGTTGAGATCGCATCACAAGATGGAGTTGTTATCGCTCGTGGACTTGTCGCCTTTGATTCAGAGGAAATTCCGCAGATGCTTGGTCGATCGACGAAAGACCTCGCCAAAGAATTAGGTCCAGAGTACGAACGCGAGTTAATTCACCGCGATGCATTGGTTCTTCTCTAGCCCAATTGTTTAATTTGTTGTTGCAGCAATATCTCTCAATACATTTGCCGTGATAACTTCATGATTTCCGCTCTCAGTCGGTTCATCACTTAATTTCACAATTACGCTATTTGTCGCCGGGTCAATGTAAATAAATTGTCCGTGCAATCCCAGCATCATCATCTTGTCGCCAAAAGGGTGCCAGATTTGTGCACCATAACCCCAGTTGTGATCCAGCGTTACTGCAGGTTGAAAGAGATGCGTCATCCACTTTTTATCGATTACCGTTTCACCAGACATCTTTGCAATTCCGTTATCAGCAATAAGTGTGCCAACTCGCGCGTAATCTCTGGCTGTGGCATTGAAACAACAGAAAGTTTTTTCAAGACCCCCTTTGTGATCTACATTCCAAAAAGCGGATTTTTCGGCTTGGATAGGTTTCCAGACATGTTCGCTGAAATATTTCGAAACACTTATCCCTGTAACTCTTTGAATGATGAATCCGAGTAACTGGGAATCAACACTTCGATACTCAGGTTTTGTTCCTGGAACTGAATCCATTCGTCTGTTGTGGTCTAGGAAGTAACCCAAATCAGTCGTGGCATACATCTGAGCTATGGCAACACCCCAGCCAGCCGGTCCATTGGGATAGTTATCTGAGACTGCGATTCCAGCGCTCATGTCGAGCAAATTTTTGATCGTCACTTTGTCAAAACGCCCACCCGTTGTGTATTCGGGAAAATACTTTATAAATGTGTCGCTTTCCTTGATGAGTCCTTGCGAAATTAACTGGCCAATCATTATTGAAGTCAGGGTTTTCGCTACTGAGTAGGAAGGCAACTTGGTCTCTGGAGTGATCGACTTTTTGTACCACTCGTATTTAATGATTCCGTTTCGGACAACAAGAAAGGCATTTGTGTGAGTTTGGGTTAGAAAGGTATTGAAAGAAATTTGAGTACCATCCCAGTTGACCGTCTGTGGCATCTTTTCATTTGCAGTACTCCAAGGTTGGGGAGAATCTGCTGGTTCAATAATGTTGTACGGCATCAAAGTTGGAGTTTTTGGCAGTACTCCAAGGTTGGGGAGAATCTGCTGGTTCAATAATGTTGTACGGCATCAAAGTTGGAGTTTTTGATGCTGGCGCCAATCCCAATCGAATCGAAGTGATGGGGCTCGGGATAGTGAATATATTTTGTGAACCCAAAGAGCAATAAATAGATAGGCAAATACGCCGATAAAGAACTTTCCTAGAAAGCGAAAAAAAATCTGCGCACGCAAAGATCTTACGCCCCCGCTAGGCTTATAAACATGGACGAGAATGCGCCTGATCGGTCATTTAGCAGATCAGGCTCGTCGTGCCGCGCGCACTCTTTCAATAGCAAGTGGATTGGAAAGACAAGCCGCACTCTTAGCGATAGCCGATGAAATTGAAAATAGAGAAGCAGATATTCTCGCAGCAAATCTAAAGGATATGGCGCTGTGCGCAAGGCCGATGATATGCATCCCCAACTTCAAGATCGGCTATTACTTAACCATTCTCGAATTTTCGGAATGGCAGATGGTGCGCGACAAGTAGCAAATCTTCCGGATCCACTTGGCGTGACTCTCCGTGAATCGACTCTTCCCAATGGGCTTCATCTACGACAGATATCCGTTCCATTTGGAGTCGTCGGAATGGGTTTATGAAGCTCGCCCAAATGTGACAGTTGATGCGGCTGTCATTCTGCTGATGTCAGGAAATGCGGCCCTGCTTCGTGGTTCTTCAAGCGCGTCGGCGAGTAACGAAGTTTTAGTTCATGTCATGCGCGATGCCCTTAAACGAACTGTTATTTCACCGGATGTCATTCAATTAGTGCCATCCAACAATCGTGAAACTGTAAAAGCGCTCCTTCATGCTCGCGGAAAAGTTGATCTTGTTATTCCTCGGGGGGAGTGCATCTCTTATTCGAATGGTCGTTGATGAATCAACCGTGCCAACTATTGAGACTGGTGCTGGAGTTTGCCATGTGTATGTTGATGAATTCGCAGACTTTGGCAAAGCGCTACCAATTTTGATTAATTCCAAGACTCAACGACCAAGTGTCTGCAATGCCGCAGAAACGCTTCTGGTTCATGAATCTATTGCCGAGAAATTCCTGCCAGTTGCCTTGAAGGAGCTTTCCGGAGCGGGAGTGACTCTGGCACTGCGATGAAACAACTCAAAAAGTGGCGGAGTCTTTAGGAATTCCCATCCTCTCTAGCCACTGATGAGAATTGGCGTACGGAGTATGGAATTCTTGAGATGAATGTTGGTGTTGTTGGCTCTATCGATGGCGCAATCGATCACATTGCGAAATACGGAACTAATCACACCGAAGCGATAATTACGGAGAACAAGGCGACCGCCGACCGCTTCATTGCCCTTTCAGACAGTGCTGCAATCATGGTTAATGCCTCCACTCGCTTTACTGATGGCGAGCAGATGGGATTTGGTGCGGAGATTGGAATTTCAAATCAGAAACTTCATGCTCGTGGGCCAATGGGTCTTGATGCGATGACAACGACTACATGGATTGTGACGGGGAGGGGCCAAACAGAGACAGTAATGGATGAGACCGCTAGTGGCACCCGAGTAGAAAACCTGCCGATCAATATGAATTGTTGACCGTAAAATGGATTGACCGTTTGGAGAATTCTTATCTAGAGTATGTATTCTCCAATCGAACAGATAGACAGGAATTCATGACGGTTCTGGCGATAGCGATTTGGATTTCATATTTAGATTCAGTCAAACTTTCAAGAGCATGCATTTGTTTGGAACGAAACTCTATTCGCCACGATAGAGTGTAATCAATGCAATTCAATACTTTGCAAATACAAGAAATCATCATTCACCAAGTGCCAAGTCGAACTGAAACATCTGCAATTGGGCCAAAACATGAGCCAAGCTTCGAGTCCGAATGATGCGGACCGTCTTCGCTTTTTTTAGAAAAAAATTGACAGGTGTTATGGGTTCGAAGAGTTTGTTTATAGAACAGAATCCATTGACCATCGGAGATTTAGCACTTGAGACCGTAATTAGCGCAGTAAAGAAAATAAACAATGATGCACAAACATTTGTAGTTGAATCGCAGAAAATTGCCCAACGTTTATGGGACACTCAAGACAGGCGAAATCCAGCCGGTTTACTTGTTGTGGCTCGTGGACAAATTGAAGCACGGCCTTGTGTGGGAATTCTTAAACTTGAACATGAACATGGTGTTCAAGCAGAAGAGAGCAGTGACGATCATGGGAACTTCGTTTATCAAAATAATTCTCCATGACGATCTTATGTTGGACGGATCATACGGCTGTTTTCAAAGGCGTCGGTTTTTGGCAAAATCAACTTAGAAGAAGAGGATTTGGTAGCCAAAGCTTCCGATCTCCAGAATGTACGTGAAGTCGCAGGATATTTCCTGAATCGTTTTCTTGGGTGTCGCTTTGTGGACGACCCTCAGGAAATGACGCGAAAAATATTTTGACGAGGCTGAAAGGTTTTGTACAAAGTTTTGTCGAAGATCCTGAGAAAATGTGCGCGGTATGAAGGTGCGCTCTTGGCAAACGTAAATTCAAATTCGGGATCGATAAATCCTCTGATTTTCGCAAATGACAATCTTGAGCCAGAAGATTGTCAGTCGTTTCTTAATCATTTGGAGGAAGTTGGTGTTCCAGTTGCTCCATTTCCGAAAGACTTGAATCGCATCAGTAGACCGTGTGAGAAGGGTCGCTTACAGTTACAAATCAGGTTGAATCTCGTGGGAACTCCTGAAGCCATGGCAGAACACGTGGCGGTTTGAAAGTGGCGAAAATCAAAAGCTCAACGGTCACGACTATCCGCGATGAACTAAAAGTGGTTCGTGGGAGGGGTTGACCGATGTCGTTTCTAGAAATCGTCGAGGCCTATGAACAGGAATATCCTCTATATGTTGAGCTGTGGAGAGTATGCACATGGGTCGCATCAAAGAGGCGATTGGAAGTGCTGGAATAGAGACATTGACGACGTCGGCGAGGGCTAAGGATGCGCTGTCTTTTGGAATCAAGGCTTGTGTCGGTGATAAGTACGATAATCCACTTGTAGAGATCGAAGACAAATCTGGAATTCGAGTAGTTGTTAAATATTTGCGTGATGTAAAGAAGGTAGTAAAGCTTATGGAGGAACTCTTCATCACTCGTCCTCCCGAAAATAAAGTGGAAATGCTTCCATACGACAAAAATGGATATTTGGGCACGCACCTAATAGCAAAAATTGAGAGATGCAGACTTGACCACAATCGGTACAAAATTTGCGGATCGACTCTTTGAAATTCAGGTGCGCACGGGGTAGCGGAGAGCGCATGGGCAGAAGTCAGTCATCGTCAGATATATAAACCAACCGAGAAGTTCCAGATTCACTGAAAAGAAGAATTTATAGATTGGTAGCGCTGATCGAACTTTTTGACCTAGAAGTAGAAGGGTTCTTGGAAATGGCCGAAAAAAACGCCTGGATATCAAGAGAGTGCCGCCCTGACGCGAGTCGGCGAAGTGTTGACTGCATTTGGGCAGTATTCGCAAACCCGATCGGCGCCTCACCTGTGAAATTGCCGCTGCGTTAGTGCCCCTCTACGCCAAAGAAATGGACGACATTTCTACTTTGCTTGTGGCATTTCGCAGAAGAACGAGAGGACGCATTCAAAAACCTGTTGAGTGAAGTTGAAACTGCTAACACTGATAGATCGAATCCCATTTTGCGACAGCCTGAACTAGCAATGATTTTTGAAAGGTTGGAAAACGATCGATTTCATCTTAGAGAAGTTTGGCCGGGAAGCGATTCCTCTCTCTTGGTTGAATGATCTTGCCGAGAGTTGGGGCGAACCAATCTTCGATAGTTGAATGACTGTTATAGGAAACCGATCGGTTTTCTAGAAAAATGAACTTAAATATGATCGGCATTCGAGGCGTTCATTTGATTGCATCTATGCCAGGCGACTATTGAATCTAGATGTCAGATTCGACGCTGAACTTGATATTTGGAAAAGAGAAACTCAACCTCTGGCGGTCTTATGAGATGCAATGACGAGGTGACAGTCCCTCGGATTGCAGTTCGAATATATAGAACTTCATTGCTGCAATCGCTTGACTCGACGAAGCTCCGGAGCGTAAGGTTCTCAAAAATGGTTTGGGAAGAAGGAAATTAGTGTCTTTTGTTTTTGAAAATTTAGATCCACGAACTCGCGAATTAATGCTTAAAGAAATTGATTTTGATATTGCACATGGAGGGCTTTACTTAAGCAAGCGTTTTTACGGCACATGGCGTCGGAGAAGTGGGAGTCTTTGCTTCGTGCGACTTGTTTATCAGGCGATGAAGAAACGCTCGAAAAATCTCTCGGTGTTCCTGGTGGGGCACACCTGAATGTAACTGAACCCTCTAGTAATTCTTCGACTGTGCAAAAGAGGGGTCCCAATCAATGCTGGGTCTGTAGTTGCAGGAGTGAATTCAATCGCTTTTATATCCGCGCTTTATGTGTCCGAGCTCTGGAGGACGGAGTGCTGATTACAATCTATCGTGCTCGCGCATCACAAAATCCAGATGCTCACTCTGAGGCAAAGATCGGAACCTCGCCTGACGCAAGTGAATTACTTGATGATCTTCGATCTCATAAAGGAGTTGCTACGCTCTGAAATTGCCGGCTCATCCAAATTCTGGATTGTCTATCCCGCCTAATTGTTTGATGCTTTATTTCGACTCGGGTTCCAAGAAAAGTTATGGTCAGATCAAGTCAGATTCCCAGTGCTGGCGATAGTCCCTTGCGGACTGCGCTCATTGCTATCGGACTGAGCGCACCTAGATCACGCAAAACTTCATCCTCATAAAGTTCAATGATGTCATCACAAACTACTCGGCCTTCAAATATTTCGTTTCCACCCAGTTCAACAATGCTGGGCAGTGGTGGTTTTGGAGAAGTTGTGAGTCGTTATGGCTAAAACCTTGTTGGAGCGCCGCGTTACGCCGATTGTTTGAAACAACTAGAAAGAATTTTTCACCATCAATATTGGACAGACTTCGCTGCATAGATTCGTCCGCGAACTAATGGCCAAGGAGCGCTCACTTCTCATCAGCCCATGTGGGGCGTCTTCGTCGAGATTGATTTCGTTCGGCTTTTACATTGGCTGAGGATTGGGCGGCCGCAATTTCGCGATAGCCAATTGATTCTGCTTCTTTGCGCACTGCCGACAATCCTGCTTCGAAATTGCATGTAACAGTGCAGATGTACTGAGATCTGTTTTCAACAATTTTTCTTCCGGATATAGCTTCAAGCGCACTCTGATAAGAAGAGGACTCTCGAACCAACGCAAGGTCCTATTTCATTTTGCTCTGTAAGAGGAAGGGAAGTCCGTCGGTGAACGGGGGATTGAATTCGAGTTGTCATGCTTCATATAATGCCACACTTAGTGAAGCACTAGTGTTGGTTCGCTATTGCGAGATGGAATTCAACTGCTGTTGAATAAAGTGCTAATATTTTACGACTTAGTAAAGAGGACGACATTGTGAACGCCGGAGCTTTGATCAGGACTCTCAGGATGACTTCTGGGCTGAGTCAGGCTGAGCTTGCGGCTCGATCAGGGATAGCCTGGCTCTTCCCAATCCCTTATTGGAGAGCGGTAAGCGCGAACCGTATGTTGCGACATTTGCCACTCTTGTACGTTCCCTCCGTCACTCTGTAGTGACCATTCCAACCGTTCGAAGTGATGCAGCACAAATTGCCTACGAAATATCAATTGCTCTGAAAGTTCCGCATAATGCCTTGGCATATCGAAGGTTCATTCAATTAGCAGATAATCTCGAAGCCGAAGTTGGTGCCACCAAGGTGGGTTTGACTCTTACCGAGCGGCATCGACGGGGAGTGCAATATTGGGATTTAGCCCTTGCCGCATTGTGCGAATATCGGCTCAACCGCAGAGCCGATTGCCTCTTCCTGAGTGGATCCAAGCACGGAAAGGTCGCAAAGGCGTGCAGTGGAGTCCGATTACGAGCCAGTATGAAATACCAGTCGATAACCTCGACAATTTTTGCGTCGAGGAATATTGATTGAAGCAGAAACTTTGAAGAGCGCTTAGATTGTCCGATGCGCTCAGTAGAGATGATCTGATCGGGGTCTTCAAACCGTGGTCAAAAAATTACGAGAAAAGAATGTCTCTGCGGGTATTCGTATTATTGGCGGTGCGGCGATATCGCTTTGCTATTTTGAACGTAGAACTACCTCAGACATAGATGCCGATATTTTGCCACTCGAACCTGTGCTTGAAGTTGCATTGGAAGTTGCCATTGAAGAAGGTTGGCCCCAAGATTGGCTGAACAATGCAGCGAGTGGTTACATTCCTTTTGTTAGTGAAGCCACAAAATGGATAAAGATTTTCGACGATGGAAGCGTCACAATTTCTGTTGCAGATGTCCGCACTTTGTTGGCCATGAAGTTAAACGCTTCAAGACCGGGAAGAGATGTCCAGGACATTGCCAACCTATTGTCGCTTTCGGGAATTACAACCCTTGAAGAAGTTGACGAAATGATGGACGAATTTTATTTGGGGGATGGCTTATCAGAACAAGCCCTGCGAATTCTTAGGCCGATTTTCGAGAAGGGTATTCCAACAGGAGTAGTAAGTCCTCCTAAGCCAGAGTTCTCAATTGAAATCGATCCAGATTCGCCGTGAATGGTTCCAATAATTAGGATGTCCCAATGAGCACCCTCTCGCGTGAAGAAGTGGCGAATTTGGCCCGATTGGCACGCATAGAAATGACAGATCAAGAGCTTGACCACCTTTCGAGCGAGATGGATGTCATTCTCACCGCGGTGGCGAGAGTTCAGGAAGTTGCTGGTGCCGACGTTGCTCCGACCTCGCACCCGTTGCCCTTGAGAAATGTGACTCGTGAAGACGTTGTTGTTCCAAGCCTCACCCCCGAACAGGCACTTTCTGGTGCACCCGCCAAAGAAGATGGACGATTCAGAGTCCCTCAGATTTTGGGTGAGGAAGCATGATTCGTCTTTCAGCTCATGAAATGGCCGCTGCGCTGGATGCTGGCGAAGTTACTTCAGAGAAATTGACTCAAGAACATTTGGATCGAATTGCGGCTGTTGATGCCGATGTTCATGCCTTTCTTTATGTAGATAAAGAGGGCGCATTGGCGCAGGCAAAATCTGTCGATGCGGCTCGTGCCCGTGGAGAGAGGTTGGGTCCGCTGGCTGGTGTTCCTCTCGCTCTTAAAGATGTCATGGTGCAGAAGGATGTTCCGACAACGTGTGGTTCAAAAATTCTTGAAGGTTGGCGACCACCGTATGACTCAACTGTTGTTACAAAGTTAAAAGATGCCGGCATTGTCATTCTTGGTAAAACAAATATGGATGAATTCGCAATGGGATCATCCACTGAGAACTCTGCATACGGACCCACGCATAATCCATGGGACTTAACTCGAATTCCTGGCGGTCTGGTGGGGGATCATCCGCATCCCTTGCTGCATTTGAAGCACCACTTGCTATTGGAACTGATACCGGTGGTTCGATTCGTCAGCCTGCCGCAGTAACAGGAACTGTTGGAGTGAAGCCAACATACGGCGGAGTTTCTCGGTACGGACTTGTTGCATTCTCTTCAAGTCTTGATCAAGCTGGTCCGTGTGCCAGAACAGTTTTGGATGCTGCTTTATTGCCGAAGTAATTGCGGGGCATGATCCAAAGGATGCAACAAGTGCCAATGTTCCTGTGCCGCAAGTAGTTAAGGCAGCGCGTGAAGCTGATGTAAAGGGAATGAAGATTGGTGTCGTTAAGGAATTAAATGGCGACGGTTATCAAGCAGGAGTGCGGACTCGATTTGAAGAGTCGCTAGAACTTCTTGCCAAAGCAGGAGCGGAAATTGTTGAAGTTTCGTGTCCGAACTTTGAATATGCGCTCGCTGCTTACTACTTAATTGCACGAGTGAATGTTCATCGAACCTGGCGCGCTTTGATGCTATGCGCTATGGAATTCGTGTTGGCGATGAGGTTGGAGCTTCTGCAGAATCGGTTATGAATTTGACTCGCGAAGTTGGTTTTGGTCGCGAGGTAAGCGCAGAATAATTCTGGGTACCTATGCTCTTTCATCTGGTTATTACGATGCATATTACGGAAGTGCCCAGAAAGTGCGCACATTGATTATGCAAGATTTTGTGAATGCATTTTCAACTGCCGATGTATTGGTATCACCAACTTGTCCAACGACTGCTTTCAAAATCGGTGAAAAAGCGAATGATCCATTGGCGATGTATTTAAATGACATTGCGACCATTCCTGTAAACATGGCAGGTATCGGCGGAATGAGTTTGCCCTGTGGTCTAGCGCCAGAAGATAACTTGCCAGTGGGCTTTCAAGTGATGGCACCAGCAATGCAAGATCAAAGACTCTATTCCGTAGGCGCCGCCCTTGAAGCATCGTTGCTCGCGCAATGGGGAGCACCGTTGCTGTCGCGTATTCCTGAATTGGCGGGCAAATAATGAGCCTTACCTATGAGGATGTAATTGCAAAGTACGAACCAGTATTGGGTTTGGAAGTCCACGTCGAACTCAATACCCAATCGAAAATGTTTTGCGGGTGCAGTACGGTTTTTGGTGCAGAGCCAAATACTCAGACATGCCCCGTTTGTTTAGGAATGCCTGGTTCACTGCCTGTCGTCAATGCGAAAGCGATTGAATCTTCCATTCTTATTGGGTTGGCTCTTCACTGTTCCGTTACTCCATTTAGCCGCTTCTCTCGCAAAAATTATTTCTATCCTGATATGCCAAAGAACTATCAGATCTCGCAGTATGACGAGCCGATCTGTGTCAACGGATATGTTGATGTTGAAATTGAAACGGATGAAGGTCCGAAACAATTCCGTGTAGAAATTGAACGTGTGCATATGGAAGAAGACACGGGCAAGTCTCTTCACATGGGTGGTGCTACCGGTCGAATTCATGGCGCTGATTACTCGCTCCTTGATTTCAACCGTGCAGGAATTCCTTTGGTTGAGATCGTTACAAAAATTGTTCCTGGAACGGGGAAGTACGCACCTGAAGTTGCAAAGGCGTATGTCGCTGAATTGCGAGATATTTTGCGATCACTTGGTGTGAGTGATGTTCGCATGGAACAAGGTTCACTTCGTTGCGATTGCAAACGTTTCTTTACGATTGATTGGCGAGAAGACTCTTGGAACTAGAAGCGAAACTAAGAACGTTAACTCACTTCGCTCTGTTGAGCGCGCAGTGCGTGGAGAGATGATTCGTCACGCCGAACTCCTGAATAAGGGAGAGCGCGTTGTGCAGGAGACTCGACATTTCCAGGAGGACACGGGGTTAACTCGTTCGGGTCGATCGAAAGAACAGGCTGAGGATTACCGCTATTTCCCAGAACCAGATCTAGTTCCCGTTGAACCTGATGCAGCGTGGATTGAAAAATTGCGCGCATCGTTGCCCGAGCAACCAACTCTTCGTCGCAAGCGTTTGCAAGCAGAGTGGTCTGTGCCAGATAAAGAGATGGCCGCGATGCTCAATGCCGACGCCCTCGACATTGTCGAAGCGACTGTGAAATTAGGCGCTGATCCAACTCGGGCTCGCGGTTGGTGGTTAGGTGAAATCTCTCGTATTGCTAACGAACGAGATGTTGCACTTGCAGATCTCTCAATTGGCGCAAACGATGTCGCAGAAATCGTTGCACTCGTTGCTTCAGGGGATCTGACCGATAAATTGGCCCGCCAAGTTGTAGAAGGCGTAATAAACGGCGAAGGAACTCCTGCTCAAGTAATCGAATCTCGCGGATTGAAAGTTGTGTCAGATGAATCCGCGTTGATGGTTGCAATTGAAAAAGCGATTGCGGCTCAACCAGAAACAGCAGAGAAAGTTCGCAACGGCCATCTTCCGGCAGCTGGCGCGCTCATTGGTTTAGTGATGAAAGAACCAAAGGCCAAGCAGATGCTGCCCG
Organism: Actinomycetota bacterium; assembly: GCA_037200085.1. Lineage (GTDB taxonomy): Bacteria > Actinomycetota > Actinomycetes > Nanopelagicales > Nanopelagicaceae > QYPT01. The sequence continues at coordinate 35,098 of JBBCHT010000009.1, forward strand.
TGTGAGGGAGCTTCTGCTTGGCCATCTGGGTCAAGCTGCTAACTAGTTTTTAAAGTACTGCTGCACCTTCTGTTTCAACAAGGGAATCCTTGCCGATCTTGATGGTGAAGAAGATGACAACTACGCCGAGTGCCAAGAACGCTGCGCCAACTTTGAAGGATTGTGTATATCCGTGAGTTAACGCCGCATACTGTGCGACCTTGGTAGCGCCACCGTGAAGCACGATGTATGAAGCAGTTGCTGTAGCAGCGATGGTATTGAGCAACGCTGTTCCCAACGATCCACCGATTTGCTGTGCAGTATTGAGCATCGCACTGGCAACACCTGAATCATGATGTCCAATTGCATGCAACGACGTTGATGCGATTGGAATAAAGACCAGCGCCATTCCCGTACTCATGATGATGAGTGAAGGAAGTACGTGTGTTGCGTATGAAGATTCTGGAGTGATGCGAGTCAAAGGAGAAGTCCTATTGTCGCTTGAATCAATCCCCATAACATCAATGGACGAGGTCCGACGATGGGAAGCAACTTGGCTGATACACCAGCGAAGAGAATTACACCCAATGAGAATGGAAGGAATGCAAAACCGGTGTGCACTGGTGAGTAGCCAAGAATTACTTGTAGGTAGAGACCGAGGAAGAGGAACATCGAAAAGAGTCCTGATCCCACAAGGAGCGAGCTCAAATATGAACCTGCTCTATTTGTCTCCGCGATGATTCGCATTGGTAGAAGTGGATTCTTGACTCGTCTTTCAATATATAGGAAGAGAACAAGAAGTACCGCAGCGAGAATAAAGAAGGTAACAGTGTGGCTGTCTGACCATCCATCTTTTGCTGCCAATGTGAATGCATATACGAGTGAGAAGAGCCCTGCTGTTGCAGTAACAACGCCTGGTACATCGTAGGTACGGTCGCCCTCTGCCTTTGACTCATGCACGTATGGAATTGCAAGCAACGCTGCGATGATTGCGATTGGAACGTTTACGCCCAAGCACCAACGCCAGCTTGCGTACTCAGTAAGAACTCCTCCGAGGATGAGTCCAATTGCCGCACCGCCACCAGAAATTGCGCCATAAACACCAAATGCCTTTGCGCGCTCTTTTGGAACGGTGAAAGTTACATTGATCAGCGATAGCGCAGCTGGCGTGAGAAGGGCACCGAAGGCGCCTTGCAATCCGCGTGCTGCAAAGAGAAGTCCTTGGTTTGAAGCAATTCCACCGAGCGCAGATGCAGCGGCGAATCCAAGAAGTCAATAATGAAGACTTTCTTACGTCCAACAAAGTCAGCGATACGGCCACCTAAGAGAAGGAGAGAGCCGAATGCAAGGGTGTAGGAAGTTACAACCCACTGTTGGTTCGCACTTGAAATATGAAGATCAAGTTTTGCATGTGGAATTGCAATGTTCACGATTGATGCATCCAAAATTGCCATCAACTGTGCGAGTGCAATGACGAATAGAGCTCGCCATCTGGTTGGGTCTAATCCGTCATCTACTTTTTCTTTACTCACGCGTCTCTCCTTATATATCCCTGGACAGGGCTTTCGTTTAGGGGGGGATAATTAATTGTTGTGCTTGAGAACTGGGAAGAGGACATCGTCCACGAAGTTCTCGATGAACTTTCGGCTAATGCTCTGTTGCGTCATGAATACTCTAAATCCGACAACCGCGGGGATGAGTTCGAAAATCTTCTCCGGTTTCGCATTCTTAGTAATTTCGCCTCGCTCGACTGCTCGACTGAAAATGGCGGAATAAGCAGAGCTTGCACCTTGCGCCATACGGCTAGTGAGAACATCAGATAGGTCACAATCAGAATTCGATGCCGCCATAAGTCCAGCGAGCAACTGACCATCCGCGCTCTTCATCATCTTTACTTTTTCAGAAATTACCTCGATCAGATCTCCACGCAGAGAACCTGTATCTATGGCCGCAGTTTTGCAAAATGCGTAGTGGTGAACTGCATCCGTAATGAGTTCAGCTTTGCTACACCAACGACGATAAATCGTTGCCTTGCTTACTCCAGCTCTTTGAGAAATAGATTCGATTGATACTCGCTCGTAACCCACTTCTTTCAAGAGTTCGATTGCTGCATTTTCTATAACGGTATTTCGCGAATTATCGCGAGGACGTCCGAGCAACGTTGCAACGCTCATGACACCTCCCGAAGGCCCGATTTCCGATACGGTACCGTACCGTATCGGAATTACCGAGGCAAATCGGTTTACGCCTACGATTACGCCATGAGCACGATGAAACCCAGATCAGGTCTAGTCACAGATGGAATGGAAAGAGCCCCGGCGCGCGGAATGTTGCGAGCGGTGGGCATGGGGGACGACGACTGGGTAAAGCCTCAAATCGGCATCGTCTCTTCGTGGAATGAAATAACTCCGTGCAATCTCTCTCTTGAGCGTCTCGCGAAAGCTTCGCGACAAGGAGTTATTGATGCAGGTGGTTTCCCAATGCAATTCGGAACGATTTCAGTTTCCGACGGAATCTCTATGGGCCATGAGGGAATGCACTTCTCTCTTGTTTCTCGCGAAGTAATTGCAGATTCAGTTGAAACAGTTATGCAGGCGGAGCGTCTTGATGGAATGGTGACATTTGCTGGATGCGATAAATCTTTGCCGGGCATGATGATGGCCGCTGCGCGCATTGACGTTGCAAGTGTTTTTGTTTACGCAGGTTCAACGCTTCCAGGACAAGTCGATGGAAAAGATGTCACGATCATCGATGCATTCGAAGCAGTTGGTGCATGCGCTCGCGGACTGATTTCGCAAGAGCAAGTAGACAAAATTGAACGCGCAATTTGTCCAGGCGAAGGCGCATGCGGAGGTATGTATACCGCTAACACAATGGCAACAGTCGGTGAAGCAATTGGTCTTTCACTTCCGGGTTCTGCTGCACCGCCAGCAGTGGACCGACGACGCGATGCATACTCAGTAAAAGCTGGTGCTGCCGTTGTTGAATTAATTCGCCAAGGAATTACAACGCGACAGATATTGACTAAGCCAGCATTTGAAAATGCGATCACTGCAGTTATGGCACTTGGTGGATCGACAAATGCAGTGTTACATCTTTTGGCAATTGCACATGAAGCCGATGTTGATTTAACTCTTGAAGATTTCATCGCATCGGATCGAAAGTTCCATTGCTTGGTGACTTAAAACCATTCGGTCGATTCGTCATGAGCGATATGGACAAAGTTGGTGGAGTACCTGTTGTTTTGAAAGCGCTCCTTGATGCAGGACTTCTTCATGGAGATTGCCTAACTGTTACTGGAAAAACAATGGCGGAGAATCTTGAAAATATTTCGCCACCAGATCCAGATGGTGAAATTCTTCGCGCTACTTCTTCGCCACTTTCACTCGGTGGAGGAATAACAATTTTGAATGGTTCACTTGCGCCAGAAGGTGCAGTGACAAAGACTGCAGGTGTTGGCGTTGATCTCTTTGAAGGTCCAGCACGAGTTTTCGAAAGAGAACAACATGCGATGGATGCTCTCGAAGATGGAACCATTCAAGCTGGTGATGTAGTTGTCATTCGTTATGAAGGTCCACGTGGTGGTCCAGGCATGCGCGAAATGCTCATGATTACTGGTGCAATTAAAGGCGCAGGCCTTGGAAAATCTGTATTGCTACTTACTGACGGTCGATTCTCGGGCGGTACCACGGGATTGTGCGTCGGCCACATTGCGCCGGAGGCTTCACTTGGTGGACCAATTGCATTTGTACGCGATGGTGATCGAGTTCGAATTAATACGATCGAACGTACGTTGGACTTACTCGTTGACGAAACCGAATTGGCAAAGCGTCGTGAAGGGTTCTCACCGTTGCCACATAAGTACACCCGTGGTGTGCTCTCCAAGTACGCAAAATGGTGGGATCGGCGAGCAAAGGCGCTGTTTGTGACTAAAGAATTCCCGATCAAACTTGCTCGAATTGTGAGACTCGCGTCTCAGAGGGTGACGCTTGCGCAAACGCGCTGCAGAATATCGCTATGAGTTTCTCGGTGGTGATTGAAAAGCGCGCGATCTAGCAAAAACAGATCCCGCGCTACCCTCAGTTGATACTGGGGGTTTTTGCATTTATACAGGAAAGGAGGCAGGAGATGAGCGGCGAGAAGAATGAAATGACGGGGGCAAGTAGCCTCGTGAAATCCCTCGAAGCAGCTGGCGTCGAAGTGATGTTTGGTATTCCCGGTGGCGCAATCCTTCCTGCCTACGATCCGATTTACGACTCGTCGATTCGCCACATTCTTGTTCGTCACGAACAAGGTGCGGGTCATGCCGCAACCGGATAGCCCAAGTAACGGGTCGCGTTGGAGTTTGCATCGCTACTTCTGGTCCAGGTGCTACCAACTTGGTCACTCCATTGGCAGATGCTCAAATGGATTCAGTTCCTTTGGTTGCAATCACAGGTCAGGTCCCATCCAATGCCATTGGCACTGATGCATTTCAAGAGGCCGATATTCGCGGCGTAACAATGCCGATCACTAAGCACAATACTTGGTTACCGATCCCGATGACATCCCTCGCGCAATTGCAGAGGCTTTCCATATTGCTAGTACTGGCCGTCCTGGTCCTGTACTAGTTGATATCAGTAAAGATGCTCTGCAGAAGATGACGAATTTCAATTATCCAAAGAAGATTCAATTGGCGGGTTACAAGCCGCAAGTTGAACCCGATGTACAAGCGATTCGAGATGCAGCTGCACTCATTGCGCAATCGTCGAAACCAGTTCTCTATGTTGGCGGGGGAGTGATCAAAGCCAATGCACATCGAGAGTTGTTGAAGCTTGCCGAATTAACTGGTGCGCCAGTCGTGACAACTCTTATGGCACGAGGTGCATTTCCTGACAGCCACGATTTGCATTTAGGAATGCCAGGAATGCATGGCACGGTTGCAGCTGTCACTGCACTTCAGAAAAGTGATTTGCTGATCACCCTCGGCGCTCGCTTTGATGATCGGGTGACTGGAAAACTTTCGACCTTTGCAGTAAATGCAAAAGTCATTCACGCAGATATTGATCCAGCTGAAATCGGAAAGAATCGTTTTGCTGATGTTGCTGTCGTTGGAGATCTGCGAAATATTCTTGCTGATCTCATTCCAGCAGTTCAATCCGAATTCAAGAAATCACAACCTGATCTCACTGCTTGGTGGAAACAAATAGGTGCGCTACGAAAAACATACCCATTGGGTTATTCGCTTCCAGAAGATGGTTCGCTTTCACCGCAATATGTAATCGAAAGAATTGGCGCGATTTCTGGCCCTGATTCCATTTATGTTGCAGGAGTTGGTCAGCATCAAATGTGGGCTTCTCAATTGTGAAGTATGAAAAGCCTCGCACTTGGCTTAACTCTGGTGGTCTAGGAACGATGGGTTACGCAGTTCCTGCGGCAATGGGTGCGAAAGTTGGTGCGCCAGATACAACGGTGTGGGCTATTGATGGCGATGGTTGTTTCCAGATGACCAATCAAGAATTGGTGACCTGCGCACTCAATAACATTCCCATCAAAATTGCGATCATTAATAATGAGAGCCTTGGAATGGTTCGCCAGTGGCAGACCATGTTCTACGAGAGCCGATACTCAAATACTTCTTTGCATTCCAAAAGAATTCCGGATTTCGCAAAACTGGCTGAGGCAATGGGTTGTGTGGGACTTCGTTGTGATGATGCAAAGGATGTTGACGCGGTTATCAAAGAAGCAATGTCCATCAATGATCAACCAGTTGTTGTTGACTTTAGTGTTTTCCGCGACGCAATGGTCTGGCCGATGGTTGCAGCTGGTACTTCAAATGACGACATCATGATCGCTCGGGGCTTAGCACCCGACTGGGATTCGCAGGAGTTGTGATGAGTAAACATACGTTGGCAGTTCTTGTCGAAAATAGTCCTGGAGTCCTGGCACGAGTTGCCTCACTCTTTTCGCGTCGCGCATACAACATCGATTCACTCGCCGTTGGCCCAACCGAGAATCCAGACATTTCACGAATGACAATTGTTCTTAATTTGGAAGGACATGTTCTCGACCAAGTAATGGCGCAGTTGTACAAACTAGTAAATGTCATTGCAATCTCAGAGATGAAAGTAGATAGCACTGTCCACCGCGAACTACTGCTAGTTAAAGTCGAACCTCGTCAAGATCGTGAAGCTGTACTGACGATGGTTAAGCGATTTGAAGCAAAAGTCGTTGATGAAGAAGATGGCGTACTGACTATCGAAGCTACTGGCGAGTCGGAACTTATTTCTGGCTTATTGGTTGCTCTCACACCTTTTGGAATAAAGGAATTAGTCCAATCTGGCTTGGTCGCTCTGGAGCGGGGCAGCGCTGCTCTTTCAGACCGTACGCTTAGCGCACAAGGAATTTCTACTCTGCATGAAATTGGCAATACACAAACCGATTATCAAAACTAGGGAGACGATCATGGCAACTATGTATCACGATGAGGGATGCAGACCTATCAATCATTCAAGGTCGAAAGGTTGCAGTCATCGGCTACGGCTCACAAGGCCATGCCCACGCGCTTAATTTGCGCGATAGTGGCGTTGATGTTCGGGTTGGTTTGGCAGAAGGTTCCAAGTCGCGTGCAAAGGCGGAAGCAGAAGGATTAAGAGTTGTCTCTGTTGCTGAAGCTGTTAAAGAAGCGACCGTCATCATGTTGCTCGCACCAGATCCTGTACAACGCCACATTTTTGCTGAATCAATTCTTCCTAACTTAAAAGATGGCGATGCACTTTTCTTTGGGCATGGCTTCAGCATTCGTTACGGATACATCCAACCTCCAGCAAATATCGATGTCGCCATGGTTGCTCCAAAGGGTCCTGGCCACTTAGTTCGTCGTGAATATGCAGCAGGTCGCGGAGTTCCAGTGATTGTTGCTGTAGAGCAAGATTCGACGGGCAGCGCATGGCCGTTGACACTTTCTTATGCAAAAGCAATCGGTGGTTTGCGCGCAGGTGGAATTCTCACAACCTTTACTGAAGAAACCGAAACAGATCTCTTTGGAGAGCAATCAGTTCTTTGTGGCGGCGCTTCACAATTGGTGATGTATGGCTTCGAAGTTCTTACTGAAGCTGGATACCAACCAGAGGTTGCCTATTTTGAATGTCTCCACGAACTCAAATTGATTGTTGATTTGATGTACGAAGGTGGAATCGCAAAGCAACGTTGGTCAGTTTCAGATACCGCTGAATTCGGCGATTATGTATCAGGTCCTCGAGTAATCGATCCACGCGTCAAAGAGAATATGAAAGCTGTTCTTAAGGATGTTCAAGATGGAACATTTGCTCGTCGATTTATTGCAGATCAAGATGCAGGCTCTCCTGAGTTCACCGCATTTCGCAAGAAGGGTGAAGCTCATCCAATTGAGGCAGTCGGTCGCGACCTTCGCAAGATGATGTCATGGGTTAAGAATCCAAAAGATGATTACCAAGAAGGTAGCGCTGCGCGTGGGTAAACCAGTCGTCCTAATTGCTGAGGAGTTGAGTCCTGCCACGCTGGAAGCGCTCGGTCCCGATTTTGAAGTGCGACATTGTGATGGCGCAGATCGCGCAGAACTTCTTTCGGCGCTAGCTCTTGGAGTCGATGCTGTCCTCATTCGTTCGGCAACGAAGATGGATCAAGAAGCGATCAGCCATGCAAAAGGTTTGAAAGTAATTGCACGCGCTGGTGTGGTCTCGACAATGTTGATATTCCTGCATCGACTTCTGCAGTGTCATGGTTGTTAATGCGCCAACCTCGAACATCGTTAGCGCTGCCGAATTGGCAATTGGATTACTTCTCTCATCTGCTCGACATATTTCACCAGCGCATGCTGCGCTTCGAATGGAAAATGGGCGAGATCTAAATTCACTGGCGCTGAATTGTTTGAAAAAACTCTTGGCATTGTTGGATTTGGTCGTATTGGACAACTTGTCGCATCTCGTATGCAGGCATTTGGCATGAACGTTGTTGCCTACGATCCATATCTGCAACCAGCGAGAGCTGCTCAGTTAGGTGTTCACCTTGTCGAACTCGATCAATTATTGGCGAACAGTGATTTCATCAGTATTCACTTGCCAAAGACAAAAGAGACAGCAAATTTGATTGGCGTTGAGGCGCTTAAAAAAGTAAAGCCAACTGTGCGCATTATTAACGCAGCCCGCGGCGGTGTTCTTGATGAAGCTGCGCTCTTCGATGCAATTACTGAAGATCGAGTTGCCGGGGCGGGTCTCGATGTTTTCTCAACTGAACCATGCACTGATTCACCACTCTTTACTTTGGACCAAGTAGTCGCCACTCCGCACTTAGGAGCATCAACTGATGAAGCACAAGAGCGTGCAGGAATTGCCGTTGCTGTGTCTGTTCGTAAAGCACTTGCAGGTGAATTGGTTCCTGATGCAGTGAATGTAAAAGGTGGACTTATTCACGAAGATGTTCGACCGGCGCTACCACTCGTTGAAAAACTTGCGGGTGTTCTCGTCGGTCTAGCTGGCGCAGTTCCTGTAAGCATCGGTGTAGAAATTCATGGCGAAATTGCACAACACGATTGCTCAGTCTTAGCCACGAGTGCGCTGAAGGGTGCACTTTCAAACCTTGGCGCGGAGGATGTCACCTACGTTAATGCTCCAGGAATTGCACAACAGCGCGGACTTGTTGCATCAGTTACTACAGATGAAATTTCTCCCGAGCATCGCAACCTTGTCACTCTCGTTGGCGCATTCGCCGATGGTCAAAACATCACAGTGAGTGGAACTCTGATGGGAATTCGCCAAGTACAAAAGATTGTCGTTATTGATGACTATGACTTGGATCTTGTCCCTAGCGAGAACATGATCTTCCTTCGCTATTCAGATAAACCAGGAGTTGTCGGAATAGTTGGAAACACTTTGGGCAGATCATCGATCAATATTGCAGGTATGCAAGTAGCGCGTAATCACATGGGGGGAGAGGCGCTTATGGCACTAACCGTTGATTCGCCAGTTCTCCTTGATGTTGTTGAAGCGCTACACCGAGAAACTGGTGCGAATCTTGTTCGCTCCGTAACTTTGGGAGCATAAAAATGTCGAAGAGCGAATTCAATCTTGCTGTCATTGGCGGTGATGGAATAGGTCCCGAGGTAGTTGGTGAAGGCTTACGGGTGCTCGATGCTGTCTCGACAAAATATGGATTGGTATTCAATAAAGTTTTTTATGATCTCGGTGCAGGCTATTGGCATAAAACAGGTGAAGTTTTGCCGCAATCTGTCATCGATGAATTGGCGAAGAGCGATGTTATTTTGCTTGGTGCAGTCGGAGATCCATCGGTGCCGAGCGGAATTTTGGAGAGAGGATTACTACTTAAACTTCGCTTTACCTTCGATCACTATGTGAATTTGCGACCTGCACGGCTATTTCCTGGCGTAACTTCTCCATTGGCGACGAAAGAGAAAATCGATTTCATCGTCGTCCGCGAAGGAACTGAAGGTCCTTATGTCGGAGCCGGTGGAGTACTTGCCGAAGGTACAGATGCAGAAATTGCTACCGAAGAGAGTCTTAACACTCGACGTGGGGCAGAGAGAGTAATTCGTGATGCTTTTGCTCGCGCAACAAAACGCGAGAGAAAGAAAGTGACACTTGTTCATAAAAACAATGTGCTTACGCGATCGGGTGGATTGTGGACTCGTACCTTCAATGAAGTAGCGAAAGAGTTTCCTGAAATTACTACCGACTACCTTCATGTTGATGCAGCCTCAATGTTTTTTGTGACCAATCCTGAAAGATTTGATGTTGTAGTTACCGACAATTTATTTGGAGATATTTTGACCGATATTGCTGCGGCAATATGCGGAGGCATTGGTTTAGCTGCATCGGGAAATATCAATCCGACAGGAAAATTTCCTTCGATGTTTGAACCTGTACATGGATCTGCTCCAGACATTGCAGGAAAGAATCTCGCAGATCCAACTGCAACGATTCTCTCTGTTGCAATGATGCTTCACCATTTAGGTCACGATGAAGCGGCAGCTGAGATTGAAAAGGCAGTCGAATCGGATTTACTCGCACGAGGTAGCGCAAAACGAAGTACCACCGATATAGGGAGTGCCCTTGTTGCGGCACTGAAAGGTTGATCATGACCGTCAAAATCACCAAATCAAAACGTGCAGTCCCAGTCGCTGATCGCGAGAAAATGGTTGCCAAACCTGGTTTTGGAAAGTATTACACCGACCACATGGTGACTGTGGAGTGGACGGAAGCCGATGGCTGGGGTCCTGCTGAGTTGAAGCCATATGCACCAATTTCACTTGATCCTGCTGCGATGGTTTTTCATTATGGTCAAGAGATCTTCGAAGGTATGAAGGCATATCGCCAACCTGATGGTGGAATCAGTCTCTTTCGTCCCGAGGCAAATGCACTTCGCTTTGCCAAGAGCGCAGCGCGTTTAGCGTTGCCAGAAATGCCAATCGATTTATTTCTTGAAACTATTGAGGCGCTAGTAAAACAAGATGCTGGATGGGTTCCAGGAAAAATTGGTGAATCCCTTTACATTCGTCCATTTATGTTTGCAACTGAAGTCGGACTCGGTGTTCGTCCGACAAATCAGGCGCTCTATATGTTGATCGCTACTCCCGCTGCTGCATATTTCAATCCAGAAAACGCTGTGACAGTCTGGATTTCAACCGAATACGTTCGTGCAGCTGCCGGGGGAACTGGCGAAGCAAAATGTGGAGGAAATTACGCTGCCTCACTTGTTGCTCAGAAAGCTGCAGCAGCACAAGGTTGCGATCAAGTTGTATGGATTGATGCAAAAGAGCGCAAGTGGGTTGAGGAAATGGGCGGCATGAATCTTTACTTTGTAAAAGGCAAAGGTTCGGATGCAACAGTCTTTACTCCAAAGTTAACGGGAACACTTTTAGCTGGCATTACGCGTGATTCTATTTTGAGCGTTGCAGCAGATTTGGGTTACAAAGTTGAGGAAACAATGGTGAGCGTCGAAGACTGGCGCGACGGAGTTGAAAGTGGACTCATCACCGAAATTTTCGCTTGCGGTACTGCAGCAGTTGTCTCACCTGTCGGTGCAGCAAAGAGCACTTTAGGAACATGGACAACTGGTGATGGAACGCCAGGAGAAATAACTATGCAGATCAGAAACACTCTGCTTGGAATTCAGCACGGAACAATTCCTGACAAACATAATTGGATGAAAAAAGTTCTCTAATGGCAATTTCGGATGCATTCCATATCTACGATACGACTCTTCGTGATGGAGCGCAGCAGGAGGGCTTAAATCTTTCAGTTCATGACAAGTTGACGATTGCACGTCATCTTGATGATTTGGGTGTGGGATTTATTGAAGGCGGTTGGCCAGGAGCAAATCCAAAGGACACCGAATTCTTTGCGCGAGCTAGAACTGAACTGAATTTCAAAAATGCTCAGTTTGTTGCATTCGGTGCTACGCGCAGACCCAATGTTGCCGCCGCGGATGATCTCTTATTCGGTGCTTTGCGAGATTCTCGAGCACCAATAGTGACACTCGTTGCAAAGTCTCACGATAGACATGTTGATTTGGCTCTCAAAACAACGTTGGACGAGAACTTAGCAATGATCTCGGATTCCATTCGACATCTTCGCGCTGAAGGACAACGAGTATTTCTTGACGCCGAACATTTCTTCGATGGATATCGTTCTAATCGGGCGTATGCACTTGAAGTAGTACGGGTTGCTGCTGAAGCTGGTGCCGATGTCATCGCGCTCTGCGATACAAATGGTGGAGCGCTACCCGATGAACTTTCACAAATCGTTCATGATGTTCTTCAGGAGAGTTCGGCTCGACTTGGAATTCATTGCCATAACGACACCGGTTGCGCCGTGGCAAATTCACTCGCCGCTGTGGCTGCAGGCGCAACACATGTTCAAGGCACTCTCAATGGATATGGCGAACGCACTGGAAATGCTGATTTAGTAACCATCATTGCCAATCTTCAATTGAAGAAAGGACAGCAAGTTCTTCCCGGCGATTCGCTCCAAGAATCTTTCCGAATTGCTCACGCCATTGCCGAAGTCACCAATGTTTCGCCAAGTGCGCGTCAACCATATGTTGGAGTATCCGCATTTGCGCATAAGGCGGGATTGCATGCCAGTGCTATCAAAGTCGATCCATCTTTGTATCAACACGAAGATCCGGCCTCGGTGGGAAATGACATGAGGATGTTGGTCTCTGAAATGGCAGGTCGTGCATCTATTGAATTGAAGTCTCAGGAACTTGGATTTGATTTGGGTGGAGATCGAGAACTCATTGGAAGAGTTGTAGAGCGAGTAAAAGAAATGGAATCTCGAGGATTTACTTTCGAAGCAGCAGATGCATCTTTCGAACTACTCCTTCGAGAAGAAGCAACAGGAAAGAGACCATCTTTTTTCACCATCGAACATTGGCTGACTACCGTTGAACGGTCATCGGATGAAAATATTGTTACGACTGCTGACATCACGATCAACGCGCGCGGAGAAAGAATTTCTTGCAGTGGAAAAGGAAATGGTCCAGTAAATGCTTTGGACAATGCACTGCGTTCGGGTTTACAACAGTTCTATCCTGAAATTGCTCTGCTCGAATTAACGGACTACAAAGTTCGAATTCTTGAAGGCCGACTTGGTACTGGTGCGATAACCCGAGTGCTGGTTGAAACTAGTGATGGCAAAGGCGAGTGGAACACCGTCGGAGTTCATGAAAATGTCATCGCAGCATCTGCAATGGCACTTGAAGATTCTGTTACGTATGGCTTACTCCGTCAGGGCAGAACGCCTGAGTAAACTTGTTGCATGGAGTCGCCCCATTTTTCAGAGGTAAAAGCTGAATTTGAACGACACTTGTCTTCTGAAAGAAATCTTGCAGCACATACAGTTCGGGCTTACCTCGGTGATGTCGAGAGTTTATTTATTCATCTTGGCGCACTGAAAATTGAAAACCTGGACGAATTGTCCCTCACTCACATTCGATCATGGCTGGCCAATATGCAAGTCAAAGGTTCTGCTCGTACGACATTGTCCAGACGAGCTGTTTCGATTCGAGTATTTACTAAATGGGCATTTAAATCTGGATTTATGAAATCAGATGTTGCAGAACCATTGGCAACTCCCAAGGCGCACCGAACCTTGCCAGAAGTTATAGATATCAAAAATGCGAAGTTAGCAATGGAAGCGCTAGTTCAACGAGTTGGCGAAGAAGATACATCGACTTCCAAACGAGACAGCGCGATGGTGGAAATTCTTTATGCAAGCGGTGCTCGCGTTGCTGAATTGTGTGGCCTTGATTTAAACAGTATTGATTACGATCGACAGACCATCCGTGTTTTAGGAAAAGGAAACAAGGAACGGACTATTCCCATTGGCAATCCGGCAATGCGAGCTTTGAAGTGTTGGCTTGAAGAAGGTCGCCCCTCCCTTGTGAAATCCAATTCCGGTCAAGCTCTTTTCCTTGGTACACGCGGTAAGCGAATTGATCAGCGAACCGTTAGGACTGTGGTTTACAACGCACTTGCCGCCCTTGAAGGAGTAGAGCGACTTGGGCCACATGCTTTGCGACATTCGGCAGCGACGCATTTACTTGAAGGTGGCGCAGATCTACGTACCGTGCAGGAAATATTGGGTCATTCATCGCTTGCGACGACTCAGATTTATACCCACGTCTCTACCGAAAGGCTCCAAAAAGCCTTTAAACAAGCGCATCCTCGGGCCTAAAGGCGCTACTGCCTAAAAATAATTTGGCGCATCGGCTTCTATCCGTCAGGTAGAATTCCCTCAGCGTTTGGAAAGTAAATCTATTTTTCAGGCGACTTCACGCATCTAGTAAGTACCACCTCGGTCCATTTATTGCTTGATTCGTTAAGTAAAAAATGGTCGGTGTCTGGATGCTAGGGATCAGCGCAGGGTTGATCCAATAACCGAGAGCGACTTCTAGGTCATTTCGATGCCCAAGAGGATCGCAAGAATGGAGTGTGCCGCCATGGCGGTTGTAACAATGAGGGAACTCCTCGACAGTGGTGTCCACTTCGGACATCAGACTCGTCGATGGAATCCGAAAATGAAGCGCTTTATTTTCACTGAGCGCAACGGTATTTACATCATCGACATTCAACAGTCTCTAGGTTTGATTGATAACGCCTACGAGTTTGTAAAAGATGTTGTTGCAAAGGGTGGCCATGTACTTTTCGTTGGCACCAAGAAGCAAGCTCAAGAACCAATCATTCAACAATCAGCGCGCGTTGGCATGCCATACGTTACTGAGCGTTGGTTGGGCGGAATGCTTACTAACTTTCCAACTGTCTACAAGCGAATTCAACGCCTCAAAGAACTGGAAGCACTTGAATCTGCAAATGATCAGTTGTTGACCAAGAAGGAATTGCTTGTTCTTCGCCGTGAACGCGAAAAACTAAACAAGAACCTCAATGGAATTCGAAACATGACCAAGTTGCCAAGTGCAATCTGGGTTGTTGATACGAAGAAAGAGCATCTTGCCGTCGCAGAAGCTAAGAAACTTGGAATTCCTGTTATTGCAATTTTGGATACAAATTGCGATCCAGATGAAGTTGATTTCAAGATTCCTGGCAATGACGATGCAATTCGTTCTATCGGTCTGCTTACACGCGTCATTACTGATGCGATCGCAGCAGGTCTACAAGCTCGCGCTGCAATTGCAGTTAAAGAAGAGGTAAAGCCTGATGTCGAGACAGTTGCCGCAGGGGAACCACTCGCTGATTGGGAGAAGGAAATTCTTGCTGGAACACCAACAACCGATGCTGTTGCAGCGCCAGTAGTAACAGAAACACCACCTGCCGTTGAACCACAGGGAGCATAAATTGAATTACACAGCAGCAGATGTCAAGAGACTTCGCGAAGCAACCGCAGCAGGAATGCTCGATTGCAAGAAAGCTCTTGACGAAGCAGATGGCGATTTCGATAAGGCCGTTGACATTATTCGTGTCAAGGGTCTTAAAGGAATCACTAAGCGCGAAGGTCGAACGACTTCCAATGGACTTGTACTTGCAAAGGTGCAAGGAAATTTGGGAGTGATGTTGGAGCTAAATTGCGAAACAGATTTCGTTGCAAAGGGCGAGCGTTTCCAAGCACTCGCTGACGAACTCCTTGTGCATTTGGCAACTTCAAAAATTGCAGACCTTGAGGCATTCTTGGCTTCAGAAATTGTTCCAGGTAAGACTGTGCAATCGGCAATTGAAACTGCCAATGCAACTCTTGGTGAGAAAATCGAACTGCGAAGAATTGCTGTTCTCGATGGCTCACCTTTGGGTGTCTATTTGCACAGAACGAATCCTGACTTGCCACCGCAAGTTGGCGTTCTTGTTCAACTTACAAAGGATGCAATTGACGTTGGTAAAGATGTTGCACAACACATTGCCGCTTTTGCACCTTCGTACGTCAATCGTGACGAAGTGCCTGTCGACGTTATTGAAAATGAGCGTCGAGTTGCTGAAGAAACTGCCCGCAACGAAGGCAAGCCAGAGGCTGCACTCTCCAAGATCATCGAGGGTCGCATCACTGGTTTTGTAAAGGAAGTCAGTTTGATTGAACAAGCATTTGCGAAGGATGCCAAAAAGACTGTGAAGCAGATTCTTGATGAAGCTGATACTGCAGTTAAGGCCTTCCATCGCTTCCGCGTGGGTCAATAACTAATTAATTGGGAGACCTTTAGACTCTCAATAGTTAGGCAAGCCTGATAGCAAGGATTAGTGGAAGGAGCACTCATGCCCGGTAGTAGAGGTAGCTACGGGCGAGTGCTCCTTAAACTTTCTGGCGAAGTTTTTGGTGGCGAAAAGGGAATCGGTGTTGATCCTGATGTCGTGCAAGATGTTGCAAAACAGATTGCAGATGTCGTTCGATCTGGCGTTCAAGTAGCCATCGTCGTCGGTGGCGGAAATTACTTCCGCGGGGCAGAACTTCAACAACGAGGCATGGATCGCGCTCGCGCTGACTACATGGGCATGCTTGGAACAGTCATGAATTGCCTCGCCCTTCAAGATTTCCTAGAGAAGCAAGGCATTGATACGCGAGTACAAACTGCAATCACAATGGGTCAAGTTGCAGAGCCATACATTCCTCGTCGAGCAATTCGCCACCTAGAAAAAGGTCGTGTTGTAATTTTTGGCGCAGGTGCAGGAATGCCATTCTTTACAACAGATACCGTCGCCGCCCAACGTGCACTCGAAATCGGATCCGAAGCGCTACTGCTCGCAAAGAGCGGAGTCGACGGCGTTTACTCGGCAGATCCGAAGAAAGATCCAAAGGCCGTCAAATTCGACACGATTTCTTATGACGATGTTCTTTCAAAATCCTTGGCAGTTGCAGATGCCGCAGCATTTAGTCTTTGCAGAGAAAACAAATTACCTATCGTGATTTTTGATTTGATGTCCAATGGAAATATTGGACGTGCTGTTCGCGGCGAAACAATTGGAACGCTGGTCGCATAACCATGAGAAATCTAGGGAGTCTTAATGTCTGATGTAGCCGGAGCGCTTCGAGATGCAGAATCCAAAATGAATAAGGCTGTTGAAGTTGCTAAAGAAGACTTCGCCAGTATTCGAACTGGACGAGCGCACCCATCTCTTTTCAACAAAATCATGGTGGATTACTACGGCACCTTTACGCCGCTTTCTCAACTCGCCTCCTTTCAAGTACCCGAAGCGCGTATGGCGATCATTTCTCCATTTGATAAGGGAGCAATGGCCGCGATTGAAAAGGCAATTCGTGAATCCGATTTAGGCGTGAACCCAGGAAACGATGGAGTCGTTATTCGTGTGGCTTTTCCTCAGCTTACTGAAGAGCGCCGCAAGGAGTACATCAAAGTTGTACGAACAAAGGCAGAAGATGCCAAAGTTTCGCTGCGCAATATCCGCCGCAGTGCGAAAGAACTTATTGAGAAATTGGAAAAGGACAGTCTCATTGGAAAAGATGATCTGACCCGTGGTGAAAAAGAGTTGGAAAAAGTTACTTCTGATCATGTCGCCAAAATTGATGATCTCTTGAAGCACAAGGAGGTGGAACTTCTCGAAGTTTGAGAGTTCCCAATCCACATGGAGGATCTGCACTCAATAAATGAAGCGATAAATAAGAGAGCTGGTCGCAAACTCCTGCCTTCCATCGCAGTAAGCGCAACGATCGTTGCACTTGTCTGGTTCACGTTGGCATTCCATCGCCAGTGGTTTGCAGTCCTTATTGGAATCGCAGTAATACTTGGAATTCGCGAAATAACACGCGCTTTTGGCGCATCAAACACCTACCTAGCCTTTCCTGCCCTAGTAATTGCAACAGTTATTTTGACTACTTCAACGTGGCGAGGCGGTCTAGAAGGGTTGGCAGTAGCTACCGCATTTTGTTTGCCGATTCTCCTTGTCGATCTTCTTCGTCGCGGACCAGATGGATTTATTCGAAGTGCAACGGCGACAACTCTCGTTCTGATCTACCTTCCATTTTTGGCAGGGTTTCTAATTCTCCTTGCGCGACCCACAAATGGTTTGAGCCGCGTGATGACCTTCGTCATTCTGATTAGTTGCAATGACACCTTCGGATATTTGGTTGGCGTTGTCATTGGCAAACATCCATTGGCGCCAAAGATCAGCCCAAAGAAATCCTTTGAGGGGTTAGCGGGTTCATTGGTTTTTACAATCATTGGTGGAGCAATCAGTTTTCACTATTTAATTCACGAGCATTGGTGGATCGGTGCGGTAGTCGGACTAGTCGTTGTATTTACTGCGACAAGTGGAGACTTAATCGAGAGTGCGATGAAACGCGATCTTCGATTAAAGGATATGGGATCGCTTTTGCCGGGTCACGGTGGAATGTTGGATCGCTTGGATTCGGCTCTTCTCTCTGGACCAGCGGTCTGGCTTGCATTTGAAATTGTGTCTAGATATTTATGAGTCGCCCAGATCAAGAGAGTGATATCAAATTAGTTTTTGATGAGCCACAACTTAAGAAAAAATCACCTCGCCACTTAGCGGATTTTTCTCCTGAGGATCGCCGCGCATTCGCTGTTGAAATGGGAATGCCCGCTTTCCGTGCGAATCAAATTGAGAATCACTACTTCACTCACTTTGCTTCTGATCCAGAATCATGGACTGATATTCCGCTCGATATGCGATCGAAGTTTGCCGAACTACTTATCCCAAACCTCATTGAATTAGTTCGCTCAATTACATGTGATGGTGGAATGACTCGGAAAGATTTATGGCGTCTGCACGACGGAGTTTTAGTTGAAAGTGTTTTGATGCGATACACAGATCGCACGACAGTTTGTATTTCATCGCAAGCCGGATGCGGAATGAATTGTCCATTCTGTGCAACGGGACAAGCAGGGTTAACAAGAAATTTAACTGCAGGAGAAATTACTTCACAAATAGTTGCAGCTGCACGCGCATGTGCTCTTGGTGAATTACCCGGGGGACCAACGCGACTTTCCAATATCGTTTTTATGGGCATGGGCGAACCAATGGCCAACTACAACTCCGTCATGAGAGCAGTTCGAAATATCACGGATGAAAATCCACATGGATTGGGTATCAGTGCAAGGTCTGTAACGATGTCCACTGTTGGATTGGTAAATGGAATTGAAAAATTAACGCAAGAGGGTTTGCCATTAACGCTTGCCGTTTCACTTCACACACCAGATGATGAATTGCGAAACACTCTCGTGCCAATTAATTCGCGATGGAATGTAAAAGAAGTTTTAGTCGCTGCAGATGAATACGCAAAGAAGACTGGGCGACGATATTCGATCGAATATGCGCTGATCCGCGACATCAATGATCACACTTGGCGGGCAGATCTCTTGGGCAGATTGCTCAAAAATCGGAATGCACATGTGAATTTGATCCCACTCAACCCCACTCCGGGGTCGAAATGGACCGCCTCCAGAGCTGAAGATCAAGGGGAATTTGTCCGAATTTTGGAAAGTTACGGAGTTCCCACGACGGTGCGGGATACGAGGGGTAGAGAGATCGACGGAGCGTGCGGACAGTTAGCCGCGGCAGAAATCCAAGGGGGTTTGCCCTCACCTCAAGGCGGAAATTCTTAAAACTTTACTTACAAATTTGTAAAGTTTTTTTCGCTATTCACGCATAAAATCACTGAAAAATAAGGAAATTTGTCCGTACATTCTCTCTGAAAAAATGAAAACTTGGCGTAAGTTTTGTTTACAGAAATGTAGTGCTGGCACGTTTTCTGTTACATTTTGCTCTTTACTGAGTGGTAACGCTGAGCGTAAACGCACGCACAAGGAAGGATCCTGGTTGCGTAAAGGCAGTTCACGGATGGTAACGACCAAAGGTAAGAATTCTTTCAAGAATTTTTCTCTGGCCGCGATTGTCGTTGCCTCTTTACTTAGTGCGCCTGACATTGCACAAGCCGCGACGAGCTTACATAAAGTTGGTGGAGCGCTCGGTCCTGTATCGCTCCCAACTTCAACAAATAATTCTTCAAGCAAAAGTGCATCATCGTCGAATAGCAACTCTGCGAAATCAAATTCAAGTAGTGGTAGTGGTAACGGCGTTCTTGCTGGCCCCTTGGGTGTTTCGAATAGCAATGCAAATTCAAACAGTAAATCAAATAGTAATTCGAACAGTAACTCCAATAGCAAATCGAATAGCAATGCGAATTCAAATTCCAACAGCAATGTCAAAGTAAATTCAAACTCGAATTCCGTATCTAATTCGCAAACAAATGTTCAAACAAATGTCGTTGTTGGCGGTGGCGCTGCACCTCTTGGACCATTGCAAGTAAATACAAACCAACAAAAGACAATTGTTAAATCAACAACAGTGATTGTAAAAGTTGATGGCGGAAGCGTTGCTCAACCACTTGGTCCACTTCAAGTTGAATCAAATTCGCAAACGAATAAACAAAACACAACGGTAATTAAGAATGACAATCCGCCTGCTGCTCAACCACTTGGTCCGTTGCAAGTTAATCAAACAACAAATGAAAATAAAACAAGTACTCCAACTCCACAACCAACTGTTGAAGCAAAACCACTTGGTCCAATCGTTAACAACGAATCAAATGGATTTACTGGTATCGGAGAACCTGGTCCTGCAGGTCCGACAGGTCCAACTGGAGAAGCCGGTGCAACAGGAGCAACTGGTGCGTCAGGTGAAAAGGGCGCTACTGGTGAAAAAGGTGCTACTGGAGAAAAGGGCGCAACTGGTGCACAAGGCGCGACTGGTGCACAGGGTGCAACTGGTATTCAAGGACTAACAGGCTTTACCGGAGCCACTGGTGCTGCAGGTGCAACTGGTGCACAAGGAATTCAAGGATTGACCGGAGCCACTGGCGCTAAAGGCGACAAGGGTGACACCGGAGCGACTGGTGCAAAAGGTGACAACGGATCTCAAGGTATCCAAGGTGCAAAAGGCGACAAGGGCGATACTGGCGCGAGCGGTGCTAAAGGCGACACCGGTGCAAGTGGAGCTAAGGGTGATACCGGAGCCAGTGGTGCAAAAGGCGATAAGGGTGACACTGGTGCCAGCGGAGCAAGCGGAGCAAGTGGAGCTAAGGGTGACAAGGGCGATACCGGTGCACAAGGTATTCAAGGTTTTACTGGCGTTCAGGGTGCCACTGGCGATAAGGGTGCCACTGGCGCAACTGGAGCCAAGGGCGACACTGGAGCGACTGGTGCACAAGGTATCCAAGGAATTCAAGGTTTAACTGGCGCAACTGGCGCAACTGGCGCAACTGGCGCTAAAGGTGATACTGGTGCAACTGGAGCCAAGGGCGATACCGGAGCAACCGGTGCAAAGGGCGACGCTGGTGTTCAAGGAATTACTGGCGTAAAAGGTGACACTGGAGCCACTGGTGCAAAGGGCGATACAGGATCAACTGGTGCCCAAGGCATTCAAGGCATTCAAGGCATTCAAGGATTAACTGGCGCAACGGGAGCCAAGGGTGATACTGGCGCAACTGGAGCCAAGGGCGATACGGGAGCTACCGGTGCTAAAGGCGACAATGGAGCTACCGGTGCTAAAGGCGATAACGGAGCCACCGGAGCCAAGGGCGAAACTGGCGCGACTGGTGCTCAAGGACCCCAAGGCTTTACAGGTGCTCAAGGTGCGACCGGTGAAACTGGTGCCAAGGGGGACACTGGCGAACAGGGCATTGAAGGAATTCAAGGCTTAACCGGAGCGACAGGTGCGACGGGAGCTACAGGCGCGACTGGAGCCAAGGGCGATAAAGGCGACACCGGTGACACAGGTGCTTCTGGAGCTCAAGGTGCGACCGGTGCCAAGGGTGATACAGGTGAAACTGGAGCGACTGGTGCAACTGGCGCTCAAGGTGAGACTGGAGCCACTGGTGCTCAGGGACCTCAAGGCTTTACTGGCGCTCAAGGTGAGACTGGTGAAACTGGTGCCAAGGGTGACACTGGCGAAACAGGGGCAACCGGCGCTCAAGGAATTCAGGGTATCCAAGGCATTCAAGGAATTCAGGGCGAAAAGGGTGACACCGGAGCTACGGGTGCTAAAGGTGACGCTGGCGATACGGGTGCTCAGGGTGAAACTGGTGCCAAGGGTGATACCGGCGAGACTGGTGCAACTGGCGCCCAAGGTATTCAAGGAATTACTGGCGTAAAGGGTGATACTGGGGCGACCGGTGCTCAAGGCGAGACTGGCGTACAGGGAATCCAAGGTATTCAGGGCATTCAAGGAATCCAGGGCGAAAAGGGTGACACCGGTGCTACTGGCGCTAAGGGCGATACTGGAGAAACCGGCGCGACAGGGGCCAAGGGCGATACAGGCGCACAAGGTGAGACTGGTGCAACAGGCGCAAAGGGCGATACCGGATCGACGGGTGCTCAAGGTGAAACTGGTGCGACAGGCGCACAGGGTGAAACTGGAGCGCAAGGACCTCAAGGATTCACTGGCGCACAGGGTGCTACTGGTGAAACCGGTGCCAAGGGTGACACTGGCGAAACAGGTGCAACAGGTGCAACAGGTGCACAAGGTATCCAAGGCATTCAAGGAATTCAGGGCGAAAAAGGTGACACGGGAGCAACTGGTGCCCAGGGTGAAACTGGTGCGACCGGTGCTCAAGGAGAAAAGGGTGACACCGGAGCCACTGGTGCTCAAGGCGTCCAAGGAATTACTGGCGTAAAGGGTGACACCGGAGCCACTGGTGCTCAAGGTGAAACAGGTGCCACTGGAGCACAAGGCATCCAGGGAATTCAAGGTATTCAGGGTGAAAAGGGTGAGACCGGAGCTACGGGTGCCAAGGGTGATACTGGGAGAAACGGGAGCTACTGGCGCTCAGGGTGCACAAGGAGAAACTGGAGCCAAAGGCGAAACTGGTGCTTCAGGCGCATCTGGAGCAAGTGGCGCTCAAGGTGAGACCGGAGCCACTGGTGCTCAGGGACCTCAAGGCTTTACCGGTGCACAGGGTGAAACTGGTGCAACTGGCGCGAAGGGTGACACCGGAGCCACTGGAGCACAAGGAATTCAAGGCATCCAAGGAATTCAAGGTATTCAAGGTATTCAAGGAGAAAAGGGTGAGACCGGAGCAACGGGTGCCAAGGGCGATGCAGGTGAGACCGGTGCTCAAGGAGAAAAGGGTGAGACCGGAGCCACTGGTGCTCAAGGCGTTCAAGGAATTACTGGTGTAAAGGGTGATACAGGAGCAACTGGTGCCCAAGGTGAAACTGGTGCCCAGGGTGAAACTGGTGCAACAGGCGCCCAGGGCATTCAAGGCATCCAGGGAATCCAAGGAATCCAGGGCGAGAAGGGTGACACCGGAGCCACTGGCGCTAAGGGTGACACTGGTGAAACCGGAGCTACTGGAGCTCAAGGTGCGCAAGGCGAAACTGGTGCCTCAGGCGCATCTGGAGCGAGTGGTGCTAAAGGTGATACTGGAGCCACTGGTGCCCAAGGCGAAACTGGTGCAACGGGAGCGCAAGGACCTCAGGGCTTTACCGGTGCGCAAGGAGAAACTGGTGCAACGGGTGCAAAGGGAGATAGTGGTGAAACTGGATCCTCTGGTGCACAAGGAGAAACAGGCGCTCAAGGTGTTCAAGGCATACAAGGAATTCAGGGATTAACCGGAGCTACTGGTGCGACCGGAGCAACGGGTGCTACTGGTGCTCAAGGCGAGACTGGTGCAACTGGCGCCCAAGGTGAAAAGGGCGAAACAGGTGCGACTGGCGCTCAGGGTGTTCAAGGAATTACCGGAGTTAAAGGCGATACCGGAGCTACAGGTGCTCAGGGTGAAACCGGAGCTACAGGTGCCCAAGGTATCCAAGGCATCCAAGGCATCCAAGGAATTCAGGGTTTAACGGGAGCTACTGGCGCAACAGGTACGACTGGAGCAACCGGCGCAAAGGGTGATACTGGAGAAACGGGAGCTACTGGCGCTCAAGGTGCCCAAGGAGAAACTGGAGCCAAAGGCGAAACTGGTGCTTCAGGTGCCTCCGGAGCGAGTGGCGCTAAAGGTGACACGGGCGCAACTGGTGCTCAGGGCGAAAAGGGTGACACAGGCGCAACTGGTGCACAAGGAGCTCAAGGCTTTACGGGTGCCCAAGGAGCGACCGGTGCAACGGGAGCCAAGGGTGATACTGGTGCAACTGGAGCTCAAGGAATCCAAGGCATTCAAGGAATTCAGGGATTGACTGGCGCAACAGGTGCTACCGGAGCAACAGGTGCTACCGGAGCAACAGGTGCGACCGGCGCTACGGGACCAAAGGGTGAAACCGGTGCTACGGGAGCTAAGGGTGAAACCGGTGCAAGTGGTGCCAAGGGCGCAACCGGCGAAAAGGGATCTACTGGTGAAAAGGGCGCGACAGGCGCGTCTGGAGCCAAGGGTGAAACTGGTGCCACAGGAGCACAAGGAATTCAAGGAATAACTGGTACGACTGGCGCAACAGGTGCTACTGGAGCTCAAGGTATTCAAGGCCCAGCTGGACCAAAGGGTGAAACCGGTGCTACTGGAGCGACAGGCGCCAAGGGTGATACTGGTGCAACTGGTGCACGTGGAGAAACCGGTGCGACCGGTGCCAGCGGTGCTCAAGGAGCTTCCGGTGCGAGTGGAGCTTCCGGTGCGAGTGGAGCTTCCGGTGCGAGTGGAGCTAAGGGCGAAACTGGCGCCACAGGAGCCAAAGGCGAAACAGGAGCCTCTGGTGCAAGTGGCGCAAAGGGTGACACCGGCGCAACTGGTGCACAAGGCCCTCAAGGAATTACTGGAGTAAAAGGTGACACCGGCGCAACTGGTGCTCAAGGTGCTTCCGGTGCTAGCGGAGCACAAGGTATTCAGGGCATTCAAGGTATCCAAGGTTTAACCGGCGCAACTGGAGCTAAGGGCGAAACGGGTGCCACAGGGGCAACTGGAGCCAAGGGTGATACTGGCGCAACCGGTGCGAAGGGTGAAACCGGAGCGTCTGGTGCATCCGGAGCTAGTGGTGCTACTGGAGTTACTGGACCACAAGGTGTTCAAGGAATTCAAGGCGCAACTGGTGCCCAAGGCATTCAGGGTATCCAAGGTGTCCAAGGACTTGCTGGTCCTGCTGGACCAAAGGGTGACGATGGTGCAACCGGCGCGACAGGTGCTACTGGAGCACAAGGTATTCAAGGTATAACTGGTGCCACGGGTGCATCTGGAGCTACTGGACCTAAGGGTGCAACGGGTAACCAAGGTGCAACCGGTGTTCAAGGTATTACTGGTGCAACTGGTCCGCAAGGTCCTTCGGGAACGCAAGGAAATACTGGTCCACAAGGTCCATCAGGTACTCAAGGAAACACTGGACCTCAGGGTCCTGCTGGTCCTCAAGGTCCTACCGGCCCAGCTGGCCCACAAGGTTTGGCAGGTCCAATCGGACCTACCGGTGCAACGGGTGCGATTGGTCCTCAAGGTCCTACGGGTCCACAAGGTTTGGCAGGACCTGCTGGTCCAACTGGAGCCACAGGTGCTCGAGGCGCTACTGGAGCAACTGGACCTAAGGGCGACGACGGTGAGCAAGGCGATCGCGGTGCTACTGGTGCCCAAGGACCTCAAGGTGTTACCGGTGCTCAAGGTCCAATCGGTGTGACGGGTGCTAAGGGCGCCACTGGCGCGACCGGTGCTCAAGGAATTCAAGGTGTAACCGGATCACAAGGTCCAATCGGTGTGACCGGTGCCCAAGGTGCTAGCGGCGCAACAGGTGCCAAGGGTGCAACTGGAGCTACTGGACCAAAGGGTGATGACGGAGATAAGGGCGATCGAGGAGCCACTGGCGCAACCGGCGCTCAAGGTATCCAAGGTATTCCAGGACTTTCTTGTACCGTAGCTGCGCCAGATCCTGATGTTGTTCACTACAGAGATTTGCGCGATTACCACTACAACCAACACGGTTCGTGCAGCCGTCAAGCACAGGCTTCAAAGAACAATTGGGATTACAAGCAATCCCTCGTTACTTCCTACGTAAATAGCTATGGCGGATGGGGCGGCGGATACGGTGGCGGATACGGTGGCTACGATTTCAGCCACGATTCCGAGTATCAATCACGTATTGCTGCTGCCAACGCTGCTCAACAGCAATACCAAGATGATGATGCTGAAGACGAGGCCGAATATTCTCGCTACCTAACTGCTCAACATGACTATGACAATGTTGTTGCTACCCACCAACCAGCTCCAGGTACTTGCCCAACTGGTGCGACAGGTGCAACTGGTGCGACAGGTGCTCAAGGTGTTACTGGCCCACAAGGTCCTGTCGGTCTTGTTGGAGCCACAGGTGCTACGGGAGCGAAAGGTGCCACTGGTGCCACTGGAGCAATCGGAGCCACAGGTGCGACTGGTGCAACCGGACTTAAGGGTGCAACTGGTGCCACAGGAGCTACCGGAGTTACAGGTCCACAAGGTGTTCAAGGCCCAACAGGTCCAACCGGACCAACTGGTGCAGTCGGCCCCGCTGGGCCAATTGGCGCAACCGGACTTAAGGGCGCAACAGGTCCAACTGGTCCTACCGGTATTCAAGGAATTACTGGCGCGACAGGTGCCACTGGTCCGCAAGGTCCAACAGGCTTGGCGGGACCAGTAGGTCCAACTGGTCCGACAGGTCCTCAAGGTATTTCTGGTGTCACTGGAGCAACTGGACCAAAGGGTGCAACCGGACCACAGGGTGATGATGGTAATCGAGGTGCGACCGGACCAACTGGACCAATCGGTCCTATCGGTATGGCTGGCCCAATCGGACCTACTGGTGCAACTGGACCTAAGGGTGCAACTGGTCCTGCTGGTGCTAATGGCTCCGTCGGACCTACGGGTCCTACCGGTCCAACTGGAACCTCAGGTTTTGCGGGTGCCAATGGTGCTCGCGGTGCAACTGGAGCGACGGGTGACCGTGGCGCTACTGGTCCTCAAGGTCCAATCGGACCAGTTGGTATGCAAGGTCCAGTTGGAGCTACTGGTGCGACCGGTGCTCAAGGTGCGACCGGTGCTACTGGAGCTCAGGGCTCTCAAGGTCCACAGGGCTCTCAAGGTCCAATTGGACCTCAGGGTGTCAAGGGTGATACCGGAGCAACGGGTGCCACTGGTGCTCAAGGCCCAATCGGACCTCAAGGTTCTCAGGGTGCTCAAGGCCCACAAGGAGCTCAGGGTCCTGCTGGCCCAG
This sequence comes from Actinomycetota bacterium, assembly GCA_037200085.1. Lineage (GTDB taxonomy): Bacteria > Actinomycetota > Actinomycetes > Nanopelagicales > Nanopelagicaceae > QYPT01. Next base: position 61,684 of record JBBCHT010000009.1, read on the forward strand.
CGGCCAACCTCAATCAGGTTCCAGTCTGCGTTAAGTACGACGGAACTATGAAGTGGGGCGTCGGCTCAGATGTTGACAACCACAGTAATTGCAACGGAACCACCTACTACCTCGCGGTGAAAGCGTGAGAGGGGATCTAAAAATTCATGAGTAGCAATGATCTAGAGCGCGAAGGAGTTCCCTATCTCATCGGTGGGGCTCAAACAACGGTGATTGGTCATACGCCAACCACTGTTTATGGAAGTGCGCCGACGACAACAGTAATCGGACCTGCACCAACAGCCACCGTTGTTGGAACTCCGACGTATGTGACTACTGGTGCAACTCTTGCGAGCACGCCAGAATTTCGCGCAGCTTTTGAAGAGGAGTACCGACTTCATCGCACTGGTCGCGGACTTTGGTGGAGATATTTTGGAATCGCCGCGATTCATCACTTCTCACCTTCGCACTTACATGGGGCCGTTGCAACATCGCGCCCTGTCACTCTGACTCTTTCAAATGGAAAAGCCGCATCGGGTGCAAACGCTGGATCTGGTGCAAATTCAGGAGCCAATGCAGGTTCAGGTGCAAACGCTGGTTCTGGCGCCAATGCAGGTTCGGGTGCGAACTCTGGTGCAACTGCAAAAAGTAATGTTGTTGCAACTGCGGGAAACACTGGTCAAGTGGCATTGACAGAGGACTCAGTTGATCAACACAGTTAAAACAATTGGTACCAGTATTTACTGGGCGGGTTCTCTTAAGAATGCGCTCTATACCTTGAATCACATTAGCGATGGTCAAGACTTCGTTCGATACCTGCCAAACGGAAAAGGTTTGAATGACGTCACGCAGAATTATCGAGTTATTGCTACCTATCGCGACGCTAATGCATACACAACCGTGACTGCTGCAGCAAAGATCGCAACAGGTGGAGTAAGTCAGACCAATCCAGATGGATCCTTTGTTTATTACTCAAAGGCAACGCCAACTCACGTTTATTTGGTTTACAAATCTGTTCCGTACCAAATTGAAATATTCGATCCACTTCCTGGTGCATCTCTCAAGATGGCAACGACTCCAGGAATCATCAAGTCGATTTTGTAGAAAACTGAAGCGAGAGGCGCGGCTATGAACGAAGAAAATCAGACCTTTCCGAAGGTAGCTGATCTGGAGACCCCTAAGGGTCAAGCGATGTACATCTACCTGCCGGAAGGCGCGGTAATTGTCGATCGCACCCACGTCAATGTCGCAAATGGCGTCCAACCAGAACAAGTCGTTCCTGCTGCCGAACCTGTTCAACCTCGCGTTCAATACCTTCAAGATCAGCCACAAGTTCAACCCCAAGTTCAACCCCAAGTTCAATATTTACAAGCACAACCTGCACCGACGGTAGTTCAACCACAAGTTCAATATCTTCATGCTCAACCACAAATCCAGTACGCACAACCACAGGTGCAATATGGTCCAACCACACGTCCAATATGCGCAGACTCAGCCGAACTTGGCATTCCTACAAGATTCACCTTCAGTGAATTACCGCCGAGAACGTCGACGTGATCATTTAGTTCTTCGCCGTCGCCATCGCATTCATGGGTGCATGTACTCAACGTTGCTTTTGCTGCTTACATCGTTGCAGTAACTCTTATCCCATTCTTATTAACTGCATTCACTGGCGTTAGTTTGTATAGCTCAAAGACATCAGTACCCGGACTCACAATTGAGCGCGGAGAATTGATGATTACTCACGCTACTCCAGTTGCGAGATTGATTCCGGGCGACATCATTTTGTTGCGCGATAAGAATTCTTGGAACCTACAAGTTCGCCAACTCGTTTCAACAGCGGCCAATGGTCGACTTACGAGCGTCTTCACCAACTCAGGTGTTGATGGAACAGTGAGTGATGTAACGACAATCGAAGGCACTGCCAATGTTCATAAGGTCACAAGTTCGATTCCGGTCTTTGGTTTATTTCACAACCTTCTTTGGTTCAATCTTGGTAAAGTCGCTAGCAGCGGCGCTCATTCTTTATATGAACCTTCGTCATCTGCATTTGCGTCGACGTCGACGTCGTATCGATGAAAAAGTTGTCTTTGTCGCGAAGGATCCAGTTGTTCATTCAGTAATTGCTGAGCCGGTTGTTCGAACAGTTGTGACTGAAGCGCCACATTTGCGAACAGTGGTAACTGATCCAATTAATCGAACTGTTATTTAATTTCCCGCTTAGGGATTCGCAAGACAACATTTCTTGAGGTCGCTTCCTCCTTGCGCCCATTCAAAAGGATGTGGCGCTCCAAGTTCTTCTCTCTTTTGCCAAATATTGCGCAGAGAAGGCGAGCTAAGGCAGCCATTTCCAAAGGTGATTTCGCCTCGTTGTAAGTAGCTGGTGCTGCATGATCGACAACAGTTAAGCCAATATAAATATCGCCAAGGTCATCTCTGACGACTTCAACAGTTCTACTTTGTTGCGGCCAATCTATATGTGAGGCAGTTTCAACTTGCCACAGTCCAACATCACCTTCTGCATCGCCAATCCATTCAACGTGATGGCGATGTTCGTGACCCGCCAACCAAAGAATGACTTGAGGATATTTCAAGAGCATCGCAGTTAGTTCATCAACGCATACCGTCGGCCCACTGGCGAGTAGTCGTTAAACATTTTTTCAAGAGGGTGATGAGAAGCAATCACAACTGGTTTTCGCGAATTGGTGATTTCAGTTTCAAGCCATTCGAATTGTTCAATATCTAGAGATCCTTGCCATCCACCATATTGATTCACTGTATCCAGAACTAATAGTCGAACAGCTCCGACATCTGCTGCGTAGTACATAGTTGTATTCGCAACGTTATCTTCTGAAAACCCATGACCCTTCGGTGCTCCATTCGAACCAAGGTGCATCTTGGCGAATTCGCCGCGCTCTACTGCACGTCGTGCAACATCGGGAGTAACAGTTACAAATGGGGCATCACTTGATGTGGGAAAATCAGCTGGACCGACTTCATTAAACGCTGCAAGAGTTTCTGCCAGTGTGAGAGTTGACGGTAGCGCTTCGTATCTTTTATCTCCAGCTAACTCCACATTCATTGCGCTACTTGGTGTGACTGTGCCTTGAAGCAAGGCATCGTGATTTCCGTGAACGGCAAACCACGGAAGATTGAGCCCCGTTGCAAGAAATGCTTCGCGACATGCATTGAGTAAACCCGGAACCACTGGGAATCCATATTTAGCTCGAGCATCATCATCTTCTTTACCTTCTGGTGTTCCATGCGGATGCCAATATTTTTCGTCGTAATGTCCAGCGCCATCATCACTAACGCCTTCGTACTTGTCCTGCGCACCTGAATCCGGACGCACAGTTCCGCCGTCGAGTAGAGAGAGATACCAATCAACTTCGTTGAGTTGCGCGTTGTCCGTTGTATCTCCTGTGACTATCGCACCGTTGATGGGATGCCCCGACAAGGGACCGTTCTCAATCGCATTGAGGGAGAGGACCATTGATTCAACGATGTGAGGGGACAACATTGAATGCGGCCGATAGGTGCCGATCGTGCCGACAAGTTGGCGAATAGGGCTATCTGGATCCGCCCATCGATCGAGATATTCAGGGCGAAGAGGGGATTGCGCATCGCAGACATGCAGATCTGAGAGGTGATGCAAGAGGAGCAGAGGCTCACTTGTTTCTGGAAAAGAGACTCCTACATGCGGGTCATCTTCGACTTCGAGAAGTGGACGCCAGCCTAAATGATTGGGTTTTCCTCGCTTAAAGGCCACGGAGCCAAGGGTATGACAACTGAGGCTCAAACTCTCTTCTTCTCTTATGTATCTATCTGACAGTTACTGATATATCATCTCTGCATGGTTCTTGCGCTGGTTACCCCTCCGGTGACCCGAGGTAGCGGTTCGCAATCAGAGGACGCCTACTCGCAGATTCGATCGATGATTGTCTCGCTGACTTTAGAACCTGGCTCACTCATCAATGAAGCAGAGCTCATGATGACCTTGGGTTTAGGGCGAACTCCTGTACGTGAGGCGTTACGAGCGCTCGCAAGTGAGAAGTTGGTAGATGTCTATCCCCGCCGTGGAATGTTTGTCAGCAGCGTTGACGTACAAAATCTTTCGGCAATTTCGGAAGTGAGATCGGTGCTTGAAATAAAAGCTGCTGGATTGGCTGCACAAAGGTCAACGGATGAAGATAGAGAAATTACCAATTCACTCATCGCAGAGATTGATGCGATTGCAGGTGAGCCAGTGATGTCAAAGTTAATTCAACTCGACCAAAGAATTCACCGTCATATTTATCGCTGCACTCACAATGAATTTATGGAGAGCACTCTTGAGCAGTATTACGGACATGCACTTCGAATTTGGTTTCTCGCTCTAGATCGAGTTGAGGATTTGGCAGAGGCAGTTGTCGAACATCGTGCGCTGCTTGAAGCGATAAGCAAAAGTGATGTTGACGGCGCATCCCAAGCGATGCGAGATCATGTTGAAGGATTTGAAGCAAGTATTCGCAGGAGTTTGTAGTGAATTTCAATAGCGCCAAGGCAATGAATGGGAGAAATGAAATATGAGCGGAGTGCCCCCTAAGGCAAAGGCAGTTGTCATCGGTGCCGGAATTGTGGGAAACAGTATTGCCTACCATCTCGCTCGTCTTGGATGGCGCGACCTTGTTCAAATTGATAAAGGACCACTTCCAAATCCTGGTGGTTCAACTGGACATGCCTCTAACTTTATTTTCCCTGTCGATCACTCCAAAGAGATGACTGCAATCACCGCCGATAGCGTGAGACAGTACAAAGAACTTGGAACCTTTACTGAATCTGGTGGCATTGAAGTAGCCCGTACGCCAGAGCGAATGCAGGAACTTCAACGAAGAATGTCATCTGCAAAATCTTGGGGGATTGATGGAACAAGAATTGTTACACCTGCTGAAGTAAAAGAACTCGTGCCTTATATCGATGAAACTGTAATTCTTGGTGGTTTTTATACTCCGAGTGTTGGCGTAGTTGATTCTGTTCGAGCGGGAACAATGATGCGCGAGAAGGCAATCGAGATGGGTGCGCTTCAAGCTTTTGCCAGTATCGAAGTACTTGGCATGGATGTTGAAGATGGTCGTATCAAGCGAGTGCGAACCGATCAAGGCGACATTGAAGCCGAGTATGTTGTTATTGCTACAGGTTGCTGGAGTCCTCGCCTTGCCAAGATGGCTGGCGCCTCCATTCCGTTAACACCTGCAGTGCATCAGATGAAAGATATTGGCCCAGTTCCATTTTTCGCTGATTCTCGCGGTGATATTGAGTGGCCAATCATTCGCGATATGGATACCAATATGTATGAGCGCCAACATGGCACGGGTCTAGAAGTTGGTTCATATGCGCATAGACCGATTCTCTATACGCCGGAGGATATTCCTTCGAATGAAACTGCGACTCTTTCGCCTACGGAATTTCCATTTACTCAAGTTGATTTCGATCTTCAAGACGAACACTCTTTGGAGCTAATGCCTTCAATCATTGGCGATGAAAACGTTCGAGAGAAATATGCGATCAATGGAATTCTCTCTCTTACTCCAGATGGCATGCCGATCCTCGGTGAGACACCAGAAGTAAAGGGGCTATGGACCGCTTCTGCAGTTTGGGTTAAGGAAGGTCCAGGAACTGGCAAGAGCGTTGCGGAGTGGATGGTTCTTGGTGGATCTGAAATTGATTTACATTCCTCAGATATCGCTCGTTTTCACGAACATCAGAAAACTACTTTCCATATTAAGGCTCGCACCGCTGAAGGATTTAACAAGACTTACGGAATCGTTCATCCAAATGAGCAATGGGCGAGCAATCGTAATGTGAGAATTTCTCCCTTCTATGATCGTGAAAAAGAATTGGGTGCAGAGTTTTATGAAACTGCAGGATGGGAGCGACCATTCTGGTATTCATCCAACTCTTCGCTTCTTGAAAAATATGGTGATCGAGTTATGCCGCGAACTGCAGAATGGGAATCACGATGGTGGTCTCCCATCATCAACGCCGAGCATCTCCAGATGCGCGAAACTGCAGGCATTGTAGATTTAAGTGCTTTTGCGCTCTTCGATGTCGTCGGACCAGCGGCCCTTGATGTCGTTCAACGCGTGGCTCTTCGCCAAATGGACGTTGCTGTCGGTCGAGTTGTCTATACACCAGTACTTTCACAAAATGGCGGATACAAATCTGACCTAACGATTATGCGTTTGGGTAAAGATCATTTCCGTGTTGTCACAGGTGGCGCACATGGCATGGCTGATAAGAAATGGTTTAGTGATCAATTGCCGAGCGATGGATCGGCTCAAATCTTTGATCTCACATCCTCCTTCACGACGATCGGCGTGTGGGGACCAAATGCGCGAGCGATTTTGTCGGCAATTACTAGTGATGATGTTTCACACGAGGGATTCAAATTTAGTACTTGCAAAACGATTGAAATTAATACTTTGCGGGTACTTGCATCGAGAATTTCCTATGTGGGAGACCTTGGATGGGAGCTTTACATTCCCATTGAACAAGGAGCGAAATTGTGGGACACCATCTGGGAGGCGGGAAAGAAGTTTGGTTTGATTCCCGTAGGAATTGGCGTCTACGCAACGACAGGTCGACTAGAGAAAAGTTATCGCGCATACGGAGCTGAACTCGAAACTGAATACAACGTTGTCGAAGCGGGAATGCAGACACCAAAACTTAAAGATGCAGATTTCATTGGAAAGTCAGCCCACATAAAACATCGTGGAGAGGAACCTGTCACGACTCTCTGCTCACTCTTTGTTGACGATCACACTTCCTCGACAGGGGAGAAGCGTTACATGATGGGACGCGAACCAATTCTCACTCTCAGCGGAGATCCAATTGTGGATTCGCATGGTCGTCGCTCCTATGTCACGAGTGCTGGTTCGGCTCCTTCACTGGGCAAGCATGTACTTATGACCTACCTACCGACTTCTTTGGCAGTACTCGGATCAAAATTCCTTGTCGAATATTTGGGTGAGCAATATCCAGTCTCAGTTGCTGGAGTTGGAGCGGGTCCACTCTTTGATCCTTCAAATGAACGGATACTTTCATAATGGATATTTTGGTCTGCTTAAAAAGAGTGCCGTTGGCAGGAAGCACATTCTTGCTGACTCCAGATTCACGTGATGTTGATACAAATCATTTGGCATTTGGAATCAGTCCACATGAAGAAAATGCCGTAGAAGCTGGAGTGCAACTCATCGAACAAATGGGTGGTTCATTGACGCTTTTGACTTTGGGGTCCGCCGATGCTGAAGAGCAATTACGCTCGCAATTGGCCATTGGTGCATCTCGGGCAATTCTGTTGGAAACTGATGGAGAAGATTGGGATCCGCAAGCAACTGCCTCTGCACTCGTTGAAGCAATTCAGAGCGAAGAGACGAAGTTTGATCTACTTCTATTCGGAGCTGAATCGGCAGATAACGCTGGATATCAAATTCATATTCGTATTGCACATGCCTTGGGTCTACCTATCGTGACAAATGTGAAGAGCATGAAAATCGAAAACGGTGTGGCACGCTGCGAAAGAGTTGTTGGAACTCAACGCGAAATTTATGAGACTCCTCTTCCTGCAGTCATTACTGTGCGAGACGGGTTGAATATTCCGCGCTATCCATCAGTTCCTGGTCGTATCCAAGCTCGAAAGAAGCCAATCGATCATAAGAAGCCAACTCCTAAAGTTCCGAAATTGGAGAAAGTCTCGTTGAGCGTCGCGCCTTCTAATACTGGTGGCGCAAAAGTTTTGGGAAATGGCGCTGAAGCCGTACCGGCACTGGTTGAAGTGCTTCAAACGATTGGAATCCTCGCATGATTCTCGTATTAATCGATCACGATCGCGGCGAGCTCGATCCACTATCTTTGCGCGCTTTGACTGCCGCAAGAAAAATTAGTGATGAAGTGCAAGCAGTTGTCATTGGTGAAGCAGGTTCCTCACTATCTGGCATTGCTGGTGAATACGGAGCAAGCGCCTTTCATGTTGCAACGCATGCTGGTTTGACTGACTACGCTCCTGCGGCAAGTGGAAAAGTTTTACAACAATTGATTGCACAACTCAATCCCGTTGCTGTACTGGCTGCAGGTTCTCCGCGAGGTAATGAACAGTTGGCACATCTTGCTGCGTTAATGGATCTTCCAATGGCGGCCGAATGTAGCTCCATTACTTTGAGTACCGGCGCTGATTCACCTCATTTAGTCACCCGTGCGCGATGGGCAGCCAATCTCCTTGAAGAGGCAAATGTTCATTCAGATCTTCTCATTGCAACAGTTCTCGCATTCTCAGTGGAGGCTGAGCCACTTTCCCCACCGTTAGTACCGACAGTGGAGAAATTCACTCCCGATTTAAGCGATAGAGATCTTCAAGTAAAAGTTATCGATCGCGGAGGAGATGCTGTACGAGGTGGAGTCACCTTGGCAGATGCAAAAGTAATTGTTTCTGGCGGGCGAGGAGTCGGTGGGCCAGAGGGATTTACAGCCCTTGAAGAACTCGCCTCTCTACTCGAAGGAACCGTTGGATGTTCACGTGTTGTGACGAGCGCTGGTTGGCGACCACATGCAGAGCAAGTGGGGCAGACGGGAACAAAAGTTGCACCAGATCTTTATATCGCTGCAGGAATTAGCGGAGCCATGCAACACATCGCTGGATGTAAAAATAGTAAAACTATCGTTGCTATTAATACCGATTCAGAAGCGCCAATTTTGGCTTATGCCGATTATGCAATCATCGGAGATTTGCACAAAGTCATCCCGGCGTTAACTGCCGCGATCAAAGAAGCGAAAGGTCGCTAAAGTGTCAGATATTGCAATTGCCCAAAGTGCGCAGATGAAACAGATCGGTGAAGTTGCTGCATCGTTGGGGATTGATAGCGAACACATTGAGCCGTACGGTCACTACAAAGCCAAAGTTTCACTTTCTTATCTCGACTCACTTCCCGCGCGAAAAAATAGCAAGTTGATTCTGGTAACGGCGATAAGTCCAACGCCAGCGGGTGAAGGAAAGACAACAACGACAGTTGGTTTGGGTGATGCTCTGAGGTTCATTGGCAAAGATGCAATGATCTGTTTGCGCGAACCATCACTTGGCCCAGTTTTTGGAATGAAAGGTGGTGCCGCAGGTGGTGGATATGCGCAAGTGGTTCCTATGGAAGATATTAATCTGCACTTCACTGGAGATTTCAACGCGATTGCCCTTGCCAATAATTTACTTGCAGCGCTATTGGACAATCACATCCATCACGGAAATTCACTCAATATTGATGTTCGTCGAGTGACGTGGAAGCGCGTAGTAGATATGAATGATAGAGCGTTACGTGACATTGTCATTTCCCTTGGTGGAGTCGGCAATGGATATCCAAGAGAAGATGGATTCGACATTGTTGTCGCGTCAGAAATTATGGCCATTTTCTGTCTAGCTACATCGATTGAAGATTTAAAAGAGAGAATCGGAAGAATTGTTGTTGGTTATACCCGTGACAAGGCGCCTGTTTTGGCGTCCGATCTCCATGCCCAAGGTGCGATGACGGTAATTCTCAAAGATGCCTTCCAGCCAAATCTCGTTCAAACGTTGGAAAACACTCCAGCATTTATTCATGGTGGACCATTTGCAAATATTGCCCATGGATGTAATTCAGTTGTTGCGACTACTTCGGCAATGAAATTGGCGGACTATGTTGTTACAGAGGCGGGATTTGGTGCAGATCTTGGAGCCGAGAAATTCATTGATATTAAATGTAGAAAATCTGGGTTACGACCATCTGCTTGTGTATTGGTGGCAACTATTCGCGCACTTAAGTATCACGGCGGTGCAGATCTCAAAACCATAACCGAGGAGAACCTTGAGGCGCTTCAAAAAGGTGTTGTGAATTTACAGAAACACATTTCTAATATTCGAAATGAGTATGGCATTCCCGTTGTTGTTGCCATTAATCATTTTTCATCTGACACTGAAAAGGAAGTTGATTTACTCAGAACTCTCGTCGAACCGCTAGGTGTCAAAATAGTTCTAGCTCGACACTGGGCCGACGGTGGCGCAGGTGCAACAGATCTTGCCAAGGCAGTTGTTGCTTTGTGCGACGAACCAAGCGAGGTGACTTTCGTCTATCCAGATGAAGCAACTTTGTGGGAGAAAATCAATTCTGTTGCTAAGAAGATTTATGGTGCTAGTGAAGTTACTGCGGATTCGAAAGTACGAAATAAAATCAAAGAGCTGCAAGAAGGCGGATACGGTCATTTCCCTATTTGTGTGGCAAAGACTCAATACTCCTTCTCAACTGATCCCGCTCTACGTGGTGCGCCTACTGGACATTCAATAAATATTCGAGAAGTACGTCTTTCTGCCGGGGCAGAGTTTGTTGTCATGGTTTGTGGTGAGATCATGACTATGCCTGGCTTACCGAAGATTCCATCGAGTGAGCGAATCGATTTCATTGAAGGAAAGGTCGTGGGGTTGTTCTAATGGTGTTTGCGCAGTGGAGCAAAGAGACGGCTCAAGCCGTTCTTGCTTCCACGATCGACAAACCAGGTCCCGTCTTACTATCTCTGCAAGCGATCCAAGAGAACTTTGGTTTTGTACCTGAAGCAGCAATTCCACTGATAGCACTTGCATGCAATGTGTCACGCGCAGAAGTTCATGGAGTTTTCACCTACTACCATGATTTTCGATCAACTCCACCGCCAGAAAACATGATTCGTGTTTGCGTTGCCGAAGCATGCCAAGCTGTTGGTTCGCGTGAACTAGTAGACCAAGTTGAAAAGAAATTTGGCACGAAAATCGGAGAGCACAATCTCAACGTAGAGATCCACTCAGAATACTGTTTAGGAAATTGCGCGCTGGGGCCAGCTGCAAGAGTTAATGGTGAATTGGTTGGATTTTCAACAGTAGAGAAGATTGGTCAGTTGCTTAAGAGTGGTACCGAGTCATGAAACAAACTGTTCTTTATATATCGAAGGATTCTGCTTCGCGTTCTGTTGGTTCTGACAAGATTGCTACGAGAATTGCTGAAGAGGCAAAGGCGAGAAATCTTGACATCACAATTGTGCGTACAGGAACTCGTGGCGCCCTCTGGCTGGAACCCATTGTGGAGGTTTTAGTAGGGGAAAAGAGAATCGCTTTTGGACCCGTGAGCGTTGCCGACATTTCTTCGCTATTCGACGCGCACTTTCTGAACGGCGGGGATCATTCGCTTCTTTTGGGGCCGACAGATGAAATCGAATGGCTTGCAAAACAGGATCGATTTACTTTTTCAAGAGTAGGTGTTGTTGATCCACTCTCAACGAGTGACTATGAACAAAATGGTGGATTGCAAGGGTTGAAGCGAGCCTTAGAACTTTCGGCTGATGAACGAGTAGCTGAAGTCATGGACTCTGGATTACGTGGCAGGGGTGGCGCAGGTTTTCCTTCTGGAATTAAGTGGCGCACGGTCGCTCAATTGATTGCACCTGTGAAATACATCTGTTGCAATGCTGATGAAGGAGATAGCGGTACCTTCGCCGATCGAATTTTGATGGAGGGCGATCCATTTACTCTTATTGAAGGCATGACAATTGCAGCAGTAACTGTTGGCGCTACGGAAGGCGTTATTTATATTCGTTCTGAATATCCAGAAGCAGTCGCCTCGATGACCAGTGCTCTGCATCTCGCTCGTCAAGCAGGGTGGTTAGGCAAGAAGATAATTGGATCTGAGTATGACTTCGATATTCGAATCCGTGTTGGAGCTGGCTCCTATGTTTGCGGTGAAGAGACAGCAATGCTTGAAAGTATTGAAGGAAAACGCGGAGTGGTTCGCTCCAAACCACCACTTCCCGCCATGCAAGGACTCTTTGGCAAACCTACTGTCATTAACAATGTCCTTACCTTTGCGACCGTTCCTGCCATTTTTGCACACGGAGCGAAGTCTTATGCAGAAAAGGGAGTCGGTCGTTCACTCGGAACTCAGATCTTTCAACTCGGGGGAAATGTAGCTCGAGGAGGAATTGTTGAACTTGCATTTGGAACTACCTTGGAGAAATTACTGTATGAATTTGGTGGTGGAACTCGAAATGGAAAAGAAATTCGAGCAGTTCAAATTGGTGGTCCACTAGGTGCATATTTCCCGAAAGAGTTATTTGATGTCTCGATGGATTACGAATCTCTTCTCGCAGCCGGCGGAATGCTTGGACATGGTGGCATCGTTGTATTTGATGAAAGCGTTGATATGGCCGAACAAGCAAAATTTGCGATGGAATTTTGCGCACTTGAATCATGTGGAAAGTGCACTCCTTGCCGCTTAGGTTCCACTCGTGGCGCAGAAACCATTGAGAAAATCGTGCATGGAATTGAAGCCGAGAAAAATAAGAAGTTGCTACTTAATCTCCTGGATGTGATGACTGATGGCTCGCTCTGCGCAATGGGTGGGCTCACTCCTTTGCCGGTGCGAAGTGCGATGATACATTTTGCTCAAGATTTTGAACCCGCCAGTCAAGGTGCGCAAAGGTGAATCAGCGATGACACTGCTAATCGAACCTGATTTTGGAACACCGAAGAGTGTTCATAGCGACGTGGTCACACTTGAAATAGACGGAGTGAGCGTCACAGTTCCTGCAGAGACTTCAATTATGCGGGCATCAAATCTGGCCGGAATCTCCATCCCAAAACTATGTGCAACTGAAAAACTCAAAGCATTCGGTTCATGTCGACTTTGCGTTGTCGAAATTGATGGAAGGAATGGAACGCCATCTTCCTGTACTACTCCCGTTGCAGATGGCATGAAAGTGGCAACCAATAGCGCCAGGATTGATGTCGTTCGACAAGGAGTGATGGAGCTTTACTTATCTGATCACCCGCAAAATTGTGAAACAGGGGATGAGTGTGAAGTCCATGCTATGGCAGAAAGAGTCGGACTCAAAGAAGTTCGATACTCGGGGCGAACACATCTTGGGTTACAGAAAGATGAATCGAATCCATATTTCACCTTTGATTCGACTGAATGCATAGTCTGCAATCGCTGCGTACGTGCATGTGATGAGGTGCAAGGGACCTTCGCACTGACAATTGAAAATCGAGGTTTTGAGGCACGAGTTTCCTCCTCGGGAACTTCCTTTATTGAAAGTGAGTGTGTTTCATGTGGAGCTTGCGTGCAAGCATGTCCAACGGGTGCACTCACTGAAAAAACTCTTCTAACTATCGGAGCGCCGACACGTTCCGTTGTCACTACTTGCGCCTATTGCGGCGTTGGTTGTTCCTTTAAAGCAGAAATGCGTGGAGATGAATTGGTTCGAATGGTTCCACTTAAAGATGGTGGAGCCAATGAAGGTCATTCATGTGTGAAAGGTCGCTTCGCTTGGGGATATGCCACGCATTCGGATCGAGTCACACAACCCATGATTCGCGATTCGATTGAACACGATTGGAAAGTCGTAAGTTGGGTAGATGCAATTAGCTTTGCTGCAACGAAGTTAAAAGAAATTCAATCAAAATATGGCGTAGATAGCATTGGTGGAATTACTTCTTCTCGCTGCACCAATGAAGAGGTTTATGTTGTTCAGAAAATGGTTCGTGCAGCATTTGGAAATAACAACGTTGATACCTGTGCAAGAGTTTGTCATTCACCAACAGGTTATGGTTTAAACCAGACATTTGGCACATCAGCTGGAACGCAAGATTTTGAATCAGTCGAGCACTCTGATGTAATTTTACTCATTGGTGCCAATCCAACGGCAGCTCACCCTGTCTTTGCTTCGCGAATGAAGAGAGCAATTCGCAAAGGCGCAAAACTCATAGTCGTGGATCCTCGCACTATTGACATGGTTCGCACCCCGCACATTGAAGCGACATCCCATCTTCAACTCCAACCCGGAACCAATGTTGCGGTTATCAATGCAATGGCTCATGTGATTGCCGAAGAAGGATTGATTGATCGCGCATTTGTCGAGTCACGATGCGATCTCGAGAGTTTCACGCAGTGGGAAAAATTTATAAGGGAAGCAGAAAATAGTCCCGAAGCGCTAGAAAGTTCTTCACATGTTCCTGCTCACGAAGTCCGCGAAGCAGCTCGAATTTATGCCAACGCTAAAAACGCATCCATTTACTATGGCCTTGGCGTTACAGAACATAGCCAAGGTTCAACAATGGTGATGGGAATCGCCAACCTTGCAATGGCGACAGGGAATATCGGTCGACCAGGTGTGGGTGTTAATCCACTCCGCGGTCAGAACAATGTTCAAGGTTCTTGCGACATGGGTTCCTTTCCACATGAATTGCCTGGATATCGACACATTTCCAATCCAAAAACTCGAGAAATTTATGAAAATATTTGGGGAAGAAAAATAAAAGCTGAACCTGGATTGCGAATCCCAAATATGTTTGATTCGGCGATTAGTGGTGACTTCAAAGGTCTCTATGTTCAAGGCGAAGATATCGCGCAATCGGATCCAAATACTTCTCATGTACATGCCGCCCTTGGGGCGATGGAGATGGTCATTGTGCAAGATCTCTTTCTCAATGAGACTTCTAAATTCGCACATGTATTTCTTCCTGGCACTTCCTTCTTGGAAAAAGATGGAACATTTACAAATGCAGAGCGAAGAATTAATCGAGTTCGACCGGTAATGCCATCCAAGACCGGAAAATCTGAATTTGAAGTTACCTGTGATTTGGCAACAGCGATGGGTTTTGAGATGGGTTATCCATCTGGAGCGGCAATTATGGATGAGATTGCAGCAACTACTCCTACCTTTAGCGGAGTCTCCTTCGATAAATTGGACGAATTAGGCAGTATCCAGTGGCCATGCAATGCAGATAGCCCAGAGGGAACTCCCGTGATGCATATTGATCGCTTTGTTCGAGGCGAAGGTCGATTCATGGAGACGCCATTTGTTCCAACGGATGAACATACGACGCGAAAGTTTCCATTGCTACTTACAACTGGTCGAATTTTGAGTCAGTACAACGTGGGTGCACAAACTCGTAGAACTGCGAATGTGATCTGGCATGCGGAAGATGTATTGGATATTCACGAGGCTGATGCCGAAGTTCGTGGAATCGCAGATGGTGAATGGGTGAAACTATCCAGTCGAGTAGGCGAGACAATTTTGCGTGCAAACATCACTGATCGAGTCCCCGCTGGCGTTGTCTACACGACCTTCCATTTTCCCGATAGTGGCGCAAATGTCATTACGACAGAATTTTCAGATTGGGCGACCAATTGCCCAGAATACAAAGTGACGGCAGTAGATATTGCACCGAGTTTGAAAGGTCCAACAGAGTTGCATCTGCATTCAACTGAAGGTGATGTGCAACTTGATTCAATTATTCGAATGGCTAATCAGATCGCTGCAAACGTTCCAAATTCTGCGGCTCCCGAACATGCAGTGGCTCACCACTTAGTGCAATTTTGGACTCCACTGATGCGCCAACGTCTTGAAAGCGAGGCAGATCGCTCACTGCTTGCGCCAGCGGTGATTCGCGCTTTGGAGTTGGAACTCAATTCTTCGCGAAGTTAAGTATTTCCAAAGCAAGTCCAGAGAGACCAACTTCCACAATTTCTAGCGGCAGCGCCAATTGGTTTGCACACTCATGGGCCAATCTCTCAAGTTCAGGAGTTCTATTCTGTGCTAACCACACAACTCTTTCGTAATTTTTGAAATAGTCGTCATGTAGTTCAGGGTAGCGATCAAGTCCCATCTCGATGATGACGCTGCGATTAAATGATTTCACGAGGAAGTCTGTTAAGAAATATGTTCCAGGTTGCTCAGAGACCATCTCATCAAATTTCTTTTTACCTAAATAAACGTCGTAACAGTGGTTTCCCGAAAGTCGAGGAACTCCATGTCGATCGAGTATTTCGTCGAGGGCGCCATATGTTCCGCAATCTGCATAGGCGACTGCTCGTTTTTCATGAAGATCCTTCATGCGCGTTAAAAGTTGATCAACCTCTGAAGGAATCTTCTTAGGAGAGTTATGGAGAAGTGGGGGGAGAGGATAGATAGTGATATCAAGTGAGTGATCCCTTTGAATTGTTTCGATTTCAAGGGCAATCGCACCACAAGCGACTATTCCGATGGACACGTTAAATTCTCCATATTATTGAGGAAATGCTAACCGCTCCACGAATTTATCATTGAAATCTGCACGATCTGAGAGTTCAACATAATCAATCTCCTCAAGCAGGGCTGATGCCCCATGTCTTTCTTGTGCCGAAAGTAAAACCATTTTGGCGCCTTCTCCGGCAACATTTCCTGCCGAGACAATGCGTAAAACAGATAGTTTTGGGACGAGCCCAATCTTTATCGCCGATGCAGGTGTGAGGTAGGAGCCGAAGGAACCGGCAAGGAGTACTTGTTGAATCTCCTTTTCCGCAATTCCAAACTCTTCAAGAAGCAACGCCCAGCCTGTTGCAATGGCAGCCTTAGCGAATTGGAGTTCGCGAACATCTCGCTGCGTTAAGTAGACACAATCGTTGAGGTCGCCTACTTCTCCGCGCCAAGCTAAAACAAATACTCGTTCATTCTCTCTATCCATAAGTAAGTGAGCCAAATTTGGCGAGATCTCTTTGGCTTTCTCATCGCTCACAAATCTTCCTGAGTGATCAAGCAATCCAACTTGCACTAAAACAGCACAGGCATCGACAAGTCCCGAACCGCAAATTCCGATTGCCGGCACGTCGTCGATAGTTCCAATAACGAGTTCACCATCAACTATTTTCACTGTCTCAATTGCACCAGCGGCAGCACGCACTCCACAACGAATGGAGGCCGCTTCAAAAGCTGGACCGGCCGGTGCTGCAGTAGCAAGGATTTTTTCGCCGTTGCCCAAAACGATTTCACAATTCGTTCCGACATCAATGAAGAGGCGAAAGCGTTTGTCTCGATCCATACCTGAAGCCAGAGCTCCAGCAATGATGTCTCCACCGACATAGGCACCGAGAGATGGAAGGATTTCCGCTTTCGCTCCAGGATGGATAGCGATTCCCAAGTCACTGGCCAAAATTCCTGAATATTCAGCACTAGCCATGATGAAAGGCGCAACTCCGAGTGGTTCGGGAGCGATACCTAAAATTATTTGAGTCATAGTTGCATTTCCAGCAACAGCAACTTCATAGACGTTCTGCGCTTCTATTCCAGCTTCTGCGCATACTTCCTGGGTAAGTTGTTGGAGAGTTTCTTGGGCTAAGGATCGCAATTTATCAAGCGCAGTCGAATCCATCATTGTGGCGCTAATTCGAGTGATGACATCAGCCCCGAAAGGTTGTTGTTTATTCAGCATAGATTTCACGGCCATGGGAGTTCCAGTGTTGAGATCCAGAAGTGTCGCGACGACAGTCGTTGTTCCCAGATCGTAGGCAATTCCATATCTCAATGCGGTTGTATCTCCATTTTCGAATCCGATTAAATCTTGATCCACAAAGACTGCTGTGACTTTGAAATTTGAATTTCGCAATGCGGTGGGAAGTTCCTGCAACGCGCGAAGTGAAATCACCGCTTCGATATCATCGATGGCATCCAGAACTCGTGTGATATCAGTTCGTTGATCTTGAAGTGTAGGTTCAATGAGTTCTACATAGCGTTTTTGTACTGCAGGACGAAGAATTACTTGGCGTCCCACTCCAACGGTTGCAGCTTTGGGTCGCGTTGTAAGCGGCGGTACATCAATAGAAATATCTGTAGTGGTTCTGACTAAACAAGCAAGCCTCCAACCATCTGCAATTTCGGCGGTCGTGAATGCTCGGCTATCTAACTTTGAAGGAGGTACATCTCCCGTTGTAACTTTGATTTTGCATTTCTTGCACGTTCCATATCCGCCGCACGTTGAATCAATGGCGATGCCATTCCATGATGCAGCATCAAAAGCACTGACTCCCGTGGGGACAGTTACAGTGCGTTCATTTGAAACAGTGCCATCAATTTCGAGAGTACGAATGGCAAGTTTGATTCGACCTGTTCCATCGTTGTCAGTTTGCATCGGCCTTTGCAGCCTCCATTGCACGGTAGCGAGTAATCCAATTTCCACCCCAAGGATCGAGTCCGAGGAGTAGGTCTGCTGCGCGGACAGCCTCAACAATGAGTGGAGTTCGTGCATCCATAACGGCACTCGTTAGCCCATGTGACATTGCTGCTGGAAGAAATGCTGCATTGATTGCATGGCGATAGGGCAATCCAAATGAGACGTTTGAAGCGCCAAGAGTCATATTGAGACCCCATTTTTCTCGAATTAAATAAATCGTTTCGAGAGTAATTTTTACTGCCTCTGGATCTGCGCCAACGGTCATGGCGAGCGGATCGATTACCAAATCTTCGAGTGGTATTCCGTACTTTTCAACAGTTCTGACGATGTGTTCGGTGATTGCAATTCTCTCTGCAGCCGTTGCTGGGATACCAGTTGCATCATTTGGAAGAGCGATGATTGCCGCGCCATGCTTTTTGATGAGTGGAAGTATTAACTCCATCCGCTCATCTTCACCAGTAACGCTATTGACGAGAGCTTTGCCTTGATACGTTTCGAGTCCTACTTGCAACGCTTCAATGATGGATGAATCAATACAGATTGGCATATCTGTTAACTCTTGAATCATTGTGATTGCTCGTCCGAGTAAGGCAGGTTCGTCAGTCAATGGAACACCCATATTTACATCAAGGACGTCCGCGCCGCCGCGAATTTGTGCTTCAACATCAACTGCAATTTGTGAGAGATCGTTCTCTCTCAATTGCATCTGAAATTTCTTACGACCTGTTGGATTGATTCGCTCGCCAATAATGCAAAATGGTTGATCGTGGCCAATGGTGACCGTTTTGGAGGCAGATTTCAGAACTGTATGCATGGTTGGCACCTACTTTTCGCTCGTCAGGTTTGTTTGCTTTGGTTTTCTACCTAAATCACTCATCAGTCGAGCTAATGAGTCATCATGGCGAAAATCTGAAATGTGCAACCCGCGAATTCCTGGAGTTGCAAGAGCTTGTTTAGCTTGTTCTAACGCTAGTTGATAGGCAGCCTCACTCTGATCGCCACTCTTTTCAACTCGTTCAATAATGTCGAGTGGAACGTCGATTCCAGGAACTTTGTCATTCATGAAGTGAAGTTGTTTGGCACCTTTGAGGAGAACTATCGTGCTGAGCAAGTAGAGATCAGGAACTTCTCGTCTTACCCCTTCGCCAAATTTTTCTAGGCGATCTTGGTGATAGCAAATTTGCAATTGAAGAAATCGGGCTCCGGCTTTATATTTTTTCAAACTTCTTTCAACGCGATATTCGAGCGGTGGAGCTGAGACATTTTCAACAGCGCCGATAAAGAAGTTAGCAGGTGGGTTGTATTTTCTACCGATAGATAACTTCCATTGTTGAGGGCATCTGCCACTTTTATTGCCTGCGGTGCATCGAGATCAAAGACTCGTTTGCTCTCCGGCTCATCACCTGCCGAAACATCATCGCCAGTCAGGAGACAGAGATTGTCGATGCCATGGAGAGCTGCACCGACCATATCTGCCTGAATGGCAAGTCGATTTTTATCTCGACAGACAATTTGCACAATTGGTTCGAGCCCGGAATTTTTCATTGCAATGGCGACAGCTGTATTGGATGCGTGAGCATGTGCTGCTGGATTATCCGTTGCATTTACTGCATCAAACCAAGGCGCTAATTTCGCAACGTTGTTCTTTACCTTTGACATCCCTCCACCATCGATGGTGGGAAATTCGGCAGTGAAAACTTTTTCATCTGTCTTTTCAAGGAGATCTCTAAATAGCGACATTACTTCTCATCCGCTGATGAGGCATTCCAACCGAGTGGCGTCTTTGTATCTCGCCTAGTTATCAGATTTATCCATGATGAAGTTCCTTGCAACAGCCCATTTACTGGCGGACGCAACTCATTGAAGTGCTCTTTCCATGCAGTTGGAAGTGGCAGTGATTCTTTCTTTTCGTAGGCGTGATTCCAAATGCATTTCATTTCTGGAATTACTTCGCAATTTCCGTTTTCTCGAACACCACCACAAGGACCATTTCGTAAAGTTTTTGGGCAGGTCATAGGGCAAGTCATGCCAGTGGAATGCAGAACGCATTGACCGCACATACGACAATCCCAGATGGGTTTTTTGACGGCGTGTTCGATAAGAGGAAGAAGTTTTTTCACATCCAGTTGCTCACACAGATACTGTGGCGCGACGCTTAGAAATTAAATCCTTTGCAAGTCGTACAGCGGTGGAGGCATCTGCCGCATATCCATCTGCACCAACTGCATCGGCATATTCTTGAGTTACAGGTGCGCCACCGACCATGATGATGACCTCATCTCGTAGGCCAGCTTTAGTAATTTCGTGAATATTGACTTTGAACATCGGCATAGTTGTCGTGAGAAATGCTGACATTCCGACGATGTCGGGCTTATGTTCTTTGATCGCTGCAATGAATTTTTCTGGCGCTGCTTGAACGCCAATGTCAATGACGGTGAATCCGGCACCTTCCAACATAATATTTACTAAATTCTTTCCAATGTCGTGAACATCGCCTTTAACTGTGCCCATGACGTAGGTGCCAATAGATTCCGCTCCAGTTTCAGCCAATAGCGGACGTAGAACATTGAGAGCTCCAGACATTGCCTTACCTGCAATGAGCATTTCAGGAACAAAGAAATCTCCACGTTCAAAGCGGGCGCCAACTTCTTCCAAAGAGGGGATGAGTGCATCGAAGAGAATCGTGTCAGGACCCATTCCGCCTGCAATCGCCTCAACAGTGAGGCGCAAGACCTCCGGTGCATTTCCAACCAAGGTTTGGTCATATAACGCCTGGATGAGTTCGTCGTGTGTCATGCAGCACCAACTTTCTGACGGTCTTCGGTCTGTGTGGGATGAATATTTGCAATTTCGGCGATGATCAACTCTCCGAGTTGAGCCACGTACTTATCGGAAAGTCGAGGAGTCGGGCCAGATATTGAAATCGCTCCAATAACGCTTCCATCAATCTCTCGAACAGGTGCAGCAACGGCAACTAAACCTTCTTCGAGTTCATCTTTGATAGTCGCATAGCCTCGTCTACGTACTCGCTCTAACTCTTCAAGAAGTTTGGGACGCGAAACAATTGTTCGAGGAGCGCGTTTTTCCAAACGTCCTGCAGGAATTTTCACTGCTCCATAAGCGAGAAGAACTTTTCCAAGGGCGGAGCAGTGGTATGGCACATGGCTACCGAGCCAGTTGGTTGCACCCAATAGATAACGTCCATCAACTTGATCGATAAGTTCTACAAATCCATTTCCTGCAATCGCCAAATTTGCTGTCTCGCCGCTTTTCTCTGCGAGTGATTGCAGTATTGGACGAAGCCGCGAAACAAGATCTATTTCATGATTTCTCTGTCGCGCAAATCTATTTAAAACAATTCCAGGTAAGAAAGCTCCGAGATGATCTCGTTGTACCAGCCCTTGTTTTTCTAGAGCGGCGAGCAATCGCGATGTTGTGCTCTTTGGTAATTCATGAGCGCTGGCAAGGTGCGTTAGGAGTGGCGCTTTTGTCGCTTCGATAATGTGAATTAAAAGTGCGGAGGCGCGTTCAACTGCCTGAGCTCCCATCACTTCCGGCTTTGCCACGCAAATTTCCGATCGCTAAGTGTTTCATAATATGGAACACGTGTTCCACATTCATAGCGTATTCTCCCTTCTATTCAAGGTCAACACTATTTGCAAGTAGATCTCAAAGACGGGGGCACCATTGTTTAAGAACCGAATGCCGCGCTATGAAATTTTGAGCGAAGAATCGATGTCTGTTTTGGATGCTGGGTGGAAGCGGATCGTTTCTGAAATTGGAATTGAATTCATGAGCCCATGGGCAGTTGAAATGTTGCGTGAGGCTGGGCAAGAAGTTGAAGGCGAAAATGTTAAATTCGATCCCGATTGGATTTTGCAGCAAGTTGCCAAAGTGCCAAGTGAATTTGATTTGCGCGCCCGAAATCCGAAGAACAACGTTCATATCGGTGGAGATTCCATGGTTTTCGGAGGGGTTTACGGACCGCCTTTCGTTCGTGAAGGGGATGTTCGCCGAGACGCGACGTTTAAAGATTTCGAAAATTTCTGCAAATTGGCTCAATCATTTGATGCTCTCGATAGCGTCGGCGGTGTTGTGTGTGAACCAAATGATTTGTCTCTAGATTCTCGCCACCTCGACATGGCCTTTGCCGCGGCGACGTTGACAGATAAATTCTTTATGGGAAATGTTGTAACAGCTCAAAATGCTCGCGATGTCATTCGAATTGCAGAAATTATTCACGGTGGACGTTCTGCGATCGAGGAGACTCCAGCGTTGATCTCCCTTATCAATTGCAATTCGCCGCTTCGTTGGGATGATCGAATGCTCGATTCCCTGCGCGAATATGCGCTAGCCGGACAACCTGTTGTAGTCACTCCATTCTTACTTATGGGCGCAATGAGTCCAGTGACTATTCCTGCCACTTTGGCTCAACAAATTGCAGAAGCTCTTTCTGGAATTGCTTTGGTGCAATTGATTCGACCAGGAGTTCCAACGGTCTTTGGTTCATTTCTTTCCAACATTGATATGCAATCTGGTTCCCCACAATTTGGAACACCGGAGTCTGGAATTGGCCTGCTCTGTACTGGACAAATTGCTCGCCATTTCAAATTGCCATTTAGAGGTGGCGGAGGACTCAATTCATCGCAAACAGTTGATGCACAATCCGCTTATCAATCGATGATGACGATGATGCCGACTTTTCTCGCTGGAACAAATTGGGTAATGCACACCGCAGGTTGGCTTGAAGGAGGTTTGGTCTCCTCTTACGACAAATTCATTCTCGATATCGAGATACTTCAATCGCTAATGGTCGAGTTCACTCCATTGGAGTTCAATGTAGATTCACTTGCCTTTGATGCCCACCTCGAAGTCGGACATGGTGGACATTTCCTCGGCGCGGCACACACAATGGATCGTTTTAGAGATTGCTTCTATCGTCCTTTCTTGACCAATAGCGATAATTACGAAAGATGGATCAGATTGGGTTCTCGAGATACGAAAGCTCGTGCCTCTGAAATATGGCAGAAAAAACTTGAAGACTATGTCGCTCCAGATATGGACGCGGCAATGCTTTCAGAGTTGACTGAGTTCGTGGCGGAGAGAAAGAGCCAACTCGATACCTGAAATAACTGAAGAGCTGAGAGAACCAAGAAACCAGAGGTTGATGTGAAGTCGCTATTCATAGATGGCTCTTGGCGCGCTGCATCCGATGAAGGAATTCATGAAGTTCGCAGTCCACATGACGGTTCTGTCGTTGCTGTAGTTTCGCAAGCAACAATGGCCGATGTCTCTGACGCAATTGCCGCCGCTCGCGAATCTTTTGACTCAGGAATTTTCTCATCGTGGAGTTGGGAAGCAAGGAGTGATTTAGTCGATCGAATTGCCGATCTTCTTGAGCGAGATGTAATGGCCATTGCAAAAAAAGAGAGCGACGACACTGGAAAACGCATTGTCGAAGCTGAGTTCGATATCGCTGACGTGGTGGCGACGTTTCGACACTTTGCGAAATTGGGAAGAGTAGAACACGAACAAATAGTTGATGTTGGAATACCGCATATAACAAGTCGAATTGTTAAAGAGCCTATTGGCGTTTGTTCGCTCATCGGACCTTGGAATTACCCTCTATTGCAGATTGCATGGAAAGTTGCCCCAGCGTTAATCGCTGGATGCTCTTTCATTGTAAAACCCAGCGAGTTAACGCCTCAAAGTGCAATTCATCTAATGAGTCTCATTCAAGAAGCAGGAACCCCCAATGGAGTTGCGAATTTAATTCTTGGACCTGGCTCTGTTGTTGGCAACTTACTTACCTCTGATCCACGCGTAGACCTTGTTTCATTTACTGGCGGATTGGCAACTGGCAAAACAATCATGGTTGCAGCATCGACAACGATTAAAAAGTTAGCGCTCGAATTGGGAGGAAAGAATCCGCACATTATTTTTGCAGATGCAAATATTGATGCAGCTGTAGATAATGCTGTTACTGGAGCATTTTTACATTCAGGACAAGTGTGCTCGGCGGGAACACGGTTAATCGTTGAAAGTTCAATTCACGATCGAGTTGTAACTGAAATTGCTCGGCGTGCCGCCAATATTCGCCTTGGTGGCCCAGAAGATTTAACGGCCGAAACCGGTCCTCTGATTAGTCAGGGACATTTGCGGGGAGTTCAGGAATATGTGGCGCGAGGCGTTGCAGAAGGTGCGAAGTTACTTGTGGGCGGAAAGCAAAGTGAACGAACAGATCTTGCCAAAGGTTGGTACTTCGAACCAACCGTTCTAGATGGATGTAACGCGAAAATGTTCTGTGTTCAAGAGGAATCATTCGGACCTGTCATGACTGTAGAAGTATTCGATTCGGAAAGTGAAGCAATAAAAATTGGTAATGACACCATTTTCGGACTTTCCGGAGGTGTGTGGAGTGGGGATCCCGAAAAGGCAGCTCGCGTTGCCTCCAAACTGCCGCCACGGAACGATCTGGGTAAATGACTACGGTCCTTATAAACCACAAGCCGAGTGGGGCGGATTTAAACAATCAGGCAATGGGCGCGAATTGGGTTCACATGGACTTGATGAGTACCTAGAAATAAAACATATCTGGACGAACGATGCGCCAAGCAAATCTGGATGGTTTGCCGATTCCGAATCAGGAAAGTGAGTTCGAATATGAGCGACGATAGATCAATGATTTCTGTAAGCCATTTATGGAAAGTCTTTGGTGCAAATCCGGAAAAACTCATTGATTCCCCCGATGTAGATCTCTCGCGATCAGAGTTGCGTGCCAAGACTGGCAACACAATTGCCGTTCGTGATGTTTCCTTTGATGTCGCCCCAGGTGAAGTTTTCGTGGTGATGGGTCTCTCCGGATCAGGTAAATCAACCTTGGTTCGTTGCATGACTCGCCTCATCGAACCGACGCGGGGAGAGTTGCGTTTACAAGGCGAAGATATTCTTAAAGTCGATTCCAAGAGATTGCGCGAATTGCGAAGGACTCGTTTCTCGATGGTCTTTCAACATTTCGGGTTACTACCTCATCGGAAAGTAATCGACAATATTGCTTATAGTCTCGAAATTAATGGAGTGAGCAGAGAAGCCAGACATGCTCGCGCAAATGAAGTGATCGATTTGGTTGGTTTGCATGGCTATTCACATGCCTATCCTGAGCAACTCTCTGGTGGAATGCAGCAACGAGTTGGTTTGGCTCGTGCGCTCGCAGTTGATCCTCAAGTTCTCTTTCTTGATGAACCATTTAGCGCTCTAGACCCTCTTATTCGAAGAGATATGCAGGCAGAAGTAATCCGTTTGCATCATGAGTTGGGAAAGACAATGGTCTTTATTACTCATGACTTAGCCGAGGCTGTAAAACTTGGTGATCGAATCGCCATCATGCGAGATGGCGAAGTTGTACAAATTGGAACTCCTGAGGAATTAGTTGCGACTCCTGCCAATGAATATGTCGCCAACTTCGTTCGTGACTTTCCAAAATCACATGTATTGACACTTCGATGGATTGCTCGAAAACCAGAAAGTGGCGCGGATTTATCTGGTCCAGTTCTCGAACCTCATCTCTCAGTTCGTGATGCTGCGAGAGTGGGTTTTGGCTTCATCAGCACCGGTGCGCGTTATTGGCGACGGGGAGTTGATTGGAATAGTTGATGCGACAGATATATTGGAAGTAATTGCGGGAGTTCACTAAAAGTGAAAGCCACAATCGCCGGAAAGTCTCGTACTGGTCTTTCAATAAGTGGATTGTTCATTGGGTTTTTTCTATTCGCTTATATCTTGCGCGGCAAAGCAACACTTCCGCTTGATCGATCGAGTTTGACGCCTTTTCACGATTGGCTAAATTCGGGTAAGTGCGTGGATTGATAATAATCGCGATACAAACCCAGTCTTCACATCCTTTGTAAATGTCATACGCAGTTCGATAGATGGATTTGTAAGTTTCTTGCAACACATGATTAGTCAATCGGGGGGATGATCGAACAATTCCTCAATTGGGTTGGCTTGGCGTAGTAGCAATTATTGGTTTTGTTGTTTACGTGATTTCAAATACTCGAGTAGCCATATTTGCGGTTTCCGGTTTTATTTTTCTTGGTTTGCTTGGCTTCTGGCAAGAATCAATGGATACATTGGCACTCACCTTGGCCGCGGTCACGCTCTCTTTGCTGATCGGAATTCCTTTAGGGATTTGTGCTGGTTTATTTCCACGATTTGAAAATTCTTAACTCCGGCTCTGGATTTTGCCCAAGTGATGCCAACCTTTGTTTACTTAACACCAGTTACTCTCTTCTTTCTTATCGGCCCAGCTTCGGCCACCATCGTCACCTTGGTTTATGCCATTCCTCCTGCGCTGCGAGTGACGGCAGTAGCAATAAAGAGGTGCCATGGTCAAGTATTGAAGCAGCGGTGTCGATGGGATCGACGCGTTTGCAAGCGCTGCGGAAAGTTCAATTGCCGCAAGCAAAGAGAACAATTGTCGTTGGTGTGAACCAAACAATTATGGCCTCACTATCTATGGTGACGATTGCCGCGCTCATTGATGCTCCTGGTTTAGGGCAAGTTGTCGTGAGAGCCTTGGAATCGCTGGATGTAGGTCGCTCTTTCCAAGCAGGACTTGGAATTATCGTTCTCGCCGTAGTCCTAGATAGATCGACTACGGCTGCTGCTTCCAAAGTTGATGTTACTGGACCAGTCGAAACACATGATCAGAGAAAAAAGTTGATATTTATCAGTGCTGGTTTGGCAACTCTTGTGCTCTGTTTAGCCTCTCGAATTTTCACATGGGCAGGAGCATTTCCAGGAACGGGAACTATTGGTTCCACAATCGCTCGAGATATGAATTCTTTTGTAAATTGGTTTCAAATTCATTTCGTAACAGTTACTAATGACATAACAGATGTTGTTTCCTACGGCTTGATTAATCCAATGCAATCGCTATTAACAGAAAGTCCTTGGTACATAACAGGTCTGGCTTTCGTGGGACTTGGCGCAGTATTGGCGGATGGAAATTAGCGGCCACTGCAGCTTTTTGTACGGGTAGCGATCGTCGCTACAGGATTGTGGTCGGACACAATGGTCACTCTTGCTTCCACTCTCGTCGCCTCTGTCATCACCGTTGCACTTGGAATAGTTGTGGGAACCTGGATCGGGCGAAATAAACGCGCAGATAGAGTTATTCGACCGATTCTAGATGCAGGACAAGTCCTACCTGCTTTTGTCTATTTGGTACCTTTTTTTAGGGCTTTTTGGCGCCACTCGATTCACTGCAATTATGGCCGCGGTGGTTTATGCCGCACCTGCCTCAATTAAATTAATGGCCGATGGCATTCGAGGAGTTCCATCGACAATTGTTGAAGCGGCAACTGCTGCAGGTTCGTCATCATGGCAACTGATTACCAAGGTGCAAATTCCGAGTGCTAGACGCGCGTTGGCTCTTGCCACCAATCAAAGGCATTATCTATGTTTTAGCAATGATCGTAGTTGGCGGTTTAGTCGGCGCGGGCGGTCTCGGATACTTGGTTGTCGCTGGTTTTTCGCAAGAGAATTTGAAGGGCAAAGGTTTAGCGGCGGGGCTGGCCATTGTTTTACTTGGAATCATGATTGATCGAATTACACAGGCAGCAGCGCAAAGGAGTTCAGAAGCAAACTAGGTTCCGTTACTCACTCGAGTAACGGTTGGAGGCGATTTAGGTCGTTGGATCAGGAGGAGCGCAATGTTTGGAAAGGGTGCAGTGAAAGAGAAACGAGCGACTCGGCGGTCAGTAACTGCTGGGCTACTCGCTGGAACGCTTGCAGTTTGCTTTAGTTGCTGGAGGAAGCGCACAAGCTTCTTATACAAAAGCGGCCGCAAAGTGTGGAACTGTTAATTTGGCAGATAATGCTTGGGTTGGTTACGAAGCAAATCTTGCAGTTGTTGCTTACGTTTTGAAGCACAATCTTGGTTTGCAAAGTTGTTGTGAAGAACATTAGTGAAGAAATTTCATGGCAGGGATTCAAGTCTGGTCAAGTTGATGCAATCTTGGAAAACTGGGGCCACGAAGATCTTGCAAAGAAATACATCACTACACAAAAAGTGGCAGTTGACTTGGGTTTGACTGGCAATAAAGGAATTATTGGTTGGTATGTAGTTCCTTGGATGGCGAAAAAATATCCAGATATCACCAATTACAAGAACTTGAACAAGTATGCATCACTGTTCAAGAATTCTGAGTCTGGTTCACTTGGCGCATTCCTTGATGGAGATCCTTCCTACGTCACCAATGATGAGGCGATCATTAAGAACCTCAAATTGAAATTCAAAGTCATTTACACCGGTAGTGAAGCAGCGTTTAATTACTTCATTCCGAACAGCAGAGGCGCAGAAGAAGCCAATGATCGGTTACTTCTATGAGCCACAAGGTTCTTGGCCCAGGTACCTTTGAAGCACATCACACTTCCAGCTTACAAAGCAGGATGCGATGCAGATCCAAAGAAGGTTGCTTGCGACTATCCACCATATGCACTTAACAAAATTGCCAGTGTTAAGTTCATTAATTCGGGATCACCTGCGGTCACCGTTATTAAAAACTTCAAGTGGACCAATGCTGATCAGAATTCAGTTGCAAAATCCATTGCAGTCGACAAGTTGACTGGACGATGCTGCTGCAAAGATTTGGGTAGATGCACATGCTGCTCAAGTAAAGGCATGGTTGACTAAATAAATGAAGCTGACTAAATAAACCCAGTTCACTCCTGAACTGACAACCGAAAGTTATGTTGAAAGCGCCTTCGCTTGGACTGATAAAGTCATCAGGCGAAGGCGCTTTTTACTGAATAGATTGGATAAGTGATGGCGAAGCGATATGACTACCTCATTGTGGGTGGTGGATCTGCTGGTAGCGCTCTCGCCAATCGATTAAGCGCCGATCCCAAGAACGAAGTTCTAGTTCTAGAAGCTGGACGAAATGATTCTTGGTGGGATGTATTTATCCATATGCCCGCAGCTCTTGCCTTTCCAATCGGCAATGAGCGTTACGACTGGAAATATGAATCTGAACCCGAGCCCTTCATGAAATAACCGTCGCATTTATCATGCTCGCGGAAAAGTCTTAGGTGGATCAAGCAGTATCAACGGAATGATTTGGCAACGTGGTAACCCAATGGATTTTGAAAGATGGTCACAGGATCAAGGGATGCAGTCGTGGGACTACGCCCACTGCCTTCCATATTTAAGCGGATGGAAAATTGTCTTGCAGATTCAACAAGTCCATTTCGTGGCCATAGCGGTCCGCTTCAACTCGAACGTGGTCCAGTAAAGAGCCCCTTATTCACGGCCTTTTTTAAGTCAACAGTGCAAGCTGGTTATCCGCGAACAGAGGATGTAAATGGATACAAGCAGGAAGGATTCGCGGCGTTCGATAGGAATGTAAGAAGAGGACGCCGGTTAAGTGCAGCACGTGCCTATTTGCATCCTGTTATGAGTCGACCAAATTTAACTGTTAAGACCAAAGCTTTTGTCACGCGAGTGCTCTTTGAAGATGATCGTGCCATCGGAGTGGAAGTTGAAATAAAGGGAAAAAGTTTCGAAAATCTTTTCACAAGAAACTATTTTGTGTGGCGGTGCAATCAATACTCCGCAGATTCTTCACTCTCAGGCGTTGGAAGACGCGAAGATTTAGAGAAGTTGGGAATTGAAGTAGTGAAGGATCTACCTGGCGTTGGCGCGAATCTCCAAGATCATCTCGAGGTTTATGTTCAATATCGTTCCAAGCAACCTGTCTCGATGCAACCCATGTTTGAAGTTCTGGCGGCGCCCTTTTATTGGCGCTGAGTGGCCTCTTTCATGCGCCGAGGACCGGGGGCAACCAATCACTTTTGAAGCAGGTGGATTTACTCGTAGCAATTCAGAGGTTGACTATCCAAATCTCATGTTCCACTTCCTTCCTTTGGCGATTCGCTACGACGGATCTTCTCCATCGAGTGAACATGGCTATCAAGTTCATTGTGGGACCGATGTATTCGGACTCCCGCGGCACAATAAAAATCAAAAGTAAGAATCCAAAGGAGAAGCCTGCCTTGAGATTCAACTATCTTCGACGAGCCAGGATCGACGTGAATGGATAGAAGCGATTCACGTTGCGCGAAACATTCTGACTCAACGGCTATGGATGAATTTATGGAGGAGAGATCTCTCCAGGTTCTAGCGTTGCAACTGATGACGAAATTCTCGATTGGGTCAGACGAGATGGCGAGACTGCACTTCACCCGTCGTGTACGGCGAAGATGGGCACCGATGAAATGTCAGTTGTCGATCCCGAAAGCATGAAAGTTCATGGGGTTTGATGGTTTGCGCGTAGTTGATGCATCGGTTTTTCCTTACGTTACAAATGGCAATATTTATGCTCCAGTAATGATGGTGGCAGAAAAAGCTGCCGATCTTATTCTTGGTAAAGAGCCACTCCCTGCCGAGACACTTGAGTTCTATCGATATCAAAAGTCAGAAAAATGTTAAGTAGCGAAGAAAGTAGAGCTCCATCATCCATAGCGCGAGTGAGCGCGGTGGATAGCACAACAAGTGCTAAGTCGATTGATAGCGTCGTTGTGGAAGAGCCTCTGGAAATTCGCATTAAAAGAGGAGGAGTCGAAGAAGCTCTCGGAATCACGATGAGAACACCAGGATCTGACGTGGAACTCGCCGCCGGATTTCTATGGGGAGAGGGTTTTCTTGGAATCTCCAGATCAGTTGATCACGGTGAAAGTTTGTGGAGATCGAACTTTGACTCCACGTCAGCGAGCAAACATTGTTATTGCTGAGGTGTCACCGAGCGTTGTGAGTGCGCCTCGAATCCTTGATCGCCGATTTGTCATTACCTCTGCGTGTGGAGTGTGCGGCTCTACGAGTATTGCTGATCTTCATAAACGTAATGTCAATGCGGTTGTATCAACGCCGAAGACTCTCGATGATTTGGCTCAACTTCCAGAATTGCTGACGGGTAATCAAAATATTTTTGAACGAACTGGTGGGTTACATGCGGCGTTACTTGTCAATCGAGAAGGCGTTGTGAAATGGGCTCGCGAAGATGTTGGAAGACACAATGCTGTAGATAAAGTAATTGGGGGCAGCACTCATGGATGGCGCACTTCCGCTCTCCGAATGGACGATTGTCGTGTCAGGCAGAGTTGGTTACGAGATTGTTCAAAAAGCAGTTGTAGCAGGGATTTCCGCTTTAGTTGGAGTCTCTGCGCCAACATCACTGGCAATTGATTTGGCACATGAATTTAACTTGACCTTATTAGCATTTGCTCGAAAGGGAAAAGCAAAGTCGTACACACCGCTGTTAGGATAATGACATGAAACGAAAGGCCACTCTCTGTTTTGCTTCTTGCATCGTTGGCTATTGTCGGTCTCTCAACTCCGGGCTTAACGCCACTTTCAGCCAAGCAGGGGAGAGTGCAACTCTCACAGTCTTTGCCGCATCAAGTTTGAATGTGACTTTTCCATTGATTCAAGCGCAATTTGAGAAGAAGCATCCTGGAGTGAAGGTGCAATTCTCTTTCCTTTCATCATCAGTCCTGGCCAATCAAATCGTTGCTGGCGCACCTGCCGATGTATTCGCATCTGCTTCGGAGAAAGATATGGCGACAGCGAAAGTTAGAGTTCCAGTTTCTTCACTCTTTGCTGCAAATCGAATTGTGGTTGCCTTTCCAAAAACTGGAAAATTCGAGATTAACAAACTTGTAGATCTCAATAAGCCTGGTTTGAAGTGGATTCAATGCACGCATACTGCGCCATGCGGTGCAGTAGCCGATGCATCGCTTGCATCATTTCGCAAAGTGACGAGCAAGCCAGTTTCATATTGAAGCAAATGTCGCCAAGTGTTGTCGCAAAGTTAATCGCTGGTGAAGTCGATGCGGCAATCGTCCTATCACAGCGATTTTCGTTGCTCATAAAGATGTTCTTCGCGAAATTCGCTTTCCTGACGTTGTGGCAGCCACAACGAAATATCCAATCGGAATTGTTGCGGACAGCAAAAATCTGACGTTAGCTCAAGCATTTGTTGATGCGGTGCTTTCTGCCAATGGTCCGCAAAATTATGTCTGAGGCAGGTTTTGTCAGGGCACAATGAAGAAGCGAATTGACGGCGGGAATTGGTTCCTAGCATCAATCGCAGCGCTTGTTCTCATACTTCCCTTACTGGCTCTATTTTCTAAAGTTCCTTGGAATTCGCTCTTCGACAAACTCTCTGAACCAAATTCGATCAGTGCGATAAAACTTTCCTCTCTGGACATCTGTTCTCGCCACCGCAATTTGCATAGTTCTTGGAGTACCTCTTGCCTGGGTATTGGCCAGAGGAAATAGCACTCTCTCCAATCTACTTCGACCTTTCGTTTTGGCACCTATTGTTTTACCTCCCACTGTTGCCGGTATGGCGTTACTTGCCCTCCTCGGACGTAACGGATTGCTCGGCAAATATTTTTACGATTGTTGGACAGGTTGGTCAATGCCTTTCACAACAACTGCAGTTGTTATGACTGGAGTCTTTGTTGGGACACCTTTTCTAGCCCTCGTTGTTGAATCAACATTTAGGCATTTGCCGCAGGATTTGGAAGATGCGGCTCAAATTGATCGTGCCACTCCGCGCATGATTTTCTTTCGCATAGCAATACCGCAATCCCGAAATGGAATTGCAACTGGTGCCGTATTGGCTTGGGCCAGAGCACTTGGCGAATTTGGTGCAACGATGATGTTCGCTGGCGCCTTTCCGGGTGTGACGCAGACATGGCCAATTCAAGTTTATTTTTCCGCAGATCTAGATATTTCAGAGGCGTACGCGCTGAGCGCTGTCATGGCTTTGGTTGCGATTCTGGTTGTATATCTATTGCGACATCAACTTCGACAAGCATTTTCGAATTGATCTGACATGACTGGAAAAAAGGTAAAAGTAAATTTCTATGCGGCTGCGCGCGATGCATTTGGAGCAAGTTCTATTGAAGTTTCACCAAAACACCCTAAATGAAATTCTTGCATCGCTTTCTCGAGAAAGTTCGACGTTGCAACAAGTACTGAACCGTTGCAGTATTTTGATTGATGGGGAAATTTGCCGAGACTTTGCGCGGATACTTACAGAGGGAGAAAGTGTTGATATCTTGCCGCCATTTGCAGGTGGTTAACTAACCTCCGATAGCCGACATTGGGCGAACCGGTTTGAACGAAACTCGGATCGTTGATCCCATGACCAGCAAGTTTTCCTGCCACAGTTTTTTCGAATCTTTTGCTTATTTCCGTTCTTACATCAGTTGCGCTCAGAGATGGATCTCTTAGGACTTTTCGCAGATCCATCTCTTCTTGGGAGAAAAGGCATGAACGGAGTTGGCCATCCGATGTGAGTCGCAATCGATCGCGCAAGCTCCACAGAAAGGTTGACTTACGCTGGCAATAATTCCCAACTTTGTGTGGACCTCCGTCAATCAAAAATTCTTCTGGCTGGAGCAGATCCTCTCGATTCAATAGGAGAGAGTGAGAAATGTTCAGAGAGTGATTCATGAATTTCTTGGGAAGTTACCATTGTGGAGCGATCCCAAATCCCACCAGCATCCAATGGCATTTGTTCAATGAAACGCAGTAGAAAGTTCTCCGAGATAGCCCATTTGAGAAGCGCCGGAGCTTCGTCATCATTGATGCCGCGCATAAGCACTGCATTGATTTTGATTGGCTTCAACCCAGCAACTTGGGCAGCAGCAAGTCCTTCGAAGACATCTGAAATGCGATCACGGTGAGTGAGAGTTTTAAATCTCTCTCGTTGCAGAGTATCTAAACTGACATTGACCTCGAGAAAGTCCGGCGTCAAAAAGTGGTTGGGCATATTTAGATAGTTTCAAACCGTTAGTTGTAAGGGAGAGTTCTGGTGCTTGCGGAATGGATTTAATTCTCGAAACAATTTCTACAATGTCTGGACGTAAGAGTGGTTCACCACCAGTTAGACGGACTTCTGTAATTCCATTGGAAATCGCTACTTCCATAACTGTGAGAAGTTCATTGGTTGTCAGCAAGTCTTCATGAGGAAGCCATGCATCGAAATCATGTGGCATGCAGTAAGTGCATCGCAGAGAGCAGCGATCTGTAAGTGATACTCGTAAATCTCGATGAACTCTTCCAAAGGAATCGACCAAGGGACTCATGCGCTATTAACCCATTCGCTCGTTCCATCCACGAAGGATTGAAATTTCCAAATTGGAATGTGAGCTTTGATTTCATCAACAAGCAGTGAGCATGCCTCAAGTGCAGCTTGTCGATGTGGAGATGAAACTGCTACAGCGAGTGCAGTTTCACCAATTGGTATCTCGCCGTAGCGATGAGCAACGCTTGCAAAGAGAATGTCGAATTTGCCGCAGATTTCTTCGACGACGCTTTGAAGTTTGGCTTCGGTCGTAGGATGAATTTCATATTTCAGTGAAAGTACTTTTTTGCCGCTATCTTCTGAACGAACATTGCCTGCAAATGTCACAACTGCGCCGCAATGCGGTGATTCAACGCTTGAAATGAGATCGCCAATGTCGATGGGAAGTTCAGTAATTGTTGTACGAACGATTTGGTTTGACATCAACAACTCAATGATCTCCGCCAGAGAGTTGATCCAATATATGTGGCGCCAGACGTCCAATGACGACTAAACCGTCACGAACTCCACCCGGTGATCCCGGTAGATTAACGATCAGAGAAGTTCCGTTGGTCCCAGCAAGTCCGCGCGAAATATCTGCTAGAGGTACAGCATCCCGTGAATAAGCGCGCAACGCTTCACTGACACCTGGAAGTAATTTATCAATCCATGGAGCGGTTGCTTCAGGTGTGACATCTGAAGGCGATACTCCCGTGCCACCTGTTGTCACGATAAGTCGAATTTTCTTGGCCAGCGCATCTTCTATTTGTCGAGAAATGAGAGCTTTATCGTCGGGAAGAATTATTTGAGCGGCAATCTGAAATCCGAGAGAGACCAATCCATCTGCCAATAGTTGCCCACTTGAATCTTGATAAATTCCTTGCGAAGCCCCTATTGCTCGCAGTGATAACGCTCGCAGTTAATGAAGTCACTTTCGATTCCATGCGCCATTGCGGCCGCCATCTTTGCTTTCAATCTGAATATCTGTAAGGACTGCTCCAGGGTCGAGTGATTTCACCATGTCAATGGACTGTCAATCCCGCAATTGAAACAGCGGTTAAGGCTTCCATCTCAACGCCTGTGCGATCACTTGTTCGCACTTCAACCCAGATTCGTACTCGATCGTCATCAATATCAAGAGCGACATCGACTCCATGAACAACAATGGGATGACATAGTGGAATGAGTTCTGAGGTGCGTTTTGTTGCCATGATTCCCGCAATTCGTGCTGTCGCCAAGACATCTCCCTTTGGAATGGAGTTGTCTCGTAAACAAGTAATCACATTCTGATTGAGCAATACTGAACCTGAAGCAGAGAGCGACCCTCGTCGTTACCTCTCGATCGCTGACATCAACCATGTGCGCTTGACCTTGCGAATCTAGATGGGTCAGCGCGGTTGAATCGCTAGATTTTTCTGCACTCATAGTGAGTAATGCTATCTCTTGCGAGTTATGGCAGGTTTCAACCAACGAATTTTAGAACCAGGTGCAGTGGCTCCCGATGGAGCTACCGCAAAGCCTGTTGCGAAAGCGAGGCTGCGAAGCATTGCTGATCCAAGATGCTTACCTTGCATAAATTCGCCATCAACAAGGTTTCCAAGAACAAGTCGATTGAAGTTTTCTGGAGCGCTCAACTCATCCCTTGTCACGACCATTGGCAACTCTTCAACGTTCTTTCCAAGGAGCGAAGAGATTGCTGGTGCGCCTAGCGTCATGAGTCCAACAATGGAAGATTGCGGATTTCCAGGCAATCCGAGGAAGAGTTTTTCACCGTGCCTTGAGTGAAAGAGTTTTGCAAGAAGAGTCGGATGCCCCGGACGACTTCGAACTCGATCAACTAAGTAATCTGCTTTCAAAGAATCTAGTTGCGGGGATGAATGTGATCACGAGGTCCATCCGCTGTGAAATAAGTTGATTGAGTTCATCGGGAATGTAGGACTCACTCACTACTTCAACACCAAGTCGAGTCAGCCAAGTCTTAAGTTGTGGTCCGATCGAGTCTCGTACCTTTCCTCCACGTGGAATTCCAGAGTGAAGCAATTCATCGCCAAGAAAGAAGATAACTGCTCTTGGTTTACGTGTCACAGAAATATGATCATGACCAGCTGCGGAGAGAAGTCCGGCAATTCCTGGCGTTATCTGTGTTCCGCGAGGTACAAGAAGATCTCCGTCCTTGCATTCCGCACCCGCTGGTCGAATATGAGAACCAAAGCGTGGATTGGCGTGGAGGAGATCACCAACAATTTCGGCCCTCTCCCATTCGACGACAGAGTCGACACCTTGAGGAATTACCGCCCCAGTTGCGATATGAAGAGCTTCGCCAGAGTTGATGAATAATTCAGAAGGTTTTCGGCGAGTACTTCGCCCAAAATTTTCCATGGACCTTCTCCAGCGATTGCATAGCCATCCATTGCTGAAGTTGTATAGGTAGGCAAATCGCAGAGCGCAAAGAGATCTTGAGAATTTATTCGATCAATGGAATCTGGGATCGGAATAATTTCACTGGAGAGTGATTTACTTGAAAGTCGTGATGCTTCTCTAGCCTCATCCCAACTTGGTTCAAACAAAGTTGAGGTCATGAATGTGAAGGCCACGCCTTTGCAAGTGAAGAGATTTTGTCCGCTACAGCATGGGCATCGCCGCCGAGTGCGACTGCATAACCCATCAAAAATGTTGTAACTGGGGCAGCAGGTCGCTCAATCGTATGAGCAGCGTCGCGTGCAACATCTAGAATTGAATCAACATCGAGTGAAACACTCAATCCAAGTTCTTTTTGTACTGCTTCAATCCATTCCTTCATTTTTCACTCTCTTCTTGGCGTTGGATTTCAAGAGCTTTGGCAAGATCCTCTGGAGTGTCGATATCAATAAGTTTTCCAATTGTATTCGATGGAATCAACAACTCTCTAAGGTTTAGTTGACTGATGAGCGACTTCATTGATTTTCCTTCGGGGTTTCCTATCGCTACGAGTGCGCGTTTCAACGCAGATTTTGTATAAAGCGCACAAAGTATTTGACGTTGACCACCCTGATCAATCGGAATAACTCCATCAATCTTTTGGTTCATCGCGTTAACTAGTAGCGGAACAATTTCCGATGCAAATGGAAGGTCGGTGGCGAGAACGACAACCCACTCAGAAGTGGCTTTCTCAACTCCAGCCGCTATTGCCGCGACTGGACCTCCACCGATTGGTTCTTCTCGTACGAAAGTTATTTCCTGCAGTGAAGTGGCGACTTCCGGACCGACAATTATTACTTCCGCGGGAGGCAAATTTTCCAGTAGTCGGTTGAGCAGAGTTGTGCCAGCGAAATTGATCTCCGATTTATTTGAACCAAAACGGGAACTCTTTCCACCTGTCAGGATCATGAACGTTAAGTCATGCATTTCAGTGTCCAAAGATTGGTTCAAATATTTTTGCGATGGTACTTGGTCGGTTGGTGAATGCCTCTTCTCGATCTGCAAGTGATGCAATTTTTATTGCCGCATTGACTCCCAACCACCTCAGCGGTTCGATTTCCCATCTTTTATTTCTCTTTTGTACAAAGGGCAACGTCGATAGAGGTGAGACTTTGCCATGAATTACTTCACTCAGCACTTTAGAGGTGAGGTAGGAGAGGGTTACTCCATCGCCAACAAAACCGCCAAGTTCGGCGTATTTATCTGAGTGCCTTAAATAAGGAGACCAATCTCTCGTGACTCCCACGGCACCACCCCAAGCAAAGGTAAATTGTTCATTTTTAAGAATTGGAAACCAACTTTGGGCTAATTGCCTCAATCGTTGATGACTCTTTGTATGGCTTTCCATTCTGTCATTTCGCT
Source organism: Actinomycetota bacterium (assembly GCA_037200085.1). Taxonomy (GTDB): domain Bacteria; phylum Actinomycetota; class Actinomycetes; order Nanopelagicales; family Nanopelagicaceae; genus QYPT01. The sequence goes on from JBBCHT010000009.1 coordinate 99,625, forward strand.
TCGAACCCCAGGAATATGGTGCGCCTCGTCCACCAACTAACAATCGATTATCCGAAGTTCTTTGGGCATAAGTAATGAGGTGTGAAGCTTCGGCGAATGTTTCGAAATTCTTGACTCCAATTTCATCGAAAGTGGAAGCCGGAGCGGATCAGTGGCAACGATCAGAGAGTAGATGGGGATTTGATCTCGAGATTGTGAGTGATACGCCTCTATCGCGCGAACGACAAAGTCAGCGTTAACCAGATTTCCATTTACGGTGACTGTTTTATTGAAAGAAATTTCTGCAGGCGTATTTTCGAAAATCTGAACTCCGCGGGATGCCAGCGACTGAGCGAGTCCAACGACAAGTTGTGCGGGATTAATTCGAGCGCAATGAGGAGTGAAAGTCGCTCCGAGTGCTCCCTCGAAATTGACTCGCTCTCGAGTTTCTTTGCTGCTCAGGAGCACGTCGTGACTTTCTTTCTGCAATCTTCTGAGTTGACCGTAATTTCTGGCTATTGAAAGTGAACCACCTTTGATAAAGCCACAATCGATCTTCGCTTGCGATACAAAATCTCCAATCTCATCAATGGATTGAATTAAGTGTGCATCAAGTAGTTCGGTGCGTTCTTTGGTGACCGGATAGAGAGCCGAAATCCATCCACCATTTCGCCCACTTGCACCAGAACCCACTCGATCCTTTTCTAGAACGGCGATTTTCAATCTAGGGTTTGACGAAATTAAGTGGTGAGCTGTCCATAGTCCCGTGAACCCGCCACCGACAATGACCACATCCCATTTTTGAAAGAGTTCAGTGGGCGAAAAGTGTGGACGCTCTGTCAGAGTCCACCAAAGATTCATGAGCTGACTACAAAATTATGGAGGCGGCTTCAGTGAGAACTGAGCGCAATATCGATTCAATTTCATCGAAATGGCTCTGGTCGCAGAAGAGTGGAGGAGCCAATTGAATAACTGGGTCTCCGCGATCATCGGCTCGACAATACAAACCATTGTCGAATAGCGCTTTTGAAAGAAAGCCACGTAATAATTTTTCGCTCTCTTCGCTAGTGAAAGTCTCTCGAGTTGCCTTGTCTTTAACCATTTCTATTCCGTAGAAATATCCGGCACCTCGAATATCGCCAACGATGGGCAAGTCATAGAGTCTTTCAAGCGTTGCTAAGAAGGCACCTTCATTATTTCGAACATTTTCATTGATTTTTTCTCGTTCGAATATCTCAAGATTAGCAAGGGCAACTGCAGCTCCTGCTGGATGTCCACCAAAGGTGAATCCATGAAGAAATGTGTTCGTGCCTTTTCGGAATGGTTCATAGAGTCGCTCATTTGCAATCATTGCCCCCATTGGAAAATAGCCAGATGTCATTCCCTTTCCGCAGGTAATGATGTCAGGCACAACTCCATATCGAGTCGAAGCAAAATATTCACCAATACGTCCAAAGGCGTTGATGGTTTCATCGCAGACCATGATGACGTCGTAATGGTCACAAATTTCTCTGACGCGTTGTAAATATCCCGGCGGTGGTGGAAAGCATCCACCAGAATTTTGAACGGGTTCGAGGAAAACTGCCGCAACGGTTTCTGGACCTTCAAAAATGATTGCCTCTTCGATTCGATTTGCTGCCCATTGGCCAAATTCTTCGAAAGAGTCACGATGATTTAAAGGAGCGCGGTAGAAATTGGTGTTGGGAACTTTGTGATGACCAGTGATGAGCGGTTCAAAAAATTGTTTAGCGGCAGGAATTCCTGTGATGGAGAGCGCACCTTGAGTCGTTCCGTGATAAGCCACGTGCCTACTGATAATTTTATGTTTCATCGGCTTGCCAGTTAATTTGAAATATTGCTTGATTAACTTTGCGGCAGTTTCGATTGCTTCACCGCCCGATGCGCTAAAGAAAACGTGATTGAGATCTCCGGGAGTCAATTCAGTTAATTTCTCGGCAAGTTCAATCGCACGAGGATGTGCGTAGGACCAAATAGGGAAGTAGGCAATTTCTTTTATCTGTTTGGCGTAGGCGTCGGCAAGCTCTTCTCGACCATGACCGAGTTGAACCGTGAAGAGTGAGGAAATTCCATCGAAGTATCGCTTGCCACGGTCGTCATAGATATATGCGCCTTCGCCTTTGACAATGATGGGAATTGATCCACCATCTTCATATGCACCCATTCGCGAGAAGTGCATCCAGAGATGTTCTTTTGCGCGATTGGACCAATTTGATTCGAGATCTGAATCAAAGAATTGAACGTTGTCGAAAGTACTTGTCGTTGCCATTTTATGTTCCCCAGTTGTAGAGCTGTTTGCGCAATTTCAAGTAGATGAAACTCTCCGTACTGCGCACTTGAGGCAACGCACGAATGCGTTGCAATAATTCGAGAAGATGTTCATCGTCATTGCAAATAACTTCGGCCATCACATCAAAGCCACCCGAGGTGACCAAGACGTAATCCACTTCTTTGTAGTGCGAAAGTTGATCAGCAACAGCGGTGAGATCTCCTTCTACTTTGATTCCGATCATGGCCATTCGATATGAGCCCACTGTGAGTGGATCGGTGACCGCAACCACCTGCATGACTCCGGCTTCAATTAACTTGGCGATCCTTTGACGAACCGCCGCCTCGGAAAGCCCAACTGCTGCCCCGATCGCGGCATAAGGCTTCCGCCCGTCGATCTGGAGCTGTTCAATGATCGCGCGGGAGGTGTCATCCAAGACTGGTTTGGTTTTGGAAGTCATGGGCAGAGCCTCTCGCACTTATGAGCCAAAAGCAAAGGAATTCGCACATTTTTGGGTCATTAACAACGATATCCGCACATTTTTAACCTAAAATTAACCAAATTCGCACAAATGCCTGCGTGGAGGGGCTATGCCAAGTAACAACCAGGGCGTACCCTCTGACCTGATCCGACCATAGGAGATATGCCTAATGCTCACCCTGACTAACCTCATCAACGGTCAAGAAGTTGAAAGCGCTTCAGGGGAGTTGACCCCCATTACCAATCCAGCCACAGGCGAGGTGTATGCACAAGCGCCAAACTCCAACGAGGTTGATGTTGATCGAGCCCTTAAGGCAGCTGCCAACGCCTTCCAAGGTTGGCGAGATTCGACACCGAGCGAACGCCAAAGAGCGTTACTAAAAATTGCCGATGCTTTGGAGGACTCACGCGGAGGAAATCGTCGCGATTGAAAGTGAGAACACAGGTAAGCCCATCGCAGTGACGATGTCGGAGGAAATTCCTCCGATGATTGATCAGATTCGATTCTTCGCAGGTGCTGCTCGAAATCTTGAAGGTAAATCTGCCGGTGAATACATGCACGGGATGACGTCCTTCATTCGCCGAGAACCAATTGGAGTCTGTGCTCAAGTCACTCCATGGAATTACCCGATGATGATGGCGGTCTGGAAATGGGCGCCTGCAATTGCCGCTGGCAACTCCGTTGTTCTCAAACCAAGTGATACAACACCTGCAAGTACAGTATTTATGGCGAAAGTTATGTCGGAATTTCTTCCTGACGGCGTCATCAACGTTATCTGCGGAGAGCGAGATACAGGTCGAGCTCTCGTTGACCACACAATTCCCGCAATGGTTTCCATTACGGGTTCAATCCGTGCAGGTATCGAGGTTGCCACCTCTGCTGCAAAACAACTCAAACGAGTTCATCTCGAACTCGGCGGCAAAGCGCCAGTTGTGGTATTCAATGATGCTGATCTGGAAGCCACTGCCGAAGGCATTGCAATCGCCGGTTTCTTTAATGCTGGCCAAGATTGCACTGCAGCGACCCGAGTACTTGTCCAATCTGGGGTGTACGACGAGATGGTTTCACTTCTAGCCAACCAAGCTCTCAACAATATTGCCGTAGGTATGCCCGATGAAGATGTCCTCGTTGGCCCGGTAAACAATGCCAATCAATTGGCTCGAGTGAGTGGGTTCGTGGATCGCGCACCATCTCACGCCAGAGTGGTCGCTGGGGGAGCGACGATATCTCGCCCTGGATTTTTCTTCCCACCAACTGTGATCGCAGATTTGAAACAGGAAGACGAGATGATTCAGAATGAAATTTTTGGACCTGTTATCACGATTCAAAAGTTTGAGACCGAAGAAGAAGCCATCGCGCTCGCCAATGGAGTCGAATATGGCCTTGCGTCAAGTGTGTGGACCCGAGATCACGGGCGAGCAATGAGATTGGCGAAAGCATTTGATTTGGATGCGTATGGATCAACACCCATATTCCAATTGTTGCGGAAATGCCTCATGGAGGTTTCAAACGATCGGGATATGGCAAGGATCTTTCGGGCTATGGATTTGAAGATTACACGCGTATAAAGCATGTAATGAGCAACCTAAAGGCTTAAACTTTCACTCTCAATAGACGCGACTAACCGATACCGAGTAGGAGTTCTCATGACACCTAGTAATCCACTCTCACCCGAAACTCGTGCACTGATTCGTGCTCAAGTCTCTCGTCGTGGATTTTTAGCAGGAGCTGGTGGAATTGGAGCAGTAGGACTTCTTGCTGCGTGTAGTAAGAAAGCAGATAGCGCATCGGATGGCGGAAAAGATACTGGCGGAACAGTTCGATGGGCGAACTGGACTCTTTATTTAGATTATGACTCTGAAACAAAGAAGTATCCAACTCTCGAGGCATTCCAAAAAGAATCAGGAATAGAAGTTTCCTACCAAGAAGATGTCAATGACAACGATGAGTTTTATGGAAAAGTTCAAGGACAGTTAAAACTTGGTCAAGATATTGGTTACGACATTGTCACGTTGACCGACTGGATGGCTGGACGATGGATTCGCCTCGGTTATACGCAAGAACTTGATGAAAAAACTATTCCGAATAAGAAAAATATTCTTGAAAAATTATCCAACGTCGGGTTTGACCCAGGTCGAAAAAATTCCTTAACGTGGCAAACGGGCTTTGCTGGTTTCGGTTGGAATAAAGAGAAGTTGCCTGGAGGCATCCATACCGTCGATCAACTTTTTGCCCCCGCTAACAAGGGAAAAATTGAAGTACTTTCAGAAATGCGCGACACAATGGGAATCATTCTGCAATATCAAGGCGTTGATATTGAATCCAATTTCACAGAAGCTCAATTCATGAATGGAATTGATTTCCTACAGAAAATGATTTCTGATGGATTCATTCGCAAAGTTGCTGGAAATAGTTACAAAGAAGATCTCATCAGCGGTGATGCAGTTGCTGTCATTGGATGGTCGGGAGACGTCTTCCAATTGGCCACAGAGAATGATGGAAAGTTTGATTTCGCGGTACCAGATAGCGGCGGAACTTTATGGAGCGACAACATGATGATTCCATCTACATCGACCAATAAAACAAACGCTGAAAAGGTCATGAATTACTATTACGAGCCATCTGTCGCGGCCCTCGTCGCCCAATATGTCAATTACATTTGTCAGTACAGGGTGCGCAAGAAGAAATGGAAAAGCTGGATCCAAAACTGGCAGCAAGTCCATTTATTTTCCCTGATGCGGATGCACTTTCAAAGGTGAAAGTTTTCCGTTCGTTGACGCCAGCTGAGGAGACCACCTTCTCTACGGCATTCCAAACAGCCTCCGGCAACTAGTGTCCGACGCTTCGACTTCCGCGCACGGAGATCTCAAACTCACGCGCATCACAAAATCATTTGCGGATTTCACAGCTGTCGATGATTTAACGCTGACAATTCCTGAAGGTTCTTTCTTCGCACTTCTTGGACCATCAGGTTGTGGCAAGACCACGACTTTGCGAATGATTGCTGGTCTTGAAGAACCTACTGCTGGATCTATTCATATTGGTACGACTGATATCACTACAAAGAAGCCGTATCAGCGACCTGTAAATACTGTTTTCCAAAATTATGCGCTCTTCCCACACCTAACAATTTTTGAAAATATCGCATTCGGATTGCGTCGGCGTGGAATCAAAGATGTTAAAGAGCAAGTAGACAAAGTTCTTGCCTTAGTTGAACTTCCACATTACGCAGATCGCAAACCAACTCAATTATCAGGTGGCCAACAACAACGCATCGCTCTCGCGCGAGCAATTGTCAATCGCCCCGCACTCTTGCTTCTTGACGAACCACTTGGAGCACTCGATTTGAAATTGCGTCGTCAGATGCAGATTGAACTTAAGTGGATTCAAACCGAAGTCGGACTTACCTTCGTGCACGTTACGCACGACCAAGAAGAAGCTATGACAATGGCGGACACGATTGCAGTTATGAATGAAGGACGAATTGAACAAATGGGTTCACCTGCCGAACTCTACGAGTCACCAGCTACTGCATTTGTTGCAAATTTCTTAGGACAATCCAATTTAATTCGCGGAACAATTGGCGATTCCAGCGGTGATTCGGTAGTTGTTGACTTGCATGGTCAAAAGGTTTCTATGCCGAAAAATAGAAACAATGCTGAAGGTGCCTCTGTTCTGGTTGGAATCCGTCCCGAAAAAATTCGGATTGATTTACCAGATGTTCCGACAACAGGAAATGCGCTTTCGGGGGGAATTGTTTCGGATGTTTCATTTGTTGGCGTGAGTACTCAATACGTCGTTGAAATGCCGTGGAAGCAAGAGCTCATGGTTTTCGAACAGAACGATGGAGGCACTCCAACCCTTCGTCCAGGTGATTCTGTTTCTCTTTCATGGAATGCGCCATTCACATTTGGACTTGATGGATCGCAAGATGTCAACGCAGGTGCAGAGTTGGACGAGTTGGACTAATGGCTTATCTGCAGGCCGTTGTCACTCGAGCCCAAGGCGCTGCGGGAAAGAAAGGCGGACTGCCCTACCTTCTTCTTGCTCCGGGATTGATCTGGCTCTTCACATTTTTTGTATTGCCGATCATTAACTTGGCTGGAACTTCAACTCAAGTTCCGGTACCTGGGGGAGATATCGGGCAGTATGTTCAGAAATTTAGATTCGCAAATTACATTGACGCATTTGTCGCAAGTCGAGAACAATTCGCTCGCTCATTTATTTACGCAACGTTGGCAACGCTTCTTGCACTAGCCATTTCTTATCCTTTAGCTTATGCAATCGCATTTAGATCAGGTCGCTATAAGAACCTACTCTTAGTTTTAGTTGTCGCTCCTTTTTTCACTTCTTTTCTACTTCGTACCGTCGCATGGAAACAAATTCTCGGCGAATCTGGATTTGTGGTTCCGGCTCTTAGATCACTCCACATCATTGGTGAAAATACGACTCTGACTGCTAGCGCATTGGCAGTTGTCACGGGCATGACGTACAACTTCTTACCTTTCATGACTCTGCCTTTATACGCATCTCTGGAGCGAATTGATCCACGAACTTTGGAAGCATCAAATGATCTCTATGCGAATGCCTTCACAACATTTAGAAAAGTGACTTTGCCATTATCGATGCCTGGAGTAGTAGCAGGAACGTTGCTAACTTTCATTCCTGCGGCTGGTGACTATGTCAATGCTTCAATTCTTGGCAATCCGAATACGACAATGCTTGGAAATGTTATTGATTCTCGCTTCTTCAGAATCGTCGATTACCCAACCGCGCCGCTCTTTCCTTCATGTTAATGGCAGCAATCTTGATTTTGGTCACCCTTTATATTCGCCGATCAGGAACGGATGAACTCGTATGAGTCTTGTTCCAGTTCCGACTATTCCACTTGGCAAACGCGTTTCTCGTTGGTTTGGCCGCAACTTAATTCGCATTTATGCATTTCTTGGTTTCACTTATCTATTTATTCCAGTTATCTACACCTTCGCATTTTCATTTAATGATGCCGGAAAGAGCAACCTGACATGGAAAGGTTTTACTTTCAACAATTGGAAGAACCCATGCGGTGCACCTGAAGTTTGTTCGGCGCTCGGCAACTCCATCAAGATTGGTCTATTGGCCACAGTTACTGCCACGATTCTTGGAACTCTGATTGCATTCGCACTTGGTCGCCATCGCTTCCGAGGTCGTTCTGCCACCAATCTTCTGATATTTCTTCCTATGGCAACTCCAGAAGTGGTACTCGGTGCCTCGCTTCTCTCACTATTTCTTGCTTTCCGAATCAATCCTGGGTTTTGGCCAACAGTTATTGCACACGTCATGTTCTGTATTTCATTCGTTGTAGTGACAGTTAAGGCGCGCATTGCGAGTTTGGATCCTCGACTTGAGCAAGCAGCGATGGATTTATATGCCAATGAAATTGAAACTTTCCGACGCGTAACGCTCCCACTCGTGATGCCTGGAATTGCAGGAGCTTCACTTCTTGCTTTCAGTCTTTCATTTGATGATTTTATTATTACCAATTTTAATTCAGGAACTCTCGTAACATTCCCGAAATTTGTTTATGTTTCTGCAGCGCGCGGTATACCTGCGCAAGCAAATGTCATCGGTTCTTCGATGTTTTTCTTAGCTTTATTTGTAGTCGTGGCGGGGCTAATCGTTAACCGTAAAAGGTGAGATAGCCTTCGCGTACAAATTGTTTAACAACTATGCAGGAAAGTCGTCATGCAGACCATCGATCCGAAAGTTCTTCGCCATTTGGCGGATTTGCAACCCATGTTGTATTGGCTAGATGAAGACCCGCTTGAACCTGATTCTCACTCTGCGCTCATCGGAGAAATTTCTGCCGACCTTTGCATAGTTGGTGCTGGCTACACAGGTTTATGGAGCGCACTACTTGCGAAAGAAGATGACCCCTCTCGTGAAGTAGTGATCATTGAACAACGCGAAACAGGAGCGGGTGCTTCTGGGCGCAATGGCGGTTTTTGCAATTCATCACTTACTCACGGATTCATGAATGGATATAGCCGTTTTAAAGGTGAAATGGAATTATCGAACAGCTCGGACGAGAAAACCTCGATGCCATCGAAGAAACAATTGAAAAATATGGCATTGAATGCGATTGGGAACGAACAGGTGAATTAAGAGTTGCCGTCGAGCCTTGGCAACTAGAAGGCATGAAAGAGGAAGCTGCTCTTCGGAATGCTTATGGAGACAATGTTGATTACCTAGGTAAATCCGAAGTGCAGGAGCGAGTGAATTCACCTAGATATGTCGGAGCTCTCTTCGACCACGATGGCACCGCTCTTGTTGACCCCGCGCGATTGGTTTGGGGGCTAGAGCGGGTCTGTCTTTCGCTAGGTGTAAAGATTTTCGAAAATTCAAAAGTTGATTGGCTCCAAGATGATGCTGACGAAGTAATCGTCCATAGTTCTTACGGAAAAGTACGCGCAAAGAAGGTTGCACTAGCAACCAATGTTTTTCCATCACTCATTCGCAGTGCTCGCAAATATGTAATTCCAGTTTATGACTACCAACTTGTTACTGAACCACTGACAAAAGAGCAGCGCGAGAGTATTGGCTGGCAAAACCGCGAAGGAATTTCCGATGCAGGTAATCAATTCCACTATTACCGACTAACAAATGATGGTGAAATTCTTTGGGGTGGATTTGAAGCGATCTATAACTTTCGTGGCAAAGTCCGTCAGGAATATGAATTTAGTCCAGATACTTATGCAACTTTGGCTGACAATTTCCTTAAAACATTTCCGCAACTCGAAGGTATCTCCTTCACTCAATGGGTGGGGTGGAGCGATCGACACCTGTTCTCGCTTCTCGCCTTTCTGGGGACTCTCTCACAAAGGAAAAGTGGGATATGTACTTGGCTACACGGGTTTGGGTGTCGCGGCAACACGCTTTGGCGCTGCCACACTTTTGGATTTACTCGATGGCAGAGACACAGAACGAACTCGATTGAAAATGGTTCGAAAGAAACCGATTCCATTTCCACCCGAACCTTTTCGTTTTATTTTCATCCGCATTACCCAATGGTCGATCAATCGCGCCGATTCTCATCAAGGTAAACGAAATCTTTGGCTCAAAGTTCTCGATTGGTTTGGTTTGGGCTTCGATTCCTAATCCCTGATGCGTTACCCTGAATAGGTGACCAACATTGGCAATATGTATGGACCAGATTTCACTTTTTTAGGCGTTCCGAGATGTGATTTGGATGATCCTGCAAGTTACTCCGATGCCGAAGTGGTTATTCTCGGCGCTCCGATTGATAGTGGAACCTCGTACCGTTCAGGTGCGAAGTTTGGCCCGCAAGCAATTCGTGGCGCCGACTATTTACCTCACGACGGCGCACGACCGCATCTCTCTCTTCGAGTTGACGGGCTTAAAGATCTCAACGTTAAAGATGCCGGGGATTTATTAATGCCGGGCGGAGATCTCGTCTCCTCGCTCAAAGTTTTGGAAAGCGCTACCGAAAAATTGTCTCGGGCAGGAGTAATTCCATTGGTGCTCGGGGGCGATCATTCAATTGCATCTGCTGATGTAACGGGAATCGCCAATCATCGTGGCTTTGGAAAAATTTCCATGATTCATTTTGATGCCCATGCTGATACGGGGGAGAACCAGTTCGGTTCTTTGGTTGGACATGGAACTCCGATGCGCAGACTCATCGAATCTGGTGCAGTGCGTGGCGATCGTTTCTTACAACTTGGATTGCGCGGCTATTGGCCAGAACCAGCAACGATTGACTGGATGCGCGATCAAAAAATGAAGTCATATGAAATGTCTGAAATTCACCATCGAGGAATGCAGGAAGTGCTCGACGAATCATTTACCCAATTGCTTGACGATTGTGATGGAGTCTTTCTCTCTATCGATATTGACGTAGTTGATCCAGGCATGGCTCCCGGTACAGGAACCCCAGAACTGGTGGGATGACAAGTCGAGAACTATTGGAAGCAGTCCGCAGAATTTGCGTGGAACTACCAATTGTCGGAATCGATATCGTCGAAGTTTCTCCGCCTTATGACAGTTCTGACGTCACCGCACTCCTGGCTAATCGTGTTGCACTTGAAGCGATAAGTGGAATCGCGAAAAGAAAAACTGGTGATGGATATTCGCCTGTGCTTAATATTCTTGATCGGTAGAAAAAAATTTTGCTGGAGAAGTGCATCAACCGTGATATTGGAGCATATGGCGTGAACATTTAGAGAAATGGACGCGTAAGGATCGAGCCTAGGAATGTTGGTTGCTTAGAATCGGTGATTTCTAATCGCTTAATCTCGCGACAAGTCTGATCGGTCATCTGAGTATTGCCTATGTACTTATCGCAATTGGAGTTAGAGTGTGAAAAATGTCTCAATCGTGATCGGGGAAAACTTGAAACATAAAATTGTCTTTAGTTCCATCACAATTGCGCTTGTCGGTGTACTTTTCGGTTTCGGATTGACAACCTTTGCGTATGCCTACGCCACTTCGGGGTGCAAGTATTCTTCTGGGTCCATCGATCCCATCAGTTACAGATTTTTCTCCGTTGCCGAGTCATCGTATGTTGATGCCACGAAGTATGGCGCCAATGCTTGGAATGCCACTTCAACACCTGGATATTTTTCGGAAGAGTCGCTTTCGCTAGATCCCGAGGTGAATGTGACCGATGATGCTTACGGTGCAAATACTTTTTACGCAAAGATTGAAGCCACGTGCACCGGAGGAGGTGTGTACTCAGGTAATGAAGTTAATTTTATCTGGAACACGGACGAAGCACCGAGTCGAACGACAAGCCAAAAACAGAGAATTGGAACGCATGAATTGGGCCACGCCTATGGATTGGCGCATGTTTCTACCCTTTGTCGAATCATGCGCGCGGATGTGGGCTATATGACTGATTGCACAATTACGACGCCTGCCGCTGACGATATCGACGGCGCCAATGCCGTCAATAGTTAAATGGGGAGACGATTGATGTTTTGGTCACTAAGAGCTAATCAAAAAATTTTCATATTCGTTTTTTTCCTTACTTGCCAGCGGTGCCATAACGGGACTGTGGCTAAATGGGCATCCAAGCGACGTTCCTACTCGTTCAATCGTCTTTTTCGACGCGCCAGTCGGGTACTCGTCCTACTCTGAATTGCTCTCAGCGACAGACGCCACGTTACGAGTGACCGTCACTTCCTCGCCCGTGGAGTATTTAGATTTTGGTAAAGATGGTTTGCCGGACTACAAGGGTCAACCAGGATTGCCAGTTGAACTAGTTTCAGCAGTCGTCGACGATGTCTTGCGTGGCGACCGGAGACTAGTAGGTAAATCAATTGTCATTAGGCAGCCAGTTATCTCAAAGTCCAATGAGGCTGAAACGGCTAGCGACCGAGTCACTCGAGATAAGGAGTACGTAATTATTGCTAGCGAGGTTGTTCCTAATCCTGGAGTTGGTACAAGTCCTCGAGCATGGATACCAGTTGGGTCTGGTCAGGGAATTTTCGACGTGAATTCCGATGGCACGCTATCTGTTCGACGACCAGGAGTATGGCCAGGGATCTTCGGTGAAGATGGGTCATTGCGAGTGAAGAACCTACCTCGTTCTTAATAATGTGAAACTGGTACCGTCATTGCGCTGGCAACACATGCACATAGGCATGTTGCATTGCTTAGCAATTTAAGTCACACATTTGTTTGTGCAATGACAAATGTGGCGAGCAAGGAATTTACAAAACAATGTTCCACTTGTGAAAATCACACATTTGTTTGTGCAATGACAAATGTGGCGAGCAAAGGAATTTACAAAACAATGTTCCACTTGTGAAAATCAAGTAACATAACTCTCGAAGACCCCGGTAAGCCTCTGCGCAAGCATGCTGCCGGGGTTACGTCTTTTCAGTAAGGACTGTGGATAGTCGTCATATTCTCTTGGTGGTTAAGAATTCAAAGTATCGACTCGTCCTTTGCCAGGAACTGAACGGATATTGCGAAGGTTCATTTCCTCGCCGCACTCATTGCAGACGATGTGTCCTTTGTGGAGTGACCACATGTTTGATGAACGAGAATTCTTGGAGCTCCATTGGGCGCTGCATATTGATCGCCCCATTGACGCATCGCATTCACGATTGGCCATAAGTCTTTGCCTTTTTCGGTGAGGCGATAGTCGTAGCGAAGAGGGTGTTCGGAGTAAGTCTCGCGCTCCATAATTCCCGTATCAATTAATTTCTGTAGACGCTGTTGAAGTATGTTGCGCGCAATGCCGAGGCGTTCTTGAAAGGCATCGAAGCGAGTGACACCTAAAAATGCGTCCCTAATGATGAGCATCGTCCACCACTCGCCGACAACCTCAAGGCATTGGGCAATCGAGCAGTCCATTTTGGAAAAACTCTTACGTTCCATGGCTCAATCATAGTCAGTTGCATCTTAAAACGCACTGTGTTAGGGTGAGTTGCATGACACTATCTACCATGGCTGCACCCATTGATTTCGCCGCAAAAAGGCTTCAAAAACTGGTCTTTCTTGTTACTTCACTAGGCGTATTTATCGCCTCCCTCGACCTCTCCATCGTCAATGTTGCCTTTCCTTCACTCCAACGGAGCTTTCCTGGTGACTCCACCGCTGCGTTGGCTTGGGTCATTACTGGCTATTCCATTACTTATGGCTCGCTATTGGTTTATTGCCGGTCGTACCGCTGATCGACTGGGGAGCAAGCGAGTATTCAATATCGGACTTGGAATTTTCTCACTCGGTTCATTGCTCTGCGCAATCGCACCCATCTATTCCATTGCTGATTGCCGGACGTGTTATTCAAGGATCGGGTGCTGCTGCCTTGATGCCCCGCATCACTAAGTCTTTTATTAGCTGCATATCCGAAGGAAAAAACGAACACAGATTGTTTCTCTCTGGGGCGGCATTAGTGCGTTAGCGATTGCAACTGGTCCCACACTTGGAGCCGCTCTTGTAACAGCCGGTGGATGGCGCTGGGCATTTATTGTGAATTTACCTATCGGTTTATTTGCGTATGCGATTTGGGCGTCGCGTTCTTCCCATTTGGAAATGGAAACGCCCAACGCCCTGCACCTGATTACCTCGGTGCTGTATTTGTGTCGGGCGCGCTGGCCAGTTTGGTCTTAGCAATTACCGAAGGTCCACGATGGGGTTGGACAAGCACTGGCGTCCTTGGTGCGCTAGGCGTTGCAGTTATTTTGGGAGCTATTTTCCTCAATCGCTGCGCACACCATCCAGAACCCGTACTCGATCTCACTCTCTTTCATGAACGTACCTTTAGCGTTTCCAATATCGCGACATTTTTATACTCCATGGGATTCTTTGCGATGTTGCTCGGCAACATTCTCTTCCTTACAGGCGTTTTGGCATTACTCGATCATGATGGCTGGTTTAGCGATAACTCCAGGACCTTTGGTCGTCGCAATCATTGCTGGTCCTGCAGGTCAACTTGCTAACCGTGTTGGATTTTAGACGAATCCTTTTATTCGGTACTTCAATTTTCACACTCGGATTGCTTATTGTTCGCATTGCGAGTTGGTACACAACCTGCCTATCTCACAAGTTGGCTTCCAGCGACAATTGTTATCGGCATTGGAATCGGACTTGCCTTCCCAGTACTTGGAGCAAGTGCGGTTTCACATCTCAATCCAGAACGATATGCAGTAGGAAGTTCAGTTAACCAAACTGCCAGACAAATTGGTGGCGCCATTGGTGTTGCTATCTTGGTGGTATTGGTAGGAACTCCGAAGAGCTCAGGCGAGGTGCTCAACAATTTCCATCACCTCTGGTTCTTCTCAGCTTCGATGGCCGCTATCGCGGGGATTGCCTGCATATTTCTTGTGAAGAGAAGGGCAAATTCATAAGGCGGAATTAAGGTCTAATTAAGTTTGCGTGGCTAGATTGGACATATGCGCATCTTGGTTGTTGAAGACAACCACAAGATTGCTGGTCTTATTAAAAGAGAGTTGCAGCGCGAGAAATTATGTTGTAGATCTTGCCTATGACGGTTTGACCGGACTGGATATGGCCAAGGGGGACAAGTATGAATTATTCATACTTGATTGGCTTATTCCGGGAATTGACGGGCTAACGCTCTGCAAGAAAAATCAGAGATTCCGGGAGCAATACCCCAATCATGATGCTCACTGCCAAAGGGCAGGAAAAAGAACAAGATTGACGGCTTGGATAGCGGCGCTGATGACTACATGGTGAAACCATTTTCAATTGGCGAAATGTTGGCACGAGTGAGAGCTTTGATTCGACGTCCACATCCGATAACCGAGAAAATTCTAACGAGTCACGATCTTGAACTCAACACCGTAACCTTTGAAGTAAGACGCTCTGGTCAGGCAATCAAACTTTCACGCAAAGAGTTTTTAATTCTGAAACATTTGATGTTTAGAAAAAATTACATAGTTACTAAAGAACAGTTGATAAAATAGTGTCTGGGATTACAACGCAAATAGTAGGTCCTAATAATGTTGAGGTTTTATATCAATCGACTACGCAAGAAGATAGATGAACCATTTGCGCAGAGACTTATTACGACAGAAAAGGGATTTGGCTACAGGATCAGCGATGTTTAAACCTGCCCGCATTAAATTGACACTTTGGTACTTGATTATTATTACCGCAATTTGCATCTGTTTTAGTGCGCTTTACTATCAAAGCTCTATCAGGGAGATTGATCGGCTTATTTCTAAGGTTGAAATTGACCAGGATGGTGGGAAAACCCCAGAAACCCCAATGGCGAACAGCAAATAGTCAATTTAACTGTCTCCGACCTCGAAGATTCAAAAGAGTCGCTCTTGCTTCAGTTTGATCCTTATAAATTTGGGAGTAATAGTTTTTTTCTGGTGTTGGAGGGTATTTTTCTCGCTGGTCGCACACTACGACGATTAAGGAAATGTTGGACGAACAGAACCGATTCGTTTGCTGATGCATCCCATGAACTTCGCACTCCGCTGACAACACTGCAATTGGCGCTAGAGGGAGCGCGACGTCACATTGCAGACGATCAAGTCGAATTGAAAAGAAGACATTGATATGAGTCTGGAAGAAGTAAGCAATCTGAATATGCTCACGGATGGCTTGATCGAACTCATTCAAGTGCCTGCATTTGCTAAAGGCAGTGTTGGGTCGGCTCAACTTTCGACTGCAATGCAATCAGGCATGCAATCGAGTATCACCCATTGCTATTACAAAAGGGATAATTGTGCAGCGGGAGGTTGTTGATGCCTTGGTCCGTATTGATGGGCAAAAGTTAGTTGAATTGCTGACGATTCTTCTTGGATAACGCTATCAAATATAGCAATTCGAATAGCGTGATAGAGAATAAAGACGAGTGTTGGTGAAAATTCAGTTTTGATTCAGGTTCGCGATGAAGGTATTGGCATAGGAGAAGACGATGTGAATTACATCTTTAAGCGCTTCTACAGAGCTGATAAAGCCAGAAGTGAGACGAGTGCGGGATATGGACTTGGATTTGTCAATTGCCGAACAGATCGTTAATTCATATGAAGGATTAATTTCAGTTGATAGCCAGAGATAGAGAAAGGAAGCACATTTAGCATCACCCTGCCAATTGTTTCGGATAGTTTAGTTTGAATTAAGTTTGCATATTTATGCTCGAGATATGAACCCAAAGACAAAGTTGTTGTCACTATGACTCACAAGCAAGAAAACTCTGTTGCTTTAAAACGAACTCGATTCCAATGGGCCTGACATTGTTGCTCCCTTTGCAATTTTTTCAATTCTATTCGTTCTGTGCCTGTGGCTTCGCTATCAAGGCATCCAAAGTTTTGACGACGGTGGATTCAGGACTTGGTTCGCTAGGTTTGCTGACGGGGGTTGCTTTCTTCGGATTTCATGCTCTTGCAAGTCCTAATGCTCGCTCGTATTCCTTGGGATCGAGAGAGCTTTGGGGACACGTGCCCACATTCTGCTATTCGTTGCTCAACGCTTGAATCGTGTTGGTCGTCTCAATGGCGCTGTGCTTTGGGAACTATTCATACATGAAAGTTGGTTGCTAGCGGCAAGCGTTGGAACCGTGATGATATTTGTCGTTGTATTTACTTCAGTGAAAGCAGCAAGACGACGACTTAGGTATGAGTCGTGGCACCTATTACATCTCTATGCATATTTGGGAATGGGATTGGCGCTGCCACATCAAATACTTGATGGAGCCGATTTTCACTCAACATTTGCGCAAATCTATTGGTGGTCCTTCTACGCAGCTACTCTGATTGCGGTCTTGGCTTTCAGAGTTGTTCTTCCACTCTTCAATTCTCTGTATCACAGAGTCAGAGTTATATCTGTGGAGGCTGGAGTAGGCGATGTTGCTACGGTGAATGTTGAAGGATACAAACTCAATAGATTGCGTACAAAGTCGGGACAATTCTTCATTTGGCGATTTCTTGACGGACCAGGTTGGTCACGGGCAAACCCATACAGCATTTCGGCTGCTCCTACGGAGAACCATTTACGCTTGAGCGTCAAAAACCACACTCGGAGATGGCAGTAACCGAGCCGCGAAACTACGACCGGGCACGCGCGTATTGATCGAAGGTCCATATGGATCGATGACGACGGAGTTGCGGCAATTTCCAAAACTTCTCTTGGTTGCCGCTGGAATCGGAATAACACCTATGCGCGCCCTTCTTGAAGACGCTCCATATGCAGAGGGCGAAACAACTCTCGTATATCGCTTTGACACAAAAGCAGATGCAATTTTCATTGATGAAATTGATGAGATTGCACAACGAAGGGGTGTCACCCTTCATTACATTGTCGGCTCAAGGCGAGCCGATGGCAGTTGGTTTTCAATGGACGCAGACCATCGGAAAACGGATGTGCAACTGTTGCAAGAAATGATTCCCGATATTGCGCAACACGACATCTTTGTTTGTGGCCCTCCACGTTGGATGAAAATGGTTGTCAAAACAGCGCTGAAGGCAGGTGCAGATCGCAAACAAATCCATTTAGAAGATTTTGCTTGGTAGCCAACGAAAAATACAAGGGAGAAAATATGCGAAAGATTAGTATCTGGATAACAACGACCGTCGTTATAGTTGCTTTGGTCTTTGCCTATCAACTCAATAAAACTGATGGAGGAAAGAAGGCACCGAGTGGTACTAATACGACACAAGGCGCTCACACAAAGTGGAACAGATGACAAAGCTAACGATGCGGATGCCAACTCCGTTCACACTGGAAAACCGGGGGAGAGCAAGAATTAATTGGCAATCGTGAGTGAGTTTTTGCTCAAAAATTCGGGCCGCTAAATAAGTGAAGGGAGCGAACTTAAAGATTTAATTTGGAAATCAATCGGGATTTGGGTGACGAATCCGTCTCGGTTGAGCCATACACCTTGAAGTCCGGCGCTACGCGAGGCGTGATAATCAACGTCGAGGTCATCGCCAACATAGAGAATTTCGTGAGGTTGGCAATCGAACAACGAAGTCAATTGCAGGAAGGGGTCTGGATGTGGCTTTGGCTTTGTCATAGTTCCAATTGCCAATACATGTTCAAAATAGCCGCTCACTTTTAACTTTGCCAACTTTGATTCTTGTTGAGATTGCTGTCCATTTGTGATGACACCCATTTTGATCCCTAGACCTTGTAATTCTTTTAGCGTCGAATGAACATCATCGTAGGCAATCCAAGAGTTTGAATAGTGAACAAGATATTCATCCCACAGGTCGTTCAATTCCGATTCTGAGGCGGAGATTCCAACTAATCCAATGAAAGATCGCATTCTTGCTCGACGGTGCTCTTGGAGGGTGTAATTACCCAATAAATATTGATCGAAATATTGTCGTTCAAATACATTCCATTGGTGAGTGACATCCGTTCCAACGGGAAGTACCCAATTCTTTTCCGCCAAGAGCGAACTTACGCCGAGACCAGCAGCCTTGGTGTGGTTGAACAAAGTGTTATCTAGGTCAAAACCCACTGCGCGAATCACTACCTAAGCCTATACAGTTTTCGTAATGGAAATTCAGCCGGAGGTCACGGTGCGTCCTATGACACTCGAAGAATTTGCAAACATTCGTGAACACACTATTCGCGAATATGCCGCAGTACATGTGAGTGTTGGAAATTGGACTGCAGAGGAATCAATAGAGCAGAGCACTCAAAGTATCGACAAACTATTGCCCGATGGGGTTGCCACAGATAAAACACTTTTGTTGACTGCGGTAATTGAAGATTCAATCCCGATTGGATATTTGTGGATTGGTTTGGAAAGAGGTCCGACAAAAGATGCCGGTGCCTGGATATATGACATCGAACTCTACGAACAATTTCGCGGAAAAGGTTACGGAAGAGCGCTTCTCAAGCAAGCGGAAGTAGAGACCAAGAGCCACGGAGTAAACAAATTAGGACTCAATGTTTTTGGCAGCAATACTGTTGCTCGGAATTTATACGAATCGGCTGGTTACATCACTAAGACACTTCAAATGAGTAAGGAACTATAAATTGTCGACTACTTCACTTTCTCCAATCTTTAAACTCGGAGATTCGTATATTGAGGATTTAGCAATCGTTAGTCCCATGATGGCGACCTACCTTGGGATTGAAGGCTTTGACGACCAGCTCGACGATTTCTCATTGAAGGGGTGGACAAAGAAGGGCCGATCTTGTTCGTAACTATTTGAAAAAATTGGATGCACTCGAACCTGCAAATGAAATTGAGCGAGTAGCAAAATCAGTGATGAAAGAGCGTTTGGAATCTGAGTATTCACTTCTGGAGTCCTACGAACGCCAAGGATCATGCGCCGTGATTTCGTCTCCAATCATTGAAATTCGACAAGTATTTGAATTGACGCCAGGTGAAACCCCTGAGCAGATTGCGACCTTAACTAAACGCTTCCGTGCAGTCGATGCCGCCCACAAATCGTGGACATCTTCCCTCGATGATTTGTACCGAGTGGGCAAGACTGCCGCCCGTAGGCAGATTGCCGGCATTGCTGATCAATTGGATTCGTTTGCAAAGGGCGCATATTCAGGTTTGGCAGCAAGATTTGATGCCGATAAGAAATATCCAGAACTTCATGCTGCGGCTAAATCGGCTGATGAGTCGGCGGCATGAAACAGCGACGTGGTTACGTGAAAAGTATCTTTCGAAAACCAATCCAAATGACGCGGTAGGAGAGAAGAGATACGCGCCCTGGGCTAGCTACTACACAGGCGCAACTCTTGATCTTCGTGCAACCTATGAATGGGGATTGCAAGATCTTGCCCAGATCAATGAACGAATGTGGCGAGTAGCACGCAAAATTAACCCTGATGCAAAGACTCTTCGACAAGTTGCCGACGAATTAGAAGTTGATCCTAAGTATCAAATCGTTGGCGTCGAGACTTTGCTTGAAAAATTGCAAAGTTCACCGCAGATTCCATCAAAGCACTGGATGGTGTGCATTTCGATATTGATCCGCGAGTTAATTTTTGTGATGTGAAAATTGCGCCAGAAGGAAGTGCTGCCGCTCCTTATTACATGGCGCCAAGTGAAGATCTTTCGCGCCCTGGCACGACGTGGTTGCCAACGCTAGGCAAAACGACATTTAGTTGGTGGAGATATCCGTCAATGTGGTTTCACGAAGCTGTGCCTGGACATCACTTGCAGGCATCGATGGCGATCGTTCAGCAAGAACGTTTGAGTCGCTTTCAACGAACCGTTGCGTGGACAAGTGGATACGGTGAAGGTTGGGCGCTTTATGCCGAAAGGTTGATGGATGAATTGGGTGGCTATGAAGATGAAGCTACTGAGTTGGGATTCCTTGCTGCGCAAGCTTGGCGAGCGGCGAGAGTCGTTCTCGATATTGGAATGCATCTTAGTTATGAAGATTACGATGGAAATATTTGGAACGCAGAGTCAGGCCGTTGCCCTCATGATGAGCCATGTACTTCTCGATGAAAAATTTGCACGAAGTGAAGTCGATCGTTACTTAGGAATTCCCGGCCAAGCAATTTCTTACAAAGTTGGCGAGAGAGTCTGGATGAAGACACGCGAAGATGCCAAGAAAAGATTGGGGGAGAAGTTCTCGCTCAAGAAATATCACTCACATGCGCTCAAACTCGGTCCGATGGGGACTTGATCCATTCGAAGCCGAGATGCTACGTGGGATGGAAATTAAATCGCGGCGATTGCCTGATCAAGAATGTCGAGAGCTTCACGCAACAAATCAAATGGCATGACGAGTGGCGGAAGCAATCGAACTACGTTTCCGTAGGTGCCAGCTGTCAGCAAAAGTACGCCGTTGCTCTGGCAGAACTTTATGACTGATGCGAGGGCAGCTGGATTTGGTTCGATTCCACCAGGCAGAACAAACTCAATTGCTTGCATTGCTCCACGACCACGAACTTCAGCAATGATGGGATATTTCGCTTTCATCGCGTAGAGCGCTTCGGAAATTATCGCTCCCATTTCTTGCGCACGTTTGCAGAGATCCTCTTCCTCAATTGTGGCAATTGTTCCAAGCGCAGCTGCGCAAGAAATTGGGATTGCCACCAAATGTTCCACCGAGTCCACTTCCATGAACCGAGTCCATGATTTCCGCACGCCCTGTTACTCCACCCAAAGGAAGTCCGCCTGCAATGCCTTTAGCGGTTGTGACCAAGTCGGGCACAATTCCTTCAGCGTCGCATGCAAACATGTCGCCAGTTCGAGCAAATCCTGTTTGCACTCATCAGCGATAAAAATAATTCCATTCTTTTTAGCAAATTCAACTAGTCCTGCCAAGAATCCCTTGGGAGGAACAATAAATCCACCTTCACCTTGAATCGGCTCAATAACAATCGCCGCAATATTTTTTACATCAATTTCTTTTTCAATTTTGTGAACAACAAAGTCCAAAGCTTCCTTTGCCACACTTCTGGTCCACCTGGCCAACGAAGTGGATAAGCCATAGGCATGCGATAGATCTCAGGTGCGAAGGGGCCGAAACCTTCTTTATATGGCATATTTTTTGCAGTCATTCCCATAGTGAGGTTGGTGCGGCCGTGAAAACTGTGTTCAAAGACAACCACCAGCTTGACGTCCGGTATAACTACGAGCAATCTTCACCGCATTTTCAAGCGCTTCAGCGCCGGAGTTAACAAGAATTGATTTCTTCTTATGTGTTCCAGGAGTAATTCGATTGAGCGCTTCGCATACTTCGATGTATCCCATATATGGCGCAACAGTGAAACAACTGTGAGTAAATGATTCAACTTGTGCTTTGATATTTTCGACAACGCGCTCTGCGCTATTGCCAACATTTACGACAGCGATTCCTGATCCCATGTCGATAATTGAATTTCCATCTACATCAATAACAACGCCGCCGCCCGCACGTTCGATCACAACTGGAATTGCCATACCAAGCGAAAGTGAGACTGCATCTTTCTGCGCTTGATAATTTCCTGCGAACGTGGCCCTGGAATCGCTGTAACGATTGAGCGGACCTGGGAACGGTGGTGATTGTTGTCATGCCGACAATTCTAACCTAGGGGTCGGTTTCCAGATGTCACTCTCACCTGAGAAGATAGACCAATGCAAGCTCTCGGGATTCTGGCATTCGTTGTTGCTCTCCTCTTCTCCGTGATGGTGCACGAGTTTGGTCACTACGTGATGGCGAAGAGTATGGCATGAAAGTCACAGAATTCTTTCTGGGTTTCGGAACCAAGATCTGGTCAACGGTTCGAGGTGAAACTGAGTTTGGAATCAAAGCGATTCCCCGCTGGTGGATATTGTCGAATCGAAGGAATGACTCCGAGCGAGGCGCACGCTCAGGACCCGAGAGCCTTCTATCGCGCATCGAGTGGTCGCAAACTCATTGTGCTTGGCGCTGG
Organism: Actinomycetota bacterium; assembly: GCA_037200085.1. Classification (GTDB taxonomy): domain Bacteria; phylum Actinomycetota; class Actinomycetes; order Nanopelagicales; family Nanopelagicaceae; genus QYPT01. The sequence goes on from JBBCHT010000009.1 coordinate 122,199, forward strand.
TTCCTTCCTCCACTTTGTTCTCGCATTCCTCTTACTACTGCTTCTCTTCATGGGAATCGGAACTAACCAGATCACTTCAACTGTCGCGCAAGTGAGCCCATGTGTTCCTTCAATCGTGGGTAGTTTGGATTGCAAGGGAAATACAACGAAATCACCTGCTGCCCTTGCTGGGCTTAAAGCAGGAGATCAAATCTCTTTCGATAAATGGACAGCAGATAACAGATTGGAAAACAGATGTTGAACTGATTCGTTCATCTGCTGGCAAAGAGTTGAACTTTGGAATTGAGCGCGATGGCGTAAATGTGAACATACCTATTACTCCCACTGCTCGAGTAATAAATGGCAAGGTTTACGGCTTCATCGGAATCGCCAATAAATTTGCAGTTGTACGAAGCGGCCCCTTCTCAGCAATTTCAAAATCAGCTTCCACAACAAAGGATTTCACTGTTGCGACGGTGAAATCTCTTGTCTCACTTCCTGGAAAGATTCCCGCGCTCTGGGCTCAGACCGTGGAGGGAGAGAAGCGCGATCCAGATGGTTTGGTAGGAGTTGTCGGTGTCGCTCGGGGTCTCGGGACAAGCGGTGGGAAGCAACGACCTCTCACCATCAGAGCGTCTCGGAACTTTCATTCTCATTTTTGCCAGCCTCACATATTTGTCGGCATCTTAATCTTCTTCCCCATACTTCCACTCGATGGTGGACATATGGCTGTGGCAATCGCAGATGAGGTACGAGCTCTCTTTGCCCGGATTCGCGGTCGATCTCGACCAAAAGCAATCGATGTCACAGTTTTAACTCCCATCACGATGGTTGTTTTCGTCTTGTTAGGCCGGATTGACACTTCTCCTTCTTGTTGCAGATATCGTCAATCCAATTAGTTTCAATCTATAGGGCAAGATACTCATATGGTCGATTTGGGAATGCCAGCCGCTCCACCACCTTCTCTATCAAAGCGTCGGGTTACTCGACAGATGATGGTGGGAAGCGTTGGAGTCGGAAGTGAATCTCCAGTCAGCGTGCAATCAATGTGCACAACACTTACCTCAGATGTAAATGCCACACTTCAACAGATCGCTGAATTGACTGCGAGTGGTTGTCAAATAGTTCGCGTTGCAGTTCCAAGTCAAGATGATGCAGATGCGCTCGCACAGATTGCAAAGAAATCACAGATTCCAGTAATTGCTGATATTCATTTCCAACCAAAATATATTTTCGCTGCAATTGATGCAGGTTGTGCCGCAGTGCGAGTTAATCCAGGCAACATCAAACAATTTGACGACAAAGTTAAAGAAGTCGCAAAAGCTGCAGGAGATGCTGGAATTCCTATTCGCATTGGAGTCAATGCAGGTTCGCTTGATCCTCGCTTGCTTGCAAAGTATGGCAAGGCAACTCCCGAGGCCTTAGCTGAATCTGCGCTCTGGGAATGTTCGCTATTTGAAGAGCATGGCTTCACCAACATTAAAATCTCTGTGAAGCACCATGATCCAGTAACAATGGTGAACGCTTATCGTTTGCTCGCAGCAAAATGCGACTATCCGCTTCACTTGGGAGTCACCGAAGCAGGACCAATTTTCCAAGGCACAATTAAATCTGCGACAGCATTTGGAATCTTGTTGGCAGAGGGAATCGGCGACACCATTCGCGTTTCACTTTCCGCACCACCTGTTGAGGAAGTAAAAGTTGGTATTTCGATTTTGGAATCGCTCAATCTGCGTCAAAGAAAGTTGGAGATTGTTTCCTGTCCTTCATGTGGTCGCGCCCAAGTAGATGTCTATTCATTGGCAGAGAAAGTTCAGGCGGGACTTGAAGGAATGACAGTTCCTCTTCGCGTTGCAGTAATGGGTTGCGTGGTTAACGGTCCAGGCGAAGCTCGTGAAGCAGATCTCGGTGTGGCATCTGGAAATGGCAAGGGACAAATTTTCGTCAAAGGTTCTGTCATCAAGACAGTGCCAGAATCACAAATAGTTGAAACCCTTATTGAAGAGGCAATGCGACTTGCAGATGAGATGGAAGCAGCCGGAGTGGCATCTGGTGCACCATCGGTTGAGGTTCGATAACTTCATCGCACCTTAGGTACTCCGAGTCGAGCGTGCACTCGGGTAGGCTCGCTTTCATGTTGAAAATGTCCACACTTTTCCTACGTACGCTTCGTGATGACCCAGCAGACGCGGAAGTGCCTAGCCATAAGCTTCTCGTTCGCGCTGGATATGTTCGCCGCGTTGCTGCCGGAATCTATTCGTGGCTTCCACTTGGTTACATCACCTTTAGAAATATCGAGCGCATTATCCGTGAGGAAATGGATGCTGCAGGCTTTCAGGAAGTGCACTTTCCTGCGTTACTTCCACGTGATGCCTATGAAGAAACAAATCGTTGGAAGGGAATACGGCCCTGATTTATTTCGCTTAAAAGATCGAAGAGGAGCTGATTTTCTACTCGGCCCAACTCATGAGGAGATGTTTACTCTCATGGTGAAGGGCGAGTATTCGTCATATAAAGATCTTCCACTTTCTATTTATCAAATTCAAACAAAGTATCGTGATGAAGCTCGACCACGAAGTGGAATTATCCGCGGCCGCGAATTTGTTATGAAAGATTCATATTCTTTTGATCTCACTGATGAAGGTTTAGCGGAGTCTTACAACAAACACCGAGATGCATATATCAAGACATTTGATCGCCTTGGGTTGAAGTACAACATTGTGAGCGCAGTCTCTGGCGCAATGGGTGGTTCTCGCTCTGAAGAATTCCCTTGCACCATGCCCCACGGGTGAGGACACATATGTTCTTTGTGAGAATTGTGGATTTGCGGCAAATGTTGAGGCGATGAAAACCATTGTTGCGCCATTGGATTCGACCGGAACTCCTGAAGCGTTGGTAGTCGATACTCCAAATACTCCAACAATTGATTCACTCGTTTCAGTTCTTAACGAGAGATATGGCGGAGGATATACGGGAGCGGACACGCTAAAAAATGTTCTCCTTGTAGCAGATGGTCAAAATATTTCAGTTCTTGTACCGGGAGATAGAGAAGTTGATCTCAAGAGGTTGCAAGCCAATCTCCTGGCGTGCAGGACTTACGACTCTTTGAAGATTCTGACTTCGCGAAGAACCCATCACTCGTTAAAGGTTATGTCGGTCCTCAGAACGCACAGAGTTTCGGTCTAAAGCTTTATGCCGATCCTCGTATTGCACCTGGAACTTCTTGGGTAACAGGTGCCAACAAGGCAGGACATCACGCGCTCAACGTTGTCAATGGTCGTGATTTCAAAGTTGATGAATATGTTGAAGCAGCTGAAATTCGACAAGGAGATTTGTGTCCCGCAATGTTCGACTCCAGTAATCATTGATCGAGCAATTGAGATTGGCCATATCTTTCAATTGGGGCGAAAGTACGCCGAAGCTTTGGACTTGACAGTCCTTGATAGCGATGGAAAATCACGTGTCGTCACTATGGGTTCGTATGGCATTGGCGTGTCACGCGCTGTTGCTGCAATTGCAGAACAATCACATGATGAATTGGGGCTCGTATGGCCTTTGGAAGTCGCTCCTGCAAAAGTTCATATTGTTGCGACTGGAAAAGAAGATCATCCATTCGATGTAGCTCTAGAGATTGCAACATCACTTGAAAATAGGGGAGTGAGTGTCATGCTCGATGATCGACGTGACGCGAGCGCTGGCGTGAAATTCAAAGATGCAGAGCTCATTGGAAATCCAGTAATAGTTGTTGTGGGTAAAGCGCTGACTGAAGGAAAAGTTGAACTACGAATTCGACGTTCAGGGGAGAGAAGTGAAGTCGCCCCTTGATGCGGCGGTGGATGTAATTCTTGATGCTTGCGCTAGGTGAGATATCGGTTGGTGCACTCTCCTTTGTAGCCATTGCCGCCTTCTGTGCCGGTTTCGTAGATGCAATTGCTGGCGGTGGTGGATTAATACAACTTCCAGCTTTGCTTATTGGACTTCCGCAATCGCAAACAGTTCAGGTTCTAGGTACAAATAAATTAGCTTCCATTTTTGGAACCACTGGTGCAGCAATTCTCTACCGCCGAAAGACTGCGACTGATCTGACTTTCACTTTATCGATGGCGCTTCCAGCCTTTGTTGGATCCATGTGTGGCGCGCTCTTGGCATCACATTTGCCCACGCATGCACTTCGCCCACTTATTTTCTTCTTATTGATTGCTGTAGGAATCTATACATGGAACCGACCGACGTTGGGCCACGTCGAATCGTTGAAACACTCGGTGAAGCGACAAAGATTGATTGCAATTGTCGCAGGTGCCGGTATTGGTTTTTATGATGGAATATTCGGACCCGGCACTGGTTCATTCCTTATGCTCGTACTTGTCGCAGCACTGGGATTTGCATTTTTGAACGCTTCAGCAATTGCAAAAGTGGTCAATGTCTCTACCAATGCCGGCGCGATAGTAATTTTCGGTTTGCATGGAGTTATTTTGTGGAAATTGGGTCTCATCCTTGGAATTGCCAATATTGCTGGCGGTTTACTTGGAGCTAAAGTCGCAATTCGCGGTGGTTCTGTGCTTGTTCGCCAAGTATTTTTTGCTTGTAACAGCCCTTCTCATTTGCAAAGTAGGTGTCGATACAATTCGACTTTGGTAATTGCGATTGTGAACATGAGCAATCAGTCGTACGATTATCGTCACAACTAAATAGAAAGTGAAATCTTATGGATCTTAAAGATGCCGTGCATGAAGTGTTATCTCCTTATGTGTCAGGCGCTGGATTTTTTTTGGAAGATGTATCGATAACTTCTGCTGGAAAGAAGCGCAATATCACCTGTGTTATCGATGGTGAAACTGATCTCTCTATGGATGAGATCGCAACTATCTCTAAAGGTATTGGTGAAATTCTAGATACGGCGCCATTTCTTGGAGAAACCCCATTTACTTTGGAAGTTACCTCACCTGGTATTGATCGACCTTTGACTCTTCAACGACATTGGAATAAAAATATTGATCGTCTTGCTAAAGCAGTGATGGTCAATGGAGAAGTTATCAATGGACGTATCGACACGGTCCACGACGAATCCGTCTGCTTAATAATTAGCGGAAAAGTCGCCAAGAAGATCGAAGTTCCCTTTGCGGAAATCAAACGAGCAACAATCGAAATTGAATTCAATCGTAAATCTACTGCTGAGGGAGAACTTTCATGAATGTAGATATGAAAGCTCTTACCTCGCTGACAATCGAGAGAGAAATTTCCCTCGAACGACTTATTTCCGCGATTGAGGCAGCAGTCCTCACGGCGTATGAACATATGCCAGAGGCGCAACCACATGCTTATGCACACCTTGATAGAGAAAGTGGCGAAATCAAAATTCTTGTTCCGATCTTTGGCAGCGATGGAGAAAAAATTGAAGAAATCGTCGATAGTCCAGAAGGATTTAGCCGCATCGCTACAAATACTGCTCGCCAATTAATTAAACAGAAAATGCGTGAAGCAAACGATGCAGATATTGTCGGCGAGTTCACCGCTTCAGTTGGCGACGTCGTATCGGGAGTAGTTCAGCAGGGGAGAGATCCTCGAACTGTCTATGTAAATCTTGGTCGCGTTGAAGGAAAAGTTCCGCCACAAGAACAAGTTCCTGGCGAAATATATTCACACGGCGAACGCATCAAATGTTTTGTCTTGGAAGTGAAGCAAGGAATGAAAGGTCCAGAAGTCACACTTTCGCGAAGTCATCCAGCTTTAGTGAAGCAACTCTTTGCGCTTGAAGTTCCTGAAATTGCAGATCGCATTGTTGAATATTATGGCGATTGCTCGCGAAGCGGGGCATCGAACGAAAATTGCGGTCCGCACACATAGAGCAGGTGTTAGCCCCAAAGGTTCACTCATCGGACCGATGGGAGCTAGAGCCCGAGCCGTCATGGATGAACTTCACGGAGAGAAGATCGATATCGTGGATTGGTCTGATGATCCTGCAGTTTTCGTGGGACATGCTCTTGCTCCAGCGAAAGTTGAGAAAGTTGAGATTGTTGATGTTCTCAATCGCTCGGCAAAGGTGACTGTTCCTGATTACCAACTCTCTTTAGCGATTGGTAAAGATGGTCAAAATGCACGTCTGGCTGCACGGTTGACGGGTTGGCGAATTGATATTCATTCCGATGCTCCACCTAAAATCGAGGACTAACCCCTCAGATTTAGGGTATTTGCGCCAAAAAAGGTAAGGTTTGACTAGTTGAATGCGAGCGAATGGCTGGTTATGCCCTCCAAGCAGAGTAAAAATGTGCGGAGTTGCATCGAATGTCGAAAACGTGAGGATCCGACAACACTTCTTCGAACTGTGTGTATCGAGGGGAAAATTCTTCCCGATCCACAAGCAATCGCACCCGGAAGGGGCGCTTGGGTTCACACGGAGTGTGTAGCGCTAGCAGTAGAGCGGCGAAGATTTGGTCGGGCATACCGATGAGTGATCCAGGTATTGAGTTAGATGCGAAAGCGCTCCTAACTTATGTAGCGCTACTGAAGTAGTAAGAAATTAATCAACGTTAGTGAAATGGATGCGAAAGATATGAAACTCACATGAGTTCAATACGGTCATGAGGTTAAGCAACTAAGGCTCGCATCCAAGAAATTGCGGGCCAAGACAGGAGAACTGTGGCAAAGGTCCGCGTACATGAGTTAGCGAAACAACTCGGTATGGAGAGCAAGGAAGTTCTTGCAAAACTCCAAGAGTTGGGCGAATTCGTCCCGATCTGCATCATCAACGGTGGAAGCACCCGTTGTTCGCAAGATGCAAGAGATGTTTCCCAATGCTAAACCAGTAGAAGAAACAAAACCGGTGAAGAAAGTTGCAGCAAAGAAAGCTGCGGCTAAAGCACCTGAAGAAAAAATTACCCCTGAAGCTGCAACTGAATTGCTTGCAGAAATTGCGCCAGGGTTAGTCGAGAAGACAACTGCGCAGCATGCAGCCACGGAGATTAAATCGACTCCTCCTGTAGCCAAGTGCGACGCCAACTCCGACGCCAACTGCAACACCAGCAGCTCCAGTTCAATCTGCGACGCCAGGTGCATCTATTCCGCGACCACCACTTCCGCGTCCCGGAAATAATCCCTTTTGGAACTCCACGACCTCCTGCACCACGTCCACCTGCTGCTCGTCCCGGTAACAATCCATTTTCTGGAACAGGTGCACGATCTGCCCCACGTCCTGGTGGAACTGGCGGACCACGTCCTCCAATGTCGGGACCGCGTCCAGGATCTGTTCGTCCTGGATTTGCTGCTCGACCTGCATCACCTCGTCCTGCTCAAGGAAGTGGTGGCGCATACCCACCCACGCACTGGTTCAACTGGTGCACCCGGAAGTCCATATCGCACACCAGGTGCCGGTGGGGCTGCAGGTGCTCCAGCAACTGGCGCACCTGCTCGTCCAGGTGCAAGTGGTCGACCACAACGCGGTAGTACCGGTGGCGCATTTGGAAAAAATGCGAGCAAGAGAAGCAAGAGCAAACCAAAGAGGTCGAAAAGCGTTACGCGATGAATTCGACAATATGCAAGCGCCTCAATTGGGCGGTGCAGTTGTTCCACACGGTGATGGAAAGACAACAATTCGTATGCGCCGTGGTGCATCACTTGCTGATTTCGCTGAAAAAATCAGCGCCGATCCAGCAGCTCTCGTTGCAGCGCTCTTTCACTTGGGTGAAATGGTTACTGCAACACAATCTGTTGATGAAGATACCTTCGCTCTTCTTGGAAGCGAACTGGGATACGTCATTCAAATTGTGAGCCCGGAGGATGAAGATCGAGAGTTACTTCAAACTTTCGATATCAATCTCGACGAAGAACTTGCATCCCTTGATAAATCTTTATTGGTTACGCGTCCACCTGTTGTGACAGTAATGGGACACGTGGATCACGGTAAGACCCGTTTGCTCGATGCGATTCGCCAGACAGAAGTTATTAAAACTGAAGCTGGTGGAATTACACAGCACATTGGTGCTTATCAAATTCACGGCTCAACACGATGGCGTGGATCGTGCAATTACCTTCATTGATACTCCGGGTCACGAAGCATTTACTGCCATGCGTGCCCGCGGTGCCAAAGTTACCGACATCGCTGTATTGGTTGTCGCAGCAGATGATGGCGTGATGCCTCAAACAATTGAAGCTCTCAATCACGCTCAAGCTGCCGATGTTCCCATCGTTGTAGCAGTGAACAAGATTGATAAAGAAGGTGCCAATCCTGAAAAAGTTCGTCAGCAATTGACGGAGTACAACTTGATTGCGGAGGAGTACGGTGGAGACACAATCTTCGTAAATGTTTCTGCTAAATCTGGAATCGGAATTTCAGATCTCATTGATTCCATTCTTCTTACAGCGGACGCTGCAATTGATTTGCAAGCAGTGGCCGATGACGATGCTCGTGGAGTTGCGATTGAAGCTCACCTCGATAGAGGTAGAGGACCTGTAGCAACAGTGCTAGTTCAACGCGGAACGCTGCGCGTTGGTGATGCGATTGTTGCTGGAGGTTCATTCGGACGCGTTCGTGCAATGCTTGATGAACATGGCGATGCGGTTGAATTCGCCGGACCATCTCGCCCTGTGCAAGTACTTGGATTTAGTTCCAAGTGCTGGCGACACCTTCCTCGTAGCCGATGAAGATCGAACGGCGAGACAAATTGCGGAAAAGCGTCAAGCAGCTGAGCGAAATGCTCAACTCGCTAAGGCTCGCAAGAAGGTTTCACTTGAAGACTTCATGGAGCAATCCAAGATCTCCACTCTTAACCTCATTCTTAAAGGTGACGTTAGTGGTTCTGTGGAAGCCCTCGAAGATGCGCTACTTCAACTCGATGTCGGAGCGGAAGTTGATCTTCGTGTAATTCATAGAGGCGTTGGCGCAATCACCAAGAGCGATATCACTTTGGCATCGGCATCAACTGCTGTAGTTATTGGCTTTAACGTTAAGCCAGAACCACAAACAGCAATCTTTGCTGAACAAGAGGGCGTTGAAGTTCGCTTCTACTCTGTCATTTATCAAGCAATCGATGACATTGAACTTTCACTCAAAGGTTTGCTCAAGCCAGAGTATGAAGAGGCAATTCTTGGTAACGCCGAGATTCGCGAAATATTTAAGTCAAGCAAGTTTGGAAATATTGCAGGTTCCATAGTTCTTGACGGAATTATTCGACGAAATGCTAAAGCTCGCTTGTTACGTGCAGGAGAGTTGGTAACCGACGGGCTGACTATCGAATCTCTCAAGCGATTCAAAGATGACGCTACAGAAGTCCGTGAAGGATTCGAGTGCGGTATCGGCGTTGGTTCTTTCAAAGATGTGCAGATCGGTGACACTGTTCAGGTCTACGAGATGCGTGAGAAGAAGCGGGTGTAATTGTGGGTCAATCACATCGAACACAGAAAGTTGCAGATCGAATAAAGGTAGTCGTGGCTGAGGTTCTTGAAAATAAAATCAAGGACCCTCGGCTGGGATTTGTAACGATCACAGATAGTCGAGTTAACTGGCGATTTGCAGCATGCTTCAGTTTTTTACACTGTTCTTGGCGACGAAGAGCAACGTGAAGCAACTGCTGCTGCTCTCAAAAGCGCAAAGGGCGTAATACGCGCTGCCGTCGGAAAAGATTTGGGAATGCGAGTGACTCCAACGGTTGAATTCTTTGCTGACGGACTTCCAGAAAGTGCCAAAGCGCTCGAGTCACTTTTGGAAACTGTTCATCAATTGGATGCTGAAGTCATTGCTTTGCGTGCAAATGCAAAGTTCGCTGGAGATGCCGATCCATACAAGGCACCGCAGAAGCAAGGCGAAGCGGAAGATTCTATTGAGCGTTAATGGCTTTCTCTTAATAGATAAAGCCCCTGGCATGACGAGCCATGATGTTGTGGCAATTGCACGACGCGCACTCGGAACGAAAAAAGTTGGACATGCTGGAACTCTCGATCCCATGGCAACTGGGTTGCTCGTTCTTGGATTCGGAAGCGGTACCAGGTTGTTGCAATATGTAACCGATGGAAAGAAAGCATACGAAGCGACAATTGCTTTAGGCGCCAGCACTGTGACTGATGATGTTGAAGGGGAGGTTCTTCAACAAGCTAGTCAAGATGTTCTTGCCAAAGTAACAGATGCTGCAATTGAAACGAGTTTGGCAAAAATGCGAGGAGTTATTTCGCAACGTCCGAGCTCTGTATCTGCAGTCAAAGTCGATGGAAAGAGAGCTTACGATCGTGTTCGTGATGGAGAAGATGTAAAACTCGCGCCGCGCGAAGTCGTTATATATGAATTGGAGATCAAAGAGATCCGCAGATTTCCAGCGAAAATCGAAATAGATGTATTGATGTATTCGTTCTCTGTGGATCAGGAACATTTATTCGAGCAATTGCACGAGATTGCGGAGAAGAGCTCGGTGTTGGCGGCCATCTGAATTCTTTGCGCCGAACCCACGTTGAGCCTTTTGAGGTAGAACAGGCAAACACTGTTGCCAACTTGAAAGAAGGATCCTTCGGTGTCACAAGCGTCGAGGACGTAGCGAAGTTGAGATTTCCCATCCGCGTGATCGATTCGAATGAAAATATCGAATTGAGTTTCGGTAGAACGCTTTCGCCCAATCACAGCGATGACATAACCGCAGCGCTCTTTGATGGTCAACTTGTCTCACTTCTTAAGAATCGTGGCGATAAGGCGCATCCGATTGCGGTTTTTCTCTCGTGAATCTGACGTGTGAGAATAATCCAGTGAGCACAATCAATAGGCTGCAATGGCGTGACGAACAACTCTTCGGAGCGACAGTTGCCATCGGAGTATTTGATGGAGTTCATATTGGTCATCAAGCAATCTTGGCTCGCGCTAAGGAATTGAGCGCAGGTCGCGGAGTTATTGCACTGACATTTGATCCTCATCCAACACAAGTCTTTGCGCCAGATAAAGCGCCAACGATGTTGGTCTCCCTGGAACGCCGAATCGAATTGTTGAAGTTCCATGGCGCAGATGCAGTTGTTGTATGCGATTTTGATAAAGAGTTTGCTTCCAAAAGCCCCGAACAATTTGTGAGTGAAATCCTCGTCAAGTATCTGCAAATTTCAGGAGTAGTTGTTGGCGAAAATTTCACATATGGACATCGAGCAGCTGGCAAAGTTAGCGATCTAGTCGAAGCTGGAAAAGAATATGGTTTTCACGCAGAACACGTTGCCCTTGAGTCACTCGATGGTGACGTTGTTTCTTCGACAAGAATTCGCGAAGCGGTATTTGCAGGAAACATCGAGTTAGCAAAGAGGTTGCTATCGCGTCCACATAGACTCGAAGGAGTCGTCGTGCATGGTGAAAAGCGCGGCAGAGAAATTGGTTATCCGACAGCAAACTTGGGCTATTCCTCTTCATATAATGCAGTTCCTTCTGATGGTGTTTATGCAGGATGGCTAGAAGTTGAAGGTGAACGTTGGCCATCGGCAATTTCAATTGGAACCAATCCCCACGTTCGAGGGAGAGCGATCGCGACAAGTTGAGGCATATGCCCTTGATCAAAGTGGCTTGGATCTCTATGACAAAGTTGCAAAGATCGACTTTGGCTGGCGATTACGGGACACCATCAAATTCGATGGTTTGGAGCCGTTACTGGTTCAGATAAAGCAAGATTGCGATCAGACTCGCATTTTGACCAGTAATTGAGGCGATTTCACTAGTTCAAGTGGGCGCTGGTATCCTTTGTCGTCCACCGAGAAAGCGAGTTTCCGTGAGGCAAACCGGAAGCCCTCGTGTAACAGTAATAAGGAGAAAGAAATATGGCGTTATCTGCTGAAGTAAAGAAAGAAATTATCGCAAAGTATGGAAATTCTCCGACTGACACGGGAAGTCCTGAAGCTCAGGTCGCTTTGCTATCCAAGCGCATTGAAGAAATCACAGAACATTTGAAGACGAACAAGCATGACCACCACAATCGTCGTGGATTGCTGCTTCTAGTAGGACAACGTCGTCGAATTCTTCAGTACCTCGCAAAGACAAACATCGAACGTTATAGAGCGATCATCGAAAAGCTCGGTATTCGCCGCTAATAGAACGATCAGCCGGGAGAGATGGTCCTCGGTAGTGGTTTACGGGTGCTACTTAATTAATTGGTATCCAGCCGTGAACTTCGATCGAAGATCCATATCCCGGTTCTGATCGAGAACAGGAGTGACCCATGGAGGGTCAAGAAATTTCGTCTGCCGTTGCAACAATTGATAACGGCAAATTCGGAAAAAGAGAAATACGTTTTGAAACAGGACGCTTAGCGCGTCAAGCAGGTGGAAGCACAACGGTTTATCTAGATGATGAAACTATGTTGCTCTCTGCCACAACCGCATCCAAGCAGCCAAAGGATCAATTTGATTTCTTTCCGCTGACTGTTGATGTTGAAGAGCGGATGTATGCGCTTGGTCGCATTCCTGGCTCGTTCTTTCGACGAGAAGGTCGCCCTTCGGAGGATGCAATCCTTACTTGTCGCTTGATTGACCGTCCGCTTCGACCTTCATTTGTTAAGGGACTTCGCAACGAAGTTCAGGTTGTTGTCACCGTTATGGCGCTCAACCCAGATCACATGTACGACGTGATTGCTATCAATGCGGCATCAATGTCGACCCAACTCGCTGGATTGCCATTCTCTGGTCCAATCGGCGGCGTTCGCGTTGCTTTGATTTCTGGTCAATGGGTTGCATTCCCCAACCATTCACAACTCGATGAGGCAGTTTTCGACATGGTCGTCGCTGGTCGAATCGCTGGTGATGATGTTGCAATCATGATGGTGGAAGCTGAAGCAACTGCCAACACAATTTCACTTATTAAAGGTGGAGCAGTAACTCCAACGGAGGAAATTGTTGGTCAAGGACTTGAAGCATCCAAGCCATTCATTCGTGCGTTGTGTGAAGCTCAATTGGCAGTTGCCAAACTTGCTGCAAAACCAACTGGCGAATTTTCCTGTCTATTTGGATTACCAGAGCGATGCATTTGATGCGGTTTCTGGTGCGGTCAGCGATGATCTTGCTAAGGCGCTCACGATCAGTGGAAAACAAGAACGTGAAACTGAAACAGATCGACTCAGCGCGCTAGCCAAGGAAACTTTGGCGGCTTCATTCGAAGGTCGCGAAAAAGAGATTCCAGCGGCATTTCGTTCACTCACAAAGAAGTTGGTACGTCAACGAGTATTGCGCGACAAAATTCGTATTGATGGTCGCGGTCTTCGCGACATCCGTCCATTGTCAGCAGAAGTTGAAGTTGTTCCACGAGTTCATGGTTCAGCAATTTTCGAACGTGGAGAAACCCAGATTCCTTGGAATCACCACTCTCAACATGCTGAAGATGGAGCAACAACTAGATACGTTGAATCCAGAAAAATCACAAGCGATACATGCACAATTACAATTTCCCACCGTATTCAACGGGTGAGACTGGTCGAGTTGGAACTCCAAAGCGTCGAGAAATCGGACATGGAGCACTTGCTGAAAGAGCACTTATTCCAGTTCTGCCAAGTCGCGAAGAATTTCCTTACGCGATTCGTCAGGTCTCTGAAGCTCTCGGTTCAAATGGTTCAACATCCATGGGATCTGTTTGCGCGTCAACTCTCGCACTCCTCAACGCTGGTGTTCCACTACGTGCACCTGTCGCTGGAATTGCAATGGGACTTATTTCCGATGATGTTGATGGAAAAGTTGAATACGTTGCTTTGACAGACATTCTTGGTGCAGAAGATGCATTCGGAGATATGGACTTCAAAGTCGCCGGAACTCGCGAATTCGTTACAGCACTTCAACTCGATACGAAGCTAGATGGAATTCCAGCATCTGTCTTGGCTGCAGCTCTTCACCAAGCAAAAGAGGCGCGACTAGCAATTCTTGATGTTATGGCCGAAGCGATTGATACTCCTGATGAAATGAGTCCATTCGCTCCTCGCATCATTTCCATCAAAATTCCTGTCGATCAAATTGGTGCGGTAATCGGACCTAAGGGAAAGATCATCAATCAGATTCAGGATGAGACTGGCGCAGAAATTTCAATCGAGGATGACGGCACCATTTATATCGGTGCCACTGATGGTCCAAAGGCTGAAGCAGCCCGCGCTCAAATCAATGCAATTGCCAACCCTCAAATGCCAGAAGTTGGAGAGCGCTACCTCGGTACAGTTGTAAAACTTGCCGCTTTTGGTGCCTTCATTTCACTTCTGCCAGGTAAAGATGGTTTGCTCCACGTCTCGCAAATTCGAAAAATGCATGGCGGAAAGCGAATTGAAAATCTCGAAGAGGTAATGAAAGTTGGAGACAAGATTCAAGTTGAGATTGGTGAAATTGACCCGAAAGGCAAACTTTCACTCGTGCCAGTACTTGATGACGCACCTTCGGCAGAATAAGTTCGAGAGATCCAAAACTTGAGCGTTAAGCGGACAATTCTTCCTAGTGGCTTACGAATTGTCACGGAAGAAGTACCCACAGTTCGAAGCGCTGCAATTGGTATGTGGGTCAATGTTGGTTCACGTGATGAAACCCCAGCGGTAGCTGGGGCTTCTCACTTTCTCGAACACCTTCTCTTTAAAGGAACAAAGACTCGAACAGCGCTAGAAATTTCCTCTGCAGTCGAATCTGTCGGCGGAGAAATGAATGCCTTTACGGGCAAGGAGTACACCTGCTTCTATGCCCGAGTAATTGATACTGATTTACCCATGGCTATAGATGTTGTATCCGATCTCATAACGTCTTCGCTTGTAACTGCCTCAGATGTAGATGCCGAGCGAAAAGTTGTTATTGAAGAAATTGCCATGCGCGATGATGATCCAAGTGATTTGGTGCATGAGTTATTTGCTGAAACTCATTACGGCAATTCTAAATTGGGCAGATCCATTCTTGGATCAATCGAATCAATAAATTCAATTTCCCGAAAGAGCGTCTACGGCTACTACAAGCAGAGGTACCTTCCGCAAGATTTGGTTGTTGCAGTTGCGGGAAATATTAAACACAGCACCGTAGTTGCTCAAGTTGAGAAAGCGCTTTCACGCGATGGATTCCTTGATGTGACTGGAAAGCCACAAGTACGCCCTGACAAACCCGTCAAGATTGCTAAAGAGAATCCGATCGGAATCATTCATCGCAAAACCGAACAAGCCCATATGTTTTATGGAGTTACTGGCGTCTCTAGAAGTGATGATCGGCGATTCACGATGGGAATACTTTCTGCTGCCCTCGGTGGTGGAATGTCCTCTCGACTATTCCAAGAAATTCGTGAAAAACGCGGTTTGGCATATTCCGTCTACTCATATGCACAGCAATTTCAACAAAGTGAGCCCCGATAAGTGGACTCGTTGCAGTCATTGAAATGTGATCTCGAATTAGTACAGGTTGTCCAACTTGATAGGAAGTATTAATTCCTCCGCACGCATTTGTAATGATGACAACTTTGCACCCTGCATTGACTGCCGCACGAACTCCATGAACAACAGGTTCAATCCCTTTTCCTTCGTAGAGATGTGTTCTACCGAGAAATACAAGAGCATTGAGTGTGTGACCACCATCTGAAAGTGCATAAGACCGAATTTTTCCTGAGTGACCTTCAACAGTTGGCGCCAAAAATCCAATAATTTCATGAGCGTCGAATTCATGTGTTGCTGGACCTAGTGCGTTGAGTGCGTCAACCCAACCTGAACCCATAACGAGAGCAATGTCGTGTTTTTCTACACCCGTTCGTGCGGCGATTTGCGCTGCAGCTTGAGTAGCAGTGCCAAGGGGATCGGAATAAAGTTGTTCGACGCTCTTTTCGCTCATGTATCAATAATGTCACAGAGCTTGGCTCCGCTTGTGACTGTCTCGCCAATTTGAACAACGAGGTTCTTTATCTTTCCTGCTTTATGAGCCATCAGCGGTTGTTCCATTTTCATTGCTTCAAGAACAATTATTAATTCTCCGACTTCGACGGAATCACCTTCATCCACTGCGATTTTTACAACTGTGCCTTGCATTGGACTCGTCAATCCGTCGCCAGTTACTACTCCACTCATTCCTTGCTTTGCTCGATGGCGCTTATGTACTGGTTCAGGTGAATGAAGTATCACTTCAAATTTTTTGCCATTTACTTCCGCGACAAGATGTTCAGGAACTGCATGGCTTTGAGTGTGAACTTCACTCTTTGTGTAGGCAGGAATTTCATTGACGAATTCATTTTCAATGTAACTCGTATAAATCGAAAAGTCTTCTGCGAAAGCCGGATCGTCAACTATTGCTCGGTGAAAAGGTAGCGCTGTTGCTAGCCCTTCAACATGGAATTCCGCAAGTGCACGTCGAGCACGTTCAAGGGCTTGCTTACGCGATGAACCGCTGACAACAAGTTTTGCCAAGAGAGAATCGAAGTGTCGTCCAATGGTGTCTCCGGCTTTAAATCCCGCATCCACTCGCACACCTGGCCCAGTGGGAATATTCCATTCAGTAACTCGACCTGGCGCTGGAAGAAAGGAGCGACCTGGATCTTCTCCATTGATTCTGAATTCAAAAGAATGACGGCGAATAACAGGATCGTCATAGCCAAGAGGCTCACCCATAGCGATTCTGAATTGTTCTCGAACTAAATCAATTCCGGTTACTTCTTCGCTGACTGGATGCTCAACTTGAAGTCTTGTATTGACTTCAAGAAATGAGATCGTTCCATCGAGTCCGACAAGAAATTCGCAGGTACCAGCACCGACATATCCCGCTTCCTTCATGATCGCTTTGCTCGATTTATACAACTCCGCGTTTTGCGCTTCGGTGAGAAATGGTGCTGGCGCCTCTTCTACTAATTTTTGGTGGCGGCGTTGCAACGAACAATCTCTCGTACTTATGACGACTGCATGGCCAGTTGAATCTACAAGGACTTGAGTTTCAACGTGTCTTGGCCGATCCAAATACCTTTCAACGAAACACTCGCCTCGACCAAAACTTGTAATCGCTTCTCGAACTGCTGAGCCAAATAGCTCTGGAATTTCCTCCATAGTGCGCGCAACTTTTAGACCACGACCGCCTCCGCCGTGTGCTGCCTTTATAGCCACCGGCAATCCATGTATTTGCGCGAATGCGACAACTTCTTCATGATCTTCGACGGGATCGGATGTTCCAGCAACAAGTGGAGCGCCAACTTTTGCAGCGATCTTTCTCGCGGAGACTTTATCGCCCAGCAATCGGATTGCCTCGGGAGATGGACCAATCCAAATCAACCCTGCGTCTAGTACGGCTTGCGCGAAATTTGCATTCTCTGAAAGGAATCCATATCCAGGATGTATTGCATCTGCTTTGGAAGTCTTTGCAATCTCAATAATTTTCTCAATATTTAAATAAGTTTGAGTTGCAGTTAGTCCACGAAGTGCATATGCCTCATCGGCCAATGACGAGTGAATCGAATCGCGATCTTCATCTGAGTAGATTGCAATACTTTTTAATCCATGATCTTTACATGCACGAATAACACGTACTGCAATCTCGCCGCGATTGGCAATAAGAACACTTTTCACGTGAGGACTCCATTTTGACTATGTGAAATATCGTGCCAACTGTAACCAAGTCGAACAATCATGCTACGTAGCAATGGGATGGATAGACCGAGGACATTGGTGTAGTCACCTTCAATTGAGGAAATAAATGCGCTTCCCAAGCCATCGAGTGTGAAACCTCCAGCGACATTTAGCGGTTCACCTGAAGCAACATAGCTCTCAATTTCATTGGCAGTCATCTCAGAGAAATTCACTTTAGTGCTTGCTAGATCTGAAATTTCGATTCCGCGATTGAGGTCGATCAAGCAATGTCCAGTATGCAGATAGCCAGATTTTCCACTCAATTGGCGCGCCCTCGCTTCGGCAACTTCAGGAGTGAGGGGTTTTCCGAGAGAGTTACCTTCGAATTCAAAAGTTGAATCACATGCAAGTATGAGTACTGGTTCATCCACTAGTTCACGCACTGTATGTGCTTTGACGATGGCAAGTGCGACGACCATTTCCTTTGGCTCCATGGCCGCGTAAATCGGCGCTTCTTCGTCAACGTTGCTCACAATGACGCGTACTGGCACTCCAGCTGCATCAAGTAGTTTTTTTCGCGAAGGTGAAGAAGAAGCCAGTACTAGTTCAAGCATTTAACGTTTCCTTGGGAGCGGAGTGCGCAATTGCGGCTTAGCCCAAATACTTACCTCGGAAGGTGCAAAAGTTTTAGGACGCTCATGCAATTCAAGCGCGTACTCCAACGCGACAAGTTCTTCAGGTGTAGGACTACCTGATGCAACGGTGTATTCGATCACAGCGGAATATTTCCGTGCTTTCTTGCGGGGAGAGTATCTCGCTTAGTTTTTAG
Source organism: Actinomycetota bacterium (assembly GCA_037200085.1). Lineage (GTDB taxonomy): Bacteria > Actinomycetota > Actinomycetes > Nanopelagicales > Nanopelagicaceae > QYPT01. The sequence continues at coordinate 140,490 of JBBCHT010000009.1, forward strand.
CGAACGAAGCGCCTTTGTAATGTAGGTGCGAGATTGATTTGGCTCGATCACTGCATCAATGAATCCTCTGTCCGCAGCTAAATATGGATTGGCAAGAGTTTCGTTGTATTCATTGACGAGTTGGGAGCGAAGTTCTTGCTCATTTTCCGCCTCAGAAAGCTCTTTTCTGTAGAGAATATTGACGGCCCCTTGTGCTCCCATAACAGCAATTTCCGCACTCGGCCACGCCAAATTTACATCCGCACCAATGTATTTAGAACCCATAACAATAAATGCTCCACCATAGGCTTTTCTCGTTACCAGGGTGACAAGTGGAACCGATGCTTCGCCATATGCGTAGAGAAGTTTCGCACCGCGTCGAATAATGCCATTCCATTCTTGTTCCGTTCCAGGTAGAAAACCTGGAACGTCAACCAGGGTGACAATCGGAATACTGAATGCGTCGCAAAACCGTAGGAATCTTGCGGCTTTTTCACTTGAATCAATGTCGAGAGTTCCTGCCAACTGCAATGGTTGGCTAGCGATTATTCCGACCGAGTGTCCCTCAATCCGACCAAAGCCGACGATGATATTCGGTGCAAAGAGGGCGTGTACTTCGAGAAATTCACTTTCATCAAGGAGTGCTTGAATGAGAATCTTCATGTCATACGGTTGATTAGGACTATCGGGAATCAAGGTGTCGAGTGCAAAATCTGAATCTTTCTGATCAATTGATTCTGTTGGAGGAAGTATCGGAGCTCCATCCATATTGTTACTAGGCAAGTAAGAGAGCAACGCTTTGACGTAATCAATCGCATCTTCTTCATTTTCTGCCAGGTAATGTGCATTGCCCGTGCGTGAGTTATGGGTATGTGCTCCACCGAGCTCTTCCATCCCAACTTCTTCACCAGTGACAGTTTTAATGACATCTGGTCCAGTAATAAACATGTGTGAAGTTTCATTTACCATCACCGTGAAATCAGTAAGTGCCGGTGAGTATGCAGCTCCGCCAGCGCATGGCCCGAGAATCAACGAAATTTGAGGAATGACACCGGATGATCGAGTATTAAGGCGGAAAATTTTTCCATAACCACTTAGGGAAGCGACTCCTTCTTGAATTCTTGCTCCTCCAGAATCACTGATTCCGATGAGGGGAATACCGTTTTTTAAGGCAAATTCGGCGATTTTGACGATTTTTTCGCCGAAGACTTCACCCAAACTTCCACCCATCACCGTGAAATCTTGTGAGTAAAGGGCGACGTTTCTTCCATCGATTGTTCCGTAACCAATAACGACGCCATCACCGTAGGGTCGATTTTTTTCCATTCCAAAAGTTGTTGATCGATGGCGAGCGAATTCATCAAGCTCAGTAAAAGATCCTGCATCAATAAGTTTGCTAATTCTTTCTCGCGCAGTCATCTTTCCTTTTGCGTGCTGTTTTTCAATTGCACGTTCGGAACCGGCATGAACGGCTTCATCTAGTCGGTCTCGAAGGTCCTGAATTTTTCCAGCGGTGGTATGCAGATCACGGCTCATGCCCCTACGGTACTAGGCGTGAGCCCTATCAGTACTCCTCTCAACGAGGTTCGAATAAATAACGCACTAAATAGCGCCTACTGGCGAGTAAAAGTGGTGAACGAAACAGGTTCGACACAAATCGATTTAGCCAAAGCGGTGCGAGAAAGTCGTGCAAGTAGTGGCGATGTGATAGTCGCTGAATATCAATCGCATGGACGCGGAAGGCTAGATCGAAGTTTTATCGCACCATCAGGATCAGCCCTGCTATTTTCTTTTTTTATTTCGCCAACTCAGAAATTTGAATGGGGTTGGCTACCTCTCTTAGCGAGCCAAGCGGTACATGAAGCACTTGCACCTTCTATTTCAGCAGGAAAGTCGCTCTCTCTTAAGTGGCCCAATGATATTTTGCTCGACGATAAAAAACTTGCTGGCTTGCTATGTGAAAGAGTAAATCTTCCAGATGGGGCTGGAGTTGTCGTTGGTATCGGAATTAACGTTTCATCGACGAGGGAAGAACTTCCGATAGTTGGTGCTACATCGCTATTACTAGAGGGAATTGAAGGGATTGATCGAAACGCTTTATTGGTGTCTTGTCTTCAGAATTTTACAAAACTCCTTCGCCGATGGCAGGAAGGTGATTTAACTTTGGTTGATGAATATGTGCGACTATCGACAACGATTGGACGACAGGTGAGAATCGAAGCGCCAGTTGGTGCCTTTAGAGAAGCTCAGGCGATAGGAGTGGAACCTTCAGGCTCACTCATCCTTGATGATGGATCGGCAATTTCAGTTGGCGATATCGTCCACCTTCACCGAAACTGATCTAGTTGGAGCGACCCTTGCGCAGTGAATTCCCAGTTGTTGGGATCGTGAGTGATCCAACAACTTTTCGTTTGATGACTCCGGCAATATTGGCACTAGGAATCGACGCACACTTTCTAGATTCATCGGAGCTTTCTTCGTTACCGACTTTCTCGCGAAATTGTGATGTGGTTTCAATCATTGGTTCTGAAGCAACTGAATCCCCAATACGAGTTCTTGAACGCGAAGGAATTGCTGTTCGTCCGAGTTCTATGACGTGGCAATCTGCAAAGGGCTTTAAGAAGAGAACTGAAAATTCTGAACAGGAGTACGCAGTCATTGTGGCCCGTTCTCCTCACGATCAAGCCAGTATTTGGGCTCCATCGCAGATCTCTCGAACGCAAAAGGGTCACACACTAAATATTTCTCCGCCGCTAGATCTTTCATCTCGTGAAGTCGCAGAAATCCAAAGCCTTGTCCTTGACGCAGCAAGAAAAATTGAACTTGTTGGTGTGGCATCTGTAAAAATCGAGAAGACAAATAAAGAGTTCGACATTTGTTCTATCGAACTTGGTCCACATATAGAAGGCGCATGGACTGTTTATGGATCGCATACCAACCAGTTCGAACAACATCTACGTGCCATCCTTGATCTTCCATTGGGTGATCCCGTAACTACCTCACGATTTGTAGTGACAGCTGAATTTTCAAAAAATGGCGATGCAGATATGTATCGTCCCAATTTGCACTTGATGGCGCGAAGTCCAGGGTTGAAAATCCATCACTATCGCAACGTGGATTCTGGTCCAGTTGGACATGTTTCGGCCTTCGGTGGAAATCTTCTAGACTTGGTTGAAAGCGTGGAGCATGCTTTGGAATATTTGAATGGAGAGATAGATGAGTGAAGCACTGGTAGCCATCGTGATGGGTTCAGATTCTGATTGGCCCATAATGGAGGAAGCAGCCAAAGTGCTCGATGGTTATGGCATTTCATATAGCGCTCAAGTTATTTCAGCGCATCGTATGCCGCGTGAAACTATCGAATTTGCTCAAAGTGCAAAAGCTCAAGGACTCAAAGTAATCATTGCTGGAGCAGGAGGAGCCGCTGCACTTCCGGGCGTTATCGCAGCTCTCACGCCACTGCCTGTCATCGGAGTTCCTATCGCGCTTAAATCTTTTGATGGTTTGGATTCACTTTTGTCGATCGTTCAGATGCCTGCAGGAATTCCCGTCGCTACTGTCGGAGTAGGTGGTGCAAAGAACGCTGGCATTCTCGCAGCGCGAATCCTTGGCGCAGGTGATTCTGCGATTTCAACTCAAGTGGAAAAAGAGATGGAAAAAATTCACGACGAAGCGGTACTCAAGGGAGAAAATTTACAAGCACGTCGTTCTCAAAAAACTGGATTTTAACGTCGTTTTCCATATTCAATTGCAGGACAGCGGTCCATTACTGCCAACAATCCAGCATCTGTAGCACGCTTAACTCCGGCTTCCTCAATAACATCTAGTTGGAGCCAGACAGCTTTCGCGCCGATCGCGATCGCTTGATCGATGACGTCACCTGCCAACGAAGAATTAACGAATAGATCGACGACATCAACGGGAAATGGAATCTCTGCGAGAGACTTGTAACCTGTTTCACCATGAACAGTGTCACCACTGGGATGAACCGGCACAATGCGATGTCCCTTTTCTTGTAGAAGTTTTGCAACGCTGTAAGCAGCGCGAAATTCATTCTTACTCAAGCCAACAACCGCCCACGTTTTTAGCGCAAGTACTTGATCTATGGTGTTTTCAACCATCTGTTTTCCTTCCAACTGAGTGAAATTTCCAACCTGCGCTGCGCCAGAGATCTCGATCAAGGGCATTGCGGCCATCCACAATGATGGAACCACGAACAAGTGTTTTTAATTCCAGAGGGTCAATTTCTCGATATTGAGCCCACTCCGTTAAGTGAAGAACAATGTCTGCTTGATCGACGCAGGCTTCGACTGTTTCAGAGTAGTCAAAGTTGGGGAATCTACTTCGTGCATTGCTTATGGCTTTTGGATCATGAATGCTCACTTGTGCCCCTTGGCTAAAGAGTATTGAGGCAATATCTAGAGCAGGAGAGTCTCTTACATCATCACTATTTGGCTTAAAGGCAGCACCCAAGATTGCGATTTTCTTATCCGCCACTACACCGTTAAGAAGTGAAGTCACTAATGGAATTACTCGCTGCCTTGCCCGAAGGTTAATTGCATCGATCTCTGCCAAAAAGGCAAGGGATTCCTTGGTACCTAATTCATCGGCGCGCGCCATGAAAGCTCGTAAATCTTTTGGCAGACATCCACCACCGAATCCGATTCCTGCTTGTAAGAAGCGATGACCGATTCGAGGGTCATAACCAATGGACTTGGCCAATACGGTGACATCTGCACCAGAGACTTCGCATATTTCTGCCATTGCGTTAATGAATGAAATTTTCGTTGCGAGAAATGCATTGGCCGCAACTTTTACGAGCTCCGATGTTGGAAGATCGGCTGTAATCCAGGGGATGTTTGCTTCAATAAGTGAAGCAAAAACTTCCTTCAGAACGTTTTCAGCTCGTTCGCTTTGAACACCAACAACAACACGATTTGGTCTCAAAGTATCTTCAACGGCAAATCCTTCTCGTAAGAATTCCGGATTCCAAGCCAATTCAGCGTGTGGTGCTTGAGTTGAGAGTTGAGTAGCAAGTGATTGCGCCGTTCCTACTGGAACCGTTGATTTTCCAACGATGAGTGAACCAGTTTTTAAGTGGGGGAGTAAAGATTGAAAGGCTGTCTGAACAAAAGTTAAATCTGCAGCCAAACTATTTTCCACCTGTGGAGTGCCAACACAAATGAAATGAACTTCTGCTTGAGCAATTTTGGAAATATCTGTCGTGAAAGTCAGTCGACCCGATGCCAACTGTTCTTTTAAGAGTTCTTCAAGCCCTGGTTCGTAAACATGTAACTCTCCGCGATTCAGAGAGGCGATTTTTTCTGAATCGGTATCAATTCCTATGACATCAAAACCAAGTGAGGCCATGCATGCTGCGTGTGTAGTGCCGAGGTATCCAGTACCAATAACAGAGAGAGTTAAGCTCATAGGAGTAAGTCTAGAAGAAGGCGCACAACACTCCTATTTGAGAGCTCCGCAAGGATTTTCATTCGCTGTTCGCGTTTTGAATTTATCGATAGTAATCGGTTTTGGGGTTGGAGATGGTGAAACTGTCGATTTTATACCTGTTGTTCCTGTTTTACTTGTAGTGCCAGTCACACCCGTTGCTCCAGTGGCACCTGAAGTGACTGGAGTGGGAGTTGGTGTAACGACATCAACAACAGGTAGATCTTTGCGAAGTCTTGTCCAAAGATCGGAGGCCAATACCGGATCCCATAAAACAGTTGAACCAACTCCAGGAACACTGTAAGAAACATTTGATAGCGGCACAGTAAGTGTTCGTACCTTGGACGAGGAGAGATTCTTCAATTGTTTGGCCAAATCAAGAAGATCTTGACTGTTGAGAGTGGAATCCGTCTGCACTGTCGCCATCGCTGCGTTGAGAAATTTAATAAGTTTTATTGGATTGAGAAGTACTCCCGTACTTGTTGCTTTGCGGATTACCGAACTCATAAATTGTTGTTGACGTTGCATTCGACCCAAGTCACCCATGCCATCAAAGTCACGAGTTCGCACATACTTGAGCGCTTCGATTCCATTGAGACTGTGTACACCGGCCGACATAACGAGGTGGCTATTGGGATCATTAATACTTGTCTTGGAACAAACTTGTATTCCACCCAGCGCATCGACCATGTGTGCAAATCCAGCAAAATTGATTTCGATGTAGTGATCAATTCGCAAGTTAGTGAGTGATTCAAGTACTTGAATAAGTAGTGGCGCATCGCCCCAGTTAAATGCGGCATTTAACTTTGCTTGAGTTGCGGGAATTACCGTTCCGTTCGCGGTTGTGCGTTCTGGAATAGTGACGAGGGTATCTCTCGGAATCGAAATGATTGTTGCTTTGTCTCGAGCTTTGCTGATGTGGACGAGCAACATGGTGTCTGATCTCTTGCCAGCCGCCGATGCAACACTTCCGACTCGCAACTCTTTCAACTCTGCTTGCGTTAGACCTTCTCGAGTATCAGATCCGACAAGTAAATAATTGACGGCGGTAGATGCCTTAACTGGACGCACTTTGATACCTTTGAAAGCATCAACTTTCTTAAGTGATCCAGTAATCTGATCTAAACCGATCCAAGCAAAAGCAGAAGCTAGAACGACTCCAATGGAGAGAATTGTTACTATTCTGGCTCTGCGTGGAGATTTCACAGGGAGAGCGTACTTGGACGATAGCGTGGTCTGGTTACGATGACGCCTTCTTCGATCGATCCAATTGATTTCGAGAGAGTTTCAGTCATATTGCCGCTCCTCAATGAAGAGAATTACATTGAAAATACAGTTAGCGCCATTCTCTCTCAGGATTATCACGGTGAATTGGAAGTAATTCTTGCTGTTGGGCCATCTAAAGATCGCACAAGAGCAATCGCTGACGAAATGAAATTGCGAGATTCACGAATAATTGTGATCGATAATCCTTCGGGAAAAACTGCTGCCGGTCTCAATCTCGCTATTGCGCAATCACGTTTTCCAATAATTGTTCGCGTTGATGGCCATGCCGAAATTCCACGCCAATATATTTCTCGCGCAGTAAAACTCCTACAAGAAACCGGAGCAGTCAACGTTGGTGGAATGATGGCTGCCATAGGAGTCACTCCATTTGAAAGAGCTGTCGCTTCGGCGATGCGAAGTCCGCTTGGCGTTGGTGCTTCTCGTTTTCATACGGGAGGAAACCCTGGTGCCGTCGATACAGTTTATTTAGGTGTTTTTTTACGCGATGCGTTACTTGCAGCTGGTGGATTTGATGAGCGATTCACGAGAGCGCAAGATTGGGAATTGAATTTTCGATTGAGGAAACTTGGCGGCGTAATTTATTTTGATCCTCAACTTCAAGTGGCTTATCGACCTCGTCCAAAGCTCTCAGGAGTTTCCAAACAATATTTTGAATATGGTCGATGGAGAAGAGTGGTTTCTCGTAGACATCGCGGAACGGTGAATCTGCGTTATTTGGCGCCACCCTTTGCGCTCGTAGTGAGTGCGATATCAATTCTTGGTGCGCTTATTTTTTCACCATATTGGATAATTCCCGCTGCAATCTATGGCGCTTTCCTGGCAATAGCCTCGTTAGCAATTGGTAAGGACCTCGGAGAGAAATTTCGTCTTCCATTTATTTTGTTTACGATGCACATGTCTTGGGGAGCTGGATTCTTAACTTCGTCAAGAAAGTTAGTGCCAACGCAATAAGGAGACTCCTCTCCTGTAACCTTTTATAATGAAGATGCTTCGTGCTGTGGCGTCTTGTGGAATTTTTATTGCACTTATTTTTCAACCGCCACTTTATGCAAATCAATTGCCACAGAGTTTCACCTTCCAAGGTTCTGGTCTTGGACATGGCGTTGGTATGAGTCAATTTGGTGCTCGCGGACAGGCGCTCGAAGGCGTCAATGCGATCGATATTTTGCAGTACTACTACAAAGATATTTCTGTCGATGATGTAAGGGATGACAAGAATCTTCGAGTCAACATTGGCCATCTACTTACACTTTTTTCTGTTTCGACTGCAACAAAATCGGGAAAGCTTCAACTATTTGCTGGCGATATTAAAGATTCTTCTACTGCAAAACCAATAAAAAACATTCCTGCGAAGTCGCTACTCAATTTTACTTTGCTGGGCAGCGCTGCAATCCCGAGTATCACATCAACTTCAGGAGTTGTTCAACAACTTCCTAGTGGAACCAGTTGGACCCTTCGCTGGTCCGGAACTCGCTATCTATCTGGCGTTGACTCCATCCTTACATTCAAGAATGGGAATACAAGTACCCAGTATCGCTATGGTGAAATACAGATCAAATTGGTTAAAGTCGCATTTATCGGTTACAGAATTGAAGTTACCAACACAGTTCGATTGCACGATGAATACCTTTGGGGGATTGGAGAAATGCCATCTTCTTGGCCATTTGCGGCACTTCAAGCTCAGGCAATTGCGGCGCGATCGTATGCGCTTAATAAATTGGGAAAGATGAAAACTGCATGTGATTGCGATATTTATGGATCATCTCAAGATCAAGCATTTATTGGATTCGCAAAAGAGAGTGAAGCTAAATACGGCAAAATTTGGAAAGAAGCCGTTACTTCGACTTCAGTGAATGCGAACTCTGGTTTAGTCGCACTCTTCAATTCAGCCCCAATTAGCGCATTTTATTTCTCTTCATCCGGGGGTTACACCGAGAGTGCGAAGAACGCTTGGGGTAGTGAAGTTCCCTATACGCAAAGTGTTGAAGATTTTTGGAGCCTTGATCCGAGTATCAATCCAAAATATGCCTCGTGGAACCGAGTAATTTCTCAGAGCGCAATGGCTGCTGCCTTTGATTTGGGTGACGTTCAAAGTGTTCAGATTTTGGCAAAACGTGATTCAGGGATGGTCACTTCAATTTTGGGAATCTCTAGCGGTGGGACAACATCCACGCTGACGGGGAGTGTCTTTAGTTCGAGAGTAAACCTGCCCTCTGCTTGGTTTGATACTCAGGGCGTCACAATCATTGATGCATCTCCGACGCCGACTCCAACAGATTCGCCAACGGTTTCACCTTCACCAACTAGCAGTGAGGAAACCAGTAACCCTCCGACTGAAAGTCCTTCTCCAACGCCGTCGTCGAGTACGAGTTAACTTTAGTTAGCGTGGAGAATTGAATTTAGCCCGCCCCACGTACCTGTTCGCATCACAACTTCCAAACCGCCACTCAAACTATTACGGCGAAAGAGAAGATTGCTTGCACCCGAGAGAGAACCCGCTTTAACAACTTCGCCATCGGGAAGAGTCACTTTGGCAGCGGCGGTTAAATATGTTCCAGCTTCAATAACGCAATTGTCGCCGAGTGAAATTCCTAAACCAGAATTTGCACCTAAGAGGCAATTCTTGCCAATCGAAATAACTTCCTTGCCTCCGCCGCTCAACGTACCCATGATTGAGGCGCCACCACCAACATCGGATCCATCATCGACGACAACGCCTGCAGAAATTCTTCCTTCAACCATCGACTTGCCTAACGTTCCGGCGTTGTAATTTACAAAACCTTCGTGCATCACCGTTGTACCCGGCGCAAGATAGGCACCGAGGCGAACTCGATCTGCATCGGCGATACGAACTCCAGATGGAACGACGTAATCGACCATTCGTGGAAATTTATCTACGCCAAAGATCGTGATGTGACCAAACTTCGCACTGAGCAAGGCACGCGTCAATTCGAAATTTTCAATCGGACACGGACCATGTGAAGTCCATACGACATTGGGCAGAATCCCAAAGATTCCTTCGAGTGATATTGCGTGAGGTTTGACAAGACGATGTGACAGAAGTTGCAAGCGCAAATAAACATCTTCAACACTTACTGGAGGTCGATCGATATCTATTTCGAGTGAAATGATTTTTCGTTCAACTCCACGATCGACATCTTTGACGACTAGAGATTTGAGTTGTGTCGGAATATCAGCTGACAGATGTTCAAGAGTTGGAAATGGAAACCATGCCTCAAGTGGATCTCCATTGAGCGTATAGGTCGCAACGCCATGTCCTGACGCGATTGTGGTGGCCGTTGACATCATGCGCTAAGGGTAGCCTCTATCCTACGAGCATGCGCATTTGTGTTTTCTGTTCTTCGTCGCCAACTATTCATGAAAAATATGTGAACCTAGCAAGCGATTTGGGCAGCGCAATAGGAAGTAGAAATTGGGAATTGGTTTCTGGCGGCGGCCATATTTCAATGATGGGCGCAGTCAGTAGAGGTGTTCGCTCCAGTGGTGGACGAACGATTGGCGTCATCCCACAATCGTTAGTGGATATTGAATTTGCAGATCATGACAATCACGAACTTCACGTCGTTGATTCAATGCGAAATCGAAAAGCAAAGATGGAAGATTTGTCTGACGCATTTATAACTTTGCCAGGTGGTCCCGGAACCCTTGAAGAATTGTTCGAAATTTGGGTTGGACGGTTTTTGAAATTTCATGACAAGCCAGTTGTGATTCTCGATCCCTTTAATCTGTACGGACCATTGCGAGAACTTTTGGATCACTTAGAAGTTGAAGGCTTTGTTAAACCCGGCCAGCGAGAACTCCTCCATTGGTCTACAGATATCCAAGAAGCTTTGGATATTTGCGCACGCTAAAGAACAACTCTGGAATCGAGGCGCAAAGGTACTCTTGCCTTTATGAGCGCGCAGACATTGGCAGAGTTGCTTGCCAGTTTGCCCGAAGAAGAGCGCATCATTCTGACTCTCCATTACATAAAATCACTTTCCCCTGCCGAGATCGCTGAACTGCTCCAGGTGCCAGAACGTTCGGTCAGCAAAGTCATAATTTCTGGACGTACACGGCTGACTTTGGGCTTAAATCTTTAGTATTTTTTGCAAGTTGTTAACAATCTGCCTGCTCATTCTCAATTTCATGGTTAGGGAGTAAATGCGAGATACTTCTCCCTCATCCCCCTCTCAGGCGTGGGTCCTCACTCCAATCGGTGGGGGTGCGTGAGGGAAGCGAAAAGGAGTCCGAAATGGCAGCCATGAAACCTCGAACGGGTGATGGACCCATGGAAGTCACCAAAGAGGCTCGCAGTCTGGTCATGCGAATTCCACTCGAAGGTGGCGGACGGCTCGTGGTTGAACTCAATGGGGAAGAGGCTTCAAACCTTGGGAATGCGCTGCATGCAGCAGCTGCCTTGCTAGTTAAGAAGTAAAACTTTTCGAGTGATTGCCACCGTGGAGGCGCCAAAGCTTTTCCCGCAATCTCCTGAACTAAAGAATTTAAAGAAAATAGATGCAATTGTTGTCGGGTATTTTGCCAATGATGAAGGCGAAATCACATTTTTTCGCCCGCACTCTTTTATTCGTGAAATAGAAAAAACTTTTGATCTCTCACTTCTTGATGAACTGGATTTTTTCTCTGCTAAAGGCAAAGCAGGAGAGTTTTTTGAAATTCCAGTGAGCGCACCTGGACTAAAAGTTGATCGAATAATTTTTCTTGGATTAGGCGCAAGGTCGTCTTCCGATATTCGTTTTGCAGGGGCGACTTTGGGAAGAAAATTTAGAGGAGCAGCTAAATCCATTTTTTGTTTTCTACTGAAAACTCCTCAAGAGATAAAATCTTTTGGAATTTCAATAGTTCTCGGTTCATATACGTGGAATATGAAAAGCTCTAGCAAGAAATTGTTGCCATCCAATTTCTATTTCGATGAAGAACACGCGACAACAATTGAGAACGCAAACTTGATTGGCCAAGCTGTTTGGCGTGCCCGAGACCTCATACATACTCCTTCCAACATTAAGACTCCTGCATGGATTGCTCAGCAAGCTAAAAAGTTTGTGAGCAACACACCTGTTACCGTGAAAGTTTTATATGGAAAGGAATTAGCTCCCTTTGGCGGATTGAGTGCTATCGGCAACTCTTCTCCAAAACCAGGACCACGTTTCATCGAATTGAGTTATGCACCAAGAGGATCCAAGAATTGGCCACACGTTGTGCTCGTTGGCAAAGGCATCACATATGACACGGGAGGAGTATCGCTCAAGCGTCCATATGACTTGATGATTCCGATGAAGAGTGACATGGCCGGAGCAGCCGCGATTTTATCTGTGATCTCTGCTCTACCGAAAATAAATCCAAAGGTGAGAGTCACGGCGCTTCTCATGTGCGCAGAAAATGCTTTGTCGCGAACGTCGACTCGACCAGGTGATGTGATTACTCAATATGGCGGAACAACGGTTGAAATTATTAACACTGATGCTGAAGGTCGCCTTGTTCTTGCAGATGGGCTTGCCTATGCGGATCAACATCTTCGCCCAGATTATTTGATTGACCTTGCAACGCTTACTGGAGCAGCGACTTTGGGTTTATCTCGACAATATGGCGCCATGTATACGAGAAATTCTGCTCTTGCACGAAAGTTTTATGAGATTGGGCAAAAGTGTGGAGATCGGGTGTGGCATATGCCATTGGTTGATGACTACCAAGATGGTTTGGTCAGTAGCGTTGCAGATTTAAATCACATTGCCAGCTCAAGAAAATATCAAGCTGGTTCTGTTACTGCGGCGCTCTTTTTAGAACACTTTGCGGGGAATCGACAATGGGTACATTTTGATATTGCAGGACCCGCTAGAAGTGAAAGTGATTCGGGTGAGAATCCAAAAGGCGGAACTGGTTTTGGAGTTCGACTTCTCATTGAGTGGATTGCGAGTATGAAATGAACACGAGCGCGCATGACTACTCGGAGAATTTTGTTGTCGAAGATGAAATTCTTCTTCGTGCCCGTGCTCGGGGAGTAGAAGTTGGCGCTAAAGACATAACTTCTGGCACAGGAGCTTTTCTGCGCTTTCTTTCACATTTAATTTCTGCTCAATCCGTCGTTGAAGTCGGTACTGGTTCTGGAGTTGGAAGTTTGTGGCTACTGCGAGGAATGATTGAAAATGGAACGTTAACTTCCATTGATGACGAAGCTGAGCATGCACGGATTACACGAATTGCTTTTGCTGAAGCCGAGATCGCTCCTCAAAGATATCGATTGATAACTAATCCGATGATTGATGTCATGAGTAAGTTGACCGATCGCGCATATGACCTTGTAGTACTGCGTAGCGATCCAGAAGATCTTGGTTTTTTTGTTGAGGAAGCGCATCGGATATTGCGGACTGGTGGAGTTCTCGTCATTGATTCTTTTTTTGGTGGTGGCAAAGTGAGTGACCCAGCTCAGAGAGATCCACGAACCATCGCGTTGCGTGAAACGGGAAAGAATATAAAAGTGTCTCAAGATCTTTGGATATCAACGCTCATTGGCGTTGGAGATGGACTTCTGCTCGCTACTAAACGCTAGTCATCTCTTCTAGGAATACTAAAAGATGTCTCACATTCAATTCTCGGAATGGTGATATTTGATGAACGTCGATCCAAACCGCTGAAGGAGTCGTAATGGAAAACATTGAACAGTCTCAACCACCTGTGAACGTACCAACAAGTGCGCCTGGGGTTTCTGAAGCACCGGGAGCACCGGGAGCACCGGGAGCACCGGGAGCACCGGGAGCATGGTGGTCGACACCTTCACAAGAAGCGGCAAAGAGAGAGCGGCGGAAGGTCTCCTTAGGCGCAACCGTTGTGATTGCCGTGGTCGCTGGAATTGTGGGAAGTGCAGCTGACAACGTAACGTCGGGTGGCACGCTCTTTCGACACAATGTAAATCTTGTCTCAGTTTCTAAATCCATCGAGCGAGCACCAGATTCGGTAGCGGGAATTGCTCAACGAGTACTTCCCTCCGTGGTTTCAATTTCTACTGAGTCATCAAACTCCAGTGCAACAGGTTCTGGATTCATCATTGATGGATCGGGATACATCCTTACCAATAATCACGTCGTTGCCGATGCAGTCAATGGTGGAACGATTACCGTCACTCTCAATAATGGAAAGAGTATTGGTGCAAAGATAATTGGTCGTGATACTTCCTACGATTTAGCAGTTCTTAAAATTGCAATGACCGGATTACCAGCACTTCAATTCGGAGATAGCGACAAAATACAAGTTGGCGACGCAGTCATTGCCGTTGGATCACCTCTTGGTTTAGCGGGGACAGTTACCTCAGGAATTATTAGCGCCAAGGATCGTGCAGTTACAGCTGGTGGAGAAACTGGCGAGAATTCATTTATCAATGCGCTTCAAACTGATGCTGCAGTAAATCCTGGAAATTCAGGTGGTCCATTGGTGGATGCGACTGGTGCGGTTATCGGAGTTAACTCTGCGATTGCCTCACTTGGTCAGTCATATGGAAGTCAATCTGGTTCTATTGGTTTAGGTTTTGCAATTCCAATCAACCAAGCTCGCAAGACTGCTGAGCAACTCATCAAGACCGGAAAATCGACCTATCCAATTATTGGAATATCTATCGACACTGGATTTACTGGTCCTGGTGCCAAAATTGCGAATACCTCTACTTCAATTCTTGCAAGCGGTCCGGCAGACAAAGTCGGTTTGAAAGCTGGAGATATCATCACGATCTTCGATGGCAAGACAATTCAAAACGCTGACGAATTGATCGTTGCGGTAAGAGCCAGAAGCGTCGGAGATAAAGTCCTTATGACATATACGCGCGATGGGGTATCTCACAAAGCGGTCATAACTTTGGTGGCTGCCAGCCAATAAATTCACGAGGTAGGCTCGGGGTATGTTCTTTGACTTCGGCGCTGGAGAATTTATTGGTTTGGCAATCTTGGCTCTGATCTTGGTTGGTCCTGAACGACTTCCCAAGTTGGCATCTGAGGCAGCCGCCTTTGTGAAGAAGATTCAGAAGCTCTCTCATACAGCGACGAGAGAGCTTCGTGAAAATCTCGGACCTGGCTTTGAGAATCTGCAGCCGGCAGATCTAAACCCCAAGACCTTTATTAAGAAGCAACTATCAGACGCTTTAGAAGATAAAGAAGAAGCGCCGAGGCCAACGCCGAAGATTGATCCTGATTTGCTATGAGCGAGAGCACATCTGTTTTAGATCGAATTAATGAAGCGCTCAGCCATGTTCAAGATCCCGAACTACATCGATCGCTACCTGAATTGGGAATGATCGATTCTCTTGCGTTCAATAATGGTGAAGTCGCCATAACAGTTTTGCTCACAATTTCTGGTTGTCCAATGCAGGACCGCCTTCGAACAGATGTCACTGCGGCGCTGCTCGGCATTGAAGAAGTCACGAGCGTTCAACTCGACTTTGGATTTATGTCTGAGGAACAACGCGATGCGGTGAAGAAACTTCTTCGTAATGGTCGAGAGAAGTTCATTCCTTTTGCGCAGCCAGATTCTCTTACCCGTGTGATTGGAATTGCATCTGGAAAAGGTGGAGTTGGAAAATCCTCCCTTACGGCCAACCTTGCAGTGGCGGCAGCGCAGAGTGGGCTACGAGTTGGAATCCTTGATGCGGATGTCTATGGACATTCCATTCCTCGCTTGATGGGGCTCATTGGTCAGCGACCAACGGCAATCGATCAAATGTTTATTCCACTTGAGTCCTTTGGTGTGAAGACAGTTTCGATGGAGATGTTTAAACCCGAACGCGCCGACGCTGTTGCTTATCGTGGTCCGCTCCTTCATCGCGTGCTGGAACAGTTACTGAGTGATGCTTACTGGGGCGATTTAGATATTCTATTTATTGATTTACCACCAGGTACGGGAGACCTAGCAATTTCACTAGGTCAACTCATTCCTGGATCTGAAATTATTGTCGTCACGACCCCTCAAATTGCCGCAGCAGAAGTTGCCGAGAGAGCCGGGCGGATCGGCCATCAGATCAAGCAGCAACTCATCGGTGTTATTGAGAATATGTCCGAGTTCCCATGCTCTCATTGCGGTGAGGCAATATCTCTCTTTGGTTCAGGTGGTGGCGAAGCAACATCCGAACGCCTTTCACAATTAGTTGGTGCCTCAATTCCTCTTCTTGGAAAGATTCCATTTAATCCAGCGCTTCGTACTGGCGGAGACAATGGAGTTCCAGTAGTTATTGGAGAACCAGAGTCACCAGCAGCAGTCGCAATTTCTGCAATCATCGATCAACTCATTGTTCGAAAAAGATCTCTGGTCGGAGTGCCACTGGGATTTGCGTGATGGCGGTCAATAACCATTCTGCAATTCCTGCTCGACCTGATCTCATTCGTATGGGAATCGGAATCCTCGGAATAGGAACTTCGGGACCACTTATCGCGCTGAGTTCAATGCCGATCCCAACTCTTATATTTTGGAGAAATCTCGGTGGTTCTCTCTTAACTCTTCCCTTTGCCGTGAGACGTGCTGAATGGAAGAACAAATCAGGAGTGAGATGGTCGATCTTTGCAGGAGTAATTCTTGCTCTGCACTTTTTAGGGTTCTTCCTAGCAATGAGATTTACAAGCGTTGCAGCAGGAACTGCAATGGTTGCGCTTCAACCAATCTTTGCCGCGCTATTTGTGAAAATTTCTGGCGGCCATATTCCATCTCGAGCATGGCTAGGAATGCTTGTGAGTTTTTCTGGTGTCTTGCTGGTTTCAGGAATTGATCTTCATATTTCAGTGCGCTCCTTCGTTGGAGATTTAGCTGCTCTGATCTCTGCTGCGCTCGCTGCCCTTTATATGATGGCTGGCTCGAAGGCGCAAGAAAGTGTTGAGACCACCACATACACAACTCTTTGCTATCTCTTTTGTGCACTCACAGTTCTGCCTTTGGCCGTTTTCATTGATGGATCAATTTTCTCCTTTGATGCAAAGAATTGGCTCATCGTTGGAGGACTTATTCTCGGTGCGCAGATTCTTGGCCACACAATGTTCAACTCGGCTTTGAAACGAGTTTCACCGGCAATCGTCTCGCTCATTATTTTCTTTGAAGTACCCGTAAGTTCCTTGCTTGCATTTTGGTGGCTCGATCAAAGACCACCACTTGGAGTGCTTCCTGGAATTGCTCTTGTGATTCTTGGATGTGCACTTGTTGTATTGCGAACTCGTCCCGAGAAAATCGATTTAATTCAATGATCGACCTTCATACGCACACGACGTGTAGTGATGGGACGGATTCTCCAAGGGAATTGGTCAATAAAGCCCTTGCTCAGGGAATCGAAGTTCTTGGAGTAACTGATCATGATTCAACTGCGGGTTGGGCTGAGGCTCAGGAATACCTTCGTGCTGGTTTATCTCTTGTTCTTGGGGCAGAAGTTTCATGCTTAACGGATGATGGAATCAGTGTTCACATACTTGGACTTCTATTCGATGGTGAAAATTCTGATCTTTTGGAGATGCTTGAAGAGTCGCGGGATAACAGAATTCCACGAGCAAAGAAGATGATTGCCTTGATGAATGAAGCTGGAATTGAAATCTCTATCGATGATGTGACAGCAGAACTTCCTCAAGGAGCCACTCTCGGACGGCCACATATTGCCGATGCCCTTGTACGAAAAGGGATTGTTGCTTCACGTGACGAAGCTTTTCGAGACTTGTTGCACAATGAATCGAAATTTTATGTCTCACATGCCGCTCCAACTCCAGAAGTGGCAATCAAACAAATTCGCAGCGCTGGTGGAGTTGCAGTTATTGCCCACCCATTTGCTTCCTTGCGAGGGCAGATACTCAACAGTTCCAATTTTCAAAGTTTGGCCGACGTTGGACTCAACGGTATTGAAGTAGATCATCGCGATCAGAATTCATCTGAGCGTCAAACTCTGCGAGATATTGCCCAAGAGTTGAATTTAGTAGTGACTGGCTCGAGTGACTATCACGGAGCGGGAAAACTCAATAGATTGGGAGAGTTCACGACAGATCCAGAACAATGGAAGTTATTGGAATCTGCCGCTGATGAGCGAAGGGTGGTGAGAAAGTGAATCTCAATGGGACAAGTGCCTTTACTTTCTCACTTCAGGCATTCGTTACTTTGATTGTCATTATGGACCCGCCCGGAGTAACTCCAGTCTTTCTCTCTTTGGTCGCAGATAAAACAAGCAAAGTTCGACGACGACTTGCATGGCAAGCTGCAGGAGTCTCACTCGTCGTCATTGCCGTCTTTGCATTTTTCGGAAGATTTATCCTCGATTATCTGAGCGTTTCGATTCAATCGCTGCAAGCTGCTGGTGGATTGCTTTTACTTCTTGTTTCACTCGAACTCTTGACTGGAAGAAAATCATCCGATGGTGCAGGTGGTGATACCAACATTGCGCTCGTGCCACTTGGGACTCCGCTGCTTGCAGGACCCGGAGCAATTGTCGCGACGATGATATTTGTTCAACATGCTCATACTGCTCCGCGAATTATTGGGCTGATTGTGGCAGTTGCAGCAGTTCATCTTGCCATCGCGTTGAGTCTGCTCTCTTCGACTTACATCTTGAAGATTATTAAGGAAGCCGGAGTCACTCTTGTTGCTCGGATTGCAGGGCTACTTCTAGCCGCGATTGCCGTTCAGATGGTGGTTGATGCAATCAAAGGATTTTCACTGAACTGGTAGCGAATTAATTTTCCTTAATAAATTTTTTATTTCGAACGCGCTTTCTCTCACTCTTTACCTTCATTGGAGTTTCAACTTTCGCAACTTTTGGCGTTTTCACTGCAGCAACTTTTGGCGCTTCTTTGGTTATCCTTCCCGTGGCACCCGCTGGAATGTGCATACTCTCGAAGAGGTGATCAGAGGATGAGTACGTCTCGATAGGTTCTTCCAGCCCCAACTTGAGCGATTGATTGATAAGGCTCCACCGTGACATGTCATCCCAATCAACAAAGGTAACGCCAATTCCATGTGCACCGGCACGCGCAGTCCGACCGATGCGGTGAACATAAGTTTTATCATCTTCGGGACATTGATAATTAATTACGTGTGTTATTCCATCGATATCGATACCTCTAGCTGCAACATCAGTTGCAACGAGTACATCAGATTTTCCCTTTTTGAAATCTTCAAGCGCCTTTTCTCGCGCACTTTGACCAAGGTCGCCGTGAATAGCGCTCGCTTTAAAACCTCGTTCAACTAAATCATCTGCGGTCTTCTGGCAAGTTCGTTTGGTGCGACAGAAGACCATGGTGGGTCCACGTCCATCGGCTTGAAGAATGCGAGCGAGCATTTCGATTTTGTCGAGGGCATGAGCACGAAAAATATGTTGCTCAACTCGTGAAACTACAGCGCTCTCGTCATCGTTATCTTGTGTGCGAATATGAACGGGTTGATTCATGAATCGACGTGCCAGACCAATAATGTCTCCTGGCATGGTCGCAGAAAAGAGCATTGTTTGAATTCGATTGGGAGTACTCGTAAAAATTTTCTCAACATCTGGGAGAAAACCGAGATCAAGCATTTCATCTGCCTCATCTAGAACTAATCGCGCGATCCGATTGAGTTTTACTTGACCTTGTCGGTAGAGATCGAGCAGGCGTCCAGGAGTGCCAACAACAATTTCGACTCCGGACTGAAGTTGATCGATTTGAGGTTCGAATGCTCGACCACCATAGACAGCAATGACACGAATTCCGCGTTTTCCTGAAATCTCTTCAATATCTTTTGCCACCTGAACGCAGAGTTCGCGAGTCGGAACGACGACTAGAGCTTGCGGTAGGCCACGTGTTTCAAAACTTTCCCACTCAATATCTAGGGGAGCGATCACTTTTTCGATGAGCGGAATGCCAAAGGCAAGAGTCTTGCCAGTTCCTGTTTTCGCTTGCCCAATGACATCCCCATCGCTCAGCGCGATAGGGAGCACCATTTCTTGGATGGCAAATGGGGATTCAAATCCATTCTGCGCGAGCGCAGCGATTGTTTCCTTTCTTAGGGGCAGATCTGCAAAAGTTAGCGTCAACTTAGTCGGTGCCGAAACCGACGCGGCGTTCCGATTGTGCTCCAATTTCTACATACCCAATTTTTTCGGCAGGAACAATGATTTCCCTGCCCTTAACATCGCTCAAAATCAATGGAGCGCCAGTTGAGAGCGCCTGCGCAATGGCTTGGCGAATCTCAGCTGGGCTAATTGGACACTCAAATGCGAGTTCACTTGCTACGTTGGTGACGGCAATGCGAACTTCAGCTTTGTGGGTACCAATATCTTTTTTCGTGGTCATATGTGAATCCTACTAAGTAGGGGCTTTGAATACCGAATCTAAAGTGTGAAGAGCTCTTCACTACGCGGAAATGAGGAAAGTCCTCGCCATGCAAGAGTTGTTACGAGATGAATTGCTTGCTCTCGCGAAAGTTTGCTATCTCGATCGAGCCAATGTCTGGCAGTAACTTGAGCAGTACCGATTAGCCCAACGCTAATTAACATTGAGGCTTCCTGCGGGATACCAGTCTCAACTGTGATGACTGCGCTCATTGCAGCTGCGCAGTCATAGGTCATGCGATTGAGTCTCTCTCGAACAGCAGGTTCCACATTCATATCGCTTTCAAATAGCAATCTAAATGCTTCACCTTCTTTATCGATAAAATCGAAATAGGCTTCGATGGATGCACCTACTCGATCAGAGTTCTCACCAGTGGATGCAAGTGCTTTATGAATATCAAAGATGAGCGCATCAATATGTAGATCAAGAACGGCTAAATAGAGATCAAGTTTTGATGGAAAGTGTTGATAGAGGACGGGCTTGCTCACTCCTGCACGATCTGCAATTTCATCCATTGCTGCTGCGTGGTAGCCGGCGGCGGTGAAGACTTCTAGCGCCGCATTCAGTAATTGCGCTCGGCGCTCATCTCGTGGCAAACGTAATTTGCTATCAGGTTTCAACTCACTCAAACTCACTGTCCTATCCTAGAGTAATTGCAGGAAAACGATTGAATCGCTAGAGGCGCTATTTTCCATTCCTGCTAACGAAATTGTCTCTTGCTTGCCGCTACGGCAGAATAGGCATCTCTATCGCAGCTCATAAACTCGAAGGAAGTTCACATGAAAATTCCGCCGTTAGTGACTCCTGGTGAAAGTTTGAGCGTTAGAGAAGTTCAGAGATATAGCCGCCACCTCATAATTCCCGATGTTGCAATGGCTGGGCAACAACGGTTGATGAATGCCAAAGTCTTGTGTGTTGGAGCGGGCGGTTTGGGATCACCAACGTTGATGTATTTGGCTGCTGCAGGTGTTGGAACTCTTGGGATTGTTGATTTTGATGTAGTAGATGAATCGAATTTGCAACGGCAAATCATTCACGGCCAATCAGATATTGGCAAAGCAAAAGCGATCAGCGCTCAAGAGAAAATTGCGGAAACCAATCCAAATGTTCGGGTAAATATTCATCAAGTGAGGTTGGATGAATCAAATGTCATGGAGTTATTTTCACAATACGATTTAATCATTGATGGAACCGATAACTTTGCAACGCGATATTTAGTAAATGATGCATGCGTTCTCCTAAAGAAACCGTATATTTGGGGATCTATTTATCGCTTTGATGGACAAGCTAGTGTTTTTTGGTCCGAGTATGGTCCTTGCTACCGATGTCTATATCCAGAACCTCCGCCACTGGAATGGTTCCAAGTTGCGCCGAGGGAGGAGTTCTCGGAGTTCTTTGCGCCACTATTGGTTCGATTCAAGCAACAGAGGCGATAAAGATCCTTACGGGAATTGGCGATTCACTCGTTGGTTCGCTCATGGTCTATGACGCACTTGATATGAGTTTTAGAAAAGTAAAAATAAATAAAGATCCACACTGTCAGATCTGTAGCAAAAGTGCGACTCAATTCGAGTTGCTAGATGATTACGATGCGTTTTGCGGCGCACTTACAAATGAAGCGGAGAGCGCAGTGCAAAATTCAACAATTTCTGTTGAGCAATTGAAATCGAAGATCGATAACAATGAAAATTTCTATTTAGTAGATGTGCGTGAGCCAAGTGAGTGGGACATTGTTCGAATTCCAGGTGCCGTTCTCATTCCAAAACAGGAGTTCCTCGATGGACGGGCGCTCTCCAAATTGCCTCAAGATAAACAGATCGTTCTCTACTGCAAAGCTGGGATTCGCTCTGCCGAATGTCTTGCAGCAGTTAAAGGAGCGGGTTTCGCAGATGCAGTTCACGTAAGTGGTGGAGTTGTCGCATGGGCAAGACAAATTGACACCTCTCTACCTCTGTACTGAAGTGCTCGTATGACTCAACAACGCTACGACGGAGCGCGCTTGCTCCTTGTTCACGCGCATCCTGATGATGAATCGATAAATAACGGTGCGACCATGGCGATGTATCGCGCGCTCGGAGCCGAAGTGACTGTGATCGTATGTACTCGCGGCGAGGAAGGTGAAGTCCTTGTCCCATCACTGAGCCATTTGGCAAGTAGCGAGACAGATGCCCTTGGTCTGCATCGCGAAACTGAGTTGGCCGATGCAATGAAGGAGATCGGAGTTACTGACTACCGTTTCCTTGGCGATGGAAAGAAAATATTTCGCGACAGCGGCATGATGGGCAGCGAGCCGAATAACAACCCAAATGTTTTTTGGCAGGCTGATGTTGATGAGGCCGCAAAATTACTTGTAGAAGTTATTGATGAAGTTCGTCCTCATGTATTGATTACATATGATGAATTTGGGGGATATGGCCACCCAGATCATATTCAAGCTCATAGAGTCGCTATGCGAGCGGCAGAATTGTCCACGAAATGGTCGATCCAGAAGATTTATTGGAACACAATTCCTAAGTCGATTGTGGAAAAGGGAATTGAAGAGATGAAGAAGAAAGGTTCTGATTTTTTCGGAGCAGATAGCGCAGATGACATTCCCTTCGCCAAAGATGATTCACTCGTCACAACTGTTGTTGATGCAACCGAATATGTAGATCGAAAAATGAAAGCAATGAAGGCGCATGCAACGCAAATCTCCGTTGATGGACCTTTTTTCGCACTCTCGGATAATCTCGGTCTACAGATTTGGGGTAGAGAGTTTTATACCTTGGTCAAAGGAAGCACCTCAGGACCGTTGGATAGCGATGGTCGAGAGATTGATATTTTTGCTGGAATTGATCTGACATGAAGTGGATCGCCTCATTTTTAGGCGGTGCAATATTAGGAATATCTTCAGTAGCCCTTCACAATGCTTTTCTCCCTTTTGGTTTAGTGATCTCTCTACTCGGTACTTGGGTAGGAGTTTCACTTATTGGAAAAGCTTGCGGAGATCGCAAATTTAAGGTGAGCGCGGCCCTGGGCTGGATTGCCATTGTTCTCCGGGCATCTCTGCCCGGAGTCGGCGGAGAGCTATTGGTAGAAGGTAATTTTGCTGGCAATACGCTAATTACTGTGGGAATTATTCTGGTTGTGGCAGCAGTCTTCGTTCCTATTTAGGATCCGCCCAACTCCACTCTTGACCAGAAGCTGAGTCTTGAATTACCAGTCCGTGAGATTCGAGTATTTTTCGTAGCGCATCACTTCTGTCCCAATCTTTTGCTTCTCGCGCAGCGGCACGGTCGTCGATCAGTTTCTGAAGCTCAGATGTCAATAGTTGAACTTCTGGTTTGCGATGCAAATCGAGTCCCAAAACTTTATCCGCGTAAAGAACGAAAGCCGAC
The DNA here is from genome assembly GCA_037200085.1 of Actinomycetota bacterium. GTDB lineage: Bacteria > Actinomycetota > Actinomycetes > Nanopelagicales > Nanopelagicaceae > QYPT01. The sequence goes on from JBBCHT010000009.1 coordinate 163,906, forward strand.
TTTTCTTCTAGCGTAAGATCCGAACTCTTTTCTACTTTACGTATTGCTTGAATTACCTGAGGAGTATCTAGATCATCGTTAAGTGATTCGAGAATCTCTTCGTTGACTTGCGGTTCAACGCCTCTCACTTCAGAAAATAATTTGCGCCACCGACTAATAGTTTTATTTGCTGCGGCAATGGTTTCCCAAGTGAGATCCATCTGACTTCGATATCTATTTTCAAGAAATACCAATCGCAGAGCCAATGGATCAAATCCTCTAGATATGAGATCTCGAATGAGTACGACATTCCCTGCGCTCTTCGACATTTTCCGACCTTCAAATAAAAGATGTTCTCCATGTACCCAGAGATTTACACATTCTCGACCAAGATATGAATTCGATTGCGCACGTTCGTCCTCGTGATGAGGAAACCGTAGATCTATCCCACCAACGTGAATATCAATTTTTGCATCCAAATACTTCATCGACATTGCAGAGCATTCAATATGCCAACCAGGAAAGCCCAACCCCCAAGGCGATTCCCACACCATTTCACTTCTTGATCCAGCGCTTTTCCATAGCGCCCAATCGGCATGAAATTTCTTTCCATCGTCGTCTGAATATTCATATCTGTGGCCAGGTTTGAGAGCGTCCAATTTGTTGCCGCTGAGTTCTCCATAGCCCGGGTAGGAGGCTGCATCAAAATAGACTGATTTATCAGATCCGATATAGGCGTTGCCTTGGGCAATCAAACTAGAAATCAATTCCTGCATGAGAGTTATATGGTCACTTGCTCGCGGGAAACCTGTCGCTGGCAAAATATTGAGTGCTTGAGTATCTAGGTGAAATCCTTCTTCATATTTTCTTGCAATTGCGTAGGGATCTTGCTTTTCAAGTTTTGCTTGAGTGAGCAACTTATCTTGATCGTGAAAATCTTCTGACATGTGACCAACGTCTGTAATGTTTTGGATTTGTACAACAGAATTTCCTTGCAACTCGAGAGTTCTGCGAATCAAATCTGAGAGCAAGAATGTTCTGAGATTTCCAACATGCGCATCTCGATAAACCGTTGGACCACAGCAATACATCGTCACCTTGGATCCAGAGTGAGTGATCTCAGCCAAGGATCGAGTAAGAGTGTCGTAAATCTTCATGGGATTTAGCAGGATTCTGTTTTACTCGGTAAATTTTCTAGGGCTCGATAGCGATACGAATGGTGTGTAGTGAATCCCATCGATTCGTAGAGTTGAATCGCGTGAGTGTTTTTGACATCCACTTGAAGCAAAGCTTTTGTCGCTCCATTTGCATGTGCGGCTTGAAGTAACCTTGTAATAAGTTCGCGTCCAAAACCTCGTCCGCGTTCGGCTTCGGCTACATAAAGCCTAGAAAGTGTTGTCCACTCTTGATAATTGGAAGCTCGCCCGGTTGCTACCAGTTGGCTATTGAGGTGCAAACTTGCATATAAAGCTGGCGCACTTTGCATAATTTCTGAAACACCTTGGTCTTTCTGAAGTGAGATCCACTCATCATCAAAGTTATCTTTGATACTCCATTTTTTTGGAGTGGTGTCAGAAATTGCTTGCGATTCTATATCGCAGATCATGACAAGAGCTTCGGTCTTGGCAACCCATCCATCTTTATCTAGCTCAGAATCAAGTTCAGAAAAAATTGGAAGAGGTATATGGAGAACGGGAATCAATTCAAAGAATGAATAAAAATCAGCCACTTCAGAGAGTGCGGATTTCAAAGGTATGCCTGGGTCGCCGAGAACAAGAACAGAGTTGGCACGCATTGTGAATTTTCCGCTCGCACGCAGAGTCCAATCACCGAGGCTCTCTTGATATACAGGTGGCCACGTTTGTGCCGCCGCAATCTCAATCTCTCGAACTCTGAGTGAAAAAGGCTGACCTTTACCCGCCTTCTGAGTTATCGGCTCGACCACTTTCCACAGATGTATTCGGTTGGGGTCGAAGGTGACTAGTTGGCCACTGCGTTTTCGGACCTCTGTCTCAGATTCCAAGATTCCAAGAAGATCTCGAAAACCACCTCCAAGCTCTTTGAGACGAATGCTCACCTTGGAGCCAATTTCGCGGCTGCTTGGGGCTCTCTCTTCTGGAGACATGGATTAACGATACTTCTGCGCTCCAAGGTGAGAAGGGGACCGGACACGATTAGAATGGTTCTACGAATCAACGTGCTTTGCTCTTCTGGAGGTTTGCGTGACTTACATAATTGCCCAACCTTGCATTGATGTAAAAGACAAGTCCTGTATTGAGGAATGTCCTGTTGATTGCATTTATGAAGGCAGTCGAATGCTCTACATCCAGCCAGATGAGTGCGTGGATTGCGGTGCGTGTGAACCCGTCTGTCCCGTTGAAGCGATTTATTACGAGGATGATGTTCCCGCTCAATGGAAAGATTATTACAAAGCCAATGTCGAATTCTTTGCCGAATTAGGTTCACCGGGTGGGGCAAGCAAAGTTGGTCCTATCGCGAGCGATCACGAAATGATCATCGCGTTGCCACCACAAAATGCCTAGAAGCCCTTGGCGACAAAACTGAAACTTCCAGATTTTCCTTGGGATGCCCTTGCTCCATATGGAGATAGGGCGCGAAAACATCCGGGCGGGATTATTGATCTCTCAGTTGGTACTCCCGTTGATGACACACCTGCCTTCATTCAAGAATCCCTTCGCGAGAGTTCCAACGCTCCTGGTTACCCCTTAACTGCTGGGACTGCTGCGCTCAAAAGAGCAATTAGCGACTGGGCAGTTCGAAAGTTAGGCGCAATAGGTGAATTCGATGTCCTACCTCTCATCGGTTCAAAGGAATTTGTCGCGTGGTTGCCAACTTTTCTTGAGGCAAAAACTGTTTTATTTCCAGAGATTGCCTACCCGACCTATCACGTTGGAACGCTCATCGCCCATGCTCAACCGAATTCGGTTGAGGTGGATCCTAAAAATTGGCCGCGAGCTGATCTAGCGTGGATTAATTCCCCTTCCAATCCAACGGGGCGAGTACATAATGAAAGTGAATTGGATTCGGTTATTCAATGGGCACAGAAGACGAACACAGTAATTGCTTCAGATGAGTGCTACTTCGAATTTGGTCATACCGCTGATCCAGTTTCAATTTTGTCGAGAACTAAAGGAGAGAATCAAAATATTTTGGCAGTTCACTCTTTTTCAAAGCGATCAAATATGGCGGGTTATAGAGCGGCTTTTGTAATAGGCGATCCATCATTGATTAGCAAAATTCGAGAGATTCGAAAACATGCTGGCATGATCGTGCCACTTCCGATCCAACTCGCAATGATTACTGCTCTGAGTGATGACTCTCATGTAGAAGAGCAGCGAAGGAGATATAACAACCGTCGCGAGAATTTGGCGCCTGCTCTTATAAAAAATGGTTTTGAGATAAGTGAATCTGGCGCAGGACTTTATATATGGTGCACCCGCAATGAAGAGGACTGGGCAACAATTGAATGGCTTGCCGATTTAGGTATTTTGGCAGCGCCGGGAAGTTTTTACGGGGCCAAAGGAAATCGCCATGTTCGCATTGCCATGACGGCAACTGATGCTCAAATTGCGCAAGCTGTAGAGCGACTTACATCTTCTGCGCCGAACTAACCGGAATTAGATAGATGGCGCAAGGAATTTTACTTGTCGGCGGGATGGGTACCCGTCTTTTGCCGCTGACAAAGCGACGCCAAAACCCATGCTACCCATTGCATGTCTACCCATAACTGAACATCAAATTGTCAAGGCAAAGAGAGCCGGAATAACTTCTTTAGTACTAGCAACTTCTTATCTCTCCGAAGTCTTTATTCCTTACTTTGGCGATGGATCAAAGTGGGGAATGCAGATTCAATATGCGGTGGAAGTTGAACCGCTCGGCACCGGCGGCGGAATTAAAAATGCGGCGAGTTTACTTAACACTAATGAATCTATTGTCATCCTTAATGGTGACGTACTGAGTTCACATGATTTGGCATCTCAAATTATTTTTCACGAAGAACGAGATGCAGATGTAACGCTTCACCTAACAAATGTTGCTGATGCACGTGCCTTTGGCTGCGTGCCAGTAGATTCTCAAGGCAGAGTTGAAGCTTTTCTAGAAAAAATGGAGAATCCTGTTGCTTCCACTATTAATGCTGGTTGTTACATCTTTCATCCTCGGGTAATCAGCACCATTGAATCTGGACGATCAGTAAGCGTTGAGCGAGAAGTGTTTCCACAGCTCGTTGAGTCAGGGCGTCCCGTATATGGATATCTCGATGATTCATATTGGCTAGACCTCGGAACTCCGGTTGCTTTGCTCAAAGGGTCATCAGATGTCGTGAGAGGGATAGCGAATTCAGATGCCTTGAGTGACGCTGGGGTTCGTCATACGTCGAAAGATTTTGCACTGATGAGTGGTGGGAAAATTCACTCCACTGCTCACGTGATTAATGGCTCATCGATTGGTCACAATTCAAAAGTGGGTGCAACTGCGATGGTGGCTGGATCAATTCTGTGTAGCGATGTCGAAATTGAGGAAGGCGCAAAAGTGGTTAATTCGTTTGTAGAAAAAGGTGAAATTGTTAAAGCAGGGATGGATATTTCAGACTCGTATGTTGGGCCGGAAGGAATTCAAAAACTTTAGTTTTCTACCTACTCATCGATTTTTACATTTGTGTAAATTTCTACTTGCATACAGTGTGCTTTCAAGCGGTTATAGCGGAAAATAATTAACGCGTAAAGGTAATATTTGACTTGACTTAGCAAGATTACACGCGTGTAATTCACCTATTGGAATTGCCGTCAATGGGACGGAGCCGAGGGTTAAAAGGAGTATCAGCGTGTCAGATTTTCATCCTGCTGGCCCCAGCATCCAACTCGTTAGCGGTGAAACTGTTGAACTATCATGGCAAGAGCGATCCTTATGCGCTCAAACAGATCCCGAAGCGTTTTTCCCAGAAAAGGGCGGTTCTACTCGTGAAGCAAAGCGAGTATGCATGTCATGTGACGTTCGATCAGAGTGCTTGGAGTATGCCCTTGCCCATGATGAGCGTTTTGGGATTTGGGGTGGTCTCTCCGAACGTGAACGAACGCAGACGCCTTAAGCGCAGGCCTGCGTAGTTTTTACGGAATTTTCTCTTTAATTATCAACTTTGGTCGGTCGGATGACTGATCCAGAGCGTCGCGATCGTTTTCATGTAACTGCAATCCTTGTCGTTCACGACGGAGCCACCTGGTTGCCAGAAGTAGTTGCCTCTCTTGCATCACAAACTCGACCAATTGATTCAACAATTGCCGTCGATACAGATTCTCACGACACCTCAGGTCGACTTCTTACTCGGGCAAGAGTTCCTTCAATTTCTCTTCCGAGAGATACCGGTTTCGGAGCAGCAGTTGAAGCTGGCGCCGAATATTCTCGAAATAACGTCAGGGGCAAGAAAGAGAATTTCAACGCGGAAGATCAATGGCTCTGGCTCATTCATGATGATTGCGCTCCAGAACCAGGTGCTTTGCAAGCTTTGCTAGACGCCGTTGAAAATCGACCACAAGTTGCGATTGCCGGTCCAAAATTGCGTGGATGGTACGACCGCTCGCATCTCCTTGAAGTGGGAGTGAGCATCGCAGGAAATGGTGCGCGCTGGACCGGTCTTGAACCGCACGAATATGACCAAGGCCAACACGATGGAATTCGTGAAGTGCTATCGGTGAGTACTGCGGGAATGTTGATCCGTAGAGATGTCTTTGATGAACTCGGCGGCTTTGATCTCAATCTCTCGCTATTTCGTGATGATGTTGATCTTGGTTGGCGAACTCATGTGGCGGGTCATAGCGTCATTGTTGTACCGGATGCCGTTGCTTTTCATGCTGAGGCATCAACTCAAGAGAGAAGAAGAGTGGATGTAAAGAGCGCATTTTTACATCACGGTCATCTACTAGATCGACGAAATGCTGCATATGTTTTGCTTGCAAACTCGACATGGTGGATGTTGCCTTGGGTGGCGTTACAACTATTTAGTAGCGCGGCACTTCGGGCAACTGGTTATCTCCTAGCGAAGTTACCGAGTTATGCACTCGATGAATTTCTCGCCGTTTGTTTGCTACTCATCAAACCTGGAGATGTTTGGAAAGCGCGTAGAGCGAGAAAAGAGCATCGACTTATCTCCCCACGGGTGGTTTCGACCTTTATTCCACCGAGATGGTCTCAATTTAGATTGGGAGTATTGCGCTTAATCGAAGCGATTCGCTTTGGTTTATTACCGACCCCACCCGAGACGACTAGTTTGCTCGATGAACCGACGGAAGAGGACGATCTTCTCGCACCATCTCCTCCTGCTCGATGGCGGAGTGCGCTACGTCGCCCTGAAATATCAGGATTCATTTTGATTTTTCTTATTTCAACTTTTTGGGCTTCTCATCGATTTGGATCATTGGTTGGCGGCGCCCTTCCACGTACGCCAACAGGCTCCATTGACCTTTGGCGAAAATATGCCGAATCCTGGCATCAAGTTGGAATGGGAAGTTCTTCCGCTACACCTGCATGGGTAGTAGTACTGGCAATACTTTCTACCATTCTCTTTGGAAAAGCATCCTTTCTCATCACATTGATTTTTTGGATTGCTCCTCTTCTCTTTATGTGGTCGATGTATTCACTATTAAAGAGATTTTCACAAAATTCCTGGTTGGTTATCGGTGGTGCACTGAGTTACGCAATTTCTCCGGGTAGCGATTGCCTCAATTAACTCAGGTCGACTGGCCACAATTGTTGTTCTTATTGCGACGCCGCGAATCGCAATGTACTTACCAAAGTTAGTAAAAATTGAATCTGTCAATTGGCGATTGATATTTGGTCTGAGTTTACTTATCGGAGTTGTAACGTCATTCTCGCTCTTGGCATTTCTCGGAATAACTCTCATCCATATTTTTGCTTTACTTCGAGATTATCTTCTCTTTAAAACTAGCCAGAATAGATCTTCTTTAATGAGCGACTCATACGTCGTCTCACCTTGATTTTCACTCCATTTTTACTCTGCCTACCTTGGTCGCTAGAAGCACTTCTTCATCCGAGCCGTTTTCTTACTGAACCAGGTTTCTCATTGAGCGTGGTGGACCAACTCTGGCACTACTTTCCAATCCGGGGGGAGCAGGCTCACTTCCGTGGTGGGTGATAAGTCCAGTGACATTTGTGTTGATCGTTTCTATTTTTTTCCACCGCAAGTGTTCGCAAATATTCGGCTTCCGGTCTCTTCTTCCTCGTTGTTGCTACCTATTTAAGTGCTGTTTCACTCACTTCTCATGCGAGTTCAACTCCTGACAGAGTGTGGGTTGGTTCTTTGCTCGCATTTGCAACTGTTGCCTCACTTTGCTCCGGAGTAATTATTTTGGATGGGCTCAGACAGCGATTAGCTGGAGTTCATTTCCATTTTTCGACACCTGCTCGGGGGAGTTGTGATCGCCTCGACAATTGCGTATGGCCTGGTCTCAACAGTAATGGGCTGTCTCTGTCGGTTCTGATTCTCCAGTACATGCAAGCGAGGAATCTGTACTCCCTCCTTTCCTTGCCGTATCTCCTGGAGTTAAGACTTTGGTCATGAGGAGTTTGAGTGGCGTAGATGCAAACGCACCATCTTTCTTCATTGCCCGTGAAAGCGATGCATCGCTTTCAGATCCCGATGTTGCTCCGCCGGTATCGGATGCGGTCGATGCAGCGATTCGCGAAATTGTGAATGGTTCGGGAATTGGCAGCAGCGCCGTGCTTTCTGCCTACGGAATCAAATACTTGTTCATGAAGAATCCTGTCGATGTACAACTCGTGCGAGTTGTTGATGGTCTCGGAGGATTCATTCGAAACTCATCGACTAAAGATGGCGTTGTGTGGAGAGTTGCCGGCGCAAGTGAGCGAGTGGTCTTCACCAATAGTGAAAGTAAATCAATAGCAATTCCTTCTGACTCAATATCTGCCAGTGGTTACCTTGCGGGGTAAAGGAATACTTTCTCTGGCAGAAAACTTCAATTCCGGTTGGAAAGTAATTCAAAGTGGAAAGCACTTACCTCTTGAAAAGAGTTCATACGGTCTTCCGCAATTCTTGGTATCGGGCTCAGGTGAATTCACTTTGATACATGATGGAACTACTCGACGGGCTTGGCTTGCCTTGCAGTCACTTATTTTCTTAACAGTGATTGTCTTTACCCTTCCCTCGGGAAGACGAAAGCGAGAAATTTCTCGAGGTGAGTCATCGTGAGATTTCGTCGATTGGCTATCGTCGTTTTTCTCATTCTCTTTACTGGTTTTGACGAGCAATTTGATTACTAGTGAAGATACGCGCATTCGATATTCAGAAAGTTATCCTGCGACGGTATGTCCTGCGACAGATGAAAAAGTAACTTCACAAGTTTCAGTTGCCACAACGTCAACTTTGTTTAGGAAAATTGTTGGTAAGGCCAACCATCTTGTACTCATCAAGAAGACTAGGTATCCCATAACAAGCAATCCAATTCTTATTAACTACTCTGGAATTACCTCAATTGTCTGGCAAAGTTTGAGCGGCGAGTGGGCCGGAGCTGCAATCTGTTCGGCGCCTTCAACTGGTGAATGGTTCGTCGGTGGCGCAGCTGACATCACTGGAAAAGGGCGAATATTTCTTATCAATAGCGGGCTGAGTGATGCGCTCGTAGATGTCGCCGTATGGAGTGAGCATGGACTTAAAGCTGGGAAAACCATTTCAGTGAAAGCTAATTCTTTTGCTCGAATTCCCCTTGATTCAATTGCTGCAGGATCTGGACGAATAGTTATTCGAATTACTCCTCGTTCGGGTCGAGTGAATGCTTTCCTTATAGATGAAAGAAATAAGGGGCTTCATGGATTGGGTGGCGACTTGGTCAATCCAACGAATTTTCCTGAAACCGACATCGTAATTTCTGGCATTCCTCACCAAATTCTTAAAGGCAAGGCGGGTGCGCATTTATTACGCATTCTCGCCCCTGGTACTAGTGGTGCAAGTATTCGCGTGGATGTCATTTCACCAGATGGAGTTTTTGCTCCGATTGGATTTGATGGCAAAGAGATTGCTGGTGGTTCCGTTGTTGATTTACCGATCAATCCAAAAATTCCTGCCAAGACATTTTCTCTGCGTATTCGATCAAGTGAACCAATTGTTGCGGGCGTGCTCTCGGGGATCGTGGTTGCAGAACATAGAGATTTAGTTTGGAATAGTGCAACGCCGCGTTTGGTACCCATGAGTTTGGCGATCAAAGGGTTACGACCAACAATCGTTTTTACTGGAACATCATTTTCTTTGACTGCTCGAATTCACTTTAACAATGGGGCAAATAAAGTTGTACAACTAAAGGGAGAAGACATCAAAGCGTGGAAGGTCCCAGCAAACGCCACATCATTGACTTTTCTTGACATCAAAGGCGAAGTTCATGCAAATGCAGTCATAAAGTCAGTCAACGGAATGGCATCACTCTCGTTAAGTCCAGGAAGCACTTTGGCAAGGGCGGCGATACCAAGTTCTGATATTGCAGTCATTAGTGAGTAGTTTCTCTTCATTTATTTGCCGTATCGACTGGGTCATTCCAAGGGATTGGGTGTGTCCACCAGTAATCTGAGCGCCATGACATCACGACTTGGTCGAGCATGCTCTCGCGGGGGATGTCGTCGTCGAGCCGTCACAACCTTGACCTATGTATATGCAGACTCAGTTGCAGTGGTTGGACCTTTGGCAACTTTTGCCGAACCTCATGCGTATGACCTCTGTGAAATTCATGGAGAACGATTGACCGTTCCCAATGGTTGGACAGTTATTCGCCAAGAACGCACTGGATTGGAAGCGGGACCAACAGAGGAAGATTTAATGGCTATTGCCGATGCAGTGCGTGAAGCATCTCAACCGACTCGGTCAACTCCACATGAACGGGATAAAAATGAGAAGTCAGCTCCGGATCTTGGTCGGCGCGGACATCTTCGCGCCGTGCATTAATTTTTTTATCAGTGAAAACGGAGAATTCAGGTGAGTGATTCAGTCTCGTCAAAAGTTTTCAAGGCCTATGACATTCGCGGACTTGTTGAAAATGAAATCACCCCAGATTTCACTTTCCGAGTCGGCCTAGCATTTGCGCGATTTCTAGAATTGGAAAGAGAACCCGGAACGATTGTCATTGGCGAAGATATGCGTCCATCTTCTTCGACCCTTGCCGATGCCTTTTCTGCTGGTGCCACTTCCAATGGAATGGATGTCATTCGAATTGGTTTAGCTTCCACGGACATGCTCTATTTCGCATCTGGAAAATTAAATATGCCTGGTGCGATGTTCACTGCCAGCCATAACCCTGCCGAATATAACGGCATAAAGATGTGTAAGAGCGGCGCCCGTCCGATTGGGAAAGAATCTGGATTGCTTGCGATTGAACAATTTGTTGAAGTTGGTAGTCCAATAGCGATGCGTCCAGTTGGAGTTGAGACTGAGCGAAATCTTTTGCAAGCCTATGTTGATCATTTACTTTCTCTCGTCGATGTTTCGGAGATTCGACCTCTCAAAGTTGTTATCGATGCTGGTAATGGCATGGCTGGCTATACGGCTGGTCCTGTTTTTGAAGGCATCAACGCCGAAGTAATCGAACTCTTCTTTGAATTGGATGGCACTTTTCCTAATCACGAAGCCAATCCGATTGAACCTAAAAATGTTAAGGCGCTACAAAAGGCAGTGCGTAAACATAAAGCTGATATCGGGTTGGCTTTCGACGGTGATGCCGATCGTTGCTTTCTGATTGATGAAAATGGTGAGATCGTAAATCCATCGGCACTCACCGCCCTCATTGCCGCGAGAGAACTTCAGAGATACCCAAAATCACCTGTCATTTACAACTTAATTTCATCGAGAGCTGTTGCAGAAGTGATTGAAGAGTCTGGAGGTGTTGCTCTTCGAAGTCGTGTTGGACACTCCTATATCAAGAAGATGATGGCCGAATCTGGAGCGATTTTTGGCGGTGAGCATTCCGGACACTTCTATTTCAAGGACTTTTGGTGTGCTGATTCAGGGATGCTGGCAGCCTTGCATGCGATTGCTGCTTTGGGATCACAATCCAAACCACTTTCTAAGATCTTGAAGAGTTATCAGAGATATTTCAGTAGCGGTGAAATCAATTCAAAAGTCTCTGATGCAAAGGCAATTACTGACAATATTGAGTCGATCTATAGCCAAAAGCCCGGAATAACCGTCGACCACTTAGATGGTCTCACTGTTAGTGCAGATGCTTGGTGGTTCAACCTACGATCTTCAAATACAGAACCGCTACTACGTCTCAATGTAGAAGCTAAGACTCAGGCTCGACTAGACAAGGTTCGCGATGAGGTCTTAGGGCTCATCTCCTAGTAACCTTTAACTCTTGACCCATCCATAACGGGGCCATAAAAGAGTCCATAAAGGAGTTAGCACGTGAATTCTTCAGTGACAATCACGACACCACGCCATGACATTGCCGATGCTTCTCTTGCTGCCGAAGGTCGCAAGAGAATTGAATGGGCAGAAAGAAATATGCCAGTCTTGGCGCAGATTCGCGATCGGTTCGAAAAGAGTAAACCTTTCGCTGGCGTAAAAATTGCGGCGTGTATGCATGTGACCACTGAGACAGCAAATTTGATGCGCACTCTGAAAATTGGAGGAGCAGAAATTGCCCTCTGTGCCTCTAACCCATTGTCAACGCAAGATGATGTCGCCGCTGCACTTGTATATGAATATGGAATCAGTGTCTTTGCAAAAAATGCTGTCGATCGCGATGGTTACTACTCGCACATCAACGCCGCACTTGATATCGAGCCACATCAGGTTTTCGACGACGGGTGCGACTTAGTAAATACTTTGCATACCACTCGCACAGAACTACTTGCTGGAATTACGGGAGGTTGCGAAGAGACAACAACTGGCGTTATTCGGTTGAGTCAAATGGCAAAAGATGGGGCACTTACTTTTCCCATGGTTGCCGTGAATGACACTGATACCAAACACATGTTTGATAATCGATATGGGACAGGTCAATCAACTCTCGACGCGCTATTTCGTTCCACAAATTTCCTTCTTGCTGGTCGAACTTTAGTTGTTGCAGGTTTTGGATATTGCGGCAAAGGAGTTGCCGAGCGTGGCCGTGGAATGGGCGCAAATGTAATTGTTACTGAAATTGATCCAACAAAGGCACTTGATGCAATGATGCAGGGTTTCCGTGTCATGCCAATGATCGAAGCTGCAAAAATTGGAGATGTTTTTATTACCGTAACAGGCAATAGAGATGTGCTTCGTGAAGAACATTTTGCTGTCATGAAAGATGGTGCAATCATGGCTAACTCTGGACACTTTGATATTGAAATTGATGTTGCGTGGCTTGAGCGCAACGCCTCAAAGAAGAATCGTAAAATGCGCCACCAAACTGATGAATATGTTTTGGCCGATGGACGTCGCATGCTTCTCCTTGCAGAAGGAAGACTGGTAAATCTCGGTGCAGCAGAAGGGCATCCTGCAGCGGTAATGGATATGTCATTCTCCGATCAAGCGCTAACGGCTGAATGGCTTGTTGCTGAATCGAAGAATTTGAAACCTGGATTGCACAACGTTCCATCACACATCGACAAAGAGGTTGCCAAACTTAAGTTGAAGTCGATGGGTGGAGAAATCGATACCTTAACTCCCGCCCAAGATATGTACTTGAACTCTTGGGAGCACGGAAGCTAATGACTCTTGTTATGGTTGTCGATGACGACCAAGACCTTGCCGAAATGCTTGGCATCGTCTTAACAGGAGCGGGTATTGATGTTGATTTAGTAAGTCGCGGAGATGAAGTTCTTGAAGTCTTCCGTGCAAATCCGCCGGATTTGGTTTTGCTTGATGTGATGCTTCCCGGACTCAATGGAATTGAAGTCTGCCGTTTGATTAGGGCCGAATCTATGGTTCCCATCGTGATGTTGAGTGCTAAAGGTGACACGTACGATGTAGTTAAAGGTTTGGAAGCAGGTGCTGATGACTACATGGTTAAACCTTTCAAGCATGCATCCGAACTCGTTGCAAGAATTCGCACTCGACTCCGACGATCGAGCGCCGGATTATCTGGTCAGTTAACGCTTTCAGATCTTGCAATTGATTTGGTTGCTCATCAAGTTACTCGTGGCGGAAAAGCGATTGCACTTACACGTTTGGAATTCGATCTTCTTGTTGCACTTGCAAAAGAACCTGGTCGGGTTTTCACTCGCGATGCCTTGCTAAGTGAAGTGTGGGGATATCGACATTCCACTGATACTCGCTTAGTCAATGTGCATGTGCAACGACTTCGTGCCAAGGTAGAACACGATCCAGAAAATCCGGAGATTGTGGTCACTGTGAGAGGTGTTGGATACAAAGCAGGCGCCACAGGCGGGTCGTGAAGTGACGCGCTGGATCCGAATTGCAAATTTTCGCAATTCGTTAGCATTTAGAGTAATTCTTTCGACAGTTTTCCTCTGTCTCGTCGTCGTTCTGCTCACTGGATCCGCTTTGTATACACAACTTTCTGAAGGAATCAAGAAAGTAAAAATCGAATCTTCCACTGCAGAAACACGTTCGGCAATTTTCAATGCCCAATTTCGTATTGGCTCCGTAAGTGCGACCGATCTCATTGGGTTGAGACAGACCATCGAAGAAATTGTTGTTAAGTCACCCAGCATTGTTGGCACCGTAGTAAACGGTCGCGAAATTCTTCTTTTGCGTTCAGATGACCTCTCCACTGGTGAAATTGACTATCAACGCACATCAAATTTGGTTCCACCGTCAGCTATTCCTGAAACTCTTCGTGAAAGAGTGCGTAGTGAGGGTGATACTCCCTGGGCTTACACGACCATTCACTATCCCAATGGAATTTCTGTCCCAGCTCTTGCCATCGGTGAGAAAATTTCTATTCCTGATGCAGGTCCATATGAGATGTACTTACTTTTTAGTTTGGAAAGTCAGAATGCAACTCTTGAATTACTTGGACAAGCGCTCGCAATTACCGGCTTTGCGTTAATTTTCCTCATCGCACTCATCACTTGGCTTGTCGTACGGCAAGTGGTTCGCCCGGTTAGGGAAGCTGCACGAGTGGCGGAGCGATTTACTCAAGGTGATTTACATCTGAGAATGCAGATTCATGGTCAAGATGAATTGGCAAGACTGGGTACTTCCTTCAATGAAATGGCTTCCTCTCTCGAACAACAGATTCGTCGTCTTGAAAACCTCTCAAGAGTCCAGCAACGATTTGTATCTGACGTTTCCCATGAATTGCGTACGCCGTTGACGACCCTGCGTATGGCCTCGGAGGTGATTCATTCTGCTCGACAGAGTTTTGACCCCGTGGTCGCTAGAAGTGCAGAGTTACTCGTCGCCCAACTCGATCGATTTGAAAGACTTCTTGAAGATTTACTTGAAGTCAGCAGATTTGATGCCGAAGTTGCTGTCCTGGAAAGCGTTGAGTTTGATTTTGCAAACCTTGTTGAGAGATGCATCGCAGATCTAAATCTCTTGGCTCAAGAGCGCGCAACTAAAGTGAAATTGAGCAAACCAAAAGGTCCCGTCACCGTCAACGCTGATGTTCGACGTGTGGCCAGAATTTTGCGCAACCTCCTCAATAATGCAATTGAATTTTCGGATGGCAAATCTATTCAAGTGAAAATTGCGATGACAGAGTCGGCCGTTGCAGTTGGCGTTCGTGATCATGGCATTGGTCTTGATCAAGATTCTGCTCGCAGAGTCTTCGACAGGTTCTGGAGGGCAGACCCATCGCGCGCTCGTGTACGTGGTGGTACAGGTCTTGGGTTATCCATTGCGCTAGAAGATGCTCGTCTTCACAACGGAGAATTGGAAGCTTGGGGCAGACCAAATCAGGGAGCACATTTTGTTCTGACGCTGCCACTGAAAGCTGGAGGTGAAATAGATTCTCGACCCATTCGCTTAGTTCCGGATGATTTTCTTTCCACACCTTAATTGAATGGAATTTTTTTCACTTGGCTGCACTACAGAATGTCGAAGTGAAATCCGAAGAAAATAAAAATCGGTGGCGAGGATTACAAGAGTTAATTTTTCCTTCGCGTTGCATTAGTTGCCAATCTCTAGATTCATCCTTATGTCTCATATGCAGTTCAGAGTTTGCCCTTCAACTACAAGATAGTTATTTATCTGGCATCACTATTACTTCTTCTCGGATATATGGAAAAGTGGCAAAGCGAATATTGCTCGCCTCTAAAGAAGATGGAATGGTTCGAAGCGATGAACTTGTCGTGAAGGCGATGCAGCAAGCGCTCGGCTCATTTCAACGTCAGATAAAAGGCGAAAAGAAATGCGTGACTCTTGTACCGATTCCCTCAACGCCGCAATCCAATCGAAGGCGTGGCAGAGATTACATGCGCCATATTGCGGATCAAGTCACCCGTGCAACTTCATTTCGCGTTGAATCAATTTTGAGTCACGGCAGGCGAGTGAGAGATCAATCAGGACTTTCGGCACAGTTACGTGCATCGAATATGGAAGGCGCTTTCGTCACGGTCGAGCGGACGAGACGACCACGAAATATTTTGCTAGTTGATGATCTCTTGACCACTGGAGCGACAATGACTGAGGCGATTCGTGCTTTGGAAGCCTCTGGATTCTGTGTAATCGGTGGGATTACTGCCTTTCTTGCTCAACCCCTACGATAAGCGGAGGGAATCGGGCATAAAGGCTTGAGAATCCGAGTTATAAGGTCGTAGAGACAGACTGAGTTAGAGCGAATTAGAGGAAATTGAGAGGTTGGGTCATGCCAGCACTTTTAGATCGTATTTTGCGTGCAGGCGAAGGTCGCGTCATCAAGGATTTGACGAAGGTTGCTGCAGAAGTAAATAACCACGAAGCAGAGATTTCAGCTCTATCGGATGATGAACTTCGCGGGCGAACTGCAATCTTTAGAGAGCGTTTGGCCAATGGCGAGACTCTCGACGATCTTCTGCCAGAGGCATTCGCTGTTGTACGCGAAGCGGCAAAACGTACCTTGGGTCAGCGACATTACGATGTTCAACTTATGGGTGGTGCAGCTCTGCATCGAGGAAATATCTCTGAAATGCGAACGGGTGAAGGAAAAACTCTCGTTGCAACGCTGCCGTCTTACCTCAATGCCCTCACTGGTAGAGGCGTGCACGTCATTACGGTTAATGATTATTTGGCCGAGCGTGATAGCGAGTGGATGGGACGTATTCACAGATTTTTGGGGTTGAGCGTTGGAGTAATTCTCGCCTCAATGGATCCTGCTGCTCGCCGAGTCGCGTATGCAGCCGATATTACTTATGGAACAAATAATGAATTTGGATTCGATTACTTGCGAGACAACATGGCGTGGACTTTGGATGAGTGCGTCCAACGTGATCACTACTTTGCAGTTGTTGACGAAGTGGACTCGATTCTGATCGATGAAGCTCGAACACCTTTGATTATTAGTGGACCTGCTGACAAAGCAACCAAGTGGTACGTTGAATTTAATACCATCGCAAATAAATTGGTCCGTGATGTGCACTATGAAGTCGATGAGAAGAAGCGCATCTCTGGAATTCTTGAAGAGGGCGTTACCAAGGTTGAAGAGTTACTTGGAATTCAAAACCTTTACGAGGCAGCAAATACACCACTTATTAGTTATCTCAACAATGCGGTGAAGGCGAAAGAACTCTTTAAGCGAGATAAAGATTATGTCGTTATGAATGGTGAGCTCTTAATCGTGGATGAGCACACCGGAAGAATTCTTTCTGGACGTCGTTACAGCGAGGGACTTCACCAAGCTCTAGAAGCCAAAGAGCGAATTGAAATTAAGGATGAGAATCAGACTCTGGCAACAATCACATTGCAGAACTATTTCCGTCTATACGAAAAACTCTCAGGCATGACTGGTACCGCAATGACCGAAGCAGCTGAGTTTCAGCAGATTTACAAACTCGGAGTTGTTCCGATTCCTACCAATCGCGAGATGATCCGTATGGATCAAGCCGACCTTGTATATAAATCCGAACAAGGTAAATTCCTTGCAGTTGCTCAAGATATCGCTGAACGACATCGAAAAGGTCAGCCAGTTCTTGTTGGAACTGTCAGCGTAGAAAAATCTGAAGAACTCTCTGCTGTACTTCGAAAGAATGGCGTCCCACACGAAGTTCTTAACGCTAAACATCATGAACGCGAAGCTGCGATCATCGCTCGCGCAGGAACTGTTGGCGCAGTAACGGTTGCAACCAACATGGCCGGTCGCGGTACCGACATCATGCTCGGTGGAAACCCTGAATTCATGGCTGATTTTGAATTACAACGTCGCGGGCTTTCTCCCGTTGAGACCCCTGAAGAATATGAAAGTGCTTGGCCAGATGAGATTGCACGACAGAAGGAAGCTGTTAAGAAAGAACATGAAGAAGTTGTAGCTCTTGGTGGTTTATATGTTCTAGGCACAGAGCGCCATGAATCGCGCCGAATCGACAATCAGTTGCGAGGTCGATCTGGACGTCAAGGTGATCCTGGTGAATCTCGATTTTATCTTTCGCTCCAAGATGACCTGATGCGCCGATTCAATTCAGGAATGGTGGAGAGATTTCTCTCTGCGGCAGGAATTCCTGAAGACACTCCCATTGAATCAAAGATGGTGAGCAATGCAATTCGTTCGGCTCAAACCCAAGTTGAAGCTCAAAACTTTGAGATTCGAAAGAACGTTCTGAAATATGACGATGTTCTCAATCGTCAACGTCAAGTTGTTTATGCAGAACGACGTTTGGTTCTTGAAGGTAAAGATATTAAAGATCAAGTGGAAAGTTTTCTCGTTGACACTTTGGCGGCATATGTTGGTGCCGCAACGGCAGATCGTTTTGCAGAAGATTGGGATCTAGACACGCTTTGGACAGCGCTCAAAGCGCTTTACCCAATCACTTTCACCATTGCAGAACTTGATGCCGAATTGGGAAGTCGGGATGCCCTTGATTCTCCATTCCTAGAACAAAAAGTCATTGATGATGCACTTGCACAATATGCAAAGCGAGAAGAGTCACTTGGATCAGAGGTTATGCGCGAACTTGAACGCAAAATCTTGCTCTCGGTACTTGATAGAAAATGGCGTGAGCATCTCTATGAAATGGATTATTTGCAGGAAGGTATTGGACTGCGATCCATGGCTCAGCGAGATCCACTCGTGGAGTACCAGAATGAGGGATTCGAACTCTTCTCAGCGATGATGGATGCCATTAAGGAAGAGATGGCTGGCTATCTCTTCAATATCGAAGTTACAGTTGAAGAATCGAGCAATGAAGTTAAAGGTAAGGGCTTGGACTCTCGCTCCACACCAACTAATTTGCAATATTCATCGCCGGATGAATCAGGCGTTCAGCAATCGGGTGGAATTTCTCGAAATGCTCCGTGTCCATGTGGGTCGGGAAAGAAATACAAACGATGCCACGGAGCTGCTGTATAAGGAATTAATAGTTACGCATCATAAAAGTGTCAGTGATGTGCAGAGCCAACGATGGTCGATTCCTTCAAAACGAATGACCATCGACCTTATTCGATCTTCATAACGCACCGTCACAACAGATTCACTTATTCCATCTAGCGGCTCGCATTGGTGCAACTTTCGGATGATGCCGATGCTCTTTTGTGATCCGACTTTTTCAACTAGTTCCGCGTAAATTGCGTGGTGGCACCAACGTGCAAGTTGAGCAGGCTGTCGTTTCGCGGCCCAAATTTCCAAGACGCTTGCTGAAAATTTCATTGTCCAGGCTTTGAGTTCAGGTAAATCATTGGCCGATGTAGGTTGCGGTGCGAATTCTGGATCAAATTCCTCGCCGAAAGTACTTGTCGCCGTATATAACAGTGGCGCTCGTTCAATGTACTCGGGTTTCGTGTGGCGATATAGATCAAGCATTGGGTGATCCCAAAGGTTTGAGTCGACACTTGATGGCACAAGTAGATTTACGGTCCGCGCATAAATTTCTGAAGTTGTCATAGCAGGACTTTGACTCAACATCGCATAAGGCTCATCAGCATTTGGGATGGTTCAACACTCATCCGTTGGTAGGACTGTGCATGAGTTGGTGCGAGCAACAGGCTAAATATCGTTGAGTGACCCCATGAAACGCCCGAGTACTTCTAGTCAGACCCGTTCAATTGTCGCGATTGCTTTGATTGTGGCCTCTTTTCTATCAGCTTTCATTCTCTCTCGAGCTGCAAATAGGACTGAACTTGTGTGGAGTGCAAGGACTTTGCTCAATCGTGGTGATGTCGTAACTATGGAAAATCTAGAGTTACGCAGAGTCGCTATGTCCTCAATCGCAACAATTTACTTCGGTGGAAGTGAAAACATTCTTCGATCGGGAGTTCTTCGCGAGATTCACAAAGGCGAATTGATTCCAAGAACTGCAATCGGATCGGACCTTAAAGTTCTCAGCAAGAGTCAAGCACCTATTAGTGTTCAAACTTCTGATGCGCCTGCCGGTTTGATGCCAGGAGACCTAGTAAATGTTTATCACGTTGCCGATCCCCATATTTCACAGATCGTAACGCCACCTGCTTTGATCATTTCGCGTGTCCGTGTTCTTGCGGTCGATAGCAAGAATCAAAATCTCGGTGGCAGCGTTGCTCTGACTTTGTCGATTGAAACGCGCCTTATTTTCAAACTTCTCAAAGCAACAGAATCTGGTCGTCTTGTTTTGGTAAGACTCAATGGCTGAAATTCTTTTGCCAGAAATTGTCACAGCTGTTGCAGATTCTGAATTGGAAGGTTTCATTTCTGGAACGCTCTTCTCGCAGGGTTGGAGCGTTATCTATCGAGCGCTAGACGCAGCTGCACTTGAGGATTTCTTTTCACATGAAGGTAGAGAATTGCAGAACATTGTTTTGGTCTATACACCTGACCTCGTTGGAATAAGGCCAGAGTTTATAAACTCTCTGCAAGGATCCGTAAAGCAAATAATTGGTTTCTCTGAGCGCTCCGATTCGTATCCAGATTTCGTAGGGCTCATTTCTACTCCTAAGGATGCAACCTCTTTGATAAGTGTTTTACGTGGAGCAGTTCGGGCTCCCATGATTCGCTCTCAAAGCGTTGAGAAAGTGAAAAGACGAAAAGCGACAGTCATTGCGATCGCATCTCCATCAGGTGGAGCGGGATGTACAACTCTTTCCATAAATCTTGCAATGGAGTTGAGCCTTCTCGGACAGAACACCCTGCTTATGGATGCAGATGTTCGGAGAGCTTCCATTGCACCTTTGCTTGGATTGCACAAACTCGACGACGTTGAAGTTGCGAGAACAGTCTCACCCAAACTTAGCGTCAGTGAATTTACGCGGGCACGCATGGATGGAATCGGACCGTACCTTGACTACATTCTCCAAAATTTTGACTTTGTCGTAGTTGATTTGGGTTCGGTGGAAGAACTCGAAGATTCATTGACCGATAGAAGATGGACCTCGTCAATGATTCATTGGTCATGTGATCTGGCTAATGAAATTTGGTTTGTTGGTAAAGCAGATGTTCTAGGGCTGAGCAGAATTGAAAAGCTATCGAGAGATTTTTCTCAGATATCCATCCGCGCCAAAATTAGCGTTTTACAAAATATGAAAGGATCTGGAAAGAAAGGCGGCGATCAATCCGCGTCATTTATCAGCGCAGTCTCCGAATTGAATCCACATCACATCCATGCATTGCCTCGGGATAGTCGAGCAGTACTTTCTTCGGAATCCGAACGAGGCGCGCTAGTCGAAGTCAATAGTCGAGCTCCCTTAAGGCGAGCAATTCAAAAATTGGCTGTCGGATTGACGACGTAAATACTTATACGCTGGTGTAGTGAGATGTTACATCGCTGTCGAACCAAAAGAGATTGAAGAACTCTTTCACTCTGGAACCAAAGTATTTTCAGAAGTTTTGGTTCTTCCCAACGCTATCGATGGTGACACCGAACTAGATGATGTTGAAGAAAGTGAATTCGAACTTTCACTTCTCGCGGCTCGAGATTCTCAACAGAGGCAACATACGCAAGGCAAGAAAGATCCACGTGGATATGTTCTTGCGGTAGAACTCGGCTCAATACCGATCGACCAACTTCATTTGGAACAGAGAGTTGCTTGGCGAGAAGTCGATTCGATTCTCGTTGCAGATTCCGATGAAGACGAACTCAGTTGGTATGCCCCGCAAGAAGTTGAAATATTTCTTCCCAATTGGTTGGCGTGAGAGGCTTTCTTTATGGCCAGGCTTGAAGACCTTATCGCCGGACGAAGTGCGCTCACCAATGAGCAAATCCATCGACTTCATGAATTGACCGCTGATTGGCAGATGCTCGCCGACCTCTCCTTCGCCGACCTTGTTCTCTGGGTTCCTCTTCGAAAAGATAGTAAGAGTTGGCCCACGGGGCATATAGCTGTGGCACACATTCGTCCTACAACTGCGGCAACGGTCTTTACTCAAGACATTATCGGAGATGAAATATCGTGGGGGGCGCGTGCACGTATCGACGCAGCACTTGCCAATGGAGAAATTATTCGCGATTCGGAACCTGAATTGGTTGGCGAATTAATGATTAAAGAGGAAACAATTCCCGTCGCTCTTAAAGGTCAAATAATCGCAACGATTTCGCGACATAGAAATTCTGAATTGATGCGCTCACCAGTCGACTCGAATTGAATTATCGCGAAATTGCACACAACCTTTATCGGATGGTAGCAGAGGGAACATTTCCCTATCCAGATGCAATAAGCGTATTCGATCCATTGCCTCGCGTTGGAGATGGATTGATTCGGTTGGATATCAACGGAGTTATTTCCTATGCAAGTCCGAATGCCCGATCGGCATTTAGTCGTCCTTGGTTGGTCAAACGAACTAGAAAGTTATTCACTCGGTGAAGTTGCAGATTCAGTTACAAGTGCTCGACAAGATCCACATGAAGAGGGGCTGCGAAGTTCATTGAGTGGAAAAGCGTTGCGACGAGTCGAATGCGAAAATTCTGCAGGAACCATTGATTTATGGTGATGCCTTTGATTCAAGGCAGTGATCGAGTTGGTGCAATTGTTCTGTTGCACAACATCACTGAAGTGCGTCGTCGTGATCGAGAATTGGTGACGAAAGATGCAACCATTCGAGAAATTCACCATCGTGTAAAAAATAATCTTCAAACAGTCTCGGGCTCTTCTGCGTTTGCAAGCGCGACGAATTGAAGATCCCGCTGCAAGTACTGCTCTTGAGGAGGCAGTTCGTCGAATTGCATCTATCGCAATGGTTCACGAAACGTTGTCGGGGAGTAGCGAAGAAAGCGTTGGCTTCGACGATGTATTGGAACAAGTCTTATCCAATGCTCGTGAATTGAGTCCTCGCATGCATGAGATTTCGATCCAACGAATTGGAAAAGTGGGAACTTTAGAGCCGCGCTTAGCTACGCCTTTGGCTTTGGTTGTCACTGAGTTGATTCACAATGCCCTCGAGCATGGGCTCGAATCGCAAGGCGATGCCTTGAGGAATTACCATCGCTCGCGATTCAACTAGTTGCGCCATCGAGATTTACGACAATGGAGTGGGGTTGCCCGAGGGGTTTGACGCGATTAATTCCTCCAGTTTGGGCCTTCAAATCGTCCGGACCCTGACTGAAAACGAACTGCTCGGAGAGCTTTCTCTGAGGTCGGATCAAGAGGGCACTACGGTTTCGGTGAATTTCCCCATTTCAGGGGCTACCAACTCAAACTAATTCACAGCTGGCTTAGTGAAGTTGGTTCTGCTCCATTAGGCGGGCGCGATTACGAGCAGCGCGGCGCTTGAGGGCTCGACGCTCATCTTCAGAAAGTCCGCCCCAAACTCCGGCATCCTGACCGCTCTCCAAGGCCCAAGCCAAGCAGGCATCTTTGACTATGCAGCGGTTGCAGACCTTTTTCGCCTCTTCGATCTGGGTAATGGCAGGTCCAGTATTTCCAACCGGGAAAAAGAGCTCAGGATCCTCGTCTCGACAGGCAGATTGATGACGCCAATCCATGAGTTCGCCCTTCCCTTCACCGCCAGCGCTCAGAGCGCGCTAACAGATAGACAATAAGAATCGTGGCGACCACATTTGCGCGCCTCGTTGCTGGAACTTTACGAATGAGGGACCACCAGGTGACCCAAGTCGCCAATTCTCCCTGCTTCTCTCACCATTAACAAGGAAATACACGAAAAGATTTCCGATTTTGCAGGTGATTTACCTCGCTCCGAGCCGAAAAGTGGAAGAGAGTAGCCTTCTCCCTTATGGAGACCGCTTATTTGCTACTGGATGCTTTTGGGGTGCCGAACGGAGATTTTGGCAGGTACCTGGAGTTTTTGAAACGAGCGTTGGTTATATGGGCGGAGTTACCGAGCAACCGACATATAAAGAGGTCTGCACTGGAAGAACGGGACACGCAGAATTCGTTGAAGTGAAATTCGATCCTGACATTGTTCCTACACACGATTACTCAAAGAGTTTTGGACAATGCACGATCCAACATCGCTCAACTCTCAAGGCAATGACATTGGCACTCAATATCGAAGCGCTATTTACACAACGACACCTGCACAACGAGATGAAGCGCTCGCAACGCGAGAGATCTACCAAAGCGTCATTCGTCCTGCCGGATATAGCGAGATTGTCACGGAGATTGAACCAGCAGATGAAAGAAGTATTGGCCGGGCGAGGAGTACCACCAGAAGTATTTATTGAAGAATCCGAATGGTTATGACTGTCATTCAAGCACGGGAGTCGCTTTTCCAGAGGAAACCAATGTCATCTAGTGGAACATCGAAAATTCGTTCTGATGGCGCGCAATATCCAACTCAGATTGATGAGTCGAGCCTTAAAGAAAAAGTAGATCCACTTTCCTATGACGTCTTGCGAAACGGTGGGACAGAACGTCCATTCACTGGTGAATACGTCGACACTGAAACAGTTGGAATTTATAAATGCAAAGCATGTAGTGCAGAGCTCTTCAGAAGCGAAACGAAATTTCATTCTGGTTGCGGATGGCCATCTTTTTACGCGCCAAAAGACGGTGATGCTGTCGAACTTATTGAAGATAGATCTCTATTTCCACGAGTACGAACCGAAGTGAGATGTGCAAATTGTGGTTCACACTTAGGGCATGTATTTGAAGGTGAAGGTTATGACGTTCCAACGGATCAACGTTGGTGCATCAATTCCGTTTCCCCCTATTTCTTGAACCAAAGTAGTTCTTACTTATTTTCAAGTGCTCGCCAGCAGTACCACGCAACAATGCTTCTATAAGGACGAACATTCTCGCCTCTGAGTTCTAACTTTTTCGGTTCAATTTCCCTCTTTCAATCTGTGAATCTTCTCCCAAACCTCGTCTGACACCTAAGTCACCGGTTGGCCAAATATCTTGTCGCCCGAGTTGAAACATCATGAACATGTCGACAGTCCATGGTCCAATTCCCCACAGGGAGGTGAGTTTTTCAAATACTTCGGAGTCATGCATCAAATGCAGTTCGTCGATGACAACTTCACCCGATAGCGATGCAGCGCTTAGCCCTTGAATGGTCTTTGTCTTTGCGCCAGATAAACCAGCTGAGCGCATATCTGTTTCGCTTAATTTACTGATGCTCTTCGGTGTAATTTTCCCCTTCGCCAAATCTACCGAGCCGTCCATGAATCGTTTCTGCAGCGCGAACTGCGAGTTGTTGAGAAATTACCGATTCAACGAGAGTTTCGAAATGGCTACTTTCACTCCTCTTTTTTTACGAGCTCTACCAATAGTGCAAAGTGGATTGCTCTCAACAATCGGTATGAATTTTGGATCCGCATCGCAGATATCGGCCACCGCACGCTTCATCCGTACAGTACTAATTGTCATTGCGCATGAGTTTTCAGGAATTAAAGGGAGAAGCTTGGATACTCATCTGTGACAAGAACGCAGACATAACCGAAAACTCGGTTCCAGTAACCAAGCGTTCCTATTACTCCAGCTGCGCACCATTCTGGATATTCCTCGGTAATCCACGACAGTGACCCAAGCGACGAAGGTGAGTAGCAATGAGTAGAGATGTAGACAAAGCCCACGATATAAAGAGGAATTGCTAAAAAACCATTTAACGAGAGGCAAACCACGACTCAATTTTTTCCCGCCATCAATTTCGGGAAATTCAACATAGGTCTTGTCACTGGCTTCAATTGTGGGATAAGCGTCATTGAGTATAAATAGATAGGAAATATTCGTACGCTTAAGTTCATCATCGCTTTATTGAATGTAAGAACATACGAGGATAGACACCTCGGAAAAGCAGAGTAAGAACAACGGGTAGTACAAAGAGACTCGCGACAGCGCCATTTCTATAGTCGTTTGAGAAGGAGTCGTAATTGAAGAAGGACGAGGGAGTAAATCGCGATGGGGATTACCGTAAATATTCGGAAAAAGGACCGTTACGCGATTTCTATTTTTCAGTTGAAGATCTACGAAAGTCGTCACTTGTTGGCTCATGAGATAAATCTAGCCAACCCATTGCTCTTCAAGGCGAAATTGGGCTATTTTGCCCTGTTGCAGGAATTTTGCAGATAAATTCCCTTCTTTTGCAAGAATGCTGTAAAGGTTCGCAATTATTGACGACAGGGAGGTGATGTATGGCAGGGGTAAAAGAGATCGCTGAGTTAGCTGGCGTTTCAACTGCCACCGTCTCTCGAGCCTTACGAGGGATGCAACACGTCAACAATCAAACACGCGAAAAAATTGTGGCAGCGGCAGAAAAGCTCAACTATCCGCTCGAGACGGTATTGGTTTCGACCCGGACGCATAGCGTTGGTGTCGTCGCGCCCTTCATTTCCAATTGGTACTTCTCGAATGTAATTCATGGCGCCGAACATGCACTTCGCGAAGCAGCTTTGATTTATTGCTCTACAACTTTGGTCACATGAAAGGTCGGGAACGAATCTTTCAACATAAGTTATTGAAAGGCCGAGTCGACGGGATCATTGTCATTAGCGTCCCGCCCAGCGAAGAAGAGTTCGAGTCGATGCTTAATTTAGGTATTCCGATTGCCTTGGTTGGAATGCATCACGATGGATTTGCAAGTGTGGCAATCGACGACGTAGCGGGAGCACGTACTGCGACTCAGCATTTGGTGAATCAAGGCCATAAAGAGATTGCACTTATGTCCGGTCGTACAGATGACCCTTTTAATTTCAGTGTCCCCTCAAGATCGTCGGACCGGATTTATGCAGGTGCTCGCAGAGAATCGCTTGCCGTGGAATCCGCATCGTGAAGTACATGGAGATTTCACGCTGCACGGAGGAGCTCGTGCAATGGATGAGTTGTTAGCCGCGACCTAATCGTCCGACAGCAATTTTTTGCGAATCCGATGAGATGGCAATTGGCGCGATGCAAGCAATGCGCAGACATGGACTTCGAGTACCTGATGACATTTCAATCATTGGCTTTGACGGGCACGAGATTGCAGAGTTCTCGGATTTAACGACGATCGAACAACCTGTTCAATTGATGGGTGAGATGGCAGGTCGTGCAATCATGGAGAAGTTAAGGAAACCAGATACTGAGTTGCCATCACGTACTTTGCCAACCACGTTAATTGTTCGAATTCGACTCGCAAAATTAGCGCCTAAGAAGGCCACAATCTCGGCCAAAGAGAAGGTGCAATAATCCTCTAATGTCCCCGGATATTTTGAAGGCTCCTTCTCTTGCCGAATTACGTACGCACAAA
Source organism: Actinomycetota bacterium (assembly GCA_037200085.1). Classification (GTDB taxonomy): domain Bacteria; phylum Actinomycetota; class Actinomycetes; order Nanopelagicales; family Nanopelagicaceae; genus QYPT01. The sequence continues at coordinate 190,587 of JBBCHT010000009.1, forward strand.
AGTACAAAGTGGCGCGATTTTCCTTTGGACGTTTTACCCATTACCTGTAGCGGAGATGGACTTTCCTGTAGCCGAACCAATTAGGTCAGTGCTGGCTCAGATGGTTGCACATTCTGATTTGGGATATCTGGGTTCCATTCCAGAGTTACCTATCGCCTTTGAAAAGTTTGCACATGGGCAATGGGCTTGGAAGTCGATCCGACTCAAGAGCATTTAGCAACTGATGTCGGTGTCGGTGTTGTAGAAGTATTGAGAGTAGTAGCAAAACCTGGTGACAAAGTTCTTATCAATTCGCCCGTCTATCATAATTTTACAACGTGGATAAATGAGACAAAGTTAGAAAAAGTAGATGTTCCCTTTCAACAATCTGGAAGTGAATGGGTATTGGATTTCGTCGAAATCGAAAAGGCGTATAAATCCGGAATAAAGGTGCATCTACTTTGTAGTCCGCATAATCCACTAGGTCGTGTTTATCTACGAGAGGAATTAATTCGCTTCGCAGAGCTAGCAGAGAAATATTCAGTCGTTGTTATTAGCGATGAAATACATGGCCCACTTACTTTTTCTGAATCCACCTTTGTTCCATTTTTAACTTTAGGTCAATCTGCTGAAGCAGTTGGCATTGTTGTAACTGCCGCGAGCAAAGCATGGAATATTGCCGGGTTAAAGTGTGCAATCATCGTAAGTCAAAGTACTCAAATGAATTCGCTTCTGAAGAAGTTACCATCCTGCTTCTCATTATCGAGCTTCGCTACTCGGAGCATTTGCAACAACGGCCGCATTCTCCGAAGGCGCTCCTTGGTTGAATTCAGTAGTAGCGACTCTTGATGCCAATCGTCATTTACTTAGTACTTTGATTTCACAACACTTGCCAGAGGCTCAATATCTCCCGCGGAGAATGGTTACCTAGCGTGGATTGATTTCAGTAATATAAATTGGGAGATCCAGCGAAGATTTTCTTGGAACGAGGAAAAGTCGCAGTATTAACCAGGAGCGGGATTCGGACCAAACGTTCAAGATTTCGTTCGACTCAATTTTGCAACGAGTCCAGAAATAATTACTGAAGCGGTCGCGAGAATGAAAGTCTCTCTTCCATGAAGGAAGAATCTCTCCATCCCGAAACACGCGCCATTTCGGTGGGCAGACCCAACCGAGCCCCAGATTCTCCGTTGAATGGACGCATTGATTTGAATTCAACTTTTCAGGCGGGTGGACCTGTTGGATACGGTCGCTTTGGCAACGAAAATTGGTCTGATCTTGAAAGAGCCATCGCTTCACTGGAGTCGGGTCCGACCCTCGTTTTTTCATCAGGCATGGCAGCCATCGGAGCAGTTTTCTCTTTATGCCAGTTGGAGCGGTCGTCACTGCTTCGCATCAGGGATATAGCGGGGTGATGAACCTTCTTCAAGGGCCTGGAAGCTAGCGGCAAGATTGAAGTTCGATATGTAAATGTTTCTAATACTTCTGCAGTACTTGATGCTCTTCCAGGTTCAGCCCTCCTCTGGTTGGAATCGCCCACCAATCCTTGCTTGGAGATTGCCGATCTTCCACGCTTAATTGGCGCTGCAAAATCTCTCGGGGCTGGCGTGGCAGTGGATAACACTTTTGCTACACCTCTCAACCAAAAACCACTTGAAATGGGCGCAGATGTTGTCGCCCATTCGGTGACGAAGTACTTAGCGGGTCATAGCGATGTTGTGATGGGTTCTCTTTCCACCAATGATCAAGCTCTTTATGGCCGTTTGGAATTGGCTAGAAAAATCGGTGGTGCCATTGCTGGTCCAGTCGAATCTTGGTTAGCGCTCCGGGGGTTGCGAACCTTTCCACTTCGTTTTGAACGGGCGCAATCAATGCGATGGAAATTGCGAGCAGACTTCTCGAACATCCAAAAGTTGAAAACGTAAATTACCCGGGACTCGTGAGCGATCCGCATCATGAACGAGCGAAAAGTTTTATGAAAGGTTTTGGTGCGATCGTTTCTTTCACCGTTCATGGCGATGCCAACTCAGCAGAGAAAGTTTGCGATTCGTCTTTGTTAATTACCCACGCAACAAGTTTGGGCGGAGTTGAAACGCTGTGGGAACGCCGGCGTAGATGGCCAAGTGAAAGTGTTTCTGTTCCCGAGACCTTGATTCGTTTATCAGTAGGGTGCGAAAATGTTGACGATCTTTGGCGAGATATAGAAATAGCGCTCGCGCAAATCTAGGAAGGCTCTTTTCCTAAATTCAGGAATTTCCAAGGTTGATGGAGTAATTTGTAGCCATGATCAAATTCGTTCGACGTACTGCGGGGTTGGTAGCGCTTACCATGCTCTCTTTCCGCGCCGTCGGTTCCTTCCTTTCTTGGGTTGAGAAGCAAGAAGATGGTCCTCAGAGCGTGTGGGCAGATGAAGATGAACTTGAGGATGCTTAAACTCAGTTAAACACATCTAGTCGTGCGACTCTCTTTATGCAATTGTTGCGAAAGAGACAGGAGCATTACATGAAAATTGTTCTCCATGCGCGTCAAGCAAATCTTGCAGAAGACTTCAAAGGAATCGTTGAAGAAAAACTTCATTCTATGAATCGTTTTAGCGTCACAATTGATCGAGTTGAAGTTGGAAATAATTCACGAAGCAAATCCGCGCCAAGGAAAGTTTTCACACCCGCATAGTCCTAACATCTCACGGAGCAGGTCCATTATTGCGAGCACATGCCGTTGCATTTAATGATGTAGCGGCCTTTGATAAGCGATAAAAAATTTCGAATTGCAGATACGAAAAATTCACGAGAAGTCGAAGGATTTCTCTCATGAAACTGTGCGAACCCGCGCAGTTTCAATGTGAACTAATTTTTATTCTGCTCCTGCAATTCCGCGCGTTGCTGTCAAGCTCGCAACAGTGGTCACGACAAGGATCGCAATAATTGTTCCAAGGCTAAAATTCAACGAAACTTCTGGGATTTCGTGACCGAGAATTTGTCGATGTGAACGCATGGAATGCTTCGAGGATCATTTTGACTCCAATGAAAGCAAGAATGACCGAGAGTCCTTTGGAGATAGACAAACGTTTCAAAAAGACCTTCGAGTAAGAAATACAACTGACGCAAACCCATAGTGCAAAAATGTTTGCAGTGGTCACAATGTAAGCATTCTTTGTTAATCCAAAGATTGCGGGAATGGAGTCAAGGGAAAATACGAGATTGGTCAGACCAAGTGCAACGAGAGCAATTGCAAAGGTACTAACTCCACGCCTTTTCATACTTTCGACTATTCGTCCCTCTTTCCATTCATCTTCATCGCCCGCCCTCGCGCGATAGCGTGTAAGCGGTGTAGATGAGGAAAGCGCCAAAGAAAAAGAAAATACTTGCAAAACGAGAAATGAGCGCGGCGCCAAGTGGGATCAGCGCGCCGCGCATAACGATTGTGAGCATGATTCCCAATAGGAGAACCAGTTGTTGCTTCTCTTTTTTGACATGCAGATGTCCCAAAATAATGATGAAAACAAAGATGTTATCGACCGAAAGTGCATACTCAGTTAGCCACCCAGCAAAAAATTCCTTCTGCGCTTGGCTCCGTTGACCAGCCAGGAAGTAGAACACCGAAAACAATTGCTCCGGCAATGTAGAAGATTGTCCAAAAACTGGCTTCGAGGAGAGAGTCTTTTTATTCCTTCGAACAATTGCTAAACCAAGATCAAAAAAGAATGACCAGAGCAAGTCCAACAATTGTAATGATCCAGGCTTGTGTCGAAATCATTGGCGTAGTCTGCCATAAGCTCTCTGTGAGAATTCTCGGAGAGAAAAGCCGCTAATCCTTTTTAATTTTGCCTTCAATATCGATGAGCACGCGATGCACTTGAGTCGCGACCTCTCTAATTTCTTTCAATTCTTGACTCGCAATTGATTGTGCTTCCTTTGCTAACTCAAATTCTCCCAAACTCGCTGCATGTGTTTCATTTATTTGTTGTTCGACTCGAGCAGATTGAACGCTTTGTCCGACCATGATGATTGAGAGTAAAACGAGTTGCAAGAAAGTTGTGCAATCCAAGAAACGATAATTACGGTGTTGCCTGATCGGAGAGCTCCGGGAAGTGAAATCAGTGCAATGGCAGCAAAGAGGTAGGCACACCACATGGTGCTTACCATTGAGGTTATTCTTGCTGCCAATTTGTTATTGAATATTGAAATGTTGTTCATTGCTCTGCTTTCACGATCGCTTCTCGACTCCACGAGTCAATGGAGTTCTTGACTTATTTAAGTGCAATTCAAGCGATATTGATACTCTTCGGTCATCTATCGTCTTCGTGTGCAGGACCTTTGTTCTGAGGAAAAGGATTTAACGTGCTAAAAGTTCGAGTTGACCTAACTCCTGACCAAATCGAAGCAATTGGCCCTTTTAGTGAGCGGAAGAATTTCTACTAACCCAACCGTTTTAGAACACCATTCGCACGATGAATCTGCGCATCCCGCTGTACTTCCTTCAGCAGGTTGTACATGCAAACACAACGCTAGAAGTTTCAAAGGTTATGGAATATTGCAACGCTCATGGAATTCCTGTCGTTCCCTTTGGTGCTGGAACTGCGTTGGAAGGTCACTTAATTCCATTGCGTGGTGGAATTAGTTTGGACTTAACGAATATGAATCGCGTAATTGAAATTCGCCCCGATGATCTACTTGTACGAGTTGAACCAGGTGTGCAACGAAAATTTCTCAACGAGAAATTGTCGTCTCAAGGTCTGTTTTTCTCTGTCGATCCGGCGCAGATGCGACTCTAGGTGGTATGGCTGCATCAGGTGCTGCTGGAACGACGACAGTTAGATATGGCTCAATGCGTGAAAACGTCATGGCGTTAACCGCGGTTTTAGCAGACGGCACAATTATTCACACGGTCGAGGAACGAGAAAACTTTCGCAGGATATGACTTAACGAGGTTGCTCGTCGGTTCCGAAGGAACTCTTGCAGTCATTACAGAACTAACTCTTCGTGTCTTTGGAATTCCCGAAAAAATGGCAGCAGCTGTAGTTCGCTTTCCAGATTTGGCTAGAGGAGTTGCCGCTGCAACTGAAGTTGTTAAATCAGGAGTGGCCGTCGCACGTTGTGTATTTCTCGACGCAAAGTGCATACGCAATATAAATAACCACGACGGATTATCACTTGTAGAAGCGCCAACTTTGTTTTTTGAGTTTCACGGTACACCGTTGGGTGTAGAGGAAGATGCAAATACAGTCCGAGAAATTATTGCCGAATTTGATGGCAGTGATTTTGAATGGACATCGGATGAAGGCGAAAGAAGAAGACTTTGGCAAGCACGTCACAACGCGCATTGGGCAGCTCTGGCGATGCATCCAGGTATGAAGGGAGTGAGCACTGATATGGCGGTTCGCTGGTCGCGTTTAGCAGAGGCAGTGGGAGTAGCCGATGACATTCTTTCTTCACATCATTATCCGCACTCCATTTTGGGTCATGTCGCGGATGGAAATTTTCATTGCCAAATAATTAACGACCCAAGCAAACCCAATGAGTTAAATGAGATTCGCACTGTAGTTCATGAAATCACCTCAAAAATTATTGGCATGGGTGGAACGTGCACCGGTGAACACGGTATTGGTATGGGAAAGATGGAAGACCTTATAGAGGAAACTGGTGAAGAAGCTATTGGCGTTATGCGTTCGATAAAGCGCGCGCTAGATCCAAATCAAATTCTCAATCCAGGAAAAATCTTTCTCTAGATACAACAAAGCCCTGACGTTTGCTGTATCAGGGCTTTGTTGTTTACGGAGGCACTCATTACATCTTTAGTTTTTTCCTTTGGCAGGTTTTGCTGGAGGCGTTGGCTTAACAGGTGGAGCTGGACGCGTGACAGGGGTTGGCTTAACTGGTGGAGTTAACTTTGTAAGTTTTGGAATTTCTGGACCAAGAGCATCTAGCGCTGTTTTTCTTGCAGCCACCGCGGCTGTCACGGCAATTTGTCGGGCAACTTTTGCTGCACTTCGTTGATCATCCGTTGTTGCAGAAGAAAATGCTGAGTTGTAATCGGTATTTGCCTTCTCGATCGCGGTCATAAAAACGACATCAATTGAATGAATTATTGTCTGTCGTGCATTGACAGCAGCGTTTCGTTGATCACGCTGCTCTTTTAGCGCATTCGCGTAATCTTGAAGCGATTTTTTCCACGCCGCAACATACTCATCGAGGGTTTTTTTCCAAGCCGCTCGGTAGTTATCCATGGCAACTTTGTATTCTGCAAGTGCCAATTTATAAGCGGCTAACTGATCAGAATAATTAGTGGTGGTCGATGGAGATGGCGTTGGCGTGGCCGTGTCAGCTAATGCGACGGGTGAACTATTGAGGATGAGCCCCGCGCAGAGCACGGAAGAAGCAATCCACTTTTGTTTTTTCACGCACGAGCCTCTCAATTAGCGAAGCGTTTTCGCTTCATGACCGAATACTTGCACTTCATATTGTGCAATTTCTGTGAAAATTCTCTTGTGAGCATGGGCATATTTTAAACTTCTGTGAAAGGCGACACGCGACGTATACGCTCCGCCAAGGAGGTCAGCCATGGCGAAGCCATTGATATTGATAGTTGACGATGAAGTTGGCGTCAGAGAATTGCTATCCGATGCCCTTCGGCTGAGCGAGTACGACACTATTGATGCAAAAGATGGAATATCAGCGCTGGGACAAATCAAGAAACATAAGCCCGATCTGCTCATTGTTGATATCAACATGCCAGTGATGGATGGTTTCGAATTGATTGAACGTCTTCGTTCGACTGGAGATGACACTCCTGCGCTGATGTTGACCGCGAGAAAAGATCGCGGAGATGTGGCTCGCGGATTGCGCATTGGCGCCGATGATTATGTGAGTAAACCATTCGGACTCGAGGAATTGACGTTGAGAGTCAAAGCGATTCTGCGAAGGTCAGCTCCGCGGAGTGAAAATTCAGAGATTTTGACGTGCGGTCCAATTACGCTCAACGAAGAGACCTATGAGGTTCATTTAAATGGAGAGAAAGTAAGTTTGTCGAAGACAGAATTTCGCCTTCTTCAACATTTGATGAGCAATAAGGGCAAAGTTCTTACGAAGGCAAATCTTCTCAACGCAGTATGGGATATTGATTTTGATGCAGATTCTGGAGTGGTAGACACTTACATTTCGTATTTGCGGCGCAAATTCCACTCAGACTCTTTTGAGGGTATTAGAACGGTGAGAGGTGTTGGTTTCCAAATCCTGGAGCCAATCAACGTCACATGAAATTAAGGACGCGACTAACCATCGTTTCCGCAGTCGTCACTACTTTGAGCACGCTCGTTATTGGTGCGATCGCCATAAATTCACAACATGATTCGCAAGTCGCACTGCTAGATAAATCAATAAATCAAGTAGTTCTGGCCACTCATGGGAAAACTACATCTGCTGTGTCAGAAGCTTTGTATTCAGTCGATCAAAGCGACATCGCACTAACTCTCATTTATTTCACGGATCCGCAGACTCCTACTGTTCTAAGCGATTCGAATTTTCCAGGGGAGATGTCTCCAACAAAGGAAGAGTTGGAAATGTCCTTTAAGAAACCAGTGACTCATCACGGAGTTACGAGTTTTCGATTGCGAAGTATTCATCTTGCAGGAGAGGAATACTTGTTGGTCGCAGGGTCCATGCAGGAAATTGATGAACGGTATCGAACGGATCGCACTCACCTTGCATTCTTTATTTTTATTTGTTTACTCCTTGCAATCTCCACAACGTGGTATTTCATACGTCGAGATGTTCGCAAAATAGAGGTGTTGATCACTGCGGCAAGTGATATCTCAGAAGGTAATACTGAAAGACAAATCGAATCAGATAATGGAAATTCTGAAGTTGATGAATTATCTAAATCACTGGGAAAAATGGTTGAATCGCTGCGAAAAATGGCGAAAGCAGAGGAAGAGTCTGCACAAAGAATGCAGAATTTTTTAGGAGATGCTTCGCACGAACTACGTACTCCTTTAACGGTGATAAAAGGTTATGTTGAGTTACTTGCCGGAACTTCCTTTACTGATGAACCTCAAAGATCGCGTGCCTATGAGAGAGTTAAATCAGAAATATTGCGAATGCAATCTTTGATTGATGATTTACTTTTCTTGGCCGAGTTCGGTATCTCTCCGACATCAGGTAATCAATCTGTTGCTTTGTCGGAGCTATTGGAATCTCATTTAGCCGATTTCAAAGCCTTGCATCCCGAAAGAAATGTGAATTCAAATATTGAACCCAACGTTTACTTGACAGGTTCAGAGCCACACCTGGAGAGAATGCTCTCGAATATTTTTGGAAATATTGGTCGGCATACCCCTGCCGATGCTCCAGTGCAGGCCGTACTTTGGACCGATCAATCTCGAATTCATCTTGAAATTGAGGATGGTGGACCAGGATTGCCTCAATCAGCTTATGAGGGAGGGATTCAGAATTTTGAACGTTTTGATAAATCTCGTTCTCGAGAGGCAGGGGGCTCTGGTTTGGGGATGAGCATCATCTTCGCCATTGTCCGAGAGCATTCAGGGACGATGTCTCTGACTCCAAGTGCGTTGGGTGGCCTATCTGTAAAGGTTAACTTTGCTAAATTAGTGAAGTGACACGGTCGTTGGACGAAGCTTTCGGTACGGCTATCGAACGTATAGCCGATGTCGATAATCTCGTACGTGTACTGCTTCAAGGCAATCGCAAGTCTTTGCAACCAAAATATTCACAAGTTGAAATTCGTCCCGTAAAAATAAAGGATCGGATTTTGATGCAAGTGGCAGAAAATGATGGTCGCCAAACTTTTACATCAAATAAGAGTTATGAAGAACTTGATATCGAAACTCTATTGCGCAGTGGATATTCAAATATTCATATTGATAGTTTCATCGGTTCCATCTCAATTCAAATTACAAAAAAAGACGCAGCAATTATTCATCGGGCGCAAAAATCACTTGAGAGAAAACTCGACCATGATCGAGTTAAGGAAAGATTTTTAAATTCGTCGGACCCATATTTGATTGAAGTTGGAATATCTGATTTTCATGGAAACGTAAAACCTTCGCGACAAGACAAATATCGTCAAGTTGAAGAATTTCTCAAGGTGCTTGTCCCTACATTGAAATCGGCAATCTCCTCAGGGCAATTGAGTGAACCAACCGCTGAAAAACCTTTGAAAATAGTGGATTTGGGTTGCGGAAATGCCTACTTAACTTTTGCTGCACACCAATATTTGCGCAGTCAAGGTTATGCGGTTCACGTTATAGGTGTAGATGCCAAGGAACAATCGCGAGTGAGAAATTCGGAGATTGCCAAGAAACTAGGAATTGAGAAAACAATTGAATTCGTCGAATCAAATATCGAAAAGTTTCCATTGACAGATGCCTCCGTGGTCATAGCGCTTCATGCATGTGACACGGCAACCGATGATGCAATTGCTTGGGGAGTGAATAGCGGAGCCGAAATATTGTTGGTTGCTCCGTGTTGCCATCACGATTTACAATTGCAAATCAAGGAAATTCCCGAGCCATGGAAACTTTTAACAAGACATGGATTGATGAAAGAGCGACTCGGTGATCTGATTACTGATTCTTTGCGGGCTCAAGTTTTGAGACTTCTCGGCTATAGGAGTGAAATTATCGAATTTGTTGGCGATGATCACACACCTCGAAATTTAATGATTCGTGCGCTAAAAACGGGTTCGCAAGCACCCGTAGAGGATTTTCGACCATACGAAGAAATGATTTCTTTGTGGAATGTTAAGCCAGCTCTTGCAGATCGTCTGCCAAATTTCCAAAAGGAGTTGAAAGTTGAGTCCTAAGAGATTGGTTAATAAGCCACACAGTCGGAGTCTTAAAAGGATTCTGGTTATTGAAAATACTTTTCGTCTGGGTATGGGTTTGTTACTTGCAAAGATTTTGCAGATTGCTGGAGATGCATCACTCACGACTCGAGTTGTCGATGCAGAAGAATTTGCTTCAGAAATAAAAAGTTTCAATCCAGAAGTAATAGTGCTTGATGTTGATTCTCTTCGCCATGCCGGAGCACTCAACTTGGCACTTGAAATTCGTGAGACGTATCCAGAGAAGGTAATTGTTTTTATGTCAGAGGGGGCTAACCCCGTTTTGGTAAAAGAAGGGATGCTTGCACCAGTTTGGTCGAATGCATATTGGCTTAACCAACCTTCTCGTTTTCCGGCGTTAGTTTTTCCAGAAATTTTGCGAGCTTTCAATGGAAAGAAGCAACTCAATCCTGAAATTTTGGAAGGCGCAGTCAATGAAATTAAGCATTTGGGATTACTTTCGCCTCAACAACATCGCGTGATGAGATTGGTTGCAACGGGTGCAAGCAATGCAAAGATTGCAAGAGATTGTCATTTAACAACGAAGGCAGTTGAAAGAACGATCGCGTCGGCTTCAAAATTGCTTGAGGTGGAACCGTCTTCGCCAGATACCAACCATCGAGTCAATGCAGCGAATAAGTACCGTAGTAGCATGCTTTTTGCCGACTTCGCCGGCCTGGAATAGCCCAACCTTTCATTTAAAGGGGGCTAACCCCGCCATTTCTGGGTGAATTTTCAGGTTCATCACCTACCATTAAGTGAACTTTCACCTATGTCCCTAGAGGGGGACAGAAGGAGTCATTCGCATGCTTCCCGCACGTACGCACGTACGTCGGTCCGCCATGCCAAAACTCAAATTATCGGCATTTTTAACTATTATTTTGGTGAGTGCCCTACTCCCAAGTACTAATTCTTATGCCGCGCAATCTGCGCAGGGATTCTCATCTGTTGGAATATCCGAACCCAAAAAAGCTGCGAAAATTACTGCTGGAACTGCAAGTGGTTTGCGTCCTCCCATATCGCTTTCTCCATCAGGTTCGGCAACCACATCGCCAACCCAAACTATCAAAGGTCCGATTACATCCAAGCCATCTGGTAGCCCAACTCCATCGAAATCAGGTAGTTCGAGTGGATCATCTGGGTCGGGAAGTCCTAGCAGCTCTGGTGGTGGCGCAGCTGCGATTACCAATGCTGCTCGAGGCATAACCGGATCGTCAGTAATCGTCGGCGCACAAGGCGCTCAGGGAGCCAAGGGAGCTACCGGTGAAAAGGGCGACAAAGGTGATACTGGGGCGACTGGTCCGCAGGGAGCGCAAGGCTTAACCGGTTCTGAGGGGCCACGAGGGGCTACGGGTGCACAAGGTCCAATCGGGGCAGTCGGAGCAACTGGCGCCCAAGGACCTCAAGGTTTGCAAGGAATTCAAGGTTTACAGGGCATACAAGGAGTTCAAGGAGTTCAAGGAGTCACGGGTCCACAGGGTCCAGCGGGTGCTGTTGGAGCAACTGGTGCCCAAGGTCCTGCGGGTCCAGCCGGTGTAGCGGGATCTTCGGGAGCGCAGGGTCCTGCCGGTCCTGCCGGTCCAGCAGGCGTAAATGGAATTAATGGTGCCAATGGCGCCCAGGGTGCGACTGGTCCAGCGGGTCCGGCAGGACCTCAAGGTCCAGCAGGCGTTGGTAGCGGTGGAACAGGTCCTCAAGGTCCAGCAGGCGCAACTGGTCCAGCGGGTCCTGCGGGTCCAGCCGGACCCCAAGGTCCAACTGGCCCTGCTGGTGGCGGTGGTGGTGGAGATGGAGCGACTGGTCCTCAGGGTCCAATCGGACTGACCGGAGCTACTGGGCCAGAAGGTCCAACTGGACCACAAGGAATTCAAGGTCCTCAAGGTATTCAGGGAGTTGCTGGTCCAACTGGCCCTGCTGGACCACAAGGTCCAACGGGAGTTGGCAGCGGTTCACCAGGAGCAACCGGTGAGACAGGCGCGACTGGTCCGACAGGTTTAACAGGTGCTACGGGTGAAACTGGACCTACAGGTCCTGCTGGTGCGACGGGTCTAGCTGGACCTACCGGTCCAACAGGTGTTGCTGGTGCCGACGGAGCGACCGGGCCTACTGGACCAACTGGCCCTGCAGGATTTGGGGCAACCGGTGCAACTGGACCGACAGGATTGACTGGATTAACAGGTGACACGGGAGTTACTGGACCAACGGGTCCTGCTGGAAGCGGCGCCACAGGTGCCACGGGTGCAACTGGTCCTGCCGGTTCCGATGGTTCAACTGGTGCCACGGGTGCAACTGGTCCACAAGGTTTGCAAGGCTTAACTGGGCCAACGGGTCCTCAGGGACCAACTGGCGCAACCGGTTCAGCAGGCGCCGATGGTTCAACTGGAGCAACTGGTCCGCAAGGTGTTCAGGGATTGACGGGTGCGACTGGCCCATCTGGAGCGACTGGCTCTGCGGGAAGTAATGGGGCAACCGGTGCTACAGGTGCCACCGGTGAACAAGGAATTCAAGGACTAACTGGACCGACGGGTCCAGCTGGTGCAACGGGAGCAGTTGGAGCGACTGGCGCTAATGGTGCGACTGGCCCGCAAGGTTTGACGGGTTCCACTGGTCCTGCTGGTGCGACCGGTGAAACTGGATCGACTGGTGCGACGGGTTCTCAAGGTGTAACTGGAGCAGTTGGTGCAACTGGATCTACTGGACCTCAGGGTGTCAGCGGAGATGTCGGAGCAACAGGAGCAACTGGTCCTCAAGGAATTCAAGGTTTGACTGGACCGACGGGTCCAGTCGGTGCTACTGGCGCAGTTGGTGCGACAGGCGCACAAGGACCAACAGGCGCACAGGGACCAACAGGCGCACAGGGACCAACAGGCGTACAGGGACCAACAGGACTTACTGGTGCGACGGGTAACGCTGGAGCAACAGGTGCGACCGGTGCAGTTGGTGATACAGGCGCAACAGGAGCAGTCGGCGCAACTGGACCTCAGGGACTCATCGGGCCGACAGGACCTCAAGGTGCAACGGGTGAAACTGGTGCGACAGGTGCTCAAGGTCCAACTGGATTTACGGGCGCAACTGGCGCAACGGGAGCGCAAGGTGCTACTGGTAGCACGGGTGCAACAGGAGCCGTTGGAGATACCGGCGCAACAGGGGCAACAGGACCACAAGGAATTCAAGGATTAACAGGGCCGACCGGACCACAAGGAGCAACTGGTGAAACCGGAGCAACTGGTGCCCAAGGTCCAACAGGACTTACTGGCGCGACAGGTAGTACGGGTGCGACTGGAGCAACCGGTACTACCGGTGCAACTGGAGCTACCGGCAATGTCGGCGCAACAGGTGCCACAGGAAATACCGGAGCCACAGGTGCAACGGGATCAGTTGGTGACACTGGCGCTACGGGGGAGACTGGCCCACAAGGAATTCAAGGATTGACAGGACCTACTGGTCCCCAAGGGGTAACTGGTGACACAGGCGCAACTGGAGCGACTGGTGCTCAAGGACCGACAGGGCTCACTGGTGCAACTGGAAACACTGGCGCTACTGGTGCAGTCGGCGCGACGGGAGCCACCGGTCCTCAAGGAATTCAGGGACCAACGGGAGCGCAGGGACCGACAGGTGAAACTGGTGCGACAGGTGCCACTGGCTCTCAAGGTTTGACCGGAGCAACGGGTGCCACTGGAGCAACCGGAGCAGTTGGTGACACGGGAGCAACTGGCGCAACAGGTAATACTGGAGCAACTGGCGCAACAGGTAATACTGGAGCAACTGGTGCGGTCGGTGCGACAGGAGCCACCGGTCCTCAAGGAATTCAAGGATTGACAGGACCTACTGGTCCTCAAGGTGCAACAGGTGAAACCGGAGCAACTGGTGCTCAGGGTCCAACTGGACTGACTGGCGCGACGGGTGCCACTGGAGCAACCGGAGCAGTCGGTGACACAGGAGCAACTGGCGCAACAGGTAATACTGGAGCAACTGGTGCGGTCGGTGCGACAGGAAGTACGGGCGCGACTGGTCCACAAGGAATTCAAGGATTGACAGGACCTACTGGTCCCCAAGGTGAAACCGGAGCAACTGGTGCTCAGGGTCCAACTGGACTGACTGGTGCAACGGGCGCTACAGGAGCGACCGGAGCAGTCGGTGACACTGGTGCAACCGGAGCCACTGGTAACACGGGAGAGGTTGGCGCGACGGGTGCTACTGGTCCTCAAGGAATTCAAGGTCCGACGGGTATACAAGGTCCAACTGGTGAAACGGGAGCGACCGGTGCTCAAGGTCCAACGGGACTTACGGGTGCAACTGGTAGTACTGGTGCGACTGGAGCTCAAGGATCGACAGGACCTACTGGCGCCACGGGTAACACTGGTGCGACGGGAGCGACGGGAGCGACCGGTGCTACTGGATCAGTAGGTGCTACTGGTGATACTGGATCAGTAGGTGCTACTGGCGCACAGGGAATTCAAGGATTGACAGGACCAACTGGTCCTCAAGGCGTTACCGGTGAAACAGGAGCGACTGGCGCACAAGGACCAACGGGACTTACCGGAGCAACCGGCGCCACCGGTGCTACAGGAAATACGGGAGCAACCGGTGCTACCGGAACTGCTGCCACGATCGCTGTTGGAACAGTGTCAGGAACTACTGCTGGAGGAACTGCCTCGGTGAGCAATACCGGCACCTCTGCAGCTGCTGTCTTTGCCTTTGTGATCCCTCAAGGTCTGACCGGAGCAACCGGAGCCACTGGTGCAACCGGTGCAACCGGTGCCACCGGTAATACCGGAGCAACAGGTGCCACAGGCGCAACCGGCGCCACCGGTGCTACCGGAAATACGGGAGCAACCGGTGCTACCGGAACTGCTGCCACGATCGCTGTTGGAACAGTGTCAGGAACTACTGCTGGAGGAACTGCCTCGGTGAGCAATACCGGCACCTCTGCAGCTGCTGTCTTTGCCTTTGTGATCCCTCAAGGTCTGACCGGAGCAACGGGAGCCACTGGTGCAACAGGTGCAACCGGTGCCACCGGTAATACCGGAGCAACAGGTGCCACAGGCGCAACCGGCGCCACCGGTGCTACAGGAAATACGGGAGCAACCGGTGCTACCGGAACTGCTGCCACGATCGCTGTTGGAACAGTGTCAGGAACTACTGCTGGAGGAACTGCCTCGGTGAGCAATACCGGCACCTCTGCAGCTGCTGTCTTTGCCTTTGTGATCCCTCAAGGTCTGACCGGAGCAACCGGAGCCACTGGTGCAACCGGTGCAACCGGTGCCACCGGTAATACCGGAGCAACAGGTGCCACAGGCGCAACCGGCGCCACCGGTGCTACCGGAAATACGGGAGCAACCGGTGCTACCGGAACTGCTGCCACGATCGCTGTTGGAACAGTGTCAGGAACTACTGCTGGAGGAACTGCCTCGGTGAGCAATACCGGCACCTCTGCAGCTGCTGTCTTTGCCTTTGTGATCCCTCAAGGTCTGACCGGAGCAACGGGAGCCACTGGTGCAACAGGTGCAACCGGTGCCACCGGTAATACCGGAGCAACAGGTGCCACAGGCGCAACCGGCGCCACCGGTGCCACCGGAAATACGGGAGCAACCGGTGCTACCGGAACTGCTGCCACGATCGCTGTTGGAACAGTGTCAGGAACTACTGCTGGAGGAACTGCCTCGGTGAGCAATACCGGCACCTCTGCAGCTGCTGTCTTTGCCTTTGTGATCCCTCAAGGTCTGACCGGAGCAACCGGAGCCACTGGTGCAACAGGTGCAACCGGTGCCACCGGTAATACCGGAGCAACAGGTGCCACAGGCGCAACCGGTGCTACCGGAAATACGGGAGCAACCGGTGCTACCGGAACTGCTGCCACGATCGCTGTTGGAACAGTGTCAGGAACTACTGCTGGAGGAACTGCCTCGGTGAGCAATACCGGCACCTCTGCAGCTGCTGTCTTTGCCTTTGTGATCCCTCAAGGTCTGACCGGAGCAACCGGAGCCACTGGTGCAACAGGTGCAACCGGTGCCACCGGTAATACCGGAGCAACAGGTGCCACAGGCGCAACCGGCGCCACCGGTGCTACAGGAAATACGGGAGCAACCGGTGCTACCGGAACTGCTGCCACGATCGCTGTTGGAACAGTGTCAGGAACTACTGCTGGAGGAACTGCCTCGGTGAGCAATACCGGCACCTCTGCAGCTGCTGTCTTTGCCTTTGTGATCCCTCAAGGTCTGACCGGAGCAACCGGAGCCACTGGTGCAACAGGTGCAACCGGTGCCACCGGTAATACCGGAGCAACAGGTGCCACAGGCGCAACCGGCGCCACCGGTGCCACCGGAAATACGGGAGCAACCGGTGCTACCGGAACTGCTGCCACGATCGCTGTTGGAACAGTGTCAGGAACTACTGCTGGAGGAACTGCCTCGGTGAGCAATACCGGCACCTCTGCAGCTGCTGTCTTTGCCTTTGTGATCCCTCAAGGTCTGACCGGAGCAACCGGAGCCACTGGTGCAACAGGTGCAACCGGTGCCACCGGTAATACCGGAGCAACAGGTGCCACAGGCGCAACCGGCGCTACAGGAAATACGGGAGCAACCGGTGCTACCGGAACTGCTGCCACGATCGCTGTTGGAACAGTGTCAGGAACTACTGCTGGAGGAACTGCCTCGGTGAGCAATACCGGCACCTCTGCAGCTGCTGTCTTTGCCTTTGTGATCCCTCAAGGTCTGACCGGAGCAACCGGAGCCACTGGTGCAACCGGTGCAACCGGTGCCACCGGTAATACCGGAGCAACAGGTGCCACAGGCGCAACCGGCGCCACCGGTGCTACCGGAAATACGGGAGCAACCGGTGCTACCGGAACTGCTGCCACGATCGCTGTTGGAACAGTGTCAGGAACTACTGCTGGAGGAACTGCCTCGGTGAGCAATACCGGCACCTCTGCAGCTGCTGTCTTTGCCTTTGTGATCCCTCAAGGTCTGACCGGAGCAACGGGAGCCACTGGTGCAACAGGTGCAACCGGTGCCACCGGTAATACCGGAGCAACAGGTGCCACAGGCGCAACCGGCGCCACCGGTGCCACCGGAAATACGGGAGCAACCGGTGCTACCGGAACTGCTGCCACGATCGCTGTTGGAACAGTGTCAGGAACTACTGCTGGAGGAACTGCCTCGGTGAGCAATACCGGCACCTCTGCAGCTGCTGTCTTTGCCTTTGTGATCCCTCAAGGTCTGACCGGAGCAACCGGAGCCACTGGTGCAACAGGTGCAACCGGTGCCACCGGTAATACCGGAGCAACAGGTGCCACAGGCGCAACCGGCGCCACCGGTGCCACCGGAAATACGGGAGCAACCGGTGCTACCGGAACTGCTGCCACGATCGCTGTTGGAACAGTGTCAGGAACTACTGCTGGAGGAACTGCCTCGGTGAGCAATACCGGCACCTCTGCAGCTGCTGTCTTTGCCTTTGTGATCCCTCAAGGTCTGACCGGAGCAACGGGAGCCACTGGTGCAACAGGTGCAACCGGTGCCACCGGTAATACCGGAGCAACAGGTGCCACAGGCGCAACCGGCGCCACCGGTGCTACAGGAAATACGGGAGCAACCGGTGCTACCGGAACTGCTGCCACGATCGCTGTTGGAACAGTGTCAGGAACTACTGCTGGAGGAACTGCCTCGGTGAGCAATACCGGCACCTCTGCAGCTGCTGTCTTTGCCTTTGTGATCCCTCAAGGTCTGACCGGAGCAACCGGAGCCACTGGTGCAACAGGTGCAACCGGTGCCACCGGTAATACCGGAGCAACAGGTGCCACAGGCGCAACCGGTGCCACCGGTAATACCGGAAATACGGGAGCAACCGGTGCTACCGGAACTGCTGCCACGATCGCTGTTGGAACAGTGTCAGGAACTACTGCTGGAGGAACTGCCTCGGTGAGCAATACCGGCACCTCTGCAGCTGCTGTCTTTGCCTTTGTGATCCCTCAAGGTCTGACCGGAGCAACGGGAGCCACTGGTGCAACAGGTGCAACCGGTGCCACCGGTAATACCGGAGCAACAGGTGCCACAGGCGCAACCGGCGCCACCGGTGCTACAGGAAATACGGGAGCAACCGGTGCTACCGGAACTGCTGCCACGATCGCTGTTGGAACAGTGTCAGGAACTACTGCTGGAGGAACTGCCTCGGTGAGCAATACCGGCACCTCTGCAGCTGCTGTCTTTGCCTTTGTGATCCCTCAAGGTCTGACCGGAGCAACCGGAGCCACTGGTGCAACCGGTGCAACCGGTGCCACCGGTAATACCGGAGCAACAGGTGCCACAGGCGCAACCGGCGCCACCGGTGCTACAGGAAATACGGGAGCAACCGGTGCTACCGGAACTGCTGCCACGATCGCTGTTGGAACAGTGTCAGGAACTACTGCTGGAGGAACTGCCTCGGTGAGCAATACCGGCACCTCTGCAGCTGCTGTCTTTGCCTTTGTGATCCCTCAAGGTCTGACCGGAGCAACGGGAGCCACTGGTGCAACAGGTGCAACCGGTGCCACCGGTAATACCGGAGCAACAGGTGCCACAGGCGCAACCGGCGCCACCGGTGCTACAGGAAATACGGGAGCAACCGGTGCTACCGGAACTGCTGCCACGATCGCTGTTGGAACAGTGTCAGGAACTACTGCTGGAGGAACTGCCTCGGTGAGCAATACCGGCACCTCTGCAGCTGCTGTCTTTGCCTTTGTGATCCCTCAAGGTCTGACCGGAGCAACGGGAGCCACTGGTGCAACAGGTGCAACCGGTGCCACCGGTAATACCGGAGCAACAGGTGCCACAGGCGCAACCGGCGCTACCGGTGCTACCGGAAATACGGGAGCAACCGGTGCTACCGGAACTGCTGCCACGATCGCTGTTGGAACAGTGTCAGGAACTACTGCTGGAGGAACTGCCTCGGTGAGCAATACCGGCACCTCTGCAGCTGCTGTCTTTGCCTTTGTGATCCCTCAAGGTCTGACCGGAGCAACGGGAGCCACTGGTGCAACAGGTGCAACCGGTGCCACCGGTAATACCGGAGCAACAGGTGCCACAGGCGCAACCGGCGCCACCGGTGCTACCGGAAATACGGGAGCAACCGGTGCTACCGGAACTGCTGCCACGATCGCTGTTGGAACAGTGTCAGGAACTACTGCTGGAGGAACTGCCTCGGTGAGCAATACCGGCACCTCTGCAGCTGCTGTCTTTGCCTTTGTGATCCCTCAAGGTCTGACCGGAGCAACGGGAGCCACTGGTGCAACAGGTGCAACCGGTGCCACAGGCGCAACCGGCGCCACCGGTGCTACAGGAAATACGGGAGCAACCGGTGCTACCGGAACTGCTGCCACGATCGCTGTTGGAACAGTGTCAGGAACTACTGCTGGAGGAACTGCCTCGGTGAGCAATACCGGCACCTCTGCAGCTGCTGTCTTTGCCTTTGTGATCCCTCAAGGTCTGACCGGAGCAACCGGAGCCACTGGTGCAACAGGTGCAACCGGTGCCACCGGTAATACCGGTGCCACAGGCGCAACCGGCGCCACCGGTGCTACAGGAAATACGGGAGCAACCGGTGCTACCGGAACTGCTGCCACGATCGCTGTTGGAACAGTGTCAGGAACTACTGCTGGAGGAACTGCCTCGGTGAGCAATACCGGCACCTCTGCAGCTGCTGTCTTTGCCTTTGTGATCCCTCAAGGTCTGACCGGAGCAACCGGAGCCACTGGTGCAACAGGTGCAACCGGTGCCACCGGTAATACCGGAGCAACAGGTGCCACAGGCGCAACCGGTGCTACCGGAAATACGGGAGCAACCGGTGCTACCGGAACTGCTGCCACGATCGCTGTTGGAACAGTGTCAGGAACTACTGCTGGAGGAACTGCCTCGGTGAGCAATACCGGCACCTCTGCAGCTGCTGTCTTTGCCTTTGTGATCCCTCAAGGTCTGACCGGAGCAACGGGAGCCACTGGTGCAACAGGTGCAACCGGTGCCACCGGTAATACCGGAGCAACAGGTGCCACAGGCGCAACCGGCGCCACCGGTGCTACCGGAAATACGGGAGCAACCGGTGCTACCGGAACTGCTGCCACGATCGCTGTTGGAACAGTGTCAGGAACTACTGCTGGAGGAACTGCCTCGGTGAGCAATACCGGCACCTCTGCAGCTGCTGTCTTTGCCTTTGTGATCCCTCAAGGTCTGACCGGAGCAACCGGAGCCACTGGTGCAACAGGTGCAACCGGTGCCACCGGTAATACCGGAGCAACAGGTGCCACAGGCGCAACCGGCGCCACCGGTGCTACAGGAAATACGGGAGCAACCGGTGCTACCGGAACTGCTGCCACGATCGCTGTTGGAACAGTGTCAGGAACTACTGCTGGAGGAACTGCCTCGGTGAGCAATACCGGCACCTCTGCAGCTGCTGTCTTTGCCTTTGTGATCCCTCAAGGTCTGACCGGAGCAACGGGAGCCACTGGTGCAACAGGTGCAACCGGTGCCACCGGTAATACCGGAGCAACAGGTGCCACAGGCGCAACCGGCGCCACCGGTGCTACAGGAAATACGGGAGCAACCGGTGCTACGGGTGCAAGTGGCGGTGCAATTTTTGGCACGAGCAACATCTTTACATCGGGCAATACTTTCAATGCACCAGTCGCATTTGGATCAACTGCTTCAGTTACATTCGGAACAACGGCGACACTCAACGGACTAGTCGGATTGAACGCGCCAGTCACATTCGGTCCTACTGCATCTGCAACATTTGGCACTACGGCCACATTTAACGGAATCGCTAATCACAATGCGCCAGTCACATTTGGTTCAACAGCGTCAGCGACATTTGGCACTACAGCCACATTTAACGGACTCGTCGATTGAACTCACCAGTCACATTCGGTCCTACTGCATCTGCAACATTTGGCACTACAGCCACATTTAACGGACTTGTTGGATTGAACTCACCTGTGACATTCGGTCCTACAGCATCTGCGACATTTGGCTCAACAGCCACATTTAACGGACTCGTCGGATTGAACTCACCTGTGACATTCGGTCCTACAGCATCTGCGACATTTGGCTCAACAGCCACATTTAACGGACTCGTCGGATTGAACTCACCTGTGACATTCGGATCCACAGCCGCAGCAACTTTCGGTACCACTGCCACATTTAACGGACTCGTCGGACTGAACTCACCAGTGACATTTGGTTCTACTGCGGCCGCGACTTTTGGTGCTACAGCAACATTTAACGATCAATCCAACTTCAATGATGTGGCTACCCATAATGCACCAGTCACCTTTGGCCCTACCGCGAGTGCAACATTCGGTACCACTGCCACATTCAACGGACTCGTTGGAATCAATGCACCAGTCACCTTTGGTTCAACAGCGAGTGCAACATTTGGTGCTACAGCAACATTTAATGCACCTCTTACATTTGGTGCAAGTGGAAAATTAGCTTCGCCAACATTTACCGGAACTGTGACATTCCCTGATGGTGATACATACGACTCAAATGGTTTGACGGTGGCTGCTGGAAACACAGTTCAGTTGGCAACCGGAACAGCCGCCGTTGCACCACTTAAGTTTGCATTGACAGGTGCTGTTCTTACAACTGCAACGACTGGCGCTGTTGAATTCGATGGAGATAGTTTGTACATCACAGGTGGTACGACAACTGGAAGTGGCCGACAAATTGTTTTGGCCGCACAATACGGTTCCATTTCCGCAACTGGACCAACGTCTACCTCTGGTGCAACAACCTACTTTGGTAGTTCATCGCGACCTTACTTGGTGTCGGGTCACGTCTATCGATTTACCTATTATCTGAAGTTTAGGAAGGTTAACGCCGGCGGAATAACATTTAGTTTTGTGCCGTCCACGGGAAACATGGAACTTAGCGCCTTTGTCCGACTCTTTAACGCGGTAGGTACTACGGGCACAACCACACAAGGTGCAATTCATGTCAATGCCACCGCTAACAACAACACTTCGAGCGTTGCATCAACTTCCGTGGCCGATGGAAACATCGCTGCAGTGGAAATCGATGGCACGGTAAGCATGACGTCAAACGGACGACTTGATCTTCGCCTCGCTTCATCAGCAGCTGGTGGTCTGCGCGCAATGCCTGGGTCGAACTTCACATTCACTGATTTAAGTGATGCTACATCGGTCGGCAATCTCGGTTAATTAATGTCGAAAGAAGAATTTGGCGACGATTTTACTGCCCACATGAACTCTCAAAAATATGCTCTGGCAAATCTGGATGACGATGACCTTGATCTCGACGATGAAAGTGGTCGCAAAAAGAAAGGTACAAAAACCTTTCTCATAGTTCTAGTCGTACTGTTGCTAAGCGGAGGGGCCTTCTTCCTCGGGGAGCATTTCAATTCGAATGGTTCCACAAAAATTGTGGATGGAATTGTTGAGGGGGGAAGTGTTACGAAATCAGGAGTGCTTTCGGAATCCGAACTTCGTGACCTGGTCGTATCTGCACACCTAACGGCATATTGGGCTGGTCCAATAGATGGTTACAAATACACGCTTTACGTACCGAAAACAGGCGTCGTAGTTGTTCGGTATCTACCCAATGGCAAGGGCCTTGAAGACACATCGCCCAAATATCGCGTCATTGGTACCTATGCCCAGAAAGATGCCACCGCGGCAGTTCAGTCATCTGGCAAAAAGGATGGAAGTGTTGGCTTCACCAACATCGATGGCAATGCGATCTTCTACGTCCGGGGCACGACCCACAAATGTTTACATGGCTATAAAAGATAAAGATATTCAAATTGAAATATTTGATCCAGGTGCCGACCAAGCCCTAGCCCTAGCCCCTATTTCGCGGAAAGATAGAGCAAATTACGTGATGATTGAGAAGCAATCATCTGAAATCCAGCGCATCAGAGTGCAAAAAGCAAGCCCCGCCATTACACTTTGCTCATTAGAAGTACATCATCGATCTACCCCCTAGATCGATTCTGAACTACCAACGGACACGAACGAGACAACGCCAGGAGGCGCACCAATGTCAAACGATGCATTCACCACAGCGGACGATTCGCAGTATGACATCGACGATTCCTCTAGTTCGCAGTCAGGCGGCAAGAAGCGCGGTCGCTTAGTCGCGATCGTCGTTGCTCTGGCTGTCATTATCGGAGGCGGTTATTACGTCGTTTCGAATAACAGTGGTTCAGACACGAAGAAGTTGCAAGGCAAAGTAGCTCTTTCAGAGCAAGAACTTCGCGACATAGTCGTGGGTAAGAAGTTGACCGTTTATTGGGCTGGACCACTTGCAGGTGCAAAGTACGGTCTAACGGTTACAGGAACTGGTCTTGCATATATTCGCTATCTCCCAGGTGGAGTCGGCATTAACGACACCAAGACTTTGTTCCGCGCAGTTGGAACCTACGTTCAGAAGAATGCATTTGCAGTCAATCAAAATGCTGGCGCCCAAACAGGCAATGTCGGATTTATCAGCGCTGATGGAAATGCAGTTTTCTACAACAAGTCACGTCCAACAAACGTTTATATCGGTATCAAAGATAAAGACATTCAAGTTGAAGTCTTTGATCCAGGCGTCGATCAAGCACTTGGACTCACACTTATCCGTGGACAAATCGCGCAAATCAAATAAGTAGTCACGTAAGTACATCTTGGCTCACATTGAACGATTTGGCAGTTATGTAATTCTAGGATTGAGGCCGAAGGAGAAATTCTTCGGCCTTCACTCTTCCCCGCAAGGAAAATACAGCGAGATTATCTCAATCAAACGCGTTGAAAAAAATTTGGAATCGAAAAATAATCAGAGGTTTTCGCGCCCCTGGTTCTGGATTCCCATTCCTCGTTGCGCTTGGAACATGGCGCATTCGCAAAGGAAAGAATTTTGTTGCCGTGTATAGGAAACGACCTGGCTATGTTTTCACTTTCAGCGGTGGTGATTTCAATCAATGGATTGTGACGCCGGACAACACTGCCGATGAAATGCTTGCCCTTTTTCCTGAATTTTTAGGTGATCAACAAACTGCGTAGAGAGCTATTTCGCAACGGAAGATTTAAACCAATCTAAAGCTTCGGGGTTGGCAAGCGCACCGCGGTTTCGAACTTCGCGTCCGTTGATGACATCACCCACGGCAAGTTCAACAAGTTTGTTGCTCTTTGTCCGTGGCAATTCTGGCGCAACGAGGATCCTGTCGGGCACGTGGCGAGGGCTGGCTTGGGTGCGCAGAGCAACCTTTATTTCGTGGCTCAATTCGGGGGTAAATTCGGCTCCCGCCTTCAACGTTACAAAGAGCAAAACTCGCGTATCGTCATCCCAATCCTGTGCCACGGCGAGAGATTCTTGAATTTGAGGGAAAGTTTCTACCACTCGATAAATTTCAGCAGTTCCAATGCGAACTCCTTTGGAATTTAGCGTGGCATCACTTCGGCCATAGATTGTGTAACCACCTGTGGCTGATTTAGATGCGAAATCGCCATGAGTCCACACCCCAGGAAATCCTTCAAAGTATGCGGAACGAAATTTCTCATTGTTGTCATCGCCGAAAAAACCGAGTGGTTTTGAGGGGAAAGGTTTGGTGCAGACGAGTTCACCTTTTGCATCGAGGGGAGCGGAGAAACCATTTTCGTCATACACATCCATCGCCATTCCTAAACATGGTCCTTGCAACTCTCCTCGAAAGACAGGTTGCGTCGGAATTCCGGCAAGGAAACATCCACAAATATCGGTGCCACCTGACATCGATACAAGATGAACATCGGGTTTTACCTCTTCATAAACAAAGTCGAATGCTTCAGGAGAAAGTACGGAACCCGTTGATCCAATAGTTTGTAACTTTGAAAGATTGTGCGTTTTATTCGGATGTAGTCCGAATTTTTTCGATGAGTCAATGAACTTTGCTGAAACTCCAAAGAAGTTCAACTCTTCACTTTCGGCAATATCAAAGAGACGAGATGGATTGGGATAGATGGGCGAACCATCAAAGAGAACAATTGTGGAACCAGTGGAGAGGACGAAGGTGAGCCAGTTCCACATCATCCACCCGCACGTGGTAAAGAAAAACACTTTCTGTTGTGAATCAATTCCGAGTTGGTATCTATATTCCTCCGCCGTTTTGAGAAGAATTCCTGCACCACTATGGACAATACATTTTGGTTTTCCTGTTGTGCCACTTGAAAATAAGACAAAGCCAGGATGGTTAAAAGGTAGCCGGTCGAAAGCCAAAGACGTATCTAAAAATGGAGAAACCCACGCTTGAAAAGTTTCGAATTCATCTGATTTCTCGGCGATCAGAATCGTTTTTACGAGTGTCGGCAATGAGTCGCGGATTTCACGTAATTTTGTTGAGCACTCAAAGGTCTTGCCGCCATAACTGTACTTTTCGGCTGCGAGTAAAATTTTAGGTTCGATTTGTCCAAATCGATCGAGTACCGCTGATGGTGCGAAATCCGGTGAAGAGGTGCTAACGACTGCACCAATGCTCAGCGCACCGAGTGCAAAAATGATTACTTCAGAAACATTGGGCACCCATGCAACGACGTGATCACCAGCGACAATTCCTTCAGCCAATAGGGCACCGCGAACAGCCGCGACTTGTCTCCTTAACTCTTTCCACGTGATTTCAGTTCGCTGGCCATCTTCTAGTAGAGAAACGATCGCAACGTCGCTATCTAGCCCCTTTGCCAATAGATTTTCTGCGACATTGAGTTTGGCATCTAGAAAAAATTCACTAGAAATGAAATCCTTTCCCTCACGATAAAAAAGTTTCCCTTTATCTCCAATGATTTGCGTGTCATCCCACACTCGCGACCAAAAATCACCAGGGTTCTCGATGCTCCATCGGTGCAGCTCATCATATGAAGCAATCTCACGCCCAATACTTTGTGAGACTTCCTTAGAGAGTGTAGTAAGAGCACTTGTAGCAATTGATTCTGCAGAGGGTTGCCAGATTTTCTCGTCTATTGAATTACCCGACATGCAATTACTTTCTTTCGCGGTTGAGGTACTTAAATCTCAATCGATAGTAAGCACCAGAGAGTCCACCTGGTGCGAACATGACGATGAAAATGAAAATCAGACCGAGGGTAAAAGTTGGCTCGGAGAGCGGACCTTTGATTATTTTGGGGATGGAGTTGAGGGCCGAACTCTGGCTCAAATCTGCCAATCTCGTGCTGGCGACTGAATAAATAATTCCTCCAAGAACTGCACCCCAACGAGTTACTGGACCTCCGAGAATCACCATTAGTAGGAGCGCAATTGTTGTCTCTGCAGATGCAAAATGCGGAGCTGCGCTGCCGCCAACAATGAGCATCGCTACTCCGACGACGCTGGCCAAGGTACCTGCGATCACAAAGGAGAGTAATTTAAAGCGAGAGGGATTGAGTCCGAGTACCGAGATTCGTGTTTCATTATCTCTAAGTGCGGCAAAAACTCGACCAGCTGCCGATTCAGTAATCCACCAAATAGATGCGTAAACAAATATCAATACGGCTAGCGCAAGCCAGAAGAGGAACTTTGTATTGATCACGCCGATGAAGAATTGAGGAACTCTGTCAGCGTTTAGCGCGAGGCCATTCTCGCCATTTGTTAAATTCCCAAAGTTTCGGCCAATAATTACATGGCCAGCCTCTCCGAATGCCAAGGTGACCATCGCGAAAGTGATTCCCTTGGTGCGCAGAGATGCCGCTCCCACTAGCGCTGCCAAAAATGGCGGAGATAGCAACCGCTGCTCCTGCGGCAATGACCAATGGCCAGTGACTTGTGTTGATGAAAATCGCAGTGAGATAAACGCCCGCTGCAAAAAAGAGCGCATGGCCAAATGAAAGGAGACCAGTAAAACCAAAGAGAAGGTCGTATGTCAGTGCAAGGGCGCCATAAAGAAAAGCAACAGCAAGTGTCTGCTGCATTCCCGGTTCATCGAGAGGATGAATATGAAGTACTGGACCTAATGCAAGGAGTGCAATGAATATTCCCAATAGAGGGCGCGAATATTTCCATCTCAACATTTATGCACTCACCCGCCCAAGTAGCCCTTGTGGTTTGGTGAGGAGTACCGCTGCAAGCAAGAAGACGATGATGAAATCTCCCAGACCGGGAACGTAGTAATTGGCGAATTGTTTGACTACCCCAATGAGAAGGGCTGCCAGCGCACTTCCGCCGATGGAGCCCATTCCACCAATGACAACAACGATAAATCCGTAGATGAGCCACGAACCAGCCATCAGTGGTGAAACTCCATTTTGATAAGCGGCAATCAATACGCCGCCAACACCGGCCGCAAATCCACCGAGGAAGAAGACGGCGCTAAAAGCTAATTTCACATTGATGCCGAGCGCGGTAACCATCGTTCGATTTTCGACGCCTGCTCGAATGATTAGCCCAATTCGAGTGAATTTGAGAATACATAACATCATGACTAAAAGGATTAGCGCGACTCCAATATAGAGGAATCGATCAACGGGAATTCTTGCTTCTCCAATGACGACTGTGTTGATGAACCACGAAGGAGTGGGTATCAATCTCAAGTCATTGCTAAACCATCCGCCGAGTAGTGCACCTACGACGAGTGCTACACCGACGGTTACCAGAGCTTGATCAATATGTCGTTCATAGAGTTTGGTAATGACAAGTTGTTCCATTGCCAGGGCAAAAACACCAGCTGCGATTCCTCCAAAGAAAATGGAAGCGAAAAAAGTCCAGGTATTTGTTGTATGGAAAACTTGTGTTGAGAACCAGAGGCCAACAAATGCACCGACCGTTAAGAAGGTTCCGTGTGCAAAATTCAAAACTCCCATCAATCCGTAGATGAGAGAAAGTCCAGATGCGACTAAGAAGTAGAGCGCCCCTAGTCCAACTCCTGTGATTGCAATGAGTATGAGTGTGTCCATTTATGCGTGGCTCCCTCTCACACCGAGCATGGAGTGGACGAAAGATTCATCATTCAAACTCTCTGGTCCGCCTTGATAAACGACTTTTCCTTGCGCCATAACAATGACATGTTGGGCAATTCGTTTCACCAGTGCCAGATTTTGTTCTACCAGAAGCATCGTAGATTCAGTTGCAACATGGGAGAGCGCATTAGCAACTTCGGCGACCAGTTTTGGAGCCAAACCTTTTGTCGGTTCGTCAACAAGAAGGACTTTGTTTGGATTGAGAAGAGCGCGCGCAATTGCCACCATCTGTTGTTGACCTCCCGAAAGAGTGCCCGCCCGTTGCGCTGATCGAGTTACCAATTCGGGAAATAGCGAATATGCCAAGTCATAGTTGGAACTCTCACTGCGAGCGGCGAGCGCGAGATTTTCCTTTACCGACAAACTGGCAAAGATCTCTCGATCTTCAGGAACATAACTAATTCCCAGGCGCGCAATTTTGAAAGTGTCCATGCCAACTAGTTCGCCACCATCTAACGTGACTGATCCGGTTGCTGGATAGAGCCCCATGATCGCTTTGAGCGTTGTAGTTTTTCCAACACCGTTTCTACCAAGGAGCGCAGTAACTTTATTTGCTGGGACCTCGAAATTGACTCCCTGCAATATATGCGAACCATGAAGTGAAACGTGTAAGTCTTTTACAGTGAGCGCGTTCATAGGACCTCACCTAAGTAGGCGCTTTGTACTATTGGATTGGCTATTACTTTATCTGGCGTATCGCAGACAAGAAGCTCTCCGTAATTGAGAACGGCCAATCGATCAGCCAATCCGAGAATTACTTCCATATGATGCTCAACAATCAAAACAGTTTTCTTATGTACTTTTGCCAATGAGCGAACAATCTCCACCAGTGCTGGCACGTTTTCAACGCTCATTCCTGCCATCGGTTCATCAAGAAGAATAATTTTTGCTTGCGAGGCGAGCACCATTGCGATTTCCAACCTTCTCTTATCGCCGTGGGAGAGAGATCCAGCGATCTGGAGAGCGCGAGCCGAAAGTCCCACTTGATCAAGGGAATCACTCGCCAACTTCACTGCCTCCGTGTATTTATAAGCATTTCTCGTTGTATTCATGGAGTGGCCAAGAGCTGCTTGAGCGGCGATACGCACATTTTCCAGAAGTGTCAGATTGACGAAGATGCTCGAAGTTTGAAAGGTACGTGCAATTCCCGATTGCGCTCGCTTGTGTGGAGGTAATGAAGTGATATCGGTTCCACCGAGGTAAATGCTGCCGCGAGATGGTTTGCGTAGCCCAGAAAGCAAATTAAAAAAAGATGTTTTACCGGCACCATTGGGACCAATGATTCCAAGCGTTTCATTTTCTTCAACGGAGAGGTTAATTCCATCGAGAATCATGGCTCCGCCGATGGTCAAACTTAAATCAGTGGTCGAGAGCGCTGATGTCTTTACATCAATCGGCGAAGACGACCTCAGCGTCATAACACTCCTTCACATCGGTTGGGCAAGTATATAAAGAAGCCTGGCGCACACTGCACGCCAGGCTTCTTTACTTAAATTACTACTTAGTTTGCCTGATTCTTCTATCAGGTTGCAACGTTACGAATGATCTTGACTAGCTTTGGCACATAGTGCGAGCCAGACTTAACCAGAGTTGCAATGAACATAGGTTGAATGAGTACATGGTCTGATGCACGAACCGTGTACAAACCCTTGATACCGCTGAACGACCAACCAGCAAGATTGGTAATCGCTTTATCAACATCAACTGATGTGTTCTTGGTGATTGCACGCAGAATCATTTGAGCGGCATTGACGCCAGTCTCTGTAAAGAGATCCTGTGATAGACCCTTCTCTGCATAATCAGCAGCAAGAGCATTGCCAGATTTTGTTGGAACAACTCCAGGGAAGTAGCTGTTGGTCAAAATCGCATTGGCGCCATCAAAGATGGTTCCGTAGGTGTCGTATGAAGCCACACCAGCAAGACCAGTGATTGGCTTTGTTTTGGTGAAAACACCTTGTTGCTTAAGTGCGGTAAACATTCCACCAGCAGTGAGAGCGTTTGACCATGCAATAAAGATGTAGTCACCCTTTGCATCGGCTGCTTTCTTTGCGTATGGCGTGAAATCTGTCGCTGTTGTTGAGACTTTGATTTCTTCGAAGTTTGCGCCCTTTGGCGTTAAGAAGGCACGTGCAGCTCCGATATTTCCAAGTCCAAATGCATTGTCTTCAACGAACAAGATCATCTTTCGTCCCTTGATTGGCGAAATGCCAGCAAGAGGTGCGAAGTCTTGAAGTGATGTATTTCCAGATCGGAATACATATTTATTAGTTGCACTGGTGATTGCGTCATTCTTTGCAGGACCAGAGATGTACAGAACTTTGTTCTGAGCAGCAAGTGGAGCCAACGTGAGGGCTACTCCTGAAGAAGCGGATCCAACAATTACCTTGGTTCCATTTCCAACCAACTCTTTGAATGCGGCAGTCGCTGCGGCAGGATCTGCGCCGTCATCTTTCTTGGTGAGAACGAGTTTGGAACCACCAACCTTCATTGTGCCCTTGGTGTAGTAGTTAAGTCCCCACTCAAGACCGGCGTTGTATGCATCGCCGTATGACTTGAGGCCACCTGATGTTGTGGTGATAACACCGATTTTAATATCAGCTGCAGCTTGTGCTGGTGCTGATATTCCTGCGGGAATCGCGATTGCGAGGGTTAGTGCCGCAATCCCAACTCGAACTAACGAGGTGTGCTTACGCATTCACTCATCTCCTAAATATCTGAAAGGCTAATCGATTGGCGATTAGCACTTTGAGTGTAATGCCGAGGTATAGGTGGTGTTAGCACATTTATCATCACAATTTTGTTATCCAACACGCGATTTGCACACGTTTTTCAATGAATTAATTACGAAAGTTTATAACTCAACTCTTCGGCTTGGAATACTGACTCATCCTTGCAATAGTTATGACCGTGAGTTCATCTTCCATAACGCCTAGAACAACTAGCGCAGTACTTCCCGAAGCAAAATTTCTTATTCCTGTAGAGGGCGGGGAATTAGCGGTCTTTCGCTACGGAGCAGAAAATGGAAAGCCTGTTTTATTAATTCACGGTGTCACATCCTCAAATCGAGCTTGGCAATTTTTCGCAGTAGAACTTCAGAAGCGCGGTTACACGGGCTATGCCGTTGACCTTCGTGGGAGAGGTGCTTCAAATCAACTTGAAAGCCCTTTTGGAATGGCGAGTCATGCGCGCGATATGGCAGCAGTCATTGACAATTTAGGGCTCGCGTCGATTGAAGTGATCGGTCATTCAATGGGTGCCTTTGTTGCTGCAGCACTCGTCGGGTTGTATCCAACAAAAGTTTCACGAACAACTCTTGTCGACGGTGGTATTCCACTTCCACTTCCTGCTGGCATGACAGTTGCTCAAGTTCTTCCATTTGTATTGGGGCCAGCACTTGCTCGACTGACAATGGAATTTGAATCTCAAGAGGCATATAGAGAATTTTGGAAGACCAACCCTGCACTCGGAACCATCTGGAATTCGGCGCTTGATGAATATTCCGATTACGACTTGCAAGGGGAGGCACCGCACCTCCGTCCGACATCTCGGATAGATGCGGTGGAGCAAGATAGTGAAGACCTTTTTGTGAGTGAACTTATTGATATTTCACTGCGAAATTTGACCCAAGAAGTACTTCTTCTTCGAGCGGTGCGAGGGTTGAAAAACGAAGAAACTCCTCTCTATCCACTGCCAGTTCTAGATGCTGTGTTGCAGAAATATCCGAAGATAGTTGTGAAGACGATTGACGATGTCAATCACTATGGCATTTTGCTAAGTGAAAGTGGCGCTCAAAAGTGTGCAGAAGTTATTTTTTCCTAACCATCAAATCAATGACAACACAAACTAAAGGGAGATAGTCGTGGGCGATTCTTTACGAGGTAAGCGAGCATTTGTTACTGGTTCGATTCAAGGCATTGGACTAGGAATTGCAACTGCCTTCGCTCGAGAGGGTGCCGACATTGTTCTTCATGGTTTGGGAGCTCCAGAAGTCGTCGAGCTTGCAGAGAAAACAGTTCGTGAAGCCGGTGCTGGAAAAATTGAAAGTCACGTCTCTGATCTCCGTGATAGTTCCGCAACGGAAGCTCTCGTGGCAAAGATTCTTGCAGGAGGTCCAGTTGATATTCTCGTGAACAATGCTGGAATTCAACACCCTGCGATAATTGCCGAACTCTCTCGCGAAAAATGGAATGACATCATTGCAATCAATCTCTCTTCTTACTTCGACACGATGCGTTTGCTTTTGCCTCAAATGCAAGCGCGGGGTTTTGGTCGGGTGATTAACATTTCTTCAGTCCACGGCCTTGTGGCTTCTTATGCAAAGTCGGCCTACGTTGCTTCAAAGCATGGTGTTATCGGATTAACAAAAGTTGGGGCCCTTGAGTACGCAGAATTTGGATCTGCAGAAACAGGTGGCGTAACGGTTAATGCGATTTGCCCAGGTTGGGTTGAGACGAAGTTGATTGAGCCACAAATTCAGGTGCGAGCAGATAACCACGGCGGTGATCGCGCTGCTGGTGTGGCCGATCTTTTGAGCGAAAAGCAACCAAGTAAGCGAATGTCTTCGCCTTCAGATATTGGTGCGCTTGCCCTCTATTTGTGCAGCAAAGCTGCACATAATGTGACTGGCGCAGCGCTTTCGATTGATGGTGCTTGGAGCGCTCAGTAAAAAAGAGGTTAGCTCCCCAACGAGATAACTTTTGTAGCGCAAGCAAGTAATTGCTCATCGCGCGTGCTTGCAATTACCAGTCCACCTTGTTCAACGTGGTTCACGAGTAACTGAGCGATCTCTCCGCTGCGTTTGTCGTCGAGTTGTGATGTCGGTTCATCAAGAATGAGCGTTTTGCGGTTGTCGGAAAGTAATTTAAATATTTCGATTCTCGCTCTTTCTCCACCGGAAAATGATGACAAGCGACGATTTAGACGGGTAGCGAATGCGCCGAGAAGTTGATCGGTCATCTCAGGAAAATAATCTCGAACAGAGATACTCGAAACTGGGCTATTTCCTTGCATTAGAAAGGAGAGCGATTTACTCCTCAGGAGTGAGCGAGATTCGCGAGATAGTAGAGATAACTCTTGATCCTCGATAAAAACGCTACCTTCAGATGGTTCTTGAATTCCCGACAATATTCTTAATAAAGAAGACTTTCCTGTTCCTGATGGCCCAGTTATTGCGATGAATTCCTTCGGACTTGCTTCAATTGAAATATTTGAAAATATTTCTCGTTCCGAATATTTCAAAGTCAGATGTGATGCTCGAATAAGGCTTGAACGTGGCTCGGCCGTTGACTCAATGGGTGAACTTTTTGAAAGAGTTGGCGCATCGCTCTGCGGGATTTGCATCCAACCAAGAGGGTCAATGACTGGATGCTCCTCGCCATCTGGACTCCATTGCGCACTAATCCGCCCATCTTGAATTCGCACAATCCGATCTGCATATTGTTCAGCGCGAGAATCGTGCGTCACCAAAATGACTGTCATTTTTTCCTGTTAGGGATTTGAGTAGTTGATAGACGGAGTCGGCCGATTTGTCGTCTAACTCTCCGCTTGGTTCATCGGCAATAAGGATTTTCGGTTTACCAGCTACCGCAGCCAAGAGTGCACATATTTGTCGTTCCCCTGATGACAATTGCGATGTATCTAAATCCGCCAAATGATCGAGTTCGTACTCTCTGAGCAGATGTAGAGCTTCATTTTTGGCTTTATCGGCAGAGCCGGTAGCAAGTGTGAGTGAGAGTGAAATATTTTCAACGACCGATAGATCGGGAAGTAAATTTCCCTTTTGGTCGATACTGGAAATGTATTCTCTTCTGAGAAGTAGGGGATCTATCGAGGAAAAATTCTTCCCGTCAATGAAAATTTTTCCAGCAGAAGGTTTCAAAAATCCAGAGAGAACTTTTACGAGAGTCGATTTACCTGATCCATTTGGTCCTTTGATGACAAGACATTCTCCCGATTCGATTTCGAGAAAGAGGCCACGAAGAGCTGCAACTTTTTCGTCTTCCTTTTCGTATAAATAAAAGAGATCTTCTATTTCAATTTTCATTTCATCTCCTCAACCATTGAGGGCTCCGCGAAGAGAGTGGGGAGATAAAGTCGAGAACCAACTTCGCTGACGACCAGTACCAAGAGGACCACACCAATTAAGATTGTGAATGGTTTGGATGGTTCGGAGGTGAGTTGCATGGCGACTAGTCCGACACAAAGACCGACGATTGTTCCTAGGAACACCGTTGTTCTCAGCGCTCGTAATAGCCCTATGCGCAATTCCTTCGGAGAACGTCCATCTGCCTCCATCTGGAAAAAGAGGATTGATTTCTCTTTTCGAACTAGCGGCAGCACGGAAATCAGCAGAATGAGAGCGAGAATGAGCGAGAGCAGCAAGGCCGTTATGTAGCTACTTTCGATTCCTGTGTTGTACGGGTCGGCTCGTAAGTAATCACTTAACTTCGCTTGGCTCTTGATAGTTAACCGCGCAAGTGGAGAGGTAGAAAGGCTTGCAAATATTTTTCTTCGTTGGGAGTAGATAACCAAATTTCAAGTGGGTCAATTGATCCTGGATTTTGAATTGCCATCCCGAGATTTGAGTGAATCTAAATCCATCACAACGTATCCCTCGCCTGCTGATGGGAAGAACTTCTGTGTCGCGACAACTCGAACACGAAATACTGAATTTTTGACTCCAGATATCGTCAGGATTCCGTTTTCTGCTAGCGCCGCAGTATGAGGATCGGCGATAACTTTTGGAAGTTCGTTCTCCCATTTTGGTCGTAGATAGAGACTGTCTCCGTCGAATGAATATGCAAAATCATTTATCCCCCACGTGGATGATGGAATTGCTAAAGGTTTTCCATCGACTCTTACATCCGAAAGCGAGCCAACTCCCTTAATTGCAGGAACTTGAAATCTTCCTTCGCCCAGAGCATGTAAGCGTCTAGAGAGATAGTCAGAGGTCTCATGAAGTTCAAATGCAACGAGGTAACTTCCATTGCGTAGATTTTGAGGAAGTTGTAACGATCTTTCATCGCCATGGCCTACAAATGGAATTGACTGGTGTTTTCCTGTGGCAGATTGCAACCACGCAGTGACATCGATTTGCGCTGGCACATTCGTGGTTCGAATACTTAAAGTAGTTGCCGCTCCCAATGGAATTGCAGGTTCTGGACTCTTGCGTTGCGGGGAAATAGCAAAGGCCAATTTCTTTTCTGGACCCGAAGAGCTTTTCAGTGCAAGAGGATCGAGTCCCAATAAGGTAATCGAGTCCGATACAGAACTCTTTCCCCCGCACAGAGGATGCAATTCTCAATACTGGAAAAGCTTTGGTCCCTCAAAATCTTGAGGACCACCCAGTTCTAACGGGTTCAGCAATTGATCGCTTGGAGAGACAATTAAGTTGAGTGGAATTGAATCTCGAGCTTGGGTGTCAATCTCTTTATTTACTCCTGAATTGAATGAAATTGTGAGGGAGGCAAGAAAAATTGTGAAGGCGAGAATGGCTGCCACGCTCTGCCACATCAACATATCTTCGCGAACAATGAGAAATGTGCTGCGATCGTACTTCTTCCACCACTTACTTAATAACTTGGTTAGGAGCGCCGCAATTCCAATAGTGCAGATGGCCCCGATAGCGGGAAGGCGCCAATCTTGATCTCCACGTTGAGAATCTAGAAGAAGAAAAACAGTGGCGAAAGTGGCCGCCAATCCAAATGGAGCCCACACTCGCAACCCCAGGAGCGATCGCCCCACAATGTGCATCCAACGACTATGAAGATGGATGTTAAAAGTAGAAATGGATAAATCGGCCAATGGTGGTAGAGCCCCCACGTTCCAGAGTGAAAACCCAATGAATCTAGAAGTACTTTCGCCAAAGGGGAGAGTGCCAGAGAAATTACCGACGCCAGAATTATCGGGATCGAGTACTCCAAAAGAATTTCTTTTGCGAGCACACTTCGCGGGGTACCGATTCGACTTAACCCTGAGCGAAAATTGTTGATGGCTCTCTTTTTTTCTTAGGGAGATAAGAATGAGAAAGGCAAGAAGTAGCGCAATTACTCCATGGCTAATGGTGCCGATCTTTCCTTCGATAGCTTCGGCAGAACTACTTGCATCGGCAATCGAATCCTCTGGCCAAGTGATGTAGAGGTTCGGGAATTTTAGCGCTGCCTGATTTTCCATCGAAATAACTGCATCTTCAAAAGGCGTTACTCCCATAGCAGTGATCTTGTTGCTGTCGAGTGCGCCAATCCATCCATTGGCTCTTGAAGGGTAGAGAGCTTGTCGAGTTGAGAGAGTGCTTGTGTGCCGTTGGCAAGGAGAAGAGGAATGCCACGACCCGTGGCAAAAGTTCCACTAAATAGGTAGGTATTTTTTAACGTTCCATACCCAACGATGGTGAGTCCATACTTTGTAAGTTGCAAAGTATTTTTTGTCGATTGACCTGCTAGCCCGATTTGAATAACTTCGCATTCAGAGTTGGAGCACGTGGTAGGTAAGCGTCCCGATGTCAGAGTGATGTTTTCGGCGAGGTTTTCGGCGCCTCCCAGATAAAAGGCCCCCTCCACCGTGAGGATCGGCAAGTTCGTGATAGAGAGTTTGTGAAACCAGCTTTTTCGAAACGATTCCGGAAGTGGCTTGATTGAGGAAAACTTTGTATCTCTTTAAATTCCGTTTGAGATGAAATCAATCGACCGGTTGAAACGGTCAACGTTCTATCTCCGGGAGAGAGCGAGTCGAGTGAATATTTAATGAGAGCTGAGGTGCGTGAACTGGCAATTCCCTGAAGCGCCATGAGCGAGAGAAGAGTGAGTGCGACTGCGGCCAAGCAAGTAACAGCGAAGCCAACGCTCCTCTTTAACCTCGCAGCTGCGAGTGTGAAGGGAAGTAAACGCATTTCGCGAATATAAACCAATCTGACTATTAATTCAGGATCGGTGGTGGCCAACCCCATAAAGAAGCGAGAAATAAACTCCTTTTCTGTCGAATTTCGGGCGTTTTTCCAAAGTGAAGCAAGAAATATATTTCGAGAATCCAGAGCTACGAGATTGTTTTTCGTTCCGAGACGATCAAGTATTTCGGGAATCACATCGAGCATCCGCTTTTATTGATTTGTGTCGGTTGAAGTTCTATTAGTCGATCGTGTAGAGCGTCGAGATATTTGCGATTTTGGTGTTCATTCGAAAAACAGTGGTTCATATATTCAATTGCCAATTGCGTTGCAGTCGCAATAAATAGTGGATCAGAGTGAGTGCCAAGTGACCACTGTGACTTTTTCACTGCACGATTTACTTTTTTCTCCGCCAATTTCTGATTTCCTGCAAGGGCGAGTGCAATGAGTTCATGCATAGCGCCGTGACGTAGGAGTCATCTGCCGAAGATGCCACACGGAAATTAGGGTGAAGTCTTCGATCGAGATCTCGAAGGAATATTCAGAGAGAAATTGCGTCAGGTCGCGAGGCTTTTACTTGGTTTCGGATCGATGACGCAAAGTGAGAATAATGTTCTTCGAGGAATTTAGGCTCTTTGAGCCTCTCGAGGGATTCAGAGGTTGAGAGTTTTGGAGTTGGGATATCTCCTTTCCACCCATATGAACTGCAAACAATGAAAAGAGGCTGCCTCGTGGCGTAAGGGTTTCTTTTGATTCTGCCAACGCGAAC
Source organism: Actinomycetota bacterium (assembly GCA_037200085.1). Taxonomy (GTDB): domain Bacteria; phylum Actinomycetota; class Actinomycetes; order Nanopelagicales; family Nanopelagicaceae; genus QYPT01. The sequence continues at coordinate 228,003 of JBBCHT010000009.1, forward strand.
ATTTCTGAACACTGTCGTGCAAATCTATCTTCGGGATGCTCGACTCAGGAAGCGAAAAATTCTGGCTAAATATTTTCCCAAAACTGTCGACGATGCTAGAAGTGTCAGAAAAGATAAAAACCTTCTTTCCTTCTGCCAATTTCTTTTTCAGAGCTTCGGAGAGATCGATAGTGGAAATGTATTTGGTCGGATCTATGAATTGTTTCCAGTTGCCATCAATGAGATCGCCGTACCTTGCATGAATTGTCGTTGATCCTTGAACTACCTCTGAAATTTTCTGACGAATTTCGGCAAAATGTGGATGTGTAATTGAAGCGGTAATTTCCGCGAATCTTTCAAGGTTTGTAGTAGAGCTTTCGTCGACGAAGGATTGAACTACTGTGAAATTCCTCGGTATGAGGTACTGAACAGCCGTCAATTTTTGACTCCATGCCCGTGCTTGCTGGACGGTCATAGTCGTCAATGGAGAAGAATCAATACTTTGTGCAGCGCTTTGAGCAAATTCTTGGATGCGGTGGTTGAGAACGAATTCGTCGCTGAAGAATGTAATTTCATCTTCCATTTGAGGATTTTCTCGATCGTATGGCCATACAAAGAAGAAATCGAAGTCAAGTTTTTCTGCAAGAAGAATTGCATTGACATCTCGTGTACACGTCCGCCAAAGCGATCCCAATTGCGTGCAATTACCTTTGGACGAGTGGAGCGTACAAAGCGTATTCTGCTGCTGACAGCAACTAGTGAACTTTCTCTCCAGTTAGGATCTGGTCGTTGATCCAGAAATATGTCTTGAAATTCCTTCTTCCAAAGATGTCTTGTTATCCCAATTCAACTTTTCCCTTGCCAGGGAGTTCTCCGAATTTCTTCCTCGCACACCGAGTGGTCCAGGAATAGGTTAATGTCGATCTCTTTCCCAGCGATTTTTGCCGCCAACTGAACAAGAGCGTTGATCGTTACCATTTCTTCTGAACCGATATTCACCGGACCTATAAAGTCTGAATGTTCCATGAAAGCTCGAACTCCTGAAATACATTCATCAATGTAGAGAAATGATCGTGTCTGTTTTCCGTCTCCCCAAATTTCGATTGTTCCAGGGCTTTCTGCATGGGCAACTTTCCGACAAATCGCAGCTGTGCCTTTTCTCTTCCACCAGTCCAGGTACCTTCGGGGCCGTATATATTGTGGAAACGAGCAACTCGAACGGGAATTCCATAATTTCGGTTAAATGCAAAGTACAAACGTTCACTAAATAATTTTTCCCAACCATATTCGCTATCTGGCTGCGCGGGATAGGCGGAATCTTCTGCACAATTCGGGTTGTCGGGATCGAGTTGGTTGAATTCAGGATAGACACATGCAGAACTCGAGTAAAAGATTTTCGTTTGATTGAGATGTGTTCGCTCATTTGTCTTGACTAGAGCATCTAGGACATTCAAGTTAATAAGTGCAGAATTGTGCATTATCTCTGCATCATTATTACCCGTAAAAATAAATCCTGCGCCACCCATATCTGCGGCGAGTTGATAAATTTCATCGAAAACTTTGCCATCTTTGAGTGAAATGATTTCATTTACTAAAGAAGGGTTTGTCAGGTCACCGACAATAAATTCGCTTGCTTCTGTCTTTGAGAATTCAGGATATTTCAGATCGCATGCGCGAATCCAATAACCCTCACTCTTGAGTTTTCTCACCAGATGGCTGCCTATAAACCACCCTGCTCCAAGTACAAGTGCTTTCTTCATCTATAACCAACGAGATTTCTTGAATACGGCAAAATATAAATCCAGTCAAAACAACCATCACTCCGAGAACGATTGGGTAGCCAAAGCGTGAATTAAGTTCGGGCATATGTTGGAAGTTCATTCCATAGATGCCGGCAATCATTGTGGGGCCAGCCGCTAAAGCAACGTAAGCAGAAATTTTTCTTACATCAATATTTTGTTGCACTTGTATATGGGCTAAATCTGCGTGGAGTACGGAGGTTAAAAGTGAATCGAGGCCTGAAGCATTTTCACAAGCTCTCTGAAGATGATCCAGTACGTCGCGAAAAAATGGCTTGAGCAGTACAGGTACCGCGCTATGGGTTTCACTAGCCAGTTTCTGTACGGGCATGATGAGCGGTTCTATCGCATGGCGAAATTCAATGAACTCTCTCTTGAGAAAGTAAATATCTTGTGAGTAAGTCTGACGTTGGCCACTAAAGACGCTCGTCTCGAGTTTCGTTACCTCTTTTTCAAGTGCCACAGCGATATCGGTGTATCCATCGATGGACGCGGTCCACCACTGCGTGCAATACGGCGTATGGTCCTAAACGTAAAAGGTTTGGTTTCTGTTCGAGATCGTGGCGCACGGTTGCGAGCGGAGAGCCTTCACCATGCCTAACGATGACTATGAAGTGTTCACTGATAAAACAAATTAATTCACCAGTTGTTATTGCACTCTCAGTCGGATCGAAAAAAACTGTTTTCAAAACAAAGAAAGTGAGTCCTTCGTAGTCTTCAATTTTTGGACGTTGCATAGCAGTTACTGCATCTTCAACGGCTAGTGGGTGGAAATTCAATTCGCCGACAACCATGTCGAATTCTTCTTGACTTGGGGCAGCAAGTCCCAGCCAAACAAAACCGCCATCTCTCTGTGCGATATCGACTAAATCTGAAATGTCATCTGGTCCGTCAACGCGGTGACCATTTTGATAGAGAGCAGAGTCGACAATCATGGGTCAAACTTACCGCCTGCCCTAAAAGAGTTGTACCGTGTCAGTGTGATTTCCGAAGAAGGCAAATCTTTGCAAAACCGAACTCCTGATAGAGCCATAGTTGTAATTGCCACGGTAGTTATCCTTGCAGTTCTCTTGTCCTTAATAGTGAATTCTTGGAGAACTCCGAAGTCACTTAGCGAAGGTACTCCGCAAGGAGTGGTTCAGAAATACTTACTTTCGATTCTCAAAGACAATCGCAAAAGGCAATTACTTATCTCTCCGACCAGACTAAGTGCCAGGCATCGGATTTTGAGAATATCTATTATCCAAAATCTTCCCGAATCAGCTTAGTGAAAACTGAGCGGTATGGTTCCTCAGCGCATGTGAGATTAGCGTTGAAGTTTCCTCGGAAGGTTCGTTTACTAAATTGGATTATGAAGATCACACATTTCGCCTAATTCGGAGGGCTGGAGAGTGGAAATTGATCGGAATACCCTGGCCACTTTATGACTGCAGAAATGAGTTCCAATGATTTACGGCCTACTAATCCCATTTGTACTGGTTATTTTGATTGGACTGGGAATTCAAAAAATTCGCTCAGGCGAATTGCGTGATGGATTCAATGGACAATCAGTTAAGCGTTTCTTCCAATACCTAATTCTTTATGGTCTTTTAATTGTAGTGGCGGTTGGATGCACAGGTTTGCTCAATGAACTTTGAATCAATCCACTATTTTGATAACAGATCAAACTTCTCTGCACGTAATTTCTCATTCGTCGTAGTTGGGCTGCTCTTTATGTCGCAATTGCTCTTTGGATTCGAAAAGCGTTTCTGCTCAACAATGGAGAATCAAAAACTTTCGGTTGGGGAATGTACTTCGCGCTCGCAAGTATCACGAGTCTTTCGATTTCAATGTTTGCTTTTCAATGACTTTCTCTCCTGGGGGATAGGTGATGATCAATACCAAGGTCACGCGACAGCGCAGTTAGTTGTTTGGGGAGCACTTTGGATAGGCATTGGGTAGTTAATTCTCGGCACACGCCAAATCAGAGCGCTCGACTTCATTATTTAGCAGGCTCACTTATTGGTTTAGTAACTGTTTTAGCTGGTCTTTCAACTATCTTGGGCAGACTCTTTGATAGTGCTTTGCATTTAGAGAGCGATTCACTTTTAATAACTCAAACGAATCCGACTTTGCATGGTGTCGTGACCTTAGTTATTGGCGTTCTCGTTTGGTATTTGTATTGGATAAAACAGCTTCTCGTCTTGAGCGAGAAGGACTTTGGTTCGGATACGTACTCCTCGTAGGTGTGACTGGTGGAATGGCAGCGGTAATTGTTTCCGTAAGCACCGTTCTTTATACAACTCTTGTCTGGTTCATTGGAGATGCAAATTCGAGTGAATCTTCCATCCATTTTCGAGATGTTCCAAGTGCAGCAGGAGTCGCGTGCGCTTGTGCAATTTCATGGTGGTATCACAGAGCAACAATCCGTGAAGAAGATATGAAAGGTCGAACTGAAGCAGAAAGAATTTATGAATATTTGATGGCAGGGTTGGGTTTACTTGCAACTGCCGCAGGAGTGGCAATTGTTGTGATTGCCGTTCTCGAGGGGGTCACTAATTCGACGATAATTGTTGAGAACGGGTCGAATAACACGCTCTTGGCCGCCGCAACTTTGCTTCTCGTCGGATCGCCTATTTGGTGGATCTACTGGCGAAGAATCCAGGCATCTGTTATCAATTTTCCTGAGATTGAACACGCATCCCCGACTCGGCGAATTTATCTATTCATTCTCTTGGCGTTGGTGGGTTGACGGCGATAATCACGACAATCGTTGCTGTTTTCATCATCTTTGATGATGCATTTAAGGGGTCTTTTGGATTGGAAACCTTGCGAAGGATGCGAGTTCCCATAGGACTATTGCTTTCTACCGGCGCTATTGCTGGCTATCACTGGTTGATTTATCGAAGTGAGCAAGAGCAAGTTGTTCGATTGAATCACCCGAAGTACATTCTTTTAATTGGTCCACGAGATCCTGAAATCACTCGCCAAGTTGCAGCACTTTCTGGCGCACGTGTGAATCTTTGGAGCGAGCTAGACACCGAAGTATCTGGATGGTCACTGGATGAGATCAGTAATTCCCTTCTGGGGGTTACTGCGGAGAGCGTAGTAATAACAAAATTTGACGTGCAACGAAGGCTATTCCGGTAGAGCGAGAGTGATATCTCGCTTTGCCACAACCGATACCAAATTCAAAAATTTCTCTATCGTTTTATTCCGAGAATATTCTTCTTGAAACTTCTGACTTCCATTCGTGCAATGAGTAAGCGCATTTCATCGTCGCCGAGCGCCATCATGGTTACGGCCGCTAGATCGAGTGGATCATTGCCTACCAAAACATTCACCTTGTCTTCTGCTTGTACAGAAAGGGCAGATTGTTTGGTGCTCACGACAGGTGTTCCAACTGCCCAAGATTGCAAGATTTGATTTTTCGTACCAGAAACATGGAATGCCGGAACGAGACTCAATTTTGCCGATCGATACAAGGGACGAGGGTCTTCGACATAACCAAGGATCCGGAGATTCGGAAAATCGGAAGCCTTGATCATCGGATGCACAAGATTGCGAGAGGCAATTGCAATGCTTGGTCGCTTCTCCAATGGAAATTTTGAAATCTCTTCAAGAAGACTTAAGACCCCAGGCATTTCTCGCGTAATTGAAATCACCGATGGCAAAAATGTCATATTTCTCTGATGAAGGTTCAGTTACCTCTCTCCAAAATTCCTCATCAATAGTGAGTGGAAGCAGGCAGATATGTGATTTTGGATATCTCAATTTTGCCCAACTTCTTTGAGCTTCAGAAATAACTACTGCTACATCGGGGGAGGGCAGAGTTCTGGCAACAATTTCCTCGGCAAAGTGATCCCACATCTTTCTAACTTTGGAGTGATTTACTGCGCTATCCCAACTTCGGGCAAAGTCTTCTTCCGCTAAGAGAATGGTTGGATATTTTGTCCCAATTTTTCGAGTCGTTTCAGGGTGAATCGAATTCATCATCAGAATTACATCTGGATTTTCTTCCGTGATGAGTTGATTCAGTTGATTGTTGTATGGCAGTTTTCGACGAGGTCGAATGAGGTCAACGGTTAATCCGGAGATCAATTCAAATTTTGATTTTGGTGGCGTGAAAACTTCGAATGAATCAATTCCCAGTACTTTCATTTCTTCTCGATCGATGGGAATATCTTTCACGTTGCGATCGAGAAAGACATAGCGGAGTTTGTGTCATTTTTCAAGAGGGAATCAATGAAAACTTTGTGTCGATATTCAAATGCGGTGATTTTTTCTCTCGACCAAACTGGACTATCCGTAAGTACGAGAACTTTCATGGATTTGCCCCTTGATTAGTGTCGTAAATTGCTTATCAGGTCGTGAATCACTATAACTAGCGAATGGCCTTGAGAAAAGAATTTCAGGAATACATGGATGCCCGAACAAAAATACAAGCTCCAGCACCATGGGATATAACTCCACAGGAATTTCGTCGAATAACACTTCCGAACGTTGATTTTATTGGCGTCCCAGAGCCGATCTTTAGTTTGGAACATCGATTTATTTCAGACCAACGGCATATTTGCCAACGAGAATTTATCGTCCAAGTGCAGAAAAGAACCTTCCAGTATTAGTTTATTACCACGGAGGCGGATGGGTAATTGGAAACCAGGATGGAAGCGAACCAACTGTTAGAGGTTTGGCAACAAGGGAAACTTTGTCGTCGTTGCAATTCAATATCAGAAGGCCCCAGAAAATCGCTTCCCAATTCCATTTGATGATTGCTATGCAGCACTTGAATGGGTAGTTGAGAATGCACAAGAGTTGGGCATTGATCCAACTGCAATCGGAGTCGGCGGTGATAGCGCTGGCGGTAATTTGCCGCGGCTGTTGCAATGAAATGTCGAGATACCAATCTGACGAAACTTGCATTTCAAATGCTCGTTTATCCAGTAACGGGTCATGATTTTTCACAAGAAAGTTTTAAGAAGAATGCTGAAGGTTATGGATTGACGACCGAAGTCATGAAGTGGTTTGTACAACAGTACATTGGCAAACCTGAAGACTTGGAAAATCCCTACGCATTCCCTGCAGAGGCAAAGGATTTCTCCAATCTGGCTCCAACGGTTCTCGTTACCGCAGACCATGATCCATTGGCAGATGACGGTCGCCTATACGCAGAATTACTTGCAAAGGCTGGAGTGCAGGTAGTCTTCAAAGAATTTGAAGGAGTGGTCCACGGATTTAATGCACTCGCTGGCGCCGCCAAGGAAGTATTTGATGAAGGACAATATTTTCTTACCGATGCAATCAATGGATTCTTGGGAAGAAAGTAAGAGCAACATTCATTTCAATTGACATAACAAAGGTGGAATCATGACAACGACACGCAATGCATCAGCAGTATGGAACGGCAATCTTCTCGAAGGAAATGGAAAAGTCTCACTCAATTCTTCAAAGATCGGTACTTACGATGTGTCGTGGCTGCACGAAGTGCAGAACCAAATGGTGTTACAAGTCCTGAAGAGCTAATCGCTGCGGCTCATTCAACTTGTTTTGCGATGGCTTTTGCACATGGTTTAGCTCAGGCGGGAACTCCGGCTACTCAACTTCGTACATCCGCAGATGTAGATTTCACGCCTGGTACTGGAATTACTGAAATTCGACTTCGAGTAAGTGGAGACGTACCTGGACTCTCACCAGAGGCATTTAAAGTTGCAGCAGAAAATGCGAAAGAGAATTGCCCAGTAAGTAAGGCACTTCAAGCAGTACCCATCAAACTTATTGTGGAATAAATCCATGGAGAAGATGCGCGTCGCTGTCGGACAACATCCGGGAAATGATCAAGCGTATTTAGATTTCGCTCTTCAATTGGGTGCACGGGAGCTTCCTTTCAGACGCCAGATATAAAAGGTGACGTTAAGTGGGATGAAGCCGACATTCGCGAGTTTCTTGCTCCGATTCACGCTGCTGGCGTTCAAGTCGAATCCTTCGAGAACGTGCCGAATCATTTTTACGACAAGTTGATGTTGGACTTCCTGGTCGCGACGAGCAACTAGAAAATATGAAGAACACGATCAGAGCGTTAGGCGCTTGTGGAGTTCCAATTTTGGGTATGAATTGGATTCCGCAAAGCGTTTGGCGAACAGATATGGGACCTTACGGTCGAGGCAAAGCAAATGTTTCCGTCTATGACCATTCGATCATCCTTGATGGAACTCGGGACTCTGAAATCTGGGTGGCTAGGCGCGATCAGCGAGATGTAAACCTCAAAGACACTTTCACTCGTGGATCATTTATTCCTTTGGAATTGAATCAGTCAGCGTTGAGGAGATGTGGGCAAACTTTGAGTATTTCATCAAGGGTGTAATAAAAACTTGCGAAGAATCTGGAGTGATTCTTTGTTTTCATCCAGATGATCCTCCGGCGCCAGAGTTACACGGAATCGCACGAATATTTACAAGCGTTGATAATTTAGAACGAGCAATGAACGTTGTTGATAGTCCGAATTTGAAATTGGAACTCTGTTTAGGAACTGTTTCGGAAATGGATGGCGCTACTTCGGTGATGGATGCAGTAAATCGATTCGCTCCGATTGATAAAATTGCCTATATCCATTTGCGAGATGTTGAAGGAATTTATCCAGTATTTCAAGAGTGTTTTCTCGGTGAAGGAAACTATTCTCCATACGAAGTCATTAAGGCGCTGCACGGTCACGGTTTCACGGGAGTGATTCTCGATGACCACACTCCATCTTTAACGGGAGATAGTCCATATGGCCATCGAGGTCGAGCACATGCAATTGGATACATCCAAGCGTTGATTGAGGTGGTTACTCATCACTGAAGAAGAGAACGATGAATCCCTAGGACTTGATGAGGCATATTCGGTAAAAAGCCCTGAGGATAATAAGCGTCTTTATGCAAAAATGGGCGGCGACATATGAATCGGGATTTGTAGATAAAGAAAAGTATCGCTATCCAAAAGCTGTGGCTGAATTATTTTCACAAGTCTGCAATGGTTTTGATATCAAATGTGTTGTCGATGTTGGGACCGGAACGGGATTGACTGGCACCTACTTGAGCGCACAATTGTCCGAAGTCTGATCGATGGAATTGATATCTCTCCGGAAATGCTTGAACAAGCTCGAAAGAAAACTAGAACTGATGGACGCTTTGTTTACTCGCGTTTATATGAAAGAGATTTATCTCAACCTCTAGATATTGCTAACTCGGAATACGGCGCCTTGATCTGCTCTGGAACATTCACTCACGGTCACCTTGGTCCGGAAGCATTTGATAATTGATTCCATTGGTTAGAGCGGGAGGGCTTTTCGTCATTGGCGTTAACAACGAACATTTCATAGCAAAAAATTTCACCTCAAACTTCACGATCTTGAAGCCTCCGCGCTAATTTCTCGACTAGAGGTTCACCTAATAGATGTTTATGAACCCGGTAGCGCTCATTTTGGAGATCAAGCGAGAGTGCTCGTCTTCGTTAGGTCATAAATTCACCGCTGTAAAGTTCGACCCAATGAATCTTGACAATTCTTCAAGTAGATTTAGTGAACGGAATTACCGATTAACGCGAAGGGGAGAGATTGAATGCAGGGAAATTCTGAAAATGAGCTTGAAGATTTAGAACTCATTGAATTTCCTGATGAAATTGATTTAGGCGTTCTCGATGAAAATCCCCTCACTTCGGAAGAGGGGGCAATCTTTAGATACATCATTGGATTGGCTGGAATTTTGGCTCTCATTGCGCTCGCTTTTGCTGTTTTTCATTCCGACCTATAGAAACAAATACTGTTGCCATCAATTACAAGGTGACCGTTGCTCGCACATGTTTCCAAGTATTTGGTGACTATCCAGATTTTGTTATCGGAACTCGAGTTCGCGTATATGACGGAGCAAATAATCTTCTTGGTTCGGGAACACTCAACGCACAAATAGCTGTTGATGATAGTTGTGCATATTCAACTCGATTTAGTGTGCTTCACCCAGCGGACAATATTTATAGAGTCACTGCTGGCAACAAGAATCGTGGATCACTGGATTTCACTGATCGAGATTTAGCATTGGTAAAGCATGAAGAACTCTCAACGTTAGCGGACACTTGGGTTGAGGGCTACAGGATGACACGATTTGAGTAGAAGTAATTGCTACCGATTCGAGTTATTGACTAGTCCTTATCTAGTTTGTGGATACTTTGTCCAATAGTATCCATTGTGCGATTTCGAATTGTGATTCCAATTTTTATAGTCTTGTTTGGGTCCTTAGTATCGACTTCTGCTTCTGCGGCCACCTGGCTTCAATATGTTTCGAGTCCCTTGGATTCATATAATCGACCCGATCTTCAAAGTAACTACGACATAACACAAGTAGATTTTGGATTGACCGATAGTGACCCTAACAGTTACAGATTTTTTCTTGATTTTGCAGTGCCGATGACTGCTTCAAGATTCTCTGACGGGTTGGCTTCGTGGGCAGGCATTTTGCTAGACACCAATCTCGATGGTAAGACAGACTATCGATTGGAAACTCCAAGCACGCCGTATTCCGGGGCGACATTTCAGGATGGAGTTTTCGTAAGTCTTGCTTCAGGTTCGCCCATAATAAGTAGTACTTGCAAAGTGCGCACCTTTACAAATCTCGATGCTAACGCCGCTTGGATTGGATTTACTCTTCCCAAAACTTGCATAAGTATTGGTTCTATTTTGGGAGTTGATGGCTTTTCGGATTGGATCGCAGGCGATGACAAGAGTTTTGACTTTGCCCCCGACACCTTTTGGAACGTAAGCATCTCAACAGGATCCACACCGAATACAAGTGCTGTAACTTCTTCAAACAACCAAGAAGAAACTCCTACCCAAAATTTCTTAGGAAATGCAAGCATTGATTCACCTTCAACTTCTCCTGCGGACCTCGTATCACTTTCATCTAGCGTGGCTGCTTCGGTGGTCACGGTATTGTGTGGGAGTGGTTTAGGAAGCGGATGGGCGATAAACGCAGATTTGAGTTCTTCTAATATTGCTTCTGGCTACAAGAGCTACATAATTACGAATCATCATGTGATCGCAGATTGTGTTGTGAACCGAAATATTTCCATAATTTTGGCAGATCAGACAAAAGTGAGTGCTTTTGTTTTTTCATGGGACGAAGCAAATGACGTTGCCGGAGTACTGACATCAACTTCGATTAAACCGCTAAATTGGAGAGGGCCACCACCTCAACAAGGTTGGTGGTCAGGCATCATTGGAAGTCCTTTGGGAATTCCGGGCGTCCTTACTACTGGAATCATTTCAAGCGTTGATCAAGTTAAATTTGTTGGCACAACAACTTCACCAATTAATCATGGGAATTCTGGTGGTCCTGTCTTTGATCGAACTGGACGCGTCATTGGACTCGCTACGGCAAAGTATGTAGATTCTGAAGGATTTGGAATCTTTCAAGGCACACCGTTACTTTGCGGGAAAATTCTGGTTTGTATTTCGAGAGATCAGATTTGGTTTGGTTCAGTTACAAGTTCTCCTACGCCGACTCCTAGTGCACCTTCTACAACGACACCAATTGTCACTCCCACACCCAAACCAACGCTAACTCCGACAATTAATTCCAAAGCGAAACAAATTATTACCGACTGGAATCTCCCTGAAAAAGTGAGTATTTCAAAGAGCAAGATTCCTTTCGATGTGTCCGCATCCTCGGATTTACAAGTGACGGCCATATCAAAAACTGAAAGTATATGTTTGGTTACAGATCAAGAACTTATTCTTGTTTCCGCGGGAAGATGTTATTGTGGCTTTTGAGCAGACTGGGAATGAACAGTACTTTGCTGCCTCCAACGAAAATAATGATTGTCGAGGTAACACCTAAAGTCACACAAAAGCAAGTAACTATTAATTGCAAATCTGGAAAAAAGTTAAAGAAAGTCGTCGGCGTTGCTCCGAAGTGTCCTAAGGGTTACAAAAAGGTCTAGAGACGTGCAAATCACTTCAGGAATTTCAAACGAGCGGAGGAAATTTCTACAAATTCGATTCGTACCAGACTACTTTCACTAGATCAGTGATTGCACAAAGGAGAAACTAATGATTGTTCAAACTTATGTTGAACGTAAATTACGGTCCGTGATCCTTACAGTCGGAATGCTTGCTTCCACTTTGATGATTTCGCCGTCCTTTGGTGCGAGTTCAACACAGTCATATTCTGGAGCAAATGACGACGTTTGTGACGATAACTTCCGTGAAAATTCCGTCAATTGTTAGGTTGTCATACGTTGGAGATGACAACTTTTTTGTCGCCCCAGTCTATTCGAGTGGCAAGGAGGGATTGTCATGGGCGAATGAAATTGGCTCGTGGCAGGGTGTAATTTTCCAAGAAGCTTCGTCTAGTCCGATAGTCGCTTTCACGGTTCAGGACGACTGGTACTTGGAAAGTAGTGATTTCTTCTCTTAGTTCTGCACCCGTCAAGGGCTTAAAGAAAATAGCTGGCCATGGATCACAGGTGATTAAATTTGCAAAACCAATTTCAGGATTTAAGAAAATATTAATAACCCATAACGGTGAAAGTAATTTTTATGTGCGCCCGATGAATTCTCGAGGAGTTGCCACATATTCTTTAATAAATGAAATTGGAATTTACAAAGGCACGACTATCCTTCCTGCGGGAACTCAATACCTAGCTTTCGAGGCAGATGGAGATTGGACCTATTCAGTCAGTTAAAGCAGTCGAGGACTAAAACTTTTTAGCGCAATGATGTTCAAATTTAGTATCCGGTTGGTAAGTTCTAGATTGACAGATAAATATCACCGCAGGTGTCCTTTTGGCTAAGGACTACTCACCTATCTCCATAACAATTTTTCCGCGAGGCGCCGGCGCGCTACGAAGCGCTTCAACGGCCTTTTCATAATCTTTGAATTCAAAACGATGAGTAATGAGAAAAGAAAGATCCAATTGTCCAGAATTGAGTAGATCTACGACGTGTTTCCATGCACGACGGGAATAGCTAAATGATCCAAAAACATTTGCATCTCGAGTCACTACTTCATCAACAAAGATCGAAGTTGGAACACCGGAACCGGTGAATCCAATAAGTAGGAAGTGATCCACCACGTATCAATTGGCTGATCGCGGCGGAAATGCGTGCAGGTGCACCAGAGGCATCAACAATGAGGTCGTATTTCACATCTGCTGGTGAAGTAAGGAATTCGTCTGCACCTGCTAATTTTGCTAAATCTTTTTGTTCCGGTTTCAACCCCAACATATGTACTAGCGCTGGATTCCAAGCGCGAATTAGACGAGCAGCAATCATTGCGATCGTTCCATCACCAATGATTAATACTTTGGCCGATTCCTTGGATTCACTTTGAGGAACCCTTGAGTAACAACAGAGGTTGGTTCTACGAGGACCGCTGATTCATTGCTTACTTCATCGTTGACGAGATGGAATTGAGTAGCAGGAAGCAGGACTTGCTCTGCTCCGGCTCCGGGGCGCGTGAATCCGATTTCGCTATAGGTGATGCATCGGTTAGTGCTTCCAGCACTACATTCGAAACAAGGCAAGGAACGATTCCTTCGACGACGATTCGCTTGCCGATCAGCGAAGGATCGATATCGGCACCAACTAATTTAATTCTGCCAACCCACTCATGTCCGATAGTCGCCGGGTATGTGACGTATCCAGGCATTATTTTTCCGCCGATTATTTCAAGATCAGTGCCGCAAACTCCGGTAAGAATTGGAGTTGCCACAACATGCCCCGGACCAGGCACTAGGTCCTCGACTTCAATGAGCCGAAGGTCTTCTTGTCCGATGGTGGTAAGTGTTTTCATTTGCTAGGCAGAATACTGGAAAAAGTACAATTCAAAAAAGGAGTACGAGGGACTAGTTAGTACCCTAGAGATCTGCTGTAAGTCCACCATCGATTAGGAATGGCGTTCCTACGACAAAACTTGCATCGTCCGAAGCTAGGAAAGTAATACCTGCGGCGATTTCTTCTGGGTCAGCTGCACGACCTAGAACATTCTCATCTGTTACGAAATCAAGTTCAGCCAGTGTCTTTCCCATAGCAAGTGCGTGTTGTTTGGACATATCAGTCACCACGCCTCCAACAACTACGGAATTGACTCTGATTCGATCCTTAATGTGATCGATCGCCATCTGTCTACTTAAAGAAACTACAGCACCTTTACTGGCGGCATAAGCCGGTACCTTCTCCATAGTTGCAAATGCATGGACAGAGGCAGTATTGACAATCGAACCTCCGTTAGCCTTCATAAAGGGAATTGCAAACTTAGAAGTCAAGAAGATGCTTTTTAAGTTTGTGGCGAGAACTGTGTCCCAGTCTTCTTCCGAAGTCTCAGTGACATCACCGTAAAAGAATTTGGCGGCATTGTTCACAAGAACATCAATCCTGTTATGTCTTTCACCGATTTTTGTGACTTCCACTTTAACTTGTTCATATTGGGAAACATTGCACACAACGAAGTGTGCTTCTCCAGGTTCGTTGACAACGGAGCCTTGCCATTCTTTACCCAGTACTTCTCTTAAGCCGAATCCATAAACGATGGCACCCTCACGAACAAACCTCGTGGCAGTTGCACGACCAATGCCAGATTCTGCACCAGTAACTATTACGATTTTTTGAGAAAATCGGTTAGGTATGTGATAACTATTATTCTTCATTGACAAATATCTTCTTTCGTTTCTTATCGACACCAAGAGAAACAAGGACGATCACTCCAGTAATGACAGTTTGCCACCACGGATCGATATTTGCGACGACTAATCCACTGGCAATGGTTTGCATGAGCATCAATCCAATGAATAGACCAATAACGGTTCCACGTCCACCAAATAGGCTGGTTCCGCCAATCACAAGTCCGGCGATTGCATATAGCTCCCAGCCAGAACCTAACGTGTTTCTTGCACTACTGAAGTGGATAACCGCAACTACGCCAGATAACGCAGCACCAACGCCACACATGATAAACAAGAGGAACTTAGTCTTAATGACGTTTACTCCTGCGATTCGTGCAGCCTCTTTGTTACTTCCAATCGAGGCAACAACTTTTCCAAAGTTCGTGTGATTGAGAATGATTTCACCAACGATAATCAAGACAATGAGCACGATAATTGAAAAGTATTGACCAATCCATGACTCTTTAAATCCATGCCAAAGTCCAGGAAAATTCTCGATTGCCTCAGCTTGTGAAAAGTATGTCGCAACACTTCTAGCGATAAATAGCATCGAGATCGAAGCAATAAAAGATGGAACATTTCCATAGAGAACAACAACGGCGTTGATGGCTCCAACAATGGCTCCTGTAAACAGGCCGATAAGAATTGCAAGCCACAAATTCATATGTTGATTCGTAACAAGTAACCCTGTGACTATCGCAGCCAGACAAGATGTTGCGCCTATAGATATATCAAATTCGCCCGCAGTAATGAGGAGTGTTAGGAAGACCGAAGAGATACCTACAAAGACAATTCCTTGCACAATTGCAAGCACGCTGTCATAACTCGCGAATGATGGTTTCAAAAGTACGAAAATTCCGAAAATGGCCAAGACGAAGATGAGTCGCTTAATGAGTGGAGACAATTTAAGTTTCGGAAGCGTTTTCATCTCAATTGCCTCCGCTCGCCATGACCATTAATTCATGCTCTTTCGAAAGATCCCCTGGCATTTCACCTTGGTATTTACCGTTTGCAATTACCAAGATTCGGTGACAGAGCGCCAACATTTCTGGAAATTCGCTACTTACCAAGATCACTCCTGCTCCTTGTGCTGCAAGATCATGAATTAACCGATAGATCTCGGCCTTTGAAGCGATATCTACACCCTTTGTAGGTTCATCAAGCATAAAAATAAGTGGTCGAGCTAGGAGGCTCTTGCCGATGAGTACCTTCTGCTGATTGCCGCCGCTCAAGTTGCCAATCATTGCTTCTATGTTGTTGGGCTTGACCGAAAGGCTCTCTGTGATTTCCTTTGCCATCAACTTCTCTGCTTTTTTTGCCAGAAAACCATTTTTAGACAGGCCTTTCAAGACACTTGCAGTGATATTTCCACGGACATTCATATTGAAGAGCAAGCCCTCAATTTTTCTGTCCTCAGTTATGTAGTAAAGGCCAGACGATATTGCCTCGGGAATCGTTTTTCCGTATTCCTTATTATCTCCGACGCGAACATCGCCAGATAGGACCAAGTTCTCTCTGTATAGAGCTTTGAGGATTTCACTCCGCCCTGAGCCAACCAATCCGCCTATTCCTAGAATCTCTCCACCACGTAGATCGAACGAGATAGCGTCGAGCATTTTTTCACCAGGTTTACGTGGATTTTCGACGATTAGGTCTCGCACACTCAAAACTATTTCGGCGTGAGTGTTTATCTCAGACCGTACTGGGTAAAGATCTCCCAATTTACGGCCAATCATTTCGTTAATTAACTTACTACCGTCGAAATTATCTCTATCCACGCTATATACAATCTTGCCATCACGCAAAATTGTTACGTAGTCGCAGAGTTCTGTAATTTCAATAATTTTGTGGGTAATGAAAACAGTGGTGTAACCCAATCTCTTTAAATTTCTGACAATTTGAAAGAGAGTTTCAATTTCATCATTGGTGAGACTGGATGTTGGCTCATCAAGAACTAAAACTTTCGGTTGCATATACAGCGCATTGGCAATCATCAATATTTGTTTTTGGGGGAGAGTTAAATTTGCCACCAATTGATCTGCCTGTAGAGGAATTCCATTTTCCTTTAGGAAAAAATCTATATCTTTATTGGCTTGTAATTTGAAATAGAATTTTCTCGGTTTCTTTGCAAACTCTGAGAGCAAAATATTTTCCGCTACAGTCAAAGTGTCTGACACTGTAATTTCTTGCGGAACAATTGCTATTCCACAGGCTTGGGCATCCCTCGGAGATTTTAGCTTCACAACATTTCCGTCGACTTTAATTTGACCTTCATATGTGCCGTCGGGATAGTAACCACTAAGTATTTTCATAAGCGTCGACTTACCAGCACCGTTTTGGCCAATGAGACCGTGAATTGTGCCCTCTGCTATGCGCAAATCAGCATCGCTGAGAGCTACGACAGGCCCAAAATTCTTTTTGATGTTTTCCATCTCCAGCGCAAATTTTGGTGATGAGCCGTTCGACATTTTTTACCCTTCGAGGAATTAATACACGCGACTTAAATTACTGAGAAAAGGTGCACCCCAGAGGATATGTGGGGTGCACCTTTTCAATGTGAATTACTCCTATCTTTCGATCAGATTAATTCACTCAAGTCAGAAATCAACCGCCAGCTTTAACACGAGCGTCAATGGCATCGACGACCTTGTAGTACGGCTTTAATCCAGCTTTCAAAACAATAGGAGCTGGCAAGTTGTGTGCAAATACTGCAGGCTTTTTGCCGCAGATTGCCTGAGCAACGATGTCAACTGCCATTTGGTGCTCTTCGTATCCAGGTTGTGCTGCAATTCCTAGGATCTTTCCATCACGGACAGCATCCAAGTTTGGACGAGTTGCATCTGGACCAATAGCAGCAACTTTTCTGCCAGTTTGATCTGCTGCTCCAGCCCAAGTTACGGGGCCAGCACCAGTCGTGGAAAGTGCGCCTACAACATCAGGATGTGCAAGCAGGATTGCAACGGCTTTAGCAATTGCCTTTGGAGGATCAGTTCCCTCTTCAGCAGGTGCAAGAACCTTAACTTTTGGATATGAAGCTTTCATCTGTTTTTTGAAGGCTGCAGCAACAGCATCTTCTTGAACGTTAAAAGAGCTTTCAGTGATTGCAACAGTGCCTTTGCCATTTATTGCCTTACCAATGGCTTTTGCTGCAGCGGCTCCCCAAATTTTTGGATCGAAAGCTGCGTAAGCAATGACACCTGGGTATTCATTTGGCTTTACTTGAACGTGACCAATAACAGCTGGAATCTTCTTAGCGCCGAATTTGGCAATTAGATCCTTCTCCGCAGGATCAACGAATCCGAGAACTAAACCATCAGTTCCGTTAGCCAAAACTCCTTCGCCAAGTGCGACTGCCTTAGTCCAATCTGGTTCATCTGGTGCTGCAATTGTTGCTTTCTTGAATCCAAGTTTTTTAGCTTCATCAAGAAAACCTTGTTCCCACAAACGTAGGGTTGGGTGAGCTTTTAGAACCGATAAGTAAGTGATCGTCTTCGAGCTTAAATCGCACGAAGCCTTCGCCAAAGGCACAAACTTGGCATCCGCAGCAGTTGCAACGGAGACTGAACCCAAAACGAGTGCTATTGAGGAAGCAACAGCGATCCCTGCTAGACCGGCTCGAAACCCAAACCTATTTTCAGAGCGTAATCTCATGCACTTATTTCCTTCCTGATAATGAACCCCTCCATGACTGTAAACAGTTATTTATTTACAATTCTCGTGGTCAGATGTAACAATAATGTCATTAATTGCATTGTCAACAGTTTTCACTACATTGTCTCTGCAGATGGATTAGGAAGTTAACGGTCAGAGAGGATCTTCATGTCCGTGTATACAGCGAAGTTAGCTAAACCATTCCATCGAATACCGGAATTAAGTTTGCTCTTAGTACTTTTTATCGCCATTGCTTTCTTTAGTTATTTCAATTCTTATTTTTTAAGTGTAGGAAGTTTCAAAGTTATTTTGGTGACAATTCTCTATACAGGAGTGATTCTCATTGGCGAAGCGCTCTTGATGATCGTTGGAGAGATTGATTTGTCAGTAGGAGCCGTTGCAAGTTTAGGTTCCGTTACAACTGGGCTATTTATGGCTAAATGGGGCTTTCCCATTGTTCTGTCATTGATACTCGGAGTTGCAGTTGGTGCATGCGTTGGATTCGTCAATGGTTTTGTCACCGTAAAGATTGGTATTCCTGCATTTATTACAACCCTTTCTATGCTCTTTTTGGCGCGTGGACTGTCATATGTTTTCAGTGGAGGTGATCCGGTTTACCCACTTCCCGAAGGTGCTGGCACTCTTTCTCGAACAGAAATATGGGGGTTGCCTTCTTCAGTGTGGATTTTTCTTGTTTTATTCTTAATCGCCGATCTTCTCCTTCGTCATACCGTTGTTGGTCGAAAGCTTTATCTCATCGGTGGAAATCAAGTTGCGGCAAGGCTTTCTGGTGTCAAAGTAAAAAAGATAAAGATTCTGTTGTTTGTGCTTACTGGTGCACTTTCCTCATTTGCAGGCATTTTGCTTATGAGTAAATTGCAAAGATCTGATGCAATCACAGGATTGGGCTGGGAGCTAAATGTCATCGCTGCCGCTGCCGTTGGCGGGATATTAATGACCGGTGGTGGTGGCACTCTCACTGGAGCATTTATCGGACTAGTTTTTCTTCAGGTGGTATTGCAGGGATTAACGATGCTTGGCTTTGATGCCATGTTGCTAGATGCAATTTCCGGCTCAATAATGATCGCGGCCGTTTGGGTAGCAACCCGAAGAAGAACTTAGCTTTATTTAGAGATCGAGGCCTAAGTTAAATTGAAGATAGAAGTATTTGACGAAAGACGTTGCATCTTGGGGGAAGGACCTGCCTCACTTGGTCAACAAAATAGCCTAATCAGTTGGGTTGATATTTACGACAATAAGGTTCTTTGGCAGAACCTCTTGAATGCAACAACGGGTTCCTTCGATGTTGCAGATCAAGTGGGCTTTGCTCTTCCAAGAAAAGATGAAGGATGGATTCTTGGTATTGGAGATCAACTCGTTCTTAGGGATCATCTGGGAAATGAAGAATCAATCGGAAAGTGCTATTCATCTGAAACTGGAGTGTCAGTACCTACGCCAGTCAGATGGAATGATGCAAAAGTCGCTCCGAACGGTGAATTGTTTGCTGGCAGTATGCCTAGGAGTGGCGAATCGGCTTCTGGTTCGCTTTATCGTATTTCCGATGAAGGACGCTCGATTCAAACACTTTTAACTTCGGTCGGAATAAGTAACGGACTCGATTGGAACGTTGGTGGTGACAAATTCTTTTATATCGATACAAGAACATATCGTGTTGATCGATTTAACTATTCAGAAAAGGGAATTTCAGACCGAGAAGAATTTATAAAGTTCGATCCAGAAGGCGGCTTGCCCGACGGTATGTGTATGGACATCGAAGATGGATTGTGGATCGCCTTTTGCGGTGGTGGACGAATCGAGCGTTATACAAGTGAAGGCAAATTATCGGAAGTCATTGAAATGCCCATTAAGAATGTAACTTCTTGTTGTTTCGGAGGTGAACTTCTTGATCAGCTATTTGTTACTTCCGCCTTCGTGACGGAGGAAGACAATCCTCAATCAGGGATGACGTTTACTTTTCATCCGGGAGTTACAGGGAAGAAAACAGCAGTTTTTAACTGACGTAAAAGGCAAATCCCCACGAGTCTTCTTCATTGGGCTTTAATAATTTAGAAAATCCCTTTTCATCAGTTTGATCGAGACGATCGGTCGGAGCCGATGTTGGTTCTAAAGCTACCCACTTCGCGCTGTGTTCTCCTGGTGGCCATGCCCCTAGGTTGTAGCAAATTCCAACAAAGGGAATGTGAGTCGAGTTAAATTGCAAATCAAGTTCTCGACCAGATGTCTCATCTCTAAGTTTGATCGAATCAATTGATTCCGTGTTTACGACGATTTTGTCAGCCAGTGGAATTTTCAGCGATATTTTGCTTATGTCGTATGAGTTTCCATTGTCATTACTCACCGTGGGCCAAAGATACTCATTGAATCTTCCTTGGCTGCCGTCATCTCCATTTGGCGCCATTCGATCACTAAATCCGAACTCTTTATGAATCCTCGGATGTCCATTGATTGTTAACGACATTTCCCCTCGAATGGCGAAAAGAGGATGTGCTGACCACAAATAAAGAAGGTCATCCTCACCAATATTCTTCAAGTTATATTGAAAGTGAATTTTTCTGCCTTCAATTCTAAGTTCTCTACATAATTCAAAATTTAATTGCCGTCCTATAACTGTTGCGACAGCGGAAGTAGTTGTGTACTCGACTTTCCACGGAACTGACCAAACTTCGCCGTGATCTAAAAGACTAAGACCCTCTTGCAGTGGATATGGTGAAATGCCGATGTTGGGGAAGCATTCGTCAATTCCGCTAATGTCGTATTGGTCGTAGGCATCGCCAAATATTGGAACTCTTACCGGTCGATGAGGATCCTGCCAAAGCCACTCGTAATCTGATTCCTTATCAAACAATGAAACTATTTTGCATCCGATCTCAGGAAGCACTACTAGTCGGATGAACTCATTCTCGAGGACTATTGTTTCCATTTTTCCCAATCGTGGTTCTGGGCGAGAGAATTATCGTGAGTACGCCCGGAGGTGTTCGGTTTCTTGACATTCAGGACATGTGTCTCCAGATATAGAAGACGTTTTCTAGGTCTGGTGTGGGGTTATGTCGTTAGCTCGCGTGATGGTTACTGCCGCAGTGGTAATAGTAGAGGTTCAATCTAAAACCCAGGTAGCAAAAAGACTATGGAGTTGCTTGCTCATGGGTCTATGAACTTCTCAAACGCTTTGAAGCAGAGGTCGAGGGTGCTTTTTACGCTCGCTCGAGGTGACCCCCACCTCAATCCGTGCACGAGCAGATGAAATAATGCAAGGAGGCAATTCTCTATTCGCACAAAGTCATTAGTCGAACAAGACCACGATGGCAGAGTCGTGACAATTACCTATCCCTAACTCAAGAACTCCGGGCATCTCCTGCCATCTCCACCATCTGGAAAGTCCTCAAACGCGACAATCTCATTGTTGCCTCACCGAAAAACGCCCCACTCCTCCTGCACCCGCTTTGAGACAATCCAAACAAAGGCGACTTGGCAAACCGATTTCACCCGTTGGAAGTTGTGCAATGGAGCAACTATCGAAATTCTTAGTTTTCTCGATAATCATTCGCGGTTTCTCGTCGCTTGCCGCGCCGCCAATGTCACGACAGACCATATGTTGTTGAAACCATTCGCACCGTGTTGAGCTCCCCCATCGCACACTTAAAAAATAGTTGGTTAAACAACCTAAAGTGACATATCTCGGGATTTCCAAAGACAACTCGATGCCTTTGACGAGATACTTTGGACGGATGCTCCGAATGAATTGCAGCCTCTATGAAATGACCGGTCAATTATTGAATTCGCAATCAGAAATGTAGTTCCTGAGGATAACCTCCTCAATAATTCTTATTGAGGAGGTTCGTTTTGGCGGGAGATTTGCTTTGGGAAGGTGAAACCAAAGATCTAGCAAGTATGGCTACTGGAGGAAAAGTAGTTCGACGTAAGTATCGAGTAACAACGGAATATGTGTATGAAGATGCTGGAGTCATCGGCTCCCGTGAAGAGCAAATCCCCCTTTGGGCAATTCGTGACATAGACGTCAAACAGAGCATTCTTCAAAAAACAAGAGGTGTTGGAGACGTAAGAATTCGCGTAGAAGCAAACGACTATACGGGGAAGAAAGAAATTACCTTTGAAAGCATCGAAACTCCTAAGGAAGTTCGCGATCTACTAAATGAGTATTCTCGATCTGCTCGCGAGCATCGTCTAAAGCAACAGCAGTCGGTCAACTACACGGGTTTGCCACCTGTTTCTCCACTAGGAGCAGGTGTAGCTTCCGCAGCTGTTCCGTCAGAAGATCCAATTGCAAAGCTAACTAAACTGGGAGAGTTGCTGAAAAGTGGTCTTCTCACTCAGGAGGAATTTGACGCTCAAAAGTTAAAATTATTGAGTTAGCGAATGTTGCAAGTTCGTTTTTGTGCGTTTTGCAGATTGGATGTAGGAGGATTTTCTTTTTGCCCGAAATGCGGAAGGCCGACCGAAATTTTGGAGAAAGTCTATTCGGCAAGTCCTATTTCAGAAGTTGACCCGAATTCGAAAAGTGCTTCTCTAGCCATGTGGTCACATTTGAGTCCACTGCTTATTAGCGCAATGTCATTTGTGTTGTCCTTTTTTGCCGTGGGTTTCCTATTAATTTATTTTGCGTGGGTACCAACTTTCCTTATTCTCAAATCAAACAAAAGTGACGACTTCATTGCTAGTAATGCAAAAGAAGCTATCAATTTGCAGATCGATCTAATTGTTATTTTCTTGGTTGGAGCGATTTTCTATGTAGTCTTTGGAGTATTGACACTCGGCATCGGTTTCATTGTGGGTGGCCTCTTCAGTCTTTTCCTATTTTTGCTATTGACTCCTTTCGTAGCAATAAATCAAATTCGAGCATCAAAGGCAGCGGCAAATGGGAGACGATTTACTTACCCATTGCTTCCATTTCGATTTCTAAAGTAAATAGTGCGTTGTGAGGGACTCGAACCCCCGACCCGGTGATTAAGAGTCACCTGCTCTACCAACTGAGCTAACAACGCCAGTATTACTGACTTTCGTGCGGATCAGACCCTATCAGCGAGTGGCAGATTGCTCTGCCACGCCTAAAAGGCAACGATAAGTCCTGTGATTCGGAGGCGGACTGGACGTGCATTTGCACGAATAACGCCCGTCGTACTTATCTTTTCCACTCTTTCGGCGCTGAGTATAACGCTGTCTGCAAGTGCCGCTGGCTCCACCCAACCCACGATCACACAAGCGATTGACCAAGTTGCCGTTAAGGGCCGTGCGCCAAAAACTGGCTATTCGCGCTCACAATTTGGACAGACATGGGCGGATGTAAATCGAAATGGCTGTGATACCAGAAACGATATTTTGAAGAGGGATTTAGTTTCGATTGTTTTCAAAGTTGGGACGCATGAATGTTTAGTTTTAAGCGGGGTTTTGCACGACCCATATTCTGGGACAGATATCAATTTCGTTCGCGGTCAAACAACTAGTTCATTGGTCCAGATCGATCATATTGTTGCGCTATCCAATGCGTGGCAGACAGGTGCTTTTCAACTAACTCTGATTCAACGAACCGCTCTAGCAAATGATCCACTCAATCTCTTTGCAGTGAAAGGTTCACTCAATTCCCAAAAGGGAGATGGCGATGCAGCCACTTGGCTGCCACCGCAAAAAAGTTTCCGATGTGAATATGTTGCCCATCAAGTTGCAGTGAAACACAAGTATGGATTGTGGTTTACAAAACCAGAAAAAGAAGCGATTCTTCGAGTTCTAGGTAGTTGTCCCAATCAAGAACTCCCAAAGTAATTTTTAGTGACGACCTGCGTCATAGCGTGCATAAGAATCGCGAATCTCTTGCTCGGCTTCGTCGCGTCCAACCCACATCGCGCCTTCAACGCTTTTGCCAGGCTCTAAATCTTTGTAAACCTCAAAGAAGTGTTTGATTTCAAGGCGATCAAATTCTGGAACATCAAGGATATCTTTGAGGTGTTCTTTCCGAACATCTCCTGAAGGTACGCAAAGCAATTTATCGTCGCCGCCTGCTTCATCGCGCATACGAAACATTCCAATAACTCTGCATCGAACGACGCATCCAGGAAATGTTGGTTCATCCAGCATGACGAGCGCATCAATTGGGTCGCCATCGAGCCCAAGAGTGTCATCGACAAATCCGTAATCCCATGGGTATCTCGTCGAAGTGAAGAGCATTCGATCGAGACGGATTTTCCCTGTTTCGTGATCGACTTCGTATTTATTGCGACTACCCGCTGGAATTTCAACGATGACGTCAAAGGACATCTGGGTCATGCTGACTCCCAACTAAAGGGACACGAAAGTGTCAAAGAAAAACTTGGGGTGAACGACGGGGCTCGAACCCGCGACATCCCGGACCACAACCGGGTGCTCTACCAGCTGAGCTACGTCCACCATGCGGAGCAAATACTACCTGCGTGAATGGCTACCCGCCGTATCGCGCTGCGATCTCGCGAAGGAGGTCAGAACTAGGGCCAGGGGCAGCGGCAAATATCGCTTCTCTGTAGTACTTCAACTCATTTATTGAATCTTTTATATCGCCAAGGGCTCGGTGATTTCCGCTTTTGGTAGGGGCGCTGAAGTACACCCGCGGATGCCAACGGCGGGCCAATTCTTTAATTGAGGAAACATCGACCGTTCGATAGTGAAGGAATTCATTGAGTCGAGGCATATCTCGCGCAATAAAGTTGCGATCTACGCTTACGGAATTGCCGGCTAGCGGTGATTTTCCTAACTCTGCGCCCGCGCTAACCAGGTAAGTAAGAATGGAATCTTCTGCTTGTGACAGTGCGACTCCATTTGGTATTTCATTGATTAACCCTGATGAAGTGTGCATCGCTGTCACGAATTCATTCATGGCGGCTAACTTTTCAGCGCTCGCGTGGATCACGACATCCACACCGTCTCCGATGACATTTAATTCAGAATCGGTGACGAGCACTGCAATTTCAACGAGAACATCACTTTCCAGGCTCAGCCCTGTCATTTCGCAATCGATCCAAATGAGCGGGGGATTCTCGACGGCCACGGCGCTACTTTAGGGGGAATTTCACTACTCGTTCACCTTCTCGTAACCCTAGGTCAATCCACTTTGAGGGTCGAGGGCACAAGATACCGTCGTGAGCCAAACGATTGCGCCTGAAAAAATTATTCCAGCACCACGAGAATTAAGTACGAAACCAAGATTCTCCGACCGCGTATTTCGAGGAATCGTTACGAGTGGTGGGCTTTCTTCCCTGCTAATTCTCGGTCTGATTTTCGTCTTTCTTGCGTATCAAGGTTACGCGGTACTTCGCGCAGAGGGTTTCAAATTTATTACTGGCAGCGCGTGGGAAGTCGTTACTGATACATCGGGCAACATTGATGACTCGCAAACTCGCTTTGGTCTTGCGGCAATGCTTGTGGGAACTGTGGTGTGCGCATTCATCGCAGTGTTGATCGCCTTGCCGCTATCTGTTGCGTCAGCAATTTTCTTAACTTTCTACGCGCCGCCATTCATAAAAAAGGTAATGGTCGCAGTAATTGATTTGATGGCGGCTTTCCCTTCAATTCTCTTTGGATTGTGGGGCTTCTTTGTATTGATGCCTAGCGTTGAGTACTGGGCAAAGTTGCTTCATAAATATTTTGGATTCCTTCCGTTCTTCAAAATGGAAGTGCCGGTTTTTACTCGCTCGCCATTCGTTGCGGGAGTTGTTCTAGCGGTCATGATTATTCCAATCATTACTTCTATTGCTCGCGAAATTTTTTCTCAAACGCCACTTGATCGAGTTCAAGCTGCATATGCACTTGGTGCAACAAAGTGGGCAATGATTCGCGCTGTCGCAATTCCTTATGGTCGAAGCGGCGTCGTCGGTGGAGCAATGCTTGGTCTTGGCCGTGCAATGGGAGAAACCGTTGCTGTATATACAGTTCTTAACATCGTCTACCAAGTAAATTGGCATGTACTAGTCGGTGCGGGTGGAAACGTTGCTTCAATGATTTTGCTTCGAATCGGTGATGCCGGACCACGCGAAGTCAAAGCACTTATGGCCGCTGGTCTAGTGCTCTTCTTGCTGACGTTACTCGTGAACTCGATTGCAGATTTCATTGTTAAGCGAACAGGCGGTGGCGGACGATGAGCATCGCACTGGAAGTTAAACCTCAGAAACCTTGGAAGAAGTCACCACAAGAAAGGTCAACCGCTGGTGGCTTGGTAATTCTTTCGGTAATTGTTTCTTACATTTTTGTCGGAGTAACACCAATGAAAGGTGCCCTTGCATATGTTGGCATCTTCTTTCTTGTGTATACGGCGGCCGACTTTGCCTACAATTTTTGGAAGTTAGGCATTCAAGCTGGCAAAGATGCAATTGCTCGGAGTTTTGCAACATTTGGATTATGTATCGCAATACTTCCAATTATTAGCATTTTGATAACAGTGTTTAATCGTGGCAAAGCTGGTCTTCACTTCGGAATGTTGATTCACGATATGAGTAAGAACAGCGTTAATGATCCAATTGCACAAGGTGGATTGCTTCACGCACTTATTGGAACCTTTATTGTTGTAGCGATTGCTCTCATCATTAGCCTGCCATTGGAATTTGTACCGCCTTGTATTTGACTGAAATAAAAGGTCGCTTTGCTGTCCGATTAAATTCTTAGTGCAAGCAATGAGTGGTGTTCCATCAATTGTCGCTGGCTTATTTATTCTTTCGGCAATCGTCTATCCGATTACTAAGTCTTACTCGGGATTCATGGGTTCATTGGCTTTAGCAATTTTGATGATCCCAACAATTGCTCGTACCTCGGAGGAAGTACTCCTTCTTATTCCTAATGAATTGCGTGAAGCAGGCGTTGCTCTTGGCGGTACTCAGTGGCGTTCGGTAGCAATGGTTGTTGTGCCAGCAGCTCGAAGCGGATTGGTCACCGCAGTAATTCTCGGTATCGCTCGTGTTGCAGGTGAAACTGCACCGATCATTTTGCTTACCGGCGGCGGCGAGAGAGTGAATTACAACCCTTTCAGCGGACCAATGGGATCACTAACCCTTTTATATTTGGAAGTCATATGCAGTCGGAACGGAAGAAGCGATAACGCGAGCCTGGGCTGGAATCTTTGTGTTGCTTGTCATTGTTCTTGTCCTATTTATAACCGCCAGATTTTTAAGTGATAGAAAGTTGAACAAGTGAGCCGAGACAGAGAGAATGGAAATGAAGAGATGAAGACCGAACCAATTACATCCTCGCTTTCTTCTGTGGCGGCTGCAGCCGCAAGTAAGAGGACTCCTGGCACCAGTGCAATGGGTGTTGGCCTTGAGCTCGAGGTATTCATGCATGGTTTGGTCAGAAGCATGTTCTCGAAGATGTTTCACTCGACTTCTGGTCAGGGAACCGTCACAGCCCTCATCGGTCCATCTGGTTGCGGCAAATCGACATTTATTCGCACGCTTAATCGCATGCACGAATTCATTCCAGGTGCTGCTATGGCTGGAGAAGTTTTGCTTGATGGTTCAGATATTTATTCACGCGGTGTGGATGTCACAAAGATTAGATTGAAAGTCGGAATGGTTTTTCAAAAGCCAAATCCATTTCCTTCTATGACAATCGCGGAAATGTTTTAGCTGGTTTGAAGTTGGCTCAACTTAAAACTGCAAATAAAGATGAGTTACTCGAAGAATATGTCTCGAGCGAGCAGGACTCTGGCTGAAGTTAAGGATCGTCTTAGCGCTTACGGTGGATCACTTTCCGGTGGACAACAACAGCGTCTCTGCATTGCCCGAGCGTTGGCTGTGCGTCCTGAAGTTCTACTCATGGATGAGCCATGTTCCGCTCTAGATCCAGGTTCGACGTTGAAAGTGGAAGAGACAATTTCGCACTTGTCATCGACCATCACAGTAATCATTGTGACGCACAACATGCAGCAAGCCGCTCGCGTCTCTGACTACACCGCATTTTTCCTTTCTGACGGTGGACCAGGAAAGATGATTGAAGTTGGACCAACGGGGAGAAATCTTTTCTCGTCCAAAGGATCAACGAACTGAGAACTATGTCACTGGGCGATTCGGCTAAAAACAAATCCATTTGTTCACTTTGTCGTTTCAACGCCGTTTCCGTCTACATAGCCAGTCATTAACCGCCAAGAAATACCTTTCTCTCGTAATGAAGATCTATAACTACGAGGGGAAGTACATGAGAAACTCAAAGACCCTGAAGATTGCAATCGCTGCCTTTGCAGCCGTTCTCTTCGTGGCACAACCCGCATCTGCCGCAGTAAATCTAACTGGCGCTGGTGCAACATTTCCTATTCCACTACTAGATGCATGCAAAGCTGGCTTTGCCTCTGCTACAGGTAATAGCTACACATATACCGGTGGTGGTTCTGGTGCAGGTCGCACCGCTTCCGATAAGGGCATCGGAGATTTCAACTTCTCTGATACACCTCACACTGCATCAAGCAAACTTCCATCAGTCATTCACATTCCAGTTGTTGCAGCACCAATTGCTGTTATGTACAACTTGAATATCAAGAAGGTACTTAATCTTTCTCCCTTCAACTGTTGCCGGTATCTTCGGTGGGCAAAATCACAATGTGGAATGACCCAGCAATTTTTGCTGACAACAATCGTGCAATTCAGACCGTTACCTACAAGAAAGATAAGAACGGTAACGTCGTTAAGGATGCTAAGGGCGAGCCAGTTGTTGCAAGCACTCGCACAGTAAAGACTTACGTGACATTGCCTGCAAAGAAGATTCAAGTAATTTTCCGTTCAGATTCATCTGGAACATCAGGAAACTTCACTAACTTCTTGCGCGGAATGGCTCCATCTGTTTGGACAAAGCCAGGGTAACAACGCATTCCAGACAAGCTTTCCTGGAAACCTCAATGACCTTTCCAACCTTGGTCGTGTAGTTGGTGCATCTGGTTCTGCAGCAGTTGCAGCACTTTCTGCAAAGACTGCCTACTCAATCACTTATGCTGAAAAGAACTACGCGGCAGCGAATCACCTTGGTGTTGCAAACATCAAGAATGCTGCTGGTAACTTCCAAGCTCCAGATGCTGGTGGAACTTCAACATTCCTCGGTGACGCCACAGTAGATAGTCAAGGAATCTTGACTTTCGACTATGACACAAAAGATCCAGGTGCATATCCACTCGGAATCGTTTCCTACGCATTAGTTGATACCAAGGACACAAAATGCTGCAGCAGTTAAGGATTTTCCTTAACTACATTCTTTCGCCAAAGTGCCCACAAACTGATCCGTCATTGGAATTCACGACGATCACTGGTCCATTGCTTGCAGTGGATAAAGCACAAATCGCAAAGATTGGCTAAGCAGTTCAGCACTAGTTTCTCCCAATCGAGAGGAAGCGGTCGACTTCGGTCGGCCGCTTCTCTCTTTTGCATATTTACAAATACTTCATATTGACGAATTTCGATTTGACCAATACTCTTTTCATATCGAAAATTATCGATTGGAGTCAAGTCATGGCAGATAACGACATTTTTGGGTATGACGATGTTGACGGAATTCTTTCTCGAGTTGCGGATCGACTCGACGATCGCTTCAAAGGAATTTTTTCAAAAGAGACTGTAAAGAGATACGTAGTTGAGTCGTATCAACTATTAGCAAAAGACGCGAAAGTATTGGTGCACCTACCAGCCCTTGCCGAGCGCTTCGCTAAGGATCGTCTCAGGCTTTGGCTCAGTCACAAAGTCTTATCCAGAAAGAAAAAACCTGAAATTCTTTTTGTTTGTGTTCATAATGCTGGGCGATCGCAAATGGCTGCTGCGCTAACTCTTCATCTATCGAATGGCTCAGTGTCAGTTCGATCAGCTGGTTCCGCGCCGGGAGATTCAATTCCCAAGAATGTGCATGAAGCCATGACCGAGATAGGACTTGATCTCTCGCAAGCCTTTCCTAAACCTTTAACTGACGAAGTAGTTCAGGCAGCGGATGTTGTAATCACGATGGGTTGTGGTGATGCCTGTCCCATTTATCCAGGGAAGCGATATCTGGACTGGGACCTGGCAGATCCATCAGAACTTGATGCGGAAGGTGTCAGAAATGTTCGAAATGAAATTGCAGAGAGAGTTCAGAGTTTGTTACACGAGATGAATTTGACTGTTTAGCTGGCCATTCTGATTGCACTAACTAAACACTAAAACCTCGAGATTTCTCTCGAGGCTTTAGGTAGTAAACCCAATAAGTAGAGCTTTTGCGTCCCTCACGAAGTATCAAAACAGTAACACAATTTTGAAATGAACCACCTATCTTTGTGCATTTAAATTGGTTACTCTCCGTGACTTTTTTGTTTCGTATTCCGAAATGTTTTCCACATTTTAAAGTTAATCCGAATTCTTGCTGGATTCAGTCTCGTAACTTTCGTGGGCTGCCTCTGTAGCTCAACGGATAGAGCGCGCCCCTTACGAAAGCGGAGATGCGGGTTCGAGTCCCGCCAGGGGCAGATCATCGGGAAGGCTCTATTCATTCATTGGATGGAGCCTTTCTAAATGTCAATCGATATTCTTGGATACCCGAAATCTGAATTGTCAATTATCAAGTTTGCCCGATCGTGTGGGGAACATTTATCGAAATAGATTTTTTGACCCTCCACGTAGCGTTTAAGCGAAGGATGATTTGAGGTCAGCGTTTGAACCGTCACGAACTGACATACGTTTGACCGATTCAGCAAATGGAACGTCAAGAAATATCGTGTAATCGAAATAGTTTCGAATTTCAATTCGTTGAACAAAAATTCCTTCAACAATCACGATACTTGACGGTTCAAGATTGATTGGATCGAGAGTGACGAGCCGATCTGTCTTTAAATCATGACTCTTCGTGCTGATGGACACAGCCTTTCCTTTAGCGTTTTGAACTGGAATCAAGACGCATTCCTTCAAGCTTTCATAATTGAAAGAGTCTTCAAAAAAACCAATAGGCGAATCTTTGCCCTGTCGATACCGAATTTTTTGAATATTGTGAAAGTTATCAATGGATACGATTTCTATGTATTTAGCGTCGATATCCAAACAGAGAACTTCTACTAATTTTTTTGCGAAGGTGGTTTTGCCCGAACCATCCACTCCATCTATACCGATAAGTAAATGTTGGCCGTTCTTTTCTCTCCGAACGTTCTGGACATCTGAAGTGATTTTTTGCCACAAATCGTTCATTTCGCAAGATTACCTAAACCACAATCAAGAGGCTTTCTACATTCGAATTGTTCTTATTGTGTCTCTAGCAAGAATCGAACCCAAACCGATGCACCGCTTCAGAGTTTTGCTAGATGCTGATTCCTTTTGTTCCCTTCCACTTGATTCCGAGTTTTGATGCCAATGCAATAGCGCTTTGAATTTGTTTTTCACCGGAAGTACCCCACTGAAGTAACGCATTCAATTGTGAAGGTGGAACTAGGAATCGTGAGTATTTTCTTCCAGAACTAGGGTCAATTGCCGATGGAAAAATGTGGTTAATTTTCGCGATCATGCGAATTTGAGCGAATACATCATTGGATTCTACTCGTTGAAATCCAAGATATTGAGGAACGGAGATTTCGACCTGAACTTCTTCCATGACTTCACGGACAAGCGTTTCAGAAATTGTTTCTTGATGTTCTGGCCTGCCGCCTGGAAGATTAAATTTTCCTTCATCTTCAAATATGAGTACTCGACCTTCTGGATCAAAAATGAATCCGTAAACTTGTTTGATCTGAAGTCCATCTGGCAACTCGTTTTCGACCCATTCGTATTTGAGTCAAAATAGCGCCCCACATCCATTGTGAAAAATAATTGTGCGCCTGGCAGGAATCGAACCTGCGACAACCCGCTTAGAAGGCGGGTGCTCTATCCGACTGAGCTACAGGCGCCTGCAGTCGCGTTTGCGGGGAAAGTCTACTGAACATAAACGGTAAGGTTTCTTCCTATGGCTGAGTTCATTTACACAATGAAAAAGGCGCGTAAAGCGCACGGCGACAAAGTAATTCTTGATGACGTCACATTGATGTTCCTACCCGGTGCGAAAATTGGTGTTGTAGGACCCAATGGCGCTGGAAAATCT
This sequence comes from Actinomycetota bacterium, assembly GCA_037200085.1. Taxonomy (GTDB): domain Bacteria; phylum Actinomycetota; class Actinomycetes; order Nanopelagicales; family Nanopelagicaceae; genus QYPT01. The sequence goes on from JBBCHT010000009.1 coordinate 260,159, forward strand.
ACCGTCTTACAAATTATGGCTGGATTGCAGCAACCTTCTAATGGAGAAGCATTTCTTACGCCTGGGATACTCGGTAGGCATTCTGCTTCAAGAACCTCCGTTAAATGAAGAGAAGAATGTTTTAGAAAATGTTCAAGAGGGCGTTGCCGAGACGATGGCGCTGATGGATAGATTTAACGCCGTCAGTGAGGAAATGGCGGACCCAAACGCTGACTATGACAAATTGCTTGCAGAGATGGGGAATCTACAAGAGCAACTTGATCATCGAAATGCTTGGGATTTGGATTCACAACTTGAGCAAGCGATGGACGCTCTGCGTTGTCCGCCGCCGGATGCTGATGTCAAGATCCTCTCTGGCGGAGAACGTCGTCGAGTTGCGCTTTGTAAATTGCTACTTCAACAACCGGATCTTTTACTTCTTGATGAGCCTACAAACCACTTGGATGCTGAATCTGTCCAATGGCTTGAACAACATTTGAGCAAATACCCTGGGACTGTTGTTGCAATTACTCACGATAGATACTTTCTCGACAATGTTGCAGAATGGATTTTGGAACTCGATCGAGGTCGTGCATATCCATATGAAGGAAACTACTCGACATATTTGGAAACTAAATCGACTCGTTTGAAAATCGAGGGCCAGAAGGATGCAAAGGCGAGTTAAGCGACTTACGGAAGAGCTTGAGTGGGGTTCGACAGAATTCAAAGGGTCGTCAAGCAAAATCTAAGGCTCGTCTGGCTCGATACGAGGAGATGGCGGCCGAAGCCGACAAGATGCGTAAGTTGGATTTTGAAGAGATCCAAATTCCACCTGGACCACGTCTTGGAAATATTGTCGTTGAGGTTGAAAATCTTTCGAAGGGTTTTGGAGATCGCCTTCTCATAGATGACCTCTCATTCACGCTTCCTCGCAATGGCATCGTTGGTGTCATTGGTCCCAACGGTGCTGGAAAAAACAACGCTATTCAAAACGATTTTGGGAGTTGAGGAGCCAGACTCGGGAACAATAAAAGTTGGTGGTGAAACGATAAAGATTTCCTATGTTGATCAGTCTCGATCCGGAATTGATCCCAAGAAAACGCTATGGGAAGTAGTTTCAGATGGCTTGGACTATATAAAAGTAGGTCAAGTGGAGATGCCAAGTCGCGCCTATGTTTCCGCATTTGGTTTTAAAGGACCGGATCAGCAGAAGCAAGCGGGCATTCTCTCAGGTGGCGAGCGGAATAGATTGAATTTAGCACTCACCTTAAAAATGGGTGGAAATCTTTTACTACTTGATGAGCCAAACAAATGATCTAGATGTCGAAACTCTTGGATCCCTTGGAAAACGCTCTTCTCGAATTCCCCGGTTGTGCAGTTGTTATTTCCCACGATCGCTGGTTCCTCGATCGCGTCGTTACACACATTTTGGCGTACGAAGGTGAATCTCAATGGTTCTGGTTTGAAGGAAACTTTGAAAGTTATGAAAAGAATAAGATCGAGCGTCTCGGCGTTGATGCGGCTCGACCACACCGTGTGACGTATAGAAAGTTAACTCGCTAATGAAGCACCATAAAAAGATTCAATTGCGTTGGGATGATCTAGATGCTTTTCAACATGTGAACAATGCTGCTTACCTGACTTATGCTCAAGAAGCTCGCGCTGATTTCACCTGGTATTCCCGCGTTGGAGCTGGAAAAAATCCAATCTTTAAAGACATGGTTGTTGCCCGTGCTGAAGTGGACTTTTTGGAACCTATTTACGATGGCATTACCGAACTTGATGTCGCAATTTTCGTTGAAAGAATTGGAACTTCCTCATTTATTCTCGTATATGAAATGTCTTCTGGCGGCGTGATTAACGCAATGGCAAAGACAGTTCAAGTTGGAGTTTCAATGGAGACAAAGAAGTCTCGCCCTCTCACAGATGAGGAGAGAGAATTCCTTGCTCCTTATCTTCAACAAAGTTCAGAAGGCGACAAATGACAACACAGAAAGAATTGCCTTCTCGTACCGAACGTGAGTGGTGGCGAGACGCGGTCACTTATCAAATCTATATTCGCTCATTTGCCGATTCGAATGGTGATGGAAAAGGTGATGTCGAAGGAATTCGCTCGCGTCTTCCATATTTGAAAGCCCTTGGTATTGATGCGATTTGGATTACGCCTTGGTACCCGTCGCCACAGGTTGATCATGGTTATGACGTTGCTGATTACATGGCGATCGAACCCGATTACGGAACTCTTGAAGATGCCGAACGGCTGATCACCGAATCACATGAATTCGGAATTCGCGTTTTAGTTGACGTTGTTCCCAACCACTCAAGCGATTTACATACATGGTTTCAAGATGCTCTTGCTTCCGCACCAGGATCTGTAGAACGAGATCGCTACATTTTTCGCGACGGAAAAGGTCCTAATGGAGACTTGCCTCCAAATAATTGGCAAGCAGTATTTGGTGGACCCTGCTTGGGAGCGAGTAATTGAAGCCAATGGAAAACACGGTCAGTGGTACTTACATTTATTTGCAGTAGAGCAACCCGATTTCAATTGGGAAAATACTGAAGTTCGCGAACATTTCGCTGACGTGCTGAAATTCTGGCTTGATCGTGGTGTTGATGGATTTCGCATTGATGTGGCGCATGGAATGGTGAAGGCGGCTGGACTTCCAGACGTAGTCGCGCCAGATCCAAAGGCGGAAATGTTGGCTCCAGAAAATCGACCATTCTGGGATCAAGATGGCGTGCACGAGATTTATCGCGAGTGGAGAAAGATCCTCAATTCATATCCTGGCGATCGAATGGCGGTTGCTGAAGCTTGGGTAAGTCCAGCATCTCGCATTGCTCGTTACTTGCGCCCCGATGAATTGGCCAACTCTTTCAATTTTGATTTTCTTGGATGCCCATGGGAGGCAATGCCTTTAAAGAAGATGATCAATCGATCACTTGAGGCGCTCGCAGAAATTGGCGCACCATCATCGTGGGTATTTAACAATCATGACGTCGTTCGTTCAGTTGACCGTTTTGATTTGGGATTGTTGGCAGGGAAAGCGAATACAACGCTGGAACGTCAAGGTGACCCCAAGAAATTCAATATTGCGCGCGGAACTAAACGGGCGAGAGCAGGTGCCTTGTTGATGCTCGCATTGCCCGGTGGTGCTTACATTTATCAAGGCGAAGAATTGGCGCTCCCAGAGGCGCGCGATATCCCTGAAGATCGATTGACCGACCCACGTTGGGCGTTGAGTGAACATACGGATCGTGGTCGAGATGGTTGCCGTGTTCCGATTCCTTGGAAGAGTGAAGCCGATGGAGCCTTTGGATTTTCTTCGAACAAGAATTTAACTCCGGAGCAAGCATGGTTACCGCAGAGCGCCAATTGGGGAACTTTCTCCGTTGAGAATCAAGAAGGAAATCCAGAATCCACTCTGGCTCTCTATCGAAAGGCGCTCGCAATTCGACATGAAGAATCTGGGTTGGGCGATGGAGCGATGAAGTGGATTGACGCGGGGGATTCTGTCATTGCATTTACTCGTCCTGGTAATTTCGCATGTTACGTAAACTTCGGTGCGCCAATTGCTTTGCCTGGTGGAGCCACTGTTTTGGTTTCGAGTGAACCCATTACCGGAGAAACAATTCCTACCGATACTGCAGTCTGGATTAGATTGCTATCTGAGTGAGATGACTCAGTTCAAGGCTGCAAAGGGATCGATCCATCCCGCCTGGTTCGCTGCAGCAATTACTTTCTTAACACTCGTCACAACTGCTGGTTATAGATCTGCACCATCCGTTCTTATCGTTCCACTTGAGGATTGCCTTTGGGTTGGAGCCGATCTCAAATCTCGTTTGCGGTTTCAGTAAATGTTCTACTCTATGGATCGACCGCTCCATTTGCAGCAGCATTTATGGAGAAATTCGGAATTCGGCGAGTAGTAATGGCGGCGTTGACGTTGTTGGAATCGGTGCAGCCCTTACTGTCTTCATTAACGCTCCCTGGCAGTTAGTTGCGTTGTGGGGAGTTGTTGTTGGAGTCGGGTACCGGTTCTATGGCGCTGGTATTTGCCGCAACCATTGCCAACAGATGGTTTGTTCAAAAACGTGGGTTGGTAATTGGCTACTAACTGCCGCTACTGCAAACAGGACAATTGATTTTTTCTTCCTGGACTTTCAAATTTGGCAATGGATCATGGTTGGAAGAGCGTCTCACTTACCGTAGCTGCTGGTGCTTTCATCATGGTTCCACTCGTCGCTATTTTCTTACGGGAGAAAACCATCTGATGTTGGAATGTTGCCTTACGGTGCGCCAGCTGATTGGAAGCCCTCACCACCGAGTGCGATTCCTGCCGGAAGACTTGCCATTGTAAGTTTGAAAGAAGCGGCAAGTGTGAGGGATTTTTGGTATCTCATCGGATCCTTTTTCGTATGTGGTTTATCAACGAGCGGATTGATTGGTACCCATTTCATTCCCGCAGCACATGATCACGGAATGGGCGAAGTTGCAGCAGCGAGTTTGCTTGCACTCGTAGGTGTCTTTGATGTCATTGGAACAATATTTTCTGTTGGCTGACGGATAGATATGACCCAAGAAAATTACTATTTTTCTATTACTTCCTGCGTGGGGTCTCCCTCTTCTTGCTTCCTTCAATTCTCTTTAAAACAGTACATCCTTCGACTTTGGTCTTTGTCATTTTTTATGGATTGGATTGGGTCGCCACGGTCCCGCCAACGATCATTCTCTGCAGAAATATTCTTGGTCCAGAGAGAGCCACCGTTGTTTATGGGTGGGTATTCGCCGCTCATCAAATTGGTGGATCAATTGCAGCCTTTGGGGCAGCGGTTTGCACGAGTGAAATTTGGAGATTACTCAGCTTCCTTTTATACGAGTGGCTTACTCTGCGTTGTGACTGCTTTCTTTGTTTTGCGGATTGGCAAGGGCAAATCAAAAGTTAAGGTGAGCGCATGACCACTTTCTATGATCGAGTAGGTGGTAGTGCTACTTTCGAAGACCTCGTTTCGCATTTCTATGCGCTCGTCTCGGTTGATCCAATTTTGCGCCCCCTCTATCCCGAATCCGATCTGAAAGCTGCCGCCCAAAGGCTACAAATGTTTCTTGAGCAATATTGGGGTGGTCCTTCAACTTATTCTGATCAACGTGGACATCCTCGGCAGGATTTCATATTGCTACTGCTGAGCGAGATGCATGGATGTCGTGCATGCAAGCGGCAGTTAACGGTCTAAATATCGAACAAGAGTTGAAAGATGAGTTGTTGCAGTATTTTCAAATGGCTGCTCATTCACTTGTAAATCAACCTGATTGAGAGCGATTTCCAACTTTCAAGATTTCACCATTTCGTAGGTACCAAAGAGTTCCTTCGCTATCCCTGACTGTTGTGATTCGAAGTCCGACACGTTCGACAGTTCCAGAAATTTCCAAGACATCGACGCGATCTCCAACCCCATATTGATCCTCAATGAGCATCATCAAACCAGCGAGAACGTCGCGCACAATGCTCTGTGCGCCGAGTCCAATTGCCAGGCCGATTACTCCAGCCGATGCAATAAATGGCCCAAGATTAAGTCCAAATTCTCCAAGAATCATTCCAAGAGCGATGATCCAAATAACCGCTTTTAACGTGCTGATTAAAACTGTGGCAGTTGTTCGTGCTCGTTCTACTTGACGAGAGCGGACATGGGATTTGCCTGGCGATAATTCAACTGTTGCCACTCGATTCATCACTCGAGATATCGCACGGCTTCCAATTCGCTGAGAAAGGAGTGCGACGGCAAGGATAATAATGATGTGAAGTGGTGGGCCGTCGAACCATTTCCACACTCGGCGCCACCCATCTGTATTTTCGCTGGGAGAGGCGGCCAACACCAAGAATTCGCTTGTCATTAAGGTGCGACTTTAGCCCAAAAGCCTTCAAATACAGCGTGACAAGCACTTTTTGAGGCAAGATGTGCGACATCGGCGCGAGCCACGCGCCTGATCGGAGCAGTGATGTCGCGAACTCTTGTCCTTAACGCCACGTACGAACCCTTAGGTGTTATCGCAGAGCGACGCGCACTTATTCTCGTTCTCAATTCTCGTGCAACGATGATTGAAGATTCGGGAGTTGTACTTCATTACACGGGCGGAGAAATTTCACTTCCGGCAGTTATCAAATTAAATAAATTTGTACGCATTCCTTATCGCCATAGCGTTCCACTTTCTCGTCGAGCAATTTTCGCAAGAGATGGCGGACGTTGCGTGTATTGCAAAGCACCTGCAACGTCGATAGATCACGTGATACCGCGAAGTCGCGGGGGAGTGCATGCTTGGGAAAACGTTGTCTCGTGCTGTCATCGTTGCAATCATTTGAAAGCTGATAAGCACTTAAAAGAATTGGGTTGGCGTCTTCGCTCCGCGCCACGCGAGCCCGCGGGGGCCGCATGGCGTGTGCTTGGAACTGGTCGAGCAGAGGAACGCTGGTTGCCGTATCTAGAACACTTTGGTGCTGAAGAGGCAACTGCCTAATCTTTTACAGCGCATCCTTTGCTTGTGCATTGAGTGCGCGAGCTAGTGCATCGCGATTCTCTGACATCGTTCTACGCAAACCATTCGGTGCATCTTTCCCAACGCCAGCTAACCATTTCTCTGTTCGCGCCAACGTGTCAGGTGAAGTTATGTACATTGGATAGAGAAGGAGTGCGACATTGGATGCCATTTCAAAGGATTCTTTTTCATACACATCAAGAACTACATCAAAGTAGCGATCGACATAGCCACCAAGCAAGTTTCGCTGAATTGGTCGCTGCATTCCGCGAATAGTGGAAATTTGAATGTGGTTGCTTAGCCCTTCAGTAATTGCCGCAGTAAAAGCTTTCTCCTTTGCTTCGGCAGTTGGAAGAGCGGCGCGAGCAAATGCAGCATAACGCTGGCCATTTGCAGTGTTATCTCTCTCCAATTCAGAATCGATTTCTTGTGCCGTTGCGACTCCTCTTTCGACCAAAGTATTGAGCAAGTGCCAACGCAAATCAGCATCGACGGTTAAGCCAGCAATTTTTCCATCGAGCATCGATCTCACTTTGGAAATCTGCTCAGGAGAAGTTGATGTGCTTGCAAAGGTTCTGGCGAAGAGCAGTTGTAAATCACTTCCTGCTTCGGTTCCATCAAGTAGCGCTTCAATTCCAATGGCTTCTTCGGCACGAAGTTTTGCACGATTTGCTTCACTCGCGTACAACTCAACTGCGGTATCGAGTTGAGTGAGTGTCATTTGAACAACGGCTGCATCTTGTTCTCCGGCAAGAGCATTGAGAACAAGTGCCACGTAATCACTTGCCGCCAACTCTCCATCGCGGAGCATGTCCCAAACTGCTGACCAGCAAAGTGCACGACTGAGTGAATCTTGGAGATCACCCAAATGCTCTTTGAGAGTGGCAATTGATTTCTCGTCGAAACGGATTTTTCCGTAGGAGAGATCGCGGTCGTTGAGGAGAACCAAATCTGCAACTTTTTCACCTGCAAGTTCGGTAACTACTGTTGAAGCGCCAGCAAGATCAAACTCAACGCTTCGGCGACGAACAAGTGCGCCATCCTTCAGGTCGTAAAGTCCAACGGCCATTCGGTGAGGGCGGAGTTCCGTAGAACCGGCGGGAAACTTTGGGCGCTTCTTGCTTCACAGTAATAGAGGTATAGACGCCATCAGCGATTACGAGTTCTGGACGAAGAGTGTTAACTCCAGCTGTTTGAAGCCAGGTCGAAACCCATGCTTTGAGATTTTTGCCACTTGCCGCCTCAAGTTCGACGAGCAAATCATTGAGAGTCGTATTTCCCCAGGCGTGCTTTGCAAAATACTTTCGAAGTCCTTCTAGGAATTTGTCTTGGCCGACGTGTGACACCAATTGCTGCAAAACCGAGGCGCCTTTTGCGTAAGAAATTCCGTCAAAGTTTGTACGAACCGCTTCCATATCTTCCATCGCAACGCCAATTGGGTGAGTAGAAGAAAGTTGATCTTGGCGATATGCCCAGTTCTTTCGCTCGGCGTTAAAGACAGTCCATGAATTGGTTAAAACGAGTTGCTTTCTCTAGCGCAACATAGGAAGCCCACTCAGCAAATGATTCATTGAGCCACAAATCTTCCCACCAGGTCATTGTCACGAGATTGCCAAACCACATATGGGCCATTTCGTGAAGGATGACGTTTGCACGCCAGTTGTAATTCTTATCTGTGACTTTGCTTCGGAAGACGAAGTAGTCCCTCGCCAAAAGTTACGCAACCAACATTTTCCATTGCGCCAGCATTGAATTCAGCAACTGCCAATTGATCGTATTTTTCAAAGGGATATGCCAGCCCGAACTCTTTTTCGTAAAAGGCAAAACCTTGCTTAGTTAATTTGAAGAGTTCTTCGGAGTCCATGTGCTCGGCAAGTGACTTGCGGCAGAACAACCCTTCGCCAACATAAACATCATCCACGCGATAGTAAGCACCAGCGACAATTGCAGTTAAGTAGGTGGAGATCACAGGTGTACGAGTGAATGTCCAGCGCTTCTTACCTCCATCGACCTCGACTTGGGATTCGACAGGGTTATTTGAAATGACTTCCCAATGAGCCGGAGCAAGGGCAGTTATTGCAAATGTGGCCTTGAGATCTGGTTGGTCAAAGCAGGCGAAAGTTCGTCGAGCATCGGCAGTTTCATGCTGCGAATAGAGATAGACCCTCGCTATCGGCTGGATCAACAAAGCGATGTAGCCCTTCTCCTGACTTCGAATAGATGGCTTCGACAACCAACGTCATTCATTTGTTGCGGCGATGGAAGGAAGGAAGACAGTTTCGCCATCGTATGAAGAGGTATCAAGGGGAGCACCGTTGAGTGTTGCCGAGATTATTGACTTACCAACGGCATCAATAAATGTGGCTGCACCAGGTTTCAATCCGAGAAATTTCACTGTCGTACTCGATACGAAAGTCTCGTCGCTAGATGTCAGATCTAGATCAATGTCATAACTTTCGACCTTGATCAAGCTAGCTCGTTCTTTTGCCTCGGCGTGAGTCAAATTTAATCCTGGCACTGTGGCTCCCAATTCGTAAAAGAAGATTCTTGAGGTATCTAATCATGAAAGGCTAGTTGTGTGGAAAAAATGACAATCAAGAGTTTCAAATTACGCGGAACGCGTATTACTGAGGCGCAATTGGCTGCGCGCCAAAGGCTCTGGGGCAGATATGGCGTTGAACTGGCAAATACCCAAATGGATTTTGCACGTCTCTTCCCAGAGAATTTTAAAATTATTTGTGAAATCGGCTTTGGAATGGGAGAGACCACAATTGAAATTGCCGAGAAATTTCCTGAGAACGGATACTTAGCAATTGATGTTCATCAACCTGGAATCGGCAAACTTCTGGCGCTGATTGAGGAGAAAGATTTATCAAATCTGAAGGTGATGGATGCAGATGCGCATCTTGTTCTTATGGAAATGGTTCCGAATGGTTCGTTGGATGCAATCCATCTCTTCTTTCCAGATCCTTGGCCAAAGACTCGACATCACAAACGTCGGATAGTTAATAGTTCATTTATAGATCTGGCTGCGAAGAAATTGAAGAGTGGAGGAGTTTTTCATATCGCCACAGATTGGTCCCCGTACGCTACTTGGATTGAAGATCATTTTGTGAAGTCAGATGCATTTGTAGGAGGCGCAATTGAGCGACCGATCTGGAGGCCGCTGACTCGATTCGAGAGTCAAGGTTTGAAGAAGGACCACGTAATTACAGATTTTTCTTATACGAATAAGTAATAAAGAGGTAGGGGAGAGCGCTTTTAGAATTCGCCTTCGTACTCGTAATCTGAAATCAAACCAATTCTTCGCATGTGGCGCTCGTCAAAACTAAAGGGCGTCGAAATAAAAGTATCAATCAATTCGGCGCAAAAAGCGGGTTCATGCATTCGTCCGCCATTGAAATCACATTTGCATTGTTATGTTCACGGGCCAAACGGGCAATCTCGTTACTCCACACAAGAGCTGCGCGAATTCCCACCACTTTATTGCAGCCATTTGTTCGCCATTTCCCGAGCCACCTAAAACGATTCCGAGCGATTCAGGATCATCCGCAGTTGCTTCAGCGGTGGGAATACAAAAAACTGGATAGTCGTCAAGCGCGTCATATTCAAATGGACCGTGATCTGTAACTTCGTGACCGTTATTTGTGAGGTGATCAATGAGAAATGCCTTTAACTCCAGACCAGCGTGATCACTTCCAATATGTATGCGCATGCGCGAAGTCTCTCACGCAGATTTTCGTGAAAAGCAAAAACCCGCCGCTGGTAAGCGACGGGTTTTTGTTCTCCCGATTTGTCCCTACATTTTGTTTAGCCTTGAGTGGTTGGTGCTGGAATAAGTGGCATTGGACTCAACCAATTTCCGCCAAATTTTCCACCGAATCCAACATGTCCCTTTGGACCTTTACCGCCGCCAAATGCATTGCCGGGACCATGTGCTCCGCGCTTAGCGTTAACTTGAGCGGTAACTTGAGCAGTTAAGTTGGCTTTGAATGTGGTGGCTTGAGCGGCAGTTAACTTTCCTGCAGTAACTGCGGCATCAATAAATTTAGTTGCTTCTGCAACGAGGGCTTTGATGAGTGCATCTGTTTTGGCTCCAGCAATTACTGCTAAAGAATCTCCAGCAGCTAAACGCTTTTCCAACGTGGAAACATCAATTCCGATTGTCGTTGCGATGAGAGTTTTGTGTGCTGTGCGAGCTGCATCAGCTTCAGTTTTGTGTGATGTGCGTGCTGCCACGAGGGCTGCATTGATCGCATCAACTTGTGCTTGAGTCAAGGTTCCTTTGACGACGAGTGCGGCAAGAACTGTTGCTAAGTCGCCCTCATTTCCTTTGACGCTAGTGGCGCTATTTGCGTTGGCAGTGGCCTTGAAAATTGTCTTTGAACTTGTGACTTTCACTTTTACGGAATGCTTTGAATTTGAAGCACTTGCAATTCCGACGCTTCCGAGTGAAAGAGCAACCGTTGTTATTGCGATTGTTATCGCCTTTGTCTTGGATGACATGTATGTGCCTGCTTTCCATCTCCGAAGAGATTTCTCGCCAATAGCCCTTCGCTATCGACTAAACGTAGGTAACTCTGCGAATCTGAAAAACTAAGTCCAAATTGCTTAGAGGGCGGTTAGAGTCTTGGTGCTATTTTTCAGCGCAAATGGCGCCATTTGCTTGATTGTGCGGGGGAATCCTTAGTTCGAGGCAATTGGTAGCGGGGGTTTCCTGATTGTTTCCTGAATTGCCACGTTCAAGGATTGAACTCCCTGCAGCGTTTCCAAAAGGTCGTGTCCATC
>JBBCHT010000010.1:0-57519 GCA_037200085.1 Actinomycetota bacterium
TTGGTTGGTTTCCTGACAGGCGATAGTGGAACCGATTTCCTTGCGATGCAAGCACCGTGGATTGATGAAGTACTCGCATTTATTTACGCGTCGCTCGAATCACGGGACGAGTTACTCGAGCGATGCTTAGTCGTAACAGATCCAGATGTTTGGGATCGCATAATTGAAACTTCTGTACCACTAATTCTTATTCCTGTGTTCAACTCAGAGTTAAATATTGAACCAGCCATCAAATCGGGGCACTTAGTTATCCTGGTAGCCGACTCAGAAAACTTCATTCAATCAAAGGAGAGATTGCTTCTCCCAAAGATTGATCGACTAATTGCTGGGGAATCTTTAAAATCCCTCGAACAAAATTCCAGTCAAATTGATGAAATCATTGCGCTGGCTAGGCGCAGTATGTCCGCCTGTTTAGACAATATTCTCGCAACCCCGTAATGCGGTCGCCAAAGTGGGCGACGGAGCCTGAAATCTTGGGAACTATTGCGCCTTTAATTTCCATAAGTTCATGGACCTCCGCAAGCGGAGATCTTTCTGTTATTCAACGAATCACGGGTCGATCATCAGACGAAGTACTCAGGACAGTCGTATCGCTTTTAGGACGCGCCGATGCCCCTTTCGTAAATTCTGGAGGTATCTGGAAAATAACATCGCCTGGGAGGCCGCACATCTCCTAATCCCCAAATTAACAAATGGTAATTTGGCAAAGTGGGAGGAGATTGCAACCGAAGTTCTCCTATCCCCAGATCCGTTCATCGGGATGGATTCGTTATCGACTCTTAAAGCAACGGAAGCTGGCATTAAGCGCGAATATTCTGAAACGCTTACCAAATCAATAGCAAAAAGTCTCGCGCTTGCAGGTGCAAGTGATGAACTAGTCGCTGAAGGAACGCCCGTAAAAAATGTAGTCGATCGCATAGTTCGAAGAGTGTTAACAGAAGCGAACAAAGATGATTCTGGAAAAATTTGGCAATCACTTAGCTATGTTTTGCCGGAGCTAGCAGAAGCCTCTCCTGAAGTGTTTCAAGATGCCGTCGAAGAAAACCTTGCAAATCCCCATCAAACTTTGCGTTATATGTTTCAAGATCAAATGACCGAGTCGCCTCTGAACATTTCTTCCCCACACAGCGGACTTTTGTGGAGTCTCGAGACTCTCTGCTGGTCGCCATGTTCTTCGGAAGCGCGTTCAATCTATTGTCACAGATCGCAGCCATTGATCCTGGGGGAAGACTAAGTAATCGTCCACTAGCAAGTCTTAAGAATATTTGTTTGGGTTGGATTCAACTAAGTGGTGCAGACACCAATGACAAACTCAAAGTGATAAAGAACTTACTGCAACGAAATCCGGAGATCGGTTGGAAACTAACTATGTCTGTCTGGCCAGGTCATGACTCGGTGGCATTTCCTCCACACAAACCGACATTTCGTGATTGGACTCCTTCACACGTTGAGGTATCCATCGCGATTGGACGCGATACGTTCATGAGTTAATGATTCTTGCAATTGCTGCCGCAGGCGAAGACGCCAATTCGTGGGTACAACTCTTGGAAAAACTTTATGTTCTTCCGAATAATGATCGCGAAGAATTACTAGCACAATTTGAGAGAATTCTAACTTCCAATTCCTGGAATTCAGAGGCGCAATACTCGGTGTGGGAAATGATAACTTCGGAGGCGAGTAGACACGAAAAGTATTCGAAATCTCCTTGGGCTATGCCTGCCGCGGACGTATCAACCCTGCAAAGACTCGCATTGAAAATTGCTCCGATAAAGGACGCTCGGCGATTTTCAAATTTGTTCGACTGGAGTTCGCAAATTCCTTATGTTGAGGATGACCTTCCAACTGACGAATCATCTCTCAAGAAATTACAAATTGAGGCAATCGAACAAGTACTTTCGCAAGAGAAGAGCGAACTTGTATCCCTTGTAGACAACGTAAAGATGCCAGCAACAATTGGAATTCTTTTGGCAGAGATCGACGATGTTCCTGAGGGTATTATTTTTGAATGGCTTACTAGCGATTCAATAAAATTGAAACAAGCTTCCTTCGGCTATATTCGATCAAAATCCATAAACAAGGGGTTTGAATGGATTCTGGATGTACTCAATAGTTCAGAACTTCAAATTACAAATCGACGTCTGGCATTAATGTCGGCTCTACCATTTTCAAGAGAGTTCTGGACTGAGGTCGATCAACTTGATTCCGAATTGGTGGCAGCATATTGGAAGGAAGCACGTCCCTTTTCTACGAATCTGGATGAATCAATCGAGGCTATCCATTTACTCGTCGCACACGATCGGGCATGGCAAGCAATTGCTTTGCTTAATTTTGCCCTACATGGTCTAGAGACAGATCTCTGCAATGAAGTGAAGTCAGTTCTTAATGCGTTGATAAACACGAACGAATCAATCGAAGATCCATCGATGGCTGGTTATTACATCGAAGAGGCAATCAAATACTTGGAGAAATTTGCTCCAGATGATCCAGACCTCGCTAGTTTTGAATTTACATTTTTCGAATTTCTGCACGATCATGAGCAACCACTGCTCTATACAAAGCGTTGAGTACAAATCCCGAAGAATTCGTTAATTTGGTTTGCGTGCTTTTTCGAGGCGAAGGAGAAACAAATCCTCCAGTCACACTTCAAATGCAAGCGAATATCCGTACTGCTTATAGCGTTTTGCACTACTGGTCTCAATTGCCCGGACTTAAGAAGGACGGTTCAATCGATTCTGAACATCTGAATAACTGGGTTCGATCGGCACGGTTATCCCTTTCTGATAAAGGTAGAGCGCCAATAGGAGACGAACAAATCGGTCAAATTTTAGCAAGTAGTCCACATGGCGAAGATGGCATTTGGCCATGCGAACCCGTCAGGGAATTAATCGAAGCAATCGGAAATGTAAATATTGATACGGGCGTCTATATCGGAAAAGTGAATCAAGAGGTGTTACCTCTCGAGGAATCTTCGCAGGAGGACAACAGGAGCGAGATTTGGAAACCAAGTATCAAAAAATGGCGTCTGCCATTGCGGTTACTTCTCCACGCACTTCTCGAATATTGGGTCGATTGGCAGAGAATTACAAGTCCGAAGCCAGAGTGAATGATGCTCAAGCAGAACGAAGAGCCGACGATTGATGCCTGAGTAATTAATTGATTTGTTGATGTTGTGGATGGCATTCGTACAAAAACAAGTAAATCAAATCAATGAATTTGAGAACTTGGTGGAGCTGAGGGGAATCGAACCCCTGACCTTCTCGTTGCGAACGAGACGCGCTACCAACTGCGCTACAGCCCCTAACGCGCAATCAAAATCCCGTGCGTCATGGCAAGCAGGTTAGCACCAGTATCGAATTGCTAGAAGTTGCTTAAAAACTATTGATTGGCTGCGCGATTTTGGCGAAGTCGCTCAACTGCCTCTTCTGCAAGTTGTTGGTCAAATACTTCATCGCGAGTTGGCGCACCAGCGGCAATTGCCTCTTGGGATAGGCGTTCTTGTTCTTCCGACCATGCACCAGGAATGGTTAAATCAATAGTGCGTCGTGAAACAACTGCTTTAGGCGCACTTACATATGTTGGAAGTGGAACTTCATTTGGTTGCCAACCATTTCTTGTCTGCGCAGTCCCCTTTGGCAAAATAACTACACCAGATAATTCACGTTCAACAAGTGGAACCCAATGATCACGAGTTGAATTGTTTTCGCTTTGATCATTCCGCGAATGTGGTGCAACAACTTGTGAAAGATTTGTTGCGGAAATTCCATCAGTTGATTTATGCAATTCAGTTACACGACGCTTCTGCGCTCTGTCGGCGATACTCTGTCGACGAACATGTCCAACATAAAAAAGAATTCCAGTAACAGGTACCAAAGAATAAATATACGGAAAAGATGAAATGGCTGACTCAACCGTCGTAAATATGAGTGTCAATAATAAAATTCCGAAACAATTCTTCGACGCAAAAGTATTTGAGAAACTCGAGCTTGGTAATCGACTTCAGGATGAACGGACAAACCTTCACTCGAAGATCCAGCGACAGTTTTGAGAGCGCTTCTATAACGTTCAACTGACTTTCCGGAGAATTCGTCATGGCTATGAACCCAACGGGGGACGAAATATGCCACCCACATTCCTACAATCAGGAGGTAGATAATTCCGGAAGCCATAATGGGTAAAGATAGAGCCTAAATAAGCCCACTTTGTGGATTTGGGTGCCCAATTTGCACACATTTTCAGTGGTCAACCCTTATGTAATTTTTGGATTTTCTTTCACAAAACAGAGGTGATTTCGCCATTCACCATCAATATGCAAAAACCGTGCTCTCTCACCTTCGAAAATATAACCAGCCTTTTCAGCCACTCTTCTCGATGGATCATTCTCCGGTCGCAATTAATCTCAATGCGATGAAGAAATAGTTCATCAAATGCGTACTTCGTGACAATCGAGACAGCTTGAGTCGTTATTCCAAGATTGGCAAATTTTTGATCTATCCAATAGCCAATGTGTGCGCCTCTCAACGCACCGAATGTGATCCCGCCCATTGATATCTGACCAACAAGATTGCCTTGATACCAAATCGTTAGCGTGATTGAACGAAGAGCTCGACCTTCATGACGATGTGCTCGAACCATCGCACGAAAACTCGGTAATCCACGAGTTGGATCTTCGCCAGGAACATTGGGTCTTGTTGCTTCCCATTTTGAGAGCCAGTCGCGATTACTTGCTCGCACTCGATTCCATGCACGACGATCTCGCAATCGCAATGGACGAAGGGTCAATTGATCTGACCTCAATATCAGTGGCCACGAATATGAGAGATCCGTCATAGCTCCTACTAAAAGTACCTTCGACGAAGAACAACGACCGTCACTTCAGTGCCAGCTTCAAGACTCGTTTCCAATTCAGGAATTGCAATAAGGGCATTGGCATCTGAAAGTGTGGCCATCTCTTCTTGAGCTGGTAGAGCACGCACTATTTTCCCATCTTCAGATAGATAGGCGCGTAGATAGGAGCGAGCGCCAGTTGATGAGGCAATGGCTCTCTCGAGTCGAGCTCGTACTGCCGGGCGATGAATATTTGCCGAACCCAACATCGTCCGAATCATGGGTCGTACAAATAATTCGAAGGAAATATAGGCCGAAATCGGATCACCAGGCAGAGTAACTACAGGCGTTCTATCAGGACCGATAAGACCAAAGTTATGACGACCACTTGCTTCAACTGCCAAATCAAGAGTTGTAATGTCGCCAAGAGTGCTAAGTGCTCGAGAGATTAAATCGAAGGACTCATCTCCCTGTTCCCCGCTGATAATTATTAAATCCGCTCGCACCAATTGATCTTCAACAACGGATTTAAGTTCCTCTTCGTTATTAGGAATGGAAAACACTCGATAGCCAACTCCACCAGCTTCGCGAACACATGTGGTCAAAAGCCACGAATTGGTTTCATACTCTTCGGTTCCACGGAGTCGTTTGCCAGGTTCAACTAAATCTGGTCCAGCAGAAATAACTACAACCCGTGGTTGCGGACGAGTGGGAAGATGGTCTAGTCCAAGTGAGGCAGCCAAACCGATTTGAGTTGAACGAATCCGAGTGCCAGCCTTCATCACAATTTTCTCACCGTCGTAAATATCTTCAGCCAACGTTGCACCATGAGCATCCAATAGAGGCATATCAAATGAGGTAAGTGGTCGAGATATTGAGAGTAGGGCGGTGAGAAACTCATCGACTCGCACCTGCTCTGACATAATCCCACCATACTTGTTTATTGATTGGTTCCAGCGTATTTAAGGGATTTGGCGAAATGGCAACGGAAAAACGTGAATTGCGAAGGAAATATCGCCAACAACGAGCCACCATTTTTCAACCAAAATCTTTTACCAATATTGTGAAGGAGTCAGAATTTTCTGGCGCAAAATGTGTCACAAGTTACTTTTCAATCAATGATGAACCAGCTACGAGTGATCTCAATTTACTCTTGATCTCACTCGGAATTACTTTGCTTCTCCCACGAGCGCTTAATGGAAATCTCGAATGGGTCTCATGGAAAGGAGATCGCGAATTACTGGAAGAAAATAGAGGTCTCATCGAGCCAATTGGTGAGCCAATTACAGATCTTTCAAATATTGGCGTTGTGATTGTTCCTGCACTCCATGTTGATCGCCTCGGCTATCGACTTGGGCAAGGCGGTGGCTATTACGACCGCACGTTACCGAAAATACCCGGATGGAAAATTGGTTTAGTGCACTCAGGCGAATTTGGCGATGATGAACTTCCACGTGAAGCCCATGATGTAAAACTCGATGCTGTTGCCACACCAGAAATAATTCACCGTTTCATATAAAAATTAACTCTTGGGCAAATTCCTCGCCATAAGAATCCTTTGAATCTGATTTGTACCTTCGTAAATCTGAGTCAACTTTGCATCGCGCATCATTCGCTCAACTGGATAATCGGAAACATATCCATAACCACCTAAAATCTGTATTGCATCTGTCGTGACTTTCATTGCCGTGTCACTTGCGAAGCATTTGCTAGCTGCCGAGAAGAATTTCAAATCTGAATCTCCTCGTTCACTCTTTGCGGCGGCGGCATAGGTGAGTTGTCTTGCTGCTTCAATACTCATTGCCATATCAGCCAACATAAATTGAATTCCTTGGAAATCAGCAATTGCTTTCCCAAACTGCTCCCGCTCTTGTGCATATTTACTCGCAACATCAAGGGCTCCTTGAGCAATACCAAGAGCTTGCGCAGCAATAGTTACCCGAGTGTGATCGAGAGTCTCCATTGCCAATGAGAATCCCTCCCCAACTTCACAAATTCTTCGATCATCAGGGATCTCAACGCCATCGAAAATCACTTCTCGAGTAGGTGAACCACGAAAACCCATCTTCTTTTCATGAGCACCGAAGGAAAGTCCTGCATCACTTTTCTCAACAATAAAAGCAGTAATTCCCTTTGCGCCTTTCTCCAGATCGGTTGACGCAAATACAGTGTAAAAATCTGAAAATCCAGCGTTACTAATCCATTTTTTACTTCCATTGAGGATCCATTTTTCGCCACTTTTTTTCGCCCGAGTTAGTAGAGCAGATGCATCCGAACCGGCATTGGACTCAGAAAGACAATAGGAAAATCCGCTTCCTTGAGTTAGCGGAGTCAACCAACGTTTCTTCTGCTCTTCCGAACCAGAGAGAATCAAAGGCAACGAACCAAGTTTGTTGACGGCAGGAATTAGGGATGAGGCGCCACACACGCGAGCCACTTCTTCAACAATAATGACAACTCCGAGTGAATCTGCTCCTTCTCCACCAAATTCAGTTGGAACATGAGCCGCCGCCAACCCAGCTTTCTGCAGCGCAACAAAAGCTTCCTCGGGAAATCGAGAATTTTCGTCGACATCTTTTGCAAATGGCGCTATTTCTTTTTCGGCAAGTGAACGAACACTTGCTCGCAACTCTTCATACTCTGATGGCAAAGTGAAAAGTGAAAAGTCATTCGTCACGTTTATCTCGATTCGCTAGCGAGGCTAAATATTGGTTGTACTCGGCCAGTTCATCTGGCTGTCCCATCGCTGCTTTGCGCTCGGCAGTGCGATCAATTCGTCGAGTCTCACGTGAATCATCGCGCATCCACAAAATAAAAGTCGCAACGAGCGCCAAGAGAATTGGAATCTCTCCCATTGCCCATCCGATCGATCCACCTAAATGTTGATCCGACAATAGATCGGTTGCCCATGGTCGATGAAGTTGTACGTAATATCCATTGTCGAGTAGAGACGAAGTCGACAACAAGGCAATGGAAAAGAATGCGTGAATGCTCATTGCAGCAAAGAGAATCACAATCCGAACGAGGTGAGGCACTTTTCTCGGATTTGGATCGACTCCAATAATCACGTGGAAGAAGAGAAGTCCAGAGAGTAGAAAGTGAAGATCCATGAGGAAATGTCCCGTATGACTTTGCATCATTCCACCAAATAGTGATGTGAAATAAAGTCCAAATAACGAGCCATCAAATATCAAAAGGGCAACAACGGGATTCACCCAAAAGTTAGTAATTTTCGAATGAAGTGCAGCAATGAGAGTTCCGCGAATTCCTCGCTCATCGCTGGTTCGCCCTTGAGGCAGAGTTCGAAGTGCCAAAGTGATGGGGGCGCTCAAAATAATGAAGATTGGAGCAATCATTCCCAGAATCATGTGCGCGATCATGTGGGATGAAAATGCGAAATACGCATAGACACCAAACCCGCCACTGGTCGCCCAGTTGATAGCCAAGATTCCACAAGCAAATGCAACGCTGCGTCCAATTGGCCATGAATCGCCGCGTTTATTGAGCGTTCTGACACCTTTTATATAGAGCAGAACAAAAACAATCAAAATTCCGAGGAAGAGAGCATCTGGATTGAATAGGAAGAAAATTCGCTTCAGATTTGGAGCTGCGGGCATTGGAAGCCCGGCTACTGCAAGTGCTGGGTCATACGGAGCATCTGGATCTTTGATTGGTGGTTGATTCGAGGACAACCATGAACCGAGTGCAAGAACAACGATCATGATGGAGAGTTCAATCGAGATTAATTTCGCAAATCCCGCCGACGTCAATACGGATGACATCGCCTTTGCCAGATTTCTTCTATGTACCAATCCAATGCTTACAAGTCCAACGGTTGCAATTGCTTTGGCAATAACGACTGCTGCATAGCTGCTATGCCATGCCGAAGCAAAATCCAATCGAGTCCATGCATTGGCACTTCCACTTACAACAACTGCAATTGCGGCCCACAAAGCCAATTGACTAAATCGAGGAACCACTCGCAACCTTGATTCAACGCTAGCGATTGAAACTGCAAAGACGCCACCAACCCAGAGCGAAATCGCAATCACGTGGATAACGAGAGAACCAATCGCCAATGCGTGCGAGCCACTTGAAGATGCGTGACTTTGAAATACTGGAGCAATAATTGCAACAATGGTGAGAAAGAGTAAAAAGATTGATGCTCCAACTCCTGCCAAACGAGGAATCCAGAGAGCGACAACGATTGCTAAACAGAGTTGAAAAAACATGTACTGACCAAGAGTTATTTGCGTAACGAAAGATCGCAAAGTCGTCAGACTTAACGCTTCGCTAAGCGAAGTTCCTAAAATATTTGCGACGGTAAAAACGATATTGAAAGCTTGAGCAACTGCCCAAACAATGGCCGAAATGGAAATTGTCCTTTTAAGAGTAAGCGCCTCTGATTGCAGCTTGCCCTCTTTCTCTTCCAAGAAAAATCCGAGAGAGAGGAGGCCACCAACTACTGCGATGCTGGAGGCAACACCGAAAAACTTGCTAACAGTGGTGAGTGCACTAATCGTTGGCCCTGATTCAGGAAGCGATAGAGCCAGTGAAATCATCGGTTCTTAATAAGCTTCCACGCATATAGACAGAGCAATACAAAAACGACAAATGCGGACATTAGCAATCCAACGATGAGTGCTGGAGCTCCACCACTACTTACTGGCGTACTTGAAATTGTTGGAGTTACTACTACAGGACTTGGGGATGTTGAGGAAACAACTCCTTGAGATTTAAAGGTGAAAGTAAATGTTCCTTCGAGTGGAACATCGTTGTCGGTCAAGAATGTATAGGAGACGGTATAGACACCACTCACCGTCAATAATTTCATTCCGGCAATAATGTTCTTTCCACTAACCGTAAGAGTTCCATCATCTACGCGACCACCTTGAGGGTCGGTAACGACAACCGAATTTCCGACATCCATTACGGCATCGGTGGTCTTGATTGTGATTGCGCTGGGGGAAGAAGTGACTGTCGAACCGATGACAGGGGTTGTGCTTGTCAGTGAATTAGCGAGCGCCGAACCTGTAGAAAGCATCGAAAGAGTGGAAATAATTGCGATCGCCATGGCTGCAAGAGTTTTTCTCACCAATATGTCCCCTCGGAAGGTCGATTGAGTCAATTCGCCTCTATCGTCTCACTTCTTTAGAATTACCTCTACTACCGCCCCAGTAAGTGAAAGGATGCAGATGCCTACTTATCAATACGCTTGTAGCGCCTGCAAACACGAATTCGAAGTCTTCCAAGCTTTTACTGATAGTTCACTCACACATTGTCCAGAGTGTGGCGGCGAATTGCGCAAAGTTTATTCTGCGGTAGGAGTTGTTTTTAAAGGATCGGGCTTTTACAAGACTGATTCAAAGAAGACCACGACTGCTTCTGAACCAGCAGCATCAACTCCGAGTGCTACACCATCGACTCCACCAGTTGCATCTACGCCTTCCGCACCACCTGCACCATCTGCATAATTATTTAGTCGTGGTGCGGCGGTTTATCCCGATGAATTTCATCTTCTCGTCGCTTCTCTTCATCAGCATCATCGCGAGGATCACTTTCATCTGAAGTTTTTTTTGGCCAGATTTCACTCATGAGGTTTTCTTCCAATACCGAGTGCGCGCTCAAGTCCATCCATCAATAAATTGAAAGCTTCAGCAGGAAGATGACCTGCCACAATGAGCGCACTTGCACCGTGAACTGATGACCATGCAAGAACTTCTCCATATGGCCTCATTTCAGGTCTCATTGCACCTGTTGCTAAAAGGTCATCGAGTGCACCTTGCAACAAATTCCATGCTCTGTTATCCGCTCTTCGCTCATCCCGCGTAGCAGGATCAATTTCGCAAAAAGCGCTAAAGAGCAATCTAAATAAATTCGGTTCCTTTGTTGCCCACTCAAAATAAGCAGTTCCTAGCGCGCGAAAACGTGCACGTGCCGCTTTCACTCCTCGACCTGATATTTTCATAATTGCTATTTCTTGCATATCGGCCAAGACATCCAAGAGCGAATATCCCAGACCTGTAATCAAGGCATCTTTATCTGGAAAATAATGATAGGCAGCGCTGGGACTCACTCCCAATTGGGCTGATACAGCTCGCAGAGATAAGTGCTCTGCTCCTTTTTGCCGAACCATCTCTGTGGCCGTAGCCAAAAGCGCGGCCTCTAAGTTGCCGTGATGGTAATTCGGTCGAGATTTGAGCAATTCCATGGGGACATGGACTCCTTTCATGACTACCTTAAACTTGACATTGTTCAATTGTACCCTGAATAATCTGCACATCGTTCAGATAAGGAGAGTAGCATGTTTAATTCCATCGCACATTTCGTGGTGCACCGTAAGAAATCCGCCCTCTATGGCTTTGTGGCCGTGGTCATTGTCTTTGGAGCAATCGGCTCCATGGCATTTAGCCAATTAACAAGCGGCGGGTATTCAGATCCAAAGAGCGAGTCATCCCGCGCCCACGATTACTTAACGGATCACTTTGGCGTCAAAGATCCGGCAATCATTCTCATCGTTGACTCAGGTTCGGCAGAACTTAACGATCCAAGCATCGTCGCATCTGCCAACAAACTTGAGAGTGAGATTAAAGGTGTCGAAGGAATTACTCAGACTCTCTCCTACTGGTCCGCTGGTGGTGCGCCAAGCCTTCAATCAAAAGATGGCCATGCAGCTTTCTTATTCGCCTACGCCAACACAGATGACTTTGAGGCAGAGGGAGATATCGGAAAGATCGTTCAAGAAAAATTCGATGGAAAATTTGAGGGACTCAAAGTTTATGCATCTGGTCTCGGCGTTATTAGCCACGCTATCAACACGAAAATTTCTGAAGATCTCGCACTCGCTGAATCCATTTCAGTACCGCTGACCTTCTTGCTCTTAGCTTTTGTATTCGGGGCCCTTGTTGCATCAGCAATGCCACTTCTTGTCGGCATCAGCGCAATCCTCGGATCCTTCTTCCTTATTTACATTTTCACACTCTTTACTGATGTCAGCATCTTCGCACTTAACCTCATTACAGGTCTTTGACTAGGTCTCGGAATCGACTACGCACTTTTGATAGTTAACCGATTCCGCGAAGAGTTGCACAGTGGCCAAAAGTGTTGAAGACGCCGTCACTACAACTGTTACAACTGCAGGAAAAACTGTTTTCTATTCAGGGTTAACTGTTCTAGTAACCCTTAGTTCCATGATGTTCTTCCCCTTGGCATTCTTAAAGTCATTTGGCTACGCAGGAATTTCAGTAGTTCTCTTGGCTGTTGGTGGAGCACTTATTCCCCTACCTGCGATCCTTGCAATACTTGGTAAGCGAGTAGATAAAGGCGTTGTTCGTCGAGGCGCAATTACTCCAAAGGAAGATGGCCGATGGGCTGCTACAGCACGCTTTGTTATGCGTCGACCTGTAGCCGTTGTCGTTGTCTCTCTCATTATTCTTGGAGTTCTAGCTGCACCCATCAAGGGCATTGCCTTTGGTCAAGTAGACGCACGCGATCTACCAGCAAATAACAAGGCAGCTATCGCTTCACAATTGATTACTGATCGATTCCCTGGACAAGAGGGAAGCCCAATCGAAATCATCATCCCTGGTGGCGCTTCGAAGACTTCCGAAATCGATACTTACCTTTCAGAAATCGCAAAAGTTAAAGGCGTTATACGAGTCAATGATGCGCAAACAAGCGGAGATGACGTTCGAATAACGGCGGTCCACTCAATGCCTTCACGTACAACGGCTGCAGAAGAGATGATTCATGCAATCCGCGCAATTGACGCACCTGAGGGAACTTTGATCGGTGGAGCCGCGGCTGATTTCACTGATACTCAAGATGGAATTTCACACACACTTCCATGGGCACTTGGCTGGATTGCGTTGAGCGTTCTGATCCTTCTCTTTATTTTTACTGGATCAATCATCCTTCCAATAAAGGCAGTGATATTGAATGTTTTTTCACTTGGAGCAACTCTGGGTGTCCTTACCTGGGTATTTGTCGACGGTCACATGAAATGGCTCATTGGCGACTTCACTACAACCGGCACCATGGATACCGGTACTGCAATCTTGATTGCAGTTGTCGTCTTCGGTCTTTCTATGGATTACGAAGTCTTCCTCATCTCACGCATTCGAGATGAACACTATGCAGGTAAATCCAATGAAGAAGCAGTTGCGACAGGTCTTCAACGATCTGCAAAAATCATTACCGCAGCTGCGTTGTTGTTGGCACTTGTATTCGCAGCATTCATTACTAGTGGTGTGACGTCGATCAAGTTCTTAGGACTTGGTGTAGCATTTGCAGTACTACTTGATGCAACGCTTATTCGTGCACTACTTGTTCCTGCACTAATGCGTTTACTCGGAGAAAATAACTGGTGGGCGCCGAAAGCGCTAAAACGTTTTACTCTCCTGCATTAATTATTAGCGCGTGTCCTCGGCCGGAGTCGGACCGGCGACCTACCGCTTAGGAGGCGGTTGCTCTATCCACTGAGCTACGAGGACTTATTAGTAGTGATATCCTAATAATTCACTACTAATAAGTCCTCACTCAACAATCAAGGTGGAAATCTCACATGAAAGGCCGACAATGAAAGCGCTCGTAATTGGCGCAGGCGGCGTTGGTAGAGCAATTGCAAATATTGCTTCCCGAAGACCCTTTATAACTTCCATGGTGATCGCGGATCGCAATCTTTCTCGTGCAGAAGAAGCAGTTACTCGCGTAAAGGATTCTCGATTTTCCGCCGCTCAAGTAAACGCTGCAGAGTTAGAAGATATACGAGAGTTAATTCGAAAAGCAGCGCCAGATGTGGTGATAAATGCAGTCGATCCCGCTATGTAATGCCAATTTTTCTTGCATGTGAGATCGAAAATACCAATTACATCGATATGGCAATGTCACTTTCGAGGCCACATCCTCACTATCCGAATTCTGAAACTGGCGTGAAATTGGGAGATGAACAATTCGCACGCGATTGGAATTGGAGCGAGAGAGGGATTTTCGCCCTTGTTGGAATGGGAATTGAACCGGGTATGAGCGATGTCTTCGCCCGATATGCATCCGATTTTCTATTTACCAGGATTGATTCGATCACTGTCCTCGATGGGTCTAATTTAACTGTAGAAGGTCACAATTTTGCGCCATCTTTTTCAATCTGGACAACGATTGAAGAATGTCTCAATCCACCATTGGTTTGGGAAGATGGTCGCGGATGGTTTACGACGGAACCATTTAGTGAAATCGAAGTATTCGATTTTCCTGAAGGAATTGGACCTGTCGAGTGCGTGAATGTGGAGCACGAGGAAGTTGTCTTAATTCCGCAGAAAGTTGACGCTAAAAAAGTTAACTTTAAATATGGCCTCGGGGCTCAATTCATCACGACGCTAAAAACAATACATATGCTCGGTATGGATCGAAAAGATTTTGTCGATGTTCAAGGAGTATCGGTAGCACCTCGTGATCTCTTAGCTGCCTCACTTCCAGATCCTGCAACTCTTGGCGAGCGAATGCACGGAAAGACTTGCGCTGGCACTTTAGTCAAAGGTTTGGATAAAAAAGGCGAGCCATATGCTTGCTACATCTATAACGTGGTCGACAATGAATGGTCAATGAAAGAGTACGGCGATCAAGCCGTTGTTTGGCAAACTGCAATCAATCCGGTCTTAGCGATGGAATTGATTCAGAGCGGAGCATGGAAACCATCTGGAGTAAATGGGCCAGAGTGGTTTGATCCAAAACCATTTCTTGATTTGCTTGAAAGTTACGGAACTACTTGGACAATCCGAGATGAGTCCGTTGCTGGAATCACCAAGTGAGCAAAACTGCTCTTGTAACAGGTGCAACTGCCGGCATTGGCGCAGAGTTTACTCTCCTCTTAGCCAAAGAAAAATATGACCTTGTACTTGTTGCAAGAGATGAAGGTCGACTTCGTGCATCTGCAGAAAAACTTTCCCGTGAATTTGGTGTTGCATGTGAAGTATTGGTAGCAGATCTTTCGACAGAAGCAGGTGTTGAACTAGTCGAAGAAAGAATTTTAGAAATCGACCGTCCTATAAATGTTTTGGTTAACAATGCTGGATTTGGAAATAAAGATAGTTTCCTTGTGAGCGACCTCGCTTCGGAAATTGCACTTCTAGATGTTCTTGCTCGGACTCCAATGCGTCTCATGCATGCAGTGCTTCCTTCAATGAAAAAACGAAATGAAGGAATAATTATTAATGTCTCATCAGTTGCTGGATGGATTGCTGGTGCGCATATAGTGCAGCGAAATCTTATTTAACTGTGCTGAGTGAATCCCTGCATGCAGAATTAAGAGATACAAATGTCAAAGTACTCGCGTTAATTCCCGGGTTTACACATACTGAGTTTCATCAAAGAGGAAAAATGAAAATGGATGGCTTGCCAAATTTCCTCTGGCTCAACGCAACATCAGTTGTTAGCAAAGGTTGGAAGGATGCACTGGCAGGTAAAGCACTTTCAATACCAGGTCGTCAGTACCAAATCCTTTCGTTCATCGCCCGTTATGCACCTAGACCAGTCATTCGTAAATATGGAATTAACGTTCGCAAGAAACAACGCGGCAAGTAAGCACTTGTAAGCAAAGAATCGAAGTAACGACCAGCACTTAGTCAAAAGTTATGAAAATCTCTCGGAGTTCTCGGTGAATTCCAAGGTAAATTGCGTTTCCGCTCTCTCAATACGCACTTTCAATCGCTACTATTACGACAGTTTCCCTCTCGCACTTTAGCTTTTAACGTTTCAACTGGAGGTTTTATGTTTCGCAAAGTACTCGCCGCCACACTCGTTGGCTTTGTCCTCACGAGTGCACTTGTAAGTGCAACAGCAGGCGCCGCTACAACGACCATCTCCAATGGCGTTCTCTGCCCCAAGTTAGGTGCAAAGAAAAACGCCAATGGAAATACTTACTACTGCTCACTCAACACCGTCGTTAATTCAAAGAAGAACACTTGGACGACTGTTGATTGCGTGACAGTGAATAAGCAATACGCAAAGTCCAATAAGGACTATTTAGCCATTTCAGCATCGATGACTACAACACTTGCCAACGATTGACCAACAAATTGCGGATGAAACAGCCAAGGGTGTCGAAGCAAGTGCTAAAGCAGATGCGCTCGATCTTCAAATAAAAGATTGGCAAGCGAAAATTGCTGAATACACTGCGGCAAGAACTGATGCTCAGGCTAAGCGAGATGCGCTCATGCAGGATAAGACACATGGCGATCTTTCCAAGGCAATTGCTACCTACCAAGGAGCAATCACTAATTTAACGACTGCAATGTCTTCTTTGAACTCAGCGGTACGAGGTGCTATTTCCTCTTCGAAAGCTCTCCGTAAAGTTGGAAAGTCCGCTGACACGATGAAGACAGTTCGTGCAAGCACCGTTGCAAACCTTGCCCAAGCAAAGGCAGGCGTTGATCAAGCTCTTGCTCTACGAAAGTTGATCTGCCAAAAAGGCTTATAAAAGTTCTTTCTGGAATAGGGATGTCCGACTAAGGGCATCCCTATTCTTTTGCAGAAAAATACTCACTTAACTGAGTGGGATGAAGACTGCGATACCGCGCTATCTCCCATCGGCGCTACTCGCCTTACATATCGTCCTGCGCACTCTCTTTCCCCGACCCAATCTCATTCTTGATCTATTTCTCTACAACTCAGTCGGGATCTGCGTTGCGCTCTCTATTTACTATTCACGGCCAACGAGAATCAGAAGCGGAAAATTTGTTCTGATCGTTGGAACTCTCTCGTGGATCGCGGGATCATCGATTTCAACATATTCAGAATTTTTTGCGTGGCCACATATAGAGCAATCTCTCGCTGACGCGCTCTACATGTTTCTCTACCCGTGTTTGCTCATTGGATTGATACGAGTATTTCGAGGTTCTCGCAGATTCACCTCTTTAGAAGTACTGGATGGCGCAATCATTGGAATTGGACTTGGAGCAATCGGAACGGCAATTTCTCCTCAATCCAGTACTACCTCACTTCACCAACGATCTCACTGGCGCACTCTTTGCCATCGTCTTTCCTGTCGCAGACCTAATACTCCTAGCTTCTATTGCAGCGATCGCTCTCATGGATGCCTACTCACCAAGAAATGCAATTGTGCTCTTGGGAATCGCCGTCTTTACGATCACCGATTTTCTATTTCTCGCACTAACGATTCGAGGAAAATATTCATTTGGAGAGTTGAGTGATGATGGATGGCTACTTGGATTGATTCTTATCTCTGAAGGCTTATGGCATCGGACAAACGATCAAAAGAAGTCATCGTCGCTTCACCTAGTATTCATTGCACTCTCGGTCATGACTTCTGCAATCTTTCTTGCAATCACTTCACTGCGGCCAGGATATCTGCCTGATTACATTGTTATTCCAACTGTTGCAACGCTCGGCCTTGCATTTATTCGTATGACTATTGCGCTACGTGAAGCACGAAGTATTGGAGAGGAACGAACTCTCGCCCGCACTGACGAACTTACTGGCTTGCCAAATAGAAGACGATTCATCGCAGAGTTAAATGCACTGTCGCAAGATCCAAAGCGAGAAGGCGCACTCTTGCTGCTAGATCTTGATGGCTTTAAACCAATCAACGATCAATTTGGACATGACATAGGTGACCAACTTCTTCGTCAAGTATCGATTCGATTTCAACGTGCACTGCCGCATGGTGCGCTACTGGCAAGGTTGGGCGGAGACGAATTCGGAGCGTTAATCCTTGGTAATTACGAAGCAACGCTAGAAGTTGCACTCGCGCTGAAGGCAACAGTTAGCTATCCGTTCATACTTTCTGGCGAAGAGATCATGGTCGGCGTAAGCGTTGGACATGTTAACAATGACGGTAAAGCAGATTTGCTGCGTCGTGCGGATCAAGCGATGTATCAAGCTAAGCGTGAAGGTGTTGGAGTTTGGTCAGAGCCATCGCGGAGTCGAAGTAATAATTTTTAGCCTATGATTTATCTGCATCACGTTCCTAACTCGTGTGCAGAAGAGGTCTAATTGTCCGCATCCTTCCACAATCGAATTCTCGTTCTAGGCGCCGGCTCAGTCGCACAGTGCTACGATCCCGCTCTTGATAGAACATTTGGTGGAAGCGAAACAGATGACAATCGCAGATATGCGCGACAATAGATCGCGCGTTCAAAGCGCGATTGATCAAGGTGCGACATATATTCAAGACCAATTGACGCAAGAAAATTTGGACGAATTCTTAAGTCGATTTCTCTCCCGCTGGTGATTTTCTCCTTGATTTAGCCTGGAACATTGATGCAAACGCAATGATTCAATGGGCACACGACCACGGAGTTATCTACCTCAATACTTCACTTGAAGAGTGGGAGCCATATTCCGGGCGGACCAGAGAGAAGCGTTCAATCTCGCACTCTCTACGTTCGTCACATGCGCATCCGAGAAATGAAAGCTAAGTGGAGTAGCAAGGGACCAACTGCAATCGTCGAACATGGTGCCAATCCTGGTCTTGTTTCACATTTAGCAAAACGATCACTCGTTGATATTGCAACTCGTGCCTTAAAAGAAGGAAAAGCAGCTACTGGCGTTGAAGACGCTTTAACAAATGAGAATTTTCCTGTACTTGCACAAAAGTTAGGCGTCAAAGTAATTCATATCGCCGAGCGGGATACTCAAGTTGCCGATAAACCAAAACTTGTTGGGGAATTCGTCAATACTTGGAGCGTTGAAGGTTTTTATGAAGAAGGAATCGCCCCTGCCGAACTTGGATGGGGCATCCCACGAAAAGCACTACCTATCAACGCTTATACACATGAAGGCGGTCCTCAAAATCAAATAGCGATTGCTAAAGCTGGCGCGACGACATGGATTCGCTCTTGGGTTCCAAACTCTGAAACCACTGGCCTTCTAGTACGCCACGGAGAAGCATTCACCATGTCAGATCACTTAACGGTTTGGGAGAATGGCAAAGCCATCTAACGACCAACTGTTCACTACGCATACACGCCATCTGATGCGGCAATCGTTTCGATGCGTGAACTTGAAATGCGTCAATGGGATTTACAACAAAACCAACGAATCATGAATGACGAAATCATTGATGGCGAAGATCGTCTCGGTGTTCTACTCATGGGTCACCCATACAAAGCTTGGTGGACCGGTTCTCTACTCTCAATTCACGACGCTCGAAAATTAATTCCTAACCAATCAGCAACGACAGTTCAAGTTGCGAGTGCAGTGTATGCGGCAGTTGCTTGGGCGATGCAAAATCCCGATCAAGGGCTATTGGTTCCTGATGATCTTCCTTGGAAAGAAGTTCTTGGATTTGCTGAAAAGTATTGGGGAGGTTTTCACTCTGAAGCTGCTGATTGGGATCCACTCATGCATCGCAATGACATCTTTAGAAATTGGAATGGTCGAGTTTATGACCATGAAGACCCATGGCAGTTCTCCAACTTCTTGGTGAATCCTCTCTAGAGCGCAGCAAATATTGGAGCGAGTAAAAAGTTATCGAGTTCTAGGAATTCCTGGTTTCGTCCGAGCGAGTAAATTTCAGCGGTCGCCTAGTTGACTATTGGGTACCACGTGAAAAAACTTCACACTTACTAATTGCTCACGATGGACAAAATATTTTCGATTGGCGTACATCAAGTCGGAAGAAAACGTGGAAGTTAGCCCAAGCATCCATTCGGGTAGCAAAGAGATTGGGAATCGCTCCGCGGCAATAATTGCTGTATTAGTAGAAACGCACAAAATCCGTGGGGAAGGATCCTCGATCTCCACCACAAGATCCATTTCAACAAGGGGTTCTTCCGCCAGCTGGAACATCTGCAGAGTTAAAGGCCGATGAATTGATGGGCAATAGTTATTTGGAACAAATCACAGATTCAATTGCGCCAACAATTATCAACGAATTAGAACTTGATTCCGCCAACCTCAACAAGGC
Organism: Actinomycetota bacterium; assembly: GCA_037200085.1. Classification (GTDB taxonomy): domain Bacteria; phylum Actinomycetota; class Actinomycetes; order Nanopelagicales; family Nanopelagicaceae; genus QYPT01. The sequence continues at coordinate 19,745 of JBBCHT010000010.1, forward strand.
GGTGATTGGTTCGAGCATGGGTGGGCTCGCATCGCTCTACGCACTAACAAAACGACCAGATTTCTTCACAACCTCACTCGCGCTATCAACTCATTGGAGCGCAGGAGAATTCGCCTTGGTGGAAGCGCTTGTCGATCAATTGCCGCCGCCAGGAAACCACAAAATTTGGATGAGCCACGGAACGCGCGGATTGGATTCTCACTACTCGCCCTTTCAGGAGCGAGCCAATGAAAAAATGAAATCTGCTGGATGGGTTCTCAACGAAAATTATATGACTCGCGTTTATCAAGGTGCACGACACAACGAGCGAGCGTGGTCTCGACATCTTGATCAACCAATCACCTTCTGGCTGAAGGAAAATTAGTTATCGCCCAACTCAACAATAAGTGAGATTGCCTTCGTTGATTTCACTTCAATCTTCGAACCACTTTGGCTCGGTCCGAATTTACTTTCTAGAACTTTATATCCGAGTGGCTTGAGATCGAATGAAATTTCTGCACCAGTTCGACTTACAACTACCAAAATATTTTGCTTCTTGGATTCGCGAAGATAAATAACGTGGTTCTCTCCGACTTCTAGCCACCTAAGCCCTCCGTCAGAGAGAGCGTGAGAAGTACGTCGAATTTTGCCCAACTCTCGCACCTTTTCGAGAAGTGGAAGATCCCAACGACTTCGATCTTGCCAGTCAATTGTGCGCCTTGCGTCCTCTCCCCACTCACCTTCAAGCCCAATTTCATCTCCTGCAAATATTGAAGGAACACCCGGATAGGTCATCAGTAGCGTTAGTCCCGCGAGATGGCGATCAAGATCTGCACCAACCACATTTCTAAATCGCGCGGTGTCATGTGAATTGAGAAGAAGCATGCTTGATATAAAATTTCTCCACGGGACTCCGCCAACGAAATCCTGAAGCGATGCAACAAACTCTTGGGTATCGAATTTCGCCATAGGAATTGCCAAACCAAAATTTCCAGCGTTTGGGACATATTCTGGGTGTCGAATCCATGACCAAAGGGGGCGCATAAAACCTACGTAATTCATAGTTCCGTGCCACCCAAAACCATCTAGATCATTCGGAAAGATATCGGCATTTTCTGCAATGAGCCAGGCATCAGGATTTACTTCATCCATTGCGCTTCGAATTCCGCGCATCACTTTCTGATTGATATCTTGATCGAGATAGCGTCCCGTCATATTTCCAACATCAATGCGCCAACCACTCATGGAATACGGTTCACGGAGCCACTTCTTGACGATTGAGTTCTTTCCGTCATACATAGCTTTTCTCAAAGACTTTGACGAATAATTCAATTTGGGCAGTGAAGACAAACCCCACCATCCGACATATCCATGAGGAATTTTCTTATCCCAGTAAAAATATTTTCGTTCCTTGGATTTTGAATCTTCTTTTGCTTTGGTAAACCAAGAATGGTTCTTTCCACAGTGATTGGTTGTTAGGTCGCCCATCAAACGGATTCCTTTGGATTGGGCAACTTTCTGAAGAGAGAAAAGTGCTCATCTCCGCAAGTACTGGATCTACTTCATCAAAACTCACCGCGTCATATCGATGAGTTGAGTTACCTGGAAAGAGAGGTGTGAAATAAATTCCGTTTGCACCAAGAGACTCGACATGATCGAGATGTTGCCGCACGCCATCTAAATCACCGCCGTAATACTCGACACCAGTATTTTCACTCTTGCCTTGAGGTAAGTCGCTCCAACTTCGAGGAACCATCCAATCTGGGATGTCGCGCTTTTGACCAGAGGATGCAAAACGATCGGGAAATATTTGATAAAAAACGCTTGACCTAATCCACTCAGGAAATGGATTGGTTGCCAATAATTGAAAATCATGCGCACTGGATAGCTCGTGATCGACGATGCCTCCAGCAGTAAGCCAGGTGTAGGTATTGTTATGGACGAGGGCAAATCGATAACAAGTTTTGAGATTTAATATCTCAACTTTTGCACTCCACCATATTTCACTTCGTTTCTTCGTCCGAAATCTTTCCCGAGCAGGAGCCAACGGAAATGCTCGGGGTTCTCCATCGTGATAGAGGCGAACAAATATTTCATCGATGGGAAAATCTTTTGGTACGCGAACTCTAAGTTCGACCTCATCGCCGATCTTTGGAGCGCTATTGCTTACATAAAGTTCACTGCCATCATGATGCGGGGGACAGTAAGCGTTGCACTTGGTAGGGCAAAAGAGGCTCCTTTCGAATTGGTCGCAACTGCCTTTATTTGTACCGTCTGGCCACTGTAATCCTGCGGATCGAGATAGACGCTATACGGAGCACCGGTATCGACTCCCACTGAACTCCATTTGCCCGTATTGGCAGATTTCACGCTAAATTCAACGGAGAGAAGATCACTTGAAGTTATTGCCGCTTGGGCGTGAAAGTAGCCAGTTAAGTAATCCTCTGAAACTTTGATTTTTCCCACTTTTACACTTACTTTGTCAATCGCACTATTTGCTTTGAGAACAATCGTTGTGAGAGCAGGAACAGTGAATTTCACCTTTGAAGCGGTCGTCACAACTTTCGTCTTCCCAAGAAGAACCCTTCCAGCCACCTTTCGAAGTCGCTGTCGTGATTTGAACGCTCTGAGCTTTAGTCGAATTATTGAAAGCAACTAGATACTCGCGCTTTTCTTTTACATCTTTCTTGGAGATAACAAAGAGTGAGTCATTGGAAAATCTTGGCTGCATCACGGCATTTGCCAAACCAGGATTTGTGCTTCGTAGCTTCGCCAAAGTCTTCAAATAATTGGCAATGGGATTTTTTTGCTGTAAGAGCAAAGGAATCCCCGTTGCCAACTGGATCGCTACCGATTCGCTTCTCGGTTTTCCAGATATCAACCTTCGTTGGAAACATATCTTGGCGAGCCAATTGGTCGTTTCCAGAACCTGTGCCCACCATTCCGACTTCATCTCCATAGTAAACCGCTGGTATTCCACGCGAGAAGTACATCAAAGCGTGAGCTAGCTCATCCCGGGCAAGTAATTGAGTTAGTGGTTGCTCTTTCTTGGAGGCAATCATGAAAGCCGCGCGACCCATATCGTGGTTGCCAAGAAAAGTCACTAAGTTGCTCGCAGAGGAAGATTGGCTTGTGTAGTAATCATCATTGAGAAAAAATCTCTGCAAGTCTGCCGCGCTAGAAAAGCCTGATGCAAAACTTGTCGCTGATTGTTCAAATGGAAAATCGAGAAGAGTTTGAATTTTGTTTTGTCGAATATAGGTCATGATTTCAATGGGGCTGAATAAATAGACTTCACCAAAAATTGTAAAGCCTTTAATTCCTGCATCTTTGGCCGTCTGCTGAATAAGTGGCGACCAATTCTTAAAGAAATTGTCATCTACATGTCTTGCTGTATCCACTCGAAACCCAGAGAGCCCTAAATCCTTAATCCACTCTCCATATACGTCGGCCCATCCCCGCCAGACAACTTCTTTTTCTGTAGCCAAGTCATCGAGTCCACTGAAATCCCCGATCTTTAAACAATCTCCATCGCCCCAGCAATGGTTGAGATCTCCCACATTGTGATAGTTGGAGATGTCATTGAGCCACTCAGGTTTCTTTGCGTTCTCCGAACCGGCTGGAATATAAGCATCGTGATCGTTGTATTGAATGACATCACCTGTGTGATTGGTGACAATGTCGAGAATCAATTTCAATTTCAATTTCTTAGCGCAAGCAGCGAAATCCAAAAGATCCTGCCTAGTACCTAAATGCGGATCGACATCGACAAAATCCACGCCCCAATAGCCGTGATAACCAGCACCGCCGGCAGTCGCGGGTTGTTGGGTAACGAGTGGAGTGACCCAAACAGCGGTAAAGCCGAGGGATTTAATTCTCGCTAACCCATCATCGCCGGGCGAACATGTTCCTGTTAGCCCTTTGAGATCACCACCGTGAAAGAAAGCAGTACTTGTTGGATCAAAACCATCAAGATTGTCATTGCTGGTATCGCCATCTCTATATCGATCTGGCATCACAAAGTAGATGAGATCTGAACTCAACCCAACTCGAGTGGTTGTTGTGACTTCTCCTGAGGCATGTGAAAGAGAAGCAAGTCCTAAGAAAAGCGATAGAACAACTGCAAAAGAAATCTTACTTTTCAAAATTATCCTTTAACCGATCCTGCAGTTAGTCCGCTGACGATAAATCTTTGAAGAGAAAGCATTATCAATACGATGGGAATCGAAAGAAGAATAGAACCGGCGGCGAATGGCCCCCAGTTCTGCCCATATTGACCACTAATGAATTGCTGCAACCCAACTGCCACGGTGCGACTTGTCATCTCAACTAGGAACAATCGAGCCAGAATATATTCATTGAGAGTACCAATGAAGCTCAACAGAGTAACTACAGCGAGCACTGGAGCTGCAAGTGGAATAAATATCAACCAATAAATTTGTGCTGGGCTGGCGCCATCAATCTTGGCGGCTTCATCCAACTCCATGGGAATCGAATCTACGAAACCTTTGAGCAACCAAATATTTACGCCCATTGCTCCACCCAAATAAACCAAAATCAATCCAGGCTGTGATCCCAGGCCAATTGAAGGGGCAAATCGATAAACGCGATCCATGATTACATATAGCGCAGAAATGGCTAGCACCGCGGGAAACATCTGCACCAAAAGGAGAACTTGAATTCCAGTCTTTCGTCCTTTGAATCGCAATCGACTAAATGCAAAAGCAGCCGCTGCGCCAATCACCACCGAAATCACTGCGACGAGGGAGGCGATCACTAGTGAATTTCTAACCCATGTTAAAAATGGAATTGCTGGACTAGTGAAAAGTAGTTTGTAGTTGTTCCAGGAGATCGTCTCTGGAATAAAAGAGGTTAGTCGCAAACTTCCTGTTGGGTTGAGTGAAGAAATCACAACTAAATAGAGAGGAAAGAGCGCGAATAGGCCACATGACAATGGCAACTGCATGTCGCCATAGGTTTTCCCTTACCCATTTATTTGATATCTGCATTTTCATCCAAAGGTCTCCAAAACTTTCGATCTACGAAGACTGTAGAGTGAAATTGCTCCAACGATAAAGAAAATCAAAACTGAAATAGCGCTAGCCAGACCTAAATCCTGAACGCTTGAACCGAAGGCAATTTGATAGGTATAACTAATTAAGATATCGGTCGCTCCAGCGATCTGACCTCCCAATTGATCTTTCGGTCCTCCACCCGTAAGGAGGTAGATCAAGTTGAAGTTATTGAAATTGAAAGCAAAGGAAGCGATCAAGAGCGGAGAGAGAATCTGCAACAATAACGGCAGAGTTATCTTTCTAAATATTTGTCGCCCATTTGCTCCATCAATAGCGGCAGCTTCCAATAGTTCACTTGGTATCGCTTGGAGCGCACCTGTCGTAATTAAATAAAAATACGGGAAACCAAGCCAGACGTTAACGAGAATCACGGCGGCCCTAGCAAAGCTCGCATTAGAAAACCAGGCGATGTGAGTTCCTAATAAGTGATTGATCGCTCCAAATTCCGTATCGAACATTCCAGCCCAGATCAAAATACTCATAAGGCTCGGCATTGCGTAGGGCAAGATAAAAATCGAGCGATAGATTCGACGACCACGAAGTGCTTTATTGAGGGCTAGTGAACCAAGTAATCCCAACGCGAATGAGAAGAGCACAGTTGCGACGGCAAAAATAATGGTCCAAATAAAGACTCTTGCGAATGGCCCTCTTACCTTGTCATCGGTCAATAACTTCGTGTAGTTAGAGAACCAGTTTGGCGCTCGCCAACCGGGCTCCAATATCTCTTTGGAATCATCGATATTGGCGTAATTACCACGACCATTGTCTCGATAAACCTTGCCATCGATGAGATTTGTGAATGTATCTGTATTGGCGTGATAAGCCAAGGTTTGTCTAAATACAACACCGACATTGGGTTGATCTGCAACGATGAAGTACTTACCTGAATAGAGATAGCGGATCTTCGAATACTCCTCGTTCCCAGCCAAATCCTGATCCGAAACTTGAGTGAAATGTGGAGCAGTCGTCGCCACTTGATACTCATTGAGCTTCACATCTGAAACAGGAACGGAGGTCCGTTGAGTTTTCGTTGAAACGAAGTATTCATTGTTGGCGATATCTGAAACCAAGACGGCATACTCACCAGAATCTGTCTTGCCAACAATAATGTCAAAGGTCGTTCCCGCCTGATCTGGCTCAACTCCAAGAGCAGTAACTCGATCGATCGCTTCCTGCTTAGAAATGATATTTCCAGTTTTGTAATTGAATACCGACATCACCCCCGTGTAGAGAATTGGGGGCAATGACAAAGGCAATAAGAAAGAGAATTCCTGGTAGGAAGAATTTAAAGTGAGCTGCCTTGGAGAAAAGATAGACATAATTAAAGGCAACGGTCGCAAGAAAAAGGAATGCTGAAATCACATACTCATGTTGAGCAAATGCACTTTGGCAGAGCAATAAAAGAATTGCAGAAATTCCTGCAAGCACAACGACTTTGGCGACTAGTGAGAATTGTCTTTTGAACAGCGGATTCACTATCTACGCCAATCTTGTTTCTCTAGGCTCTTTTTATCTCTCATTTATATGTCACATATAAGGAAAGTGTGGGCGAGAATTTCTCTCGCCCACACTATCCACCTTTACAGGATATGACTACTAGCTATCTCTTTAGAGATCGCCCTTACCTGCTGCAACATTTGCTTTCCAGATTGCAGCAAGCTTTCGTGCTTCGACAACTGGATCTTTGTGGTTAATGAGAACTGCTGTCCAATATGCAGGAGCTGAATCCCAGTAACTTGTTCCACCAGATGCACCGTTAAGGAATGCACCAATTTGTGGAATACCAGCAAGGCTTGCTGCTGATCCGAAGCCTGCTTGTGCAGCCTTCACTGTTGGATCTGCTTGAGCACCCTTGTTGGCTGGTGGTCGTCCTTCTAGCGCTTGGTATGCAACCTGTCCTGCAGTTGATCCAAAGAAGTTGGTAAGAACTGACTTTGCACCAGCAGCAACACCATGCTTGTCAGCAAATGTTGTAAGAAGAGCACCGCTAACGCTGCCGAACATGTGGCCGACTCCACCATTTACAGATGGAACTGGCATCAAGTTCATTGCAAATCCCTTAGCAACATAATCGCTCCACTCCCAGTTACCGATGACGGCAAATGGAACTGAACCTGCAAGGAAGTTGTCTTTGCAACCAGTGTCTGTTGCTGGGAAGAAGCCATTGCTTGTTCCGTCGCCGTTAAGAAGATACTTCTTAACATTTGCACCGAAGGTTGATGGGTTGAAGCTCTGGACTGTGTTGACTGCGCCCTTTGAGCTCATCAAGTATGCATCTGCACCGAGCGCTGAGAATACTGAATGTGCGCCCCATGACATTCCGCCACCAGCGATGCAGAGTCCAGCTTTAAGACTCTTGGAGCTCTTGTTCGCCTTGTAGTAATCAACCATGTCACCAAAGTTCTTTGGTGCAGATGAAACTAACTTGGTGTTGTAAATCATCGCAACGTTGTTGATGTCAACAGGAACTCCGTAGAGCTTTCCCTTGTAGGAAAGATCAAAGAATTGAGTTGGGTTGAACTGTGACTTCTGCGCCGCAGTCAAAGTAATTGGTGCCAACTTGCCGCTCTTTGCGCCAGTTGGTACCCAGTCATTTGCAGCAACGACGATATCTGGACCATTGGTGCCGGTTGCCTTATCAAAGGCATCCTTCAAAGCGTCGAAGCTGGAGAAGGAAACAATCTTGATTGTGTATCCAGCGACCCAGTCGCCTTTGGCGGCAATAACCTTTGCAAGGTTTGGTCCGCGGGTTTCGTCTGCCCAGACCACAACTTCATTGGCCGCATGTGCAGGGGTTACTGCTAGACCTGTGGCAATTGCCAAGGCAGCGGTAACCGCAAAACCTTTCAGAAATCTATTCTTCATTTGTTCTCCCATGTAGGCGTTATAGATTCTGCCGCGAGGGCAGCAGATATCTAATTTCACTCTCTTTATGTGAATAGGCAAAGAAAAATCGGTAAAAAGTAGCCTTAAATAGGCATAGTTGCCGAATTGTTATAAATCATTCTTATTGCAGAACTCTTTGCATGCTTGCATAAGAGTTATTACAACTTGTTACAAACGTTCCTGTCGCTTCTTCTTGATTATTAAAGAGAGGTACTAAATCCTGCGACCGTCTCTGGCTTTCTTGAAGCTAATCCGATGTAACGAGCGGAAGGTCGAACTAAACGACCTGTTCTCTTCTGCTCCAAAATGTGTGCAGACCAACCTGCAGTGCGCGCGGCAGTAAACATTGAAGTAAAAAGTGGACCTTGTACTTGCGCAAAATCCAAAACAATTGCTGCCCAAAATTCAACATTGGTTTCAAGCACTCGCTCTGGATGGCGTTCGTGTAATTCCGCAAGTGCAGCTTTCTCAAGCGCTAACGCAACTTCATATCGTGGGGCGCCAAGCTCTTTTGCAGTCCGACGCAGTGTGCGAGCGCGTGGATCTTCAGCGCGATAAACGCGATGTCCAAAGCCCATCAATCTTTCACCGCGATCCATAATTCCTTTTACATATGCGCGTGCATCTCCGCTTTTTTCAACGTCTTCAATCATGTGCAAGACACGTGAAGGCGCACCGCCATGGAGTGGGCCAGACATCGCACCGATTGCGCCAGAGATTGATGCTGCAACATCTGCACCTGTTGATGCGATGACTCGACCAGTAAATGTAGATGCATTCATTCCATGTTCTGCAGCAGAAACAAAATACGCATCAATCGCGCGAACATGTAGTGGATCAGGTTCTCCACGCCAACGAATCATCATGCGCTCTACTGCGCTCTTTGCTTTGTCGATCTCTGATTCTGGAACAGCAGGAAGAGTTGTACCACGCGCTGATTGCGCAACATAAGAAAGGACTGCCACAGATACTTGTGCCAAATTATTTCGCGCCTCTTCATCAGTGATATCTAGGAGAGGTTTCATTCCCTTTTCTGGGGCGAGCATTGCAATGGATGATTGAACATCGACTCTTACATCCCCCGAACGAACTGGCAGTGGAAGTGCATCGGTAGTTGGAAGTCCAGGTGTGAATGAATCATCAACGAGCAAACCCCAAACATTTCCAAAGGAAATGCGACCAACTAAATCTTCAATATCTACTCCACGGTAGCGAAGGGCGCTGCCTTCCTTATCCGGTTCGGCAATCTCTGATTCAAAAGCAATGACGCAGGGTCCATCATTATGCGATCTGTGCCTGATGATCTACGAGGGCGAGCACAATCGGTTTACAACGGCAGTTTTCTCTTCGGTGCAATTGCCGGCCCCGCAATCGGGGGAATTCTGAGTGCAATCACTTTGCGAGCGCCACTGCTTGCTTACTCTTTCTCTCTCGCTGTCGCCGGAACTATTGGATTTTTCTTTCTTAGTCCGACAATTGCCGGAACCAAAAAAGATGAATCCAATGAAGAGAAGATGCCACTCCCTGAAGCTCTCGCCATTGCTCCATATAGAACTGCCTTGGTTGTCACCTTCGTAACTAACTGGATTTTGTTGGGGCTGCGAGCATCAATCTTGCCGCTCTTCATTACCGAACAACTTCATTCAAGTTCAACGGTGCTTGGTTTTGGCTTTGCCGTGATGGCCATTTGTCAGGGATTTCTCTTGCTGCCTGCCGGAACAATTTCAGATGAACGTGGCAGGCGCACCGCACTACTTATTGGATCCACTGTCGTTTTCACTGGAACTCTATTTCTTGTTTTTGCAATCCATCCCTGGATGTATTTCATTGCCATGGGAATCATGGGTGTAGGCGGCGCATTCCTCTCGACAACGCCGGCAATATCGTGGGTGACGTAATCCGAGGAAAGAGCGGTCAAGTCATCGCGCTATGGCAGATGGCAGGGGATGCTGGAATGATTATTGGTCCACTAACTGTGGGAGTTATTTCAGATCTGTTTTCCTATCGAACCGCTTTTGCAGTTAGCGCTGTTGTATTTGCGGTATCTCTCCCATTGGCATATTTCTTGGGAGAGACCCGCAAATCACATTTACCTGCTGAAGCTACTTAATTATTACTAGTTGTTTCGAAGGATTGAGATAAGTCTCAAAACTTCCATGTAAAGCCAGACAAGGGTCACCATCAAGCCAAATGCAGCTCTCCACGATTCTTGCTCTGGTAGTCCAGCCTTGATTCCCTTTTCGATTTGATCAAAATCAAGTACGAGGAAAATGCTGGCAAGTCCTACTCCTGCAAGTGCAAGTAGTAATCCGAGACCGCTTACTCCGTAGAAACCAAGACCATCACCAACGTTTGCAAATCCTGCAAGCATGCTGATGACTGCGAGTACCAAATACCCAATAGCGGCGCCCATCACCATGCGAGTGAATTGTGGAGTTACACGGATACGGCCACTTCGGTATGCAAATAGCACACCAGCAAAAGCAGCCAGCGTCCCAACAACTGCTTGGCTAACAATTCCTGGATAGATCGTGTTGTAGATATGGCTAAGTGCACCTAGAGCGAGACCTTCAAATGCAGCGTAGGCAATCATCAAAGCTGGACGGACGGTCTTGCTAAATGTATTGACCATCGCAAGGGCAAACCCGCCGAAAATTCCGACGATGAGTGCGCCAGTTCCAAAATCGAGAGTCCATGCTGCGGCTCCCACAACAACGAGTGTTGCAAAGAGAATTCCCGTGCGAGTAACGACATCATCAATGGTCATTCGACCTGTGCGTAGCGATGATGCTGCTGGTGCGTTGTACAAAGTCTCAAGCGAATCCGCTGGTGCTTGAGTTGTAGTGGTTGGGTCCATAGCCGCGAAACCTCGCTGGCTAAAGGCTCGTCCCAGAACAGGGTTTGAACTGCGCATATCTTCGTGTCTCCTTAAAAGACCGATAACGTGCTGATGGAATTTCCATCTGCACAAGAAAACAATGGTAGGGCTAAGAATCTTCCCTCGAAATTAACTTCTCGCATAAAGACTGAGAAAACTCCTTGAATACCTTTCTTCACTCATTGTCTATCAATATAATGGAGAGTAATATCCGTTATATGAGAACACAACCACCTCTACTCTTGCCCTTATTTCGCTCGGGAAATCAAGCGCGGGTGCTCTCATTCCTCTACTTCTCACGTGAACCAAGCACGGCACAAGAAGTAAGTACACAACTATCCATTCCATACCCAACAGTTCACCGAGAAATCGGTCGTTTACTGCAGGCGGGTATTCTGATTGAAAAGAAGAACGGTAATTATCGTTTCTTCTCTCCCAACAAAGAATCGCCTTATTACCGATCACTTAAAGAGCTACTTGAATTATCGACAGGTCCAGTACCACTACTTAAAGCCGAACTAGAGAAAGTGTCAGGTGTTACTTTGGCAGCAATATTTGGTTCTTGGGCACGTCGGACACTCGGCGAGCAGGGCAAAGTTCCAGCTGATATTGATCTTCTTATTGTCGGTCAACCTGATGTAAGGAAAATTTATGATCTCTCGAGACGAGTTAGTCGCGCGTTAGGTATCGAAGTTAATCCGATAATTTTGAGCAAGAGAGAGTGGCTAGCCAAAACGCCTTTCAATCAGCAAATTCGTAAAGAAGGTGTTATCGAAATCATTGGTAGTCAGAAAAAAGTTGCAGCATCGTGAATCCTTTACAACTGACCAACGAACAAATGGAGCAACTAACTTCAGAGATTGCCGTCGGCAGATTAAAAACTGTTCCTATAGATCTTGTTAAGACTCAAATGTTTATGGAGAAAGCTTCTGAAGCGATTGGTGAATTCGCAAATATCTCGAGCGTTGGTGTTCTCTACGACACCGCCTATACGGTCTGCCACGATATCGGAGAGGCAACAATGGCGGCCTATGGGTACAAACCAGCACCTATTGACGGACACCACGCTGTTCTAGGTGAATTCTTAACTATTTTATTCTCAAACTCCCCTGCAAGAATTGCAGTCACGAACTTTGATGACCTACGAAAGAGTAGAAACTCACGAATGTACTCGGCCAAACCAATCGGAAAATCTCTAGCCGAACTAGCAATGGAAACGGCAAAAGAGTTATTTTCAGAAGCCAAAACTCAATTAAATTAAGTCGGTTCGCAACTTTTTTGTAGTGCCCTCGGTGGGGGTCGAACCCACACTTGGAGGATTTTAAGTCCTCTGCCTCTGCCATTGGGCTACGAGGGCGCAATGCCGGCAAATCTACCCGCTTTTTGGAGAACGAAATCCAACTGCTCTCGCGTCAATTTCCCCGTAAAGGTGTTCTGCTGACTCGGGTGAAAACTAGCGATCACTAAATTTTCCTTACCGAGATGCGAAAAACGTACCTCAGCACCATGAGTAAATTTCGCTGCTTTCACTTCGATGCCGCACTCTCGAAGTGTTCGAAAGGTTGCATCCCATCCGAATTTACCTAGCGAAACAAATGATCGAGTCGTTGGTAGCGCCAATTTGAATTCGCGAAGCAGAAAAGGCGAGCAGGTATCACGTTCCTCTGTTGTCGGTTTGTTGTCAGGGGGCGCACATCTCACTGCGCATGTAATTCGTGTTTCTTTGAGAGCTTGACCGTCATTTCGCGAAAGACTTGTAGGAATTTTCGCAATTCCAATTCGATATAACGATCCATACAACCAATCTCCTGAGGAATCTCCAGTGAAAATTCTTCCCGTGCGATTCGCGCCATGTGCACCAGGTGCTAATCCAATAATCAACATCTTCGGTTTTTTAGAACCAAATCCCGTTACTGGTTTGCCCCAATATTCCTCATCGATATATGACTTTCGTTTTGTGATTGCGATTTCTTCGCGCCATGAAACCAATCGTGGGCATGCTCTACATTGAATTATTTCTTCATCAAGGGCATCGAAGGAATCAACTTTCGACAAGTGACCATGCCATTCCATCAAGGATGTCACTTTCTGAGGCAACAAATTCTTTTGCTCCTGTTGCAGACATGACCTCAGAGAGCACCAGTGCTCCTGCGGTGATGACATCCACTCGTCCAGGATGCATGTATCCGAGTGCAGCTCGTTCATCATGGTTCATCGATAGGAAGAGTTTAGAAATTGTATGAACTTTCTCGGCTTGAATTCGGGCTAAGTGAATTGAGTATCGATCGTATTCGGGTAAATCCAACGCAGCCGCAGCCACAGTTGTCGCTGTACCCGCTACGGCAACGAGAGTGCGAGCAGTCGTAATGGGAACTATTCCGGCAGCAATACTGATTGCCTCTTGGATATCTGCTCGTGCGGTTTCAATCTCTGAATGCGTCGGTGGATCGTTGTGGAAATGACGCTCTGCCATACGAACACAGCCAATATTTACACTTTTTACGTGTTCAACGGAGGTCGATCCATAGACGAATTCTGTTGATCCGCCGCCTATATCTACTACTAAAAATGGCGATTCTGCTTGAGAAAGTTCTTGGGTCGCGCCACGAAAGGAGAGGGAAGCTTCTTCATTTCCGGAAATCACTTCTGGATAAATTCCTAAACGATCATGAACACCGTTGAGAAAGAGATCTCTATTTGTCGCATCACGCGATGCACTCGTTGCACAGAATCGAATCTTCTCAACTCCCCTGCGACGAATTTCGCTTGTGAAAGCATCCACCGCATTGAGTGTTCGCTCAATCGCCTCGGGATGAAATTCTCCAGTCTTATCCACGCCTTGACCTAAACGTACGATTTCCATTTCGCGATAAATTTCTCGGAAGACTCACCAGAAATATCTGCGATCAATAGTCGAATTGAATTTGTTCCACAATCAATTGCTGCCACTCTCATATTTGGTTTGCCCTCACTTGCAGATTGGAATTCAGAGCATGGAGATTCAAGCCACCACTGAGGTAACTTCTCAAGGGCTTCGTCACCAAGAGGATTTACTCCAGCTCCGGCAGCAAGAGAATGTGCCACGAGTGAGTGCAAACATTTAACGCGGTCTGGCATGCCACCCGCTGAAATGTTCGAAATTTCTGGAACATCAATGCCGAGGGCAGAACGCGCGGCAATGTAATCGTCGTGTGCCGCAAAATAAGCGCCAGATAATTCAGCATCAATTGCCAGTCGCGCGTTCATGTCGGCCATTAACCCTGAAGATTCCAGCGTTGAGATCGCTCCGGTCAATCGCGGACATGTTGCGTAATAGAAAGTTGGGAAGGGCGTTCCGTCGGCAAGACGAGGAATTGTTTCGACGACCGCGGGTTCACCACATGGGCAGCGATAGGCAATGGCATGAACATCGCGCGGTTTGCGACCGAGTTGCTCTTCAATACAGAGCAAATCTGACTCAGTAGCGCCACTCATTTGATACCAGTTTCAGTTATCGAGGCAATCAACTTGTTGTACCAAGGAAGGTCATTTGGAATATTTTTCGCAACCGCTGTCTTAGGGGCTGCAGTTGTCGCCTCAGATCTATCAGTAACAATGTATTGACGCTCCCCTGGCAAAATAAAATGCAACCGCTCACGAGCTTGCGACTTTATATATTCGGGATCGCGCCACATTTCCAATTCCTTTGCCGCCTCCACCAGCGCACTTTTGTTGGCATTTACTTGAGCATGAAGGGCATTTATCTCGGCACGTTGAGCAAAATATCTTTGTGCTGGCGGAGCGAGAGTCCATGCGAGAAGAAATAGAACGACAGAGAGCGTTAAGGCCCGCCCAGAACTTTTCTTTCGAGAAGTCTCTGAGCGAGCACGCGTCATGTCTTAAATCTTAAAGCGTGGGAAAGCGGTACTGCCTGCATAGGTGGCGCTTTCACCAAGTTCTTCTTCAATGCGAAGCAATTGGTTGTATTTTGCCACTCTCTCGCTTCGAGCTGGAGCACCGGTCTTTATCTGTCCGCAATTGGTAGCAACTGCCAAATCGGCAATTGTCGTGTCCTCTGTTTCACCTGATCGGTGAGACATCATTGAACGATAGTTGGCGCGATGTGCCAACTCCACTGCATCAAGAGTTTCAGTCAGCGTTCCAATTTGATTCACTTTAACGAGCAAAGCATTCGCAGTATTTGTTGCAATTCCCTTTGAAAGGCGAATGGGATTTGTAACGAATAAATCATCGCCAACAATTTGCACTTTGGATCCCAATTCGGATGTCATCTTTGCCCAGCCATCCCAATCATCCTCACTCAATGGATCTTCGATTGAGACCAATGGGTAAGCGGCGACCAACTCTGCATAGTAAGCAATGAGCTGATCAGAGGATTTATTTGCTCCTTCAAATTCATAACCTTTTTCAGAATGAAATTCTGTGGCAGCAACATCCATAGCCAGTGCAACATCTTTACCTGGCTTGAGCCCTGCAATGCCGACCGCTTCGACAATGAGATCTAGAGCTGCACGATTGCTCTCAAGGTTTGGAGCGAATCCACCTTCATCGCCCACGCTGGTAGCAAGCCCGCGCTTTTTCAATACTGATTTGAGTGCATGATAAATCTCTGCGCCCCATTGAAGTGACTCTTTAAAGGTAGCAGCGCCGATTGGTGCAATCATGAATTCCTGAATATCAACGTTGGTATCGGCATGCGCGCCACCGTTGAGAATATTGAACATCGGCACTGGCAAGACGTGTGCGTTCGAGCCACCTACATAACGGAAGAGAGATAGGTCGGCGCTCTCTGCAGCCGCCTTTGCAACGGCAAGGGATACGCCAAGAATTGAATTGGCACCGAGTCTAGATTTATTTGGCGTTCCATCGAGATGAATCATCTCGTCATCAATAAGTCTTTGATCTTGCGCATCAAGTCCAATAACTACTGGCGCAATTTCATCGAGAACAAATCCGACTGCCTTATCGACACCTTTGCCACCGTATCTGGCTCCGCCATCGCGAAGTTCGGATGCTTCAAATGCGCCGGTGGATGCACCACTTGGCACTGCGGCTCGAGCCTGGGTTCCATCTTCGAGTGCAATCTCAACTTCTACAGTTGGGTTTCCCCGTGAATCAAGTATTTCGCGTGCACCAATTGCTTCAATGATCGCCACAATTAACCCTCAAATTCTCTACTGATATAGGTACTCAACTTTGCGAAATCAACTTTGATTCCGACTTATCCTACCGTGCTTTCCAAATTCTCTATCTCTGCCACTAGTTTTCGAGCAACTCCACGCAGCGACACTTCTGGATCAACTCCATGAGCGTTCGCCCAAGCAATTGTTGCAAGCAATACTTCGCCGACAGCTTCGTTTGTTGCTTCAGTTGGTTCAGCGATGCGAGTAGGCAGATCCAATTTTATTTTATTTTTCTCTGCCCTGTACAAGAGTTTTTCCACGAGCGGCAAAGCGGGTTGAGCCAGCGGCACGCCATCAACGGCTGATGTTCTTCCTTTTTCTGCGCTTTTGAGCGCTTCCCAATTTTCTAAAACTTCATCACTCGAACTCACAACAGCATCACCAAATACATGGGGGTGCCGTCGCACTAATTTTTCTGCAACGCTCTTTGCTACATCCTCAATTGAAAAAGGTTCAGTCGGATGTTCTTCAGCCATTCGCGCATGAAAATAAACTTGCAAAAGTACATCGCCTAACTCTTCACGCATCGCTTCGCGATCAGAAGTTTCAACGGCTTCGATATATTCGTAGGACTCTTCCAGCAAATATTTCAAAAGTGATTCGTGAGTTTGTTCTGCATCCCAAACACAACCACCTGGCGAGCGCAGACGATCCATCACCGCAACAAGTTCTAGCAAATGCGACCCAGCCACTTCCGAACTCTCCGGTGTGGTTGTCATTCAAAAATGATTACGGTGTCGTAGTTGCTGCAGCTGATGGAGCAGGAGTTGCTGCATCACCGGCAGCTTCAGCCGCAACAATGTCACCTGCTGCAGAATCCCAGACTCCGTAGCGAGGATTGATCGTTACCTTCAAAGCTTTTGCCTTGGCAACCATTGCCGCTTGAATCGCGGTTCCGGCATCCTCTGAAGCAACGCCAACCGTCTCTTCGTAGGCTGCAAGTTTTTCTGACATCAAAATCAATTGGATGTACTCATCAAAATCGTGAGGGGCGATGGAAGCTCCGACAAGGGCGGAAGGCAACTTATCTTCACCGCCAACTTGGGTAACGATCTCCGCTCGTCGCTGATCGATTTCAGCTTTCGTTATACCAATCTTGACATCCTTGGTGACCGCGCCAAGAAGAACAGAGATGACATGGAAGCGAAGTTGGTTTCGGTTGAAGGCTGAGCCTGTCTCCAATTGCATCCCGGAGGTGTCGACCTTTCCACGCTCGGCGAGGGCTTCATCAATACTCTTTTGCACCGTTGACTGCGTGATCTTGGTCTTGCCGATAGTGGCGGCAACTCCAACTTGCGAACATCCCGTCAAAACGAGAGCTCCGGCAGCGGCAATAAGGATGATGACTTTCTTCACGAAGTACTCGCTTTCGTTGGTGCCTGGGGCACTACAAGTTCTTGATGGCTTCGGTAACCCAAGCCAGAAGAGAAGTATCCACCATCTCGGCTTCAGTTGACGACGGCGCCCATGATTGCGCCGCGGGAAGTGCGACCAAAACCACTCTAATTGCGGGTTTATAAAGCGAGCCAAGATACATCCGCGAAAGCCGTAGCTGTAGAGATTCGGGAAGTCGGACTGGACCAATTCGAAGGAATTTTCCATGCAGAACGACCTCAGTTAATTTCAAGGATTTCGCTAGTGCGCGGAGTTGGGCCACACCAAGTAGATGAGCGGCCTCCTCTGGAAGAGGACCAAAGCGGTCAATTAATTCGCTTCGAATTTCTTCGACAACTTCTGGTGACACTGCATCTGCAAGTCTGCGATAGAGATCAAGGCGCAACCGCTCACCCATGACATATTCGTGAGGGAGATGCGCATTGATGGGAAGTTCCACTTTGCATTCAAGTGATTTTTCTTCAACATCAAGAATTCCACTCTTGTAATCCTGAACAGCTTCACCGACCATGCGCATGTAGAGATCGAATCCAACATCTGCAATGTGTCCCCGATTGTTCACCACCTAATAAATTTCCAGCTCCGCGAATTTCTAAATCTTTGAGCGCCACTCGCATTCCTGAACCGAGATCTGTATTTGCCGCGATCGTCTTCAAACGATCAAGTGCCAACTCCGAAAGTGGTTGATCTCCACGGTAGAGGAAGTAGGCATATGCGCGTTCACGGCCTCTACCAACTCGCCCACGTAATTGATGTAATTGCGAAAGTCCAAACATCTCAGCTCGCTCAACAATCAAAGTATTTGCATTCGCAATATCGAGTCCACTTTCAACGATGGTTGTGCATACAAGAACATCGAAATCTCGATTCCAAAATCCGAGAATGACATCTTCCAAGACATTTTCACTCATCTGACCATGAGCAACACGAATACGAGCTTCAGGTACGAGAGTTTGAATATGTGAAGCTGCACGATCAATCGATTCAACTCGATTGTGAATATAGAAAACTTGACCATCTCTCAACAATTCACGCCTGATCGCTGCAGAAATTTGCGCATCCTCACTCGCACCAACGTAAGTCAGAATCGGATGACGTTCCTCCGGCGGTGTCGTGATGGTCGACATCTCACGAATTCCCGTGACAGCCATTTCCAGTGTTCTTGGAATTGGAGTTGCAGACATCGCCAAAACATCTACAGAAGTGCGTAATTTCTTAAGCGATTCCTTCTGCTCAACACCAAATCTCTGTTCCTCATCGACAATAACCAGACCCAAATCCTTGAAGTTCACATCGCTCGAGAGAAGGCGATGTGTGCCGATGATGACATCAACTGCTCCTGATGAAAGATCATGCAAAATATCTTTGCTCTCTTTCGCCGTATTGAAACGCGAAAGTCCTGCAACACGAACCGGAAATCCTGAGTAACGCTCTCCGAAAGTATTTGAGTGTTGCTGCACCAATAACGTTGTCGGAACAAGAACTGCCACCTGCTTGCCATCTTGAACTGCCTTAAATGCTGCGCGAATCGCGATCTCCGTCTTGCCATATCCAACATCGCCACAAATGATTCGATCCATCGGATATGGCTTCTCCATATCCCGCTTTACTTCTTCAATCGTAGAAAGTTGATCGGCAGTCTCTACATAGGAAAAAGCATCCTCGAGTTCTCGCTGCCAAGGAGTGTCTGGTGAAAATGCATATCCAGGCGAACTTGTCCGCGCTGCATATAGTCGAATGAGTTCTCCGGCAATTTGTCGTACTGCTTTGCGAGCGCGACCCTTTGCTTTCTGCCATTCACCACTTCCAATACGATGAACAGCAGGTGCTTCACCACCAATATATTTACTTACCTGCTCGAGTGAATCCGTCGGAACAAATATTCGATCCCCCGGTTGCCCGCGTTTTGCCGCCGCATATTCGATGACTAAGTACTCACGAGTGATTGATCCTGTCGTGCGATGTACCAACTCCACATATCGCCCAATGCCATGTTGTTCGTGAACTACGAAATCCCCTGCACGTAACTCCAATGGATCAAGTGATTGCTTACGCTTTGATGGAAGTGCATCACCATCCTTTGCACTTCCTTTACTTCCTGATAAATCGCGCTCGGTAATAAAGAGAAGCGAGGCAGAGTGGGTTAAAAATCCATGTGCCATTTGCGAAGTTGTGACATAGACCGTGCCTCGCAGTGGCTGGCTCTGTAAATCTGTAACTACCCGCACAGGTAAATCCGCATTGCGGAAAATATCGGCATAGCGCTCAGCCATTCCAGCGCCCACAGCGGAAAAGACAACCGCGTGATTGTGAAGCAAAGAATCCGAAATTAAGGCAATTGCTTTCTCGGCGTCGCCCCTCATCGGTTCAATCGCAGAACAATCGAGGAAATTAGTGTCCTCAACTAGGTCACTTCCAAATGAACTCAAATTAATAGAAGGAAGGCTCAATTCGCGAAGTTCATCTTGCACCTGTTCCCATGTGAGATATGTGTCTTTGCCATCATGGAGCGGTGCCACTCCACCAAATGCAGCGTTCGACCAAGAGGCAGCAAAGAACTCTTCATTCGTCGAAAGTAAATCTGCAGAGCGAGATTTGATTCTCTCTTGATCAACAAAAATGACTTCTGTGTTGGAAAGTGCGCGATGCAAAATACTTTCCTGCTCATCAACCAATAGTGGAATCAGCGACTCCATTCCATCAGTAACAATTCCTTCGACTAGGCGTTCACAAATTTCCTTGGCTGCTGGATATTTCTCTGGGAGAGTTTTCGCTCGCTCTCGTACATCGGGAGTGAGTAGCAATTCTCGACATGGATAAATCAATAACTTTCCATCAACAGGCCCAGTGGTGCGCTGATCGGCAACTTCAAAATATGAAAGCTCTTCGATTTCATCGCCAAAGAAATCGACTCGTACGGGATGGGCGGAGAGTGGCAAGAAAATATCGACGATGCCGCCGCGCACTGCAAAATCTCCACGTCGCTCAACTAAATCCGTGCGGTTATAGGCAAGTGAAGTCAGATGTTCTACAAGAGGTTCTAAACCAGTTTCCTGACCGAGCTCTAATTCCATCAAAGGCGAACGAGCCAACTCTGCAATGAATTGGTGAATAAGCCCTCGTGCTGGAGTCACCACAATCGGATGAGAAGTACTTCCCTCTCCCCTCCAAGTTTCCAATTGATGGAGGGCGTGAATTCGCTTAGCCACAGTGTCACTTCGAGGACTCAATCGCTCATAGGGCAAAGTCTCCCAAGCAGGAAATTCGAAAACGCTTGAGTGCAGGGCACGGAGTTCGACAGCTAGATCCTCAGCCCCTCGACTTGAAGCAGTCACAACGATCAAAGGTCGTTCTTGGGCTTTAAGTGCTAGCAGGAATGGATAAATCGATGAAGGTGCGACAACAGTGCTCGAATCAAGTGACTCGACGATCTCAGGAGATTGAGAAAGAGTTGCGAGAAGTCCTCTCATCTCAACCTCCCTCTCCAACTCAATACGGCTCTTTCGAAGTCGCAAGAAATCCGTCTCAATAGTTGGCACGTGAAATGCCAACATGCCCCAACTCCCAAAATCCCGGGAGGGGGCAGCGTCCATTCTACAGGCGAAACACTGAGATGATTGCGCAGTGTCTGTTCGCGCTAATTCATCTCGTTCATCTGGTGCATCGACTGATGACGCCGAACTTCGTAGTGATGTTCGCAGATTGGGCGACCTGCTTGGACAAACTCTTGTTCGACAAGAAGGTGAAGAACTTCTCAATTTAGTTGAACGAGTACGCAAAGCAGTTCGCGAAGGTGGCGGTGAAGAACTTCTCGCCGATGTAAGTGTTTTGGAATCCGTACAACTCGTTCGTGCATTTAGCACCTACTTCCATCTTGCAAATGTTGCAGAGCAAGTTCATCGTTCACACATTCTTGAGCAAGCGCGTATCGATGAAGGATCATGGATCTCCCGCACTGTAGATAAAATTATTGAAGCGCAAGAACACCCTGTCAGTGGACATGAAATTACTCCGGCAGATATCAAACTTTGGCTCAAAGACTTTATGGTTCGCCCAGTATTTACTGCTCACCCAACTGAAGCAGCGCGCAGATCTATCTTGAGCAAGCTCGGACAAATTTCAAATTTACTTGACGAACCAACTACACAATTGCAAGAACGTCGCCTTGGTGAAACCGTTGATTTACTGTGGCAGACCGATGAACTTCGCTTAGGACAACCAGAGCCACTCGATGAAGCGATGAACGCGCTCTTCTATCTTGACGATCTCTTTCATTTAACTATCCCTGAGGTCCTTGATGAATTCGCGCGAGAACTAAAGAGAATTGGCGTTGACCTCTCCCCAACCGATCGACCTCTTTCATTCGGCACATGGATCGGTGGAGACAGAGACGGCAATCCCAATGTCACACCAGATGTCACACGTGAGACGGTAATTCTTCAAGTAGGTCACTCAATTCGCGTAACCCAAGCGGCCATGAATGAGATCCGCCAAGTTCTCTCTATCTCCACTCGTATTGCCGGAGTTTCTAAAGCGCTAGAAGAATCTGTAGTACGAGATCTCGCACACCTTCCAGAATTCGAAGGCAGATATCGTCGCCTCAACGCCGAAGAGCCGTACCGTCTAAAAGCAACTGCAATCAATCACCGACTCAATCTCACAAGAATTCGCCACGCAAAAGGTGCCCACATGTTCCTCATCGTGATTACAAAGACACTCACGAATTAGTTGCGGACCTTACCGTCATGCGTGACTCTCTCTTTCAACACCGCGGCGAACTCATCGCTACAGGGCTGCTCGAAAGAACTATCCGCACGGTGACCGCATTTGGTCTCACTCACGCAACAATGGATATTCGCGAACATTCTCAAGCACATCACCATGCACTTCAACAATTAGTTGATGCAATCGACTACGGCTCACTTACAAAACCTCAACGCCTAGAATTTCTTGCCAAAGAACTCACTTCGGTCAATCATTTTGATCCAACAGATCTTGATGCGAACGGAAAGAAAACTTTCGACACTTTCAGTGCCATTGGCGACATCATTGATCGATTCGGACCGGAAGCAATCGAGACCTACATCGTCTCCATGACCAAAGGCGCCGATGACCTTCTTGCAGCCGTCATCCTCGCAAAGGAAGCTGATCTTGTTGACCTTTCAAAGAAGAAAGCGCTCATTGGTTTCGTTCCACTTCTTGAAACAGTTGCAGAATTGCGAGCGGCAGATGAAATTCTGGATGCGCTCCTCAGTCAACCTGCATATAGAGAACTCGTCACTCTCCGCGGAGATGTTCAAGAAGTAATGCTTGGATATTCAGATTCAAATAAGGACGCAGGAATTGCGACAAGCCAATGGGAAATTCACCGTGCACAACGCAGACTTCGCGATGTCGCAATGAAATATGGCGTAAAACTTCGACTATTCCATGGCCGTGGCGGTTCAGTTGGTCGCGGAGGCGGACCAACTTACGATGCACTTATCGCACTTCCTTGGGGATCAATCGATGGTCAAATAAAGATGACAGAGCAAGGCGAAGTCATTAGCGACAAATACGCACTCCCGGCCCTCGCTCGCGAAAACGTAGAACTCACTCTTGCCGCAGCTCTTGAAGCAACAATTCTTAATCGCGGTCCACGACAATCTCCGGAGAATTTGGAGAAGTGGAACTCTTGTATGGAATTAGTCAGTGACAATTCCTTTGCAAGATATCGCTTGCTAGTTGATCACCCTGATCTACCTGCTTATTTCTACGCTTCAACTCCTGTGGAGCAACTCGGAAACCTTTACCTCGGCTCGCGACCATCTCGTCGTCCGGATGCCAGCATCGGACTTGAAGGACTGCGTGCGATTCCATGGGTCTTTGGTTGGACACAATCTCGTCAAATTGTTCCTGGATGGTTCGGAGTTGGAAGTGGATTAAAAGCTGCTCGCGAAGCGGGCAAGAACGACGTACTTCTAGAAATGCTTTCCAATTGGCACTTCTTCAAAACATTATTAGCAATGTTGAGATGACACTTACAAAAACAGATTTGGCAACAGCCCAGCGATACGTTTCCCGCCTTGTTCCAGAAGAGTTGCAACATTTCCTTCAGACCATCACCGAGGAATTCGAACTAACTAAATCCGAGATTCTGAAACTTACTGGCAAAGATGAATTGCTCGGAGATCAACCTCTACTCGCTAGAACTCTTCAAGTCCGCGATGCCTACCTTGCACCACTTCACCTACTCCAAGTGAATTTGCTAGAGCGCGTTCGCAATTCAGATGTAACGCCTGATCCTCTACTAATCCGCGCACTACTTCTAACAATCAACGGCGTAGCAGCAGGTCTCCGCAACACAGGTTGATCTGGAGTCAATGCACTTATCCTCACCTTAAGGTGATTTTCCAATCTACTGACTCGACTCGACTAGCCTACAAAAATGCGAGTGGGTGTATATGTAGATGGATTCAATCTATTTTATGGAGGTCGAGGACTCTGCGGTCGATCTGTGCCTGGATGGCGATGGTTGGATATAAGAAAACTTTCACAACAATTGATCGAGAACCAATCAGGATGGAATGACTCGGAAGTTTCGCGTGTCGTATTTTGTACGGCACGAATAAGTGGAAGTTTGAATCAAGATGGTCAAAAACGACAAGATGTATATCTGCGGGCGCTTACAAGATTCCAATCTGTCGACGAAGTATCACTCGGAAACTATGTCTTTCGAACTACCAAAGCACCACTCGCACTTCCGGATCGACATGGTCGTCCCCTTCTCACTAGACCACGTTGGCCAATCATGATCAAAGAAGAGCGAGGTCCGATTCGACCTGACACAATATTTATGGCTTCGGTTGCGCGTCGGGAGGAAAAAGGCTCCGATGTAAACGTTGCATCACATCTACTGATTGACACTATGGATGATCGAATCGATGCTGCCTTGGTTGTAAGTAACGACAGCGATTTAGCGTATCCGCTTCGCGAGATGAGAAAGAGAATTCCCGTGGCAGTAATCAATCCAACTTCAAAACAAACCGCCGGAAAACTAAAAGGATTGCCGTACGAAGGAGTTGGAAGACATTGGTGGTATCAGTTAAAAATTAGTGACTTTATTGACGCTCAACTACCAGATCAAATTGGGAAACTAACAAAACCGGCAAATTGGTAACCAAAGTCAGACACAACTGTTAGGCTTCATTCATACCACTCGGTCCCTCTGGGGCCGAGTTTTTACTTGTCGTCTACTTCTTTGGATTGATTTGGGTGCAAGCGCTTAGCAGCGTGCCAAATGCTTTTGTAAAAGTATCTGCGTCATTTGCGTTTAGGAATGTATTGATATTTGCCGCGAGAGTTTTCCACTTTTTATTTGCCTTAGCTGCCGCCTTGAAAGCCTCCAACGCCTTGAGCATGTAGCCCTCTTCGGCAGTGATGGGTTTGTGCTTTGCGTGCTTCAGTTTGTTGGGCTGCTGGTAACTTCAAAAATGCATTGTTAAGTGCCAAAGATGATCCAATGCTCGTGCATCCCTTTTTAGCTAGATCGATACCAGCCACTTTTGGTACGACGGTAAATGGCGAAGGTTTTTGGAGTTGTCGCAGCGCTTGCGTTTGGCAAAACAAGAGCACATGAAAGGACGGCGGCAGATAGTGCGATCACTCTTCGCTTAATTGACATGGGTGAACTTTATCCGTTTCTTCACAATTTGGAATCGCTGTGCACTCTCAGATGACAACGGTTTGATTACAGTTTTCCCGAATCAACCTTTGCGAAAGTCTTTAAAGGTTTCCCAGCCAAAATCTTTTCAACCTCTTTATAACCAGGTAGGAATGCAAAGTTATATCGAGCTGGAAGTGCGAAAACATAAGCGTCATTGCGACCCAATTCGCTGGGTCCAATTGGAGCTGCTCCTATATGGAAGTTTTCTTTGACCAATGCGTTCCATTTATGCAGAGTGAAAACCATGACGGGAATGTCCTGGCGAGGTTTCTTTGCAGTCCAGAGTGGATTGCGAATAGAGATCAAAGGACCACTCGTTACTGCATGCTGTGAAGAATCGTTATAGCCCAACCATTTTGTAGTAACTATTTTGTAACCTTTCCAAGTCGCTGGCAGGGTTACAGAAAATCGATAGAAAGTATTTTTGAATGTGACCGTTGATGTAGTCGCAACTTGTTGAGATGCGGTCGGAGCAGCTTCGGCGCCTTGGATCGCAACGGCAGAAAGTAGAGCAATTGACGTTGCAATTCCAACCAATCGCAAAGTTTGTTTCTTCGATACTTTGGCCATTTGGTGGTGCTCCTCAAATTAAGTGTTGAAATCCTGCTGTGTTCTTTCGAGTCCCTTTGTTATTAGTGACTCTACGGCTTCGGCACCATTACACACAAAGTCTTCGAGAGTTTTCTTCTCAACCGATGAGAATTGCTTGAGAACAAAGTCAGCAGGATCTTGTTGCCCTATTGGACGACCAATTCCCATGCGCACACGGAAGTAATCAGAGGTTGCAAATGATGAGGTCAGACTCTTTAGCCCGTTATGCCCATTGTCTCCACCTGAGAATTTCACTCGGATTGCAGAAAATGGAATATCCAATTCATCGTGAATGGCAATGATCTTTGCTGGTTCAACTTTGTAAAAAGCGGCGAGCGCTTTGATTGGTCCACCAGATTCATTCATGTAACTTCGAGATTTTGCAATGATGATCGATTCGGCAGAAACGCCAACACCGATTTTGTAAGCAGCAACATCACAACGAGATTTGTGAGTGCTCCACTTCAATTTATTTTGTGAAGCGAGTAGGTCCACAACCATTTGTCCGACGTTATGGCGAGTGGAGGAATAATCAGGACCAGGATTTCCAAGTCCAACAATCAACCACGTCATGAAGTAAGGGTACTTGCTAGGTCTTCCTAGTCTTCGTTATTAGTTGGTTATTACTTGTCTGTGGCAGCGGCTGCAGCTTCAGTTGCTGCAGTAGATGCGGCAGAAGCAGCGGCAGCAACTGCTGCATCGGCGGCTGAAACATCATCATGGCTTGAACGAACTGACAAGTGAACAACTGTTGAGTTTGGATCGCTGACGAGAGTCATTCCTGCAGGAAGAGTTACATCCTTTGCATAGAGTGAATGTCCAGCGACAAGACCTGTGAGATCCAAAGCAAGGAAGTTTGGAATAGAGGTTGCTTCAGTCTCAACTTCAATCGCTGTTGAAACGTGCTCAAGAATTCCATCGCGATCGAATTCACCAGCGGTGTGAATTGGAACTGAAACAACAACGCGCTCTCCACGTCGAACAATTACTAGGTCAACGTGCTCAAGGGTTCCCTTGATCGCATCGCGAACAACAGATTTTGGAAGGGTGAGCTCAGTCCTTGCCATCAACAATGATGTCGAGCAAAACGTTAGAGGTTTTAAGAGCGACGCCAAGTTCGCGGGCAGGCAACGAAATGTGTGATGGCTTTGCACCGTGGCCATAAATAACTGCTGGCACCAATCCATCGCGACGTGCGCGACGTGCTGCGCCTTTACCAAATTCGGTACGACTCACGCCATTGATGCTGATCTCGGCCATTTCATTCTCCCTCTTAAGAACCTTCGGTCAATTCACGTTGGTTTCAGTAAGAGTGCACATTTAAATCGCGACTTTCAAAAACCGTCGATTACGGTGTGCTTACCCTCGCCGGAACGAGCGAAAGGTTAGCGAAAACAAGGCCCAACGAGCAAATCCGATTGAATAAATAGCGAAAAGTTAGCTCAAACCATCAAAAAGGCTAGTAACTGAGCCATCTTCAAATACTTCGCGAATTGCGCGGGCAAGCAGTGGAGCAATGGAGAGAACAGTCAATCGATCGAACTGACATTCCTCGCCAATGGGCAAGGTATTAGTGACAACTACTTCACTCACTTTGGAACTCTTCAATCTTTCAACTGCCGGACCTGAAAGAACAGCATGTGTGGCCGCAACAATTACTTCTGTTGCTCCAGCATTGAAACATGCATCAACAGCTTTAGTAATAGTTCCAGCAGTATCGATCATGTCATCGATAACAACACAGGTTTGTCCTTCAACATCACCAACAACGCGACCAGTAACAGATTCATTTGGAATTCGAGGATCACGAGTTTTGTGAATGAAAGCAATCGGTGTGCCACCGAGTAAATCGCTCCATCTTTCAGCAACTCGAACACGTCCTGAATCTGGAGAGACAATGGTGAGACGAGTGCGATCTACTTTGCTACCAACATAATTTGCGAGCAATGAAGTGCAAAAAGATGATCGACAGGACCATCGAAGAAACCTTGAATTTGTGATGTGTGAAGGTCAACAACCATGAGTCGATCCGCACCGGCAACTTTGAATAGGTCGGCCATAAGACGTGCGGTAATTGGCTCGCGACCGCGGTGCTTCTTATCTTGACGGGCATATCCATAGAAAGGTGCAACAACAGTGATGCGCTTTGGCTGATGCGCGCTTGAGAGCGTCGACCATGATGAGTTGTTCCATGATGTGCTTATTCACTGGATTTGCGTGAGACTGAATTACAAATGCATCACTACCTCGAACGCTCTCTTCGAAGCGAACAAAAATTTCACCGTTCGCAAAATCATAGGAAGAGGTAGGGGGTAATCGGAATACCTAACTCCAGAGCAACAGAATCAGCTAACTCGGGAAAAGCACGACCAGAAAATATTCGTAAACGCTTTTCTGAAGCGAGTCGCAATTCGCTCATGAAGTTGGTTTTCCTTTCTCGGCGATTTCTTGGGCTGTTATTGAAGATTGTGCAACTTCTGCAGATTTTGTACCAGACCGCTTACGCAGAACCCACCCTAAGACATTTCGCTGCTTGGCTCTGCCAACGCCGATTGCCCCGGCTGGAACATCTTCTGTAATTACCGATCCTGCCGCGGTGTATGCGCCATCGCCCACCGAAACAGGTGCAACCAACATTGTGTCGCTGCCGATTCTCACATGTTGACCAATCTCGATCCGATGTTTTTCCGCGCCGTCGTAATTTACGAAAATTGTGGCGGCGCCAATATTTGTTCCTTCACCGATTGAGGCATCACCCACGTAGGACAAGTGGGGGACTTTGGCGCCATCACCTAATTCAGAATTCTTAATTTCTACAAATGCTCCAGCGCGAGTATTGGCACCGAGATCTGTACCGGGTCGCAAATAGGTAAAGGGTCCGACGTTGGCGTTTTCGCCAATTTTTACGCCTCGGCAATAGGACTCGATAACACTCGCGCCAGCTGCAACATCGCTATCAATGAGCGTTGTCCGTGGTCCGATGACAGCGCCAGTTGCGATTTTTGAATTTCCCGAAATCGCAGTGCCTGGATAGATAGTGGCATCGGCGGCAATTTCAACAGTGGAATCAATCCACGTAGTAGTCGGATCAATCAGGGTCACACCTTCTCGCATCAGCGAATCATTGATCTGATCTCGCATAATTGCAGCGCACTCTGCCAACTGCACGCGGTCATTGACGCCGAGAATCTCGACAAAATCAGGAGTCAAAATCGGAACGACTCGACCGCCATCCTTTCGCATAATTTCAATGACGTCGGTGAGGTAGAGCTCGCCTTGCGCGTTGCCTGCCGTCAATTTTCCAATGGCTTTATGAAGTGATTCCAAGTTGAAAAACATAAACACCTGAATTAATTTCATCAATGGATTTCTGGAATTCATCAGTGTCGCGCTCTTCAACGATACGAAGTAGATCACCGTTGTCAGCGCGAACAATGCGACCGTAACCAGTTGGATCAGGAAATTCGGCAGTCAAAACGGTGGCTGAAAATCGCCCATCAATATGAGCCGCGACGATTTGCTTAAGCGTTTCTGCAGAGAGCAAAGGTGTATCACCATAAACAACGAGCGCCGTGCCACTTGGTTTAGTCTCGGCGAGCGCCAATTGAGTTGCGTGTCCGGTGCCACCGCGATGGTCTTGATAAATCGAAATAGCCGAAGGAGAAATTTCTTTGAGGTGCGCTTCAACTTTTCGCGATCGGCGCCGACAACAACGCGGATTTCAGCGGGTTCCAACTTAGTGATTGCAGATACAACATGACCGAGAAGGGTCTGACCAGCGATCGTGTGCAATACCTTGGGCAAAGTCGCGGATTTCATGCGCGTGCCTTCACCCGCCGCTAAGACGATCACATAATCAAGTCGGCTCAAACACCGCTCCCACCGCTAGCGCCAATGGATCTCTAGTAAGCCTAATTGTCCACCACTTGAGTCGATTGACATCGACCTCTCTGGCGGGCAATTTTGCTTGCTCCGCCACCAGGTATCGATCCTGGACCCTGGGCTTCAAAGGCCCATGTGCTAGCCACTACACAATGGCGGAACACGTATTCTCTCTTATCAAGGGCACTGCTTTCGACCACGATTCACCCGAGTTCGATCAAAATTTCGCCTATAACAAGGGCATTCTCGTGACCTTGCTCTCGACTAGACCTATTCGGCTCAAAGTTGTCTAATATCTTGACTTCAAGATGGAAGATTTTGCATCGATAGAGTTCGAAAGGGCGGGCGCTCATGGCTGATGAAGTTGACCGCCTCGTCCAGGATTGGAAGAGAGAACGGGCCGATCTGGATTTCTCGCCGCTCGAAGTGCTCAGTCGAATTACGCGCATTGCCCGACACCTTGATATTGCCCGCCGAAAAGCTTTCGGCGAACTCGATACTTCCGGATTTGATGTTCTTGCAGCCCTTCGTCGCTCGGGTGCTCCACATCAACTTTCTCCCGGCCAATTGATTCAACAAACAATGGTGACGAGTGGAACCATGACGAATCGACTCGACCGTCTTGAAGAGTTGAATCTCATAACTCGCAAAGCGGATCCTCAAGATGGTCGTGGAAGTTTGGTGACGTTAACGAAGGCCGGAATGAAAGCCGTCGATTCTGTGATGGAAGATTTATTGAAACGAGAACGAGAAATACTTCGTTCGCTAAGCAAAGTTGAGCAATCACAACTTTCAGCGTTACTCAGTGAAATTGTTATTTCACTCGATCAAAATCAGTGAATCTCAATCACTTTGGCGCCAGGAACTGGTCCACTAACTCGCGTAACACTTCCCACTACTCCACTGGAAGTCAGAGCAACTGCAAGATCTAACGCATGATCTTCATCTGTAACAAGAAATGCCACGGTCGGTCCAGAGCCAGAGACAATTGAACCAAGCGCTCCATACTCTTCACCGACATCGAGAATCAATCGCAAAGCTGGTCGCAATGAACACGCTGCCGGTTGAAGATCATTGACCAAAGTTTTTCCAAGTTGCGCAGCATCTGCAGCAAGAAGTGATTGCAACAATTGATCATTCACCTTTGGCGCGGTTACTTGCATACCCGCACGCAATCGATCGCATTCTCCATAGACCGCTGGAGTGGAAAGGCCAACAGTGGAGAGAGCAAGAACCCAGTGATAAGTCCCACGAGAAAGTGCGGCAGTGACTTGATCTCCACGACCACGACCAACTGCGGTTCCACCACTCAACATAAAAGGAACATCACTTCCGAGTGTGGCGGCAATCGCGTGCATCTCCTCCCTCGACAAACCGAGTGAAAAGAGAGCGTCAATAGCCACGATTGTTCCGGCTGCATCAGCGCTTCCACCTGCCAGTCCGCCAGCAACAGGAATGGATTTCTTAATTTCTATTTTCAGATCGGTAGGCAAGTCAAATTTTTCACACATCAGCGCTGCTGCCTTACAACTCAAATTTGTACTATCTAGCGGCACTCCGTGGGTCTGATCACCAATTACTTCTACTTCAATTCCAGAGCCTTCTTCTCCGAGTGAAACGGTCACATCGTCATAGAGTGAAATGGATTGAAAAACAGTGACCAATCCGTGAAATCCATCAGCCTCTTTCGGCCCGACAGAGAGTTGAAGATTAATTTTTGCTGGCACACGCACCAATACCGATTGAGCGGCAATTGGTGTCATATCAAAACTCTATTCCCATTTGCTGAACTGTGCTGGCGATCGCGCAGTAGCCTTCAATCAAGAGCGCCTCACCGCGAAGCGTTGGATCAATCTTTGCGTTGATCAATACTTCTTCAGCAACTTTTGTGCCACCGAGCCAAGTACTGAGAGCAGAACGAAGCATCTTTCTTCTCTGTGAAAATCCTGCGTCAATAGCGGCAAAGGCAATCTTTCTAATCTCCTCCGATGCCGGCGGTTCTCGTCGCACAAATTTTGCTAACTTAGAATCAACATTTGGCGCTGGCCAAAATACAGAACGAGAAATAGTTCCGCCGTGAGACATATCGGACCACCAAGCAGCTTTCACACTTGGGATGCCGTAATCCTTCGTTCCAGGTTTGGCTACAAGTCGATCGGCAACTTCTGCCTGCACCATCACGATTCCACTTTTGATTGAAGGAAAAGTTTCGAGAAAATGAAGAAGTACTGGCACGGAAATG
Source organism: Actinomycetota bacterium (assembly GCA_037200085.1). Taxonomy (GTDB): domain Bacteria; phylum Actinomycetota; class Actinomycetes; order Nanopelagicales; family Nanopelagicaceae; genus QYPT01. Next base: position 51,561 of record JBBCHT010000010.1, read on the forward strand.
TTGTAAGGAAGATTGGCAACTAGAACTGTTGGCGGCTTTGGCAACGAAGTAATTCGTAACGCATCTTGATTTATTACCGTCAGTTTTTGAGCACATGATGAGTGCGAAGTAATTGTCGTCGGCAATTGATTTGCCAAACGCGAATCGATTTCAATCGCTATGACTTCAGCTGCTTCATCGAGGAGAGCGAGAGTGAGCGAGCCCAATCCAGGGCCAATTTCGACTGCTACGTCATCGGCAGAAACTTCAGCTAATCGAACAATTTTGCGACAAACATTGGCATCAATAACGAAATTTTGACCAAGGGATTTGGCCGGACGCAAATCAAGTGAAACCGCAAGGGCTCGGATTTCTGCGGCTCCGAGCAAAGTTGTCATGAGAAGGAACCGAAAACGCGTTCGGCATTTATGGAAAGCCCGCCAGCCAAATCTCCAACATCTTCTCCGCGTTCTTGAGCAATTGCCCGCACAATTGTTGCGATATGACGAGGAGTATTAAGTGCACCTCGGTTTGGGCTTGGCGCAAGGAAAGGCGAATCCGTCTCCACCAGTAATTGTTCAATTGGAACCAATTTCACGGCTTCTCGAAGTTGAGGCGCATTCTTGAAAGTAACGGTGCCGGCAAAAGAGAGGACATATCCCCTATCAATGCAGATTTTGGCCATTTCAACATCGCCTGAAAAACAGTGAAAGACGGTTAACTCTGGAGCGCCAACTTCAAGCAGAATCGAAAGTATGTCGTCATGCGAATCACGATCATGGATCACCAACGCTTTCTTGGTTTTCTTTGCAAGTTCGATATGTCGCTTGAATGATTCTTGTTGAACTCCACGCAACTCCGGTGGCGTGCGGAAATAATCTAGTCCTGTCTCACCAATGGCTCTCACTCGTGCGTGTTGAGCTAATTTTTCAATGACAGCAAAGTCGTGATCCAAATCTGCGACAACAGGTGCTTCATTCGGATGAAGTGCTACCGCAGCCAAGACAGATGTATTCCAATACTCTGCCGCATCAACACACCATTGAGATTGCTCTGCTGAATATCCGACTTGAACAACTCGATCGATACCTACCGACTTCGCATCATCAAGTACTTGCTTAACTTCTGCCGAATCCGGTGCCGCCTCGGTAACAATTTCTATATGTGCATGCGAATCAACAGTTGCGACAGGCAACGGCTCGGGAAGTGGAGCGTGCGGGCGATCCACATCTCTATTGTGGCGATCAGCCATAAGTATTAAGCGCTTGTCTCTAATCGCGGAAAGAGGGAAGCGCTCTTGGTAACGAGTGATCCTTGTGGCAACTGTCCCCACTTGGAGATCTCCGAAATTTCTGCGCGGAAATATCACCGATGCTCTTGTCGGCGCCGAGAGAGCTCCACAAAATCTCACTGCTCGCCGGCATGACTGAGTGCAATAAAACAGCCAGTGCTCGAAGTGATTCTGCTGTGTTGTATAGAACCGAATCCAATTCGACCTTGTTTGCTGGATCTTTCGCCAGCACCCATGGAGCAGTTTCGGTCACATATCCGTTAACCCGCTTGCAGAATTCCATGATTGCCAATATCGCACCCTGGAAATCCAAATTAAGCATCGCAGCATCGGCAGTCTCAACTGTTTTTGAGAGCAAATCTGCAAGTCCATCGTCTTTGCTTACTTGAGGAATTGCGCCATCACAATATTTTTCAATCATCGCAGTTAGTCGCGAAGCTAAATTTCCAAAGTCATTTGCCAATTCACTCGTATAACGAGCACTCATATCTTCCCAAGAGAAAGAACCGTCAGTGCCAAATGGAATTGCGCGCAAGAAGTAATAGCGAAAAGCATCGACGCCAAAGTGATCGGTGATGTCACTCGGAACGATTCCAGTTAATTTGCTTTTGCTCATCTTCTCGCCACCGACAAGCAACCATCCGTGCGCGAAAACTTTCTTAGGGACTTCTAGGCCAGCTGCCATCAACATTGCTGGCCAAATCACTGCGTGAAAACGGAGAATCTCTTTACCAACCAAATGCACATCCGGTGGCCACACTTCAGCAAACTTCTTTCCGCCTTCACTCGCGGGATCATCGCCAAGTCCAACGGCAGTCGCGTAATTCAATAGCGCATCAAACCAAACATAGAAAACTTGATCTGCATCCCACGGGACTCGAATTCCCCAATCAAATGATGATCGGGAAATGGAGAGATCTTGTACTCCGCTCTTCAAAAAGGAGACAACTTCATTGCGCGCACTCTCCGGTTGGCAAGCACTCGGATTCTTCTCATAATGCGCAAGAAGTTGATCAACGAAAGCCGAAAGCCGAAAGAACCAATTCGTCTCTTTCACAATTTCTACAGGGGTATCGTGAATAGGACAGAGTTTCTCGCCGTTGCGATCGATCAGATCACTTGTAAGTTTGAATTCTTCACACCCAACGCAGTAAGGACCTTCATAATTTCCAGAATAAATGTGCCCGGCATCCTTTAACCCTTGAAGAAAACGTTGAACTCTCTCTTTATGGCGCACTTCAGTGGTGCGGATGAAATCATCGTTGGCGATATTTAATGCCTTCCACGTTGGTTTCCACTCTGTGTCCACCAATTGATCTACCCACGCCTGCGGCGAGACTCCATTGGCTTCTGCGCTTCGCATGATCTTCTGACCATGTTCATCAGTGCCTGTGAGATACCAAACCGATTCACCCCTTTGACGATGCCAGCGAGTAAGAACATCTCCCGCAACGGTCGTGTAGGCATGCCCAATGTGCGGTGCGCCATTTACATAGTAAATAGGTGTCGTTAAGTAAAAGGATTTATCTTTTTTGGACGAACTCACGGAGATATCCTAGAGGCTGATTTAGCATCGACCATCGCAGCGAAAACAATCCGCTTTGGAAGTGAGAGTTCATCAGAAACAGTTGAAATTGCGCTCTTTCTATCCATGCCTGCAGATTCATATTGCAAAACACGTGAAACCATTTGTGAAGTCGTGATTTCTGCAAAATTTTCAGGTGCTCCTGCAAGGACCATTGTGATTTCACCTCGGACTTCATTTTCTTTTGCCCACCTAGCCAAATCACCAAGTGGACCGCGAATCGCTTCTTCGTAAGTTTTAGTCATCTCTCTACAAATCACACCGAGTCGATCTTCACCAAAGACTTGAAGCGCATCGTGCAAAGCTTCCGCAAGTCTGTGTGGTGCTTCAAACCAAATAATTGTGCGCTCTTCATTTCGCAACTTTTCAAAAACTTTTCACGCGCTCCAGAAGATCGTGGAGAAAATCCTTCAAAAACGAATCTGTCTGTCGGCAAACCTGAGAGAGCAATCGCCATAGTTACTGCACTTGGTCCGGGCAATACTGAAACTTCAATGTTTTCAGCAATCGCGGCTCGCATTAATCGAAATCCAGGATCGCTAATTGTCGGCATTCCGGCATCAGAAACGACAAGTATTGAGCGTCCCTCTCGTAAAGTTTGAGAATCTCCTCAGTTCGATCGCTTTCATTGCCTTCGAAGAAAGAGATAACTCGACCACCAAATTCGACTTCCATATCCGCACACAAACGATGGAATTTCCGAGAATCCTCAGCGGCAACTATCGCCGCACCTTCAATTGCCTCTCGAAGACGCTGACTTGCATCTCTTGGATTTCCAAGAGGAGTTGCGGCAAGGGTCAGAGTCACAGCACTTAGGCTAACCCAGTGGGTCCCATACTGATTGCGCTGCTCTCTTTCGGCCTTCGACTTTGGCATTTAGGAACACCAAAAACTCTCGTCTTCGATGAGGTTTATTACGTAGGCGGCGCTAGAGATTTTTTGAAATACGGCGTGGAAGTCACAGGAGCCAAACCAGAATTCGTAGTTCATCCACCCATTGGAAAATGGTGCATTGCACTAGGTATCAAGATATTTGGAGACAATCCTTTTGGCTGGCGAATCGCAGTCGCCACAGCCGGAGCACTCGCAATATTGCTCGTAGCAAAAATCGCTCAGCAACTATTTCACTCAACGGCACTTTCAACTCTTGCAGCTTTGCTCATGTCACTCGACGGATTGAATCTTGTCCACTCGCGAACTGCGTTACTTGATTTATTTCTTACGCTCTTTGTTTTACTCGCCGTCAATGCCTGGCTAAAAGATCACTATTGGCAAAGTGGAATCTGGTTTGGTTTAGCAATAGGAACTAAGTGGAGTGGACTCTACTTCTTAGTTGCCTTTGGCGCTGTTGCGATCTTCAGAGATAGAAAACGGTTGCAAACATGGACAAGAATTCTTGCCACCAGATTTTCACAATTCTTCATTCTTCCTATTGGAATCTATATTGCGAGTTGGACTGGATGGTTTCTTAGTTCACGAGGTTATGACCGACAGTGGGCAACAGATTCCTCTTCATGGAAATTCATTCCGGCGCCACTTCGCTCCTTCTGGCACTATCACGCAGAAATACTTAACTTTCACACTCACTTAGTCACTCCACACAATTACCAAGCAAATCCTTGGAGTTGGCTCATTATGGGTAGACCAACCTCGTTTTATTATGCATCTCCTGACAAATGCGGAGTCACAGCTTGTGCCCAAGAAATTATGGCGCTCGGTACTCCAGTTCTCTGGTGGGGTGCGACTATCGCGCTAGCTGTCGTATTTGGATATTGGGTACAAAGTTTTGCCTATAAACGAATTGATAGTGCGGCGGGAATTATTCTGCTCGGAGTAGCCGCTGGATACCTTCCGTGGTTTCTTTTTCAAAGAGAACAGTTTTCTCTTTCTACGCAATTGTTTTCGAACCGTTTCTAATTTTGGGGCTGGTCTATTGCGCGAAGAAATTCCTCGGAGATCCGCCTTGGGATCGAAATAGAAAAATTATTATCGGATCTGCGTACTCGTCATTGCCATCAATTTCATCTATTTTCTTCCGTTATTCACAGGGTACGTAACGAGTTACTCGAGTTGGTTCGACAAGATGTGGCTAACTTCCTGGATTTGAGCAACTACTGAGGACCATGACTCCTCGAATTCATTGACCCAGTCAATTTCTTTGCCTATTCGGCCATGGCACCGAAGTTTCTCTCGTCTTAGAAGCCACTAACTCAGGGGTTGACCGCCCTTTCTGACATAAACCTTCAGGAAGTTTAGAAGTACACAAAGTCCACAATCTGCTACAGTATTGTCATGAAATATGAACAAAATGAAGAAAAACTGCTAAATGTACGTGAGACCGCAAAATTACTCGGCGTCCACGAAAATACCGTCAGAAACTGGGTCAAGACGGGAGTACTCAATTCATCGCGTCTCCCCGGGGCATCTAGTCATCGCTTTTCAATTGAAGAAGTTATGAGACTGAAGAGAAGTAAAGGGAAATTGGTGGCTTCACTCGCGCCAACAATGAAAACTTCTGGTCCTGAGTTGATAACTGGGCACGAATTGAATACATGGGCTAGTCGAGATGACTCAAAAGGAACTTTCCCAGAATTGATGCGCCGCCTCCTGGCTCAAACACCCGGGATTTCAAATCTAGACATTAGGGCGCATGAAGGAGGTGCTGCCGAGTGGTGGGATGGTACTGCTACATCACTTGGGTCAAGCTTTCTTCCCGCTGGAGAACTTCGTTTTGAGTTCAGCACCGAGAGCAACCCGAAATCCAAGGCCGATCGAGATTTTCGAAATAGAAGGCCGAATTCACCAGCTGATAAAAAGAACATTTTTGTCTTCGCGACCCCAAGGAGTTGGCCTGGGGCAAAAAAATGGGCCGCAGAGAGAGCGAGCGAAAAGAAATTTGCTGGAGTCAAAGCCATTGATGCCCACGTACTCGAAGGTTGGCTGCAAAGTGTAGTACCCGTCCACTATTGGATTTCCGAACGATTGGGCTTTAGACCGAGAGGTGTTCGGTCTTTAGAAAATTGTGGGGAGAGTTCCAAAATAGAACCACGATAAGACTTCCCGCAGATTTTTTTGTAGCAGGACGAACACAGGAATTGAATTCC
>JBBCHT010000011.1:0-66038 GCA_037200085.1 Actinomycetota bacterium
GTGAAGACCCTTATTTCCCCCGTTTTATCGACGCTGCTGGAGCATTACCCAGCGGTGGATGTGGCGGAGGTCGAACGCGCATTTGATGTAGCTGGGCGGGCTCACGAAGGGCAATTCCGCAAGTCCGGTGATGCTTACATCACTCATCCCGTGGCGGTAGCTGAGATCTTGGCTGAACTTGGACTCAATTCTGAAACCATCATTGCGGCGCTATTGCACGACACAGTTGAAGATACAAATTATTCGCTTCGTCAGATGAAAGTCGATTTTGGCGATGAAGTGGCCTCGTTAGTTGATGGCGTCACCAAGCTCGACAAACTCATTTATGGTCCAACCGCTGAAGCGGAAACGGTTCGCAAGATGGTTGTGGCGATGTCGAGAGATATTCGCGTCCTTGTCATTAAATTGGCCGATAGATTGCATAACGCCAGGACTTGGAAATTCGTCACAATCGAAAATGCCGAACGCAAAGCTCGCGAAACTCTCGATATTTATGCACCTCTTGCCCATCGATTGGGTATGAACGCAATCAAATGGGAGTTGGAAGATCTTTCCTTCCAAGTACTCGAACCTAAAAAGTACGAAGAGATTGCGCGACTAGTAGCAGAGAGGTCGCCTTCCCGAGAAGCGCTTAGCGATGACGTTGTGAAATTAGTTGAAGAAGATCTAAAACGAGATCACATTGAGGCGACTGTCACAGGACGCCAGAAGCATTTCTATAGCGTCTATCAAAAAATGGTTGTACGCGGTCGCGACTTCAATGACATTTATGACCTTGTTGGTATTCGCGTACTCGTCAAAGATGTCCGTGATTGTTATGCAGTTCTTGGCTCTATCCACGCACGGTGGAGTCCGATTCCTGGACGATTTAAAGATTACATTGCGATGCCAAAATTCAATCTCTATCAATCACTTCACACGACTGTGATTGGTCCAACGGGTAAAGCCATCGAGATTCAGATTCGAACTTTCGATATGCATGCCAGAGCCGAGTTTGGAATTGCAGCGCACTGGAAATATAAGCAGGGTGGGGAGAATCAAAAGTCACCCGAAATGCTCTGGTTGAGGCAGTTGCATGATTGGCAAAAGGAGACAGAAGATCCGAGTGAATTTCTCGAAGCACTTCGCTTTGATTTAGGCAGTCCAGAAGTTTTCGTCTTTACTCCTAAGGGAAATGTCATTGCGCTACCTGGAGGTTCTACTCCAGTGGATTTTGCTTACGCAGTTCACACCGAAGTGGGCAATCGTTGCGTCGGCGCAAAAGTAAACGGTCGCCTCGTTCCACTGGAATCGCAATTGGCCAATGGCGATGTCGTTGATGTCCTGACAAATAAGAGCGACACAGCGAGCCCAAGTCGGGATTGGCTCAACTTCGTCAAGAGTCCGCGAGCTAGATCGAAAATCAAAGCATGGTTTAGCAAGGAACGAAGAGAAGAAGCGATCGATGCAGGGCGCGAATCCATTGCACGCCAGATGCGAAAGGCTGGACTTCCGCTGCAGAAAATATTCGCTGGTCACTCACTTCTCGAGCTAGCTCATGAGATGAAATACCCGGATATCTCTGCTCTCTATGCAGCGGTTGGTGATGGACATGTATCGGCAGCTTCTATCGTTGACAAACTTGTTCAAGCAATTGGAATTGAGGATTCACATCCCGAGGCGTCAATTGATACAACAGCCATTGGTTCAGCTTTCCCTTCATCACGTCGAACAAGTAGCGCAATTGAAGTGGCGGGAATTGATGATGTGCTCGTCAAACTCGCCCGATGTTGTACGCCAGTACCTGGGGATTCCATTACAGGTTTTATTACTCGGGGCAGTGGGGTTTCAGTTCATAGAAGTGATTGCGTCAATGCCGAAGATCTTCGTACCCACCAAGGAGATCGAATTGTTGAAGTGAAATGGTTAGCTGGAGCTGCAAGTGTCTTCCTTGTAAATATCCAAGTAGAGGCTCTGGATCGAGCTCGCTTGCTATCTGATGTCACTCGCACGCTTTCCGATCAACACGTCAATATTCTCAGCGCTGCAGTGAGTACCAGTAAAGATCGAACCGCAATTTCTCGCTTTACCTTTGAAATGGCCGACGCAACGCACTTAGATGCAGTGTTGGCTGCAGTTCGACAAGTACAAGGCGTCTATGACGTCTATCGAACAACAAATAATTAGTTAGCGAACTCCAAAAGACTCTTTTCGGCCTCTGCTAACCAAAGTTTTCTCGCAGCAGCAGCTTCACGAGCTTCCTTGGCTTTCTTCTCATTACCCAACTTCGAAGCTCGCTCTGCCTGCTTTTCGTAATTTGATACTGCTTCAGAGAGTTGACGTACAACTTCAACTGCTCGGGCCTTTGCAACAGGATCAACTTTGCGGAAGCGAATTTCCTCGGCTTCTTTAATTTGTTTTTCAACTGCCTCAAAACGAGAAGCAAAAGCTGCTTTTTTATCTCGCTGCGTCATACCGATTCGATCCCATTGACGTGCAAGTTCTTTGAACTTCTTATTCGCTTGATCGGCATTGGTAATAGGAATGAGCGCTTCAATTTCGGTGATAAGAGCTTCGCGCTTGGTGAGATTGGCAGCCATCAGCAGATCTCTCTTTTCTAGATCGGCATTTTTAGCTGCGAAGAAAGCATCTTGAGCGCTCTTGAATCGTGTCCAAAGTTTTGCGTCATCACCCTTCTTGCCTCTACCTGTGGCTTTCCACTGATCCATCAGCGTTTGAATCGTCGAGCTGTTGCAACCCAATCAGTAGATGTTGCTAACTTCTCGGCTTCTGCAACGAGTTCATTCTTTGCACTAGCAACCTTTTCTTGGATTGCATCGAGTGCGGCAAAGTGTGTACGACGTCGCTTATCGAATTTATTGCGCGCCGATGAGAAGCGCTTCCACAAATCTGCATCAATTTTTTTATCGAGACGTGGAGCGGCTTTCCACTCGTCAAGCAAGACTTTGAGGCGATCACCAGTGACTTTCCAACTCTCTGAAAGTGTGAGCGTTTCTGCTTCAGCGACGATCTTCTCTTTTGCTTCAGTTATTTCAGCTTGACGAGCTGCTTTTGCTGCTGCATCGGCTGCCTTCTTCACTTCATATGCTTCGCGACTGTTTTCGATCGCTAAAGGGATTTGCTCAACGGAGAGAGCAAGAGCAGCCAAATCGCCAACTCCATTGAGTTCTTTTACTTGTTGACGAATTTTTCCAACGGCGGCATGCGCATCGGATGGAACCATTGCACCACTTTTTACTCGTGCACCGAGGAGGGCAACTTCAGATGCCAGAGCTTCAAATTTGCGAACAAAGTATGCAAGCGCTTCTTCAGCGCTCTTTCCTGGATAAGAGCCAACGGCCTTTTCTCCTTCAGGAGTAATGACATAGACAGTGCCGTCATCTCCAACTCGACCAAAACGTGAAGGGTCACCAATAAGTGCTGCAGCCGCTGAGGCGGGTTGAGTCAATTGAGTAGTCGGAGTTAGTGGCGCTGGCGGGAGAGCCTGGCTCGTTTCTAATTCGGTCATGTATAAATCCCTCCAGCGCTATGAGCCGCTCAGATGCGGCCTTCGCTATCGATGTTCGTTGAGAGAGCGATGGACTCTCTCGTGAAGTTTAAGTTCGTGCACTTTGTTACGGGGTAAAAGGTACCCTGTAACCCTGTGCTCGCGGAAATGGCGGAATTGGGGGAGTTTTAGGTGCTGATCGCCTCATTTGCTGCCCCCGCCTTTGCGACAAATTGCTGGATTATCGCTGAAAGCCGTGGTCAAGAGTGCATCGTCGTGGATCCGGGAATGCCCGATGTTTCAGATCAAGTTGCCGAGATTTGTAGGGCACATGATCTCAAGCCTGTTGCCACCCTCGTTACACATGGGCATCTCGATCACACTTTTTCCGTCGCACCTATATGTAGCGGTTACTCAATACCTGCCTACATTCATAGCGAAGACCGAGCTTTGCTTATTCATCCCGAACGAGCGATCAGTGAAGTTTTTGCGGCAACTCTTGAGGGCACAGTATTTGAAGAACCAGTTGATGTTCGCGAGTTAAAGAGCGGTCAAGTAATTGATCTTCTTGGGCTGAAAATTACTGCCATCCACGCCCCGGGGCATACGCGTGGTTCTGTAGTGTTTTCGATTAACGATGAAATTCTCTTAAGCGGAGATGTACTTTTTGCTGGATCAATTGGTCGTACCGATCTTCCAACAGGTTCTGCAGAGGATATGGAGATCACACTTCAGAAGAAAATTTGGCCGCTATCCGATGATCTACGAGTGCTTCCAGGTCATGGACGCGAAACCACGATCGGTGATGAACGTCTGTCGAATCCATATTTGAAGAGTGCGGGGAGGAAGAGATGAAATTTCAAGCACCAAAAGGTGTGAGTGAATATTTCCCACCGCGTTCGAATAATTTCGAATGGGCGCGCGACTGCCTTATCGCTCCGATAAAAGAGGCAGGGTATGAATTTGTTGAGCTACCTGTCTTTGAAGATACTGAATTATTCACAAGAGGTGTTGGTGCATCGACCGACGTTGTCACAAAAGAGATGTACACATTTGAAGATCGTGGTGGTCGATCACTCACTTTGCGACCGGAGGGCACAGTTGGTGCACTCCGATGCATTATTGAACATGGGTTAGATCGCGCAGGATTGCCAGTAAAGGTCTATTACTCGGGACAATATTTTCGTGCAGAGAGACCTCAAGCGGGAAGATATAGACAATTTTATCAAGTGGGAATTGAAGCTGTTGGTAGTAATGATCCTGCACTGGATGCAGAAATTATTTCTATTGCAGATGCAGGCTATCGAAAGATTGGATTGACGAAGTTCCACCTAGACATTACTTCTCTCGGTGATCTCAATTCCAGAGCCGCACATCGAAAAGATCTTGTGAAATTTATTGAAAGTTCTGGTTTTGATGAAGCGACTCTGGCTCGTGCAGCGCTCAATCCCTTGCGACTCTTCGATGATAAGCGAGAAGAAATTATTGCGAAGATGAGTACGGCGCCTATTTTGCTTGACTATCTCTCAAAGGAATCGACCGCGCATTTCGAGCAAGTCAAGAATTACTTAACCGAAATGAATATTGATTTTCGAATCAATCCACGAATGGTCCGAGGGTTGGATTACTACACGAGTACAACATTTGAATTTGTACACGATTTATTGGGTGCTCAATCCGGCATTGGTGGCGGTGGACGCTACGACGGGTTGATGGAGGAAATTGGTGGACAGCCCTTAACGGGTATGGGATTTGGACTTGGCGTGGATCGTGCAGTTTTGGCCGCCGAAGCTGAAGGAATCACCAATCCATTCTCGACTGGACCCGATATTTTTATTATTCCGTTAGGTGCCAAGGCAAAGTCGGCAGCGTTGGCTTTAACGCAGGAGTTGAGGGGGTTAGAGAAGCGAATCGAAATCGCTTTTGACGATCGATCTCTCAAAGCTTGCCTAAAGGTGGCCGATAAGAATGGATCGAAATTTGCAGTGATTATCGGAGACTCTGAGTTGGAATCGGGAATCGTGGAAGTCAAGAATATGCGCACGGGTCTTTCGACCTCAGTTACTCTGACCTCCTTGCGTTCGACTCTGCTTCAAGAGTCATGGACTTGGTAAGGCTGCATCTTCGCGGTCGGAAATGTGTGGAGCAATAAATGTTGAGATCTCGTAACGCCGGTTCACTGCGAAAAAGTGATGTCGGTTCCGTCGTCGAACTTGCAGGATGGGTTGCACGACGTCGCGACCATGGTGGCGTTGCCTTTATAGATTTTCGTGATGCTTCGGGTTCTGTTCAAGTTGTCATTCGCGATGAAAAAATTGCAGGTTCGCTCCGCGCTGAATGGTGTTTACGAATTGTTGGTGAAGTAGTTGAACGACCTTCAGGAAATGAAAACTCATCTCTGGAAACGGGTGAGATAGAGGTAATGGGCGACTCTGTCACAGTATTGAGTGAATCGGCTCCATTGCCCTTTCCCATCGATAGTGGCGACGATTCAGAAATTAATGAAGAAGTACGGTTGAAGTATCGCTACCTTGATTTAAGGCGCGAACGTCCCGCGAAGAACCTTCGCTTGCGATCCAAAGTGACCAGCGCCGTACGTCGCGTTCTAGATGAAGAAGAGTTTGTCGATATCGAAACACCGTATCTGACGAGATCTACGCCAGAGGGAGCGCGTGACTTTCTCGTTCCAGTGAGGTTGCAACCGGGCAATTGGTATGCCTTGCCACAGTCACCTCAACTATTTAAGCAACTCCTTATGGTTGCTGGATTTGAAAAGTATTATCAAATCGCGCGTTGCTTTCGCGACGAAGATTTTCGGGCAGATCGTCAACCAGAGTTCACTCAAGTTGATATTGAAATGTCTTTCATTGACCAAGAAGACATCATCAAAGTTGCAGAAAAGATTCTTAAACTCGTCTGGAAAGAAGTTGCAGACTTCGACATTGTGCTACCAATTGAACGTATGACATATGCAGATGCAATGGCGGAGTATGGGTCTGATAAACCAGATCGACGATTTGGATACAAACTTCGCGACTTAACTTCTTTCTTTAGTGAAACTCAATTTAGAGTTTTCCAAGCGCCATATGTCGGCGCTGTTGTCATGCCAGGTGGAGCAAACTCTCCACGTCGCGAACTTGATGCATGGCAGGAGTGGGCAAAGACGCGCGGAGCAAAGGGTCTTGCATATGTTTTGGTCAACGAAGATGGAACTTTAGGTGGGCCGGTTGCAAAAAACCTCACGGAGTCAGAGTTAAGTGGATTAGCTAGTGCAGCAGGTGCGCAGGCAGGGGATGCAATATTTTTTGCTGCTGGAGATCGTGTTCCATCACAAAATCTTCTTGGGGCAGTCCGTCTTGAAATTGGAAAACGTTGCAACTTAATAGCTGAAGGAACATGGGAGTTTCTCTGGGTCGTTGATGCACCAATGTTTGAAAAGACCGACGATGGAGGATGGACTGCAGTTCATCATCCTTTTACTGGCCCTAAACCTGAATTCGCTCAATCCTTTTCGCAAGATCCAGAGAACGCTCTCGCTTATGCCTATGACATCGTTCTTAACGGTTCCGAAATTGGCGGAGGTTCTATCCGTATTCATGACACTCAGATGCAAAAGCGAGTCTTTGAGGTGATTGGTCTCTCCGATGAAGAGGCGACAAGCAAGTTTGGCTTCCTGCTGGAAGCTCTCAATTACGGTCCTCCGCCACACGGTGGGATTGCATTCGGGCTAGATCGCTTATGCGCGATTCTTTCGAATTCAGATTCAATTCGTGAAGTTATTGCCTTTCCTAAAACCGCCAGTGGTGGTGATCCGTTGACTGGAGCGCCAACTCCTATAACAGTTCTCCAACGGCGTGAAAGTGGAATGGATGCCGTTGTGGGAGCAAATAAGTCGAACAAATCAGAGGAATCGAAGGCGAAGTAAGTGAGAACTCAAGTGAAGTGGATTGCAGGTGCGCTGGCATCTGTGCTGCTTCTCTCTTCATGTGGAACTCCATCGCAGAAATATGCCGCTTCCAAATCTGAAGGCGTCTATTTCACTGTGCCGCAAGAGTGGCATGAAATCTCAATGAAAGAGTTGAGCGCACTCGAATCAACCTCGAAGGCGATCGGCGCAGCAGAGAAATTGTCGCTCGTGAAATGGCAAGCTGCTTACACGCCGAACAAGAAGATTCAAGCAAAGCAAGTATTTTCAATAAAACCAACTACAGAACCACTTGTATTTGTACGTGTGCGGGATCTTTTTCCCGATGAAATCAACTCCATCTCGTACAACACTTTGCGCGATGTAGTTGAACCGCTAACTGATTGGGTCTCAAACCCGGATGCTTCGACACCCGAGTTCAACGTCGTCGATGATTTTGAAGTCAAACAGCCGAACGCCAGGGGTGTTCATACAATTTACGATTTCGTGGTCGATGGTGTTTCTCAAACTATCGATCAAGTCTCATTGATGTCCTTGAATGGTCAAAAGATCTATGTTCTAGTTTTGCGTTGCACAACAAAGTGCTACGACAAGAATAGGAAGCTACTAGCAAAAATATCCAAGTCATTCACGGTTAGGGGAAAGAAATGAGCTCACTCGAGACTCAAGGAAGCCGTGAGAGGGACACCGATCGAAAGACACGCGTCCACTTAACTTTGTACGACCGATTCAAGTTTCTGCTGCTCTTTGCAGTTACATTCCTAGTACTTGTCTGGGCATCACTTGCTGATAACCCACTTCTTAATTTCAAAGATGCTGTCATCGAAGAAACACATGCGAGGAAATGGCTTCTCGCTTTGGCTGTGCTCGAATTCATTCGACAACTGCACTTTCTTGCCTCAGAAATCGCAGCTCCCTATCACGGGGTATGGCAGAAATATTTCTCCACTGTAGATTCGATCGTTCATAAATTAAGCGATTGGACGAGATATCGCATTTCGCGAGTCATAAAAGCGTTGCTCTTTGTTGTTCTCTTAGCAGTTGTACTTGGCGCTATTTATAGCGAGACACCAATTCGAGCGCTCTTCCTTGCCCCGCATGCTCTGTGGAGTGCCTTGCCAATGTTGGGTCAACTCTTATTTGCCGTTTTCTTCATCATCATTCAGTTCGGAGCAATGTTCTGGTTCTTAAGTCGTGGTGGAGTCGATACATATTTTCCTGATGACATTCGTACGAGATTTACTGATGTCTGGGGCCAAGATCACGTACTCAATCGCATTCGAGAGAACTTACTCTTCCTTGAAAAACCTGAAGAGATTGAGAAGCACGGTGGTTACGTTCCAGGAGGAATTCTTCTTTGGGGACCTCCTGGGACCGGTAAGACTTTGATGGCCGAATCAATGGCCGGAGAGACTGGAAAGCCATTCGTATTCGTAGATCCTGGTGCATTTACCAATATGTTTTTCGGTGTTGGAGTTTTGAAAGTTAAATCTCTCTTTCGGAAGTTGCGCAAACTGGCACTTCGCTACGGTGGAGTTGTTGTTTTCTTCGATGAAGCGGATTCGTTGGGAAATAGAGGAATCGTTTCAGCGGGTGGTCAGCAGAGATCATCCATTGATGGATTGGGTAGACCAGCAGTCTTCGGAGATTCTTGTCATGGTGGAAATTATTTGTCACCCAATGCAGCATCAATTTTGGTGCGAGAAAAATTTGTTGTCGGAGGCGCAGCTGGTGCTGGTGGCGGACAAGGAATGGGAACTCTTCAAGCTCTTCTTACAGAGTTGTCCGGACTCAAGAAACCACGCGGATTTTTCAACCGTATTGTTCGCAGAACTCTTGGAATGCGACCAAAGAGTCCGCCTAAGTATCGAATTTTGGTCGTCATGGCTACCAACATGCCCGAAGCACTCGATGAAGCGCTTCTACGTCCAGGTCGTATCGATCGAATGTATCGAGTGGGATATCCGAGCAAGGCAGGACGCGTTCGTACCTACGAAGGCTATCTGGCGAAAGTTTCACATTCACTCACACCTGCCGATATCGACAAATTAGCAACGATCACGCCTTATGCAACAGGTGCCACGATTAAGGACACCATTAACGAGGCCTTGATCACTGCTATTCGCAATGGACGAACCTCGATTACATGGCCCGATGTAATCAAAGCAAAACAATTGAAGGAGCTCGGACCATCTGAGGATGTTGAATACATTGAACGTGAACGCCATGCAGTCGCCGTACATGAATCGTGCCATGCGGTCATGGCTCATAGAGTCAGACAACATATGGCAATTGATCTTGCGACAATTGAAAAGGGTTCCGACTATTTAGGAATGGTTGCAAGCATTCCACCCGATGATCAATTCACTCGTTGGCGTACTGAATATGAATCTGACATTCTCGTATCGCTGGCCTCTTTGGCTGGAGAAAGAATGTTTTTCGATGGTGATAATTCATCCGGAGTATCTGGTGACCTAGAAAGTGCAACGACCATTGCTAGTTTGATGGAAGGTCACTGGGGGATGGGTTCAACGATTTCATCCCACGCAACGAATCGTCGATTTGAAGTCGGTGCACCTGGAGGAGGAAAACCGAAGGAAGGTTCTGTCGCCGATATTCGTCGAGCACTGTCAGATCGAATCGAAGACAACTTATCTGGGCTACTGGAAAAGGCAGTCGAAATCCTCAAAGAGAATCGAAGCCAAGTTCTTGCACTAGCTCACGCTCTTGAAATTCATAAAACACTTTCAGGGGAAGATGTAGCGGCAGTTATCGATATGGAGTCAGGATCAATTGTTGATGGGCGACCATATAGAGATCCTGCACTAATGGAAAAAATTGAGGAATATCACAGCGCCTCTTTGATTGCTCACCGCGAGCATCGAAAACCTGATGTCGAGATTCCAGAGATACCACTCACCGCGTAAGAGCCTTCAGGTAGGCTAGTTACAGGAAGTCGACCGTAGAACGTGGCTAGGAGGAATTGAGATGGGACCTGGAGGAATTGCGACAATAATTGCCGCCTGCTCGCTACTCGTGATTGCTGTGGCCATAAGTTACGCCGTAGTTCGTGTTGGTCGATTGATCGATGAGGCAAAGATTTCGCTCAAAGTGATGACTGATGAAACTAAACCTCTTATTGAAGAAGTCACGACGACAGTAACGCTGGTCAATGGACCTCTCCAAAGTATTAATCGTATTACTCGAAATGCTGAAGAGGTCAGTGCGAAAGTTAATGAAGTGACCTCCACCTTTATGGATAAAGGCGGACCGGCAGTTAAAGCTCTCGGTTTACTTCTTGGCGCGGCTCAGATGAAGAAGTCACGCTCGAAGAAGAATAAAGGCTGAGTGGCACGGAAAAGTGGAATCAGCAGAGATACGTTCGAGTTGGCTAAAATTTTTCGAATCTGAGAATCGTCAAGGCTTGCAGCACACCGTGGTGCCATCGGCATCACTGATTGCTGACGATCCAAATCTCCTCTTAGTCAATGCTGGCATGGTGCCTTTCAAGCCATTTTTTTTGGGAGAGGTTAAGCCTCCCTACAAGCGAGCTGCCTCAGTTCAAAAAGTTGTCAGAACTTTGGATATCGAAGAAGTGGGAAAGACGACTCGTCACGCCTCTTTCTTTCAGATGTGTGGCAATTTCTCTTTCGGTGACTATTTCAAAGAGGGCGCAATCTCCTTGGCTTGGGAGTTACTCACTCGACCACAAAGTGATGGTGGCTACGGCTACCCAGAAGATAAATTATGGGTGACCGTTTTTCTCACTGATGATGAAGCCGCAGATATTTGGCATAAGAAAATTGGCATTCCGCTAGAACGTATTCAACGACGAGGAATGGCTGACAATTTTTGGTCAATGGGTGTTCCCGGACCATGCGGACCATGTTCGGAAATATTTTTTGATCGCGGTCCTGCATATGGCCGAGAGGGTGGCCCTGTTGCAGATGAAGATCGTTATGTTGAAATTTGGAATCTTGTCTTCATGCAGAATGAACGTGGTCCAGGTGAAGGCAAAGAGAATTTCCCAATTTTGGGAGAATTGCCTGCGAAGAGCATTGATACTGGTTTAGGACTAGAGCGCACCGCAGCTGTTTTGCAAAACGTTGACAATATCTATGAGATCGATACGACTCGATTGATTTTGGATCGAGCATCAGCACTGACTTCTGTCCGATATGGAAGTGATCAACGAACTGACGTTTTACTTCGCGTCATTGCAGATCATGCACGAACTGCTGCGATGTTGATCGGTGATGGGGTGACTCCAGGAAATGAAGGACGTGGATATGTTCTGCGTCGAATCATGCGACGAACAATTCGAAATATGCGTTTGCTTGGTTCTCACGATCCTGTGATGAATGAATTGGTGGGTGTATCCATCACCGCAATGTCACCTCAGTATCCAGAGTTAATGAATGACCAAGATCGAATTCTTAGTGTGAGTGGATCTGAAGAGGAAACATTCTTACAAACACTCAAGAGCGGTACACAGATTTTTGATACAGCAAGTGCTGAATTGAGAAAGACGAAAAGCACAGTTCTATCGGGTGAATCCGTCTTTAAATTACACGATACATATGGATTTCCATTTGATCTGACTCTTGAAATGGCGCAAGAGCAAGGGCTAAAAGTTGATGAAGATGGCTTTAGGCGCCTTATGAAGGAACAGAGAGATCGCGCTAAAGCTGATGCACGAATAAAGAAGAGTGGACATACTGATGTAAGTGAGTACCGCAAAATTGCGGACTCCAGTGGTCGAACAGAATTCATTGGATACGAAACTCTGAGCGGAGAAGCTGGCATCGTCGGAATTTTGGCCGATGGCGTAAGTGTGGTGAGCGCATCCCAAGGTGATGAAGTGGAAGTCGTGCTCAATCGGACTCCCTTCTACGCTGAAGGTGGAGGCCAATTGGCTGATGGTGGATTTATCACCTTGTCCAATGGTGCACAGATTGAAGTGGATGACGTGCAATCGCCTGTTCCGGGGTTAAGCGTTCATCGCGGACGAGTGATTTCTGGCGCTATTCATACAGGTGATCAGGCGTTGGCCAACGTTGACGTTGAGAGACGACAGGCGATTTCTCGTGCGCACACTGCAACACATATGGTTCACAAAGCTTTCCGTGAAGTATTGGGAGAGACTGCAACGCAAGCGGGTTCAGAGAATTCCCCTGGTCGCTTCCGATTTGATTTCCCTTCCACGGGAGCGGTTCCACATTCAGTGCTTAACGATGTTGAAGCACGTGTGAACACACTTCTTTTGGAAGATTGGGAGGTGCAAGCTGAAATCATGTCGCAAGATCAAGCACGCAGCATGGGTGCGATGGCACTTTTCGGTGAGAAGTATGGTGATCAAGTTCGTGTTGTGAGCGTTGGAGATTGGGCACGAGAGTTGTGCGGTGGTACCCACGTGGAACGATCAGGACAACTAGGAATCGTGAAACTTCTTTCAGAGTCATCCATTGGTGCTGGTGTTCGTCGAGTCGAAGCTTTAGTAGGCGCAGATGCTTATCGTTATCTCGTACGCGAACATCTTCTCCTCAACTCTCTGACGGAAATTATTAAGGGCGCACGACCAGAGGAATTGCCTGAAAGAATTTCCGAATTGGTCGCAAAAGTTCGCGAGATAGAGAAGGAATTGGCAGCAATTCGCTCGGCGCAAGCGCTAAGTCAAATTTCCCGCATTGGCTGAAAAATTCGCTCCAGTAAATTCATACTCCGTTCTATCTACGCAACTTGCCGATGGAATAACTGGAGATGATTTACGAAAATTGCACTTGATCTACGCAATCGTTCTCGAAATTCTGTTGTTTCACTTATTAGCGTTGTCGAGGGAAAACCTGTTCTTGTTGTTGCCGTTGGAGAAGAGGCTCGCGCACAAGGAGTCAAAGCTGGAGCGCTTGTGAAGATTGGATCCACAGTTCTCGGTGGAGGTGGTGGAGGCAAGGATGATTTCGCTCAAGGCGGTGGCGTGAGCGCTGATAAAATTTCTGACTCACTATCGGCGATCTCACAATCACTCCAAATAAAGTGACTCGGGGTCGTCGACTTGGAATTGACTTCGGTGTCGCGCGCATTGGAGTAGCGGTGAGTGATCCAGATTCAATTCTTTCCTCTCCACTCGAAACGCTCATTGCAACAAGTCCTGATTTGTGGAATCGGTTTTCGGAAATTATTGATGAATTTTCTCCTGTGGAAATTTTCATTGGTTTGCCGATTCATTTGAAAGGTCAAGAAAGTCCTTCAACTGAGGGTGCAAGAACTTTTGCAAGTGAACTACAGTCAAAATTTTCGATTCCCGTTGTATTTATCGATGAAAGACTTTCAACGGTAAGCGCTCAGAAGAAATTGAAAGAGGCGGGCGTCTCATCTAAGAGTTCGAAGAAGTCGATCGATCAAATGGCTGCGGTAGAGATACTCAACCAAGGTCTAGAAATAAATGGACGTGCCAATCGTGAATAGAAGGCTGTTGAGTTCCATAGCGATTGGAACCGTGATATTTGTTGCCGCCGGACTCTTTTTATTAAATAGAGGCCCAAGTACGCCATCGAATTTTGAGACTGGAAGCGCCGGAAAAGAAATTTCAATTTCGATACCCAATGGAGCTACCGGCTCAGATATTGCGCTCTTGCTTTTTAAGAAAGGGGTTGTTGCATCCTCTCTCGCCTTCTTCAATGCTGCTGTCGTCGATCCTAAATCATCGACTATTGCGCCAGGCGTTCATCGAATTGCTCTGCATATCCCGGCAGAGGAAGCGCTTGCTCAACTTCTCGATACAAAGAGAATTGAAAACCTCATCAAAGTTCCAGAAGGAGTCTGGACAACGGAGCTACTGACTCTCATGCAGGCAGAAGGTTTTTCTCGCCCTGAGTTGGAAAGCGCGCTCAAAAAAATTACTGCGCCGAAAGGTTTTACTGGCACTGAAGGCATCTTCTTTCCAGCTCAATACAGTTTTGCGAAGGGAACTTCAGCCCTCACTGCCCTACAAAATATGGTGAATCGTTTTGGTGATGAAGCGAAGAACGCGGGTTTGAGCGCCGGTTCCAAAGAATTTTCATCTATGCAGTTATTGACTATCGCTTCTCTAGTCCAGGCTGAAGGCGACGAAAGCGATTTTGCGAAAATTTCACAAGTGGTGCGAAATCGATTGAAAATTGGAATGCCCCTTCAATTCGATTCGACCATTCACTACATTCGTAAAACACGTGGTCAAGTTTATTTGAGTTCCGATGCCACTAAAATTTCTTCGGACTACAACACATATTTGCATTATGGACTTCCACCGGGACCTATAAATTCGCCAGGGAAGTTAGCCATTAAGGCGGCGATGAATCCAGAACCTGGCCCTTGGCTCTATTTCATCACCGTTAAGCCACGAGATACTCGATTTACAGATTCCGATGCCGAGTTTTTGCGTTGGAAATCTGAATATGAAGCCAATCTTCGTGCTGGAGCTTTTGGAAGTAAGTCATGATCCGAGCTGCCGTTTTAGGTTCGCCTATTTCACACTCTTTGTCGCCAACTCTGCATACAAGGGCATATGCGGAATTGGGAATCGATGGGCGGTATGAAGCGATTGAAGTTGGTCCAGGAGAACTAAAGAAATTTATTGATGATATCGCCGGTGGTTGGACTGGATTTTCTTTAACAATGCCCTTGAAAGAAGAGGCAATTCCTATCGCTTCGGAAATCTCAGATATCGCTCGACAAGTGGCTTCTGCCAATACTTTGGTTGTAACGAAGAGTGGTTGGAGTGCAACCAGTACCGATGTCAATGGATTTAAAGAAGCTCTTGCTTCTCATATTGAGTTGGATTTCGAAAGAGTAGTGATACTCGGTTCTGGAGCTACCGCGCGTGCTGTCGCAGCTGCCTGCGATACCTTCGCAAAGGAAATTACTGTCATTCATCGTTCAGAAAAACGCGTCATTGCCATGCAGAATTCTGCGCCGAACACGACACTGACTTTCAGCACATGGGATTCGCCTTTGCTACCTACGGACTTGATAGTAAATACGACTCCATCAGGCGTTGCTGATATTTTTGTTGATCGAATTCCCGATTCCTTTAGTGGTGTCTTCTTTGAAGCGCTATACAACCCTTGGCCAACGAAACTTCTCCGTCATTTTCGTGAGAAGGGATATTTGGGTATTGATGGCTTGGATTTTCTAATTCATCAAGGGATTGATCAAATTGAGTTGATGTCAGGTGTCAAAATTAATTTGGAGGAGCGAAAATCCTTGGCTCCAATTTTGCGCAGCGCCTGTTTAGTAAAATTGGAGCGCTAAAGAGGCTTACTTGCGCGAGATGGCTCTGATCTCTGCCAGAATACGCATATGCGGTGGTTAACGGCTGGGGAATCTCACGGGCAAGCGCTTTCGGCAATTATCGAAGGCATCCCTGCAGGAGTGGAAATTTCCACCAAGGTGATTGATGAACACTTGCGCAGAAGGCGATTGGGTTTTGGACGAGGTGCTCGACAAAATTTTGAAGCGGACAAAATTTCCATTCTCAGCGGAATACGTCTTGGTTTAACTCAAGGTGGTCCAATTTCAATTCTCGTCGAAAATTCCGAATGGCCCAAGTGGGAGAAAGTGATGTCTGCTGATCCGCTGCCTGAGTCGGAGTTAGAGGGCTTGGCGAGGAATGCACCACTTACTCGACCACGTCCTGGCCACGCGGATTTAGCGGGCATGCAGAAATACGACTTTGATGATGCGCGACCCGTGCTCGAACGAGCCAGCGCACGCGAAACCGCTGCGCGAGTAGCTCTCGGAGCCGTCGCACGTACCTTCATTGAACAAACTGTCGGAATACAAATTTTGAGCCATGTGCTCTCCATTGGCGCTGTGCGAATTCCAGAGGATCATCCACTGCCAAAACCAGGAGATCTCAATGCAATTGATGAGGATCCTGTCAGGTGCTTTGACACGGTTACTAGTGCGGCGATGATCGCTGAAGTTGAAGCTGCTCGAGTTGAGGGTGACACTCTTGGCGGCGTTGTTGAAGTTCTCGCGTACAACATTCCTCCAGGTTTGGGTTCCTATGTTCATTGGGATCGAAGAATCGATGCCAAATTAGCTGGAGCGCTCATGGGAATTCAGGCCATTAAAGGCGTGGAAGTGGGCGATGGTTTTGAATCTGCGCGGCGACGCGGTTCTGTAGCTCACGATGAAATTGAGCATGGACCAAATGGAAAAATTCGTCGTCGCACTGATCGTGCGGGCGGCACTGAAGGCGGAATGACCAACGGTGAAATTTTGAAAGTTCGCGCTGCTATGAAGCCGATTTCAACAGTGCCAAAGGCGCTCGACACAATCGATGTTAAAACAGGCGAGAGCGCTAAGGCAATCAATCAGCGATCCGATGTTTGTGCCGTTCCTGCAGCAGCCATTGTTGCTGAAGCAATGGTTGCTTTGGTCTTGGCCGATGTCGTCCTTGAAAAGTTTGGTGGAGATAGCGTTTCGGAAACACGACGCAATTTCACTTCTTATATGCAGAGCTTACGGTTCCAGTAAATCGAATGGGCGCGAAATTTATACTCATTGGACCTCCAGGTTCGGGGAAGAGTAGTACTGGACGTTTTATTGCGCGAACGCTCAACGTTGAATTTGCAGATACTGATTCACTTATCGAGAAAGATCAAAAGAAGACTGTTGGCCAAATTTTTGTTGAAGACGGAGAACCATATTTTCGAGAAGTTGAAGAACGGATTTGTCTTAAGGCGATCAATGAAATCAATGGGGTTGTTTCACTTGGGGGAGGCTCTGTACTTTCTCCCGTCATTCAAAAGGCGCTCGAAGAGACTGCAGCTCACGTTATTTTCCTCGATGTCTCACTCTCCGTTGCGGCGCCTCGAATCGGTTTCAACCGAGATAGACCACTCTTGCTAGGAAATCCGCGTCAACAGTGGCAGAAACTGATGGACGCTAGACGACCGATTTACGAGAAATTGGCAACAATTAAAATCGAGACAGGCGATCAAACTGTTTCCGAAGTAGCCAAACAAATAATTTCCGAATTGCAGAAGAGATAATTTCTCATGGGAATTATTAGCGTCAATTCCGAACACTCTTACGAAGTATCCATCGATTGTGACTGGAAGAGTTCACTGATTCCTTTCCTTAAAAATCGCGCACGAGTCGCCGTAATAATTCCGGAGCCACTAGCTGCACAGTTTGAAGGATTTCCTAGCGTTGAATCTGAGATCAGTATCTTCACAATTCCCGATGGCGAGGCAGCAAAGACTGAAAGTACTTTGCACACGGTGTGGAATTGGTTGGGAGCTGCTGGGTTCACTCGCTCCGATCTCGTCGTTGGAATCGGGGGAGGTACTGTCACTGATTTTGCCGGTTTCGTTGCAGCCACTTGGCTACGCGGATGGAGTGGATTGCCATTCCAACGACGCTAGCTGGAATGGTGGATGCCTCCATCGGTGGGAAGACTGGCATAAATAGTGAATATGGAAAGAATTTGATCGGCGCCTTCCATTCACCCATAAAGGTGCTCATTGATCTGAATTGGTTAGAGACTTTATCTGACAGGGATTTTGCTGCCGCCTCGCTGAAGTTGTTAAGTGTGGCTTTATTGAGGATAGAAAAATTCTTGATTTAGTTGGCAATCGCAGCGTCATCGAGATTAGAGGCGATAGGGCGCGAGTGAAGGAATTGATTGAACGTGCAGTTGCAATAAAAGCTCGAGTGGTCTCTGCGGATTTCAAAGAAGGATTTGAAAGAGAGATACTCAACTACGGACATACCTTGGGTCATGCCATCGAATTGAATAGCAATTTCTCACTTCGACATGGAGAAGCCGTGGCAATCGGAATGGTATTTGTTGCAGAGTTGGCGCATAGCAAAGGGCTGCTTACTCACGAGGAAGTGGAAGTGCATCGAGAGTTGCTTAAATCTTTGGGTTTGCCGACTACATACTCCAAGGAATCATGGAGCTCCTGTATCGCAATCTACTGCTTGATAAAAAAGTTCGAGGTAAGTCCGTGAGATTTGTTGCGCTTTCTGGAATTGGAAAGACGGTCAGATTGGAAGATTTGACTGAAAGCGAATTGAGCACTGTATATGAGAAGATATCTCCATGAGCATATTGGTGATCAACGGACCCAACTTGGCTCGTCTCGATATTCGCGACTCAACAATTTATGGTGAGTTAAATTATGCCGAGTTGAAAGAATTGATTTCTGCTCATGCGAAATCACTTGGGTTAGAAGTAGATATACGTCAAAGTGATGAAGAATCCGAAATAATTGGATGGCTTCACGATGCTACAGATTCTGCGACTCCGGTAATCATTAATCCGGCGGCATTTACTCACTATTCATATGCAATTCGAGATGCCGCAGCGATGCTTGTTGCGCCACTTATAGAAGTTCACCTGTCAAATCCACTTGCTCGTGAGGAATTTCGTCACACCTCAGTAATCTCAGGTATTGCCACAGGCACAATTGCAGGATTTGGTCCGAATTCATACTTGCTTGCCCTGACTGCAATGAAAAACCTACTCAATAAGGCGTGAGCAGTTCGCTTCGATTTTGCAGGTATCCTTGGCTAGTTGACGTGAAATACGCGTTCAGGAATGGGATTTACCGTGGCAACAACAAATGACCTTAAGAACGGCATGACGCTGGATATCGACAGCCAACTATGGAATGTCGTGGAATTTCAGCATGTTAAGCCAGGCAAAGGGCCAGCTTTCGTTCGAACAAAATTGAAGTCCGTTATGACTGGCAAAGTTGTCGATAAGACTTTTAACGCGGGCGTAAAGATTGATATCGCAATTCTTGAGAAGAGAGATATGCAATATCTCTATCGCGATGGCGAAGAGTTTATTTTCATGGATGCTAAGACCTACGATCAGACACATATTCCAGCCGAAGTTGTAGGCGATGCAGCCAAATATATGTTGGAAAATACCGATGCGATTGTGGCAATACATGAAGGTACGCCTCTCTATATCGAACTAGCGGCTTCAGTGCCTTTGACAATTACTTATACAGAACCTGGTATTCAAGGTGATCGCTCCTCTGGTGGAACCAAACCTGCGACAGTGGAAACAGGTATTGAAATCCAAGTTCCTCTCTTCATCAAGCAAGATGAAAAGGTTCTCGTCGATACTCGAGATGGTTCGTACTTGGGTCGCGCCAACTAGTGACTGCACGAAGTAAGGCACGAAAACAAGCTTTGGATATTCTCTTCGAATCGGATATTCGAAGTATTTCGCCTCGAGATATTTTGACTGCCAGACTTGTTGTTGAAGAAGGACCCGACGCCCGACCCATTCGAGAGTATGCACAAACTCTGGTCGAAGGAGTTGTCGATCATCGCCGCAAGATTGATGAGTTGATTTCTACTTATGCCCAAGGTTGGGATATGGATCGTCTTCCAACAGTTGATCGAAATATCTTGCGTCTGGCAATTTTTGAAATTCTCTGGGTGTCGGATCTACCTGATGCCGTAGCAATTGATGAAGCGCTTAATCTCGCTCGAATTCTTTCAACGGATGAGTCGGCCGGTTATATACATGGCGTTCTTGGGCGCATTTCGTCAATTAAGGGCGAACTCGCTCTTCAATAAGGAGTTTGTGCTCTCGAAGCCAATCGATGACTTTTGTTGGTTCCATGGTGAGCAATAGCGCGAGAAGTGAAATATCAGAAGCGCGCAAACTCAATACTTCGCCATTCCAATCTTGTCGTTGGGCCACTATCCAGGTAAGAAAAGTTTGAAGAATGAGAAACTGTGATTTAGCGCTGCCATTTTCCTCGCTGAATCGACGTAACTTTCGTAGATCGATTATTGGCCGTTCTATTCCATCCTTCGCCGCAACGTTGGACGATCCAAAGAGATGGGTGATGGGAACTCCAAAAAAAGTGGCGAGTTCCAAAGAGCGCTTAACGCTTAAAGTCCTGTCTCCGCGTTCATAAGAGCCAAGAGTGACCGCTGTGATTCGACCGGCAGAGCGTTTCTCGACATCTGACAGACTCCACCCGCGCTCTTTACGAAGAGTTCGAAGGCGTTGAGCCACGAATTCCACCGTTGGTTGGTCGAATAAAGGTCGAGTTGGATTCTTCGGAGTCGCCATGGGAGGACGATATAAAACTCTCTTTTTTCAATCCTAGATAATCCACAGAAAGTCGTTCCTCGGCGCTAAGAGACCGCATGCTAAGGTAGCGCAGCGATCCTTTAACGACCCGTCCTGCGAGGCGGGGAAGGAGTCTTGATGAGCGTTGCCCATGTCCGCGGTCGATATCTCCCGCGCTTTAACTCGTATTTCTCATGAAATTATTGAACGAAATAGCGGATCTTCCTCCATCGTCTTGATGGGAATTCCAACTCGAGGTGCCTTTCTCGCCCAACGAATTTCCCAGTTGGTCACGGGAATTGAGAAGAAAGATGTTCCCGTTGGAACCCTAGACATCACCCTTCATCGCGATGATTTACGTCTCAACCCTATTCGGCCGCTCGTTCCAACTCTCACTCGCTTGGCGGCATTGAGGGCAAGACCGTCATTCTGATCGACGATGTCTTTTTCTCTGGTCGAACAATTAGGGCTGCACTCGATGCCTTGGGCGATATTGGCCGCCCAAAGACCGTCCAATTGGCAGTTCTTGTGGATCGTGGCCATCGTGAGCTTCCCATTCGAGCCGACTATGTCGGAAAGAATCTTCTATGTCGGAAAGAATCTTCCAACCTCTCGATCTGAGTCGGTCAAGGTGCACTTAGTCGAAATCGATGGCACCGACGAAGTAGTCGTGGAATCAGGGGAGTCAGCATGATCCGTCACCTTCTCTCGACCGCTGATCTGACTCTGGAACATGCCATCACGATTCTCGATACGGCACACGAAATGGCAAAAGTTTCTGATGGTCCCGTAAAGAAATTGCCGACTTTACGTGGGCGAACGATCGTCAATTTATTTTTTGAAGATTCCACAAGAACTCGAATTTCATTTGAAGCCGCTGCAAAGCGACTTTCTGCGGATGTCATTAATTTCTCCGCCAAGGTTCAAGTGTCAGCAAAGGTGAATCACTCAAAGACACTGCCCAAACTTTGCAAGCAATGGGTGCCGATGCAGTCATTATTCGCCACCCATCATCGGGAGCGGCAAAACGTTTGGCAGATTCACAGTGGACAAATGGAATCGTCATCAATGCAGGAGATGGAACGCATGAACATCCAACTCAAGCCCTGCTAGATGCCTACACAATTAGAAAACATTTGAGATCAGGGTTGATTGGAGATCTTAAAGGTTTAACAATTGCGATTGTTGGCGATATTTTGCACTCACGTGTTGCTCGATCAAATGTCACGCTACTTTCACTTCTGGGTGCACAAGTTATTTTGGTAGCTCCACCAACTCTCTTTCCAGTTGGTGTTGGGGAGTGGCCAGCGCAAATTTCCTATGACTTGGATTCGGTATTGCCAGTAGTTGATGCAGTAATGATGCTTCGAGTTCAACAGGAACGTATGGAGGATTTCTTTTTCCAAGTGCGAGAGAATATTCACATTATTTCGGACTCAATCGTGATCGACTCACTTTAATGAAGAGTTCCTCGATAATTATGCATCCGGTCCGATGAATCGAGGCTTAGAATATCACAGCTGATTGCGCTGATAGTGCAAAGATCGGTGATTGTGGAACAAGTCGCAAATGGGGTGAGCGTTAGAATGGCAGTTCTCTATACTACTGCTCGCGGGTGCTCCAGTACTTCCGGTTGATCAAGATCTGAAAGGTGAGGTTTCCTTCTCGTGAGTGAATTTCTTTTAACTGGACTCACCTCACCACAAGGCGAGAAAGTGAATGTCTCAATTTCTAATGGCGCAATTTCTGACATTGGAAAAAGATATTTCACATGCGAGCGGAGCGACTGTAGAGGTAATTGATTTTACAGATTCTTTGATATTTCCTGGATTCGTAGATTTACATACACATCTTCGAGAGCCAGGTCGTGAAGATTCTGAAACTGTGGAATCAGGATCCAGAGCAGCAGCAATTGGAGGCTTTTACTGCGATTTCGGCAATGGCCAATACCTTTCCTGTCGCAGATACTGCTGGAGTTGTTGAGCAAGTATTTCGACTTGGTAAAGCCAGCGCACTTTGCGATGTCTTTCCGATTGAGCTGTAACGGCAGGTTTGGCAGGACATGCACTAGCTGAACTTGGTGCGATGGCAGATTCGGTGGCACGAGTTCGCATATTCAGTGATGACGGAAATTGCGTCGCCGATCCAGTTGTCATGAGACGAGCGTTGGAATATGTAAAGAAATTCGATGGCGTGATCGCTCAACATGCACAAGATCTTCACTGACGAAAGATTCGCAAATGAATGAAGGCGCGATCTCTTCTCGACTCGGACTTAAAGGTTGGCCGTCTGTGGCTGAAGAGGCGATTATTGCTCGCGATGTTCTTCTCGCCGAACATGTAGGTTCACGTTTACATATTTGCCACCTCACAACAGCGGGTGGTGTAGACATTATTCGTTGGGCAAAGTCACGAGGAATTGATGTGACAGCTGAAGTAACACCGCATCATTTGCTTCTTACCGATGACTAGCCAATACGTATGATCCGATTTATAAAGTCAATCCTCCGCTCCAGACAAGAACGCGATGTCATGGCGTTGCGAGAAGGATTGGCTGAATGGAACTATCGATATCGTCGCAACAGACCATGCACCGCATCCTTCTGAATCAAAAGAATGTGAATGGCAAGCTGCGGCTTTTGGAATGATTGGGTTAGAAACTGCTTATTCCATTGTTCAAAAGACAATGATCGATACGAAGCTCATGTCATGGAGTGATTTAGTGGAGCGAATGTCGATTGCGCCTGCGCGAATCGGGCGTTATGAAGATCATGGTCGCGCACTCTCTGTAGGTGCTCCAGCGAACTTAACCATTGTTAATCCAAACCTTGAGTGGAGAGTCGATCGAGATTTAGTTCAATCACGAAGTAAGAACACTCCATTTCACGGAATGCAGATGCGAGGAAAAGTTGTTGCGACGCTTTTCAATGGTCGTTTATCTGCGCTCAATGGAAAGGTTGTTGGAGGTAACAATGAGCGCTAAAGCATTCCTTGATTCTCGATGATGGAAGAATTTTTGAAGGTAGAAGTTGGGCTGCTACGGGAAAGACTTTCGGGCGAAGCGGTTTTCGCCACAGGCATGACGGGCTATCAAGAAACGCTTACCGATCCTTCCTACCACCGCCAAATTGTCACAATGACATCGCCGCACATTGGCAATACCGGTATAAATCTTGAAGATGATTGAGTCAACAAGGATCTGGGTAGCCGGTTTCGTCGTTCGAAATCCTTCTCCAATCTCCAGCAACTGGCGCAGTTATAAAAATCTCGAACAAGAATTGATTGATCAAAATATCGTCTGTATTCAAGGAGTAGATACTCGAGCACTCACTCGACATCTGCGAGACCGTGGTGCAATGCGAGTCGGAATATTTTCAGATTTGCATATGACCCGTGAAGAGATGGTTATCGAAGTGCGAAAGAGTCCTTCGATGGCAGGGGCAATTTCTCGTACCTGATGTTTCAACGGAGAAAGAGTATGTAATTTTGGCTAAAAGGTGAAAAGAAATTCACCGTAGCCGCAATTGATCTTGGAATTAAAGCTGCAACACCTCGTCTGTTAGCAGAGCGTGGCGTTGAAGTTCATGTTCTTCCTTACACTGTACCGCTGAAGATATTTTCAAACTTAAACCCGATGGAGTATTTCTCTCCAATGGTCCAGGGGATCCCTCCACAATGAATGAAGTTGTCGAAACTGTTCGTTCAGTACTCAATGAAGAGATTCCATTTTTGGAATTTGTTTCGGCCATCAAATTTTGGGAAGAGCCCTTGGATTTTCAACGTATAAATTGCAATTTGGACATCGCGGAATCAATCAACCAGTTCTTGATCGACACAACAAGGCAAAGTTGAAATCACCTGCCCCACAACCACGGTTTCGCATTGCATGCGCCGGTGGATAGATGTCTTATACCAACAGTCTATGGAATCGGTGAAGTAAGCCATATCGGTCTCAATGATGGAGTGATTGAAGGAATTCGAATGCTCGAAATTCCGGCATTTAGCGTTCAGTACCATCCAGAAGCAGCGGCGGGACCGCAAGATGCAGGAATATTTATTTGATCGATTTGTCGAGATGATGGAAAAGAGTCGGGTGAAGATCTAATGCCGGTTGATTCAAATATCAAGAGTGTTCTCGTCATCGGCAGTGGTCCAATTGTTATTGGACAAGCGTGCGAATTCGATTACTCGGGCACACAAGCTTGTCGAGTACTCGCGTGCCGAAGGCATTCGCGTCATTTTGGTGAATTCGAATCCAGCAACAATCATGACCGACCCAGAGTTTGCTGATGCAACGTATATCGAAC
This sequence comes from Actinomycetota bacterium, assembly GCA_037200085.1. Classification (GTDB taxonomy): domain Bacteria; phylum Actinomycetota; class Actinomycetes; order Nanopelagicales; family Nanopelagicaceae; genus QYPT01. Next base: position 24,812 of record JBBCHT010000011.1, read on the forward strand.
CAATTACAACTGATTTTCTTGAACGAATTATTGCGAAGGAAAGACCAGATGCCCTACTTGCGACTTTAGGCGGTCAGACAGCTCTCAATGCAGCTATGGGATTACACGCGCACGGAATTCTTGCTAAGTATGGCGTTCGATTAATCGGAGCAGATGTTGATGCGATTTCGCGAGGCGAAAATCGTGAACTCTTTCGAGGAATAGTAGAGAAAGTTGGGGGAGAGTCCGCCAAATCTGTCGTATGTCACACTCTCGAACAATGTTTTACCGCTGTTCAAGAGTTGCGATTTCCAGTGGTTGTTCGACCTTCTTTCACAATGGGTGGGTTGGGATCAGGGATTGCCTTTGACGCAGATGAACTCACCCAAATAGCAGGAGCGGGGTTGAGACATAGTCCGACTTCAGAAGTTCTCCTTGAAGAGTCGATATTGGGTTGGAAAGAGTACGAACTCGAAGTTATGCGCGATCGAAAAGATAACGTAGTCATCGTTTGCAGTATTGAAAATATTGATCCGATGGGTGTCCATACTGGAGATTCCATCACTGTTGCCCCATCCATGACGCTGACCGATGTTGAGTTTCAGAAACTTCGAAATCTCTCTATTGCGATTATTCGCGAAGTTGGCGTGGACACGGGTGGTTGCAATATTCAATTCGCAGTTAATCCGGATTCGGGTCGAATCATTGTCATTGAAATGAATCCTCGCGTATCCCGCTCAAGTGCACTCGCCTCCAAAGCCACCGGATTTCCCATTGCGAAAATCGCGACGAAATTAGCTATTGGTTACAGTCTCGATGAGATTCAAAATGACATTACCAAAGTAAACTCCTGCATCATTTGAACCGACCCTTGACTATGTCGTTGTGAAAGCTCCGCGCTTTTGCTTTTGAAAAATTCCCCGATGCCGATCCACGACTTACGACAACGATGAAGAGCGTTGGCGAAGCAATGGCGATCGGCAGATCATTCCCCGAAGCACTTCAGAAAGCACTTCGATCTCTGGAGCGAAAGGAGGCACCATTTTCCTTGGCCAGTAGAGCGTTCAGAGAGTGGAAAGTTAGCTCTTCTCTCCTCAATTCAAGTGCCAACGGAATATCGGCTGCGAGATGTTCAGCAAGCTCTCTGGTTCGGTGCATCAATCGAAGAAGTTTATGACGAACAAAGATTGATCGATGGTTTCTCAATGAGATCATCCTGATCAACGAGAAGGCAATTGAAATTGCTGTTCCAGGGGAGTTAACAAAGGATCTACTACTCTCTGCAAAACAAATGGGATTTTCAGATTCGCAAATCGCAGCGCTACGTGGAATTTCTGAAGAAGACGTAAGAACGGCAACGTCAACATATGCATCTTCGTCCCGTTTACAAGACGGTGGATACATGTGCTGCAGAGTTTGAAGCTTTTACGCCCTACCACTATTCAAGTTATGAAGAAGAGAGCGAAGTTCGTCCCCGTACAAAACCTGCGGTAATAATTTTGGGAAGTGGTCCAAACCGCATTGGCCAAGGAATTGAATTCGACTACTCCTGTGTCCATGCCTCATTTGAATTGTCTTCTCGCGACTTTGAAACCGTGATGATCAATTGCAATCCAGAGACAGTTTCAACAGATTACGACACGAGCGATCGACTCTATTTTGAACCGCTCACTCTTGAGGATGTACTTGAAGTAATTCATGCAGAAACTTTGGCTGGACCTGTGCTCGGCGTAATTACTCAATTGGAGGACAGACACCTCTTGGTTTGGCTGCTGGTCTCAAGGCAGCGGGAGTAAACATTCTTGGAACAAGTCCCGAAGCGATTGAGTTGGCCGAGGAGCGTGGTGCTGTTACGGAGCCCATGTTGGCGGAGCAGAGATTAACGGCACCTGCCTTCGGCATGGCTTCGACACATCAAGAAGCGCTCACCATCGCACATCGCATCGGCTATCCGGTTCTCGTCCGACCTTCCTTTGTTCTTGGTGGACGTGGAATGGAAATTGTCTATGACGATGTCGCACTCGAGGGTTTTATTGGACGAGCTACGGATATCACTCCGAACCTTCCTGTTCTAGTCGATCGTTTTCCTTGATGCCGCGACAGAGGTTGATGTCGATGCGCTTTTCGATGGCAAGGAGCTCTTTCTCGGTGGCGTCATGGAGCACATAGAAGAAGCGGGGAATTCATTCAGGCGATAGTGCATGCGTGATACCTGCGATGACAATTTCGGGAAATCAACAAATAGAAAATTCGTGAAGCTACAGAGAAAATTGCTCGAGGTGTTGGCGTACGTGGCCTCATTAATATCCAATTCGCCATTGCTGAAGATGTCCTCTACGTTCTTGAAGCCAATCCGCGTGCCTCGCGAACAGTGCCTTTCGTGAGTAAAGCAACGGGGAGTTCCGCTAGCGAAAGCGGCAGCACGTATTGCGATGGGCGATTCGATTTCTCAATTGAGAAGCGAAGGTTTGTTGCCTCAACATGGTGATGGAAATGCACGAGGAATATCAGTAAAAGAAGCGGTATTGCCATGGAATCGATTCCGCAGAACTGATGGCACGGGCGTTGATGCGATATTAGGACCAGAGATGCGCTCTACTGGTGAAGTAATGGGTATCGCAAATACATTCGGTGAAAGTTATTCGAAGAGTCAAACCTCTGCCCTTTGGTTCGCTTCCCCAAAGCGGGCAAAGTATTTATCTCACCTTGCCAATAAAGATAAAGCACAAGGTTTAGAGCCTACGAGAGGTTTGCTCGCTCTGGGCTTCACAGTTATTGCGACCGCTGGCACAGCGAGATACTTTCAAGTCAATGGCATTCCAACTGCGACAGTGAGAAAGAATTCTCAAGGTCCAGGGTTATTTGGTGAAAGTACTGCGGTCGACTTAATTTCAAGTGGTCGAGTTGATCTCGTCATAAATACTCCGGTTGACGTGGCACGAGACAAGATGGTTGGTTGATTCGAACTGCAGCGGTGCAGAGATCTATTCCATGCATTACGACAACTGCAGGATTTAGCGCAGCAGTTGCTGGCATTGCCGCACTTCAAAAAGGTGAATTTGGAGTTCGATCGTTACAAGAATGGTTGAGTTAGATGAGTCCGATCAACCGTTACGCCCGTCAGATCTCGGCCATTATCTTAAGCAATAAACGAGTCGGTCAGTACCATCAGTTGCTCATCAATATCGAAGATTTGGCGCAATATGCCAAACCGGGAAATTTTGTTGCAATAAGTGTCGGGGGCGACAATTCCTCACTTATATTGCGCCGAGCATTCGCTATTTCTCGAGTGTCACATCGAGCCGATTACGGCGGAACGATGGAGTTGATTGTGGCTCCACATGGCGCAGGTAGTCGATGGCTCTGCGCGCAAGAAGAGGGTGCGACGCTAGATGTAGTTGCGCCTCTTGGGACAGCTTTTGGTATTCCAACAACTCCGGTGCAAACGCTCCTTATTGGTGGTGGATACGGATCGGCACCGCTATTTGGTTTAGCAGAGGTATTGAAAGCTCGCGGTTGCAGAGTCGACATGATTCTTTGGCGCGAGTACTTCGTCGAAAATTTATGCTCCACTTGAAGGAAAGAGATCTGTCACCTCGTGAGCATTTTCACCGAAGACGCCAGCGCAGGAACAATGGGAAGAGTTACTGATCGTTTACGTGATGTTATTTTCTGAGAAACAAGTAGAAGTAATTTATTCTTGTGGTCCGATGGCGATGTTGTCAGCAATTTCAACCATTGCGAAAGAAATGAACGTCGTACATCAATGTGCAGTTGAAGAATCAATGGCATGCGGAGTTGGTGTGTGATCATGACAGTGTGATTCCGATGAAGAGTGATAAAGGTGATGTCGCAATGGTACGCACTTGTATCGACGGTCCTGTCAATGGATGCCGAGCAAGTTTTGTGGGATCAGGCACGAGGTGCCAATGTTTGATTACTCAACGACGATCGGTTCAGCTTGGTTTCCAACTCCGCTCTTTACTGCAAGTGGATGCGCAAGTTCGGGCAAGGAATTGTCACAATTCTTTCCACTCTCTGAATTGGGGGGATTGTAACTAAGTCAATTGCGTTAAAAGCGCGATTAGGTAGACCAACTCCGCGAATGGCAGAAACGCGCAAGTGGGAATGCTTAGATTCCATCGGACTTCAAGGTCCTGGAATCGAAGCTTTTCTTGCTAACGATGTTCCTTGGTTATTGGAGAACAATGCACGTGTAGTGGTTTCAATTTCTGGTGAGACGGCAGAAGAATATTCAATGCTTGCTCGTCGACTTCGTTCTGTACAAGGGTCTTGCTGCACTTGAAGTCAACATTTCTTGTCCCCAATGTCGAAAATCGCGGTTTGGTATTTGCTTGTGATCCTGTCTCATCAAAATCTGTCATCGACGGTGTTCGTCGCACATTGGGCGGAGACCTGCCAATCATTGTGAAACTTTCACCAGACGTCACCGATATCACCGAAATCTGCTGCCAGCGTTATTGATGCAGGTGCCGATGCGCTCTCACTCATCAATACTCTTCTTGGAATGGTGATCAATACTGAAACGATGCGTCCACATTTAGGTGGCAAAACTGGAGGACTTTCTGGACCAGCAATTCGACCTGTCGCAGTTCGCGCTGTTTACCAAGTTCACCAAGCATTTCCAAAAATTCCGATTATTGGAATGGAGGAGTACGAAATGTAAAGATGCCCTTGAATTTGTTTTAGCAGGTGCAAGTGCAGTCAGTGTTGGCACAGGCGACATTTGGAAATCTCCGCGCGCAGTCAAAGATGTTCAAGATGAGTTGCTACTACTTTTGGAATCGAAAGGTTTTTCATCCCTCAAGGAAGCTGTTGGTTTCGCTCACCGTCCAGAAAATCAACAAGTAGGAGAGCTATGAGTAAGTTGCCGCCGATCATTCGAAGTCATGGATCGATGCAACTCAGGGTTATATTTCTGCTTACAAATTGGGTTTGGAATTTTTTTCTCGACATGGCGCGCAAGGAGTTCGCTCCATTCAAGAATCCACCGATATTGATCTCTTTCTTGATATGAAGTTGCACGACATTCCCAATACCGTTGGAAGTGCAAGTGAACAGTTGGCGTTGCTTAGCCCTAAATTTCTCACGGTACATGCCTCCGGTGGACATGAAATGATCGCTAGCGCTGTAAAGAAAGCGCCGAATGTAGATATCACCGCTGTCACTATTTTGACTTCGCTAGATTCGCAAGAACTTAAAAATGTCGGTTTTGCCCGACCTCCACTTGAAAGCGCCATCAACCTTGCACGTTTAGCGACAGAGGCAGGTGCAAAAGCGATTGTCTGTTCACCATTGGAGATATCGGGAATCAGAGAAGTGGTCGGCAATGGCATCACGATCATTGCTCCAGGTGTACGTCCAAAGAGTTCTATCGCCGATGATCAAGCTCGAACGATGGATCCGCGTTCGGCAATTAATGCAGGTGCAAATTACTTGGTTATAGGTCGCCCCATCACGAGTTATTGGACAGAAGGTGCGAAAAAGATGAGAGAGCGAGCGCAGGAGATTTCTGAGGAAGTTATTTAATCGGAGCGTGAAACGGTAGATTTTGCCTATGGTCGGTCCGCCAAAACTTACTGATGAGCAACGAGCAGATGCTCTACGACAAGCCTGCGCATTCACGAAAGCATCGGGCCGAAACCAAAGCGAAAATAAAGTCAGCTGAACTCACACTGATTCAGGTGTTGGAGTTAGCAAAGAGTGATGCCATTCTAGGAAAAATGCGAGTCTCAGAACTTCTCGAATCAGTGCCTGGCGTTGGCAAAGTACGAGCAAACGCTCTCATGACGAGATTGGCAATTTCGCCTACCCGCAGAATTCAAGGGCTCGGAATTCATCAATTGATTGCGCTCAAGAAAGAATTTGCTCTACCACCTAGTCCATTTGGAAGAGGAAAGTTACTTGTTCTCTCCGGTCCAGGTGGCGTTGGAAAAAGCACAGTCGCTGCCCGTATTGCGTGAGCGACAGCACTTCTGGGTAAGTGTTTCTGCTACTACTCGTCCTCCTCGAGCAAATGAACGAAATGGCGTTGATTACTATTTTCTTACAGAGGATGAATTTGAAAAGAGAATAGAGAACGATGAATTTCTAGAGTGGGCAGAATTTGCTGGTGCGAAGTACGGCACCCCGAGACATGAAGTAGAAGATGCTTTGGCCGCTGGAAAAAATGTACTTCTGGAGATTGAAATTGCAGGGGCGAGACAAGTGCGAGCTCATAGTCAGGAAGCAATTTTAGTTTTCTTACTTCCGCCCTCCTGGGAAGATTTGGTCTCACGTCTTGAGGGAAGAGGCTCAGATAGCCCTGAAAGACGTGCCCAACGCTTGGAATTGGCTCAAGAGGAGATGGCAGCGGCGAAGGAGTTTTCGCAATCGATCGTCAATGATTCGGTCGAAAAGGTCGCTGACGCACTGGTATCCTTGGTCTCTTGATTGAATATGATCGTTGGCTCGATAAGTAGCCAAAGTTGTATCGAGGTAGGTCACGAGAGAAATTTAGGGGCGTAATGGACGGCATCACAAATCCACCGATTGACGAACTTCTAGATAAGAGCGGTTCGAAATATAGCCTTGTTCTTTACGCAGCAAAGCGCGCCCGCCAAATCAATGCTTACTACTCTCAATTGGGTGAAGGTCTTTTGGAATACGTTGGACCGCTAGTGGAAACTCACGTTCATGAGAAGCCACTTTCGATTGCACTTCGCGAAATTAACGAAGGCTTATTGACCATCGAGAATTTGGAACCCATCGCCTAATACTTTCCCCTGAACTCATATCGAGTGAAAGAGGGAATCAGGAGAGATCACGCATGTCAGCCTCTGGTCGCGAAGTTGTGCTCGGTGTGGGTGGCGGAATTGCTGCATATAAATCTGCTGACCTTTTGCGTCGACTTCAAGATCATGGTTTTCGTGTCACAGTAGTTCCAACTCCGGCAGCACTCAATTTTGTGGGTACTGCTACGTGGGAAGCGTTGTCAGGTCGTGAAGTGGCAAGTGAGGTATGGGAAAACATTCTGCAGTGCCACATATTCATTTGGCTCAAGAAGCAGATTTCATCTTGATTGCCCCTGCCACTGCCGATCTCATGGCGCGTCTTGCTCAAGGTAGGGCAGATGATTTACTGACGAGCATTGTTCTCGCCACTGGTGCACCTGTCATGCTGGTTCCTGCCATGCACCCATCAATGTGGCTAAACGATGCGACGGTTTCCAACGTTGCTCTTTTGAAATCACGTGGCTATATCGTCGTGGATCCGGATGTCGGAAGATTGACTGGAGCCGATAGTGGAATTGGTCGTTTTCCTGAAGTGCCACGAATTCTCGAAGAGTTTGAATCGATGGTTGGATCAACGGCTGATCTCTTAGGTAAGCGAATTTTGATTACAGCGGGTGGAACTCGAGAACCGATAGATGCTGTCCGGTATATCGGCAATAAATCTTCGGGAAAACAAGGCTTTGCACTGGGTCAAGCAGCGTTGTCGAGAGGTGCCAAAGTCACGATCATCGCTGCCAATTGCTCAGAACGAGAACTTGAAGGCGCTGAAATCATCGAGTAGAAACTACCGCCGAGTTGGGCGACCAGTTGCAACAACACTTTGAGAATTGCGATGTGCTGATCATGTGTGCTGCAGTTGCAGATGCAAAACCTGCGCAAGTAGTAGATGGAAAAATCAAGAAGGACGAATTGTTGTCGATCTCTTTGGTTGAAAATCCCGACTTGCTCGCACAATATTCCAAAGCTCGCAGAAGTGACCAAGTCATTATTGGGCTTTGCTGCCGAGACCCATGACCATATTGAAGTGCCAAAGCGAAATTGAAGGCTAAAGACGTGGACATTCTCTATGTCAACGATGTCTCCGGGGGAGCCATCTTCGGAAGTGAAACACTAGAGGCACCATTTTGACCCGAGACCGGGAGAGCATTGAGGTGGCGGAAGCGTCCAAAGAAACGCTCTCAAACGTGTTACTCGACCAACTCATTTTTCGGTTAAGTTAGCCCAATGTCAAAACGCCTCTTTACCTCTGAATCCGTAACCGAAGGTCACCCAGATAAAATCGCAGATCAAATATCGGATGCAGTTCTTGACTCCCTTATTGCACAAGATAAGAAAAGCCGAGTTGCTGTCGAAACTTTAATTACGACAGGACAAGTTCATGTCGCAGGTGAAGTCACGACCTCTGGCTATTCAGACATTACAAGACTCGTTCGCGAAACGGTGATTGGAATTGGGTATGACTCCTCGGAGAAAGGATTCGATGGAGGTACCTGCGGAGTTTCGATCTCCATTGGACAACAATCTGGCGACATCGCTCAAGGTGTAAATACAGCGCATGAAAATCGAACGAATTCCTCTGTTGATCCACTTGATTTGCAAGGTGCCGGAGATCAGGGCTTGATGTTTGGCTATGCCTGCGATGACACGCCAGAACTCATGCCACTTCCGATCTCACTCGCACACAGATTGGCACAGCAACTTTCTAAAGTACGTAAGAGTGGACAACTTCCATATTTGCGTCCCGATGGGAAAACTCAAGTAACAATTGAGTACGATGGCGATCGCGCAGTTGCAATAAATACTGTTGTAATTTCATCTCAGCACGCCGCAGATGTCGACGTTGAATCAACGCTTACCCAAGATTTGACTGCACATGTTATTGATCCGATTTTGGCCACCATCGATTTGCCGAGAAAAGATTTACAAATTCTTATTAAATCCAACTGGACGCTTCGTTGTTGGCGGTCCAATGGGAGATGCGGGTTTAACTGGCCGCAAAATTATTGTCGATACCTATGGCGGCATGGCTCGCCACGGTGGCGGTGCATTTAGCGGAAAGGATCCCTCAAAAGTGGATCGCTCTGCCGCATATGCGATGCGTTGGGTTGCAAAGAACGTTGTTGCCGCAGGTTTGGCTCGTCGTTGTGAAGTTCAGGTCGCTTATGCAATCGGCAAAGCACATCCAGTTGGATTGTTTGTCGAGACATTTGGAACTGAAACAGTTCCGGTTAATAAAATCCAAGATGCAGTGCTGGCAACATTTGATCTACGACCCGCAGCAATCATTCGAGATTTAGATTTACTCCGTCCTATCTACGGTTTGACGAGCGCCTACGGTCACTTTGGTCGAGAGTTGCCAGAATTCTCGTGGGAAGTCGCTAGTCGCGTGGATGCTCTGCGCTCAGTGTGCCGATCCAGCTCCAAAAATCGGTTGAACCCATTCACCATCTATCGAGACAATTCGAATACCAGGTGATTCAAGATAGGTAAGAATTTTCTCAACTTCTTCATAACTGGAAGCCGGAAGTAGCACATCTACAAATGGAACGACTTCGGCAGTTGATGAGAGTGATTCGATTGTATGTTTAATTTCAACTCCAGAAGTTGAACGAGCGCTTCCAGCAAATCGGCCATAACGGATGCAGATAAATTCCCACGTTAAATTTCTGGAGGTACTGTCTTTGCGAGCAGCAATTATTTCCGAGACAGTTGTGAGTGAGTGAATCCGCGAGTATCTGCTCAATCCACGTAATAAAGAACCTAGCTGATTTCTCACCGTGGCAGCGCGTTCAAAATCTTCATTGATGGAAAGTTCGCTCATTCGATGGCTGAGAATCTCGACGATTACTCGCACATCGTTCGGGTCAAAATCTTCGGGGGAGGCGAGGCAGTAGTGGATGGCATCAATGGCGAGATTGGCTTCTTCTCGCCCCGAGAATGGGCCAACCCAATTTTTACTTTCACTGAGCGATCCAGATCCGCGAACAAGTGAAAATCTTGCAACGGGTGAATTGTGAAGCGTTATCCACGTCGCCCGTTCTTGAGATTTGGAACGTCGGTTGTAAGGAGGACTTTTTTCACTAATGAGTCGCAGCTCTCTTACTTGAGCCTCGATCACCGTCGCACATGAGATGACGTCAATACTTTGAGCGATCGCTAGCATCTCCAATATTCGCTTCCTGGTTTCCGCCGCTGTGAAATAGGAACGGACTCTGGATTTCAGATCACGTGAAGTGCCGATGTAGAGAGCTTCATTCTTTGGCCCGCGAAAAATGTAGAGACCAGGACCTGAGGGAACGGTGCGCATGAGATGTTTTTTATCTCGTTGAGCTGAGGTAATTCTTCGGCTAAAACCAGTTAACTCTTCAAGAGTTGAAACGTCCATCGAACCGACTCTTTCGAGCAATCCATGCAAGACATCTACGGTTGCTTTGGCGTCATCTAGTGCTCGGTGATTTGGTTTTGTACCTGTTCTAAAAAAGGTCGCTAAAGTTGAAAGTTTGCAGTTGGGAACTTCATCTCGGAGAAGTACTTGACGAGCAAGACGAGCAGTATCGACGATGCGATATTTCGGCCACTTATACTCCAAGAGTTGTGCAGCAGCTTTGAGAAAACCGATATCAAAAGGTGCATTGTGCGCAACGAGAACTGCATCACTTTCAGCTCCGAGAAATTCGAGAAATACTGGGAAAACTTCTGCGATTTTTGGCGCTGGCGCAAGCATTGCATCTGTGATTCCAGTCAACACTGTAATGAATGGTGGAATTCCCATTTCAGGATTTACTAGAGTTTGAAATTCTCCAATAATTTCTCCGCCTCGAACTTTTACAGCACCGATTTCTGTTATGGCAGATCCAGATTTCGGAGATGCACCAGAGGTTTCTAAATCAAGAACAATAAAAGTTGTTTGCGAGAGAGGAGTTCCAATGTCATCGAACGTTCCTTGCCATGCCTGATCACTTGCTGGCGTCAGCATGTCAAAACCATAGATCATTGCCGTGACATTTCCGCAGGGATAGGCTGACTTCTATGACAAAGATTGAACCACCTCCAGGAATTTTGGAAGACTTTGCAATTCGCGGAAGTGGTGCCGAGGGCAAAATTGGAATTCTCTTTGTTCATGGTTTTACTGGATCACCAGCATCAATGCGTCCATGGGCAGAATTTTTTGGTGCTCGCGGCTACACGGTGCGAGCGCCACGATTGCCTGGCCACGGAACAGTTTGGTCAGATCTCAATAAAGTGGAATGGAGCGACTGGCCGGCAAGAGTTGCAGAAGAACTCGAAGAGTTAAGCAAGACATGCGAGAAAGTTTTCATTTTTGGTTTATCGATGGGAGGAGGAACAACTCTTCACGTTGCCGCTCATCACGGCGATTTGATTACTGGACTTGTTCTCGTTAATCCAATGATTCACATTCCTGGAATAGCAATTAAGTTTGCGCCGTTGATCGCCAAGTTTCGCAAAGGTGTGTCATCCGTCGGCAATGACATCAAACGTCCAGGAGTTACTGAGTGGAGTTATGACGTTCTTCCCACAAAGGGAGTTTTGCAACTTTTGCAGTTACTGAAAAGTTCTCGTTCGACTCTGCCACTGGTACACGCTCCCTTGTTGCTCTTTCATAGCGCGGAAGATCATGTGCTTCCCGTTTCCAATACGGAGATAATCATGAATGAAGTCGGCTCAGTTCAGAAACAAAGAGTGGAATTACTCAATAGTTATCACGTTGCAACTATTGATTACGATGCAGATTTCATCTTTGAAAATTCACTGATATTCGTTCGTTCTCACTCTTGAGGTAGTCCACGTCCTTGTCGACTTATTAGTGCCCAAAAGACTGAACCGATAACACCCAATGCGATGAGCACCATTGCAAAGGTGACTTTCTCTCCGAGTAATAGCGCTGACCACCCTAAAGTCATAATCGCTTGGAGTTGTTGAACTTGTGAACCATGTGCAGTTCCAGCATCTCGTAACCCGCGATACCAGGCGAAGAAACCAAGATACATTGAAGAAAAACTTATGATCGCTAGTCCGATCAATCCGTGAGTAGTTATCGGATGAACAGAGTGCGTGTGAAAGAAAATCCATATTGAAGCCGGAAGAAAGAATGGCATTGCCAGAATTACTACCCATGAAATGACCTGCCATCCAGGCATAACTCTTGTGAGTTCAACGCCTTCGACATAACAGATTGATGATGAGAGAACTGCCAAGACGGTGAATATGTCACCTTGAATACTTCCTCCCGCACCACCACCACGAGTTAAGGCGAAGATGATGAGAAGAGTCGTTCCGCACAAAGATGCTGCCCAAAATTGCCATGAAACACTTGTGTCAGTTCGAAGTACAGCAATGATGGCAGTTGTGAGAGGCATGATCGCCGCGATGACGGCGACGTGTGCCGATGTTGATTTCTGCAAGGCGAGTGCAATCAAGATTGGCCAACCAAGAGTCCCGCCCAAAGTAGTAAAGAGCAAGGCACGGAAATGTTCACGTGGAAATTTCGGAACTTTTGCAATTAATAGAAACGGAATGGCCAAGAGACAGGCGATTACGGGTCTGGCAGTTGCAGTAAAAAACGGGTCGAAACTTTCGAGCGCCCACTTGGTCATGGGTATAGAGAGTGAAAATGCAAAGACACCAAGGAGGGCAAAGAGCAGACCAGTAATTTCTTTTCGATGGAGTCTCATTTACGCCACATTTCTCCTTGCTCTTTGCGATTCGAAATACGTCGTTGTTAAGAAAATCAGAATTCCCAATGAAAGGAGAGTTTCGGCAGGTTCTTGATCTCTCCAGACGAAGAATTTATTAATTTCAAGGAATGTTCTGCCTGTTTCTTTGACTAAGAATTGTGAGAATTGAAAGTATGTATAAATCATTCCCGGGACGAGGAAGTAGAGAGTGAGATACCAATCGGGGGCTAGGCGATTGAGAAAAGATTTTTTCTGCGGATCAAAGTACCTGAGCACGATCCAGAGAAAAGCTCCAATCAAACCGACGGCAATATATCCATTTGCAAGTTTGCTTTGCAGGTAACCAAGATTATGCAAACTCAATTCATCTTGCACATTTCTGGTTTCAAAGTACTTGGGAGTCTTGAAAGATAACATTCTCTGACCCCAACTAATTTCTTCTCCCGAAACCACGAAGAGCACAATAGAGGCGAATCCAAAAAGTGTGCCGAGCAGTTTCTCTTTCGCCCTAAAGAGTGAATAACAACAAAGCGCTGCCACCAAACAACCCGCTGAATAGAAAATGAATTGGAAATCTTCGAAGAAGGCATCCTCTCCAATCAAGGTTGTGTAGAGCGGTTGATTCTGAGTCTTGATGATCAGACAGGCCGCGAGCACTAGTAGTGGGAAGAGAAAGATTCCCAACTTTCGTGGAAATTCTTGCGTTTCTTTATCAAGTTTCCATCTTGACCCGAGCCAGTAATCGAACTCCTTTGGGCGAAAGAAGTCTCCGCCTGCATTGGGATAATTTGTGAGTTCGCCGAATTTAATTCCTTGGTTGGTTGAGTAGAGATCAACGCGGACAAAATCGATTCCAGTGGAGATTTTTTCAGACAAATCAATCATTGACTCGAGCGATTCTGGTTTAGGTAGAACTTGCTCGATTTGAGGAAATCTATTTTCGCAAGGCAGTAAGTTCCAAGAGGAGTCGTACAAATTTCTGTGGTGATCCGAAAATCGAGATTGGTCGACTTGAATCATCGAACATTTGCCATCCATCATGAAAAATTTATAGTCAATGGGAATCTCGCCGCTCGACTCGATTAGAAGTTCCTCAACTATTACTCGCGGAACCACGTTCTTGTATGCCCATTCGATGTAGCCCGTTTCTCGGTAATAGTTCAACGAGAACCAGTGTGCGATCAATTTTTTGAGTCGAGCGGGATCAAGATTTTCCGGGCGAATGAGGAAACGTCCCCAAGCGCTATTCTCAGGATCGATTGGCAATTCATTTTCATGTGGAGCTCCATCCCAAACGATCACCATCGCTCCCGAACCATGAGTGGCTTTGAGCACGAAGTTGTTGGGGAGTCCATTTAGTTCTATCTCAGAAGGTTCGTTCCATACTTTGAAAAGCTTGGTTAAGTACTGAGCGCCGACTCGATTTTCTACACAATTTCTGACGGAGTATTTGTCAGCAAAAGTCGTCAGAAATTCTCTGCGATCTAGCAACATTCGACGTTGTAACTTATCGTTGAAAGCTTGAGGATTTCGACTTGCTTGCAACAATCTCCAGTGTGACGCAGACCAATACAGTGGATTTCGTAGCGACCTAAGAATCGGAATATCACGATCAAAGATGAAGCGCTTTACAACCGATCGCCCCATCAGGCCAGAGTAATAGATTAAAGCTGAATTGCCGATTTACGCCGATTGACTATGAAATTTCGAACCGAGAGCGCAATGGTAAGTAGTACAAAGAATGCCGCTACATGTTTTGAACTATTTTCCAGTAAAGAATTATTTAAGGCGTAATATCCAAGAAGAGTGATTCCCACTCCCCAAATAAAGGCGCCACTCACATTTGCAATAGCAAAACGTCGATAACTCATTTTGCTGATTCCTGCGAGTGGCGGTGCAATCGTTCGAATCCATGGATAGAAGCGTGCCAAAATGACAGCCGAGGTTCCATACTTTGTATAGAACCTATTGACTCTCTCAACCATTTTTTTCATTCGTGGAGAACGTTTACTAGATAAATAAGCTTCGCCATATTTTCGACCCAAGTGATAACCAACTTGATCGCCCACTACTGCACCCACGAATATTGCGGTAACAACGATGAGAATGTTCAAATCTTCTCGTGAAGCTGTCACAAGTCCTGCAGCAAAGAGAATTGAATCTCCTGGAACGAAGAAGGCCAGCAGCACTCCAGTTTCTATGAAGATGATCAGCGCCAAGGAGATGTAGATAACCAGGGGAGCTGGACCTAGAAGTGCTGTTTGAACTCGATCGGAAATACTCAAGTGAATAGTTCCTTACGAAGTTGCGAATTCAATTTCAAGTTCTTTAAACATCGCTGTCGTCAATTGATAGAGACGAACCACTTCGTCAAGGAACTGTTCTTTCTCTGTTGCCGTAAATGGAACCAAATTCAGTAAGTCTCTGTAGCGACGCTTATAGAAGACGGCATCGCCGACACCATCGAAGTCATAGAAGTTCATGGCTTGAGGGGCAATGGAATAGTGGGTCTGCATCATTCGACCAATGATTCGGCCACCCGAAAGATCACCGAGATAGCGAATGTAATGGTGAGCTAGCAACCTTGCATCGGAAATTTGCGAATCCAAGTGGGATAGGTAAACCTTTGTAGGAGCGAGCAACTCTTCGTCACGCCAATCACCAACGAGATTTAATCCGATGGCGAGGAAATCGAGGTCCTTCTCAATTTTTTCGTAGCGATCAAGTGCGCGATGGTCGAAATAATTCAGGAGGGTCGAGGACGAACGTTCTTCGAGGAGCGATTCCATCTTCTTATAGACCGGCGCAAGCGCCTGCATGTATCGGAAATATCCCAGCAGAGAACTCTTGCCAGACATCAGATCGACAATGAATCTGGATTCTTCGGCCTGGCGGTGGCTATGGTCCGTGGCAGCCTTAATTTCGTCGTGAAACATACCCCTCCGATTTACGATACATAAATGTTGCTTTAATCGGAGGGTAGGGTAATCTTTCTAATTACGCAACGTAAACGTTGTTCAAATCTCACCCAGTGAAAGTGTGACAGTGCCGCGAATTCAGACCGAGTATCTCGACGAACATCGAGATTGGCGACGCAATCAACTGCTTGAAGTAGCAACCACATTAGTTCGAGAGCGTGGAGTCGCCTCTCTAACTATGACGAGTCTTGCAAAGCGCGCAGGACTTTCGCGAACTTCTACCTATGAATATTTTGCGAATTCAGATGACCTTATTGCCAACTTACTCTTTGAAGAACTCAAAACATTTTCTGAGAAGTTGGAAAGCTCAATTCAAAATGTGATTGACCCAGCACGACGCATCGAACTATGGATCAAGACCGTCGTGACTTATGCGGTGAGCGAGGATCATCTCTTTGCAAAAGATCTCTTTTCTATGCCGCGACTTGAGTATCGCAAAGCTGAAATGTTTAAACTTCACTCTCAACTTTACAGTTCACTTCGTCGGTCGCTTCATGATTTAGGCGTACGAAATATCTCGTCCATGGAGCGAATCATCGGTTCGGTTATCCAAGTGGCGATTCAGAGCGTTGAAAGAGGAGCATCCGTTGATGCTCAAATTGAAGAGACTTCACTATTTATATTGAGTGGAATTGAAGCTTGTTCGAGGAGTCACACGCGCATTTCTGATGCTTTACATGAGTGACCAGAATCAGGAGCATTTCACCTTGTGAGTGAGAAATCTTTGGTTCGAACCTTCCTTTGGTTTGATGGGGGACTCGACGAGGCCCTACCTTTTTATAGGGAGACATTTGGCGATGTCATAGTTCATAGCGAGAATCGTCAAGCTCCAAACGGTCTCTCTTTACGGCGGACTTCTCACTTCTCGGTCAAGAATTTATTGCAATGAATCATCCAGGTGGACCGGCGTTCAACGATTCCATTTCGATCTCTGTTCAATGTGATGGGCAAGCAGAGACAGATCGACTATGGAATGCGATTACAAAAGAGGGTGCGCCTGGACAGTGCGGATGGTGCAAAGACAAATGGGGCCTGAGCTGGCAGATCACTCCTATTCAATTGCGCGATCATGTTGGAAATCCTGATCCAAAGAAGGCGGAGTATGCGTGGACTGCCCTTCGTGGAATGACCAAAATCGTTATTGAAGATCTCTACGAATAGCGCGAAACTTTTAGACAAATGTGAAGATATTTATTCTGATCTTCGGAGGACTTGAACTCCTTGCTTTGATCTATGCGGTGTGGTGGCATGTCAAGAAAGACGGGAAATGAACTCCGTAGTCTGACGAGCACTCCGCAGGATGATCACTCGGATATCAGGGTGCTTCGCAGCAAAACTTCCATCCTTGAATTCTCTTCTTTTGCTTCGGTGTCGTGGAATCGTCCACATGAGTAGATTCTTATTCGGATTGAGAGAAAGAATCAGTTCGGGAAAGAATCAGATCGCTTACATGGGAATGGTTCCCATCGATGACCCAAGTATCTCGATCGACGAAGTCAGAAACTTTCTTCTGAACTCTTCTATCTCGGGTTTGCCCCAATTTGGTTGATGATAAATAGAAGCCAATTCAAGATGTGGGTGTCCAAGCTGTTGAGAAATTTCTTTTGCTAGATAACTCTTACCAGTTCCAGAACTTCCAGTGATGCGAATGCGATTCATAATTCTCTCGCCATCAATTCTTAATCAACTACTTGCTACTACTTGCTACTACTTGCTACTACTTGCTACTAAGTGGTGGACGATACTGGGATCGAACCAGTGACCCCTTCCATGTCAAGGAAGTGCTCTACCGCTGAGCCAATCGTCCGGTAACTTTCGGGTGAACTATAGCCTGAGTGGGAATTGGTCAAGTCGAGTGGTCCGTCCAAACTATGAAACATGAAGGAAATCCAGTTGCAAACCGATTGCCTTTCGACACCTATTTTTCTCATTTCAGAGTCAAAAGCTGGCTAACCGCCCCTGGGATTGGCAGAAATTTCATAGAAAATTTCGCCATGCCGCCTCTCGCTTTCTTGTCCAATTTGAGCGTGAGGTGACATAATCGCCCAATACGTGCTGACCCTAAAGATGGAGTTAACCTAGTGAAAAGCTTTTTTACTAAGTCGCGATTTGATAACACGACACTCGACACTGCGAGAGTTTTAGGTGTTAAGAAAAAGCCGCTAGGACTTGTACTGGCAATGACACTTCTTGCATTGTTACTTCCACTTGGAGCAGCGAATGCAACTCCTCCTTACACAGTTACATATGCTGGAAATGGAAACACTGGTGGAACTCCTCCCACTGCACCGAACGTAAGTGAAGGTGACTCGATCACTGTTAGTGGTCCTGGATCACTTGTAAAAGCTGGTTACACATTTGCAGGATGGGATGATCAAGACGATGTTCACTACAGCGGCGGAGAAGTTATCGCTGCACCTGCAACAAATGTAACTTTCACTGCGAGTTGGGTTGCGGGACCAACGAAGACTGTTACCTATAACGGAAACACTTCAACGGGTGGTACTGCTCCAACTGTGCAGACTTCACCAATCGGATCGTCGGTAACTATTTCCGCGAATACATTTACTAAAACTGGTTATGACTTCGTCAAATGGAATACGCAAGCCGGTGGCGGTGGAACTGATTACAGTCCGAGTGCGTCATACACAATCCCAGGTACTAACACGACTCTTTATGCAATTTGGGCAGCTCATACTTACAACATTACTTACAACGCAAATGGCGGCACTGGTGCTCCAAGTCCTGCAACGTGGACCTACGGAACACCCGCTGCTTCAATAACTGGAACGCCAACAAAAGTTGGTTACGTATTTCTCGGTTGGACGACCACAATAAATAATGCGGGAACGATCGTAAGTACTTACAGCACTGCTGCCGATGTAACTGTGTACGCACTTTGGAGTGGTACTTACAACATCACTTACGATGTCAACGGCGCGACGAGTGGTTCTTATTCACCTACTACTTTCACGTACGGTGACACTCCAACGGCACTTAACAATGGATCTGCAATTGCCAAGACGAGTTACCACTTTGGTGGTTGGACAACAGTTCTCAATAATCCAGGAACGATTGTCACGACAAACCAAACGACTGGTGACATCACGCTTCACGCTCTCTGGCTTCCAAACTCTTTCAACGTTACCTACACAGCCGGTACCGGAGTTGGAACACCTCCATCGCAATCACCCGTTGCATTCGGTGACACCTTCACTGTTGCATCAGATGATGGATTGACTAAGGCGGGGTACCACTTCGTTAACTGGGATTGGGGCACACCGCCTTCTAAGGCAGCGGGTGCAACATTCACGATGCCAAACCACAACATCACTTTTGTGGCTCAGTGGGCAGCTAACTCAAATGCAGTTACTTATGCGCTTGGCGGCGGAACTGGAACAGTTCCAAGTCAAGATGATGTGGCCACTGACGCGACATTTAGCGTTGCACCCTCGACTGGTATTACAAGATCGGGCTATACCTTTGATGATTGGTATGACGGCACGAGCCACTATGACCCAAGTGATCTCTACACAATGGGAATTTCGCCAGTAACTCTTACTGCTACGTGGACACACGATGAGAATACTTATTCTGTTACATACGAACCAGGATCTGGTACTGGAACTTCCTACACTGAAACTGGTACTGCAACTCACTACTACGCGAATTCCAATACCTTTACCAAAACTGGTTATGTCTTCACGGGTTGGTCTGGCGGTATCAGCGTTGGACATGATTACGACTTGTTGGCACCTCTTTCCGTTACGTTGACTGCGCAATGGAGTCACGACGAATTTGACTACGGCGTTACCTACAGTCCAAATGGTGCGCCTGGAAGTTCATTCGAAGAAACTGGTACTGCTACTGGTTTCACCTTCGCAGCTAATCCATTTACCTACGCTGGTCGTACTTTCTTAGGTTGGGGTACAAGTTCGTCTGGTCCTGTTGTCTACGGCATTGGTGACGAATACGATCTTCTTGGAATCGCGACTGGCTTTAATGTCTATGCGATATGGGAGCACAATCTTTATCCATATGCGATTACGTACGATCCAGGTTCTGGAGTTGGTACGCCATATACAGAGACTGGTACTGCCACTGGATTTAGTTTCCCAGGACAAGGCAGTTTCTCTAAGCCAGGTTACTCATTTGATGGTTGGTCTGGTGGACATAGTTCTGGTAGCCCGTATGACTTAACGGACACAACGACTGCTACTTACTATGCACAGTGGACGCATAATCCATACGACTATCACGTTACCTACAGCCCTGGTGCTGGTTCAGGAACTGCTCATACAACTGATTCATCGGGAACTTCGTTCACGGTTGATGGAGTTTCACCATTCAGCTATACGGGATACACATTCGCGTATTGGCAGAACGGTTTGGACACCTACACCCCGGGTCAAGTTGTCGACTTACTTGATTCCGCGACTGTCACGCTAACGGCGATATGGACTCACAACTCGTACACCTACAGCGTCAGTTATGAGCCAGGTGCCGGTAGTGGATCCATGTCAACAGATAGTGGAACTGCAACATCCTTCACCTTGAGTGCAAATACATTTACACGTGTCGGATATGTGTTTGATGGTTGGCTCGGTTCAAACAGCACGAGTTACACGAACTCACAGGTCATTGATCTGTTGGATTCGTTGACAGTAACTCTTACTGCTCAATGGGCTCTGGGTACGTACACCATTACTTACGACTCAAACTCGGCACTTAGTGGTTATGTCCCAAGTAGTGAGTACATCACTGGCGACACTGCGACCGTATTGAGCGCGAACAGCTACATCAAGCCTGGTTCCTTCTTTAGAGGCTGGACAACGACACCGAATGATTGGGGCACTCATGTAACAGAGTTGTCGCCTACTTCGGATGTAACTGTCTATGCCTTCTGGAGCGACCATTACTCGATTACTTACGACTCCAACACTGCTACTAGTGCGGATTCACCTGGTTTCTACACAGATGACATCTACTCCTATGGCAACACAGAGCCATTCATTATTGAAAATGAAGGGGAGTTGTTCCATAAGACCAACTACACCTTCATTGGTTGGGGCACTACGCCTGAAGCTCCGCTTCACTACAACCAGACACCAACTTCGCGTGTATTCCAAGTTACGCCAACCGCTGACATAACTCTTTATGCCTTGTGGTCACACGTAACTCGCTTCTACCAGATCACTTACGCCTCTGGTGGTGGTTCGGGTACGATGCCAATTCAAACTGGTAATACCGATTACCTAACTTTGAATTCCAACACCTTTACCAGGGCTGGTTACACCTTTGATCACTGGTCAGCAAATATTGGTGGGCCATACAACAACAGCGCGATCATTGACCTAACGGGTACCTTCGTTCGGACTTTGACGGCAGTGTGGACAGCGAATACATACAACATCAGTTACAACCTCAACGGTGGTACTGCTGATACCGCAACAGTGGGTCAGACCTTCACCTCTGGTGGTGGCTCGACAACGTTGCTCATTGGCTCCACCTATGGAATACACCGAGCTGGTTATTCATTCGGTGGTTGGAAGGCTGGCAATACTGGTTCACCAGTATCTAGTTACAGCTCCTTCGCGGATGTAACCATGTATGCATACTGGATCCCAGACACCTTCGATATTTCCTACAACGGAAATGGATCGACTGATGGATCTCAATCTCCATCGACCTATGCGAGTGGTGATTCAGCGACTGCTTTGACCATATTCAGTGAATACGAGAAGACTGGTTATGACTTCGGTGGATGGACGACTGTCGCTAGCGATTCGTCAACTATCGTCACCGAAATTGGGCCAATTACTGCGAACACTGTGGTCTATGCCTACTGGACACCTCACACCTACACAATTCACTACGACTCAAATACGAGCACAGGTGGAAGTGTTCCAAGTAATAGCACCTATACGACCGAGGATGGTCCAACGACCCTCTCCGGAAATACAGGCAGCCTTGCAAAGATCGGTTACGACTTTTCTGGTTGGACCTTGAACCCAGGTGATACCGAAACGGTGACAACTGTTGGTCCAATAACTGAAGACACAACTGTCTACGCACATTGGACTCCACACACTTACACCATTACTTATGACACGAATACCGGAACAAGCGGATCCGTGCCTGGAAATGACTACTACACAACTGAGCAAATCACTCCAACGGTCCTTGCCGGCAACACTGGCGACTTGGCCAAGGTTGGTTATGACTTTGATGGTTGGTCATTAGGGGCGAGTGATACTGCAACCGTTGAACTTGTCGGACCGATAACTTCCGATACAACGGTCTACGCACAGTGGACTCCTCACACCTACACAATTACTTACGACACAACGACGGCTCCATACTCTGGAACCTCCGTTGGTTCTGTAAGTCCGAACTACACGACATACACAACTGAAGATGACCCAACATCGCTGATTGATGATCCAGAGCTAAGCAACTCTGGTTACGCCTTCGGTGGTTGGACAACAGTCCCAGGTGATACGACAACAGTCGTTGACTCCCTTGGCCCAATTACTTCAGCTGCAACTGTCTATGCCTTGTGGTTGCCGGTCTACACAATTACTTACGACACCACCACGGCGACGAGTGGACTACTTGATCCATCAACAGATGAGTACATCTATACAGATGACCCAACAGAGTTGATTGACGCAAGCACTGTTAACGCTCAGGTGCACAAGTTGCACTACACCTTCGGTGGATGGACATTAGTTCCATTCGATACGAGCACCTTCGTTACTTCACTTGAAATCTCAAGTGACACGACGGTCTACGCATACTGGAACTTGGCTCTCTACCACATCCATTACAACGTTAATGGCGGAACCGGATCAATCGCAGATGGCGAGTACACATCCGGTGATGCAGCAACAACGTTAAGCAATGGTGCTGGCCTTACGAAGATCGGATTCAACTTCGCTGGTTGGACTACAACTCCAAACAATGCGGGAACTGCAATCTCGACCTACGCAAGCGATGCCGATGTCACTGTCTACGCCTTCTGGGTAGCACAACCACCTGCCAATAACACTGGCGGCGATGTTGTAGTTGCTAACCCAGCGCCAACAGTTACAGCTATCAGTCCAAACACTGGTGTCACTACTGGTGGTCAGGCAGTAACAATTTCAGGTACCAACTTCATCTCCGGCGCAGTTGTTGCGATCGGTGGAGCGGCTGCGACAGGAGTTGTCTTCGTGAACTCGACGACAATCGCGGCAGTTACACCAGTTGGAACTGTCGGAGTGAAGAGCGTGGTTGTCACTAACCCAGATGCGCAATTCGCAACTGGCAGTGGCCTCTACACCTATACAGCTCCAGTAGTTGTTCCACCAGTCACCGCACCTGCACCAACTGTCACTGCAATTTCACCCGCTACTGGTGTAACCACTGGCGGACAAGCGGTAACGATCACTGGTACCAACTTCGTAACCGGTGCAACTGTCACCATCGGTGGAGTTGCCGCAACTGGAGTTGTCTTCGGTAGCGCGACATCACTTACTGCAGTCACACCTGCGGGAACTGTCGGTGTTAAGAATGTGGTTGTTACCAACCCAGATGCTCAATCTGGTACTGGTACCGCTCTCTACACCTACACAGCTCCAGTCGTTAATCCTCCAACAGGCGGACCTGGAAACGACAAGCCAGTAATTGAAGTTCCAACACCTCCTACTGGTGGCTCTGACACCGTAGTTATTGGAACAACTGATCCAAACGGAGACCCAGTAACCGTCACCGTTGGCGATACAGATAAGCCAGGTGTCACAGCACATGTCGATACCACCGGCAAGATCACCGTTGATACTCCTCCAGGATTCAGCGGCAAGATCAAGGTCCCAGTAACAGCTGATGACGGTAAGGGTGGAACGACAACTACATTCGTTGAGTTGACGATCAATCCAGCGCCAATCATCTCTGGTGAAGTAAAAGTCAGCGCTCCACCTAAGAAGATCGCAAAGAACACGCTGGTCAAGATCAGCCAGGTCTTTACGGTCGACTTGCCAGCTGGCGCTAAGGGCTACCAGATCATCATCAATGGCAAGGCACAACCAGCCGTTGCGACCAACTTCACGACTGCCAAGGTAGTGAAGGTGACCATCACTCAGGTTCTTGGACCAGACGATAAGGTCGAGATCGTTGTACTCGGAAATGACGGAACCAAGTCGGATCCAACTGAGGTTGAAATCTCACAGGCGCCGGTTTCGCTAGCAAACGTCAACTTCGCAAGCAACTCCTCGGTCTTGGATAACAATGCGAAGGCGCTGCTTAACTCAGCGGCTTGGCAGATCCTGGCTCACGGATTCACTAAGATCGATCTCTACGGATACGTCGATAGCCAAGGCAATGACGCCGCCAACAAGGTGCTAGCTGCAGCCCGAGCCGCAACGGTTAAGGCTTACCTAGCTAAGAAGTTGGCAGATATCGGAGCCAAGGGCATCACGATTACGTCGAAGGGCTTCTTGAACGGAGCTGTTGGTAGCAATGCCACAGCCGCCGGACGAGCTCTGACCGTCGCGTGGAGGTCAAGGTCTCCTAATAGAGAACACAATTAACGGGTGTCACCTTTCGAGGTGACACCCGTTAATTTTTTACAACGTTAAAAATAAAAGGAAAGTTCAGCGACCGTAGTCGTCCTCAATGCGCTCAATATCGTCTTCACCGAAATATGAACCGGTTTGAACCTCAATAAAAATTACTTCTCGATCACTGATATTGCTGACCCGATGGAGATCGCCAATTTTGACTGTGATGGTGTCACCAGCTTTGTGATGGGAAATGACTCCATTGAGGGTTACTTCCGCTTCACCTTGAACGAAATACCAGTGCTCGGCGCGCTTCTCGTGGCGTTGATATGAGAGACGTTGACCAGGGGAGACGTAGATGCATTTGACCTTGAAATGAGGCGTATCTTGTAAGACTTCATAGCGACCCCATGGGCGAATGGATTTCTCTAACTCCACCTTTGAGCCTCTCCAATTCTCGTTTAGCGGCTTCTGAAGCATGTATATGCCCTCACGTGGAGGTGGAGACGGGATTTGAACCCGTGTAGCAGGATTTGCAGTCCTGTGCCTCGCCTCTCGGCCACTCCACCAGATGTATAAAAAACGGCGATCAATATCTCTATTGAACGCCGCCAACTCTACGACCCTTTACTCGTGAGAGCGGACGACGGGGTTCGAACCCGCGACCTGAACCTTGGCAAGGTTCCGCGCTACCAACTGCGCTACGTCCGCATTTTTCAATTCATAACTGCTGAGGGCGAAATCTATCGTAAAACTTTCACGTGAATCAATTACGGTATCAAGGTGGAGATGCACTTGCCGCAGAGAAATGAGCCTTTCTTCTGGATGGGCGAAATCCTTGCAACTGGACTCGAAGAAATCTCGAACGATCCTGAAAAGCTCAAATCTCCGGGATTTTGGTCGGTATCCACGACCTTTGAAGGGGAGTGGAGCTGCGCCCGATGGGGGCAAGTGCAAAGTTCGCCATTTCCAGACTCTCGTGACGGTTGGCAAGGTATTCGCACTCCATGGCAGAGCACGCAATCGCGGAGCGAGTACATCGCATACGTCGAAGAGATTCGTCGTCTGATTTCCCAAGGCGAGGTCTATCAAGTGAATGCGTGTCGTGAAATTAGCGCAGCGATTTCGAGTCATTCTCTTTGGCCATTGATGACACATTTACTTGTCGAAAATCCTTCACCGTATGCAAGTTTTTTGAAATTGCCCGATATAGAAATTGCATCCTCATCACCGGAGTTATTTCTTCGAATACACGATCGCGACGTTACATCTGCACCTATTAAAGGAACCAAGAGTGCAACGGAGAGTGGGATCGATTTTGGCAAAAAAGATATTGCTGAAAACATCATGATTGTAGATTTGATTCGAAATGATCTGGGTCGAATTTCTGAAACAGGTTCTGTCGATGTACCACAATTGCTTGCTACTGAATCGCATCCAGGGTTAAGTCATTTGGTTTCTTACGTTCACGGGAAATTGCAAAGCGGTGTCACGTGGAGTCAGATCGCTGATGCGTTGCTTCCGCCTGGATCAGTAAGTGGGGCGCCAAAGTCCAGCGCAGTAGAGATCATTCGCAAAGAAGAGGGGCGACCACGCGGCCCATATTGCGGTGCTCTTGGTTGGGTCAATGGAGATGAAGCGCTCTTCTCTCTTGCAATCCGAATCTTTTGGAGTAATCGTGACGGGGTATTGCGTTTTGGTACAGGCGCAGGAATTACGTGGGGGAGCGTTGCAGAAGAGGAATGGGAAGAGACTGAACTCAAAGCACGTCATCTTTTAGGCATTGCAGAAAAGACTTTCAATGTCTGAAATATTTCCTGATGGCAACGGAATTTTTGAAACGATCAAAGTTATAGATGGAAGGTGTTCATTTATTAACGAACACCTTGAGCGCGCAGAACGAAGTGCACAAATACTTGGCATGGATTTTCCATTGCGAAAAAGTCTTTTGAAGCGGATTGAAGCGAATATCGCATCGCATCAAATTGGTTCGGGTGAAGGAAGGTTGCGTGTTAGTTTCTCTAGAACAGGAGAGGTAGAGGCTTCGTATTCTCCCTATGTGAAATGGAATCGCGCCGCGCAGATCGTCACATCAGATTGGCTAGTTCACGAGAGTTCGCCGATTGTGGGAATCAAAGCTTTGCCATTTAGGTCTCATCTTGCAGCAATCGAGAAAGCTCGATTTGATGGTTTTGATGAGATCGTGAGGTTTAACACTTCGGGATTTCTTTGTGAAGGTGCCACGGCGAATTTACTTGTTCGTCTCGACGGAAATTGGATCACTCCAAATCTAGCCTCTGGTTGTTTGCCGGGGATTATTCGTGCCTTTTTTATCGATCATTTGGCTGTGAAAGAACAAGCCATCACACGCGATGAGTTCGAGCAATGCGACGCAATTTTCTTGACATCAAGTTTGCGAGAAATTCAACCAGTATCGCAAGTGGATGAAAGATTGCTTGAGATCGACGAAGCCTTCCTGCGCAATGCGGAGCAAGAACTCGAGAGCTTTCGGTAGAGTTCGACCATGTCGCAGATTTCTATTGTTGTTGACGGCCAATCCATTTCTGTGGATTCAGATCAACGTCCAACACATTTATTTCAAGAGAAAAAAGATGTGGTGGTCTGCAAGATAAATGGCGTACTTAAGGATCTTTGGTCCGAACTCGCCGACGGAGATAGCGTAGAAAGCGTTTCGATTTCATCTGCCGACGGTCTTGCCGTACTTCGCCATTCCACGGCGCACGTGATGGCTCAAGCCGTCCAACAAGTTTTTCCAGGTACACGCCTAGGAATTGGACCTCCGATTACCGATGGTTTTTACTACGACTTTGATCCAGCAATCCGTTTACGCCAGAAGATCTTGTAAAGATCGAAAGTGCGATGAAGAAGATCGTCAAAGATGGACAGAGATTTAGACGTCGAGTTGTAAGTGAGAGCGATGCTCTCGCCGAACTTTCACACGAGCCGTACAAATGCGAGTTGGTGGGTTTGAAATCGGGAGCAGAAGATGAAGCCAGCGTAGAAGTTGGCGGCAGCGAACTGACGATTTACGACAATTTGGGTCGCGATGGCCAACCTGTGTGGAGTGATCTCTGTCGCGGACCTCACTTGCCTTCGACAAAGCAGATTCCTGCTTTCACTCTCATGCGTTCGGCTGGTGCGTATTGGCGAGGATCTGAAAAGAATCCGATGCTACAAAGAATTTACGGAACAGCCTGGCCGTCACAAGATGAGTTAAATGCATATCTCGATATGTTGGTTGAGGCAGAAAAACGCGATCATCGCCGCCTCGGTGCTGAACTTGATCTCTTTTCATTTCCCGATCACATTGGTTCAGGACTTGCAGTCTTTCATCCCAAAGGTGGCATCGTGCGAAAAGCGATGGAAGATTATTCGCGAATTCGTCACGAAGAAGAGAATTATGAATTCGTTTATTCACCTCACTTAACGAAATCGGTTCTCTTTGAAATTTCGGGTCACTTGGATTGGTTCTCCGATGGAATGTATCCGCCACTTGTGATGGATGAAGAGTTACATCCAGATGGAACCATTAAGCGAGCTGGCCAGAAGTACTACATGAAGCCGATGAACTGTCCTTTCCACAATTTAATTTTCGGAGCTCGTCAGCGCTCCTATCGTGAATTGCCTCTTCGACTCTTTGAATTCGGTACTGTCTATCGATATGAGAAATCTGGCGTTTTGCATGGACTCACTCGAGCACGTGGATTCACTCAAGATGATGCGCACATCTACTGCACTTCAGATCAGATGGCCGATGAACTCGATAGTTTGCTTACCTTCGTTCTCAATCTATTGCGTGATTATGGTTTGAGTGATTTCTATCTTGAACTTTCAACTAAGAACGATGCCAAGTTTGTTGGCGAAGATTCAGAGTGGGAAGCAGCAACGGAGGCGCTTCGTTTGGCTGCGTTGAAACAAGATTTGGAATTAACGCTAGATCCTGGTGGCGCAGCTTTCTATGGACCGAAAATTTCGGTACAAGCAAAAGATGCCATTGGCAGAACATGGCAACTTTCCACTATCCAAGTAGATTTCCAATTGCCGCGACGATTTGATCTTGAATATGTTGCAGCGGATGGTTCTCGTCAACGACCAATCATGATTCACCGAGCGCTCTTTGGTTCCATCGAACGATTCTTCGGTGTGCTCACTGAGCATTACGCGGGAGCTTTCCCACCGTGGCTCGCTCCTGTGCAAGTGATGGCAATTCCTGTTGCCGATGCCTTCGAACCGTATTTGCAGGACATTTCTGCCCAACTTCGCAAGCGAGGTATCAGAGCTGAAGTGGATTCATCCGATGATCGCATGCAGAAGAAAGTTCGCAATGCACAAATGCAGAAGATTCCTTACATGCTCATTGCAGGTGAAGAGGATCAAAAAGCAGGGGCCGTGTCATTCCGCTATCGCAATGGCGAACAGCGAAATGGAATTTCAATTGAGAGCGCAATCGAAGAAATTGCCCTCTCAATTGCAGAACGAAGACAGGTGTAAAGCAAGCAATGGCGGAGGATTTCGGTGGAGCTGGAATGCCAGATGCTTGGCAGAGGTTGTGGGCTCCGCACCGACTCGAGTACCTCAAAGGTGAAAACCGACCCCTTGCTGGAAATGGTGTCGAGTGTCCCTTCTGCAGAATTCCAACTTTGAGCGATGAAGATGGGCTGATTGTCGCTCGTGGAAAAACTGCCTACGTCGTAATGAATTTATATCCCTACAACGCAGGGCATCTGCTTGTTTGCGCTTTCCGTCATGTAGCTGACTTAACTGAGTTGGATGACGAAGAACGAAATGAAATTTTTTCACTCACCGCTCATGCAATGAAGACAATAAGGAAAGTTTCTGGCGCCGGTGGATTCAATTTAGGAATGAATCAAGGCGCTGTGTCGGGAGCAGGGGTGGCCGAGCATATTCACCAACACGTAGTTCCACGATGGTCAGGGGATGCGAATTTCATGCCCATCATTGGCGGGACAAAAGTTTTGCCTCAACTTCTTGCAAAAACTCGTGAGGATTTAGCAGCCGCTTGGTAGTAGCAATTAAACATTAATTTGTGCAATATAACTTTCAACAATATCGATTCCGATATTTTTCTCGATCCAGAGTGGAATTGCAGGAAAGAGAAGCCCTGCTGCAAAAGCATCGTCACCCATAACTTCTAGATCGTCGAGATACTCTTTTCTAAAGTCAAAAACGAGCGCTTTGTGTTCTGGATCGCTTTCAGAGATTGAAGTTGGGGGTAGTGGAGTAATCTCGAATCTTTAAATCCTCAAGGCCTATCAAGGCACAAGCAACACCCGAGTCATCATGGAGAACTAAATAGGGCGTGACGGTCTGATCGAAAACTCGATTCGCCAAGAGCACTGCATCATCAAAATCTGCTTGAGGGTTCTCCAAACCAGTGACAACGACTATCCGAGGAAGAAGAGATTCGCTAAGTGATTCCCATTGTTCAATCGTTCGCTGATCAATGCCATCTGATGGATTAATAGCAAAGATCGCTAGATCACATTCTGATGGATGTGTTGGATTCGAATCTCCGCGAAAAAGAGTCGCAATTGTGGAAATTTCTGCGCCTTCATGCCCAAATATGTGAATTTTTAACGACCTGCTAGGTGTGGGCACGAGGTCAGCCTACGATGGTGCCGATGATAAGCGACTTAGTGAAACCCGCCATCACGCGGGTGATAACCCCGGCTTCAAAAGCTTTACTCAAGATTGGCATGACGCCCAACGAGGTGACTGTTATTGGAGCCGTTGGATTGGTTGCATCGGCGCTGATTTTTTATCCAACCCAGCACTTTGCTTGGGGAACTTTCTTCATCACGCTCTTTGTCTTTAGCGATCTCTTCGATGGCACCATGGCTCGAATATCGCAGAAAGGATCGAGCAAATGGGGTGGCTTTCTCGACTCGACAATTGACCGTGTTACGGATTCGGCAGTCATTATTGGTCTGCTCTTAGGTCTTAACGCTGAAAAGGATCGTCTCGTTCCGATTGTCGCCATCTCACTGTTGACGGGAATTTTGGTTCCGTATATCCGCGCCAAAGCTGAGTCGATGGATATTCAATGCAGCGGCGGATTAGCGGAGCGAACAGAGCGCATGATCATCATTCTTGTCGCAATATTTCTCCATGGTTTAGGCGTTCCCTTCGCGTTGGCAATCGGTGTTTGGTTACTCGTTGTGTTGGGTGCAATCACAGTGGTTCAACGGGTCTTCACTGTGCGAAAGGCCCTTCAGACTCTGTGAAGAAATTTCTAGAGGCACTTGCCGGGATGATGTATCTATTCGCGTGGCGAGTAGTGCGGTGGTTGCCCGAGAAAGCAGCGTATGGAGTTTTTTATCGGATCGGGAATTGGTTACTGAAGAAAAACGGTAAAAGTGTCCAACGGTTGCGAGCAAATTTGGCAAGAGTAAAACCCGAGTATTCCGAGATCGAGTTGGATTCCTTAGTTCGAAAAGGAATGCACTCCTACCTTCGCTACTGGTGTGACACTTTCAGATTTCCAGATTGGAAACGCGAAAGAATCATGACAACAGTAGAAACCACAAACGAGTATTTGCTACTGGAAGCTCTCGCTGCAGGAAAAGGAGCGATAGTCGCCTTACCTCACGCAGGGAATTGGGATCACGCTGGAGCATTTTTTTGTGAAAGAGGATTCAATCTCGTAACGGTTGCAGAGCGACTCAAACCAGAAAAATTATTTATTAAATTTCTTCGTTATCGTGAAGCGTTGGGAATGGAAGTTTTGCCACTTGATGGGCGAGTGATTGCCACGCTTGCTCAAAGGGTGCGAAAAGGAAAGTTAATTGCTCTTGTGGCAGATAGAGATCTTTCTCAAACTGGGATCTCGGTTAATTTCTTTGGCGAAACCGCACAGATGCCGGCAGGTCCAGCAGTACTAGCCGTCAATACTGGTGCTCCACTGTTGACTGCATTTATTTCTTATACTGATCGCGGAATTCACATTGACTTTCAACCTGTCGAAGTAAATAACGATGTGATTCAAGAGATCGTGCAGAAATGCGCAGATAATTTCGCCTCTGCAATTGCGACTCATCCAGATGATTGGCACATGCTTCAACGAATATGGATCGATTCTGATTTCAAGGAGCGGGCAGGTGTCTAATAAACGTTCGCTGAAAATTGGCATCGTCTGTCCTTACGGATGGGATGCACCAGGCGGAGTGCAAGCTCATATTCGCGATTTGGCTGAGTACCTCATGGCCCACGGCCATTCGGTATCCGTTCTTGCACCCGCAGTAGATGAAGAGGCACTACCTGAATACGTTGTCAGCGCGGGAAAGCCGATCGCAATTCCGTACAACGGTGCAGTTGCAAGAATCCTCTTTGGACCGATTGCCTTCGGTCGAGTGAGACAATGGATTTCGACTGGAGATTTTGATGTGCTACATCTGCACGAACCAGCAATTCCTTCGCTCTCACTTTTGGCATGTTGGGGCGGCAGAGGGACCAATGGTGGGAACTTTTCACGCAGCATCCAAACGTCAACGCGCGATTCTTGCAGTCGGTCCAATACTCGAACCTGTCATTGAAAAGTTATCGGCGCGTATTGCCGTGAGTGAAGCTGCAAGAAAGACTCTTACTGATCATTTGGAGACAGATGCAGTTGTAATTCCCAATGGGATTTATGCAGATCGTTTTGCTGAAGGAAAGTCGCGAAGTGAATGGGGCGGTCTGAGCCTTGGCTTTATCGGTCGTTTTGAAGAACCTCGTAAGGGACTCGAAATACTTTTGGAGTCTCTACCGATTGTTGCCAGATTCATACCTGATGTAAAAGTTTTCGTTGCCGGTCCCGGCGAACGTGAGAATTTGATGAAAAAGGTAGATTCTCAACTCAAAGATCGGGTGCACTTTCTCGGTCGACTTTCAGAGAGTGACAAGGCAGATTTCTTTAGTTCGGTAGGAATTTATGTAGCCCCAAATACTGGTGGCGAATCCTTCGGAATAATTCTCGCCGAAGCGATGGCTTCTGGCGCATGTGTAGTTGCAAGTGACATACCAGCATTTTCTTCAATGCTTCAGAACGGAAAATTCGGGGGCAAATTTCGCATCTGAGGACTCTGCAGACCTTGCTCGTATTCTGATTGATCTATTGCGTGACGAATCGAAAAGAAAATCACTTGCCACAGCGGGGCAAATACACGCTGCACAGTTTGATTGGGATACCGTTGCTGAACAAATTTTCACGGTTTATGAAATGGCGATGGTGGGGAGCGGCAAAGTTGGATTGGCTTCAGACACGCGGAGTTGGAATCGCTTTCTCAGTAGGTATGCTTAAAGAGATGAAATTAATTCTCACCATCGTTGTAATCCTCGTTGTATTCATCTGGTATTTGTTTTTTTCCGCAACGCGCCTTGACCGACTTCATCATCGAGTTGAGACAAGTTGGGCGAATCTTGATGGTCTACTTCAACGGCGAGCAGCAGTTGCGCTGGAGTTGGCGCATAGCGACTTAGCCGATCCAGCTTCATCTCTACTCCTTACGGCCGCTGCTTATCAAGCACGTGAAGCGAGCATTGAAGATCGATCGCAATCTGAAAGCGGACTCTCCGGAGCGTTGGGACTTCTTCAAAGGGATTTGGAAGAAGAGCTAACTGCGAGTGAACATGCCCTCTTGAGAGAGCTATCTGAACTCACGCAAAAAATACGCATCGCAATTGCCATTCATGTTGATGCTGTCAATCGAACTCGCTCTGTGAGAGAGAAGTTAATTTTTTCATTTTTCCGCTTAGCAGGAACAGCGCCGCTTCCCGTCACATATGAATTTGAAGATGATGTCATTTAGAGCCGCATCGAAGTTCCGCGTTTTATTTGTAGCGACTTCAGGAGTTCTCCTACTGACGCTGACGGCGTGTGGTATTCATCCAGTCGGCGGAAAACTTCCTACGAAAACTGAATCTCCAGAGGCAACGGCAACGCCAACAGTGAGCGCTGTGCCGACGAACTCCATCAGTGGTCGTGAAGGGGAGGACGGACGAGTTCTTGCAGTCAAAATTGATGACACCTTCCAAGCGCAACCGCAGATTGGTATCGGCGATGCTGATGTCGTCTATATCGAGCAAGTCGAAGCTGGACTAACTCGCTTGCTTGCAATTTTCTCTTCAACGTATCCAGAAAGTATTGGACCAGTAAGAAGTGCTCGAATCAGCGATATTGATTTACTCGCACAGTACGGTCATGTTGCTTTCACATATAGCGGTGCGCAAACGAAAATGTTGCCTGTAATTCGTGCAGCGAATGTTCAAGATCTCGGCGCAGAACGTGAGTCCTCCCAAATTTATCCACGTGATCCAGCCAGAAATGGCCCCGTCGACATGCTTCTCAAAGCGCAAATTCTGATGAATCGATTGACTGAACAGAACGTTTCGATTGCAACTTCTAAGAACATGGGTTGGAACTTTGGGGATGCACCAGCATCGGGAAATCCGACAGCTGCCGTATCAATGTTTTGGCCATCTAATACGTATTACGCATCGTGGTCCACAAAAGAATCGAGATGGTTGCTCTTTGAAAGAGGGTTGCCCGATATGGCGAGTGATGGCAAGCAATTGGGACCAACAACTTTGGTGATCCAAAATGTCTCCATCACAAATTCGATTTATCACGACAAGTTCGGAGGAATAACTCCACTTTCGGCCACCGTTGGTGCGGGTACTGGATACATCTTGCGAGATGGCTTGAGATATGCCGCCAATTGGAGTCGGGCAACTGCGGCCGATGGCACAACATGGACTCGTCCTGATGGCACACCGATTCTCTTTGCACCGGGGCAGATTTGGATCGCTCTGACCAATACCGCTCCATTTTTCACGCTACCAAACGTGTCTCCGAGCCCAATTGAGACAAAGTAGGATTGACCTCCTAGTTTCAACTAGTTTCAATTGAGAAAAAGCGCTCGAGCGCAATGATGTACGAGGAGATTTCATGGCTGAAGTAACAGGGACCGGTCGAGTCAAACGCGGTATGGCAGAGATGCTCAAAGGCGGCGTCATCATGGATGTCGTCAATGCTGAGCAAGCCAAGATCGCCGAAGATGCAGGCGCTGTCGCAGTCATGGCTCTCGAGCGTGTTCCAGCAGATATTCGCGCCCAAGGCGGAGTCGCCCGAATGTCTGACCCAGACATGATTGAGAAAATTAAGGCAGTCGTCACTATTCCTGTTATGGCGAAGGCGCGAATCGGACATTTTGTCGAGGCACAAGTTCTCCAGAGTTTGGGAGTGGATTACATCGACGAATCCGAAGTACTCACACCTGCTGATTACGAAAACCATATTGATAAGTGGAATTTCACTGTGCCCTTTGTCTGCGGTGCAACAAATTTGGGTGAAGCCCTTCGCCGCATCAATGAAGGTGCTGCGATGATCCGCTCGAAAGGTGAAGCAGGAACCGGAGATGTCTCCCAACGCTGTCACTCACATGCGCAAAATCGGGGGAGAGATTCGTCGATTGACCTCAATGCGCGAAGATGAGCTGTATGTTGCAGCTAAAGAACTCCAAGCGCCTTTTGAACT
Source organism: Actinomycetota bacterium (assembly GCA_037200085.1). Taxonomy (GTDB): domain Bacteria; phylum Actinomycetota; class Actinomycetes; order Nanopelagicales; family Nanopelagicaceae; genus QYPT01. Next base: position 59,354 of record JBBCHT010000011.1, read on the forward strand.
TGTGAAAGAAGTTGCTCAATCAGGCAAACTTCCAGTTGTTCTCTTTACCGCTGGCGGAATTGCTACTCCTGCTGATGCAGCGATGATGATGCACTTGGGTGCAGATGGCGTATTTATTGGATCTGGAATTTTCAAATCCGGCGATCCTGCACGACGTGCAGCAGCTTGCGTTAAGGCGACAACATTCTTCGATGATCCAAAGGTGATTGCAGATGCGTCACGTGGATTAGGGGATGCGATGGTTGGAATAAACGTTGCGGATATTCCTGTTCCCCATCGTTTAGCTGATCGAGGCTGGTAAGCATTTCTTGAAAGTTGGCGTACTCGGACTACAGGGCGATATTCGAGAACACTGTGCTGCTCTTAACGCATGCGGAGTAGAGACGACAATTGTTCGTCGTAGTGAAGAGATCGAAAATATCGATGCGTTAGTTATTCCTGGTGGCGAGTCGACGACAATTGCACAGTTAGCTCAAGTATTTGGAATCTTTGATTTACTTAAAGAGCGCATTGCTAGCGGCTTGCCGACATATGGCTCTTGCGCTGGAATGATTTTGTTAGCCGATCGCATTCTTGGTGCTGCGCCTGATCAACGAACTTTCGGAGGTTTGGATATCACGGTTAAGCGAAATGCATTTGGTCGCCAAGTGGATTCGTTTGAAGCAGATATAGATTTTTCTGGTTTAGAAGAACCGATGAAAGCGGTCTTCATTCGAGCTCCATGGGTTGAATCGGTAGCGGCTGGTGTGGAAACTCTCGCCTCTGTCAAAGGCTCAGATGGCGCCATCCATCCTGTGGCAATACGCAATGAAACGATATTGGCTACCTCATTTCACCCAGAACTTACGAGTGATTATCGAATTCATCGCTATTTTATTGATGAAGTGTGCAAGCCCAAGGTGGCAATCCGATAAAGTTGGATTCTTGCTAAATAGCAGAACAAGATCAAGATGAGGTGTCTATGTCAGGCCATTCCAAATGGGCGACAACCAAACATAAGAAAGCGATCATCGATTCGCGGCGGGCAAAGTCCTTTGCCAAGTACATCAAAGCCATTGAAGTTGCTGCTCGAACCGGTGGCGCAGATCTAGCGGGAAATCCAACGCTCTTTGATGCCGTTGCCAAAGCAAAGAAGAACTCGATGCCGGCTGACAATATTGAGCGAGCTATCAAGCGCGGTGCAGGGTTGGAATCCGGTGGCGCCGATTGGCAGACCATCATGTATGAAGGTTATGGACCTAACGGAGTTGCCATTTTGATCGAATGCTTAACTGATAACCGCAATCGCGCAGCATCTGAAGTCCGAGTCGCTGTGACGCGAAATGGCGGAAGCATGGGAGATCCTGGCTCGGTCTCCTATCTCTTCAGTCGCAAAGGTGTGGTGATTGTAAGTAAGACACCCACGACAACGGAGGACAGAATTCTTGAAGCCGTCTTGGATGCAGGTGCGCAAGAGGTAAATGATTTAGGAGACTCTTTCGAAGTAGTAAGCGAAGCAACAGATCTCGTTCCTGTACGTGAAGCCCTGCAACGAGCTGGAATTGATTACGAATCGGCAGAGACATCTTTTTTGCCATCGATGACAATTCCCCTTGACGCTGAGCAGGCAGGCAAAGTCTTTCAACTGATCGACACCATTGAAGAGTTAGATGATGTGCAAAATATCTACTGCAACTTTGATGTCTCTGACGATGTAATGGCGAGCCTGGCCTAATGCGCGTACTCGGTGTTGACCCAGGGCTAACTCGGTGTGGCATCGGAGTAATTCAAGGCAATCTCGGATCACCTTTATCGTTGGTCGAAGTGGGGACGATTCTTACATCCCCAGATGCGCCTCTTGAAGAGCGGCTATTGAGGTTGGAAGAACAATTTCTATCGTGGATCGCTCGGTGTAATCCCGACGTCATCGCAATTGAAAGAGTCTTTTCTCAACTCAATGTGAAAACTGTGATGGGGACGAGCCAAGCTTCAGGTATCGCTCTCCTGGTTGCAGCTAAATCTGGCATTCCAGTTTTTATGCATACGCCTACAGAAGTGAAAGCCTCTGTTACAGGTAGCGGCAGAGCGAGCAAAGCGCAGGTCGCCGAGATGGTTCGTCGTTTGCTCGGCCTGGATTCAATTCCAAAACCAGTGGACAGCACAGATGCATTAGCGCTCGCGATTTGTCACGTGTGGCGTGGGCCAACGGTGGAACGATTGCAAAGTGCGGCTAAGGAAGAGCAACAGCGGATAAAGAATCTCAAGCGAGCGCGATCCACGTGATTTCCTCCCTTTTCGGTCGCGTTAAATATCTACAACCCGATAAGGCTGTCATTGAAATTGGTGGGATTGGTTTCTCCGTTGTGATTACGCCAACCACGAGTGCTCGACTCACAATCGGCACCGAAAGCCAATTATTTACAGCGCTAGTGGTTCGCGAGGATTCATTGACGCTCTTCGGTTTTCTCGATGAAGCTTCACGATCACTTTTCGAACTTGTTCAAACAGTGTCAGGAATTGGACCAAAAGTTGCGATGTCGATTTTGGCAGTCTTTTCTCCTGATGATTTGGCGTCTGCAGTGGCGCAGGAAAGCGTTGGTGAGATTGAACGAGTTCCTGGAATTGGGCGAAAAGGTGCGCAACGAATAATTCTCGAACTCAAAGGCAAAATTTCATCGGGGCAAACTCCTTACATTGGACACGTTCCGGCTTGGCGAGAACAACTTACAAGTGCGCTAATTTCCTTGGGTTATCAACCACGTGATGCGGATGGTGCGCTGGGTCGACTAGTTGTTTCATTACAAGAAGAAGGCGTTGATCCAACAAAGTCAGAGTTGAGCGATTTACTGAAGCGTGCGCTTTTGTTAAGTCAATCCAGTAACCGAGGGAAAAATTCATCATGAGTGAATATTCCGAGGAGCAGGAAGACCGCCTTGTAAGCGGATCCATCGGTAGAGACGACTCAGCCGTTGAAAATGCACTCCGACCTAAATCTCTCAAAGAATTTATTGGACAAGAACGTGTTCGAAAACAAATCGATGTTTTACTTTCTGCAGCACGTCATCGAAAGACACCCGCGGATCACATTCTTTTATCCGGTCCTCCAGGATTGGGAAAAACCACGCTGGCACTTATTTTGGCCAGCGAAATGGAAACACCTATCCGCATTACAAGTGGTCCTGCAATCACCAATGCAGGAGACCTTGCTTCCATTCTCTCCTCGTTGATGGAAGGTGAAATTCTCTTTCTTGATGAGATCCATCGTTTGCCTCGACCGGCCGAAGAGTTGCTCTATCTTGCAATGGAAGATTTCAGAGTGGATGTTGTGGTCGGGAAAGGACCTGGTGCGACGGCAATTCCACTTCAACTTCCACATTTCACTTTGGTTGGAGCCACAACAAGGGCAGGACTTCTACCTAGCCCTTTACGTGATCGTTTTGGATTTACTGCACACCTTGATTTTTATGGCGAAGATGAAATCGCTGAAGTTATCCAGCGAAGCTCGGCACTTTTGAACCTTGAAATTGAAGCGCTAGCAATCTCTGAAATTGCTGGTCGTTCGCGAGGTACACCAAGAATTGCAAACCGACTTCTTCGTCGAGTTCGAGATTTTGCTCAAGTTCATGGATCGCCACGATTGACTCATAGCGATGCCAAAGCAGCGCTAGAGATGTATGAAGTTGATCAATTGGGGTTGGATCGATTGGATCGAGCGGTATTAAGCGCCCTCGTCGAACGATTTAACGGTGGACCTGTTGGGCTTTCTACCCTTGCCATCGCAGTTGGCGAGGAGACTGAGACTGTTGAATCTGTGGCCGAACCTTTCCTCGTGAGAAATGGTTTTATGGCTCGTACTCCACGCGGGCGAGTGGCAACGGCACAAGGTTGGCGCCATATTGGACACGAACCGCCAGTCTCTATCGCAGGAGTATTAAACGCGACTCTTTTCGACACGCCAGCCTCTGATGCCTAGACTTCCTTCTCATGTCCACCTTCTCTCCTAAAGTGCAATCGCGATCGGCCAAGACCAACTCTCGACCTGGTCGAACCTTGGCGATTTCGGCTGTCGTTCTTGTGACCCTTTTCGCTCTCATGCTGATTCAAGGCGCGACCTCGGTAAAACTCGGATTGGATCTGCGAGGCGGTACCAGTGTCACTCTTCAGCCACGGTTGGCTCCGGGTGAAAATGGCAAAGTTACGAATTCTGCGATTGATCAAGCCGTTTCAATTATTCGCCAACGTGTTAACTCACTCGGCGTCGCAGAGAGTGAAGTAACGGCCGAGGGAAGTGGCGTAAATCGTCAGATCGTAATTTCTGTTCCAGGCGATACGGGTCGTCGAGTCGTCGACCTCGTTGGTCAAACCGCTGAACTTCGATTCCGCCAAGTTCTTGCCAATGGAAGTCCAGTTCCTAGTACTGGAACAACGGGGGCTACTGGTGCAAGTGGGACAACAGGGGCTACGGGCGCTACCGGTGCAACGGGAGCCGATGACGCTGCAACACCGCCTGCTGGAGTTTCAAAAGAACTCAATGCCAAGTACGCAGCTTTGGATTGCACCTTGGCATCTAATCGCCAAGGCACTGGCTCTGACAGCGCAGATGAAGCGATCGTTGCCTGCGATAGAGATGGTACGAGCAAATTTATTCTCGCGCCGGCAGAAGTTTTGGGACGGCAAATCACGAAGGCATCTGCTGTCATCAACCAATCAACTGGTGCAGGTTGGACAGTAATCCTTACATTTAATGGAGAAGGCACTCGAAAGTTTGGTGCGTTGACGACGCGCGTTACAACTCTTGCATCTCCACTTAACCAAGTTGCCATTGTTTTGGACGGACTCGTTGTTTCTGCTCCAAGCATCAATGAGCCAATCAATTCTGGAAATGCGGAGATCACAGGAAGTTTTGCTCAATCAGATGCTGAAGATCTGGCGAACGTTTTGAAGTATGGCGCTTTGCCTCTTGCCTTTGATCGAGGCGAAGTTCAACAAGTTTCACCAACTCTTGGAGCTGATCAACTCAATGCAGGTCTGCTTGCCGGAGTTATTGGTTTAGTGCTTGTCATCATTTATTCATTGCTCTACTACCGAGGTTTGGGCATCGTCTCTGTCGGCTCACTTCTCATAGCAGCGGCTCTTATCTATCTTCTCTTCTTACTACTCGGTAAGTGGATTGGATTTACTCTGACGCTGGCTGGAATTGCCGGTGCAATTGTCGCGATTGGTATTACTGCCGACTCGTTCATCGTTTACTTCGAAAGAATTCGAGACGAAGTCCGTGATGGCAGAACCCTGCGTTCTGCGGTGGAAAGTGGGTGGTTGAGAGCGCGGAGAACAGTCATTGTTGCTGACTTCGTATCGATCATCGCCTCCGCTGTGCTCTATGTATTCGCAGTAGGGGGAGTGCGTGGATTCGCATTCACCTTGGGACTTACAACTGTGGTCGACCTCTTCGTGGTCTTTGCATTCACACATCCTCTCGTCACGATTTTGGCAAAAGCTAAATTCTTTAGTTCAGGACATCCACTCTCTGGCTTCTCTGCCAAGAGTTTGGGAATTGTCACATCACCAGTAGTTCCACCTGTAAAGGAGGCATAAAAATGTCGAAACTTTCTGGTCTTGGAGGACGTCTATATCGAGGTGAGACCTCAATTGATTTCATTGGAAAGCAACGTCGCTGGTTCGCCATTTCAGGAGTAGTAGTCATCATTTCAGCGATCGCTCTTACGACCCAAGGGTTAAAACTTGGAATTGAATTCAAAGGTGGCTCGGCATTTACCGTTACGAAAACTAATATTTCCTTGCAAGATGCACGCGATGCTGTTGCCGAAGTAGGAGTTCCAGGCGAGCCAATTATTCAAAAGTTGGGAACGAATAAAGTTCGCGTTCAAACCGATGCTTTGTCAGTTGAGAAATCAAATGCAATTCAAGATGCTCTTGCGAAGAAATTCGATGTATCTGCTGAAGTCATTGATACCCAACTTGTTGGTCCATCGTGGGGTAAAGAGATTACGAAGAAAGCCCTCTATGGACTCTTTGGCTTCCTCTTCTTTGTACTTCTCTATCTTGCAATGGCATTCGAACCGAAGATGGCTATCGCTGCAGTCGCTGCTGTAATTCACGACGTATTTATTACGGTTGGAATTTATGCGCTGGTGGGATTTGATGTGACGCCGGCGACGGTGATCGGATTCCTCACCATTCTTGGATATTCCTTATATGACACGGTCGTTGTGTTCGACAAAGTTCGAGAAAATACTAAAACAATTACGAGTACTTCGAAGATGACTTACTCACAAGCGGCGAATTTGGCAGTTAATCAAACACTCGTACGTTCCTTTAATACCTCGCTCATTGCGCTGCTACCTGTTGGTTCTATTCTTTTTGTAGGTGCAGGGTTACTTGGAGCAGGAACGTTAAAAGATTTGTCACTGGCTCTCTTCATCGGTCTTGCAGTGGGTACCTACTCTTCGATCTTCGTTGCTACTCCAGTTCTGGCAAACCTTCGCGAACGCGAACCAGCGATGCAAGCACTTGCAAAGCGGGTAGCAACTCGCGTTAACGCTCCAGCAGGTGCACCTGTTGCCCCTGTGGCGACGTTGTCTAAATCAATGGAAGCTGTGACAGCACCTGGTGTAAAACGTGGTCCAAGAAATCAACCTCGTCACAATCAAAAGAAGAAGCGCAAACACTGAAGTAGGCTTGAAGG
>JBBCHT010000012.1:0-45089 GCA_037200085.1 Actinomycetota bacterium
ATGAAATTTCACGATATCTCAAACTCTACGAGGCAGCGGTTAACGCAATCACGGTTAAACCCTGATGACATTGTTCGCGCTGTTTCACTTGCATTCGCCGAGGATCTCGATGGTGGTGAGGATGTAACTTCGGTAGCCACCATTCCAGTCGATCACAAATCAATTGGGGAGTTCGTCGCGCGAGACTCCGGAGTCATCGCAGGAGTGGATGTTGTTTCTGTCGTTCTTGAAATGGTTGGACTTCACGATATCGAACAGCAGGTTTCGGATTCCGAAAGAGTAGAGGCAAATACTCGACTACTGAGTGTGCGAGGTGATACCCGGGAAATCTTGCTTGCAGAAAGAACTGCGCTCAATTTCATCTGTCATTTGAGCGGAATTGCGACGTTAACTAGCAAGTGGGTTGAGGCAGTTGCGGGGAGTAAAACAAAAATACGCGATACTCGAAAAACCACTCCTGGATATCGAAAGTTGGAAAAGTATGCAGTCCGGATGGGCGGAGCGCTCAATCATCGAATGTCACTTAGTGAATCTGCCTTGATTAAAGATAATCACATAGTTGCAGCAGGTGGAGTTAAAGAAGCATTCTCAAAGGTGCGCTCTACATATCCGAAAATCGAAATCGAAATTGAAGTGGATAATTTAGGTCAGTTGGAAGAAATAATTCCTTTCGGACCTGATTTAGTTTTACTTGACAATATGAGCGTTGCTGAGTGTAAATCTGCAGTTGAATTGGTCAAAGGAAAGTTCGCACTTGAAGCATCAGGCGGACTCACACTTTGACAGCGCAACGCAGTACGCAGAGACTGGAGTAAATTATTTGGCAGTTGGTGCGCTAACACACTCGTCAAAAGTTTTGGATATCGGACTCGACCTAAAGGCGGAGATCTAAATGTTACTTGCGATAGATGTTGGAAATACAAATACGGTTCTTGGTATTTTCAATGGGAAAGTTCTCGAAAGATCGTGGCGAGTAAAAACCGATCCACGCAATACCGCCGATGAATTGTGGTTGCTCTTCTCATCCCTCGTAGCAAATTTTCCAATTACGGAGTTAAGTGTTTGCTCGACAGTTCCAGCAACTCTTCGCGAATTGCGAACAATGATTAATGCATATTTTCAAGATATTCGAGTGACGATTGTCGAACCGGGAATCAAGACTGGTGTGCCACTGCTTTATGACAACCCAAAGGAAATTGGTGCTGATCGAATAGTGAATAGCCTTGCAGCCCATACGTTGTATCCAAACGGTTCATCGATTGTTGTTGATTTTGGTACATCGACCAATTTTGATGTTGTGTCGCCAAAAGGTGAATTTCTTGGTGGAGCGTTAGCTGCTGGTATTGAAATTTCAGTCGATGCTCTCGCTGCACGTGCAGCGCAATTGAGAAAAATTGAATTTGTTAAGCCGAGATCAGTAATTGGAAAGAGCACAGTAGAGGCGCTTCAATCAGGGACAATTTATGGTTTTGCTGGGCAAGTCGATGGCTTGGTACATCGCATCTCTGCCGAACTTGCGCTCTCTTACGAAGGCAAACCTTCAGTAATCGCAACGGGTGGTTTAGCGCCACTGCTATTAGGAATTTCAGAAACTCTCGAATATCACGAACCAGATTTGACGTTGATTGGATTGCGGCTGATTCACGAGAGAAATGGCTAGTTCGGTAGAGTTCGTTCATTATGGTTGACAATACGGATGACATTGAAGATGACCTGCCAGAACAGTTGCGAATTCGTAGAGAAAAGCGCGCTGCCTTAATTGAGCAGGGAATTGATCCCTATCCCGTATCTGTCGTCAGGACAAAATCTTTAGGCGAGATTCGCCACGAATATAAGGATTTACCGATTGATCATCCAACTGGAGTTTTTGAAAGTGTTACTGGGCGAATTATTTTCAAACGAGACACTGGCAAATTATGTTTTGCTACCTTGCGCGAAGGTGATGGAACCGAACTTCAAGCGATGATCTCACTCGACAAAGTCGGTGAGCTTTCACTCGCTTCATGGAAGAGCGATATTGATCTTGGCGACATCGTGAGTGTCACAGGCGAGATCATCACATCGAAGCGTGGCGAACTTTCAGTTCTGGCCAGCCAATGGGCGCTGGCAGCAAAAGCGCTTCGTCCATTGCCCAATGACTTCAAACCACTTTCTGAAGAGACTCGCGTTCGTGCCCGCTATGTAGATTTGATCGTTCGTCCAGAAGCGCGAGTCAATGCTCGGATGCGTCCAGCAGTCATGCGCTCACTTCGCGAAACTTTTCACTCAAAAGGATTTTTGGAAGTTGAAACTCCAATGTTGCAAGTGCAACCAGGTGGCGCTGCTGCCCGTCCATTTAAGACCCATAGCAATGCCTACGACATGGAACTTTTCCTTCGCATTGCACCGGAGTTGTATCTGAAGAGATGCGTCGTCGGAGGTATCGAAAAGGTATTTGAAATTAATCGCAATTTTCGAAATGAAGGCGCGGACTCCAGCCATTCTCCAGAATTTGCCATGATTGAGAGTTATGAGTCCTATGGTGATTGGCGAACTACCGCTGATTTGGTTCGAGATTTAGTTCAGAACTCTGCCAAAGCGATTTTTGGCTCGACAGTTGCAAAACATCACAGCGGACGAGAATCTGATTTAGGTGGAGCGTGGAAAGAAATTTCACTCTACGACGCAATTTCGGAAGAGGTCGGTGAGAGCGTTACAGCCCTCACCCCGCAGGCAGATTTGAAGAAATTGGCTGCTAAGTTAGGTATCAAAGTTGATCCGAATTGGATAACAGGCAAATTGGCTGAAGAGTTATTTGAGCACGTGACTCATGGAAAATTAGTTGAACCAACATTTGTCATGGGATTCCCAGTTGATAACGCTCCTCTAGTTCGTGGCCACAGAGAGTTGCCTGGAGTTGTTGAAAAATGGGATCTCTACGTTGATGGTTTCGAATTGGCAACCGGGTATTCAGAACTCATTGATCCTGTTGTTCAACGAGAGAGATTGGTTGAGCAAGGTCTACTTGGCGCAAAAGGCGATGTCGAAGCGATGAGAGTCGATGAGGACTTCTTGCGTGCACTGGAATATGGAGTGCCACCAATGGGTGGACTTGGCATGGGCGTTGATAGATTGCTTATGGCGCTAACTGGTTTAGGTATTCGCGAAACCATTCTCTTTCCGCTTGTGAAACCAAGTGTGGATTAAATGATTGAGATTCGTTCTGCGCGAACAGCGGATATTAAAGGCATTCGAAAATTAATTGACAGTTATGCCCTTCAACGAAGGTTGCTCTCAAAAGAAACTGTGACACTTTACGAAACTGTTCAAGAATTTACTGTTGCAGTTGATGGTGAAGAAGTTGTTGGATGCGCCGGACTTCACGTTCTCTGGGAAGATTTGGCAGAGGTACGTACAGTCGCCGTTTCTGAAAAATTCCGTCGTCAAGGAATCGGACAACGACTCCTTGAAGCTGTGATTGAACGGGCAAAGAGTCTGGGAATTCAACGAATATTTTGCTTAACATTTGAAACAGCTTTTTTTGGCCGAAACGGATTTGAAGAAATTCATGGCACGCCCGTTGAACCTGAGGTTTATAGCCAATTACTGCACTCTTACGACACGGGTATTGCTGAGTTTCTTGATTTGGAAAGTGTCAAGCCGAATACTTTGGGCAACACGCGCATGCTGAAATACTTGTAATTCGGCACGAAGGAGCTGCTGAAATACTTATAAATACTCCTAGCCAGCGGGCATAAATCCTGTGAAATGGGTGTTCTAAGGAACAAGCGTTGAGATTTAACGTCCTGAACGCCTCTGGCATTAGGCTTTGATCTAGGGAAATACCGAAGGAGATTCAATGTTCGAACGATTTACCGATAGGGCGAGACGAGTTGTTGTGCTGGCTCAAGAAGAAGCACGCATGCTCAACCACAATTACATCGGTACCGAGCACATCCTTCTAGGTCTTATCCACGAAGGTGAGGGAGTTGCTGCCAAAGCCCTCGAATCACTTTCCATCTCACTTGAGGCAGTGCGTTCGCAAGTTGAGGAAATTATTGGTCAAGGTCAACAAGCTCCAAGTGGTCATATTCCATTTACTCCGCGCGCAAAAAAAGTTTTGGAACTCTCACTCCGCGAAGCCCTTCAATTAGGACATAACTACATCGGTACTGAACACATTTTGCTTGGTCTTATCCGCGAAGGCGAAGGAGTAGCCGCACAAGTTTTGATGAAGTTAGGTGCGGATCTTTCTCGCGTTCGCCAACAAGTTATTCAACTTCTCTCGGGTTATCAAGGAAAAGAGACAGTTGCTGCAGGCGGACCAGCTGAAGGAACTCCGTCGCATTGGTGCTCGATCAATTCGGTCGCAACTTAACTCAAGCTGCGCGCGAAGGAAAGCTAGATCCTGTAATTGGACGCGAAAAGGAAATCGAACGCGTCATGCAAGTACTTTCTCGCCGAACAAAAAATAATCCCGTTCTTATTGGTGAGCCAGGTGTTGGAAAGACTGCAGTTGTTGAAGGTCTCGCACAAGCAATTGTGAAGGGCGATGTTCCAGAGACCCTCAAAGATAAGCAACTTTATTCTCTCGATTTAGGTGCTCTCGTAGCGGGCAGTAGATATCGCGGAGATTTCGAAGAGCGCTTGAAGAAAGTTTTGAAAGAGATTCGCACCCGAGGCGACATCATTCTCTTCATCGATGAGATTCATACCCTCGTTGGTGCAGGAGCAGCAGAAGGTGCCATCGATGCTGCAAGCATTTTGAAGCCAATGTTGGCTCGTGGAGAACTCCAAACCATTGGCGCCACCACGCTAGATGAGTACAGAAAGCATCTTGAAAAAGATGCTGCGCTGGAGCGACGTTTCCAACCTATTCAAGTTGCCGAGCCAACTCTTGCTCACACAATTGAAATTCTTAAAGGGCCTTCGCGATCGATACGAAACCCATCACCGTGTTTCGATCTCAGATGGCGCTCTCGTCTCTGCCGCGACTTTGGCTGATCGCTATGTTTCAGATCGATTCTTGCCAGATAAGGCGATCGACCTTATTGACGAAGCAGGTTCTCGACTTCGTATTCGTCGCATGACCGCTCCACCAGAGCTCCGTGAATTCGACGAGAAAATTGCAAGCGTTCGTCGCGAAAAGGAGTCGGCCATTGATGGTCAAGATTTCGAAAAAGCTGCAGGTCTTCGCGATACTGAAAAGCAATTGATCACCGAGAAGCAAGAGCGCGAAAAGGAATGGAAAGCTGGCGATCTCGATATGGTGACTGAAGTTGATGAAGAACTCATCGCTGAAGTTCTATCGATTGCCACTGGTATTCCAGTATTCAAACTCACCGAAGAAGAGACTGCTCGTCTGCTTCGCATGGAGGATGAACTTCATCGCCGAGTTATTGGCCAAGATCAAGCGATTAAAGCGCTTTCTCAAGCAATTCGCCGTACTCGCGCTGGGTTAAAAGATCCAAAGCGTCCCGGTGGTTCATTTATTTTTGCCGGACCATCTGGTGTTGGAAAGACTGAACTTTCTCGCACGCTCGCTAACTTCCTCTTTGGAAGTCCCGATGCACTTATCCAATTGGATATGTCTGAATATTCCGAGCGCCACACAGCTTCTCGTTTATTTGGTGTCAAGCCTCCAGGATACGTTGGCTATGACGAGGGTGGACAACTAACTGAGAAAGTTCGTCGTAAGCCTTTCTCTGTCGTGCTCTTTGATGAAATCGAAAAAGCGCACCCAGATATTTTCAACTCTCTACTCCAAGTTCTTGAAGATGGACGGTTGACTGACTCTCAAGGTCGCGCAGTTGATTTCAAAAATACGATCATCATCATGACAACCAACCTCGGTACTCGCGATATTTCAAAGGGTGCAGGACTTGGATTTGCAAACTCTGAAGATGAGATCAGCAATTACGAGAGGATGAAGGCGAAAGTTGGAGATGAGTTGAAGACACATTTCCGTCCAGAGTTCCTCAACCGTATTGATGACATCATCGTCTTTCATCAACTTACTAAGGATGAAATTATTCAGATCGTTGATTTGATGATTACCAATTTGGATGATCGCTTGAAAGCCAAAGATATGGGAATCGAACTCACCTCTGCTGCTAAAGATCTACTTGCAGCGCGTGGATATGACCCACTTCTTGGCGCACGTCCATTGCGACGTACGATTCAGCGAGAGATCGAAGATGGGTTGTCAGAGAAGATTCTCTTTGGCGAACTCAAAGCTGGCGAAATTATCGTGGTTGATGTTGTGGGTGAGGGCGCCGATGCGAAATTTACTTTTGCTGGCGCTCCCAAATCACTTACACCTGATAGCCCTAGCGACTTAACGGAAGCTCCAACCGCTTAATTTTTGGGTTTCCATTTGATATTGCCGAGCGCAATTAGCCCGACGATCATCAAGAGTTGAATCGCTATTGCAATCGGTGATGTCAATTCACGTTTAAAAATATCTCCGATTGTTGTGTCCTTTAGCGCTGCCGCACTTGATACATAGATCGAGTAGGTAATTAACCGACCTCCTGCAAAGGCTGCTAGCAGCGGTTTGAGCGAAATCTCTTTAATTATCCCTGCCCCTTCAAAGAGTTGGGCTGAAGAAATTGGCGAGAGAAAGAAAATCGCGAAGAGTCCGGCAATCCTCCTATTGTGTCCATGAATATAGATGCCGATTTCTTCCATATTTGCGACGTAACCTTTAGGCAGAAATCCTCTGAATCGTCGAAAAGTCGTGGCAAGAACTGCACGACCCAATACTGCTGAGACGATGCCGATCACAATGAGAGCGATTGGGTCGAGATCATGTCGGAGTTCGAAAAAAACGAGGATGGACCAAGTTGGTGGCGCAAAAGCAGGAAGTGTATTGGCTAGAAAAATTACTAGCGCAGCGAGTAAGTAATTATTCATTTAGCGGGCGAACTCTCTCGGTAGAGAATAACTCTCTGATTCATTCTTTGAAATGAGTTTATCTTTGAGGAGTGATTGAAGAGCTTTCTCAACCTGTGAGTCATTTTCCCAAAGTCGCTTTAACTCTGACTCTGTAAGTGAGCTATTTTCGCGTAAAGCTTGAACAATCGTGCCTCGACATTTGCGATCGGTACCGTGCCATTCTTGTTTTTTCTTCTCAAAGGACGTTTCCGGATATCCATTTGCTCGCCACAGGCATTGTTTTTGTACGGGGCATGCTTCGCAGCGTGGATTTCTTGAAGTGCAAAGCAGAGCGCCAATCTCCATTGTCGCAGCGGCCCACGAGGCTTCTTGTCCAATGGGAATTAATTGCGTTCTGTTTTTTCTCTCTTGAGAATTGATGTGGAGTGAATCTAACTCTTTGCCATCAAGTGCTCGAGAAAAGAAGCGACGAATATTGATATCGAGTACAAGGCTTGCCTCTTTATAAGCGAAGGCGCTAATTGCCGCAGCCGTGTATTCGCCGACGCGGGCAGGGTGCGCAACTCTTCTTGCGATCGTGGAACGACTCCGTTGTAGTCGCGGCTAATAACTGTCGCAGATTCGTAAAGTCGTAACGCTCGTCGGGGATAGCCAAGTCGCCCCCATGCAGTAATTACTTCAGCCGTGTCGCAGCAGCGAGTGCTGCTGGCGTTGGCCAACGTTGCATCCACTCATTCCACTTTGGCAACACTCGAACCACTGGCGTTTGTTGCAACATGAATTCACTAACAAGTACTCCCCAAGGAGTTGTATTCCGCCAGGGGAGATCTCGCTGATTTTTTTCATACCAATCAATGACTATTTGCTGTAGCGACGTCATTCGCCTGAAATTTTCACTCTTTTCAACGCCTGATCTAGCCGCGAAACTTCCACAACTTCAAAGCCTTCAATCTTTACATCACTTCCTTGCGGAACTAGTGCACGTTTGAATCCAAGTCGATGTGCTTCAGCCAACCTGCGATTCACACCACTTACTTTGCGAATTTCACCTGCAAGCCCACTTCACCGATTGCAACTAAATCTGCGGGGAAGCGCCAGCCCTTGAGCAGCGGAGGCAACGGCGAGGGCGAGAGCCAAATCCGCCGCTGGTTCAGCCATTTTCATTCCGCCAACTGTGGCTGCATAGACATCCCTGCCAGCAATTCGAATATTTGCTCGCAACTCCAAGACAGCCAGTGTCATTGATGTGCGAGCTGAATCTAATCCGCTTGTAACTCTTCGCGCATTGCCATAATCGTTATCTCTGCCAACTCCGACGAGCGCCTGAATTTCTGCAAGGAGTGGTCTGCGTCCTTCAAGAGTTACAGTGACGCAGGTTCCAGGTACTGGCTCTGTATGACGAGTTGTAAATAGTCCGGTCGGATCAGCAACGCTTTCGATACCACCATCATGAAGATCAAAACATCCAACTTCATCACTCGCACCAAATCGATTCTTTGTTGCACGAATTAGCCGCAACCGAGAATGACGCTCTCCTTCAAATTGAAGTACAACATCAACAATGTGTTCTAGCAATCGAGGTCCAGCGATCGAACCATCTTTTGTCACATGTCCGACGAGTAACAAAGTTATATCTCGTTCCTTTGCAATTCTTATTAACGCGGCTGCGACTTCGCGAACTTGAGTAACTCCACCCGAAGCACCATCTGCAGCGCTACTGCTCATTGTTTGAATACTGTCGATAATAAGTAAATGTGGATTGACAGAATCAATATGTGAAATTACTGCGCCAAGATCGTTCTCTGCTGCAATCCACAAAAGTGGATCTACTGAACCAATTCTCTCTGCGCGAAGTCGAACTTGCGATGCTGATTCTTCACCGCTTACATAGAGCGCTCGCAAACCCTTTGATGCGCTTTTTGCTGCGACGCTAAGAAGTAGCGTTGACTTTCCAACGCCGGGTTCACCTGCAAGAAGTATTGCTGCACCTGGCACTAAACCTCCGCCAAGAACTCGATCTAACTCACTTACGCCAGTTGATCGTGCAGCGGATGCCGATAGATCAACATCGCCTATTGGTGTTGCCGCTCGAGTTACTGCACCGGCAACGAGTGATAAACGCTTTGGCGCGGCAATTTCTTCAACGCTTCCCCAAACTTGGGCATTCACCACAACGTCCGACCCACTTGCTCGTCGTCCAACCACATTCGGAGCAGCGATATGGGTCTTTCTCTGGCTTAACAGTTTTTGCCACGGGGTCAGCCTAGAGCGAAGAGCGACTATCTGCCTAGTGATGCAGGATGTTGAATCACAAAGAGCGGAAGTTTACGTCGATCAATCTCTTGCAGTGCCGCGACGCGATCTTGGCAGTGCTTGACCAAAATCTCGTAGGCATCGATTCCAATGAGCGCTATCAACTCAGTTTTATTCGAAATATAGACAGGTTCGATCCCAACATGGGCTTCTGTATTACTTGTGCAGTACCAATCAAAATCTTCGCCGCCATCGCCCCAAGCTAGGCGCTCATATTCACCAATAACTGTTACTGAATATTCGCGTTCGCCAACTTCACGAGTTTCAAAACTTCTTCGCAAAGGCAATTGCCAACAAACGTCGGGTTTTGTATCGACGAAGTGGCGTCCTTCTTTTGTGCAAGATGATGCAGAACGCAACCGAAAGAACCAGTGAAACCATCGGCTTCATGCCCTTTGCGATTGAGGAAGATGCACGAACCATCGATAGTTCGAGTTTTTCTCTCACCATCTTCATCTTTTTCTGAAATGTGTAGCCCACCGCCATCACGCTTTGGTCGAGCTTCATCGAAGAATTGCCACATAGAACGCGTTAAATCTTTCGCTGCCTTTGCAACGCGAACTTCATCATCTTCATCGGAGTACATGGCTCCCTCAGTACAGCAGCCATCATTTGGTCGATCCGCGAAAACGCCTTTGCAACCATCCCCGTAGATACATGTCCAATACGATGTGAGCCAGGTGAGATCACACTTAAAGATTTCGGTGTCATCATTTGGGTCGCTGAATTCAATCCAGTCTCGCGCAAATCCAGCTGATTTCTGACATAGTGAGAGAGCCTACGGGCATTTGTAGATATGCGCACATCAGCAACGGGTAACCTTTGCTCATGTCCGACGTGAGCACTCCTTCTTCAAAGCCAATAACTGTTGGAGTTATTGGCGCAGGTGTTATGGGCGAAGCCTTACTAAGTGCACTTATCTCATCTGGAATTGAGCCGTCGCTGATTTCAATTACAGAGAAGCGAGAAGAGCGTGCTCAAGAAATTGTCGCGAAGTATGGTGTGAATACAACTAGTTTGTCCGAGAATGTGAAAAACGCCGATGCACTCTTACTAGTTGTTAAACCTCAAGATATGGAATCCACTCTTCAGGAAATAAAAGCAGCTGTGCGTCCAGGAACACTTGCCATCTCTTTTGCCGCGGGCAAGCAAATCAAATTTATTTCATCGATTCTTGGTGACGGCGTACCTGTTATTCGAGTTATGCCAAACACTCCGACGATCGTTGGTGAAGGAATGGCTGGCATATCAACTGGTCCTAGCGTGGCGCCAGAACAGTTGAATTTTGTTAAAGACTTTCTCTCCTCCACCGGGCGCGTGGTTGAAGTCGATGAGGAATTGCAGGATGCGGTTACTGCTGTAAGTGGCTCAGGACCGGCATATTTCTTTAGATTTGTAGAGGCCATGATTGCTGGCGGTATCGAACTGGGGTTATCACCTGAAATTGCTACTGAACTTGCAGTGCAGACAATGGTTGGGGCTGCCAAACTCCTTGCGACTTCGGGCAAGTCAGCCACAACTCTTCGCGAAAATGTGACAAGTCCGAATGGAACCACAGCTGCAGCTCTATCTTCCTTCTCGGATTCCAATATCTCTGAAATCGTGTTGAAGGCAATGACTGCAGCGCGAAATCGATCACAAGAATTGGCTTAGTTTGCGACAAATGAAAAGAAAAAGATCTACACCTCTTTGTTGCACTTGCACTGATTTCGTCACTGCTCTTTGCTTCCAACTCGTACGCCGCATCACCTGCCGTGACTGCTAAAGCAATGTCGCTTATCGCAAAGATTTCTGGAACTGATACGCCATAGGGAGTTTTAGTAAGAAGTCAAACATTTATGTATTTGGAACGATCGTTGGTTTCGCCTCCACCGACGGTTATGTTCAGGCTCTTGACGAATCAGGAGCAGAGAAGTGGAAGGTGGCTTTGGATTCGGGCGGAAATGACATCGTGACTGCGGTTCCGTTGATCAATCGGGAAATATTTGGATATCTGGTTCATCTACCGCTCCACCAATTGTTGAACCAACTCCTTCGCCAAGTGCCTCTCCTTCAGTTGCCCCAGAGTCCACCATTCTCAATCCCGATTCGGTCACGGTCGTATCTGAGCAACCGATGCGAAGTGATGCCAATATCCTCACGCTTTGGAAAATTTCCCCATCGGGAAATTTACTTGGTACCTACACTTCAAAAGTTAATCGGGCGATACTCGTAAAGAGCATGATCGTCACAAAGACGTCGATTGCAATTGTTGGAGTTGCAGTTTCTTCCTTAGGTAATTGCGGCTTCATAATTCAAGCGATCTCAAAGGTACCTTCGGGAAAATTAATTTAATCGGTAGTAAAGAGACGGAAATTAACGCTGTAATGAAAACAGGAAACAATTTCATTCTGGTTGGTAGTAGCGCCGAGAAATTGTTCTCCCAGCCAGTTTCAGGTCTCAAAGATGGAATAGTGGTGACGCTTTCGCCTTCATTTGGTTTCATTTCAATACTGAGAAGTTTCAATAGTCAGAGTTCGAGAACTTGGTTTTATTCAACGGCCACTAATTTTCTAGGCGGATCAGCTATTACAGGAGAAAAACGGGAAGCAGTAGTAACGAAGTATTCAAATAAATGGCTACCTGAATGGACTACGCGTTTTTCTGCGATCGGTGCTGCTCGAGTAGTGGATGTCACAACCACTCTTCATTTGGCTTTGATTTCATCAACGGGGGCAGTTCCAGGGCTAAAAGTTGGAAGCCTTCAACAAAAGGCTCCTTAATTGCCCTGGCTTTTGATAAGTCGGGAACTTTGACAGGGGCTTATAGGCCAGCAGGGATGTCACAATCAATTTCAACGGGATATAGCAAAGAATTAGGCGTTGTTCTGCTGGCTCAGGGTCAATCAGGCGTTTCGATTTTTCACGCTGTAACGCTGTAACCTAACCCCCCAAGTTTTAAATAAAGTAACCAATCAAGACAATTCAGCAACAAACTAGGGAGACGACGGCGTATGGTTCAGTTATCAAGAAGCGACGTAAACGGATGGCGAAGAAGAAGCATAAGAAACTTCTGAAAAAGACTCGTATCCAACGTCGTAACGCCAAGTAGAGCTTTAAGGTCGGAGCAGAGTTAATTTTCCTCCTACGA
The DNA here is from genome assembly GCA_037200085.1 of Actinomycetota bacterium. GTDB lineage: Bacteria > Actinomycetota > Actinomycetes > Nanopelagicales > Nanopelagicaceae > QYPT01. The sequence continues at coordinate 12,319 of JBBCHT010000012.1, forward strand.
AAGCAACGGCGTAACGAACCTTATTGACTGTAACCCAATCTCCTTCGGCGATATGGGTAGTTGGCGCATCGGAAACAATTCGCGTCGCAGAATTTGATGTGGAGTTTAAATCGGTCGCGCAAAGTCGATTAGCGCACCCAAAGAGCAGAGTCTGTTCACCAACGCTTAGCGGTCCACTTGGCAACCCAAATGTCGTTGCCGAAATAGTGTTTGTGCTTGTTGGTAAATCTGCATTGACCCAATGAATCTGCGTTGGTTGTTGCAAGGAAAGTCGGGGGCGCAGTCAGCCAGGTTGCAATCACTCCATTGGCCGTTTTGTTGAGGGCAATGTCGTAACCAGAAATCGCAATCGCGTTATTTGGCGAATCTAAACTTTGATAAACTCCAGTGAGGAGTTGTGCCTGTACGACTGCGAGTCTGATTTCACCCGCTGTTGGCTGATGTTGTGCATCGATCGCAAGGATTGAACTGTAGAGAATCGTCACTTTGGAGCCAACGGCAATTGCACGAAGTTTTCATTGCGACATCGCCCGTTGTTCGGCTATCGGTCTTGCGATCGCCATCAATCAATTCGTAAGTCCACTTGCCGCCAGCAGGTTTCCACGCAACCTAAGAGAACTCCCTGTGTTTTCATCGCGATAGAAAACTTGTATTCCAGCCGAAGTGGAAGCGCAGGCATTGGAAACACTTACATCACTGGCTGTTCGAGTGCGGACTGCTTGATCGTAAGGTTGTACTGAAGATCCATTGCCATCAACAATTGCATAATTCATTTTCTGGCTGTTGTAGTTCAGATAATGCAGATCCTTTGTAGTGAGATCTGTGTAGAAAACATGAAGGATTTGATTGCTTCCAGCTCCGCTAACACAGGCTGAAACTGGCCCTGAAACATCATCATTTGTTCGTCCAGCGCTTCCGCCGCGACCATCAAGAACAAGTTTCTGCCACACCTTGCCAGTCCAAAGCGCCAACTTTAAGTCACCCGAAGCGGTATCGGTATAAACAACGGCTGGTTGACCTTTGAAAACAGTTGTTGCTAAATACTTTCCATCTGCGCCTTTATCTAAATTCGTTGCTATCCAAGCACTTTGCGGAACTACTGAATTGCTTATCGTCGCTAGTGATTCTCAAGACTATTTCGTGCAGTGACGGAAAAACTATATGTCACACCATTTTTTAACCCTTGCATCCATACTGGGCTCTTTGCAGATGTCACTACTTGTTGGTGACATTGTTCTTAATGGCGTAGTCCTGAACTTGTGAAATTCGAACATCGGATGGCGGATCAAAGGTAACAAGGGTCGACTTATCACCGACAAGCGCTACGACATTGAGCGGCGGTTGAGGTACCGCAGTAACAGCACGACGGGTGGTTTATTTCGCAAAACATTCAGCATTGCAACGAGGAGCGGTCCTGGTTGATGGAAAACTTCACCGGCATCCAGATTTGGTGTCATTACATTATTTAGTCCACTCGATGAAAATGTTGCTTCATCAAGGTGGCTAACTGAAGAGCCAGCTTCATATCTTGCCGGTGTGTAAAGCAGAGGTTTGACTCCATCATTTGCTGCGTAACCAAGTGGTCCTGACCAAACCAATGTGTGAGTTAAAGCGTTTCCTAATTCGATAGAGGGAGATAGGATATCTGAAACTCGATGTCCATCTGGAGTCCTGCAAGTAGGCATCGAAAATCGTTGGTTGATCCAAGATTCCACTTCGTGAAAAAGTGTCATAGTCGTCAGTCGAAAGAAATCCAAGTCCATGGCCAATTTCGTGAATGAAAACTGATTCCAAGTCGTATTCACTTGTAGTTGGCTTGCCATCGTTTCGTTGATCCAGTTGGTATTTGAATTTGCTTGAATCAAAATTTCTGGATTCTTTGGATCGAGATCTGTTCCAGCTAAAGCATTGGCAAGTGCAGAGGGGATACCAGAGCGTGGGATCCGGAGCGCCAGAAAATCCGTTGAAGAAATTGGCAGGGCTTGCACTCCTAAGATTCCAAAGGAGGAGCGAGTCCATCGCGCATCAACATTTATGGTTACCTTTGAAGGAAAGGTAGGTAGCCCAAACATCAATCGCTGCTTGTACATCTTTCTTGGCCCACTCAGGAAAATTCGTATAAGTAACGTTGAAAACCGTCGATCCTTCAACGTGCGCACCAGTTGGTCGCGAACTTTGAAGATTTTTAGTCGCATCTCCTGCATATGTATATCCCCATACAGTTGAGGGATTTCGCGAAATGTTGGAAGGGCTTTGGCTTGTGGCGCAAAGAGCAATCCAGTGCTTACAAAGATGACCGAGGACCACGCAAAGATAGCGCGCAGCGCTTTTGGCCGACGAGTTCGCATAGATCAAACCATTTCGTTGTTGTCGTAGTGAGATGATGAGGGAATGCGCAATCTTATTACCGTCTATTCGCGGCACGGGTGTCACCTATGCGAAGAAGCTCGTGTGAGTTTGCTGAGATTTCAAGCAGAGTTAAATTTTAATCTCGAAACTCTTTTACATTGATGGCGACAAAGAGCTAGAGGAGCGCTACGGAGAAGAAGTTCCAGTGATTCACATTGATGGAGGTGGCATCATGATTTCTTTCGAGTTGATCCAGAGAGATTTAAATCTTCCCTTGCGCAACATCGTCTGCATCAATAATTCGATAGGAATAGCCCAGCTCCGCTAGAAATCGTTGACGGTTCTGTGCGAAATCTTGATCAATAGTGTCGCGCGAAACTACAGAATAGAAACGCGCTGTGCGTCCATCGGATTTGGGTCGCAAGATACGACCGAGTCTTTGCGCTTCTTTCTTGTCTAGAACCAAATGCACCAGAAACTTGAATAGCAACAGTTGCATCGGGAAGATCAATAGAGAAGTTTGCGACTTTGAAACGACGAGACATTTGATTTCACCAGTTCGAAATTGTGCGAACAATCTTTCACGTTCTTAATAGGAGTATCACCTTTGATGAGGTGGAACTCCCAACACTTCGGATAACTCATCAAGTTGTGTGATGTATTGGCCGATCACCCAAGACTTGGTCCATCAACATGGCGCTTGACCAGCGATTCAACGATTCGTCTCTTTGTTTGCGTAGTTGAACAGAGGCGATATTTATTTTCTGGCTCCGCAGTCGCGTATTCCAGCCTCTCTGCTTCGGTAAGTGTCACCCGTACTTCAATGCACTCAGCTGGAGCTATATAACCTTGCGCTTCAATTTCTTTCCACGGAACATCAAATCTTTTTGGACCGATAAGTGAAAATACTTCACCTTCGAGTCCATCTTCACGTACCAAAGTTGCAGTTAGTCCAAGCCTTCTCCGCGATTGAATATCTGCAGTAAAACGAAATATTGGGGCTGGCAAGAGATGAACTTCGTCATAAATGATGAGCCCCCAGTCATGAGTATCAAAGAGATCTAGATGAGCGTAGACGCCACCTTTTTTCTTTGTCATAACTTGATAAGTTGCAATTGTTACTGCGCGAATCTCTTTCTTTGATCCGGAGTACTCGCCAATTTCATCTTCAGTCAGTGATGTACGCAGAAGCAGCTCTTCACGCCATTGGCGAGCTGCGATTGTGTTTGTTACCAAAATAAGAGTTGTTGCTTTCGCGTGTGCCATCGCAGCTGCGCCAACATTGTTTTTCCTGCACCCGCACGGGAGTACGACAACGCCTGATCCACCATGCCAAAAACCTTCTGCAGCGAGCTCTTGATAGGGCGTACTTTCCAACCATTTTCAACGAGATGGATTTCATGGTGCTCACCATCTACATAACCTGCGAAATCCTCGGCTGGCCAACCAATTCTCATAAGAGATTGCTTGATGTGACCACGTTGTCCCGGATGAATGGAGATAGTTTCTGCATCAATGCGTTTTCCGAGCATCGGCGCGATCTTCTAGCTCGAATAACTTCCTCTAGAACTGCAGTATCGGTCGTGATAAGGACCAAGCCGTGAACGGGATCGGATTCCAGACGGAGCCGTCCATAACGAGACATCGTCCTCAGCAACGTCAACAAGAATTGAATGTGGCACTGCATAGCGCGAATATTTGAGCAAGGTATCGATTACTTGTTCTGCATCGTGTCCAGCAGCTCTGGCATTCCATATCCCCAGAGAAGTTAGTCGATAGTATGAAATATGTTCAGGAGATCTTTCAAGTTCGGCGAAAGGGGCGATTGCATGTCGGCACTCCACGCTGAGCGGATGATCAATGTCGAGGAGAAGAGTTTTGTCGCTTTGAACGATGAGGGTCCGTCAGTCATTGGCCTTTTCTTTTTCTAGAAGTACATTGATAAAGTGATGAAGAAATTCACTTCTCTCCTTTAGTGCACTAACACTTGCCCACTCATTCTTTGCGTGAGCACCTGCTCCAACGGCACCTAAACCGTCGAGAACTTTCGCTCCTGCTGCCGCCGCGAAATTGCCATCACTTGCGCCACAACTTGTGCATGGTCGAGTTGAATTCTCAACTTCTCGGCCACCTGCTTGGCAACTTCATAAAGTTCTAAGGTGGAACTTGGTTGAAGTGGAGGGGCGATTCAATCCACCATCGATGATGATTTTTGCTTCTGGATGATGTGGTTGTAGTGCTCGGATTGCGGAATCAACTCGCTCCAACTCTGCTTGAGAAATGATCGCGCATCAATATCGAGAGTGGCTTTATCTGGAACAGTATTTGTTGTATTTCCCGAGTGCAGAACAGTTGGAACCACCGTTGTTCCATGTGTTGCATCCTCTAGAGATGAAAGAGGAGAGAACGATTCTGGATATTTCACTCGTGGCATTAATTCCCTTTTCGGGTTCAAGTCCTGCATGAGCTGCACGACCTTCCACTGTAATTTGATACATCGCAGTTCCTTTGCCGCCCGGTTTTTACTTTGCCATCGACAGCTGCTTCAAGAACGAGCACTGCTTTAGAGTTTTGTGAAAATTCTTTAATGAGTTCGCGCGATGTTGCACTTCCAGTTTCCTTCATCACTCGTTGCGATAAGCGCGACAGATCCACTAAATCCTTTGAGTGCGAAGAGCGCTTGAATGAATCCAGCTTTCATATCAAAGACACCAGGTCCGCGAATTACATCTCCTTCGACGCTCCAAATAGGATCGAATGATCCTTCGGCCAAACTGTGTCGAGATGCGCCAGAAGCACAATCTTTGGGTTGAGGTCGCCCCACCAAAAGACAGGTCGGCCTTCAATTTTGAGTAGTTGTGCAGGGACTCCAAGAACTTCAATTGCGATTGCATTTGCGACTCGCATAACTTCATTGCACGCTTCAAGATCTTCAGTCGGATGATTCGCAACGAACAAGTTCTTCTAGCGATTTGAGCATAGGTTCAATTCTGCCGTAGTTGTTCCCATTAGTTGTCACAGCGGAGCGACTCCTGTAATTCGTGGATTCGAAATGCTTGAACCTCTCCAGTGCCATGATCCGAGCGATCAGTGAGCCAGCGTTGATGCTCAACGGATCGACGATCCGATGTGAGGCATAGCCATTGTTATCGGCATAGCCGATAGAGAGAGTTTGTGAATCTCGAATATATTTGTTGAGCAGTTCAAGGGTCTCATTTGCAGTGGTTCGAGGTAGAGAACCCGATGCGCCGAGCGCGTTTGAGGCAATCTTCCTAAGTGCAGATTGTTTGTGACTCGATTTCTCTCCAGTTTTAAGGGTGCGCAGAGCAGCGGCGAGAGTTCTTCTTCACTCGGTGCTTCCATTTCCCCGATTACTCGTGGAGGGACGCGGTTTTGATTTAGCGCGATTGAGGCGAGGAGCGGCGAGCAAGACACCAGTCGCTGATTCGGCGGCGGGCAAATAACCGGCTGTGCGCAGCGATTGAATTAACTCTTTAGCGTCGATATCTGCGATTAGTACTTCTGGCGCGAGTCGGCGAAGTCCTAAATTTTCGATTTTCTTATCACTCAAAATTGCGTAATGAGTGTGGCATCTTCGCAACGAATGTAGGCACTGGTGTGTCCCACCCTCAGCCGCCCATGTCGTCTTGCAACATCGGTAATTAAATAGTCGAGAGGTTGCGGAATCGGGGTCTTTGATGTCTTCATTAAGAAGCCGCGAATCTCCTCACCGGTTTTGCCGTGGTCTAGACCTCGCGTATTGATGCTTCGCTAAATCGATAGACAGTTGCACCACCACGACTTTCGATATCTGCAATTGAATCAAGAGTTCGCGCAACATCAATTTCCAATCGTCCTGGTGCAATCGCCGTATTGTCACTTTGAATCAGAATGTGATCGACCGGCTTAGGCAGATCTTTGTTGATCTCCAAATTTTCAAGGTTTTCAATAAATGAAATTCCGTACTTGGAGACTGCACCTTGCCCAGTAATTCCTATCCATTCGGCTCGCGTAACGACCAAAGAATTAACATCCTTTGCAAACTTGGATTTCGTCGAGATGGCGCTCGCCACTTGACCAAAGCGGAAAAAGTTCAATATCTGGTGCTACACTTGGTGCTGAAGAAGAAGTTCCAATACAAGTTTGCGCGTACTTGCTGCAATTTACGCGATCGAGTTCTGGACCAAGGGATGAAATATTTTTTGAATCCGCTCGTCCCACGAGCCCGCTTACTCGAGAAGTAATTAACCAAAGTGATACCAGTGTTCGCCAACGTGTTCTCTGCACTTTGAGTCAACCAAAGATCAAAGGAATGTGTTGGAAGAACTTGGTCATCTGCATCAATGACTACGAGTCCGGCTAAAATAACCTATTCGGCGACGAAGGCAGCACAACTTTCATCGACTCCAAGATGTTCTGCAGCAGCGCGCAAATCTCTCACGCCAAGTCCACCCGCACGCAGCGCACTTGGTGGGGTCATCTGACCAGAAGTTGAGTAACTCTTCGCACCAACGAAGTAGCGTTGCAACGTTTGCTATTGCAGCTTGGTCAACAACGCTCTGCTTTGTCTTTCTTCCAGATACAACAAGGTGGATTTGGAACCGGGTTCTTATGAACTTGACCACCACGCAGATGGATGGCCACAATTCTTGGAAGTACGACAGTCTTTGATCAAGTGGAATGAGCAAATTTCTTTGAGCAACCATGCAATTCCTGGTCCAGGATTGCGAATATCTCCCAACGCTTCCTCGAGGTGGTCCCCACGTTAATCTTTCGAGAATCTTCTTTGACGCTTCAGGAGCTTCATCAGTTTTTTTCAGCGAAGTTTTGCAAGGGACGCTGGTCCGAGTCCCCGCAGGTTCATTTCCTAACACTTCACGAAGAGTTGATGGAAGTCGAAACCCATCACTTGATCGATAGAGAAGAGCGAGGCTCAATAAATGTGGGATAACAAATTTTGCCGATGAATCAGTGACAGAGATGATCTCTTTCTCCGTCATTGGTTCATCGAGAACTGCGCATGCCTCTAATACTTGAAATTGCCATTCATTGGAGTGAGTCGACTGCTCGTGCCAAACTTGGCGCTGAACTTGCCCGCACCGCCAAAGAGGCAAGATCAGGCGGAACTGGCGTGATGAGATCTGGTCGCGATGCAAAAAAGTTCGAGCAGAGATGAGTCCATCTAGCCCCTCGCAAGAAATCGGCAAAAGATCCGCGTTTCCATAACCTATCTACATTAGTGGGTTAGGAGAGTTCCTCGTTACCGTCTTTTCTCGGCAGCGTCGAGGAGTTAAGAGCGCGCCGAGGGAGGCCAAGCGACTAACGTTCGGTCCAAGGATCGGTTGAAAACTCGAGCTCGTCGGAAATCATGGATGGGCCATTTATCCCGCAGCGCGCGGATTCTCAAGATTGCATCGGGATTTATTGCACTGGGGTGGCCAACTGCCAGAAGTAGTGGCAGATCGTTATGGCTATCGGAATATCCATAACAATCTTTAAGTACAAAGGAGCGCTCCTTCGCTAACTCCTTGATCGCAATCGCCTTCTCTTTTCCATGAAGCAAATTTCCGATCATGCAGCCCGTATAAATCCCGTCGCTCACTTCTGCCTTTGCTTCCAATGGCTCCGGTGAATCCGAGTCGGTCAGCGATAAGGAATGCCATATCTTCTGGTGCTGCAGTAATGAGCCACACTTCTTCATCGTTACTTAAAATGTGTTTGAGCAATATCAATGGTTCCTTGCCAAAGCGCGGGAGATACATATTGATCGTAAACTTCTTGCCCCATCAGCGCGATGTCATCAACTTTATGTCCACCAATGAAATCTGTTGCAGCTTTTTGCCAACGTTTCATCTCTTCCGGATTTTCTTTACCTGTTAACTTAATCTTAGGTTGCTAATACAAATCGAGAGATCTTTTTTGCTAAAGAATCCTCGGTGATCATTCCTCGACCCAAGAAATAGAGAGTCGATCCTCGAATAAGCGTATTGTCGACATCAAAGAATGCAGCTCTTTTGGGTGTCGGAGCCATATACGTAGGCCTACCGAGCCAATTGAGAATAGGTTTAAGAATAGGCGTGAGAATCAATTCTCGCCTTGACGCTTTATGCTTTGCTCATGACCTCAACTGTTCACGTCATTCGACATGGCGAAGTTGAGAATCCGAAAAAAATTCTTTATGGAAGACAACCTGGGTGGCGCCTGTCAGCGCGTGGAGAAGAAATGGCTGGTGCTCTCGGGCGATGGAGCAAAGTTCTTGATATCGGAGCGTTGCACGTTTCGCCTCTAGAACGAGCGCAACAGACAGCAAAACCAATCTCAGAAGCGCTCAACCTTTCGATATCGACAGATGAACGATTAATTGAAGCGTCAAATGTATTTGAGGGGAAAGCATTTGGCGTTGGCGACGGAGTTTTACGCCATCCGAAATCTTGGAAATACCTGTGGAATCCTTGGCGACCTTCGTGGGGAGAGCCATATGTAGATCAAGTGAATCGAATGCTTGTGGCTGTTTTTTCAGCGAAGATGCTGCTGGAGATAGGGATGCAATATGTGTCTCACACCAACTTCCAATTTGGATATTGAGAAGTGCAGTGGAGGGGCGATCGCCTATTCATGATCCACGAAAACGAGAGTGCACTTTGGCATCTGTAACGAGTTTTCCACTTTGATGGCGAAGGAATGATTTCGGGTGTGAGTTATAGCGAGCCAGCGAAGCACTTGTTACCGATTAAAAAGTAATGAGACTTTCTCGCGCAAGTGCAGCCCTTGTTTTCTGTATGGCAATTCTTCTTAGCGCTTGTGGTGGAGGAAGCTCTTCTAACTCAAGTGAGAGTTTTGTTGCAGGAAATGGTTCTGTGACCTTCGTGAAGCCTGATGCAAGAAAAATTGCGCCACCCATAAGTGGAGAAACTCTAGATGGATCGGTATACAACTTAACTCAAGCGGCAAAAGGCAAAGTCTCCGTTGTAAATGTTTGGGCATCTTGGTGTGCGCCATGTCGGGCTGAAGCACCCGCTCTTTCCGCGCCTTTCTCAAACATTTTCCGATGTGCATTTGTAGGAATTCTTACTCGAGACAATCTTTCAACTGCCAGATCCTTTACAAAGAGATTTGCCGTTCCGTATCCGACTTTGGTTGATGACTCCATATGATTGGTTTCATGGGACGCTCGTCGCCAATGCAATTCCCACAACGGTTATCATTGATAAAAAGGGGAGAGTTGCTGCACGCATTTCCGGTGAAATAACTGTTGCTTCTTTAACCCAAGTGATTGAGCGGGTGGAAGCGGAATGAAAGATTTCTTCGTAGATCAAATCTTTGATGGCACTTTGCTTACCGCTTTTCCGATTGCTGTTATTGCTGGACTTATCTCCTTTGTATCGCCATGCGTACTTCCATTGGTGCCTGGATACCTTTCTTATGCGGCAGGAATGTCCAAGAATCGCGGAAAAGTTTTCCTAGGTTCCTTGCTTTTCATTTTGGGATTTTCGGTGCTCTTTGTTTCCTATGGTGCGCTCTTTGGCGGACTCGGATCAAAGATCTTGTCGCATGAAGGAGCCATCACTCAGATATAGGAATCTTTACCATTGCGCTTGGATTGATATTCATGGGCCAACTTCATTCATGCGAAGTTACAGACCAAAGATGTCTACAACTGGAGGATTGGTCGGAGCGCCAATTCTTGGATTTCTTTTTGGAGTCGGTTGGACGCTTGCATCGGTCCCGCACTTGCTGCAGTGGAAACTCTTGCATTCGAAGAGGCAAATGCAGTGCGTGGAAGCGATTTTGTCCTTTGGTTACTGCATCGGATTAGGTTTGCCATTTTTACTTTCAGGGATCTTCCTAGATAAGTCACATGCTCTTCGAAAAATAATTACTCGTCGCGGAAACTCTCATTACGTCTATCGGTGGGGCATTTCTAGTGCTTATTGGACTTCTTCAAGTATTTGGAATTTGGAAGGTTTTTCGAGAAGAGAAAATAAAGAGATATCAAGTTCTTGGATTGCTACTTGGATTCACTGGAGTTCTTACTGTTTTGGGTGTTTGGAACGGCCTTGGCAGTAATCCACTCATCTCGGTTTTAGCGTTGCTTGCTGCAGTGACGTGTTATGGATTCTCATTTCCATACTCGCGTCGATATGTGTTGCCCCACAAATTGCAACCAGAGGCGCTTGCTACGACACAGGTTTCATTGGCAGCAACGACGCTCTTGCCCTTTTTCCTCTTTGATGGAATTTCCAAAGAGGAGTACAGAGTGGGACCACTATTGGCAATGCTTGCAATGGGAGTTCTTGGCACCGGATATGCCTACATTTGGAATTTTCAAATCATGGTTGCCGCAGGAAGTGCCATTGCCTCTTCAGTCACCTATGTAACTCCAGTTATTGCAGTAATCGTTGGAATTATTTTTCTCAACGAACCTTTGACATGGAATGAACCAATCGGTGGTGCAATAGTTTTGCTTGGTGCTGCGGTGAGCCAGAATCGAATTCGATTTAATCGATCTTAAAAGGATCTCGAATTGGGCCAGGTTCAATACCAGCTGCGGCGTGATCACTATTTTCTCCACGTAACAACTGGGCAGTATGTGCCTTTGTATGCCAGCGTTCTTCGATCTTTCCGTACTTCCAAAGTGCCAGGGCGAAGATCCATACGAAGGCAAAGGTTGCGACGATGATGTATCCAGCTGAATTTAAATTGAAATCATTTGCATAATTCCAGAATCCACCAGTCAAGTTGAGTTGCTCGGAAATCACCTGCAAAACTTCGAGTCCGCCAATAAAGAGCGCGACTGCAACTGAGAGTCCTGTAATAACGATGTTGTAGTAGACCTTGCGAACTGGTTTAGAAAAAGCCCAACCATAAGCAAAATTCATAAATGAACCATCGATTGTGTCGAGAAGGCTCATACCTGCTGCAAATAACAATGGCAAAGAAAGTATTGCCCACCAAGGCAAACCCGCAATCACAGATGATCCGGCTAGGACAAGAAGTCCAATTTCTGTCGCAGTATCAAAGCCAAGTCCGAAGAGAATTCCAAGCGGATACATTTTCCAACTTGCATCGATTCGTCGAGCGATTGGACCGAAGAAGCGCATTAACAAGCCGCGTGAATTTAAATGTTTTTCCAATTCCTCTTCGCTATATAAACCTTTACGCATATCGATAAATACTCGAACTATCGAAATCAAAATAATGAGATTGAGAATCGCAATGAGCATGAGGAATGTTCCGCTCACACTTGTGCCGATCAAACCTGTGTAGTGATGCAATGAAGAGTTGTCATCCTTGAGTTGAGAGCCAAGAGCTTTGATTCCAAAGTTGAGCAAAATCGCTAGGACTGCGACAACGGAGGAGTGTCCTAAGGAGAAGAAGAAGCCAACGCCGAGTGGTCGCTTTCCTTCACTCATCAATTTTCGAGTGGTGTTGTCGATGGCAGAGATATGGTCTGCATCAAATGCATGGCGCATACCTAAGGTGTATGCGAGAACTGCAGTTCCCCATCCAAAGAGGGATCCATCGGTCAATTCGTAATGTCCGCGAGTCGCGGCAAACATCAGCGCGCCGCCCGCTAAATGTAGGAAGGCGATGAATCCGAACATCGCGAATATTCGTCGCCATTCATCATTTGTGAGGCGAGATCGAAGGGGTGTTCGAACCTTTGCTGCAACGGCGTTATTCATGTAGCCCTCCCCTGGCTAGATGCAAATCGTTTGCATCTAGCAATAATACAGGAATTTGCTTTTCTCTGTCCAAAATTTACGCGTAAAAACGGCTAATCGAGTGAAGTGCTCTTACGAGTTTGGGTTACTCGAGTTCCAATGAAGGCTTCTGCCCGAAGAGTTGCTAGGCCGACTTTTGGCAAATCGGAGTTCTTTCGAAAGAGGATGTATCTCGGTACCCATTCGGGACGAAACTTTGAGGTGAACCTGTAAAGGGATTCCATTTGTATATAGCGCGAAAAGAAGAGGAGGACAGTTCGCCAAGATTTGAGAACTGGTCCAGCGCCGAGGGCCGCGCCTCTTTCAAAGGTTGCCCGGAAGGCGGCAAAGTTGAGCGAGATTCGATTCAGTTTATTTTCGCGTGCGTAGGTGATCGTTGCGTCAATCATTAATTCGCTCAATCCAGAATCGGAGTGTGGTGAGCGGCGAATCAAGTCAAGAGATAAATCGTTTTTGCCCCACGGTACATATTGAAGGATTCCACGGATTTCACCATCTTTATAAGCCAAGACGACAACAAGATCTGGTTCGTTCTCTTCGGCGATGCGACCGAGCCCCATCATGAATCCACGTTCAGTTGCATCACCGCGCCACTTCTTCGAATTTTCAGTTAGTTGTGCGCGGAGCTCTGGAGTTATCTCTGAAGATTTAACTACTTGAGTCGTGTAACCCTGTTTGAGAATTCTTCGTACAGATTGGCGAACATTTCTATATCGTGGATTGTCTAGATCGTATTCACTCACATGAACAATGGCTTCATCACCAATTTCTAGCGATCCCATATTGGTCTCTCTCACCCAAATTTCGCCAGCTTCTTCACTGCATCCAACGGCTACTGGTGTCCAACCATTTCTCGAACAGAGATCCATAAATGCGTGAATTACTTGTGGCCAAGCATCAGGATTTCCAAGGGGATCACCGCTTACAAGTGCGCAGCCACCGACAACTCGATATGTGATTGCAGATTTTCGAGTGTTCGACCAGAGAACACTTTTATCTTCACGAGTAGCAAAATATCCAACTGAGTCTCGCTCTCCGAATTCTTCGAGCAGTGCAGTCAAACCTGCTTCATCCTCTGCACTCATTCGTGGTTTGGGCGGACTCGGTTGTAGCAAGGAAAAAATCGGCAAGATAATCGTGAGCAGCCCCAAAGTCGGCATCACCAAATCGAAAACTGTTTGCTCGCGATGACTCACAAAAGTCATTGGTCCTGATAAACCGACAAGTCCTCGGAAGAGAGTTTCCAAGGTATTTGCCGCTGTCACGTCTCCGCCGAAGAGTCGATCAGGTGCAAGTATGAGCAAAATTCCAATTGCCAAAGTGAGTGAGGCAATTTGGGCGAAGACAATAATGGCGCGGGTCATCACCCTTCGAACCGGTTTGGCATAGAACTCGTGGCGAATAGTGAACATATAGGTACATAACGCTGCTGATGCAATCGCTTCGCTGAAGTAAAGCCCTTTAAAAAGATCTAGCGCTACGTTGATAGCCAATAACCCTTGAGTAAGTAGGTATGCGGCGTGATTTCGTCTCGCAAGTGCAAAAGAGAGGACAATGAGCAGCGCGCTAACAATGATCGCTCCGGCAGCTGCAAAATCGAGCCAACCATCGGGCAAGATTGATTCGAGAAAATGCAATCTGCGTTGAAAGGGTTTAAAAGCGCTCGAGGCAATTCCAACAAGACCAAGAATTAGCAAGACCCGTGCCGCGAGGATAACTTTCCATCTCGTACTGACAGGTCTTTTCATTGCTTTTGAGCCTTCCTTAATGTTGTGAGTATAGGGTTTAGCAACCGACGGAATAGTGGGGGTGACCGAAGATGAGCGAAGACGACGATGCTGGCCAAGATGAGTTAGTCACCGAAGAAATGTTGTGGGACAGAATTCCTGAAGTCGAAGGCGCCGATCGAGCAAGTACCTATTACGAACTTAGCGCTCGCATCTATGCCCGTGGTCAATATGACGAAGCGCTCGCGTTGGCAGAGACAGCGCGAGATATTTATTCTGGAATAGAGACAAGTGCAACGAGTGAAGGCTTAGCGCAGGCTTACTCTGCAATTGGCTACAACCTCAATCAATTAAAACGTATGGATGAAGCTGCTGACGCGATGAGCAAAGCAGTAGAGATTCTTAGGCATAACAAATCTCCTATCGCTTTGGAGTTGGCCTGCACTCTCGGAGAGTGGTGGTACTCATCAAAGAATTTCCAACGAGTCATAGACACAATGCAAGAGTGCGCGCAAGAACATTTGCTAGATAGCAATGAGATCGGTGCAGCAAATGATTTACATTTAATTGGCTGCGCAAATCGTGAACTCAAGAAATATCCAGAAGCGATCACGGCCTTTACCCAAGCTAGAGCGCTCTTTAAGAAGAACCGTGAAGTAATCCATGTAGCTCGGTGCGATCAGAAGATCGCGGCATGTTACGTTGAAATGGGTAACGGCGAATTAGGGTTGGAATTCGCAAGAAAAGCCATCGATGTTTTCGAAACGGCGCATGATCATCGTCGAGAGACTTTGGCTCTACTGGAATATGGAAAGGCGCAGATTTTGCTCGGTTTACTTGATGATGGATTGAGTACTCTCGATCAAGTTCTTCACACTTCTACCGAAGATGACCCGAAGGATTTCGAATTGATCGTGGATATTGAAACTCGCATCGCCTCGGTTATGCGACTTCAAGGACGATCTGATGAAGCCGATGAAATTTTACGAAGACTTGCTTCGGTTTCTGATGTGCTCAATCAGGATGGCGAAAGCTCCTAAGAGAGCGCCAATGGCTGCCACCATGAGCGGCCACTCTTGTTCTCCGCGCGTCCATAACGCTCCGCCCCAGAGCCCTGCGCCTAAAACGGCGAAATTCATGGAGGCTTGATAAGCGCCTTGTGCCTTGCCACGTTGATTTGTGGCGCTAAGTCCTGCAATCCACGCCTTTCCAACTCCATCAGTGAGAGCGGGAAAGAGTCCATAGAGAATCAGAGCCGCAATAGCCACGGTGTGGCTTTGGGAGTAACCGAGAGTGAAATAGGCAATTGAAAATGCGACAAGCCCAACCGAATAAATGGCATGGGGCTTGTATCGATCGGCGAAAAAATCCGGCAGGAAATGCAAAGAGCGCCGTTACTGCCGAGAACAGTACGTAGGCGAGTACAACCCCTTTAGTTGTGAAGCCAATATCGTGCAAACGCAGAAGCAAAAGTGCATCTGGAATATTGGTCAATTGAATGAGTACGAGAATTCCAATGGCTCGTTTCAACGGGGCAGAGAGTGGAGCGCTGTCCGCGACAGGTGCTTCCCTTTTTATTTCTACTCTTGGTTTATCTCGAATGAAAAAAGTGAATCCTACGGAAACGAGCGCTGGAATTATCGCCCACGCTGCCACTTTACGAACATCGCCATTGAGAAGTGAAAGCCCGAGTAGCGCTAAGAGCGGTCCAATGACTGCTCCAACATTGTCACCCGCTCGATGAAAGCCAAATGCTTTTCCAAGATGTTGATTTGGAACAGAATCATGAATGAGCGCATCGCGTGGAGTGCTCCGTAGTCCCTTACCAATGCGATCGACGACTCTGCCGCAAAAGAAAAGCGGCCATGCTGTAGCTGCAATAACGAGAAGTTTTCCAAAACCGGCTAATGAGTAACCCGCGACTACGAATGGTTTCCTACCAAATCGATCGCTGGCTTTTCCTGAATAAAGTTTTGTAAATCCAGCTGCAGCTTCAGCACATCCTTCAATCAAACCTAGAGCTAGTGGCGCCGCTCCAATGACTCCTGTTAGGAGAATCGGAAGAAGAGGATAAAGAAGTTCACTTGCTGCATCTTGGGCCAATGAAACGACTACGAGAATCGCAAGATTCCTTGTTAGCCACTCTCTCTTCATTTCTTTTCTTATCTCTTCTTACTTGGGTAAGTGTTGAAGAGCCCAGTGATACATAGCGATGGCTCCTGCAGCGGAGGCATTCATGGATCGAGTTGAACCATATTGTTCGATCCCGTAGAGAATCGAACAAACCTTTATCGCCTCCTCTGACATGCCCGCTCCCTCTTGACCAAAGAGAAGCACACATCTCTGCGGAAGCAGGGCACTTTCTAATTTTTCAGATCCTGGGACATTGTCGATTCCAATAATTGGAATCGATTCACCTTTTGCCCAGGTGGCAAAATCTTCAACCGTTGGGTGATGAATAACTGTTAAGTATCTATCAGTGACCATTGCACCGCGTCGGTTCCAATCGCGTTTTCCAACGATATGGACTCCTGCAACATTGAATGCATTTGCGGTACGAACGATTGAACCGATATTCAAATCGTGTTGCCAATTCTCAATTGCAATTTGTAGCGAATGTCTCTTGGTATTGAGGTCGGCAACAATCGCTTCTACTTTCCAGTAGCGGTATTTATCAAGCACATTTCGTCGATCGCCGTTTTCTAGTAGCTCCTCGTCGAAGTGTTCTTCTTGCGGCCAAGGTTTTTCATGTGGTCCCACACCAACGACTGGAAAGAACTCTCCAGGACCGATGGTTGCTGGTGGAAGCATGCAACGCACTCTAAACTGAATGCTTTAGAAGTGCTATTTAACGTCTTGTGTAAGGAGAGTTGTGAGCGTTGTAAATAACATTGCACTAATTGTGCATATCCTCTCCATCGTTGGCTTAGCACTGCTTCTACTTTTGCAAGTCAATAAATCACCCCGAAAGATTGGTAAAGGTACGCTCCATGCAGCTCTGACTGCACTAATCGCCGGTCTCGTACTTGTCGGAATCAGATCAAATTTGCATGACCAAAACGCAGAGAAGTGGCCGCTATTTGACCATACAAAAATCGGAGTTAAGTTAGTTATTTTGATTGTGATCACTGTCCTAATTATTAGGAATGAGAAGAAGAGTTCGATTGAGAATTCCCTCTGGTTTACGTTGATTGGACTTACTTTTGCAAATATTTTGATCGCGTTGTTGGTATAACTACCGCCATGAAAAGTTTTCTTCTCCGGATCGTTGCAGTATTTCTAGTAGTTCTTCTAAGTACCTCTTTTTTCCCAACGCAAGCTAGCGCTTCATTGAGCAGAGCTGCTCTTATAAAAACTTTCGATCGAATTTCAAAGTCAACTACTTTGGCCAATCCATCCATCGTTTTGATTGACCGAGCAACAGGTGAAATAGTTTTCGAAAAGAATCCAACGTCCGCGCGTAAACCAGCCTCAGTTATGAAATTACTTTCAGCTGCCGTTGCTCTTCAATATCTTGACGCCGATGCAAGATTTCAAACGACTCTTTCTCTCTCTGCTACTCCACGAACGGTAATTCTCTCAGGACACTTTGATCCGTGGATGACTTCGCGACATGTCGACGCCGTAGAACAGAAGCGCGTATCTGTCTCGACTTTGGGCAATAAGGTAGTTACGAAAATTACTGCTCTGGAACACGTTGCTCCTAAATCGATGACTGTTCTTTATCAAGGCGTCTATTCCACAGATATCGTTGCTCTTTCAAGATATTTGAAGAGCAGAGGAGTGACTGCGAAATTCAAGGAAGTCACTAGCGGAGAAGCGACAAAACTTTCAATCGAAAAATTCGCAACGGTTTCCTCCCCCAAGGTAAGAGATATGGTCGAGTACGCCTTGTTGTGGAGTGACAATCTCTTGGCAAATCGTTTGGCCCTCGAAGCTTCAACCGTCATGGGATTTTCGCGAACAAAGCCTGGAGTTGCACAAGCTTTTAAAACTTTTCTTACCGATATGAATATTGATACATCTGGTTTAGAAGTCAAAGATGGTGCCGGGCTGTCTAAGGCAAATCGTGTTACTGCCGAGATGGTGGCGGATTTACTTCTTAAAGTACGTGGAGATGCAGATTTTGCACCACTGTATGAGGGGTTGCCGGTGTCGGGAATTTCTGGAACTTTAGAAGATCGCTACCTAACAACTGCGCCTCAGGCAGTAGGACTAGTGCGCGCCAAGACAGGAACGTTAGATGGCACAGTGAGTTTGGCTGGATATGTAGAAGCTGGTGCTCATGAATATATTTTCGTTGCGCTCGCCGATCGAATAAAAAAAGGTTTTGCCGCTACCAATAGCGCAAGGACAACTCTGGATCGATTGCTTGGATCGATTGCTGCACCTTTAACGACAAAAAGTTAACAATCTATTTGTTGTCAAATATTTTTATTTCACCAAAGTAACAAGCCACCCACGTTCGATTGCTAGTCGGTTCGTAAGTGACTCCAATGGGTTGACGACATGCTTTAACACTTTGGAGCACTTTAAGATCTGACGCACGAACTTTAGACATGGTGCCACTTGTAAAATTCACGACAAAGAGCGCGGTGCCATCAGTTGATATGGCCAAACTCCTCGACGCTTTTCCAGTTGTGACAGATGCGATGAGATGTCTCTTGACGAGGTCGTATGAAACAACTTTTCCTGATCTATTGAGCGTTGCGTAGAGAGTTTTACTATCTGGAGATAAAACCACTGCTCGTGGATTTGAACCAATCTGAATTGACTCAGAATTGAAAGTTTTTAGATTTATCTGCTTAATGGTGCTTCCACCCATTTGAGCTACATAGGCAGTTTTTCCAGTGGCGGAAACCGCAATTCCTCGAGGATACGGACCCATATTCATTACTTTTACGACTTTTTGAGTCGCGACCGAAATAATATAGAGATCATATGAACACCAATTGGTGACGAGGATGTATTTGTTATCTGGAGTAACTTCAACGACTTTAGGAACAACTCCAACTCGGTAGATGGCATCTACTTCAAGAGTGCTCAAATCAATTCTGTAGAGAAAACTTCTATCGAAACCAGATGCTGGTGAACAAATATCGTGACCTTCGTGAGCAAATCCCTTGCCATACATTGAGTAATTAGTAACGTAAAGATAATTTCCATCGGGTGAATAAGCACCTTCCACGGGCGCTCCTTTATGCGCGCCAGGGTATTGGCTGTATCCAAAATCGGCGGGATCAACTTCGTCCGGGATGGTTTTGAGAAGCGCAAAAGTTTTTGAATCGTAAACGGTAACGGAATGGCGATACATCATGTTCTGAGCGCTGACAATTCCATTGGCCGATGCGCGAACGGATTTCGGAGTTATATCTCCGCTGAGAGTTTTCACTAAAACTAAGCGGGTACTTGAGGAGGGAATCTCCGCGCTCGCGCTTGTGCCAAGAAGAAATGTGATCACGACTAATACAGATACAGCAGGTTTTCTCAGCACTTACTTAGGATAGCCAGTTGGCGGACTGCCGTGAATTGGAGTCAAAGTTGCCGAGTAATCTAGGTCTGTGACTCTCGAAGCGCATGTGCAAGCACCTTCTCGAAATGAACGAGTTGTTGCTTTTATCCAGTTGATGAAATTGCGCGTTGTCGAATTGCTTTTGGTTTCCACTCTTCCCGCACTGGTCCTTGCCTACAAAGGTGTTCCACCAATTGGAGTGAGCATCGCGACTCTCATCGGTGGAACTCTGGCGGCAGGTGCTGCAAATGCTTACAACATGGTTATCGAAAGTGATCTCGATAAATTAATGACGCGTACATCTAACCGTCCCCTTGTCACTGGCGTAATTAGCCGCAAAGAAGCGACAGTTTTTGCAACGGTCGTTGCGACAATTTCTCTGGCAATTTTCTGGTTTTTTACAACGACCTTGGCAACTCTTTTAGCACTCTTCGCAATTGCTTTCTATGTTCTGGTTTATACCGTGCTGCTAAAACCTAGGACAACCCAAAACATTGTGTGGGGTGGGATTGCTGGTTGCATGCCAGTTTTGATTGGTTGGGCCGCCATCACTAATTCTCTGTCATGGACAGCGGTCTCATTCTTCTTAGTGATTTTCTTTTGGACCCCGCCACACTTTTGGTCGCTGGCAATTAAATTCCGAGATGACTACCAAGCAGCAGGATTTCCAATGCTTCCCGTCGTCGCGCCAAAGTCCAGCGTTCGATTACAGATGTGGTTCCACACATCGGCGATGATTATTTCGTCAGTCGCAGTCGTTCTCTTTGCAGAGTTGCCACTCTGGACTCTTCTAGCCACTCTCGCCCTTGGGTTTATTTTTGCTTTTCAACTATTGCAACTCAATGATGGAGCAGAGAATTACTCCAGAGTGGCAGGTAAAATCTTTCAATGGTCGATCAGTTACTTAAGTTTATTTTCGGTTTTGTTAGTGGCTGGACAATTAATTAGCTAAGCGCTTGCTCAATATCTTTCAGCAAGTCACTCGAATGCTCGAGTCCAACTGAAAGTCGAAGTACAGATTCGTTGATTCCCATTTCCTCTTGAACTTCAGGTTCCAACCTTCTATGTGTAGTAGAAGAAGGATGTGTGATGAGGGATTTGCTGTCACCGAGATTGTTTGAAATATCTATCACTCGTAGTGCGTTCATAAACTTGAACACATCTTCTTTGGAGCCTTTGAATTCAATTCCAATAGTGGATCCACCACCAGTCATCTGCTTTTGTGCAGTTGCATAATTTTCATGAGATTTAAGACCTGGATAGCGAACTTGTTTAACTTCCGAACGCGACTCAAGGAACTCTGCAATTTCTTGTGCACTATTGCTCATTCGCTCAACACGCATGCTCATCGTTTCAAGTGATTTCACTAGTACCCAAGCATTGAAAGGGCTAAGAGATGGACCTGTGTGGCGAACGAAAGGATTTAGAAATTCATTGATGTAGGAAAAACTTCCAAGGATTGCACCAGCGAGAACTCGACCTTGACCATCAATATGTTTGGTGGCCGAATACATGACAACATCTGCGCCAAGTTGAAGAGGTTTTTGAAGAACAGGTGATGCCATTACATTGTCAACAATTACAGTGGCGCCAATTTTATGTGCCAACTCGCTCACCATTGCGATGTCGACGATCTCCAGCATTGGGTTGCTTGGTGATTCAATAAAAACTGCTGCGGTTGGTTGTGAAAGAGCTTTCGCCCAAACTTGCGGATCATTTCCTTTAACGAGCTCTGTTGTTATGCCCCACTTTGGCAAGATCTCCATCAAGACGACATAACACGAACTAAACATTGCAGCCGATGCAACGATTCGATCGCCCGCTTTTACAAAACACGCAATGGAGGCAAACATTGCAGACATTCCTGAACCTGTGCCGACGCAAAATTCCGCACCTTCAATTGCAGCCAATCGTTGTTCAAACATCGCAATTGTTGGGTTGGCAAAGCGACCATAGAGAAAATGATCAGTCTCATCCTTAAATGAATCGACTGCTTGTTCCGCGCTGGCATATGTAAATCCACTCGTGAGATAGAGCGCTTCAGAAGTCTCACCAAATCCAGATCGAGCGAGCCCGGCTCGCACTGCATTTGTGTCGCCATGTAAAGGCCATTCAGGTTCTGGTCGCTCTGGTAGCGGCTGATATCCCCAAGGTCGTTTGGTCATGCGGAAAGTGTAAGGTGAGCGCCATGTCTCAGATTGCAATTTCTGCTACCGACCTAAGTAAGAGGTACGGCGAGCGCATGGCTGTATCCCATGCAAGTTTTGAAGTTTCACTCGGCACAATTTGTGGTTTTGTCGGTCCGAATGGATCGGGAAAAACTACGACGATGCGAATGTTGCTCGGACTCATCACACCAACGGGCGGCAGCGCCACAATTTTGGGCGAATCAATCGCCTCACCAGAGAAATATCTCCATGGCGTTGGCGCAATGATTGAAGGTCCAGCCTTTTATCCCGCACTTACGGGAGCTGAAAATCTGCGTGTATTGGCGACTCTAGGTGGATTTCCGACAGATCGAGTACAAAGCCTTCTCGATCGAGTGGGTCTTGGTGATCGAGCAGATTCAAAATATAAAACGTATTCACTTGGAATGAAGCAGAGATTGGGAATTGCTGCGGCTCTACTTCCCGAACCAAAATTGTTGGTTCTCGATGAACCCACCAACGGATTGGATCCTGCAGGTATCCAAGAAGTTCGCGAACTACTTCGAGCACTTGCAGATGATGGAACAACGGTCTTCATTTCATCACACCAACTATCTGAGATTGAAATGATTAGCGATTCACTTGTCATGCTGAGAAAAGGCGAAGTTATATTTGCTGGCAAGACGCAAGACTTGTTACTTCAACAGCAACCGACGATCGTTGCTCGGAGCAATAATTCAAAAGATTTAGAGAAACTTCTTAAGATCGCTAAGGAGAGTGGCCACGAAGGATCGATTGTGAACGACACAGTTCATATTCTTGGACCAAGAGAGTGGGCCGGTGCCTTTAATAAATTGGCATTTGATTCAGGAATAGTTTTATCTGAACTTTCCTCCGTACTACCAACTCTTGAAGAGACATTCTTTGAAATGACGGGGGATCTGCAATGACCCAGGTATTTTTTGCTGAGTGGCGCAAGTTGCGCCGGCCAACTCTCTTTTATGGAACTTTGGCTTCGGTAGTTGGAGTCACCGCGCTCATCACTTCTTTGCTCTATTTACTTATTGATTCTGATCAAGGTAATTCCAATGGTGGAGAAATAATCAATCGCATCACTCTTGCGACTCCTCACGGAATCACAATCGGGTTCAGTGGTTCTGCCGGACTTCTAGGTTTAGTGGCGCTCTGTGTCTTTGCATCACAAACTGCTCAGGAATATACCTACGGCACTTTGCGAAACTTATTGGTGCGCCAACCAAAACGGTTGACTCTTCTCCTTGGAAAATTCGTTTCTATGAGCGTATTCACGCTCGTCTCAGTACTTCTCTCAGCAGTCCTTAGCGTTGCAATTGCATTTTCTCTCGCGGGCAAAGCAGATGTCGCTACCGATGCATGGACTACATCCGCTGCCGGCTCGGAGTTGATTCATACCTTTATCAATGTCTTTCTCTCCGTCATTGCCAGCGGAACAATCGGAATGATTTTGGGTCTTCTTTTTCGTTCACCCATTAGTGCGATTTCAATTGGACTTGCCTGGCTAATGGTTGTTGAGAATCTCATTGCGGCCGTTGTTCACCATTCGGCAAAGTGGTTTCCAGGACAAATGATTACCACGATCTCCAGCGGAGGCGATCACAACGCTAGTTATTTGTATGCCGTTATTTATTTGGCGATCTTTCTCACTATCAGTTTCGGCTTGGTCGCCTACCTATTTCAACGACGAGATGTATCGAATTAGGGACACAAAGCCTTAACTACCCGTAGTTGCTCGATTTCTCAGCCTCGGCGCTTATTATTTGCGCCTTAGGAGGTTCCCCGTGCGTCCCCACCGCCTTCATAGATTACTAGCGCTCAGCCTTGCTCTTGGTTTGATTGGTGCTGCCACTCCGGCTTTTGCGAAAACTCCTAAGCCAACTCTTGCTCAAATTCAAGCTGCCAAGAAAGCTGAAGAAGGAAAGCGCGCTGCCGCTCACATGGCATCAGCAAAACTTGCTCAGGCGACAGAGGCACTTCATGCGCTTACTGCAAAGGCAGAGAGCACTCATGCGAAGTATGTGAAGGCGCAGAAAGAATTATCTGCAGCAACGAGAGTTGCAAACGTTGCAAATCTTCATGCGCGGAAAACTTCTATCGCCGTTAGCGCGGCTCACAAAACGATTGGTCTTCTTGCATCAAATGCATACATCATGGGCGGGGGATTTACCGATATCGAACCGCTCTTGAGTTCTAGAGGTCCACAAGATTTAGTAGATCGACTCTCCATTCTTTCTACGCTAGGTGCAAGTAATTCAACTGCCCTCGACAGATACAAAGCGGCGGAAGTTGTAGCAAGTAGCGCAAAGAAAGCTGCCAATAAAGCAAAACTTGCTCAGCAACGTGCAACTGCTCGAGTTGCAACAGCAAAGAAGGCGGCAGATCGCGCACGTGCTGCTCAACAAGTCGAAGTGCAGAAGTTACAAGCAGTTCAAGATGCGCTGATGAAAGAGCTTGAAAGCGCAAAGAAAGTACGAACCACTCTTGAACAGCAACGACAACTTGCGCTTCTTGAAGAAGCTGCCGCTGCACGTGCTGCTCAAACACCAGGACAGAAAAGTGTCTGGCCAGATTTAGGATTTAAAGGACGTTTGACTACTCGCGCCACTCAGAAGCAACGCCTGATTGCAGTTGCTTATGCAAAGAAACAAGTTCTGGCTCGCAAGCCTTATGTATGGGGAGCTCAAGGACCTAATTCTTATGACTGTTC
Source organism: Actinomycetota bacterium (assembly GCA_037200085.1). Lineage (GTDB taxonomy): Bacteria > Actinomycetota > Actinomycetes > Nanopelagicales > Nanopelagicaceae > QYPT01. Next base: position 36,522 of record JBBCHT010000012.1, read on the forward strand.
CGGTCTCGTTTATGCGGCATATAAAGCAGCTGGTTTGGGATGGCCAGCTTGGGATCGACTTAACGCGGCTCTCTACTCTGTTGCAACGATGCACGTTGCATTTAAAGATTTGCAACCGGGAGATTTACTTTTCTATTCGTACAACGGAACAGTAAGCAACATCCATCACATCACAATTTATGCTGGTGAAGGAATGATGTGGGAAGCCAATTCACGTTCGCGAGGATTGTTATTTTCAAATATGTACAGCATCAAAGGACTTATGCCATTCGGCGGTCGGGTCTAGTCTTATAGGCATGGTTTCACCTGCTGTCGTTGAAATTCGCGGGGCAGTCCGAAAAGCGTTAGAAAATCTCTCCGCAGGGGATGCGGTTCTTGTTGCTTGTTCGGGCGGTGCTGATTCGTTGGCGCTGGCTTGGGCAATTTCAGTTGAAGCTCCGAAGTTGGCGCTCCGAGTTATCGGAGTGACTATTGATCACCAACTTCAAAGTAGCTCGTCACTTCAAGCCGAGCGAGTGCTCGATCAGATGCGCGCTATGGGAATCAAAGAGGTTGAAGCCATTCGCGTAAAGGTTGAGATGACGGATGGTCTGGAAGCCTCCGCTCGACGAGCGAGATATGAAGCGCTCAATGAGATTGCTGATCGAAAGAGCGCTGTAAAAATTTTTCTTGGACATACCCAAGATGATCAAGCTGAAACAGTTCTACTTGGGCTTGCTCGCGGCTCTGGAACGCGCTCGCTTTCAGGAATGGCTGGCGAAAGTGGACGATATTTGCGTCCGCTCCTTGGAATTACTCGCGACCAGACTCTGAGCCTTTGTCGGGAAAATGGATTGGAGGTATGGAACGACCCTCACAATCAGGATCCGCGATTTTTGCGAGTTCGCTTGCGAAACCAAGCTTTACCAATTCTTGAAGAGACGATTGGTCCTGGAGTTGCTCCCGCCCTTGCTCGAAGCGCCGCCCTTTTGCGTGATGACGCCGATGCCCTAGATGAGTGGGCGCGGCGGGAATTTACCTCTATCGAATGGAGTTCTATGGAGGTGGCGCACCTAGCTGGATTACCCAAGGCGGTGCGGACAAGAATTCTGAGATTGGCGGCATATGCAGCCGGGGCTCCTTCTGGCTCGATTTTGGCCGAGCATGTTGCTGCGATTGAGGCGCTCGTCACTTCTTGGCATGGCCAAGGGGAGGTCAGCTTGCCGGGCGGTGTGAAGGTTGGTCGTTTATCGGGCAGACTTTCGCTCTTACCCGCTCAACATCACGAGACCGAAATTTAAGAGAGTAGTGAGGCGCCTTTAGTGGAGTTATCTGTTGTCGCAGACGAGATCGAAAAAGTGGTCGTCACTGAAGTTCAAATTCGTGATCGTGTGAAAGAGATGGCTCAAGCAATTGATGTCGACTATGAAGGTAAAGATCTTCTGATGATCGGCGTATTAAAGGGCGCCATTATGGCGATGGCTGATTTGTCTCGCGCTCTCCAACGACAAGTTGATATGGATTGGATGGCTATCTCTTCTTATGGTTCGGGAACTAAATCCAGTGGAGTCGTTCGTATTTTGAAAGATCTTGATCGTGACATCACTGGACGAGATGTATTGATTGTCGAAGATATCGTCGATTCTGGGTTGACTCTCTCGTGGCTTAAATCGAATCTTGAATCACGTGGAGCAAGGAGCGTTGAGATCCTTGCGATTTTGCGTAAACCAGATGCAGCCAAAGTGGATGTGAAAGTGAAGTACATCGGCTTTGAAATTCCTTCAGACTTTGTTGTTGGATACGGCCTTGATTTCAACGAGAAGTATCGAAATCTTCCATTTGTTGGAGTTCTCGCCAAGCACATGTACGCATAACGGAATTTAAAAATGACACAAACTACAGAACCAAAAAAGAAACGGACTGCCGAAAAGAAGATGGCTGATAAAAAGAAAGAGACCCGCAAACCACCGCAAACTCGTTTCCAGAGGATGCTTCGTGGACCACTTTTTTGGATTGTTGCGGCGATAATCGGAGTCACGATCTTTGGGCAAATTTCTAGCGCTAACAATAAATTTACTGAAGTTAAGACATCACAAATTCTTGCAGCTATTTCTCAAGGTCAAGTCGATTCAGCTCTATTGGTCGATAGAGATCAGAAAATTAAAGTTGTTCTCAAATCTGGAACGACGATAAATGGATCAAGCAAAGTCCAAGCTTCGTACATCACTGGACAAGAACCAACTCTCGTCGATTCACTTACGGGCAATCCTCCACCACACTCATGGTCGGTAAAGGTTGCTTCCCAATCACTCTTAATTTCACTCTTCTTCTCATTTGCACCGATTCTTCTCATTGGATTCTTCTTCTTTTACATGATGAGCCAAGCTCAAGGAGGATCACGTGCTTTCTCCTTTGGAAAATCACGTGCCAAATTGCAATCCAATGATGTTCCCAAGACGACATTCGCCGATGTTGCTGGTGCATCCGAAGCTGTTGCAGAGTTAAATGAAATTAAGGATTTCCTTACAAACCCACCAAAGTATTTAGCGCTGGGTGCAAAAATTCCTAAAGGTATTTTGCTTTATGGTCCACCAGGAACAGGAAAGACACTTCTGGCACGAGCAGTTGCCGGTGAAGCGAGCGTTCCTTTCTATTCAATTTCTGGTTCTGATTTCGTTGAAATGTTTGTCGGTGTCGGAGCCGCGCGTGTTCGCGATCTCTTCAACCAGGCAAAGGAGAACGCTCCATCCATTGTCTTTGTTGATGAAATTGATGCCGTGGGACGTCAACGCGGTGCAGGTTTAGGTGGTGGTCATGATGAACGCGAACAAACGCTCAATCAACTTCTTGTTGAGATGGATGGCTTTGAAACAAATGGTTCCGTCATTTTAATTGCCGCGACAAACCGTCCCGATGTTCTAGATCCTGCCCTCCTTCGTCCTGGACGATTTGATCGTCAAATACCAGTTGAGCGACCAGATCTAAAAGGTCGAGAGGAAATTCTCAAAGTTCATGCGAAAGGAAAACCGCTTAGCAAGGATGTTGAGTTGTTGAATTACGCGCGACGCACTCCCGGTTTCACAGGAGCTGACCTTGCAAATGTTCTCAACGAAGCAGCGCTATTAACTGCTCGCGAAAACAAAGCAGAGATTTCCAATGAATTTATGGACGAGGCAATTGATCGTGTTATGGCTGGACCTCAACGAAGAAGTCGAGTCATGAGCGAGGAAGAGCGCCGAGTAACCGCCTATCACGAAGCAGGACATGCACTTGTCGCACATGCGCTGCCTCATACTGATCCAGTTCACAAAATTACGATCATGCCTCGTGGACGCGCCCTGGGTTACACAATGGTCTTGCCAGATGAAGATAAATATTCAGTCACTCGAAATAATTTGCTCGATCAACTTGCCTATTCACTTGGTGGTCGCGCTGCGGAAGAACTTATCTTTCATGATCCATCCACAGGTGCTAGCAATGACATTGAAAAGGCAACTGCGCTGGCACGTGCAATGGTGACTCAATATGGAATGACTGAAGCAATTGGTGCCATTAAATTAGGAACAGATGCATCTGAACCATTTATGGGTCGCGATTACGGTCACACTCGTGACTTTTCAGAGAACGTCGCAGCTCTCATTGATAAAGAGATTCGCGCACTTATTGAAAATGCTCACCAAGAAGCTTTCGATATTTTGTCTGCCAATCGAACAATTCTCGATGAGATGGTTGCACAACTACTTGAACGCGAAACTCTTAATAAAGAGGACATCGCTGAGATCTTTAAGAATGTGACTCCATGGCCGTTGCGACCAGCTTGGACTGGTTCGCCAACGCGTAAGCCATCAACTGTTCCACCAATTGCAACGCGTGCTGCGCATAGTCAGAGCAATGGAGCCAGCGAAGGTTCAGATATCAAACCTGAAAAGAAGAAGGCAACTAAACGCGCTCCGAGAACGAAGAAGCCGAGTGACTGAGATTAGCCCGATCTCCATGGGTCCACAGGATGGAAAGACCAACCATCCATATGACGCGGCCCGTGCCGAGCGTGCAGTTAAAGAGTTGTTGCTTGCCCTGGGTGAAGATCCGGAGCGAGAAGGGTTAGTCGATACGCCTGCCAGAGTTGCGCGAGCAATGAAGGAAAATTTTGCTGGTCTTTGGATGTCGCCAGAAGAAGTTCTCACAACGACCTTTGATACTGGCCATGAAGAGTTAGTGATTGTTAAAGATATTGAAGTCTTTTCACATTGCGAACATCACTTAACTCCATTTCATGGAGTCGCTCATGTTGGATATATCCCTTCAGGAAAAATTACAGGGTTATCTAAAATTGCCCGTTTAGTTGATTTGTATGCACGAAGACCACAGGTCCAAGAACGACTTACAACTCAAATTGCAGATGCTCTCGTTGAAATTCTTAAGCCAGCTGGCGTGATCGTCATTATTGAATGTGAACATCTCTGCATGTCGATGCGAGGAGTCAGAAAAGCGGAAGCTCGAACTGTCACAAGTGCAGTACGTGGAATTTTGAGAGATTCCGCTACCCGTGCAGAAGCGATTAGTCTCATCACAAATAGGTAATTCAGATGTCAGTTTCTGATTTGGGGCTAGTGCAAAACAGAACGCTAGTTATGGGAATTCTCAATGTCACTCCAGATTCATTTTCTGATGGCGGACTTTATGCAAGTACAAGTAGCGCCATCGAACGTGGTTTGGTGATGGTTGAAGAAGGTGCCGACATTATTGATGTAGGTGGAGAGTCGACGAGACCGAATTCAGAGCGGATATCTCTTGAAGAAGAAGCAGATCGCGTGCTTCCTGTTGTTGAAGCGCTCGCCAAAAGCGGAGCGATTGTCAGTATTGATACAACTCGAGCGGAAATTGCGAAGGCGAGTTTTGGCGTTGGAGCAAAGATAGTAAATGACATTAGCGCCGGGAAATACGATTCAGAGATGCTCTCCACAGTTGCGAAATTGAATTGCCCCTATATAGCAATGCATACTCGTGGAACTTCCAAAACAATGAACTCCATGGCCGTCTACTCAGACGTTGTAAAAGAGGTTCTCGTAGAACTATCTGAACGCGTAGATGCTGCACTAGGCGCTGGAATTTCGTCTTTAAATATCGTTTTGGATCCTGGCATCGGTTTCGCAAAGGAATCAGAACATAATTGGGAACTTTTGAAGCATTTATCCGATCTCGAAAAGTTGAATTTTCCCGTTCTGGTTGGAGCATCTCGCAAACGATTTTTGGGAGCGCTGACTGGAACGACACACACGGCCGAAAGAGAGTCAGCATCTGTGGCTCTCACAACTCTCCTTGCCCAACGCCGTACTTGGGGAGTTCGTGTTCATACAGTTAAGCCCCATGTAGATGCAATAAAGGTTGTGGAGATGATGCGATGACTGATTCGATTCGAATTTCACGTATACATGGCTTTGGATATCACGGAGTTTTCGAAGCTGAGCAATTAAATGGCCAAGATTTTTATGTTGATCTGGTACTCACTCTTGATTTATCCAAACCATCACAAAGTGATGATTTATCTGACACCGTCGACTATTCAGTAGCAACACAAATAGTCGTAGATTTAGTTGAGAATAAAAAATTTTTATTGATTGAGAAATTGGCTGGCTCAATTGCTGAAAATTTGTTGGCAACTTTTTCCTCCCTAGAGGAAGTAGAAGTTACGGTTCATAAACCTCAAGCACCTGTCTCTGCCAAAGTAGAAGACATTTCAGTTGTTCTGGTACGTCGTCGATGAAAGCTGTCATTGCTCTCGGAGCAAATCTCGATGATCCACGAGGCAGCGTTGAATTAGCTTTGACGCTTCTTGAGCAATCTACAGATCTTCTTGCGCGCTCTTCTCTTTATCTGACCAAACCAGTTGGTGGTCCACCGCAGGGCGATTTCATCAATGCCGTTTGCATAGTCGAGACGGAGTTGCCCCCTCAAGAGTTGCTCAATCTGCTTCATGGAATTGAAAAGAGTATGGGTAGAGTCCGAGGTGAGAAGTGGGGTCCGCGAGTAATCGATCTCGATCTCATTACATACGGGGATGAGCGGTTCGTGAGCGATGAATTGGTTCTGCCTCACCCTCTCGCTCATGAACGTCAATTTGTACTCGAACCGTGGCTGGAAATTGATCCTGATGCACAAATTCCAGGACACGGAAGAGTTGAAGATATTTTGAGACGTGAAGCGAATGAAGAGATTGCCTTCGTTCCAACGATGGGTGCGCTACATGCAGGGGCACGCCTCTCTCATTGAAGCAGCGAAGTCCCTCTCTGATTATGTTTTGGTAAGCGTTTTTGTAAATCCACTTCAATTCGAAGATGCAAAAGATTTAGAGAACTATCCTCGATCTCCGGATACAGATCGTGAAATTGCTAAGAACGCAGGTGCGAGTGCGGTTTGGTTTCCATCGGTACAAGAAATTTTTGGAGAGGATCTTGAACCAATTTCAGCAGGAAAGATTGGTGATCTTTATGAAGGAGCTGCCAGAGCTGGTCATTTCTCGGGAATGCTCACTGCAGTTAATCAACTCTTTCAATTAGTTAAGCCAACCTACGCAATCTTTGGCGAGAAAGATTTTCAGCAACTTTTTCTCATCAAGAATATGGTGAAGGAATCAGGTCTTCCAATCAAAATTATCGGAGCACCAACTATCCGTGAATCAGATGGATTGGCGATGTCTTCACGAAATATTCGATTGAATTCCGTTGGTCGTGACGCTGCACTTGTCATTTCTCGAGCGCTCTTTGCAGCTGCTAAAGAGAGCTCACTATCTGATCAAAAGCGTTTGTTAGTTCAAATCTTGGATAGTGAACCAAATTTTCGTCTTGATTACGCCGTCATTATTGATGAGGAGACTTTTTCTCCTGCTGTTGAAGAAACTATTCATAAACGTGCCCTTGTTGCAGGTTGGGTCAATGGCGTGCGTTTGATTGACAACATCTCCATGGGTAAGTTCAACGGATGAAGCTTCTCGCTCCAGAACCTGGGTGGACAGCGAGAGCCGATGTAATCGTTGTTGGATCAGGTGTTGCAGGGCTGACAACTGCGTTGCAAGTGCGAAGTTTTGGACTCTCCGTCCTTTTAGTTACTAAAGCGAAAGTGGATGAAGGTTCGACTAAGTGGGCACAAGGTGGAATTGCCGCCGCCCTCGGTCCAGGTGATTCTCCCGAGCAACATGAAAAGGACACTCTCGTTGCTGGTGCTGGGTTATGTGATGTTGCCGCTGTAAAAGTTCTTGTCTCTGAAGGACCAGAAGCGGTTCGTAAATTAATTGCACGTGGTGCAGTTTTTGATAAAGAAGCCAGTGGAGAGATTGCGCTGACACGTGAAGGTGGACATCTTCGCAACCGAATTTTGCATGCAGGCGGGGATGCAACTGGTGCGGAAGTTTCTCGCGCCTTGCTGGCGGCCGTGCGAAACGATCCTGAGATTGAAGTTGTAGAGCATGCACTCGTACTCGACGCGCTAAAGGATTCACAAGGAAAAATTTGTGGCGTTACTTTGCACGTTATTGGCGCCGGAAGCCGAGATGGAGTTGGCAGAGCGATAGCTAGAGCAACGGTTCTTGCAACGGGTGGCTTGGGACAAGTATTTGCCCAGACAACAAATCCTTCGGTTTCTACCGGGGATGGGGTTGCACTTGCGCTAAGAGCTGGTGCCGACGTTGCTGATGTTGAGTTCATCCAATTTCATCCAACGGTTATGTGGTTGGGTGACGGTTCGCAAGGTCAACAACCGCTTATTAGCGAAGCAGTCCGAGGTGAAGGTGCTTATCTTGTTGATGATGATGGTGTTCGTTTTATGGTTGGACTTCATCCACTTGCAGAACTCGCGCCACGAGATGTTGTTGCAATTGCGAGTATGCGACACATGGCAAAGACAGGTGCACATCATGTTTGGCTAGATGTTCGACATCTCGAAGGATTTCAGGATCGCTTTCCAACAATTTATGCATCCTGCATCGCTCATAACATCAATCCGCTCAAGGACTTAATCCCCGTCGCACCAGCTTCGCACTATGCATCTGGTGGTGTTCGTGTAGATCTCAATGGACGTTCGAGCGTTGCTGGTTTATATGCATGTGGTGAAACTGCCTGCACAGGTGTACATGGTGCAAATCGACTGGCATCAAATTCCTTGCTTGAAGGACTTGTTTTTAGCGCGCGAATTGCTGAAGACATTTCAAAAAATTTACCAGAGTTCTCCGAACCCGTAGTCGTGCCACAAAATTCAATACTTTTGCATCCTGATTCACGAAAGGTTTTGCAGGCGAGTATGAGTGCAGGTGCTGGAGTATTGCGCTCTGCTACCTCACTGCAAAAAACTATTGAAGTGCTCAAGGAAGTTGCAAAGCAAAGCAGCAACCGAACCATGCGTAGAGGCGTGGGAAACAACAAACCTTTATCAATTGGCCATGGCAATTGTTCGCTCTGCCCTTGAGAGGGAAGAGACACGCGGATCGCATTGGCGAGAGGATTTCCCTCAACAATTATCGCAGTGGTCAAAGAGGATCGATCAACACATGGATCTCAATGGAACTTGGAGCGCTAAAACTGAAGAGGTTGTGAGCGC
>JBBCHT010000013.1:0-55430 GCA_037200085.1 Actinomycetota bacterium
ATGACCAAGAAGGTTTTGCTCGCGGCACCGCGTGGATATTGCGCCGGAGTTGATCGAGCAGTCATTACTGTCGAAAAAGCGCTCGAACTTTATGGCGCTCCGGTCTATGTGAGAAAACAAATTGTTCATAACAAACATGTTGTTTCAACGTTGGAGTCGCGTGGTGCGATTTTCGTTGATGAGACAGATCAAGTGCCAGAAGGTGCACTCGTCGTTTTTTCAGCCCATGGCGTATCTCCGCAAGTGCACACCGATGCGGCAAGTAGAAACCTTCGGACCATTGATGCGACCTGCCCGCTCGTGACAAAAGTGCATTATGAAGCGCGGAGATTTGCGGCAGAAGATATTGAAATCCTTTTGATCGGCCACCAAGGACATGAAGAAGTTGAAGGCACGGCCGGGGAAGCCGTTGGCAAAGTTCAATTGGTGGATGGGTTGGCACATATTGATGAACTCAAAGTTAAGGATGAAAAGAAAGTTGCCTGGCTTTCACAAACTACGTTGAGCGTTGATGAAACACTTGCCACGGTAGCCGCTCTCAAGGAGAGATTTCCTAACATTATTGATCCACCGAGTGATGACATTTGCTACGCAACTCAAAATCGCCAAGTAGCCATCAAGCAAATTGCTCCACGTGCTGATCTTGTGCTGGTAGTTGGCTCACAAAATTCATCAAATTCCGTGCGCTTAGTGGAGGTCGCCAAGGAGCACGGAACTCGTCACGCCTACCTCATTGATTTCGCCGCCGAGGCACAAGATGAATGGTTGCAAGGTGTCGAGACAGTCGGAGTCACAAGTGGCGCTTCAGTTCCAGAAATATTGGTCAACGATCTACTTGCGTGGTTGGCTCAACGTGGATTTGGTGATGTTGAAGTCGTTACAGCCACAGAGGAATCACTGCTTTTTGCTCTGCCACCTGAGCTAAGAAAAGATTTGAGGAGCGCGGGACTAGAGGATGTCGCTCACACGAAGTAAGGTTTTTTAAATTCTTGGTTGCGGTCCCGTTCCAACATTTCCATATCGATGATTGGTAATCGAAACGCTCTGTTCCAATAGCCATCGAGGCATTTCAATATCGCCTCTGGCGCATATCGCTCGTGGATCGACAGAGATTCCCTTGTTGAGCAATTCAAGTGTTGGAATAACTTCTCGTGAGAGCCATCTGACTTTATCTATCTGACCAACTCTCTCGACAAGTCGTTCGACACTTTCGATCACAACCGAAGGAGCTCTCTTGTCAGAGGATTCACTACTCCATGAAATTTTCGTCTTCGTTTTCTCCGCTACCCATTTCACAAATCGAATGTCATCGCTAGTGACGGAGGCATCAATACGAACCACAATGCCTCGTTTCGATGGTTTATATCGCTGGTAATTTCGCTCCACGTAGAGACCAGCATGGTCAATTGCTTGACTGCCAATAGATTCCCACCACTTCAATGAAGAGGCAGTGAGTTCTTTGAGGGAGAGTGGTCTATCCCAGTCACGTAAATTGTTGAGGTAATTTGGTCCACCTGCTTTTGCAGTTGCACCGACGCTACTTCTCTTCCATCCGCCGAATGGTTGGCGATTGACGATGGCGCCTGTAATTCCACGATTGACATAAATATTTCCTGCTTGGACTTCTTCGATCCACTTTTCACATTCTTCAACATCTAGAGAATGAATTCCGGCGGTCAATCCGTATTGAACCTGATTCTGCCAAGCAATCGCTGTGTCAAAATCTGACGCTTCCATAATTCCAAGAACAGGACCAAACCATTCATTTTTATGGCTCCAAGATCCAGGAGCAATTCCCAATTTAATTCCTGGTGTCCATGAATAACCAGGACGATCAAGTTGTTTTGGTTCGACCAACCAACTTTCACCGCTGTCGAGAGTAGTGAGTGCTCGCTTTAATTTTTCACTAGGAGGTTGAATGATGGGGCCAACAGATGTTGCGTAATGTGAACCCGAACCAACGCTCAAACTCTCTGTCGCATCTTTGAGTTGTCGTATGAATGCTGGATTGGAATAGATACTTTCATCGACAATTGCCAAACTCGCAGCGCTACATTTCTGTCCAGCATGACCAAATGCTGATTGCACAAGATCCTTTACTGCCGCATCAATATCTGCGCTCGCTGTAATGACAATTGCATTCTTTCCACTTGTTTCAGCGAGTAGTCGAAGTGTTGGTTTCCAGGAAGTGAAGAGCGTCGCTGTTTCAAATGCGCCGGTAAGAATTACTGCATTGACTCCAGGGTGTGTGATGAGTTTTTGACCGATGTGATCGTCACGAGTGGGGAGAAATTGCAAAACTCGGCGAGGTACACCAGCCCTCCATAGTTGATTGACGAAATGCCATGCAGTTGCGACTGTCTCTGGCGCTGGTTTTAAGATGACTGTGTTTCCAGCTGCTAGCGCGGAGCAGACACCTCCGAGGGGTATGGCATAAGGGAAATTCCACGGAGGCACAACTAGGACAACGCCAAGTGGCTTTGATCTCTCCTCTTTTGTCCGTGCAGAGAGCGCGTAATATCGAGCAAAATCAATGCCTTCACTTACCTCTGGATCTGCCTCGGCGACCGTCTTGCCTGCATCGCGTGACATGATTGAAATGGATTGAGTGCGTTCAATCTCCATGATTTCAGCGGCACGTTCGAGAATCTCACCTCGTGCTACTGCTCCCATTTGCTCCCATGGTCGTACTTCGGAGATCGCAGTTGAGAGGGCAAGATCGACATCGTTCTCTTTTGCAACTGAATAGAGGTACCAATGGTTGCCTTCATTATTTGGATCCGCTCCATATTCAAGTTCACCGGAAATTACCTCTTTGCCACCAATGACTAATGGAATATGAACTGCATTGTTGCGAAAGGTAATGGAGAGCGCTTCGCTAATTTTCGATCGATAATCTGGATGAGTTCCATCGCCATCTCGTTCATTGAGGAAATTCCGTGTCGATAGGCCTCCGCTGGATTTTCTCTTTTAAGTAGATGCCTTCGCGAGATTATGGAAATGGAATGTCGTCGAATAACGGAATTCAAAAATCTCTCTCGTTGTTCGACAAATTTCTTATTGCCAACTTCCATATCAAAGGAGGCTCGCAAATAATTTTCAGTAGAAGTATTTTCATCGAGTCTGCGAACTAGATACGCAACTGCTGCCGGAAAGTCATTATGGCGAGTAACCGGTGTGTAGAGAAGGACACTTCCTGTTCGCTCCGAGATTGAGAGCGACTCAGCGTTGGCCATGCCTTCTAGCATTTCAATATCCATCTGAGTCTCGACGCCTCGTGCCCGAGCAATTTCAATTGCCCAAGCAAGATGGAAAAGATTATGACTGGCAATGCCAATTCTTACCGCTCCCGAATTCTCGGGTCGGAGTGCAACATCTATAAGCCGCGCATAACTAGCATCGACATCTGCTTTGCTTTCATATGGCGCGGGAACCCATCCATGCAATTCGGCTTCGGCTTTCTCCATCGCTAAATTCGCACCTTTTACTAGGCGAATTTTTATTGTGCCGCCAGTTCTCTTATTGCGTGCCTTTGCCCACTCGACCAAATTGGCGAAAGCTGAATGTGATTCTGGCAAATATGCTTGAAGAACGATTCCTGCGTTCATCGATTGAAATTCTTCTTCATCCAAAAGTTTCTTGAAGACATCAACAGTTATTGCAAGATCGCGGAATTCCTCCATATCCAAATTAATAAATGTCGCACTCTCTTGCGCTGCTCGATAGAGGAGTCGCAGATGTTCTGCAACTCTGTCTACCGAACCTTGATGATCGATAGTTATGAGTTGACTGACTATTGATGAGATTTTTACTGAGGCATAATTCACTTCAGGTCGACGAACCATTTCAATGACTGAATTGAGACGTTGAAGCGCTTCATGGTCACCGAGAACTGCTTCACCTAAGACATTGATATTGAGTTTGGCTCGATCTTCTTCTCGCGCACGAATATGGCGACGGAGTAACTTATTTTCAGCAGGAAGAATAATTCCATCCGATGCCGCTCGAACTCTTCGGTGGACAATTCTCATCACCGTTTTGGGGAAGATATGCGAAGTAATGCTCGCTAATTTGATTCCGAAATAGTCAAAAAAACCAAGTCCGGAGATCGAAGCGTTCTTTGAAGTACGTCTCAGTGTTTTTGCTGCACTTCTCATCGAACTCATACGCATGACTTCATCAGTCAACGCCATCGTCAGCGAAACTGCTGACGGACTTTTCAGCAGCCTTGCAAAACGCTTTCGGTTTTTTCTATCGCGCCGCTCTCTATTTTTATTTGAATCCTTAAGTAACTCTTTGACAAGGGCAATCGAACGATCAGCGAGTTGATCGGCGTCTCGCATCGTCTCATTGATCATGGAGCAGTGATGACTTTTCTAGATGTTGTCAGTTGTTCAATGAAATCTTCATCGATAGCGACACCAATTCCCGGTTGAGTTGGAACTCGAAGTTGCCCATCGTTCATAACAAAGGGATCCGTGATATCTCGATGGAAGTAACGTGAAGATGCGCTCGTATCACCAGGCAAAGTGAAACCTGGAAGTGAGGCCAGAGCAACATTTGCCGCACGTCCAATGCCTGTCTCCAACATTCCTCCACACCAGACTGGAATATTTTCTTCAACACACAAGTCATGAATTCGAACTGATTCGAGATACCCACCGACGCGTCCTGGCTTAATGTTGATAATCGTTGTGGCTTTCAGAGCAAGGGCATCCCGGGCAGCTTCAAGAGATGTAATGGATTCATCGAGGCAGATTGGAGTACTGACTTCTTTCGCCAGGGCCGCGTGCCCAAGAACATCATGTTCGTCGAGTGGTTGTTCGATGAGGAGTAGGTCGTAAGGATCAAGTTTTTTAAGCAATTCAGTATCGCTACGTGTGTAAGCCTGATTTGCATCGACCTGCAACGGAATATCTGGCCACAACTCTCTAATTGTTCTTACGGGTAGAAGATCCCACCAGGTTCGATCTTCAATTTGATGCGTCGGTAGCCTTCAGAAATATAGAGAGAAACTTCCTCGACAAGTTTTTCAATCGTTGAGGCGATCCCGACCGATACGCCGCAATCTACGAGCTCTCTATTTGAACCCAAGTAGGAACCAAAAGAGATGCCTTCCAGTTTAAGTTGCGCATCGAGAATTGCAGTCTCAAGAGATGCCTTTGCCATTTGATGTCCAAGGATTGGTTTTAGCGTTTCGGCAACATCTTCTGCAATCACATCACCTTGAAGAAATAGCTTCGGGAGAAGAAATCGCTCTATGACATCAAGGCAACCGAGCGTGTATTCAGGGGAGTAGAGAGGTTCTGACATCGCAACACATTCGGCCCAACCTTGAGCGCCTTCGAGAGTAGATACTTTGATGAGTAGAAGTTCGCGGTTGAGTTGAGTTCCAAAGGAAGTTCTAAAAGGGCGAACAAGTGGAAGTTCAATTGTTCGGATTTCCACTTCTTTGATTCTCATTTATTTCTCACTCTCGGTTTCTTGTAGAACGTAGGCACCATCCTCGGTGAGTCCATTGATGTACCAACCACTCTCCAATTTTGGTTTGAGAATATTTCGTACATCAAGGCGCCACTTAAGCGCTAGCGCAGGATCGCTTCTACGAATTTCAATAATGTCTTCAGGTAGATGGCAAAGGAAGCCATCGCCATTTGAATAACCCAAACCACTATTAGCAGCACGTTCAACTCGATCACTTGTGATATTCCATTGGGCAATCATGCGATCTGTGGGATCGCCAGCGTTTAGCGCATCAGGTAAATCTCCATAGAAATTTTCAAAGTATTCGTAAACAAGAACTCCCAATTTCAAAATATTTAATTTGGCATTGCGTCTGACAAGTGGGTCAAAAGTCCATGTAATAGTTTTGATGTTGTGCTCCAACGCCCATTGCCTTTGATGCCATTTGAGCGCACTTCCAAAATTTTTATTTCTAAATTCTTCTTTAACTGCGGCCATGTGTGAGTGCAGGTGCAAATGTCCTTGGGCATCTACACCTGGAAATGCAAAGGCGGCGGCGACAATTTCGTCACCAAGAAATGCACCTGATACGTAGGCACCGTTATGAACCATCGCTTGCATAAGGTTTGCAGTTATCTGTCTGCCTTCGGCAGTTGGCCACACTAAATCGAAGATATCCCTTGCAAGACTTTGTTCGCTCACGCCTTCGAGAATTCGAATCGAAAGCTCAGGCGCCATGGTGCCAGCGTAGAACAGGAATGAGGTGGGTGGTTAAGATTTGTGACATGAAAGCAATTGAGGTACTGAAATTTGGCGGACCTGATGTCATGGAACTTGTTGAACGACCAGATCCGATTCCAGGTGAGAATGAAGAGTTGATCAATGTGACATCAATTGGCGTCAACTATGCCGACACTCACCAAATTGAAAATACTTACCGCGTTCCACAAAAACTTCCTCTCTATCCTGGCTTGGAAGTTGTCGGAACAATTCAATCTGGAAAGAGAGTTCTTGCTTCAGTATCGGGTGGGGCATATGCGCAAAAGGCCGTCGCCAATCGTGCCAATATCGTTGAGATTCCCGACGGAGTTTCTGATGAACAAGCCCTCGCTATGTTGGTTCAAGGAACTACGGCTTGGCACATTTTAAAAACGATTGCGCATATTCAACCTGGCGAATCAGTTGTTGTTCATGCAGCTGCCGGTGGAGTTGGAACTGTCTCCATTCAATTGGCAAAGATGTGGCGCGGAAAAGTTATCGCTGTCACATCGTCGAAAGAGAAATCAGAACTCGCCACATCACTTGGTGCCGATGTAACAGTGGATGCGAAAGCCGATGATTTGCAAGCTGCTTTACTTGCAGCCAACGGTGGTAAGCGAGTCGACATCGTTTTGGAAATGGTTGGCGGAAAAACTTTCGATGACAGTCTTGCCGTATTGGCACCCTTTGGTCGGCTTGTAGTTTTTGGTTCTGCTTCTCGCACCCCGGCAACACCAGTAATTCCCACTGCACTTCTTGCCGGAACGAAAACTGTTGCAGGTTTTTGGCTGGGCAATTGCTTTGGCAATCCTGCGCTCGTCAATGATGTAATCGTTGAACTCTTTGGACTGATTCAAAGCGGAAAATTGAAACCGATTATCGGTGAGATTTTTCCACTGAGCCAAGCCCCTGCTTGTCATCGAGCTATATTGGCTCGAACGACGACAGGCAAAGTCACGCTGGATCCATCCCGGTAACGCCTGTTAAGGAATCGGTTTTCCGAATGGGTATCTGAACCTGTACTCTCGGACGATTGTTCAACGCCCCCCTAGCTCAGTCGGTAGAGCGTTTCCATGGTAAGGAAAAGGTCAACGGTTCGATTCCGTTGGGGGGCTCGGCGGGGTAGCTCAGCTTGGTAGAGCAAGCGGCTCATAATCGCTGTGTCGCCGGTTCAAATCCGGCCTCCGCTACTACTAAATGCACGCTCAATTTCACGGCAAGCAAGGTGGTCAGGTACCCTGACGCCCTTACTTGAGATAGATCAAGGTAAATTAACTCAACAGCAAAGAGGAGCACGACCATGGCAAGCAAGAGCGCGGACGTTCGTCCAAAAATCACCATGGCATGCGTAGATTGCAAAGAGCGCAACTACATCACAAAGAAGAACCGTCGCAACGATCCTGACCGCCTAGAACTTAAGAAGTTCTGCCCTCGTTGCAAAGCTTCAACACTTCATCGCGAAACTCGCTAATGCTCAGCCCCGATTCGGTCGGGCGCACTTTCCACGGTGCGAATTCAATAACGATTACGCAACCACAGATTGATGCTTTCGCCGAAGCAATCGGTGAGACAGATACCAGCGTTGCCCCACCTACCTTTTCCATCAGAATTTCTTTAGCCGAATCACAAGCAATTCTCTCCGATCCTTCCGTTGTTTGGATTGGTCTCGTTTGGTTCATGGAGATCAGAAATTTGAAATTCGCCGACCACTTGTTGCTGGTGATGTCCTTACATGTGACTCAACAATTGAAAGTTATAAATTGCTTGCCGGAAATGAAATCGTGAGTGTGCGATCTGATCTCATTTCTGATGGTGAGCCAGTCGTTTCATCGTGGTCAACTCTTGTGGTGCGCGCATGATTGAAGCAGGAACAGAGATTCCAGAGAAAGTTTTTGGATCGACCGCGCACTGCTTGTGAAATATGCCGAGGCGAGTGGGGATCACAATCCAATTCATCAAGATGAAGAATTCGCCCGCTCAGTTGGTCTACCCGATGTCATCGCGCACGGAATGCTCACGATGGCCCTGGTCGGCAAATTCATTTCTGATTGGGCTGGCGGACCGACGACTGTTAAAGAATTTTCAGCACGATTTGTAAAGCCTGTCATTGTTCCCTTCAATGAAAAAGTGGATCTCACGATAAGTGGATTGGTCACTGAAGCAGTCGATGGAAATATTCGCATCAACCTCACTGCAACCTCGGCTGGAGTAAAAGTTTTAGGAGTAGCTAAGGCGCTGGTCACGCGCAGATGACAATCCCAGATCACATCTGGAAATTGGGAGAAAGTCGTCAGGCAGCGCGATCTGAAAAAAATTACGCACGCGCCGATGAAATACGAGATGAACTACTCTCTTTAGGTTGGGAGATCATTGACGTTAGCGGTCAATTCGAATTGCGACCGAAAGTTAGGTACTCAGAAATTCAATCTATCTCGGCTTTGAAACCACTCTTTGCAGGTTCGAGAATTTCCATTTGCCTTATCGTGACTGGATTTCCGAAGGATGCGGCGAATTCGATCGCTTCAATTCGTAAGTTTTCTAGCGCACCGATATTGACTCTAGTTTTCGGCGCTGTTGATGAATTGGAAAATGTAATTGATGATCAAACCGTTGTTATACGTGTTCTGGAGGATTGTGGTTGGGGAGCGGCCGCCAATGCGGCGCTTCAGAAAATTTCTTCACCTTTTGTGGTGATCATGGATCCATCTACAACGCTTGAAGGCGATGCCATTGCCCCCATTCTGGAGGTTTTGGAGATTGGAGAATTTTCTGCCGTTGGTTGGAGAGGTGGCCTCGTCAATGTAGAAGATGAATGGAGAAGCGTCGACGATCGTGGTGCCGGCGAAGTCGATGTTCTCTTCAGTTATTTTCTCGCCGTGAATAGAGAATCGGCAGTTGAAGTTGGTGGATTTAATTCTCGAGCCGTGTACTACCGAAATGCTGATATCGAATTTTCATTGCGCCTTCGACAAACGGGCGGACGACTTCTTCAGATGGATTTACCTCTTACGCAAGGTCGCCATCACGGGTATCACGATGTTGATCCTGAATATCGCGACGTTCAATCAAAGAAGAATTACGACCGAATTCTCGAGAGATTTCGCGGGAAAAATGCAATTCTAAGTGAGCGTCGCTAGCCTTTCATCATGGACGACCTTTCCAAATATACGAGTTTGCGTGTTGGTGGTCCTGCAAGAAAAATTGTTCAAGCATCAAATGAGGCAGAAATCATTGGCGCACTCCAACAGGCAGATGAAGAAGGACTACCAGTTCTCATTCTTGGAAGCGGCACCAACGTTTTGGTTGGTGATGATGGTTTTGACGGCGTCGTTATTCATATTTCAAGTTCTCAACTTCAAAGCGATGTCGATGCATGTAGCGGAGCAACTCTCACAATTGGTGCAGGAGAGAATTGGGACGATTTTGTTTCGACAACAATTTCACGCGGCTTTGCTGGACTAGAAACGTTGAGCGGGAATTCCTGGCACCGTTGGCGCTGCTCCGATTCAAAACATTGGTGCGTATGGTCATGAAGTTTCAGAATTTATTACTCGGGTCCGCACTTATGATCGAGTTACAAAATCGACCAAGACTTTCACTAATGGGAATGTGATTTCACATATCGCAATTCGATTTTCAAAACCGAAAAGGGTCGCTACGTGGTTCTCGAAGTTAGTTTTCAATTGCGTATTGGAGAAATGACTACACCAATAACTTATGCCGAGCTCGCCAAAGTCTCTCAGTTGAGGTGGGAGAGAAGGCGTCAATTCTGCAAACTCGAGAAGCTGTATTGAAATTGCGTGCCGGAAAGGGAATGTTGCTCGACGGCGCTGATCAAGATTCTTGGTCCGCTGGATCATTCTTACCAATCCCATTCTCACTGCCGAACAAGCTGGCCAACTTCCTGCTGATGCTCCGCGCTGGGTACAAGAAGATGGTCGAGTCAAAACTTCGGCTGCCTGGCTCATGGAGCACGCAGGTGTTCAGAAGGGCGACGCTTATCTTGGCGCGCGGATTTCCTCAAAACACGTTCTGGCGCTCACGAATTCAGGAAACGCTACGGCATCTGACATTGCAGGCCTTGCGCGTGATGCAAAAGAAAAAGTCTTTCAGAAGTTTGGAATTACTTTGGTGCCAGAAGTCAACCTTGTTGGACTAACCCTCGATTAACTTCTTTATACGACCAATTCCTTCAACGATATCTGCATCACCGAGTGCGTACGAGAAACGCAAGTAACCTGATGGTCCAAATGCTTCACCCGGAACCGCTGCAACTTCCACCTCGTCCAAAATGAGAGTTGCTAACTCAGCAGAAGTTGTTGGCGTTTTACCGCGAATAGTTTTGCCCAGTACACCTTTAACGGATGGATAAACATAAAACGCACCTGTCGGGGTGGGACAAACAAAACCAGGAATCTCGTTGAGTAATTTCACAATAAGTTTTCTTCGTCGATCAAATGCCTCACCCATTGTGTGAACGGCAGAGAGATCACCCTTTACCGCTGCGATTGCTGCGCGCTGGGAAACGTTTGATACGTTGCTTGATAAATGCGACTGAAGATTTGTCGCAGCTTTGATGACATCCTTTGGGCCGATCATCCAACCAACGCGCCAACCTGTCATTGCATAAGTCTTTGCAACTCCGTTGAGGATGATTGTGTGGTCGGCAACTTCTGGAACAACAACGGCGATACTTGGTGCTACTTGCGCCGTCATAAAGTAAGTGCTCATAAATTTCATCGGAAATAATCCAGATCTTGTGTTTCACTGCCCATTCGCCGATTGCCTTCACTTGTTCACGCGAATAAACCGAACCAGTTGGGTTACTTGGTGAACAGAACAACAACACTTTAGTTTTTGGAGTGCGCGCTGCTTCAAGTTGTTCGACGGTGACTAAATAATTCTGACTTTCATCGGCGAAAACTTCGACTGCAACTCCGCCCGCCAATTTCACCGCTTCTGGATACGTTGTCCAATACGGGGCAGGCAACAAAACTTCATCGCCTGGATCAACAATTGTCGCAAAGGCTTGATAGACCGCTTGCTTGCCACCGTTTGTCACAAGAACCTGATCCGCTGTGATTGCATAACCAGAATCGCGCAGCGTTTTGGCCACAATTGCATCGCGCAATTCCGGCAATCCTGGCGTTGGCGTGTACTTGTGGTTGGCAGGTTGGGATGCTGCAGCAATTGCCGCGTTCACGATGTAGTCAGGCGTTGGAAAATCAGGCTCACCGGCCCCAAAACCAATGACTGGACGACCAGCCGCCTTGAGAGCTTTTGCTTTGGCATCCACCGCCAACGTTGCGGATTCGGCAATTGCAGCGACTCGAGAGGAAATACGTTGATCAGTCATGCGAGAAGTCTGCCGTACTCGCGCACTTCGCCGATCCGCACTTTTTTGGCGTTCTTACGCGTAATAAATCGCTGAGTTAGACCTCGACCCCGCTCTGGCTCTACACTCTGCGCCCTGACGATTATGGTTCTTTTGCCATGCCGTCTGAAGGGCAGTAGCTCAACTGGCCAGAGTTCCGGTCTCCAAAACCGGCGGTTGGGGGTTCAAGTCCCTCCTGCCCTGCTGGTTGAAGATGCTAGAACGAGAAGCGAAAGGACGGTGCACCAATATGGCGGATGCTGTTGCCTCCGGCGAGGAGAAGAAGCTTGGTCTCTTCGCGCGCATTGGGCTGTTCTATCGCCAGATCATTGCTGAACTTCGAAAGGTCGTTTGGCCAACGCGTAAGCAGTTGACCACCTATACCGCCGTTGTTTTAGTTTTCGTAACTTTCATCATTGCAGTTGTTTCACTCCTCGATCTGGTTCTTACCAAGATCGTCTTCTTGGTATTTGGATAAGGACGGCACATGTCTGAGGAAAAAACTGACGCATTCGAGGCTGCCCTTGCAGCTGCGAGTGTCGAGCCAGTTGCATCGGTAATTGAGGCAGAGGTCGAGCCAGAAGTTATCGATGATGTTGTTGCGACCTCAGAATCGGTAGATGTTCTCGAAATCGATGCCGTTGATTCGGTTGATGAAGGTTCCGTTGAATCTGACCTCGCTGATGAAGATGCAGAAGATGATCCGAATGCTGAGTTCCGTCGCGCGCTTCGCAACGCAGCGGGTGAGTGGTTCGTTGTTCACTCATATGCAGGTTATGAGAAGAAGGTAAAGGCGAACCTTCAGAACCGTATTCAATCGCTCAACATGGAAGATTTCATTTTCCAGATCGAAGTTCCTGAAGAAGAAGTTACTGAAATTAAGAATGGTCAACGCAAGCAAGTTAAGCGAAATATTTATCCAGGTTATGTTCTAGTGCGCATGGATCTCTCTGATGAGTCGTGTCTGCAGTTCGTAACACTCCTGGCGTCACGGGATTCGTTGGCAATGCCCACCATCCAAGTCCACTAACTTTTGAAGAAGTTGAAAAAATTCTTGCACCACGTCCCGTTAAGAAATCCGATAAGCCAGAAATTCGAGTCATTGATTTCCAAGTTGGAGAATCAGTCACCGTTATGGATGGTCCATTCGCAACACTTCCTGCATCAATTAGCGAAATCATGCCTGAGCAAGCAAAGCTCAAAGTTTTGGTTTCGATCTTTGGTCGCGAAACACCAGTAGAACTTTCCTTCCACCAAGTACAAAAGATTTAGCCCAAAGAGATCTAGTAAAGAGAGAGAAAATCATGGCCCCAAAGAAGAAGATCACTGCGCTCATTAAGTTGCAGATCCAAGCGGCGCTGCAACACCTGCGCCTCCAGTTGGTCCTGCCCTTGGACAGCACGGCGTCAACATTATGGAATTCGTCAAGCAGTACAACGCAGCGACTGAATCCCAAAAGGTCAGATCATCCCCGTTGAGATCTCTGTTTACGAAGATCGCTCATTTACCTTTATCACCAAGACTCCTCCAGCATCACGATTGATCTTGAAAGCTGCTGGCGTTGAAAAGGGATCTGCTGTTCCTCACAAGACCAAAGTTGCCTCAATTACTAAGGCGCAGGTTCAAGAGATTGCCAAGACCAAGATGGAAGACCTCAATGCAAATGACATTGATGCCGCTAGCTTGATCATCGCCGGTACCGCTCGCTCAATGGGTATCACCGTCACCGACTAATTAATTTTCTTCTCGCCAAGTCGGCGCGAAGATGTGGGAGAACCTCGCTGGTTCGCTAACCACAACCGAAGCAGAACTGAAAAACAGTTCGCAAGAGGAGTGAAATGAAGCGCAGTAAGAAATACAACGCAGCGGCAGAGAAGGTTAAGAAAGATCACCTCTACACCCCGCTTGAAGCAGTAACACTCGCACGCGAGACATCAACAACGAAGTACGACGCAACTGTTGAAGTTGCACTCTGCCTCGGCGTTGATCCAAAGAAGGCTGACCAAGCAATTCGAAGCACCGTGAACTTGCCACACGGAACAGGTAAGACTGTTCGCGTATTGGTATTCGCAGGTGGCGCTCGCGCTTGATGAAGCTCGTGCAGCTGGTGCCGACATTGTTGGCGCTGATGAATTGATCGATGAAGTTTCAAAGGGTCGTCTTGATTACGACGCAGTTGTAGCAACTCCAGATTTGATGGGCAAAGTTGGTCGTCTTGGAAAGGTATTGGGACACGCGGTCTTATGCCCAAACCCAAAGACCGGCACTGTGACCACCGATGTTGCAAAGGCTGTTACCGATATTAAGGGCGGAAAGATTGAATTCCGCGTTGATAAGAATTCCAACCTTCACTTCATCATTGGTAAGACATCATTCACACCAACTCAACTTTCAGAAATTACGCAGCAGCTCTTGAAGAGGTTCTTCGTGCAAAGCCTTCTTCATCAAAGGGTCGCTTCATTAAGAAATCAACTGTTTCAACAACGATGGGACCTGGCATCCAGGTCGATCCAAACCTCGTTCGCGAAGCAAGCGCTGCCGAATAATTCACTATCCAGTTTGACGAGGGTAGGCGGCAACGCCTACCCTTTATTTCAGAAGTACTACCAAAGACTGCTGGTGTGAGAGTTAAGAAATTAATTTCTCGCTTAAGTGTCAATAGACAGCCCGCATAGGTTCACACGTTAAACCCGTGCGCATCTTTGCGTATCGGGTTTATTGCATTTATGGCCAAATTTTTTGGATAGACCGCACAACAAATGAATGACGACCTGAAAAGAAAGGTGAAACCGTATGGCTCGCCCAGACAAAGTAACGGCAGTTGCCGAGCTGACGGAAGAATTCCGCACCTCGACAGCGACCGTCCTCACCGAATATCGCGGACTCTCCGTGACTTCGATGAAACAACTTCGTCGTGATCTTGGTTCAACAACCAAGTACGCCGTTGTTAAGAACACTCTTACAAAGATTGCTGCGAAAGAAGCTGGCTTTGATGTTCCTGCAGAACTACTTGCCGGTCCATCTGCGCTCGCATTCATTAAGGGCGATCCAATCGTTGCTGCAAAGAGTCTTCGCGATTTCTCTAAAGAAAATCCATTCCTTGTTATCAAGGGTGGAATTTTCGAAGGCAAGTCCGTCACAGCAGCAGAAATTCTTAAACTCGCTGATCTTGAATCACGCGAAGTTCTCTTGGCCAAGTTGGCTGGCGCGATGAAGGCAATTCTTGCCAACGCTATTCGCTCAGTCGATGCACTTCGCATTAAGCGCGAAGGCGAAGAAGGACCACTGCCAACCGTCGCAGAAACTGTGGCAGAGACAGCAGTGGCAGAGACTGTCGCTGAAGTTGTTGCGGAAGCAGCAACCGAAGTTGTAGCAGAGGCACCAGCAGCCGAAGCGGTTGCAGAAGTTGTCACAGAAGATGTTTCAGTTGAAACCCCAGTAGCAGAAGAAAAGGAATAAGAAATGCAAAAACTCAGCACAGAAGACCTATTGGGTCAGTTCAAAGAAATGACGCTCGTTGAGCTCTCAGATTTCGTCAAGTCATTTGAGACCGAATTCGATGTTAAGGCAGCGGCACCAGTTGCAGTTGCAGCCGCCGGTGGCGGAGCAGCAGCAGCCGAGGAAGTTGCACAAGATGAGTTCACACTCACCTTGGAAAGCGCTGGCGCACAGAAGATTGCAGTTATCAAGGAAGTTCGCGGAATCAACTCAAGCCTCGGCTTGAAAGAAGCCAAGGACATTGTTGATGCAGCTCCCCGCAGTTCTCATTGAAAAGGGAAGCAAGGAAGCCGTTGATAAGGCAAAGGCAGCTCTCGAAGCAGCTGAGCAACCGTCTCTGTTAAGTAATTCGCTTTAACTAAAAATCCCCTTCGGCCTTCGGGTCGGAGGGGATTTTTTTATTCAAGACTGATCGTCTTCGTCGCCATCAATTTCAATAATTTGTTCTTGTCGAATTTCTGTTGGTGTACTCATTGATTCCATCATGAGAAAGCGATTGAGACGCCCCTTGATATCTAACTTCTTCATTACTTCCTTTCGTTCTGCGTCAGCGCTACTTATATAAACAGAATGGATGTCCGGCAGGATCTAGCAACACTCGCACATTTTCTTGCGGTTGGAATTCAGCGAGAGTGGCTCCCAAGGAAATTGCTCGCGCAACTTCTTCTTTGAGATCGGTAACTTCAAAATCTAAATGCAACATCATTTGTTGTAAGCCAGGAACACCGGGCCAAACCGGCGCTATGTAGTCGAGATTTTTCTGAATTGAAAGATATGCAACGCCCTCACCTGCATCGAGGGCTGCACCGTCTTCATCGATTTTATAAATCGACCAACCTTTTAGTTCAGAATAAAACTTTGCGAGCACTGCAACATCCGGTGCATCGAGAACAACCCCCCACCAATCAGAGCGCGACCATCGGTCACGAGGTGCTGGTGTCTCGTCACTCATGTGCGTTAGTCGAAGTAGCGACAGGAAGCTTTTTTGCCTTCACCGGTTTCCGTTCCCTCGTATTCCATTGAGCAATGCCATTCCGAATCTAGCGATCCACCTTCGATAGTCAACGTCACCGTACTTGGGTGATTTGTTGTTTTGTGAGTGCACGGACCCGGATTGGGTTTCATCTCCTTGCCCTTGTGGAACCACTTTGCTTGATTGTCAGAGGAGTGTTTCCATCGAAGCCGTCGAGGCATGGGGGATCAGTTGGAAGTCTGGCGCTCCATGTGTAAACCCATTTGGGTTGGCTTGGGCGCTGAAAATTGTCGTAAAGGTGGCTTGGTTGAACTTGGCTGAGATATGGAGTCCGCCAGGCAAGCTTTCACTGCCGACGCCAAGTGGGTCGGATTTCGTGCAAACCGCTCAGAAAGAGAAGGGCGGCAAGGATGAGGCCGAGTCGAGTAGTGATTTTCTTCTTCAAGCGCACGATCCACCCCATTTCTTGAGGGGAAGGTCTGACTTTGAGGGAGAATAGCCACTTAGCCGACTTTTCAACAGATATCCCTACAGAAGGGGGTAAGCCCACCTTTTTCTCCAAACTGTTCACAATTCGGGAACAATTGTGGTAAAAGCCGGGTTGGACAGGCTGCCCCCCGCCCGATATCCTTCACTTTCGCATATTTACTTAGAGGTCAATGCATATAGCGGCTGAGACCTTAATCCGTGCGTCACCAATTCCTGTTTCGGAAGGACACCTCTTGGCCGCGTCAAAATCAAAATCTGTTGCCCCCCCGCCGTATTTCTTTCGCAAAGATCCGCGAACCACTTGAAGTTCCAATCTTTTAGCGCTGCAAATCGAAAGCGTTGACTGGTTACTGGTAACGACATCTGGCGCGCACGGTTAGCTGCCGCTGAAGTTACATCTCGCGGTGAACTACCGAAGCAATCTGGATTGGAAGAAATCTTTGAAGAGATTTCACCGATCGAAGATTCCAAGGAACGATGAGTCTCTCATTTAGAGATCACCGCTTCGAGCCACTAAGTATTCAATCGAAGATTGCAAAGAGCGAGATATGACCTATTCGCAACCACTCTTCGTTACCGCTGAATTCACCAACAACACAACTGTGAAATCAAATCGCAGACAGTTTTCATGGGCGATTTCCCCGTGATGACGCGTCGTGGAACATTTGTTATTAACGAACAGAGCGCGTTGTTGTATCGCAGCTTGTTCGTTCACCTGGCGTTTATTTTGAACGCACCATTGAAAAAACATCTGACAAAGATGTTTTCACTTCAAAGATCATTCCTGGTCGTGGTGCTTGGTTGGAATTTGAAGTTGATAAGAAAGATCTCGTTGGCGTTCGTATCGACCGCAAGCGAAAGCAATCAGTCACTGTCTTTTTGAAAGCACTCGGCTGGACTGAAGAACAAATTCTTGAAGAGTTCGGCGAGTACGAATCCATTCGCGCAACTCTTGAAAAAGATAATGTCAAGACACAAGATGAAGCGTTGTTAGATATTTATCGCAAACTTCGTCCAGGTGAGCCTCCAACAAAGGAAGCTGCACAGAACTTGATTGAGAACCTTTACTTCAATCCAAAGCGCTATGACTTGGCTAAGGTCGGTCGCTTTAAGGTGAATAAGAAACTCGGTCTTGATCTAGAACTCAAGCAGGGCTTGCTCACAATTTCTGACATTGTCGCGACTATTCGCTACCTCGTTGCACTTCACAAGGGCGAACTTCTTATGGAGTACGGCCGCGAAGTTCGCGTTGAAAAGGACGATATCGATCACTTCGGTAATCGCCGTCTTCGCACCGTCGGTGAATTGATTCAGAACCAGGTCCGTACCGGTCTATCTCGTATGGAGCGCGTTGTTCGTGAGCGTATGGACAACTCAAGATGTTGAGGCGATTACTCCTCAGACCTTGATCAACATTCGCCCAGTGGTTGCGTCAATCAAGGAGTTCTTCGGAACATCTCAGTTGTCGCAGTTCATGGATCAGACCAATCCACTTTCTGGTCTGACTCACAAGCGCCGTCTTTCAGCACTTGGACCTGGTGGTCTTTCTCGTGATCGTGCGGGCTTTGAAGTTCGCGACGTTCACCCATCTCACTACGGTCGTATGTGTCCTATCGAAACTCCTGAAGGTCCAAACATTGGTCTCATCGGTTCACTCGCAACCTATGGCCGTGTTACCGCCTTTGGATTTATCGAAACTCCTTATCGCAAAGTTTCCAAGGGTCGCGTAACCGATCAAGTTGATTACTTAACTGCCGATGAAGAGGATGAGCACATCATCGCTCAGGCGAATGCTCCACTTACCGATGACAATCACTTCGCAGAAGAGCGCGTACTTGTTCGTCGTCGTGGTGGAGAAGTTGAATACATTCTCGCTGACGAAGTTGATTACATGATGTATCTCCACGCCAGATGGGTTCTGTTGCAACAGCAATGATTCCATTCTTGGAGCACGATGATGCTAACCGTGCCTGATGGGTTCTAACATGATGCGCCAGTCGGTTCCTTTGATGCGTGCGGAAGCACCATTGATTGGTACCGGCATGGAGTTCCGTGCAGCCGTTGATGCTGGCGATGTTGTTGTCGCAGTTAAAGCTGGCGTTGTCACTGATGTTTCAGCTGATGAAGTTAAGGTCATGAATGATGACTCGACATACACCGAGTACTCACTTCACAAGTTCACTCGTTCTAACCAAGGCACTTCCTATAACCAAAAGGTAATTGTCAGCGAAGGACAGCGCCTCGAAGTTGGCTCAGTCATTGCCGATGGCCCTTGCACCGAAAACGGTGAGATGGCTCTTGGTAAAAACTTGCTCGTGGCATTTATGTCATGGGAAGGCCACAACTACGAGGATGCAATCATCTTGTCCCAGCGATTGGTTCAAGACGATGTGCTTACTTCGATTCATATTGAGGAATACGAAGTAGATGCTCGCGACACCAAACTTGGTGCTGAGGAAATCACTCGCGACATCCCTAACGTTTCAGAGGAAGTTCTCGCCGATCTTGATGATCGCGGAATCATTCGCGTTGGTGCCGATGTTGTTCCTGGTGACATCCTCGTTGGCAAAGTAACTCCCAAGGGAGAAACGGAACTCACACCGGAAGAGCGTTTGCTCCGTGCAATTTTCTGTGAGAAGGCTCGCGAAGTTCGCGATACCCTCACTCAAGGTTCCCACACGGTGAGTCAGGCAAAGTTATCGGAGTTAAAATCTTCGAAAGTGAAGAAGGCTTCGAACTTGCAAGCGGTGTAAACCAACTTGTTCGCGTTTATGTTGCACAAAAGCGCAAGATTCAAGATGGTGACAAGCTCGCTGGTCGCCACGGCAACCAAGGGTGTTATTTCCAAGATTCTTCCGCAAGAAGATATGCCATTCCTTGAAGATGGCACTCCAGTAGATGTAATTCTTAACCCGCTCGGTGTTCCAGGTCGTATGAACGTCGGTCAGGTTCTAGAAATGCACCTCGGCTGGGTTGCTAAAACTGGTTGGGATGTCAGCGGAGTTGAAGAGGGCGTGGTCCAAGCACCTCAAAGAAATTGTGCGGCACAAGGCGCTCCCGGAACAAATCTTGCAACGCCGGTATTTGATGGCGCTCGCGAAGAAGAAGTTTCTGGTCTTCTTGATAACACACTCCTAACCGCGATGGTGTTCAACTTATTCATAAGAGTGGAAAGGCAAAACTCTTCGACGGTCGAAGTGGCGAGCCATACCCAACACCGATTTCAGTTGGATACATGTACATCTTGAAGCTCCATCACTTGGTGGACGACAAGATTCACGCACGTTCAACTGGTCCATACTCAATGATCACGCAGCAACCTCTTGGTGGAAAAGCGCAATTTCGGTGGTCAGCGATTTGGTGAGATGGAAGTTTGGGCGCTTGAAGCTTATGGCGCTGCATACACACTTCAAGAGTTGCTCACCATTAAGTCCGACGATGTTCTTGGTCGTGTAAAAGTTTACGAAGCAATCGTTAAGGGCGAGAACATTCCAGAACCGGGTATCCCTGAATCATTCAAGGTGCTCATTAAGGAAATGCAATCACTCTGTCTCAATGTCGAAGTACTTTCATCAGAAGGTATCGCCATTGAATTACGCGATACCGATGAAGAGGTATTCCGTGCCGCCGAAGAGCTGGGGCATCAACTTGTCACGAGTTGAGCCAAGCAGCGTTGAAGAAGTCTAAAGGGGAGAGGGAATAACATGTTAGACGTCAACTTTTTTGATGAACTGCGATCGGTCTTGCATCCGCTAACCACATTCGTGAATGGTCCTTTGGCGAAGTAAAGAAGCCAGAAACTATTAACTACAGAACACTTAAGCCAGAGAAGGACGGACTCTTCGATGAGAAGATCTTCGGACCAACTCGTGACTGGGGAGTGCTACTTGCGGTAAGTACAAGCGCGTTCGCTTTAAGGGAATCATCTGCGAGCGTTGCGGTGTTGAAGTTACTCGTGCCAAGGTTCGTCGTGAGCGCATGGGTCACATCGAACTTGCTGCTCCTGTCACTCATATCTGGTACTTCAAAGGTGTTCCAAGTCGTCTTGGATATCTTCTTGATCTTGCACCTAAGGATCTTGAAAAGGTTATCTACTTCGCTGCGTACATGATCACTGAAGTTGATGCAGAACTTCGCGCAGAAGATATGCCACAACTTGAGAAGAAATTAGCGAATGACATTCGCAAGATCGAGACAAAGCGTGACAACGAACTTGATGCTCGTACAAAGAAGATGGAAGCCGATCTGTCAGAACTTGAGGCAGAGGAAGCTAAAGCCGATGTGCGTCGTAAGGTTCGTGAAGGTGGCGAGCGCGAACTCAAGCAGATTCGTGATCGTTCACAGCGCGACCTTGATCGTCTAGAGCAGGTATGGACTCGCTTTAAGAACTTGAAGGTTCAAGATCTTGAAGGCGATGAGACTCTCTACCGTGAAATGCGCGATCGCTACGGAATGTATTTCAAGGTGACATGGGCGCAGCCGCAATCAAGCGTCGTCTAGAAACCTTTGACCCTCGAAGCCGAATACAAAATTCTCAACGATGTAAGCGAGAACGGTAAGGGTCAGAAGAAGACTCGCGCCATCAAGCGACTCAAAGTTGTTAACGCATTCATGACCACGAGCAATCACCCAGCATCCATGGTGCTAGATGTTGTTCCGGTTATCCCACCTGATCTTCGCCCGATGGTTCAACTCGATGGTGGACGATTTGCGACTTCAGATCTCAACGATCTTTATCGTCGCGTCATCAACCGCAATAATCGTTTGAAGCGTCTTGCCGATCTTGGTGCACCAGAGATCATCGTCAATAATGAAAAGCGAATGCTTCAAGAAGCAGTCGATGCGTTATTCGATAACGGTCGTCGTGGTCGCCCAGTTACAGGTCCTGGTAACCGCGCACTCAAATCACTTTCCGACATGCTTAAAGGTAAGCAAGGTCGCTTCCGTCAAAACCTCCTCGGAAAGCGCGTTGATTACTCCGGTCGTTCGGTAATCGTTGTTGGCCCACAGTTGAAGTTGCATCAGTGCGGTCTTCCAAAGCAGATGGCACTCGAACTCTTCAAGCCATTTGTGATGAAGCGCCTCGTTGACCTCAATCACGCGCAGAACATTAAATCTGCCAAGAGAATGGTTGAGCGTGCTCGTCCAGTTGTATGGATGTTCTCGAAGAAGTTATCGCCGAGCATCCAGTACTTCTTAACCGTGCACCAACGCTTCACCGACTTGGTATCCAAGCATTTGAGCCACAGCTTGTAGAAGGAAAAGCAATCCAGATTCACCCACTCGTATGTACCGCGTTTAACGCTGACTTCGACGGTGACCAGATGGCTGTCCACCTTCCACTTTCTGCTGAAGCGCAAGCCGAAGCTCGCGTCTTGATGTTGTCTTCAAACAACATCCTCTCTCCTGCAAACGGCCGTCCAATCACCACACCAACACAGGACATGGTTCTTGGTCTCTACTACTTGACCAGCGCTCGTGATGGAGAAATTGGTGAAGGCCGCGCATTTGGTTCTATCGCTGAAGGCATCATGGCCTTTGATCAAGGAACGGTTTCCTTGCAGGCAAAGATCAAGATTCGCCTTGATGCATCCAATGGAATTGATGGCGGAGATTCAATTACTTTGTCAACGACTCTTGGTCGCGCACTCTTCAACGAAGCACTTCCTGCTGACTTCCAATTCATCGATGTTGATGTAACAAAGAAAGTTCTTGGCGGAATCGTTGATAAGTTGGCCGAGTTCTATCCAAAGGTCACTGTTGCTGCAACGCTAGATTCCTTGAAGGAACTTGGTTTCCACTGGGCATCTCGTGCCGGTGCGACAATCGGTATCGAAGATGTTGTTACTCCTCCTCGTAAGCGTGAAATCCTCGAAGGGCTATGAAACAAAAGCCGACAAGGTTCAATCACAATACGAAAAGGGACTCATCACGATGACGAGCGTCGTCAGGAATTGATTGAGATCTGGACACAGGCAACCAAAGAAGTTGGTGAAGAGATGGAAGAAAACTTCCCTCGCACCAACCCAGTTTGGATGATGGTCTACTCAGGTGCTCGTGGAAACATGATGCAGATTCGTCAGATCGCCGGTATGCGTGGACTTGTTGCTAACCCAAAGGGTGAAATTATTCCTCGCCCAATCAAGTCCAACTTCCGTGAAGGTCTTTCGGTTCTTGAGTACTTCATCTCTACACACGGTGCTCGTAAAGGTCTTGCTGACACTGCGCTTCGTACCGCTGACTCGGGTTACTTAACCCGTCGTCTCTGCGATGTTGCACAAGATGTCATCATCCGTGAAGAAGATTGCGGTACTGATCGTGGTCTGACACTTCCAATCGCTGCAAAGAATTCTGCAGGTGTTTTGGTTAAGCATGACGATGTTGAAACTTCAGTTTACGGTCGCTCACTTGCTGAGCAGTAGAAGTTGATGGCGTTGTTATTGCAGAAGCCGGACGCGATATGGGCGATCTCATCATCGACCAGATTATTGCCGCGGGAGTTTCCGAAGTTAAGGTTCGCTCCGTTCTTACTTGCGATAGCAAGGTCGGACAATGCGCAGCTTGCTACGGTCGCTCTCTTGCTGCAGGAAAAATCGTTGATGTCGGTGAAGCAGTAGGAATCATCGCTGCACAATCAATCGGTGAGCCAGGAACGCAGCTAACAATGCGTACCTTCCACACTGGTGGTGTTGCGGGAGATGACATCACTCACGGTTTGCCTCGCGTCGTTGAACTCTTCGAGGCGCGCACTCCAAAGGGTGTTGCTCCAATTGCAGAAGCTGCAGGAATTGTTTCCTTCCGCGAAGATGCAAAGGGTCGCAAGATTGTTGTCACACCAGAAGATGGCAGTGAAGCAGTTGAGTACCCAGTCATTCGTCGTCAGAAGTTACTTGTTGAAGATGGACAGCGCGTTGAAGTTGGCCAGAAGATGGTCGTCGGTGCAATTGATCCAAAGCAGGTACTTCGTATTCTTGGACCTCGTGCAACTCAAGTTCACTTGGTTAATGAAATTCAAGAGGTATATCGCTCACAGGGTGTAGGTATCCACGATAAGCACATCGAAGTAATCGTTCGTCAAATGCTCAAGCGCATCACTGTTCTTGAGGCTGGAGATGCCGATCTACTTCCAGGTGAACTCGTCGAGCGTGGTCGCTTTGAAACTGAAAACCGTCGCGTTGTTTCAACCGGTGGCAAAGCAGCGTCAGGCCGACCAGAACTTATGGGAATCACAAAGGCGTCACTGGCAACCGAATCTTGGTTGTCGGCGGCATCCTTCCAAGAGACAACTCGCGTCCTTACCGATGCAGCTCTCTCTGAGAAGAGTGATCCACTTCTTGGTCTCAAGGAGAATGTCATTATCGGCAAGCTCATCCCTGCCGGTACTGGTCTTGCTCGTTATCGCAACATTCGTGTTGAGCCAACAGAGGAAGCAAAGGCTGCTGTCTATGCTGCCTATGACGAGTACGACTTCACTCCATTTGAATCAGCTGGTTCAGGTGAGGCAGTACGCCTTGATGAGTACGAAGTGCGTCCTTAATTAATTAGTTAAACAACAACGGCCCCTTCGCTCTTAAGTGAGTGGAGGGGCCGTTGTGGTTGGCGGAAATTTGGCGAGAATAAATTTAAAGACGGTCCTGCCATGTCGAACCAATAGGCCAGCACTTTGTAGAATCTGTGACCGCTTGAAGTCTTGTTGATGATTTATCGGTCACCATAATGTCAAAATGGAAACCGAAAGAAAGTCTCGGCGCCAACCTCATCTCCTTATAAGCGGTCTTGAAATAAAGAGAGAGGGTGCGTTTCGAGCCACATGCGGATAGCGTCTTGCTTTCATTTATGGCATTCCTCATTTGTCGGGATCCATGGTGTTTAAGAAGTTCAAAACAGAGTGGACCACGTTGCCTTGATCGTTTTTGGACTCTCTGCACTACTTTGCTCGACCGTTGGTCTCAGAAGTTTGCGAGCGGTTCGATTGAGACGAACTGACAAAATCTTTGATGTCAGTAGGGGCATTTAGGCTGTGACCCAGTGAATAGTAACTTCGAATACTTTGACCTCGTCATTGATGAGGTTCAAGGCGGTGTGCCCACAGTGGTTCTCAGGGCTCGTCCACTTTTCATATGGCGTTTGTTCAACCAGAAAACAAGATAGTACTAACTCCGAACACTTTGTAATTTCTTTACCCATCATAGACGGCGGCCTAGCGGCCTTAGCGTTAGGAGCATTGGTTGCAGAAATTGAGCGTATTGAAGGAATTTCAAATATTGTAGAAATTAGCCTAGATCAGCTCCAGTTGGGTATGCGAGTTTCAATCGACAGCGGTGTCGCTGGTCAGCAAAAGATTACAGGGCAGATCAAGACACTTGCGCTGGATGACAAAACACCGAAAATCGAGATTGGATCAAGATGGATTGCAGCTAAATTAATTCAAAAAATTTGCCTCATTCCAACTGAAGCTGGAAATCCGCAGATATTTGAACGAAAGAAAGAAATTGATAGCGTATCAACGAATTTTATTCAGCACTTATCGTCAACCTCAATTCCAATTCACAGGGCGCTTCTAGATATTCGGTCCACTACAAAAATAATTGATGATGAATTCGCTTGGGAATTTTTGAATATTGAGACATCCGTTAACCAAAGTGTGAAGGATTATATTCGCCCCATCTCCTCAGGACAGTCAGGATCCGGTTGGTCCTTAGTTCTTAATTCTTCTGAATCTGAACAATTGGCTTGGTTGAGCATGAGCTCAGAACTAAATAGTTCCGAATTGGATTCAGACATATCAATACTTTGTTCCGGATCTGCAATACTTGCACAGCTTGAAAATGAAAATTCCAAAATAAGTTTTTCAATTTTTGGACGTGACGATCGACAACTTGCCGCAACAGAATTGGCGATTCGACAAAAGTACGAATACAGCAATCCACTAAGCCGTGAAATTGATATTAGTTTCATAGCCAAAGGTATGGAATTGATTACATTTGAGATACCTAGCAATGTTTAGAATCCAGAGATTGAACGAAATGTATGAGTATGCAGAGATGCCAATCCAGCATTTGGCTATAAACGATGAATTGTTACATGCTTTCTCAAAAGAAGTTCGAAGATTAAATATTGAAATGCGCGAATGGCTTGATGTTTCTAGCGACTGGGATGAAGTTCTGGCCAATTTGAGGAGAGCAGATTGGCGACTGAGAAATCAACCGGCCGATTTTGGTGAAAATCTCCCAGCTAAAGTTTACTTAGCCGCTGGTTTATCCCGCTTAGATGGTCTATTTGCAAATCTTGGACATGAAATAAGAGCAATTTGCAGGAGCATTTTAGCGAACGGAAATGCGATTTTGCAAAGGAGTGAATCCAGTTTGAATTCCAACTTGGTCCGCTTGATTAAGGAGAGTGAAACAGGTGGCGCCAACAATTTGCTTGTAATCGTGCGACAGGAGGATCTGATTGAACCTTGTATTGAACTATTAAGAAAAGAATTAATAAGCAATGTTACCGTGGATACTGGTTATAGCGCACTGCAGAAGAAGCATCAAACGGACAAATTAATTGTTGTAGGTAATAGTCTCGATTATTCACCCAGTATCTTCACGAGCCTCTCATTTAGATTTGGCACAACTTTGGTCGGATATTCGTGGGTGCCTGAACAAGATTCAATTGAAACCGCTTTGAGTCTATTGGCAAATCGAAGAATAGCAATAAATGTAGTGCACTCGATTTCAAAGAATAAATCGGAAGCGATTGACGTGTCTCATTTTCTCGAACCGTCAGTGGAGATTGCTTCAAGGCAACTTAAAAACCGTTGCAAAGAACGTGTACGCCCAAATTGATCGTTCAAACGTCGAAGAAGAGAACATCCCATGCAAGGCGTATTTACTTGCAGGGAAAACCGTTGTCTTCCTTCCCACAAAAGAAGGGGCAATCGATAGTATCGATATGCAAGCAAGTGTCGGAAGCAGAGTTCAAAGGATGCCGATTAGTTCAATCAGTATTGGCTCAGTCATTTTACTGAGAGTTGGGAAATCGGATTCGGATTCGATTTTAGAGATGGCAAACTCCTTGGGTGGGAAAGAAGCGCTTTCCTATAGGCAATTGCAAAAAGAGTGGAAGGAGTGCTTGAAGGAGAAAATAAGCTTGCTTGGTTCGCATCTTGTAGTTAAGCAGTTAAAAGATCTCGGAATAAAAAATCCTTGGATTCAAGAGTGGAAAAGTTTCAAGAATAACATAAGACCAGACAGCGATGAAAACTTTAAAAACCTCTTGAAATACTTAGCAATTGATCCTGAAGAAACCATTCGAGCAATGAATGCATTGCGTCGGCTTCACTTAAAGGCTGCCATGCAATTACGCAAAATGTTGAAAGAAAAGTTCGAAAATGCAGATCTTCAGATTCTTCATGAGAAAGGTTTTCTCATTGAAGATTTAGGAGAGACCCCAGAGATTGCAAAATTAGGCGCATTTGTGTGTTTATCAATAGGAGAAGAAGTCTTTGAAGTTCCTGAATCATCAGTAAAGCAACTACAGAAGGCGACTATTTAATGGCAAAGATGTATCCGAACTATTGCATTGCTGAGTCTCCAGGTGAACGCAAACTCTTTACTTACTTACAGGAAAGTTCGAAAACTGAAAACTGGGTGGCACTTCATTCTTTACATGTAGCTAGACACATCAGTAAAACAAAGGGAGAAGCTGACTTTGTTGTGTTAATTCCCAATGTTGGAATTGTGGTAATTGAGGTCAAAAGTCATCAAGAAATTCGAGTGAAACAAGGATCCTGGTAATTTTGGTCGAGAAAAACTTCCTCACGAAAGTCCATTCAAACAAGGCGAAACGGCCATGTACAGTATTCGGAAGTACCTCGTTGAGTTGAACCCAATATTTGCACGGATTCCATTTCTCAATGTTTCTTGGTTCACTGAAATGGAATTTCCAAAGGTTGGGCAATTTGAATATCAGGATTGGCAAGTCCTAAATATTGCAGATCTAGATCAGGTTGCAAATTCGCTCTTGGACTCAATGGACGAAGGCACTAAGCACCTTGCGACAAAAACTGGATTTTCTAATGTAAATGGCTCAGCACTAAATAAGGAGTCTCTTGAATCTGCGGTTCAACTATTGCGCCCAGATTTTGACTTCGCCATGAGCGAAAAAATGTTCAGATCAGAGCGGAGGAAAGAGCTTCTAAAATTTGCCCAAGATCAATTCATTGCTTTAGATATCGCGCTTGACAATAGTGTGGCGATTATTAAGGGTGCGGCCGGCACGGGTAAAAGCGTCGATTGCTTCCGGTCCGAATCGATCAATGATGTCGCCAATGGCACTGAAAGTGTCGAAAGTTTTCTTTCCGTTCGCATCAAGATCTGTTGGATCAAAATGATTGACCGAGGTGAGTTCTTTGGCAAGAAATTCTAGGCGTTGAGGTTTTGTAAGTGAGCCGTAGTCGATTGCATCAACTAATTGTTGAAGTGCATGGTGATGTGCTTGAGAATGTTCGCGAATATCCCATTGTTGCGTGAGTGAGACCAAATGCGGTCACCGTGCGGATAGTTCTTTCGAGCAGCCCTGTAGCGATGAGTTCGCCGCGGTGTTGAAAGAGAGAGTCACGCATGACGGTAAGGTCCGCAACTAATTCGTGAGTGTCTTTGTAATCACGATGGGGAACATGTGGGGCACCTTTTGCGTGGCGAATTCTTGTGAGATTGAGTCGATGATTGATTGCAGTTGCTTTG
This sequence comes from Actinomycetota bacterium, assembly GCA_037200085.1. Taxonomy (GTDB): domain Bacteria; phylum Actinomycetota; class Actinomycetes; order Nanopelagicales; family Nanopelagicaceae; genus QYPT01. Next base: position 28,292 of record JBBCHT010000013.1, read on the forward strand.
AGACGGTACGGCTCTTCGGCGTTGAGGCGACGATATCTGCCTTCGAATTCTGGAAGGTGTGCGAGATCTCGTACTACAGATTCTTCTAGCGCTTTAGAAACTCCGGCAATACGAGTGGAGATAGAGAGAACTTGGCGAATTTCATTCATTGCCGCTTGGGTTACGCGAATTGAGTGACCTACTTGAAGAATTACCGTCTCGCGTGTGACATCTGGTGTGACATTCGGGTTGCCGTCGCGATCGCCGCCGATCCATGTGCCGAATGAAAGAGGTCGATCAGTTGGGGAGAGATCAACGCCAATTCTTTTGAGTTCGCGCGCGAATTCATCGAGAACCTCGGGAATGGTTAGGTGAAAGAGATCGTCGAGGTAGAAGAGCGCGTTCATCGCTTCATCGAGTGGCTCTGGTTGTCCTAAGCGAAGTTCATCGGTCTGCCACAGTAAATCAACGGTTTCACCAAGGCGACGTTCTTGCAATTGTGTAGTTGGTTCGTCAAGTAAATTTGAAATTTGTCCGAGCTTGCTCAAGATAGATCTGCGCGCTGCTTCAGTTGGGTGAGCAGTAAATACTGGGCGAACCATAAAGTCTTTGAGCCAAAGTTTGATATCTGCCGGAGTAATTTCATGTCCACTGACAGGGTGTTCTTGCGCTTCAATAATTTTATCTACAGTGCGGGAGATCCATGATCCTTCATCGATACGTGCTTGCTCAAGAATGTGTGAACGATGAACTTGCTCTGCAACATTTGCAAGATGGAAGTAGGTGCTAAATGCACGAACGAGTTGTACGGATTCCAAAACACTTACATCGGCGAGAAGTTCTTCACCGCCACCTTCGCGAACTGCTTTGCGTACTCGTTCAACTAAATTGAGAAGTTCTTCACCTTCTTGTCGAACAAGAGTTTGTCCAAGCAGGTCGCCTAATCTCCGAACATCACTACGAAGTTCGGCGTCATCAGTCGATGCACCAGATGAACGAGATGAATTAGCGCGAACAGACACTGCGCAATCATCTCAGTGTTTCGCCTGTAGAATGGACGCTGCCCCCTCCCGGGATTTTGGGAGTTGGGGCATGTTGGCATTTCACGTGCCAACTATTGAGACGGATTTCTTGCGACTTCGAAAGAGCCGTATTGAGTTGGAGAGGGAGGTTGAGATGAGAGGACTTCTTGCAACTCTTTCTCAATCTCCTGAGATCGTCGAGTCACTTGATTCGAGCACTGTTGTCGCACCTTCATCGATTTATCCATTCCTGCTAGCACTTAAAGCCCAAGAACGACCTTTGATCGTTGTGACTGCTTCAAGTCGAGGGGCTGAGGATCTAGCTGTCGAACTCCGTGCCCTGCACTCAAACGTTTTCGAATTTCCTGCTTGGGAGACTTTGCCCTATGAGCGATTGAGTCCTCGAAGTGACACTGTGGCTAAGCGAATTCACACCCTCCATCAATTGGAAACTTGGAGGGGAGAGGGAAGTACTTCTCATCCGATTGTGGTGACTCCAGCACGAGGGCTTATTCACCAATTCATTGCAGAGTTGGCTCGTTCGCCTTTGATGGAATTAGAGCTCGGTCAGGAAACTGGTTTAGAACCTCTTGTAGAACATCTGACTTCACTTGCCTATAACCGCACGGATTTAGTTGAGCGACGTGGAGATTTTGCAGTGCGCGGCGGCATCGTCGATATTTTCTTGCCACTCTCCGCCCATCCCGTACGAGTCGATTTCTTTGGCGATGAAATCGAGAGCTTTCATATTTTGAAGTTGCCGATCAGCGCACCACTGGGCCTGTTGATGGAAAGTTATTGATTTATCCATGTCGAGAATTGCTACTCACTCCCGATGTACGAGAGCGAGCGAAAACTCTCCCAGAGAAATATCCAGCAGCCAAGGAAATTTGTGAACGCCTAGTCGAAGGAATTGTTACTGATGGAATGGAGTCGCTGATTCCACTATTGGTTGATGAGCAGGAAAGTATTTTGCATCGCGCACTTTCCAACACAGAAGTCATTTTTGTTGATCAAGAGAGAATCAAATCTCGCTCTGCAGATTTACTTTCGACGAATGAAGAGTTCTTTGCTGCCTCTTGGTCGAACGCTGCATTTGGTGGAGTGGCACCGCTCCATGATGGCAAAGACACATATCTCACATGGGAACAGGTGCAAGATGAACTTCGCGAATTGAGCCTTCCTTCTATTAATTTGAGTTCTTTTGGAAGCGATTTAGTTGAGGACACTAATTTTCTTGATGCTTCAAGTATCGAGCCTATGCGCGGGGATGCGGAAAGGGCGATTGCTCTCATTTCCGATTCATTACTGCATAACCACGCAGTTGTGTTCTCCGCACTCGGTGCAGGAATGGCCGAAAGATATGCAGACATCTTTCGTAACGCGGATTTACCCGTGCGAGTTGTCTCGGATTTACAAAGCCAGCCACTACGCGGAACGGTCTATGTCACCACTTCGCAGATAGCCCATGGATTTCTCTCGCACTCTGCTTCATTGCTCTTCATCACCGAGCGAGATTTATCTGGAAATAAAGGAAGTGCAAAAGATGGTGATGCTTTGCCATCAAAGCGAAAGCAAGCCCTTGATCCGCTGGAGTTAAAGGCTGGTGACTTTGTTGTTCATGAACAGCACGGCATCGGTCGTTATGTTGAATTAGTACATCGCACTACCGGAACCATCACTCGCGAATACCTCGTCATCGAATACGCGGCGGCGAAGCGTGGTCAACCAGGTGATCGCATTTTTGTTCCAACCGATTCTCTGGAGCAAGTCAGCAAGTACATCGGCGGTGAAGCACCTGCGGTGCATCGCATCGGTAGCGGAGAGTGCAGAAAGCAAAGGGTCGTGCACGCAAAGCAGTGCGCCAGATTGCGGGCGAACTCATTCGACTCTACGCAGCTAGAACAAGTTCTCCGGGATATGCATTTTCACCTGACACTCCTTGGCAGCGAGAACTCGAGGATGCTTTTTCCTATGTAGAGACTGCCGATCAACTTTCTACGATTGAAGAAGTAAAACGAGATATGGAAAAGCCTTATCCAATGGATCGCATTATTTGCGGCGATGTCGGATATGGCAAGACGGAGATTGCGATTCGCGCAGCATTTAAAGCGGTGCAAGATGGCAAGCAGGTAGCCGTTCTTGTTCCGACCACGCTATTGGTGCAGCAACATTCGAAAACTTTTGGTGAGCGATACTCAGGTTTCCCCGTTCGAGTTGAAGGACTTTCGCGTTTCAATACGGCAAAGGAGAGCAAAGATATTTTGCACGATCTCTCCTCAGGTGCAGTCGATGTCATTATCGGTACACATCGCCTGCTATCCAACGATGTTGATTTCAAGGATTTGGGTCTTGTAATAGTTGATGAAGAGCAGAGATTTGGTGTTGAGCAGAAGGAATCGCTTAAGAAATTACGCACTTCTGTAGATGTTTTAGCGATGTCTGCGACTCCAATTCCAAGAACGTTGGAAATGGCTGTTACGGGAATTCGCGAGATGTCGACCATCACGACACCGCCGGAGGAACGTCATCCGATTCTGACTTACGTGGGTGCGAGTGAAGATGCGCAAATTTCCGCTGCGATCAGGCGTGAATTGTTGAGAGATGGACAAGTTTTCTATATTCACAATCGAGTCGAATCGATTGATCGTGCAGCTTCACATATTCAAACTCTCGTACCTGAAGCTCGCATTCGTGTTGCTCATGGTCAGATGAGTGAAAATGTTTTGGAGGATGTCATTCTCGGATTCTGGAACCGAGATTTTGATGTTCTTGTTTGTACGACCATCGTTGAAAGTGGTCTCGATATTGCCAATGCAAATACTTTGATTGTCGAACGAGCCGAAATGTTTGGACTTTCGCAATTGCATCAACTTCGTGGTCGAGTCGGTAGAGGTCGTGAGCGTGCCTATGCCTACTTCCTCTACCGTGGAGATCAACCACTTTCGGAGTTGCACTTGATCGTTTGAAACAATTGCTGCAAATACAGATCTTGGTTCGGGAATGCGAGTGGCGCTCAAAGATTTAGAAATTCGTGGTGCGGGAAATTTATTAGGCGGCGAACAATCGGGGCACATTGCAGATGTTGGATTCGATCTCTACATGCGCATGGTCGGTGAAGCTGTTCAGGATTACAAGAGTGGAATTCTTGATGTTGAAGAAAAATCACTTGAATGCAAAGTGGAACTTCCCATCAATGCGCATCTCCCTCACGAATATGTCACGGGTGAGCGGTTGCGCCTTGATCTCTATCGCAGACTTGCAGATGCAGTGTCACCAGAAGTTGTCGAAGAAATTCGAAGCGAATTAATTGACCGCTTTGGTCCTCTTCCAGAGGCGGCCGCTCATCTACTTGGTGTGGCCCAACTCCGCGCACTAGCGAAATCCTTGAAATTAACTGAGGTCGTTCTGCATGGAAAATTCCTTCGAATTGGTCCAGTTCGACTTCCCGAATCTCTACAGCTACGGCTTTCGCGGATGTATCCTGGCTCGCTTTATAAACCCGCAATTAGAGTGGTTTTGGTCGCACTTCCGCGGCGCAATCATGGGCGCCGTCGTCAACTGAAGCCGAGATGGTGGATACTTCTCTTCTGGCTTGGGTTACCGAAGCCATCAAGAACTTGGTAGTGCCCCAGGCACCAACGAAAGCGAGTACTTCGTGAAGAAAGTCATCATCCTTATTGCCGCTGCCGGAGCTCTCGTTTTGACGGGATGTTCGCAAGTTGGAGTTGCCGCCACTATCGGCAAGACCAAGATCACGCAGTCAACGGTGCAAAAGAGTATTGATGAGGCCCTCGCCGAGCGTGGAAAGGTCGACACCTCCGGGATGCAATTGGAGACAGGCTCAGCCTTCAACCGAAACCAACTTCGCTTCCATGTCATCTCTGTTCTTCTTGGCGCGGTCACCAAGGATGTCAAGATTGGTATAACGAAAGCTGAAATCGATCAGCGACGAGCGGAGATCGTTACCCAAGTTGGCGGTGAAGATAAGTTGCCTTCCGCCCTTGTCGGAGCTTCCATCGCCCCCTCACGATTTTGATGAGTACATCCAATTGATTTTGATGTCAGAAAAACTTGCAGCCTACGAAGAGACGGTTGGCGTTGCTTCAGAGGATGCCGGAACCGCGATTCAAGCGGCAATGGTTGCCAAGGCAAAAGCTTTGAAGGTAACGATCAATCCTCGCTACGGAGTCTGGGATTCTGCAGCAGGTGACATTGTTGCGGCTGAAGCTGCCGGTGATGCAGCAACTCCTGCTCCATCAGCTGCAGCAACTACGACACCGTAATCATTTTTGAATGACAACCACACCGGAGAGTTCGGAAGTGGCTGGGTCGCATTTGCTAGAACTTGTTGCGGTGATGGATCGTCTGCGCTCGCCAGGGGGTTGTGTTTGGGATGCAGAACAAACTCACGAATCACTTTTGAAATATTTGCTGGAAGAGTCCTACGAATATATCGAAGCCGTTGAAACTTCTGATCGCGAAGCGATGCGTGAAGAGTTAGGCGATGTACTTTTGCAAGTTTATTTTCATGCGCGAATGGCTGAAGAACATCCGACTGAACCTTTTTCAATTGAGGATGTAGCAAAGAGCGTTGCAGAAAAATTAGTGCGACGGCACCCCCATGTATTTGGTGATGCTGTTGTGAGTTCGAGTGATGAAGTTTTAGAAAATTGGGAAGCGCTCAAAAGCGCAGAAAAAGAAGAACATCAGCAGTTGATGGCGTGCCGCTGGCTCAACCCGCTTTGCCGCTCGTGGAAAAACTCTTGTACAGGGCAGAGAAAAATAAAATAAAATTGGATCTGCCTACTCGCATCGCTGAACCAACTGAAGCAACAAAACGAAGCTGTCGGCGAAGTATTGCTTGCAACAATTGCTTGGGCGAACGCTCATGGAGTTGATCCAGAAGTGTCGCTGCGTGGAGTTGCTCGAAAACTAGTGGCAGAGATAGAGAATTTGGAAAGCACGGTAGGATAAGTCGGAATCAAAGTTGATTTCGCAAAGTTGAGTACCTATATCAGTAGAGAATTTGAGGGTTAATTGTGGCGATCATTGAAGCAATTGGTGCACGCGAAATACTTGATTCACGGGGAAACCCAACTGTAGAAGTTGAGATTGCACTCGAAGATGGAACCCAGGCTCGAGCTGCAGTGCCGAGTGGTGCATCCACCGGTGCATTTGAAGCATCCGAACTTCGCGATGGCGGAGCCAGATACGGTGGCAAAGGTGTCGATAAGGCAGTCGGATTTGTTCTCGATGAAATTGCGCCAGTAGTTATTGGACTTGATGCGCAAGATCAAAGACTCATTGATGACGAGATGATCCATCTCGATGGAACACCGAACAAATCACGACTTGGCGCCAACTCAATTCTTGGTGTCTCCCTCGCAGTTGCAAAGGCCGCTGCAGAAAGCGCCGACCTATCTCTCTTCCGTTATGTAGGTGGCTCGAACGCACACGTCTTGCCAGTGCCGATGTTCAATATTCTCAACGGTGGCGCGCATGCCGATACCAACGTTGATATTCAGGAATTCATGATTGCACCAATCGGCGCTGCTACCTTTAAAGAGTCACTTCAATGGGGCGCAGAGATTTATCATGCACTCAAATCAGTATTGAAAAAGCGCGGGCTTGCTACCAGCGTGGGCGATGAAGGTGGATTCGCTCCAAACCTTGAGAGCAATCGCGCAGCTCTAGATCTCATTGTCGAAGCGATCGGCATTGCAGGGCTCAAGCCAGGTAAAGATGTTGCACTGGCTATGGATGTTGCTGCAACAGAATTTCATTCTGAAAAAGGTTATGAATTTGAAGGAGCAAATAAATCCTCTGATCAGCTCATTGCTTACTATGCAGAGTTGGTCGCCGCTTACCCATTGGTCTCAATCGAAGATCCATTGAGTGAGGATGATTGGGATGGCTGGGCAAAGATGACATCCGAATTAGGATCCAAAGTGCAAATTGTTGGCGATGATTTATTCGTTACAAATCCCATTCGCCTTTCAAAGGGAATTGCAACAAATACTGCGAATGCTTTGCTCGTTAAAGTGAATCAAATTGGAACGCTGACTGAAACTCTTGATGCAGTGGAGTTGGCACATCGCGCCAACTATCGTTCAATGATGTCTCATCGATCAGGTGAAACAGAGGACACGACAATTGCCGATTTGGCAGTTGCTACCAATTGCGGACAGATAAAGACCGGTGCTCCAGCTCGAAGCGAGAGAGTGGCCAAATACAACCAATTGCTTCGCATTGAAGAAGAACTTGGTGAAAGCGCCACCTATGCAGGCAGTACCGCTTTCCCACGCTTTAAGATTTAAGACATGACGCGTGCTCGCTCAGAGACTTCTCGAAAGAAAAGTTCTGGGCGGGCCTTAACGCTCTCTGTCGTTCTATTTCTTCTCGCATGGACTCTCGCTCCGCCAGCACAAAGATATTTTGCTCAGCGTGCCGAGATAAATGCCCTTCATGCTCAAGTAAATGCCAACAAAAGTGCGCTGGTGGAGGCGGCAAAGGAATTGGAAATGTGGCGCGATCCCGAATATATAAAGTCGCAAGCTCGTGAGCGGTTGCATTTTATTTTGCCAGGGGAGCGTCAATACATTGTTACTGATAGATCTGAGGCGACAACTGCAGCCCCTAAGACAGCGGTTGCGAAAAATATTCCAAATGACCTTCCTTGGTACAACAAGTTGATTGCCTCGATAACTGAAACTGGTATCAAATGAGTGGCGCTACTGAGTCAGATTTGCTCTGTATTGAAGAGCAACTCGGTCGCAAACCGCGCGATGTTCATGCCATTGCCTATCGCTGCCCATGTGGTGAACCCGCGGTCGTCGAAACAATTCCTCGTCTTGCCGACGGAACGCCCTTCCCAACTTTCTATTACGCAACATGTCCGCGATTGACGCGAGCGATCTCAACGCTGGAATCTTCAGGGTTAATGGCCGACATGAACGCGCGACTGGCAATTGATGCTGAATTATCTGGCGCTTATTTTGCGGCACACGACGATTACATTGCCGCGCGTTCTGCCCTCGGCATTGATGTTCCAGAAATTTCGAACATTTCAGCGGGTGGCATGCCAGACCGCGTTAAATGTTTGCACTCGCTCGTGGCACATTCTCTTGCTGCGGAGCTGGAGTAAATCCTCTTGGTGATGAAGCCCTTGAGAAGTTACCTCAGTGGTGGCTTGAATCTCCATGCTCTGAATTCCAATCTGCAAGTGAGGCAAACCAAATATGAGAGTGGCAGCAATTGATTGTGGAACAAATTCAATTCGACTATTGATCGCAGATATTTCTGGTGGAGTTTTCCGAGAAATTTATCGCGAAATGGAAATCGTACGTTTAGGTCAAGGCGTGGATAAGACTGGAGAATTTCATCCCGAGGCGATTGAGCGAACACTCAATGCGGTGGATGCTTTCACAAGCGAAATTCGTCGCAGGGGAGTTGAGAAGATTCGATTCTGTGCAACGAGTGCATCGCGTGATGCGACAAATAGAGATCTCTTTCTCAACGGTGTTCATGATCGTTTAGGAATTTATCCAGAAGTGATTTCCGGAAATGAAGAAGCTTCCCTCTCCTTTCGTGGCGCGACCCAAGAACTTTCTCAAGCAGAATCGCCATTTTTAGTAGTAGATATAGGCGGCGGATCAACAGAATTCGTCTATGGATCGACCTCCGTTGAATACGTAAAAAGTGTAAATATTGGCTGTGTTCGTATGGCAGAGCGTCATTTCCACAACGATCCACCGACGCATTCAGAGATTGAAACCGCACGAGCAGATATCCAAGAGGCAATCAGTATTGCTGCCGGAATAGTTCCCCTTACGACTGCTCGCACTCTCGTTGCCGTAGCGGGTACGGCGACAACTGTGGCTGCGGCTGCGTTGGATTTACCCGAATACGATCGATACTCAATTCACTTAGCCCGAATTCAAGCCGAGAAAGTTCATACAATTTCTAAACTCTTCCTATCGATGAACCATGATGAACGAGCTGCACTCGGATACATGCATCCTGGACGAGTAGATGTCATCACTGCAGGAGCGTTGGTTTTGTCTGAGGTCATGTCTGCAACAGGTGCAAAAGAATTCGTCGCCTCTGAAAGTGACATCCTTGATGGAATGGCCTGGTCACTTGTCGAAAGTTGATTCCTTCGATGCCCTTGATGAAGAAATAATTCAATGTAGAGCATGCCCACGATTGGTTTCATGGCGCGAAGAAATCGCAATCACAAAACGAAAGTCATATATCGATGAGGAATATTGGGGCAAACCAGTAACGGGATTTGGTTCTAAAAAACCGAAGATGTTGATTATTGGATTAGCACCTGGTGCACATGGCGCGAATCGCACGGGAAGAATTTTCACTGGAGATTCCTCAGGAGATTGGTTGTATGGATCGTTATATCGAATTGGAATTGCGAAAATTCCTACAAGTCTTTCGCGAAATGACGGTCAAGCTCTCAAAGAAACACGAATTACATGCGCAGTGAGATGTGCGCCCCCTGACAACAAACCGACAACAGAGGAACGTGATACCTGCTCGCCTTTTCTGCTTCGCGAATTCAAATTGGCGCTACCAACGACTCGATCATTTGTTGCGCTAGGTAAATTCGGATGGGATGCAACCTTTCGAACACTTCGAGAGTGCGGCATCGAAGTGAAAGCAGCGAAATTTACTCATGGTGCTGAGGTACGTTTTTCGCATCTCGGTAAGGAAAATTTAGTGATCGCTAGTTTTCACCCGAGTCAGCAGAACACCTTTACGGGGAAATTGACGCGAGAGCAGTTGGATTTCGTTCTCCAAAAAGCGGGTAGATTTGCCGGCATTGCGCCCTCGTAGCCCAATGGCAGAGGCAGAGGACTTAAAATCCTCCAAGTGTGGTTCGACCCCCACCGAGGGCACTACAAAAAAGTTGCGAACCGACTTAATTTAATTGAGTTTTGGCTTCTGAAAATAACTCTTTTGCCGTTTCCATTGCTAGTTCGGCTAGAGATTTTCCGATTGGTTTGGCCGAGTACATTCGTGAGTTTCTACTCTTTCGTAGGTCATCAAAGTTCGTGACTGCAATTCTTGCAGGGGAGTTTGAGAATAAAATAGTTAAGAATTCACCTAGAACAGCGTGGTGTCCGTCAATAGGTGCTGGTTTGTACCCATAGGCCGCCATTGTTGCCTCTCCGATATCGTGGCAGACCGTATAGGCGGTGTCGTAGAGAACACCAACGCTCGAGATATTTGCGAATTCACCAATCGCTTCAGAAGCTTTCTCCATAAACATTTGAGTCTTAACAAGATCTATAGGAACAGTTTTTAATCTGCCGACGGCAATCTCTGAAGTTAGTTGCTCCATTTGTTCGTTGGTCAGTTGTAAAGGATTCACGATGCTGCAACTTTTTTCTGACTACCAATGATTTCGATAACACCTTCTTTACGAATTTGCTGATTGAAAGGCGTTTTGGCTAGCCACTCTCTCTTGCTCAAAATTATCGGATTAACTTCGATACCTAACGCGCGACTAACTCGTCTCGAGAGATCATAAATTTTCCTTACATCAGGTTGACCGACAATAAGAAGATCAATATCAGCTGGAACTTTGCCCTGCTCGCCGAGTGTCCGACGTGCCCAAGAACCAAATATTGCTGCCAAAGTAACACCTGACACTTTCTCTAGTTCGGCTTTAAGTAGTGGTACTGGACCTGTCGATAATTCAAGTAGCTCTTTAAGTGATCGGTAATAAGGCGATTCTTTGTTGGGCGAGAAGAAACGATAATTACCGTTCTTCTTTTCAATCAGAATACCCGCCTGCAGTAAACGACCGATTTCTCGGTGAACTGTTGGGTATGGAATGGATAGTTGTGTACTTACTTCTTGTGCCGTGCTTGGTTCACGTGAGAAGTAGAGGAATGAGAGCACCCGCGCTTGATTTCCCGAGCGAAATAAGGGCAAGAGTAGAGGTGGTTGTGTTCTCATATAACGGATATTACTCTCCATTATATTGATAGACAATGAGTGAAGAAAGGTATTCAAGGAGTTTTCTCAGTCTTTATGCGAGAAGTTAATTTCGAGGGAAGATTCTTAGCCCTACCATTGTTTTCTTGTGCAGATGGAAATTCCATCAGCACGTTATCGGTCTTTTAAGGAGACACGAAGATATGCGCAGTTCAAACCCTGTTCTGGGACGAGCCTTTAGTCAGCGTGGTTTCGCGGCTATGGACCCAACCACTACAACTCAAGCACCAGCGGATTCGCTTGAGACTTTGTACAACGCACCAGCAGCATCATCGCTACGCACAGGTCGAATGACCATTGATGATGTCGTTACTCGCACGGGAATTCTCTTTGCAACACTCGTTGTTGTGGGAGCCGCAGCATGGACTCTCGATTTTGGAACTGGCGCACTCATCGTCGGAATTTTCGGCGGGTTTGCCCTTGCGATGGTCAATACATTTAGCAAGACCGTCCGTCCAGCTTTGATGATTGCCTACGCTGCATTTGAAGGTCTCGCTCTAGGTGCACTTAGCCATATCTACAACACGATCTATCCAGGAATTGTTAGCCAAGCAGTTGTTGGGACGCTGGCTGCTTTTGCTGGTGTGCTATTTGCATACCGAAGTGGCCGTATCCGTGTAACTCCACAATTCACTCGCATGGTGATGGGTGCTGCGATTGGGTATTTGGTACTTGCAGTCATCAGCATGTTCGCCGGATTCGCAAATGTCGGTGATGGCCTTGGTTTCTATGGAGTAAGTGGACTTGGATTGCTTCTTGCACTTGCAGGAGTTGGACTCGCCAGCATTTTCCTCGTACTTGATTTTGATCAAATCGAAAAGGGAATCAAGGCAGGACTACCAGAGCAAGAATCATGGAGAGCTGCATTTGGCTTGATGGTGACTCTTGTCTGGCTTTACATGGAGGTTTTGAGACTTATCTCAATCCTTCGAAACAACTAGTAATAATTAAGTAGCTTCAGCAGGTAAATGTGATTTGCGGGTCTCTCCCAAGAAATATGCCAATGGAGAGATACCGCAAATACAACAGCGCTAACTGCAAAAGCGGTTCGATAGGAAAACAGATCTGAAATAACTCCCACAGTTAGTGGACCAATAATCATTCCAGCATCCCCTGCCATCTGCCATAGCGCGATGACTTGACCGCTCTTTCCTCGGATTACGTCACCCACGATATTTGCCGGCGTTGTCGAGAGGAATGCGCCGCCTACACCCATGATTCCCATGGCAATGAAATACATCCAGGATGGATTGCAAAAACAAGAAATAGAGTTCCAGTGAAAACGACAGTGGATCCAATAAGTAGTGCGGTGCGCCTGCCACGTTCATCTGAAATTGTTCCGGCAGGCAGCAAGAGAAATCCCTGACAAATGGCCATCACGGCAAAGCCAAAACCAAGCACCGTTGAACTTGAATGAAGTTGTTCGGTAATGAAGAGCGGCAAGATTGATGCTCGCAGCCCCAACAAAATCCAGTTAGTTACGAAGGTGACAACCAAGGCAGTTCTATATGGAGCAATGGCGAGAGCTTCAGGGAGTGGCATCTCTCTTCATTGGATTCATCTTTTTTGGTTCCGGCAATTGTCGGACTAAGAAAGAAAAATCCAATAGTTCCGGCGACAGCGAGAGAGAAAGAGTAAGCAAGCAGTGGCGGCTCGCAAAGTGATTGCACTCAGAATTCCCCCGATTGCGGGGCCGGCAATTGCACCGAAGAGAAAACTGCCGTTGTAAACCGATTGTGCTCGCCCTCGTAGATCATCAGGCACAGATCGCATAATGATGGACCCTGCAGAAACCGTGAACATCGATGAGCCGATTCCGCCAGCGGTACGAAATGCGAGCAACTGTCCGTAGTTTTGTGCGAAAGCGCAGAGGAATGCGGAAACGAAACAAAGAAAATTCCAAATGCGTAAAGTTTTCGTTCGCCAAAAATATCGACGAGGCGTCCAGCAAATAACCCTGTACAAAATCGCGCAATCGCAAATGCTGAAACTATCAATCCAACGGCGGCGTTGGTGACGCCGAAAGATTTTGCGAAAAGGGGTATCACGGGAAAGAAAATTCCAAAACCGAGTGCAACAAAAAAAGATGCAGCGGTAAGGACTTTAACTTCCCGTGGTAACCCCTTTAGCGGTTTGAGTTCGATCAACCAACTGCCTCGCCGGCCGCCTCTTCTCGAGCTGCCGCGTAATCGTGACTTGTTCGTAGTGGAACTTCTCGAATCATCAGCGCAAAGAGGAAGCCGATAAATGTCACTGGTGCTGCGGTGAGGAATACAACATGGAATGCATTGACGTATGCGTCGAGCGCGGTGTTATGAACCACCGAGGGAAAACTCTGCGGATTGGCGATGATGCTGGTGATTCCCTTTTGCGACAGAGATACGCCATCCATGGCCGCTGGATTCTTTGTAGCCAACTCAGCAAATCCAGTCTGGAAATAATGTGTAAGTCTGTTGTTGAGTACCGCACCGAAAATGGCTGTTCCGAAAACTCCGCCGAGGGAACGGAAGAAGGTATTGGCACTCGTTGCCACACCCATATCCCTGTAATCAACTGAGTTTTGCAGGGCAATGACCATTGTCTGCATGGAAAGACGAGTCCAGCACCCACGATAATTCCGTAAATCGAGAGTTGCCAGAATGGCGTGGTTCTGGAAAGACTAATCATCAAGAGCAACCCGATAGTCATAATTCCGGTGCCAACAACGGGATACATCTTGAATTTACCCGTGAGGAGATTCTCTTTCCAGAAAAGATTGATGCCGAAACAATTCCGAGCATCAGCGGTACTAATTTCAGACCAGCTGTTGTTGCAGTGTTGCCCTTAACAATTTGAAGGTAGAGCGGCAACATAACAATTGCACCGAACATACCTGCACCGATAACTCCACCAAGGGCGGAGGTAACAGTGAAAGTGTGATTCTTGAAAAGTCTCATTGGCAGAATTGGTTCGGTTGCTTTACCTTCCCAATAAACGAATGCGACCGACAAAATAATTCCAACGATTAGGAAAATTAGATTTCGTGAATCTGTCCATCCATCTTGTGGTCCAAATACTGCGACCGAAAGAAGAATCGAAGTAACGCCAGCAACCATGAGAATCGCGCCGACGTAGTCAATGGAATGCTCTCTCTTGACTAGTGGAATATGAAGAACTGCGGATGTGATGATGAGTGCGAGAATTCCGAATGGCAAGTTAATGTAGAAAATCCAACGCCATCCAGTGATACCTAAAATCTGATGATGGTCAGAGAAAAATCCACCAAGCAGCGGACCAGCAACTGATGACAATCCCCAAACTGCGCCGAAGTAACCTTGATAGCGACCTCGATCGCGTGGAGGAACAATGTCTCCGATAATCACGAAGGTAAGCGCCATCAATCCGCAGCGCCTAACCCTTGAACTGCTCGTGTGGCGATGAGTTGTGACATGTTCTGTGCAAGGCCGGCGAGTAGTGAACCAACAAGGAAAGTCACGATCGCAAATTGAAATACGACGCGACGACCATAGAGATCAGAAATTTTTCCATATAGCGGAGTCGATGCAGTAGATGTCAATAGGTAAGCGGTGACAACCCAGGTGTATTCCTTCAATCCGTGAAGATCAATGACAATTGTTTTAAGTGCAGTAGAAACAATTGTTTGATCAAGAGCGGCGAGAAGCATTCCTGTCATAAGACCGCTCAAAATGATCATAATTTCGCGGTGAGAAAATGCGTTGATGGTGCTCCTGATGGAGCCGATGGAGTTTGTGTACTTTCTTCGTTCTGTTCGTTAGTTGACGTAGACATAGTTAGCGACCTTTCACATATGGTCAATTAATTGATTAATTGCAATTCCTAAAGCAAAGCCAGAGGAGTAACTTTACTCCGTGAAATCAGTGGCTGCAGATCAGTGGTAAAGACCTATCGCGATGGAGAAGTTCGAGCCCTAGATGGCCTAAGCCTTGATGTTGAAGAGGGAACAGTTCTCAGTGTTCTTGGCCCAAATGGCGCTGGGGAAAACTACCGTTGTCCGCATATTGACCACTTTGCTCTCTCCAGATTCTGGATCAGCCACTGTGAGCGGAATTGATGTCATCAAGGATCCTGAGAAAGTTCGTGAAGTGATTGGACTTTCAGGTCAATACGCTGCAGTAGATGAAATTCTCACTGGGTGGGACAACCTCGTGATGTTTGGTCGCCTCTATCACTTGAGCAAAAAACAAGCGATTAAGAGAGCGGAGGAACTTCTCGAAAGATTCTCCCTTACGGAGAGCGCTCGCAGACCAATTAAGAATTATTCGGGTGGAATGCGTCGCCGCTTAGATCTTGCTGCCTCACTTATCGTGCAACCAAAAGTTTTATTTCTCGACGAACCAACAACAGGGCTTGATCCCCGCGGCCGCCAAGAAATGTGGGAAGTGATTGAAGAGTTAGTAAAAGGTGGCGTGACTCTTCTTCTGACAACTCAATATTTGGATGAAGCTGATCAATTGGCGGATGACATTGTCGTAATCGATCACGGAAAAGTAATTGCTCGTGGAACATCCGATGCTCTCAAGAAGCAGATCGGTGGCGAGCAGTTACAGGTGGTCGTGGAACAACGCCACATCACTGAAACGATGGAGATCGTTTCTCGGATAAGCGGTGCCACACCTTTGCTTGATGAAGGTCTGCGCCAAATATCGGCTCCCGTGACTAGTGGTTCGTCCGCTCTCCTAGAAGTTTTGCGTTCCTTCGATGCCGTGGGCATTCATCCTCTCGATATCGCACTCAAACGACCATCCCTTGATGATGTCTTTATGTCCCTGACGGGCCATGTTGCCGAGGAAAAGGTCGATGAATCAGAAGTCGCCGCTAAAGGAAAGAAGGGTAAGAAGTGAAAAACGCAATTGCTGACGCGCTCGTCATTACGCGACGCCAACTTCTACTCCTCATTCGCGTGCCAGAAGTACTGATTTTCTCCACTATTCAACCTGTCATGTTCGTTCTGATGTTCCGCTATGTCTTCGGCGGATCCATCACTGAAGGCGTTCCTGGCGGGTATGTCCAATTCTTGATGCCTGGAATCTTCGTCCAGACCGTCGTATTTGGGCTCGCTGGCACCGCTGTCGGAGTTGCTGAAGATATGGGCAAAGGACTTATCGATCGTTATAGGTCGCTACCGATTGCTCGATCAGCCCTCGTTTTTGGAAAGACTCTCGGAGATTCAACGCTCAATGTTGTAGTGCTATTCGTGATGGGCCTTACCGGCTTCATCGTGGATGGAGACCATCATCTGGAATTGGTCAGGTCTCTCTAGCTTTCCTATTCCTTCTCTTCTTCGGGTATTCACTTTCATGGATCGGTATTTATGTTGGACTTGCAGCAAAGGATGCTCGCGTTGTTCAGAATATGAGTTTCCTTGCAGTCTTTCCACTGACATTTCTTTCGAGTGCATTTGCACCAACGACTGGAATGCCGAAAGCTCTCCAATATTTTGCTGAATGGAATCCAGTGACAACGATGGTTGCTGCTAGTCGCGATTTATTCGGCTTCGAAAATACCTTTGGAGTTACTGCAGGTTCACTGCCAAGTGAACATCCACTCTTGCTGTCATTCATCTATATGTTTGTGATTATTGCGATCTTTGCTCCGCTAAGTATTCGAAAGTACAACAACACGGGGAAGCGAAAGTAATTAATTTATTGGTAGAACTCAGCTTCTAGAATCGCGACGGAAATTACTTTTCCACTCGGAGCGGTATAAGAAACGGTTTCGCCAATTTTCTTTCCAAGGACAGCAGAGCCAAGTGGCGATTTTTCGCTGTAGACATCGAGATCTCCACTGGAGATTTCGCGCGATCCCAAAAGGAATTTCATTTCATCGCCGCCGATATCAACGGTGATCACCATTCCTGCTCCAACAAAACCTGATTCACCTGCAGGAGGGGCACCAATATGGGCGTGCTCCAACATATGTTTGAGTTGGCGAATTCGCGCCTCCATCTTGCCTTGCTCTTCGCGGGCTGCGTGGTAGCCGCCATTTTCTTTAAGGTCACCTTCGGCGCGCGCTGTCTCAATTTTTTTGATGATCTCCGAGCGCCCCACTTTTTCGAGTTGCTCAAGCTCGCCACGTAGGCGGTCGGCAGCCTCTTGCGTAAGCCAAGTCTCGGTTGTCATAAGAGAGGTTAGATTACTGTGAACTTGGAAAATTGGCGCGGCAGCGCGATATCGCTGCATTGACCGCCGCAGAACGGGTCGGGATCTGCGTAGTAATTTCCACTATTGCGGCCCCAGGTTTCACGACATCATCAATCTGGCCAACAATATTTTTATCAAAATCCCGGGCAACGAGAGTGCAAGTAATTGCCTGAGTAGGAGTACGGCGTTCCACCGTATAGCGGATGCTGATGCTTCGATCTGAATTCGGGCTAAAACTGATGAGGTCGCTAGAAATTTCAGGTCGAGAGTGGTGAAGTCCTGCCCATACCAACCACGGTCCGCCAAGAAGCAGCAGGACGATCGCAGTCTTCTTCCAGCGAACGGGCTTAATCCCGTAGCGGTCAGATAGGTCGAGTTCGGACATGGGATGATTCTTTCAGAGAGTGGGTGGCATGACAAAGAACGTTGATATGGGAGTCGCTGGTTCGCTAACTGTTGCGTTATTAATTGTCGCCGTTGCTTTCTTGCTCCGAAGTTTTTATAAGCGCTACGTGCGCATGGAAAAGCGCAAGGAAGATGACGCGGAGTAATTTCACACGAGCGGTATCAATCCTTGGTGTCATCCTTCTCGCAATTACTTTTATTGGGCTTGGACTTTGGCAATGGGATCGTGCGCAAGAAAATCGCAAACCATTGGTCGTTGATCAG
The DNA here is from genome assembly GCA_037200085.1 of Actinomycetota bacterium. Lineage (GTDB taxonomy): Bacteria > Actinomycetota > Actinomycetes > Nanopelagicales > Nanopelagicaceae > QYPT01. The sequence goes on from JBBCHT010000013.1 coordinate 46,140, forward strand.
AAACTTGTTCCACTCGGTGACATTGCACGACCTAGCGCTGCGTTGGATTCAAAAGCGTATTTAAGAAATGTTTCAGTGACTGGTAAATACATTTCAATTTTCAAAGCGCCAAATCAAAGTGACTCCAATGGAAAAAGCTCATCGTGGGATGTCGGATTACTAGAGACAAAATCTCGATCAGCAATTTTGGTTGTCGTGGGTTGTGGCAAGACCATGGCGCTTTCTCAATTGACTCTCAAAAATCTGTCACAGTCATTGGAAAGTTGATGCCTCATCAAAATGAAGATCATGCGGATGCAACACGTGGAACTCTTCAACGTCTCGATAGCAGCGTGATAGTGGCGATTACCAATGACAATCTCTTTGACGGATACATAGTTGCCACAAGTGAATCTAGCGACGGCGGTGAGATTAATAGGGGTCGAATATCGGCAGCTGCTCCGCAGTCAGCTGTACCTGGGTTTTATTGGCAACATATTTCCTATGTCATTATTTGGTGGGTTCATGTCGGGCCTTGTGCCTCTATCTACCCTTTTACCAACGTAGAGTTGCGCCAAAGGATCGGAAGGATTCAGAGATACTGTGACAAGTGATGAAGTGAAGATGGCTGGAGCAGTTAAGCGTTATCGATTCATGGCCATAGTTGCAGGAGTGATGTCACTATTGCTCTGGTTTGTATATGTACCGATCAAAGCGTTCAATCACAATCCAGATGTTCATAGCGCTTTGGTGTGGATCCCAATGGTGCATGGCTATCTCTATCCAATTTATGTTTTAACTGCTTTGCAATTATCAGTTAAAGCCAAGTGGGCTCTGCCCCGGATGCTCGGTTTTATTTTGGCTGGAACACTTCCTGTGGCATCACTCATTGCAGAACGACGAGTAGTTGAGATACTGACTAAAAAGAAATGAAGAAACTCAACCTCTATTTTCGAAGAGCTGTAAAGGCGATTTTGTATCCGCTCTATGAGCGACGCTTGGTGAGAAAGTTGGATTTCACAAAGACTCCACAACATGTTGGAGTGATCATCGATGGGAATCGTCGATGGGCAAAGCAAAATCCTGACAGCAACGGAAGTACTTCTGCGGCCAGAGGTCACAAAGCAGGCGCAGACAAGATCGTTGAATTCCTTGGATGGTGCGAAGAATCCCATGTTCAAGTGGTCACGATCTGGTTTCTCTCTACAGAAAATTTCAAGCGATCTGAAGAAGAACTCAAAGCGCTTCTTTCAATAATTGGTGATGCCATCGACACTCTTCAATCGGGAAATCGTTGGAATCTCAAACCAGTCGGTTCACTGGATCTGCTCCCGGATTGGCTACGGGCGAAGTTGCAAGAATCAAAGGCGGCTAAGCCCGACGCCATGGTTGTGAATCTTGCAATTGGATATGGCGGACGCCAGGAGATTGTCGATTCGGTAAAGAGATACCTTGATGATTCTGCAGAGCAGGGCTTATCGATGAAGCAAGCTTCCGAGAATTTGTCGGCTGAAAAAGTGGCGAAGTATTTATATACCGCCGGTCAGCCAGATCCAGATCTCTTGATTCGAACCTCGGGGGAGCAACGACTAGGTGGATTTTTATTGTGGCAGAGCGCCCATTCTGAGTTCTATTTCTGTGAAGCGTATTGGCCAGATTTTCGGCGAGTAGATTTCCTTCGGGCACTTCGTGCATATTCTTTGAGACATCGACGTTTTGGAGCGTAACGAGATGAGTGGATCACTTTCCGAAGCAGTTGTACATATTGAAAATTTCAAAATGAATTTCGGAAGTACCACGGTAATTAGAGATCTCTCATTTGATGTTTTCCGAGGGGAAACCTTTGGATTTCTGGGATCAAATGGTTCGGGCAAAACAACAACGATCCGTGCACTGCTAGGAATTTACCAACCCACCGGTGGCACCTTGCATGTCAACGGAGCTCCCTTCTCGCCAGAACGAAGCGGAAAACTTGGATACTTGCCAGAAGAACGCGGCCTTTATAAAAAAGAATCTGTCATTGATGTAATGACGTATTTTGGAAAGTTAAAAGGACTCTCTAGAGCAACGGCAATTCATTGGTCTACGAATTATTTGGAACGCGTGGGGCTTGCCGACAAGGCCAAAGTTCGGCTCGACAAGTTATCAAGTGGACAGCAACAGAAGATTCAACTTGGCGTCACTCTTATGAATGAACCAGTACTACTGATTCTGGACGAGCCAACTAAGGGATTTGATCCCGTTAATCGCAGATTGCTCATGGACATCATCGATGAACAGAAGCAAGCTGGAGCGACAGTCCTCATGGTCACCCACCAGATGGAGGAAGTCGAAAGGCTCTGCGATCGGGTGATTTTGTTGAAGGATGGAGTGTCTCGGGCATACGGAACGATCTCGGAAGTGCAGAGTCAATTTGGCGAGGAGTTCATTCACATTGAACACGAGGGCAGCATTTCGCCATCACCTCTCTTTACTATTACGCGATCTGAGTCAGGCTTTTCTGAGTTAAAGGCCGCCGATGGAGTCAGCGCCTCAAAGATATTGAATTCTCTGGTTGCCAGTGGATTAGCAGTTACGAGTTTTCTGCCGAAAAAGCCATCTCTGGATGACATTTTCCTCGAAGTTTATGGCGCTCAAGCGGCAAGAGAGGTCGCGTGAAAATGGCACGTCATAACCTCGGCACCGTCGTATCTTTTGAAGTAATTCGAACACTTAAGAAGAGGCAATTCTGGATAGGAACGTTGATGGTTCCTATTGTCATTGGCGTAGTCATTGGACTCAACGTTGTTTCTAATGCTTCCACTGCTCACGAAGTTGATTCTCAGAAGAATGAAAAATTCGATTTCCTCTATCAAGATAAATCGGGATATGTAGATTTCAATATCGCCGTTGCCCTTGGAGGTACCAAGGTTGACAATGGAGATACTGCAATTGCTTACGTGAAGTCTGGAAAAGCGAGCGCATTTTTTCTCTTCCCGGAGGATCCTGCCACTGAAAAGATTCGAGTCTTCGGCAAGAACGAGGGAATTTTCAACAACGGAAAATACTCGGCGGTGGCTGGACAACTTCTTGCCTTAAGTGCAAAGTCGGCGATTAATAACGACACTCTTTCAAAAATTTCAGCAAACAAGCTAGATATTTCGACAACTACTTATAGCAACGGTAAAGAGGCTGGAAGTCTGGGCGATGCAATTCCTCCACTTCTATTTCTACTGATTTTCTATCTCGTCATTTTGTTATTGGAAATCAAATGTTGACGAGTACCCAAGAGGAGAAAGAGAACCGCGTCACGGAGATGATTTTGACAACTCTCAATCCCACGACTTGGTGATCGGAAAAATCTTCGCTCTCTTTATTATTGGCGTTACGCAAATGACGATTTTTGCGCTGCCCGCTTTGATTTCTTACACTTTCTTTCGCGAAAATCTCCATCTGCCAAACTTCGATTTATCTTCACTTAATTTCGCTGCAGGTCCTATGACAATCGGAGCGCTCTTACTTGTCTCTGGTTTCTCACTCTTTACGGGAACTCTGGTGGCAGTCGGCGCGATCATGCCGACGGCCAAGGAAGCCGGTCAGGTTTTTGGCGCAGTAGTCTCTTTGCTCTTTATTCCTTTCTGGGTAATTTCACTTGTGGCCTCAAACCCACAAGCTTTGATAGTTCAAGTCTTTACCTACTTTCCCTACTCTGCCCCAGTCACGGCAATGGTTCGAAATGGACTGGGTTCTCTTACAACTGGCCAAGCGATTGGAATTATTGCCGAACTCTTCATTTGCGGATTTGTAGTTTTGCGAGTGGCAGTGCGCCTCTTTGCAGTCGGTTCGATGGAGTACTCCAAGAAGGTTTCACTAAAAAGGATCTTTTCCTAGCGCGTGTCGCGAATGTCTAAAGGCTGGGCAGTTCTACGGTTTTCTTGTTAAACACTTTCGGGAACGGTTCCAGAAAGTTTGAGGACAACTCCAAAGAATGCGAGAGTTTGATTGACGGCTCTGACCGGCAAAAGGACATATGTGCTCGATACCAGCGTTTTGCTGGCTGATCCTGGCGCGCTCACTCGATTTGCAGAACATGAAGTCATCATTCCTATCGTCGTTATTGGCGAATTAGAGACTAAACGCGATCACCCCGAACTCGGATTCTTTGCCCGAGCTGCCCTTCGAGCCCTCGATGATTTACGAATAACCCACGGTCGCCTTGATCAACCACTCACGGTCACGGATAAGGGTGGAACGCTCTCCGTTGAACTCAATCACTCAGATTTGTCATCACTTCCTGCGGGATTTTTACGAGATGGCAGCAATGATTCAAGAATTCTGGCAATTGCCCGCAACTTATGGCCGATGGTCGAGACGTTGTTCTCGTAAGCAAAGATCTTCCGCTGCGAGTCAAGGCATCCTCGGTTGGAGTTGAAGCCGAGGAGTATCGAGCCGAACTCGTCTCCAATAGTGGATGGACCGGAATGGTCGAACTCACCGTTGCCGGAAGTGTGATCGATGATCTCTTTGCCTCAGAGCGAACCGATCATGAAGCTGCCTTAACTTTTCCTTGCCACACTGGCGTTGTCTTGCACTCTGAAAAGGGAAGTGCGCTAGCGAGAGTCACTTCGGAGAAACAACTCCAACTTGTTCGAGGCGATCGCACTGCCTTTGGGTTACATGGACGAAGTGCCGAGCAAAGAGTCGCAATCGATTTACTTCTTGATCCAGAAATTGGAATCATTTCGATGGGTGGTCGGGCCGGTACAGGTAAGAGCGCCCTTGCTCTTTGTGCCGGACTCGAGTCAGTGATGGAGCGACGCCAACATAAAAAGGTTGTTGTCTTTAGACCGCTCTATCCAGTGGGTGGCCAAGAGCTTGGTTACTTGCCAGGAAGTGAAGGCGAGAAAATGTCGCCCTGGGCACAGGCAGTTTTTGACACCCTCGGGTCGATTGTTAGCCAGCCCGTCATCGATGAAATTCTTGATCGGGGTCTGATTGAAGTTTTGCCCCTTACTCATATCCGCGGACGTTCTCTCCACGACTCCTTCGTCATTGTTGATGAGGCTCAGTCTCTGGAGAGAGGAGTTTTGCTCACTGTCTTGTCCCGAATCGGCCAAGGTTCGCGCGTCATTTTGACCCACGACGTCGCCCAACGAGACAACCTTCGAGTCGGACGCCACGATGGAGTGGTCGCTGTGGTTGAAACTCTGAAAGGTCACCCGCTCTTTGCCCACATCACCTTGACTCGGAGCGAGCGCTCGCCGATTGCCGCCCTAGTGACCGAACTCCTCGAAGGTCCGATCACTACCTAACTTGGCGAGGGTGGCTCGAGAGGGCCACAAGGGTCGAAAAAATCCTCTAGGAATAGATCACAGTTACATTTAGGACATTTCGGACTTCCCCTAGGCGACCTGCCTCTTTACTTTTCCACAGGTATACGTTTTTCTGGGAATTTTCGCACCACGCGTGTTGTGATTTGCCGATTGTTTACCTCCTTGCCACCCTTTAGACCTTCCCCCAACCAACCTCAGCCCATTTTGGGCCGGTTGTGCATGTGGGAAGAGAAGTAAAGAAGTTACGAACGAGTATCGAGAGGCGGCAAGGATGCGTTCAGCGTTACCACTGATCACTCGAGTTCGTCCTGCCTTCAACAAATCTGTCGTCGCTTGGGCAAGCGTTGCAGCCCTGATTTTTCTCACCTCCACCCAACCCAGCGCTAACGCCGAAGAGTTTCGAATGCGGAGCATGATTGCCCTGCCTGATGCCGCTGAATTGTCGGCCCAACCCAGCAGCGCCTTGACCCTCTTCTCTCAACTTCGGACCACGGTAGCGGTCTCCTCAAATGAGTTGGCCTTGGTTTCGCAAACCTTTACTGAAATGAAATTGGCTCGCCATCCCAAGGGTGCTCAAAGCTACGCCCGCAAGATCATGGCCAATGAGTTTGGATGGAATCTTCATCAGTACACGTGCCTCAAGAAATTGTGGGATCGCGAAAGCCATTGGAATTACAAGGCGCATAATCGCCACTCTGGTGCTCATGGAATTGCCCAAGCTTTGCCCGCAGGAAAGATGAACATCATTGCCACCGATTGGCGGACTAACCCTCTGACTCAAATCCGTTGGGGTCTTCACTACATTGATGTGCGTTACTCAACACCTTGCTCAGCGCTACTTCGTTTTTATAGCCACAATTCTTATTGACCTTACTAATTGATTAGTTGGGTCGCGATCCAATAGTTAGCGGCTTGGATGTCTGGGCATAAAAATCGTTGCCTTTGTCGTCGATAATGATGAAAGCTGGAAAGTCTTCAACCTCAATTTTCCAGACCGCTTCCATTCCTAATTCGGGTAGATCCAGAACTTCGACTTTCTTGATGCAATCTTGGGCAAGACGCGCGGCCGGCCCTCCGATGGAGCCGAGGTAGAAACCGCCGTAGGTTTTGCAGGATTGCGCCACTGCGGCAGATCGATTTCCTTTTGCCAACATCACGAAAGAGCCGCCGCGAGATTGCAGGTATTCGACATAGGAATCCATGCGACCGGCCGTTGTTGGGCCGAAAGAACCTGAAGCCATTCCCGTAGGTGTCTTGGCAGGACCTGCGTAATAGATAGGAAAGTTTTTTAAATATTCAGGCATTGGCTCGCCCGCATCAATCATGGCCTTGAACTTGGCATGGGCGAGATCTCTAGCAACGATCAAAGTACCGCTTAAGGAGACTCGAGTTTTCACGGGATATTTGCTTAACTCTTTGCGGATGAGATCCATGCTCTGGTTGAGATCAATTCTGACCACATTTGAATCGTTGTCGATTTCCAACGCGTGAGCAGGTTCTGGCAAAAAGTGAGCAGGTTCGCGATCGAGATCTTCAAGGAAGATTCCATCCTTTGTGATCTTTGCTCTCGCTTGACGATCGGCGGAGCAAGAAACAGCAATTGCAATTGGAAGTGATGCTCCATGTCGTGGAAGTCGGATGACTCGAACATCGTGGCAGAAATACTTTCCGCCAAATTGCGCACCGATACCGAGAGTTCGAGTGAGTTTGAGAACTTCCTCTTCCATCTCGAGATCTCGGAATCCACGTCCCGTTGCAGCATCCCCAGTTGTTGGCAGAGAATCTAAATATTTGGTGCTTGCTAATTTCGCAGTCTTAACTGTGTGCTCGGCACTAGTTCCACCGATCACAATTGCAAGGTGATAAGGAGGACAAGCCGATGTTCCAATGGATCGTAGTTTTTCATCGAGCCATGTGTAGAAACTCGTCGGGTTAAGAATCGCGCGCGACTCTTGATAAAGAAATGATTTATTAGCGCTGCCGCCACCCTTCGCAATGAAGAGAAATGAATATTCATCTGGGTGATCAGAGTCAGCATAAATTTCTACTTGGCAGGCAAATTGCTACCAGTGTTCTTCTCTTCCCACATCGTTACCGGGGCCATCTGCGAATAGCGAAGATTGAGTTTGGTATATGCGTCATATACGCCTTGAGAAATTGCGACTTCATCTTTGCTCTCGGTCAGAACAAACTGACCTTTCTTTCCCATGACAATCGCTGTGCCAGTGTCCTGACACATTGGGAGTACTCCACCCGCTGCAATATTGGCGTTTTTGAGTAAATCCAGGGCGACAAAGCGATCATTGGCCGAGCTCTCGGGATCATCCAAATGCTGGCAAGTTGAGCAAGGTGTTCGCTGCGTAAGTAGTGGGAAATGTCGTGGATTGCGGTCTCGGTTAGGCGCTCAATTGCTTGAGGTGAGACCGTTAGAAATTCTTTGTCACCGAGGCGGACAGTTGAAACACCTTCACTGCCGAGGGATCGATATTTGGTTGTATCCGAACCAATAGGCAGCAAATCGGAGTAAGAAAAGTTAGGGCTCATGGCGTTGGTTTGATCGCTGCGAGTTTTTCACGAGCGCCGTCTAGCCAATCCTGACAAATTTTCGCCAACTCTTCGCCGCGTTGCCAAAGGTTGAGTGATTCCTCAAGAGTTGCTCCGCCAGCTTCCAAATTCGCGACTACTTGAATGAGTTCATCTCGCGCTGCTTCATAAGAAAGTTTCGGTGAATCTTTACTTGGAGCCATGGATGCAAATCTACTCTCTTGTTTACTCGGCCGATTCGCTGACAGTGACGTGAGTTTCGCCTCGCGCCAATCTGAGTCGAAGTCGCTCGCCAACCGTTAATTCTCGTGGATCTCGTGCGACCGAACCATCTGCTCGCTGCACCACTGCATAACCCCTGTCCAAAGTTGATTGTGGAGATAGAGAGCGGACTCGAGCGGTGAGATGGAGGAGTTCCTCTTTTGCGATATCGATTGCGTGGGAGGTACTTCGATGTGATCTATCACGCAGCCCTTGAATAATTTCCAATCGAGAAGTCACTAAAACCATTGGCTCTCTCAGTACAGGTCTTTCTATGATCGCCGCGATGCGCTCGATTTCCAAATTGACGAGGGAGGTAACTCGTCGATAACTGCGCTCGCGAAGTTGTTGAATCATCGCCAACTCTTCACTGATATCTGGAACAACTTTCTTGGCAGCATCGGTTGGAGTTGAGGCGCGAAGATCGGCGACGAGATCCAAAAGAGGTGCATCTTGTTCGTGCCCAATTGCGCTAACAATTGGAGTTTGGCAAGAAGCTGCTAGACGAACGAGACCTTCATCGGAAAATGGAAGGAGATCTTCGAAAGAGCCGCCGCCTCGAGTAATGATGATGACTTCAACGTCTTCATCGGCTTCTAATTCGCGAAGTGCAGCGGAAACTTCAATGACTGCAGCTGATCCTTGAACTGCTACCTCACGGATTTCAAATTGAACAGCGGGCCAACGACGGCGAGCGTTTTCGACAACATCTTTTTCAGCGGCGCTGTTTCTACCGCAGATCAATCCAACTTTCTTAGGTAGCAAGGGGAGAGGGCGTTTGAGTTCGGCTGCAAAAAGTCCTTCAGATGCCAGCAATTGTTTGAGATGCTCAAGCCGCGCAAGTAGTTCGCCAATTCCGATTTGCCTAATTTCTTTTGCAGCAAGTGAGAGGGTTCCACTCTTTGTGTAATACGAAACTTTTGCAAGGATCACTACACGCGCATTTGCTGGCAGTGGTGCAACGGGTGCAAGAACACTTTTGTGACACATAACCGACAGACTCATATCAACGCTCGTGTCACGAAGTCGCATGAAAGCCATGCCTGTGCGTTCATTAATTTCTGAGATTTCACCTTCAACCCATACAGGTCCGAGGCGATCTAAATAATCTTTGAGGGCTTCTGAAACAACGCGAACTGGAGCAGGTGATTCGGCTGAAGTTTCGAGCACGAAGTGATCCTAATAGACTAGCCAA
>JBBCHT010000014.1:0-61353 GCA_037200085.1 Actinomycetota bacterium
ATGTTAACCGATCTTCATTTGGACTCTTACGCAAGTCTCAACCCGTCCGACATCGATGAAGCGTTCAAAATACTATCGGAACTAATCGAATCACTTGGCGTTATGGTGATGGTCAATGGCGTTGTTGGAACTAACACGCGCAGGAAACTAGATTACCGCGAATTTCGAGGTTTTGCTCTCTCGGATCCCTTTGCCCCACTAATTTTTATAAACGGCACAGACACTCGAGCAGCAAAATTTTCACCTTGATCCACGAGCTTGCCCATCTGTATCTAGGAGATCGTGGCGTCTCGGCTGCGGAAATCCGAGCAACAGGTGGGTCATCCGATCCACATGAAAAGTGGTGTAACTCTGTCGCAGCAGAATTTTTGTTCCCTGAAACCGATGTTCGTTCAAATTCCGGAATTTGAATGCAACGGATGAGGCATTGAGCTTCGAACTCGCAAACGCTTCCAGAACTCTGAAATTGAGTCGGTTGATGATTCTTGTTCGATTAAGAGATTTAGGAATGATTGCAAGTGATCTTTTCGATCGCGTTTTCGCTGTCGAACTGCGTCAAGCTAACGAGTGGTTCGATCGAACAAATTCGGATTCGACTGGGGGCAATTTTTACAATACTCAAGGTGTTAGGACCGGAAAAATATTTCCAAGAGCACTTTTTAAGGATACGTTTGCTGGAAATACACTTCACAGAGACGCGTTCAAATTGCTTGGGATAAAGACTCACTCCACTTTCAAAATTTGCAGAAATTGTAGGGGTTGTCTGATGTTCATTCTCGATTCAAATATATTCATAACGGCAAAGAACTCTTACTACGGATTCGACTTTGTACCAGGTTTTGGACTGCCTTAATACAAGCTCACGCAAATGGCGAAGTTTTTTCTGTCAAGGCTGTATTTGATGAACTACAACAATTTGGAGATGATCTCAGTGTTTGGGCAAAGCAACCAGCAGTTCGATCTTTTTTTCTGCAACCTGACCAAAGTACGATAAATTCAATTGCCACAATTTCTCAATGGAGTACAACCAAAAGTTACACTGCGACAGCTCAGAGAGAATTTTTAGGGTAGCGGACTTGCCCTTAGTCGCCCAGGCCCACGCCCACACAGATACCGTTGTCACTCTTGAAAAATCCGAACCCCTATCCAAAAAACGCGTCCATATTCCAGATGTTTGCGCTGATTTCAATGTGCCCTGTATCTCGCCATATGAAATGTTGCGTAGGTTAGGTGTTCAATTAAATTAGTTCATTTCCTTGCCAGAAGATGCCTGCACCAAAACATGCACCCACGAACGAATGCAACTTTGAAATACTCGTTTTGTCCTGGTGGCTCAAGCAGGAATTAGTTCAACTATGAGAGCATTCCGAAATGATTTGCGCCCGTTAAACCTCGACGACAAAGAAGTTGCAATACAAGCTCAACATGAATTACATAATGACGACTTCAATTTCCTTCTCGATCCGAAAGGTCCATTCGATGAGGAGAGTTCATGGTCCGAATACTTGGATCGCCTAGAATCCGCACGCCTTGGAAGGGATCTACCCGAACACTTGGTACCTGCGACATTTCTTGTAGCAGAAGTTGATGGAGAAATTGTTGGACGCGTCTCTATCCGCCACGAATTAAATGACTGGCTACTTCAGCAAGGCGGGCATATTGGCTACGGCATACGACCTGCATTTCGACGACGAGGCTACGCCACACAAATTTGCGCAATGGGACTTGATTTTGCAAAGTCACTAGGCATTCCGCGCGCGCTCATTACCTGTAATGAAGGAAATATCGGATCGGAAATGGCAATAAAGAAAAATGGTGGCGTCTTCGAAAGCACCTTTGTTGAAGAATCCGGGAATAGGATCAGTCGGTATTGGATCTCCTTATAGGGGAGAGCTGAAAACTCTCGGAAAACTAAGGAAACTTGGAAAACTCGGAAAAGAGGAAGACATGGTTAAGGGATTTCGTGATTTCATCATGCGCGGCAATGTTGTCGATCTTGCCATCGCAGTAGTAATTGGTGCCGCATTCGGTGGAGTCGTTACTCAACTCACCAAATCATTTATCGAGCCATTAATCAAACTCGTTGGTGGAGGCGGAGTACATGGCGGTGCATTTATTGTTAATAAGTCGCTTTTGACTGGAGCGCCTTCATTAACTCAATCTTGAATTTTGTCATCATTGCCGCAGTCCTCTATTTCTTAATCGTCACGCCAATGAATCGAATTGCAGCAAAGTTGAAGAAAGCCGAAGCAACGCCAGTTGCTCCAGCCGCAGATCCGGCTGATATTGCACTTCTTAAAGAGATTCGAGATTTGTTAAAAAAGTCCAATTGACTAAGAATCCGATCTAACGAAAGCGAGAATCAAAAGTTCTGGCCTTTTAAGGTTTCACTGAGAATGAACTCTCGATCATCAATAAATACGAACTAATCGGAGGAGTTTACTTCTGTCCATTCAGCAAATGAAGAGACTGACTCTTCATCCGAATTGATGCTCCATATTTTCAAGAATGCGTCGCATATCCATCTATTTCTCTTCCGCATTAACGCCGTTGTCCATTCCGTGACATCAACCAATTCTCTTGTGATCGCGATTGGTGAGCTTCGGTATCCTTGCCATTCTCCTGCACTGGAACCGTCACACTTCTCGCGAAATGATTTCTGTTTTATCGAAAGATTTATGGTCTTGTCTAAAATCGTCTTATTGCCCCATTGCTCGACGACTGCAGAGTACTCGGGCGTCACTTCAGCGGTCGGTCGGCCTGGAAATAAAGCAAGTTTCCACTCATCGGTAGGTGTCGCTGGTGCAACGTGCTCAACGTGAATTTTACTAGCATCCAAATTTATTAATCGATCGTTGTCGCCCACCAAAGTATTTATTCTGTGCAATACCACTCTCACTAAATTAGTTTTCGTGATCTCCGTTTCAAAAAATATTCTTACGCGAGCGTCAGCCGGAATGTTGGAGATCAATTTCTCACGAATTGCGACATAGTCAAATCTCTCACTCCTGAAAAGATTGCAAACCACTTGGAAATGATTCTCTAAGTCCTGGGCATTGCCACCAGTTAGTACCCATCTTATACATAGAATTTCACACAACTTGGAAAGCTCTCTTCTCTGTGGTGTTGTAAGTGAACTGGAACTATCCAACACTAAAAGCATAAAAATTCGGTAAGAGTCCAAAAGTTGATGCAGAGCGATGCAATGATTCCGAATGAAACTATCGTCAATGCTTTGAGGTTTCAGAAGATTTGCATAGATCACAGACTTGTCTTTTATTTGAGTTAGTAACTTTCGACTTTCGGCCTTTTCGTTGCCCTCGGTGAACTTAACCAAACTATCGATTCGCGAAAAAATTTGCTTCGCTTGAACAGATTCGGATTGAGTTGCAACCAACATGTGCCTTAAGAACTGATCTGGGTCGCCATTATCGATATTGTCTGTCGCCTCTTTCCACTCCATGGCAATGTTTTGATTCGCTTCAACGACGGCATCGCCAGTCAATCCAGCGGTCATGTATTTCATAAACAGACTCTTAACAAGATCAGAAGGACCAAGTGCCAAACCTCGATTATTCAATGTCATAAATACATCAAAAGACTCGGGGTAAGTGGTCGTCAAAATCTTCAATATTTGAAATCTGTCTTGAAGAGCCTTCAAGGCTCCCCATAGAAATCTTAGTTTTTCGTCGCTTGATTCACACTTGTTCAATTCGTCTGTTAGTAGCGATCTAATTCGCCCGTAGGCTTTTCGCAAATCTAGAGAAAAATATTTATGCCTAGTTGGCATCGAAGGGCGATCAGGTGACGGTTCGCGAATTACGTGCTCGTAAAAGAAAGATTTTAATAAATAATTCGATTTGAAGCGGGCTTCACCAGTTTCATCGCTGGAAAAGAGCAAATTATTTGCTTTACTCGCCACATTAATTGTTATCCCACTTGCACTAGTCGGAGGAATATCTTGACTCGGAAGTTCGCGAGCCAAGTCGCGAAGTATTGCGATGTACATGAAAATAGTGGTGAAGCGCTGTTGACCATCAATAACTTGATACGTCTTATCATCAGGGTTTTCGCTTTTCTTCATAAAAATGGTTGATCCAAGGAAATGTGAACCACCATTTTTGTGGGAGTACATAACATCTTTGTGAAAATCATCGATTTGTGAATCTTCCCAAGAGTAATTCCGTTGAAAATCAGGAATTTCCAAACTATCAACGTCTGTGAGAAGGCTTATTAGCGACTGGATGTTTCCACTTGTTGCCACACTTCAGATTATCAATTCATCTGGACCATGTATATAGAAAATTAGTCACAAAATAATTCTTATTGAGTCCCTTAAGATGAATCACAATTGTAAATATTCGATTTTCAAACACGCTTTTAGAAATTTATCCATAAATGACAATCCGGCCAAATGATGTTAAATAAAATGGGCTTCACACCGAAGTGCAAAGCCCATTTTATTTTTTCTAAGTCGGTAACAACTAGTGCGAGTGTCCGCCAGGACCATGTGAGTGGCCATTGCCACTTGATGCTGGTTCTTCCTCTTCTGGACGTTCGAAGACAACTGCTTCAGTTGTAATGAACATTGCTGCGATTGAGGCAGCATTTGCTAGCGCTGAACGTGTCACCTTTACTGGATCGATAACGCCATCCTTGGTGAGATCGCCGTAAACATCACTCGCCGCATTGAATCCCTCGTGAGGTTTCATTGCACGAACCTTTGCAACAACGACATAGCCTTCAAGTCCTGCATTCTCTGCAATCCATCGAAGTGGCTCATCGCATGCTTTGCGCACAAGACGAACACCAACTGCTTTGTCACCTTCGAAGCCGAGATCTCCAATAAGAGCATCCGCTGCATGTACAAGTGCTGCACCTCCACCAACGACAACGCCTTCTTCTACTGCGGCGCGCGTTGCTGAAACTGCATCTTCTACGCGGTGCTTGCGCTCTTTCAATTCAACTTCGGTATGTGCTCCAACTTTGATAACGCTTACACCGCCAGCAAGTTTTGCAACTCGCTCCTGCAACTTGCCGCGATCCCACTCGGAATCAGTAACTTCCAATTCCTTACGGATTTCTGCAACACGTGCTTCAACGAGAGCTTTATCTCCAGCACCATCAACGATGGTGGTGTCATCTTTAGAGACCACAATGCGGCGAGCGCGACCAAGAACTTCAAGACCAACTTGATCAAGTTTCATTCCAACTTCGGATGAAACAACTTGAGCACCAGTCAGAATTGCGATGTCTTGAAGCATTGCCTTGCGACGATCGCCAAATCCAGGAGCCTTAACAGCGACGGAGGTAAATACTCCGCGCATCTTATTGACGACGAGAGTTGAAAGTGCTTCACCTTCAACATCTTCGGCGATGATAAGAAGTGGTTTACTGGCTTGAGCAATCTTCTCCAAAATTGGAAGAAGTTCGGCAAGGGCAGAGATTTTATTTCCGCTGATAAGGACATATGCATCCTCAAGAACAGTCTCCATGCGATCTTGGTCGGTGACGAAATATGGAGAGATATAACCCTTGTCGAATTGCATACCTTCGGTGAACTCGAGTTCAAGTCCGGTGGTAGTCGATTCTTCAACGGTAATAACGCCATCTTTTCCAACTTTGTCCATTGCCTCAGCGATTAAGTCGCCGATAGAGCGATCCTTCGCTGAAATTGTTGCAATGTCGGCCATTTGTGATTTATTTTCAATTTTCGTGGAATTTGCACGAAGGCTTTCAATAACCGCAGCAACTGCAGCTTCGATTCCAAGTTTGATGTCCATTGGTTGCGCGCCGGCAGCAAGGTTGCGAAGACCTTCCTTCACCATCGCTTGAGCCAAAACTGTTGCAGTGGTTGTTCCATCTCCTGCAACATCATTGGTCTTTGTTGCAACTTCCTTCACCAACTGTGCGCCCATATTTTCGACGGGATCAGAGAGTTCGATTTCTCGAGCAATTGTCACACCATCGTTGGTAATTGTTGGTGCACCGTAAGACTTCGAGATAACAACATTTCGACCCTTAGGTCCAAGAGTTACTTTGACGGTGTCAGCAAGAATGTTGACGCCACGCTCCATGGCACGACGTGCGTGCTCATCGAACTCAAGAATTTTTCCCATTTACTTCTTCTCAATCACAGCGAGAATGTCGCGAGCAGAGAGAACTAGGTACTCCTCATTGTTGTACTTAACTTCTGTTCCGCCGTATTTGCTGTAAAGAACGACATCGCCAACTTTGACATCCAATGGAACGCGAGCGCCATCATCAAAGCGACCTGGTCCAACTGCAATAACTGTGCCTTCTTGTGGCTTCTCGGTGGCAGTATCTGGAATAACAAGACCTGATGCAGTGGTTTTCTCGGCTTCGAGAGCCTTTACAACAATGCGATCTTCTAGTGGCTTAATGGCAACGGCCATTTGTTGACTCCTTCTATAGTTGTTCAACTTTTTATCCACCTGATGGTGGGATTTCCCTCAGCGATCGAATTAGCAGACTCGACCCTTGAGTGCTAACGCCAAGCCTAGAAGGGAGACCTCTTAGGGTCAATTTGGATCGGGGTTTGGTTGAACAATCCCTCGTAGCCATGGCTCCAAGTACTCGTATTTGAAATTACCAGCGTCAAATAGCTCCATAAACTTCTTGTAGATCTCAGCACTACTGAGAGTTAATTCATGCCCATTTATCCGAAGAAAAACATCCGTGACGGCGAAGGCCACACGCTTGTTGCCATCAATAAAGGGGTGGTTAATGGCGAGACTTTCAAGGAGGGCAGCAGCTTCAGCAATCACATCGTCGTAATAGCCAGTTTGCGGACGA
This sequence comes from Actinomycetota bacterium, assembly GCA_037200085.1. Lineage (GTDB taxonomy): Bacteria > Actinomycetota > Actinomycetes > Nanopelagicales > Nanopelagicaceae > QYPT01. The sequence goes on from JBBCHT010000014.1 coordinate 6,817, forward strand.
AATAGAGCCGATTCAAGGGCTCCCATGTCTCGAACCCCATCCGAACCGCCGTATCTCTTGATAAGGATCGCGTGAATTGCAAGTGCATCGGCAAGCGTTAGATATTCAAAATCCTTACTCACACTCGTTACTTCGCGAGCTCTGTATACAGCTCGTCAAACTCTTCAAGGCTCATCCCGAGCGCCTCAAGCACATGTTTCCGTGGTCTAGTTGTTTGGGTTCGCTCCAAATACTGCGTAAGAGCATCCTCCAATAGAGATTGGAATTGTCGCCCTTCCGAAGTGGCAGCTTTTTGAGCCGCTTCCAAAATGGCAGGATCCAATTGGGACGAAAATTTCTTGCGAACTACAGTCATTGCTCCTCCAGATTTATCTTGATGAATCAAGATATTACCAGATGAATCTTGTTATTCGCCCATCAATTCCATGCGCCTTTCATAACTTCTTCATCACCAAGGTCTGGTGGTATCGAAGTAAAAACATTGGCTACCTCGGCGGCAACATAGACCCATGCCGAAACGCCAGACATGAGAATCACATGGATGCGAACATAATCATCGACTTCATATTTATCGGCAATATCAATCTCGGCCGGAGAGAGGTCTAGATAGGCGCCAACAACTGAATCCTCCGCACCTCCTTTGCAAAGAATTGGATGTCTATCCGTTCCGCTCTTTGCAATGACGCTTGCGTCAGTAATCGTGACATAGTCAAGACGAAAGCCAAGAAGTGTGTCATCGGTTGTTGCAACTTCTCTGCCAAAAAGCGCTCGCTGCACCTCCGGTTGTCTCAATGTGCCATAAGAGAAAAGTGGTCGGGTCATAGAGCAACAGTAGTCACGGGAAGGCTGGAGTCGCTTCTAAATTAATCTGGCTCGGCGCTCTCCCCGCGGCAACCATTAAGATCCAAGCGCCGCGACCATTGCACCATTGTCGGTACATAAAGCTGCAGATGGAATACGTAGGCGAATTTTGGCGACGTCGCATCGTTCATGGGCTAGGGAACGAAGGCGCGAGTTAGCCGCTACTCCACCTGCAATAACGAGTGAATTAATACCAGTTGATTTGCAAGCAAGCAGAGCTTTTTGCAACAAAACATCGACAATCGATTCTTGGAAAGATGCAGCAACATCAGCTTTCACGTAATCAGGAGTTGCCTCTAGATATCGAACGACTGCCGTTTTCAAACCAGAGAACGAGAAATCAAAGGGACGAGTTTGCCAATCACTTTGCTGAGTTAATCCGCGAGGAAAATTAATTGCTTCCCTGTTTCCATTTCGCGACTCCGCATCAATCGCGGGTCCTCCTGGAAATCCCATCTCCATAACTCGCGCAATTTTATCGAAGGCCTCCCCCGCTGCATCATCCATACTTTCGCCCAATTTTGTAATAGAGCTTGTAATGTCATCAATTTGTAAGAGAGATGAATGTCCACCGCTCACAAGTAAGGCAATCGTCGGTTCGACTGGTTGGCTGTGAGTGAGTAGATCAACTGAAATATGCGCCGCTAAATGATTCACTCCATATATTGGTTTGCCCAATCCAAGTGCGAGTCCTGTGGCCGAGGAAACTCCTACAAGCAACGCACCAATTAACCCAGGGCCAGCAGTGACTGCAACTGCATCGATATCTTTTAGCGCAATCTTCGACTCATGTAGAGCGCGGTCGATCATCGGCAGCATCGCTTCAAGGTGAGCGCGGCTGGCTATCTCAGGCACAACGCCACCAAATCTTGCATGCTCCTCAACGCTGGAAGCGATCACATTTGCTAGCAGCGTTCTTCCACGCACAATACCGATCGCGGTTTCATCGCATGATGTTTCGATTCCAAGAACGAGTGGTTCGTGTGTCATGCAAGAACCTTTCGCATAACTACTGCATCTGCCCCAGTGGCGTAGTACTTGCGCCGAATTGAAATCGGCTCGAAACCCTCAGACATATAAAGTGGATTGGCTTCTTCATTTCCAGCTCGCATTTCCAGAAATATTTCTGACGACCCTCGCTCTTTCGCCCAATCAATTAATAAGTGCAGAAGCGAACGTCCAATACCTTTCCTTCGGTGATCTGGTGCAACAGTCAGAGTTTGAATATCAGTTTCGATTCCGAGGTCCGGTGAGAAAGCTCCGGAGTATCCGATGATTTCCCCTTCATCATTTGTTGCTACGAAATATTTTCTTGTGCGTGGTACTCCAGTCAATTCCTCTTTAAATTGTGCAACCGACCAAGCATCTGCTGGATAAACAATTCGCTCCATTGACACGACAACTGGAAGATCAAAAGCAGTCATGTCACGATATTTCGTCATGCCAATCGCTCCTTTGTAGGAACTGCATCTGGTCGACGCAAATACAAAGGTTCTGAAATTTGAGAATCAGTACTTTGAGAAAGAGTTACCAGGGATAGTGAATCTGGGTAGAGCGGATCATCTGCAGATGCAATGGAATATTTCACTGCTCCTTCACCGTAAATGGGTAAATCCAATTGAGCGACGACTTCTGGTCGATCCACGTGCGGACCATCAACTCTTGTTCCCATCGAATACTTCGCCCAATAGATTTCTTTGCGCCGTGCATCAGTCGCAACAATGAATTCGAAATCTTCGTGAACAAGTGAGGCGATTGCATCGATTGAACAAACGCCAACTACCGGAATACGTCGGGCAAGAGCAAAGGTGTGAGCGAAGGCGATACCAACTCGAAGTCCTGTATATGGTCCAGGCCCCATTCCGACAACGACTTGATCAATTCTTTGCTGAACGGCTAAACCTTCGCTAACGAGCGCAGGAAGTGCACTTCCGTGAGAAGTTGCACCATCGCGAAAGCCATGCCACAGAAGGGCGTTTCCCTCAACAATTGCGACAGAAGTGCGCGAAGTCGAAGTATCTATGGCTAAGGAAATCGTCATAGTGAGAAGCCGTTCCATCGTTCACCAATACCAACGGCAGAAACAAGGCGAGTTTCACTTGCTCTATCAATGTTTATTTCGAGTCGTTCATCCGATAGTCGAGCTGCCTCTTGCCCTCCCCATTCGATGACCGTCACGGCATCTTCTCTCTCAGTATCCAAATCCAAATCATCAAGTGAAAGCGATGGATTCTCTGTTTGAAGAAGGCGATAGGCATCAACATGAATAAGTGGAATTTTTCCTCTATGTACTTTGGAAATTACAAAAGTGGGCGAAGTGATATCTACGATTCCAAGGGATTTTCCAATTCCTTGCGTCAGCAAAGTCTTTCCTGCACCAAGTGGGCCATTGAGAAGAAGTAGATCACCGATCTTGAGTTGAGAACCAATGCGTTCGCCCAATGAAAACATCTCTTCAGGAGATTTAATCTCAACCATAGTTATGAAAGATTAGTGCAAAAGAAAGAGGGGCTCGGTTTCCCGAACCCCTCCTCCATTCTGAGCGTCTAGCTGTAGTACTTCATTAGTGGAACGGTAAGGAATGGATCGATGCTCAAGTTCTTAGCCTTTCGAACAAGAGTTACAAGCTCGGATCCACGCAAGAACGAACCAGTAGTACCCGCCGCAACGAGTTCCTTCGCAACGACCAAGTATTGAGCCGTTGTGTAGTTGCAGTGGTTAGTACCTGGCGCCGCTGCCGTTGTAGTAATCGGTGCGCCCGTTACAGCATCGAATGTTGTATACGAAGCAGGAGTAGTACTCCAGATCGTAATCAACTTATTCATTGGCGCAGCATATGAACGAGTCTTCTTGTAGTCAGCCTGTGCAGCAACTTTCGCTGCAGCGTATTGATCTGCATAGGCATTGACTACTCTCTGAACTGCTCCGGCGGGTGTGATTGGATCAGCAACGCCAGTCATCAAGATTGTCGGAACATTTATCTTTCCGGTATTTGCTTGAAGTTTGTTCAGTGCGGCAATCGCTGCGGGATCACCAACAGCACGAGGTGCTCCTGGATTTTGCACACTTAACGCGCCAAGTAGCGCATCAATGACGGTATTACCGCTAAGTGCTGCGTTAAATACAACGCGCTCATTGGCAACACGAGCTGAGTAATCAGTCTTTGTGTTATCAAAGACCGCTCCTCCCGCTTGTTGCTCTGCATCTTGCGTTGCAAGAATTGCAAGCGCTCCAGCATTTGCGCCATTCTCAAGAATCGCTAGCGCTGGGCTAACGGCCAATGGGAATGTCAATTTCAGCGCACCATTAGGTCCAGAAATTGAATCGAAGTGAGCAGATTGCGTTGGTAACCCTGCCATCAAACCGAGAAGCAATAGCGCGCTTCTTACAGGAACACCTGCGGCTGCTAGAGCTTTTCCGGTGTCACTAGAAGTATCTGGCCAAGCACCTGATGAAATTCCTGCTTGCAATTTACCCATGACGGTAAAGAACTTCACAAGATCTTGCATCGATTGGGCATAACCAGCAGCACCTGCGGCGTAATTTCCACCTTTGATTGACGGATCAAAGAGAACTTTTGTTCCCCAAAGGAAATCACCTGCTGCAGTCAATTCGGCTTGGAAGTTATCGGCAAGACACATCGGCGCAACTGCATCAACTAACTCTGGATGAGTTTCTGCCAAACCTTGAGTGATAAATCCACCAAGGGACTCTCCCCATGCAACAACATGCTTCGTTGTTGGGAATTGAGTTTTGAAAGTTCCGATAAGTTCAACATCAGTTGCAATTGCTGAATCAGCATTCCAACCTTGTCGAGCAAATCCTGAACCTGCAACTGCATATCCATTGGAAAGTAGATAGGAAATTACTGCCGTATCTTTTCCGCCGGCAAGTGGTCCTGGTTGTGGTGTGTTATTAACTGTGTAACCACCATAAACAGGAATGCCTGCAGGAATAGCGACATTTGGCCGATATCCATGTGAATAGATCACAACTGTTCCGTTGAAATTTCCTGGAACTTTGATCACATACGGAGCGCCATCACTTGTTGCGCCACCACATGTATTGACAGCTTTGCCGCCATCACATTGAGGAGCTGCTTGAGCAGTAGTTGGAAGGGCAACAACTGTCATCGCGATGAGAGCAGTTGCAGAGAGAAGTGAAAACAAACGAACTTTTCTTGTCGATGAAGTATTCATTAGTTTGGCAATCCCTTCGCTGGCATAGCCGGACGTTTGTAGGTGGATTTCACAACTGGTCCATTTGCTGAATCAGTTGTGTAGACGGTGTACTTTCCACCATCTGTTTTAGATCACCTGTCGGGCTATATGTTCCAAACCAATATCCGGCATAACCAACGTGACTTGTTGCCGAGAAATTAAGGGGAACAAGTCCTGCATTAGCAAAAGTCGATCCCTTCTTCTCAATCGCGTCAATCAAACTCTTTCGAGTTGGATTTGATCCAGCAGCTTTAATGGCTTGTGCTGTAACAAATGCGGTATTCATTCCAACGAGTACGTTGTTATCGAATACTGCGTTGTTGTTGTAGTTCTTATTGATGTCTTGGAACAACTTCACATATTCATCTGATGTGTCCGTTGTTGCCGGCAAGAACGATGCGCCAGTTGCGTTATATAGAACGCCTGCCGGAACACCGAGAGCTTTGATAGTCGTGGCATCACCACCGACCGAACCAAGAATCCACTTTGGTGCATATTTCAAAACAGCAGCTGTTCCTAAAGCAGCACCAGTTGCACTAGATACTCCAAAGAGAATAACGACATCAGCACCGGCACCAGAAAGTTTCTGAATCCATGTTGCTGGTACGCCAGATACTCCTTGCGAACCGCTTGCATATGGAACTTTGACTGCAAAGGTCAACCCAGCTTGCTTGAACCCAGCAAGAGCGTCATCACCGAAATCGTCATCTTGATAGAGAAGACCGATTTTCTTGCCAGGGAAATTTTCGCTGATGTACTGCGCCATAATTTTCGCTTCGACAATATATGAAGGAAGAATTGTGAAGGTAGTTGGATATGCCTTCTTACTTGCAAATCCGCTGTAGCCGGTATTTACAAAGAGAACAGGAACTCCACGACGACCCGGATTAACCGAGGCAGCGACTGCTTTGTTATTCGCAGTTCCAAGTGGTGCAAGGAGAGCAAATACTTTGTCCTTAAGGATCAATTCATTTGTCTTTGCTACGGCTTGGGTAGGAACGTATTGATCGTCCTTAACAACGAGAGTTAATTTTCGTCCGTTGATTCCACCGTTGGCGTTGACGTAATCGAAATACGCTTTCACTGCGGCTGGAATTTTGTTGTAACCGGGGGATGCGGTGCCTGTCATTGGCAAAGTCATACCGAGTTTGATCTCGTTAGAACTTACGCCAACTTCCATTCGGGGCGAGAGAGCTTGCGCTGGGATTGATGCCACCGCGAGGCCGCCCGTTGCGAGAACTGCAGAAGCTACGAGAAGCTTCCGACGATTCATTCGAACATTTCTTTCCTTCCATTAATGCAATCGAGAGTGCACGGCTCAGCGGGGTTACTGGTGAGTATGTGCGCTCTTGCGAGCGCGAACGCTACGCATTTGTTCAACTGGTCCATTGGGAACGAGAAGAACCACGAGAATTAAGAGCGCACTCACCAACAGCCCCGGCAAGTTTGTGGTCACGCTCTCAGAAGTTGAGAAGCGATTCGAGATCGCATCGGCAATTTCTGGGGTCGCAACCAGTGCTAGTGCCCCAATCATGACCCCAGGCAGGGTACTTACGCCAGAGAGAACCGCCCCTGTAAGCAGGGCAAATGAGAGGCTCAAAGGAAAAGCGCTGGGTGAAACGGTACTAATTGTCATCGCCAAGAGAGCTCGGCTAGTCCGGCTAAGCCTGAACTGACGGTAAAAGCCAGGGTTTTGGACTTTCCGACATGGATTCCGCAGAGTTCGGCAGCGACCTCATTGCCTCGAACTGCGCGCCAAGTCCGCCCATATCGTGACCGGAGAATATTCTGAAGCCACCAGATTGCGATCAAGGCGGCCAGAGCGGCGATCCAGAAATACCATTTATATTGAGTGAATTCCTGACCCAAACTCATCGGCGGGGCACCAACATCAAGAGGAGTCCTTGCTCGCCGCCAAGAATCGAAAATTGATTGGCGATGGAGGGAAGTCCGACTGCCAACGCCAAAGTGGTGCCAGCCAAATACGGTCCAGTCAATCGAGCGGCGGGCGGTTCCAAAACTGCACCTGCGGCAGCAGCCGCTAAAACTGCGATGGCAAAACAGATCCAAACTGGCGCCGACAAATGTTCGCGAGAGGAGCGCTGCTGCTATCCGCCAATCGCCATGATCGCGCCATGTCCCAATGAAACTTGTCCTGAATAGCCAGTTAGCAAAATCAACGATGCTATTGCCACTACATACATTGCCAAAGTCGCGCCTTGATAGACGCGAAGTTCATCAACGCGATTGCTTGCAAGAAATAGCGCGAATCCAATAACAATAAAGAAAATTAGCCGCGAAGTATTTGTGCTCTTGATTCTATGCACGACGACCTCGCTTAACTGCAACAAGTCCTTGAGGTCGAATTAACAAGACCACAATGAGAAGTGCAAATGCAGTGATGAATACCAACGAACCGCTGATGTAGGTGAGAACAAATGCAAGAACCAAACCAAGAACTACTCCACCGATGACGGCGCCAATGAGGCTATCTAATCCACCGATTACTGCGGCAATAAATCCAAAAAACAAGCAGCAAACTGAAATCAAGTGAATCAGGTGACAACGCACCTGTTCCATTGGAGTTTGTAACATTCCTGCTGCCGCACCAGCCGCCCCTGCAATTGCCCAACCTAAAGTTCGAATTCGATCGACTTTGATTCCTGCCAAATCGAGCAATCTCCGGCGAGAAAGCAGATGCACGAAGTGCTAACCCAATATCGGTGCGTGAAAAATTAAAGAGAGAATAAGCATAATGGCAATTGCAAATGTCACGATTAAAAGTTTGAGTGGAGAAAAAGCGAGTGTATGTCCAGCGACTGTGTATCCAACATTGGATACAGGTGGGCGAATATTCACATCTGTATTTCCTACGACAAACCCAACCCTGCACGAATAATTCCAAGTAATCCAAGTGTTGCAATAATTGGCGCAACTCCAGCAATTGGGGCCAGTCGAAACTCTACGAAAGAGCGTTCGCATAAATAGAGAATCAACCAAAGCAGCGATTGCGGCACCTGCAACCATTGCGAGGAAAAGCGCAAACCAATATGAGTGAAACTTTTGGATGCATTCGTACCCGATGTAAGTGGAAAGAAGTGCCTGTCCTGCTTGAGCAAAATTAACGACTCGCGTGCAACGCCAGACAGAACCAACGCGATCGCCATCAAAGAATAGATAACCCCTGATGTCACGCCATATAAGCGTTGTATTTATTAGTTGAAACATAATCAATACCCCAAGTAGGCCGCGCGGACCTGCGGATCGGCGATCAGTGAAGAGGCACTTCCTTGAGCAGCAATCTTTCCCAAATTCAAAACTATTCGGTGTCGGCAATCTTGAGAGCGCTCATCGCATTCTGTTCTACGAGCACAACAGTGAGAGCCATTGATCGAGATAGTTCTTGGATACTTTGGAATATTTGAGCGACAACCAGTGGAGCTAATCCAAGAGACGGCTCATCAAGTAATAACAATTTTGGTTGAGACATTAAAGAACGACCGATAGGCCCAACATCTGACGTCTCTCCAGATAACGTGTCGGCAGATCGGTTGAGGCGCTCAGCTAAACGCGGAAAGCTTTCCAAAATCATTGTTCGAGTCTTTATCGATTCGCTCTTGTTCTTACGCCATAAGGCGCCTAGATCGAGATTCTCTGCCACCGTTAACTCTGCGATAACTGACTTTCCTTCGGAAACATGCGAGATTCCAGCGCGCACTAAATATTCAGGTTTTGTATGAAGGATTTCTTTCTCATTCCACGTCGCCGATCCTGTCGCCGATCGATTGAGTCCAGAAAGAAGTAAAGTCGTCTTGCCGGCACCGTTGGCCCCAATTACTGCGGCAAGCGTGCCTACTTCAACGCTAAAAGAAATGGAATTGATTGCGCGAATAGCACCATGGCTAACAGTTAAGTCCCTAACTTGTAACGTCATTCCGCACCTGCCCCAAGGTAGGCGGCAATAACTGCAGGATCCCTACGAACTGTTTCGGATACACCACTTGAAATAACTTCACCGAAGTTGAGTACATAGAGACGATCACAGACTGACATGACAACATCCATATGATGTTCGACCAAAATAATGGAGCATTGAAGTTTGAGATTGTGAATCATGGCATTCATCCATGCAATATCACTCTCACCCAATCCACCCGCAGGTTCGTCGAGCAAAAGGATTTTCGGTTCACTCACGAGTGCTCGTGCAATCGAAACTCGCTTTGTATCTGGATACGACAAACTATCTGCTCTTCGATTGGCAAGTCCTGTTGCATAGACTCGTTCGAGAGCCAGCATCGCTCTCTCTCGCAATCGAGATTCATCTTTACTTCGACCAAAAGCGGCAGAAATAAATCCAGAGTGTGCAAACTTCTGTGCACCGATCATGACATTTTCGACGACGGTGAGATCTGGAAAGAGCCCAACACCTTGCAGCGTGCGGGCTATTCCTAAATCCGCAAGTGTGTGGGTCTTGGGCCACGATCGTTCTACTCCATAGAGAGTTAATGAACCTTCAGTTGGTGTGACAATTCCGCAGAGCGCATTGAAAAAAGTGGACTTTCCGGCTCCGTTGGGACCAATGACGCCGACAACTTCTTGGCTATATAAATCAAGATAGACATCTCGTAAAGCATGCAGCCCGCCAAAATCGACAGAGAGTTTTTCTACAGCTAAGAGAGCAGGTGAACTCATCTCTTCTCCTGCTCTGTAGAATGGATATAAATCTTCGGTACTCGCGGTCCGATTCTTGTCACGATTTCATAATTAATACTTTGACTGGCAGCTCCCCAATCATCGGCTGAATACTCTCCTTGCGAACCATCTCCGAAGACCGTAACCCAATCACCAGATTTCGCAGCGCTTTCTTTTCCTAAATCAACAACAAATTGATCCATTGAGACTCGACCAATTGATGGCGCTCTATTGCCATCAAAAAATACGCCAGCCCCTCGCGCAATACGTGGAATGCCATCGGCATATCCCATTGCAACTACACCTAACTTTGTATCACTACTTGTTTGATCGATTGCTCCGTAACCAACTTCAGAACCTGCGGGTACTTCCTTTACTAAATGCAATTTGGCACTAACTTTCATCGCTGGTTTCAAACCTAAATCTAAAGAACTACCAAGGTTTTTAACGTCAGGAGAAAGTCCATACATGGCAATGCCCGTGCGAATTAAATCAAAGTGTGACAATGCATCGACAAGAGATGCTGCCGAATTTGATAGATGCTGAATTCTTGGTTCAATTCCAATTTCATTGAGATCATCTGACATCTCCATAAATCGCTTGAGTTGACGGGCATTCTGTGGAGTTCCAGGTTCATCTGCTCGTGCGAAATGAGAAAACAATCCGACGACTTCAACAAACTCTTGCGAAGCAGAAAGAGCTTCCAGAAAAGGTTCCCACTCCTGAAGGAAACCACCACGAGTCATTCCTGTATCAACTTCAATATGCATTTTCGCTCGCGTACCGAGCTCTTTACCTGCACTACATATCTCGCTAAAAGCTGCAATCGATGCGACAGCTAAATCAATATTCAATTCAATTGCTCGTGAGAAATTTGATCCAGGTGGAACCAACCAAGCAAGAATTGGGTGAGAAATCTCGGCAGTTCGCAGAGCGATCGCTTCTTCGAGCAGCGCCACCCCGAGCCATTCAGCACCAGCATCAACTGCAGTGCGAGCAACTGGTATTAATCCGTGACCATAAGCATCTGCTTTAACAACAGCCATAAGTGGTACGCCTGTGTGGCTCTTCAATTTCTGAATATTTGCCGCTATCGCTGATAAATCAACTTCGGCTTTTGCGCGATTGTGCATCAGTTCCGTTCCACAATCACAATGGCCGAAGCTATTCCGGCGTCATGTGAAATTGAAAGGTGCACCGATGCACCATCAACGAGATCAGCGATTGCTCCTCGAAAGAGAAAAACTGGTTTGCCAGATTCCAAATTAACAACTTCAGCATCAAGCCAGAGCAGACCTTTACCTGCATCGAGCGCCTTTGCTAACGCTTCCTTCGCAGCAAAGCGTGCAGCTTTTGAGGAGATTGGCAGCGAGCGTTCTGCCGCTGTAAAAAGCCGTTCATCAAGAGCGGGGGTTCGCAAAAGTGATTCAGAAAATCTAGCGATATCAACTACATCAATGCCGATGCCCTCAATCACTTAAGGCTCCGCACATACGGCAATACTAAGTCAGGAGCGCTGACTATCTGAAGGGAAAAAGCGGTCAATCGCAACAATTGCTACGAGTAAAGCGCTTCCGATAAAGAGTCCGCCGAGCAAATCTGAGAGCCAATGTGTGGATCGAAAGAGCGAAACTGCGCATACAGACAAGGTGACCACTCCTACTGCTGTAGCCAATATTCCACCGTGAAAAACTTCGCTATGCGAATATCGATAAATCAAATACGCCAACATTCCCCATGTAAGTAGCGCATTGGCTGCATGACCACTTGGATATGAGAGCCCACCGGCATGAACAAGATCAATATTTAAACTTGGTTTTGTTCTTCCAATGACAAGTTTGGCAAAACCAACTACTAAATTGAGAGCAACGAGTGAGAGCACAGCCAAATTGAGTGGTCTCCAAGATTTGAATCGCCGAGAAATCAATACTGCAGCGATCAATAAAATTGTCGCAGTCAAACCACGTAGCCCTAAGTTATCTATTTTCTTAAAAATGAAATCAATCCATGGTGCAAAGTTATGTCGCTTCGCTTCCGATATTTTTCTATCGACCGTACTGAGCCATCCATAAGTCATAACTTGCTGAGTGACAATGAGAAATCCAAGAAGAAAAATTCCTGACCACCTGAAGGCTCGAAGCATCTGTTGGCGTCGAATCTCAAGGGACACCGCCATCTTTATTCGACCGTCACCGATTTAGCGAGGTTACGGGGTTGATCAACATCATTTCCACGTGCAACGGCCATTTCATATGCGAACACTTGTAGAGGCACAGTTGCTAAAACTGGTTGTAGCAATGGCAAAGTCGTTGGGATTGTGATGATGTGGTCAGCACCAACCACATTGACGCCTTCTGCCGCAATCACGATGACTCTCGCACCACGTGCTCGTACCTCTTGAATATTGCTTAACATTTTTTCATCGAGTCCATGTTCATGACCGATTGGAAGTATTGCAATAACCGGTGTTCCGTCTTCAATGAGAGCAATCGGTCCATGCTTGAGTTCGCCACCGGCAAAACCTTCAGCATGCATATATGCGAGTTCTTTTAATTTGAGTGCGCCTTCAAGGGCAACGGGATAGCCAACATTTCGACCTAAAAAGAGAACGGAAGTTGAGAGCGCAAAACTTCTAGTTAACTCTCGAAGCGGTTCTACAGTCTCGAGAATTTGTTCGATCTTGCCAGGCAACAACTCCAATTGTTCATGAAGCTCACCGACAACTGAATCACTGATTCTGCCTACGGTTTGTCCCAAATAAAGACCAATCAAATACACGGCGATCAATTGAGTTAATAGCGCCTTCGTTGAAGCGACAGCTATTTCAGGTCCAGCATGGGTATAGAGAACTGCATCTGATTCGCGAGGAATTGTTGAACCAACAGTGTTGCAAATTGCCAAAATTCTTGCGCCATAACTTTTTGCGTGTCTGAGCGCCATTAAGGTGTCCATCGTTTCGCCAGATTGCGAAATTGCGATGACGAGTGTTTGGGAGTTAATTAACGGATCGCGATATCGAAATTCACTTGCTAGTTCGACTTCAACTGTAATTCCAGACCACTTTTCGATAGCGTATTTCGCAACTAGGCCTGCATTAAATGCTGTTCCGCACGCAATAACAACAATTTTATTTATTGCCAGAACTTCTTCCTTTGAGAGATGAAGTTCATCCATGATGATGTGACCATCAGCACCTAAACGACCTAACAAGGTATCCGCAACAGCCTTTGGTTGTTCGAAGATTTCTTTCAACATGAAATGGTTGTAACCACCCTTTTGCGCGGCACTTGCATCCCAAGTGATCTCATATTCCTGAGGCTCCAAAACATAACCTTCAAGATCTGTGATGATGATTCTTGTAGGAGTAATTTCAACTACTTGATCTTGACCAAGTTCTACGGCGCGTTTTGTGTAATCAATAAATGCCGCGACATCTGACGCTAAAAAGTTCTCGCCATCACCTAAACCCACAACTAATGGAGAATTACGTCGCACTCCAACAATGACTTCCGGTGCTGACGAGTGGATCGCCAACAATGTAAATGAACCGCGAAGGGACTTAACGGCCTCTCGCATCGCGGCAGCTAAATCACCTTGATTGGATTTTCTAAGATCACTCAATAGATGCGAGACAGTTTCGGTATCGGTTTCAGATTCAAAAATATGACCGCGTGATTCAAGCTCAGTTCGCAACTCGGTGTAATTTTCAATAATTCCATTGTGAATGACAGCGAGTTTGCCTTCATTGTCTACGTGAGGGTGGGCATTTCGATCAGTTGGCCCACCATGAGTTGCCCAACGAGTATGTCCAATTCCGCTCAACGCAACTGGTGGAGTCTCAGTGAGGGCGGCTTCAAGGTTTGCTAATTTGCCGGCGCGTTTTTCAATAAAAAGTGTGTTCGGAGTACCAAGGGCAATACCTGCAGAGTCATATCCTCGATATTCAAGGTGTCGCAGACCTTCAATAAGTGGTGTGATTGCGGATTGTGTACCTGAGTACCCCACAATGCCACACACGATTTACCCCAGTTCTTGTTGTACGAGATCAACCAAACTTGAGGCAATTGTAGAGGCTAAGTCATCACTCGCGGCTTCAACCATGACACGAACCAGCGGTTCGGTGCCTGATGCTCTTACAAGAACCCGTCCATCATCGCCCAATTCAATTTCAGCGGCCCGAATTGCACTTGAAATTGCTGTGGACGAATCCAATTTATCTTTTTCGACACCGTTGACATTGATAAGAACTTGTGGGTACTTCGTCATCGCATCACTCAATTGCTGTGCACTCTTTTTATTGCGAACCATCTCTTGCAAGAATGCCAGTGCAGTTAAAATTCCATCTCCAGTATTTGCATGATCGCGTAAAATGACATGACCAGATTGCTCGCCACCTAACGAATAATCGGATTCGATCATCTTCTCCAGCACGTATCTATCTCCCACTGGAGTTTTAATAACAGTGATTCCAGCTTCCTTCATCGCTGCAAGTAAACCCAAATTACTCATTACAGTTGCAACCAAAGTGTTATTGCGAAGTAATCCGCGATCCTTTAAACCCAACGCCAACACTGTAAGAATTTGATCTCCATCAATTGAATTGCCATCGGCATCAATTGCTAGACAACGGTCGCCATCTCCATCGAGTGCAATCCCAATATCTGCGTTTGTTTCCAAGACTTTCTCTCGAACATTGTCGAGATGCGTAGAGCCACAACCGTCGTTGATATTCCAGCCAGTGGGTTGATTTGCAACGGCAATTACTTCAGCGCCAGCTTTGCGAAGCGTTTCAGGAGCCACAATAGAGCCAGCGCCATTGGCACAATCAATCACAACTTTTAGCCCTGCCAAAGAGACCGAATTCGATGCAAGCAAGTGCTCCATGTATCGCTGAGCGGCTGTCTCGTCGCTAATGGCTCTACCAACTTTTGTACCAGTTGGTCGCTCCCACGGTTCGCGAATGCGAGCCTCGATTGCAGCTTCCAGTGAATCATCGAGTTTGCCGCCACCGCGAGAAAATATTTTGATTCCATTGTCGGGCATTGGATTATGCGATGCGCTAATCATTACGCCGAGGTCTGCACCACTTTCGCCAACCAAGAATGCAATTGCTGGCGTTGGAAGAATGCCAACGCGATAAACATCAACGCCGGCACTTGTTAAGCCAGCGACAACAGCGGCTTCAAGAAATTCACCAGAAGCGCGCGAATCTTGTCCAACAATTGCGCGCGGGCGCACTGAAGTTGAACCTAAACTTTCAACGAGAATATGTGCAGCAGCAACTGCAACATCAAGGGCTAACTCTGCAGTTAAATCGCGATTAGCAACGCCACGAATTCCATCGGTGCCAAAGAGCGCCATATTCGCGGTTAAATAACGCGGATGTAAATTATCGCTTGCTGTATTGCGAGCGCTTACGGGCTTTCTTTAGTCCGTATTTCTTTCGCTCAATGACTCGTGCATCACGAGTAAGAAAGCCAGCCTTTTTAAGTGCAGGGCGATGAGCATCGGTATCAATTTCATTGAGAGCTCGTGCAACGCCTAAACGAAGTGCACCTGCTTGACCCGAAACTCCACCACCATCGATGCGAGCAAAAACGTCGTAACCATTCTCTGCACCAACTGTGCGAAATGGCTCTGAAACTAATTGTTGGTGAACCTTGTTGGGGAAATATGCATCAAGTGCTTTGCCATTAACAACCCAACGACCCGTACCCGGTACGAGTCGAACGCGAGCAACTGCCTCTTTACGTCGACCGGTTCCGCCACCTGGTGCTTTAATCGCTGGACGATTGGTCGCAGCAGCTGGAGTGGATGAAGAATACGAAGTTGGTACTTCAGTCTCATCTAATTCGTCGACAACAGTGTTTTCAGACATCATTTATTCGTATCCTCTACTTAATGATCTGTGAGACTTGCTCGAAAACATATGGAGTTGGTGCTTGTGCTGCGTGAGGATGCTCTGATCCTGCATAAACTTTTAGCTTCGTTGCAACGGAGCGACCAAGTGTGTTCTTTGGCAACATTCCCCGAATTGCTTTTTCAACGGCGCGTGTTGGGTGCTTCACCAAAAGATCGCCATAAACAGTTGAAGTTAAACCACCTGGAAAACCAGAGTGCTGATGTGCAAACTTTTGCGTTGATTTCTGTCCGGAGAGTGCAACTTTGTCTGCATTAATAACAATGACGAAGTCACCCATATCCATGTGTGGAGCGAAAGTTGGCTTGTGTTTTCCGCGAAGCAAGACGGCGGCATGGGTGGCAAGGCGACCCAAGACAATGCCTTCGGCATCGATGACGTGCCACTTACGCACAGCATCGGCAGGCTTTGGACTATATGTACGCACGCTCTTACCCTCGCTTCTACTTCAGATCTTGTACTTCAATGCTCGCCCTCTTGGCGCAAGGGAGTAAGAGTACCTGCGAGGGCGCCAATGGGTCAAAATGAGGCTCTTTTTGCTGTATTTAACCCCAAATCTGCTCATTATTAGGAGTTTTTGGCTTCCTCAATCTGCTGTGTTCTCTTGCGCTCACCGATCATTTTTTCTATGACAGTGAAGGATTTCTCCAGAATTTGAATTTCAGAATTGCTCAATCCTTCTAATTGAATCGCTAACCCCGCAGTTCGGGCGTTGCGTACATTGGTCAAAACTGCGACGCCCGATGAGGTCGTCTTTACTAAGAATGCGCGCTTGTCTTCACGATCTTGAATTTTCTTAACATAGCCAAGGTCTTCCAAACTCGCGACAATCCTTGTTGTAAGCGGTGCACCAATTGCTTCGCGAGCGGCGACTTCACTCATTCGCATCGGACCTAAATCTGAAATTGTCGCGAGTGCAGACATTTGCGAAGGTGTTAGCTCGGAGACTCCGTGACTTCTAATAGCGCGAGCAAGGCGACCAACATTGAGTTGCATCCGGGCAGCCAGTTCACGTGTGTCCTCCGATACCTCTGGAACTTTCTTTGTCATCTACTCACTTCGGTCTCAATGGCTGGCTCTCCTGGGACTGCACCGCCTGAAAGTGTTACATCACCAACATGCTCATTCATCGAATGTTCTTCGTGAACATAGCGAGTTCCGCGGAAGGCAGAGAATATCGCCCCAATTAGCGACATCGCAATCGCCATTGAAAAGACAATCACAAGGCCATGATGAAACGGAGAAGCGATCAAATTAGGAAAGAATCGCTTTCCGGTTAAGTCTGCCCATTGAGAATCACTGACGTTTGCTGCAGTTTGAGAACCGAGCAAACTCTGGAGGGGGTTATAGCCAAGGAAGGAAGAGAAGAGACTTCCGACAGGTGGAAGATTTGCAATGTGCTCTGCTTGAGATGAATCAACTCCATGTGACACAAGTCCTTTGAGGAGTGATCCCGGCAAACTATTTGTAAGGCCAACAATCATCAACGAGAAAAATATCCCGATGGATAGAACCATTCCAGAATTCATAATTGCAGCTTGGATTCCAGCGGCTCCGCCTCTTTGATCTGCTGGAACGCTATTCATAATCGCCGTTGTATTTGGAGCGGAGAACATTCCGCCGCCGATTCCGTTGAGGAAAATAAGAATCGCAAACCACACGTAATGAAAATTCGTTGGAACAAGAAGTAGCCCAACAAAACTTCCGCCAAAGAGTAGGAGTCCCGATGTTGAGAGTATGCGAGCGCCATGTCGATCAGAGAGATAACCGGATACAGGACCAGCAACGAGGAAACCAAATGTCAACGGAATCATGTAAATACCCGCCCATAGCGGAGTTGCATCATATGAATATCCGTGAAGTGGCAACCAAATTCCTTGTAACCAAATAATCAACATAAATTGCAATCCACCACGAGCAGTTGCGGCCAATAGTCCAGCGATACTTCCTGTTGAAAATGCTCGTATCTTGAACAGGCGAATATTGAACATAGGGTGCTCAACTCTGAGTTCAATGACAAAGAATGCAATAAGGGAAAGCACACCGAAAACAAATCCAGCTAGTACTTTCGGCGCCATCCACCCCATAGAACTTGTTCCATACGGTTGGATTCCATAAACCATTGCGGTCAATACGGAAGTTAGTCCGAGAGCAAAGGTGAGATTGCCCCACCAATCGATAGTTGCCTGCGCTCTCTTTCCATTGTCGCGAAGACTTCGATAGCCCCAAAGCGTTCCGAGAATTCCAAAAGGAACTGAGACCCAGAAAACCAATCGCCAATCCCCGATTGAAAGAACGCCACCAGCAATAAGTCCGATGAATGAGCCGCCGATTGCTGCAACTTGATTAATTCCCATCGCCAACCCACGTTGTTCCGTTGGAAAAGCATCAACGATGATGGCACTTGAATTTGCAAAGAGCATTGCTCCACCGACGCCTTGCAGTAAACGCCACATCACAAGCCAGAGTGCACCACCGCCACCATGAAAAGGATCGAGCGCAAGAGCGATTGAAGCAAAGGAGAAGACTGCAAATCCAAAATTGTAGATTCGAACGCGACCGAAAATGTCTCCGAGCCGACCAAGACTTACAACGAGCACCGCCGTAACCAGCATGTACCCCTGGAGCAACCACAGTAGATAACCGATATTGCCCGGTGAGAGTGGATCAATGCCAACCCCTCTAAATATCGCTGGCAGGGAGATCAAAATAATGGATGAATTGATCGTTGCCATGAAGATACCGAGAGTGGTGTTGGTGAGGGCAATCCACTTGTAATTGTCTTTAACGACTGTCTGATCTTTAGCCATTTATGGAGCTCCGTGGGGAGAATTGAAATTAGTTGACTTTAGGCAACTATATTTACTACTCGGTGCGCTGTCAAAATTAATAGGTTGAGATGTAGCACTCCACAACGCTCGACCTACCCGGAGCAGAAAGCGCTGGGAAGGAGCAGACCGCTCCATTTGGTTCCACATAAGAAATTGAAAATTTTGCGCTTTGATTTTTTGATAAGGCAGTTGGCACTACAAAATGTCTGTTAATGATGGGGGCTTCAATAGAAGCTCTACCGTAGGCGAAGACGGCATATTTAGCCGATGTTGATCGGATAAAGCCAACGACTAACGCCCCATCTCTCGCCAGAACCAATTCTGAGTCCTTTGATCCACACATTGGTTCTAACCAACGACCTACATCGCTCCGACTTTTTTGATTCAGCGCTGCACAATTCGAAATCAATTTATTGATTGCTGCCTCGCGTGCGACGGCAACTATCGACTTAGGATCAACTGAAGAAAAAACGATTCCAGATATCAAAACCATTGCAATGCCGGCAAATAGCGCCAAGAAAAGTCTTCTCGGCGTAACACGATCTCGCCAGCTTTTCCGCTTGTAAAGAATTGCTAAACTACTTGGTCTCCTGCCAAACCTGTGAATAAAATGGAAACGAAAACGCCTGAGCCGTACTACCCATGGAATAGTTTGAATTTCGTATTCACGAATTGGATTCTCAACACAAAGACCTTCATGCGGATCGTCGAGTTTCGCTCGAAAAGTTTCAAGCGTTGGATTCTCTAAAATTTCTGCGATGAGTCTCTCGGATCCACCAACATAAGTAGACGTACCATCGATATCGCATGACGCAAACCAAGATCGATCGTCCGGCCACCAAAATGTCGGCGGGTTCTCATGAGTCACTTCACTAGGTTCGATATTTGATATTGCAATACTGCCCTTTCGAAGAATGTATTTCCGACCACTATTTGTTAGTGAATTGCTTACCTCGATCGGCAAACCAATCGTGTCTGGACTTCCGCCGTAACCCGTCCAAATTAACATCCATATTTCATTCAGTGCTGGAGTAGCCTTCAACAGCATCTCCAACAGAACACTGAGTTGAGAACTTTCCAACTCACCTTGGGCAGGTTCTGATCCAACCTCTCTCCACCAGTGGCTATCTGATCGAAACATCACATCTCGAATATGCGAGGTGGTAGAAACTTCTTTTCCACTCCACTCGCCGACTTTGCTCCACGGCACGGAGATGTAACCCGAAAGTGGATCCAGTTCGCGACCTACATACGCTGGATGCAAGATTCGAACATAGGATGCGAAATTATTGGGAATCCAAGCGCCAACTCTGTTTTCGAATAGGAGTTGACCCTTAATCCACTCCACTGGCTCCGAAGAATTCGGTGGAGTTGGATCTTTTTGGAGTCGAAAGAGAGTCACATTTCAGTATTGCACTCAGTTCTTAAGCCAAGTTGGCAATTTAAAATCTTTAGCGGTCAGAAATTAATGTCAAAAATTGGTTCAGAACTTTTAAGTACGTGACCATGTGCACTGAAATATTCGGAAGATTATCCAAGGAGGAGCAGCGCTTGCTGTGCCGTTGACAACATTGCAATCGTGGATTCTGCTCCTTGATTCATATTTGGACCACGAGCGTGAAGACCGTCATATCCACCGCCCGTGTCAAAATCAAACATTGGGACGCCGATATCGTTATTTCCTAGGAACCATGTCCAAGCCTTCTGTACTTCATCTATCCATCGTCGGTCGCCTGTCGCCATCCAGGCTCTTGCGCATGCATCGGCAAGTGCTGCGACTTCAATAGGTTGCTGATCAAAATCACTCTCCCGATTCTCGAGGGAGCGACCACCAGCAGGTGTTACAGAAAAATGTCCCTCTTTGGTTTCAACACCAATCAAAAATTCAAGGAGAGAGATTCCGTGATCTAGAAACGACGTGTCTTCGAGGGCTTGTCCGATGAGAATCTCCGCTTCGGGAAATGAAGCATTGCTATAACTGAATCGAGATTCTGGCCAAATAGGATTTTGCAATCGAGCTTCCGTAAATCGCAATCGAGCTTCGAGAAGAATTTTTCGCGCCTCTATGACATTTGAATCTGAAAGAAGCAATTCACCTGCCCCCATTACTGAAAATGCGATCGACTTTAGATCCGGCGAAGTAGTTCTCGCTAAAATCCGAAATCCTTCGAGCGCTCGACTTCGTTGATCGACTTCGGGAGCATGGACCGCGGCAAATCCCAAACCCCACACGGCCCTTCCCCACCAATCCCCTGTACCAGGATCATCGACCCAATTCCCTCGCTCATCCATGCGATTGTGGCACTTACCATCTGGCGCAATCGCACGAATAATAAAATCCAAATAGAGCTCTAACATCTCAGAGGTTCGTGGCTCGAGTTGTGACTCTCGACAAAGTAATACAAGGCCTCTTGCGACGTCATCGACACAATATCCGTGCTCCATTCGAGGCTCGTTGAAGAGTGCGTGTTCTTGCAATCCATATTTTGTAGTGAGTCGTTTAAGATGCATAAACGTAGGTTGAGAAATTGTTTGTTCAATCACGCAGCAGCCGATGATTGAATTAACATCTTTGCAAGTTTCACATACCTAACTGCCACCGCCGGCCACAAAAGATCGACACCGATTTCATTGGCTCGTCGAGACATTTCCGTCGCCGCCGCCGGACTTTCAAGAATACTTCGAATAGCTGTTGCAATCGCATCAGGATCCTTGTGTGCGACAACTATTCCAACACCGTCAGCGAGAATTTCCATAGCATGAGGAAATTTTGTAGCAACTACGGGACGTCCCGCAGTAATAGCTTCGATCAATACTCCTGATGTCATTTGCGCAACGGAGTCGTAAGGCAGAAGTACCACAGTCGCGGATGCGACGAGTTTGGCAAGCTCATCATCGCTTAAGTACGCAGCATTCAATTCAATGACATCACCAAGTCCAAGATCGTCAATTCGTTTTTGAAGTCTTTCTCGGTAGGCCTCGCCTTCTCGCGCGAGAACTTTAGGATGGGTGCGTCCCGCCACTAGATAACGCGGAGATGGAACAAGATCGCGAAGTCTCTCCATAGCTTCTACGCCCCATTCAATTCCTTTTCCTTCTCCAATTAGTCCCCACGTGAGAATCAACGGAGGGTTCGCTATTTCCTGCAATGTGAACGTTGGAAATGGTGGTGCCCCGTGCGGAAGTATGAATATCTTTGCCGGGTCAATTGAGTATTCAGAAACTAAGAGCGCTTGTGCTGCTTTGCTCATTGCTACTACGGCAGATGCATTTCTGGTCAATCGCGTAAACACAATCCTCTGGTGCCATGTCGGCGCGATGAGGACTGTATGAACTACAACAATAGAGGGAATTTTGAGTCCTGCTACGATCGCAAGAACCTCATCACCATCTTCGCCTCCGTAAATTCCGAACTCATGTTGAATAACGGCAATATCCATTTTGTTGAGATCATTTATTGCATTGAAAAGTGACTCGGAATTTCCCGCTCTTAGAGTGCTCAAAATGTCAGGCTTGACCGCGTCGACATTATCTTTGGCATCCGAGTCCATCAATCGAATGACAGAAATTGCATCCAGATTTAGATCGCGTATAGCTTTAATAAGTGAGTGACTAAATGTCGCAATTCCGCAGTGCGTCGGCGGATACGAAGTAACGAATCCAAATCGAATACCCATGTTCCCTTTTCTTAATATTTGTGAACCAGAAATCGGTTCGGAAAGGCTTTGCGAATCCTCAGCAATAGTTATCAATTCGATACTAGACCTCTTATCCCAGTTCCGCCAATGAAAACAAGAGTTTGCAAAATTCTCATAGAACAACGACTCTGAACTGCGGCTTCTCTCATCCAGCAATGGGGAAATCCACTCTGCGTACGCAGTAGAGTGAAGATAACGAGAGGCAGTAATTACTATGCTCATGGAGAATGCATTACTTCGAAGAGTTCCACCCGAACTTCTCGGGGATCCACGACGACTAATTGCTCGGCTATATCTGCCAGGACAAGAGATTATGGATGGAGAAATTTCGCGCGCTAGCTCTGTTTTGGAACGAGTTATGGGCATGACAGATGAAGAAGTTGAAACTACTTTGGCGGAAATAATTGGACGTTTTTCCAAAAGACATAACAATATTAGATTGATATTTTCGGAGAATTTTTCACATGTTTCCCATCGACTTCCCCGCGCGGTGGATGTATCTGCCGATAGATGCGCATTGATTGGCGCCTATTTCACTAAAGAGTATTCAATCGAAGGCGCCGCACTTTTCAATCCATCCATTATTCCGCACCCGGATCAGACTGGAGTAAAGGAAGGCGAATTACGCTTTCTTTTGAGCGCTCGTGCAGTGGGAGAAGGACACATTTCTTCAATCGAATTTCGCACTGGAATACTCACAACTAAAGAGATTCTGCTCGATGAACCTAGCCTTCAATTGATAACGGGTAAAGAAATTTCTGCACCAATGTCAACTGATTTTCTTCGCGCATCCATGGCCGAATTGGGTGATACAAACGCAGCAGACGTTGTGCTGAACCTCCTTCCAGAAGTATTTGACGCTAGTCATTTGGAGGGTGCAATTGCCACTGTAACGGCAGACAAATTAACGCAAAGTAGTATCGAAGATGTCATTAAAGATATTAAATGGTTATCTTCGTGCAGCTACCGAGTTGAGTTCCCTCACGATCGTCCTCTGAAAGATCGCATACTCTTTCCTACATCCCCCGACGAATCCCATGGGATGGAAGATGCGCGATTCATTAAATTCGTTGAAGATGATGGACAAATAAAGTATTACGCAACTTACACCGCCTACGACGGCTCACGGGTTAAGCCTCATTTGATTCAAACATCCGACTTTCAAACTTTTGATATCACTCGCTTAATTGGTACAGCATCCAAAAATAAAGGCATGGCACTCTTCCCTCGAAGAGTGAAGGGAAAATATTTAGCGCTGTCTCGTTGGGACAGAGAGAGCATCAGCGTTACTTCCATCGTTGAGTGAAGGCGTCTATGTTCATTGGCGCGGACCAGCCTACGAAACACCTGCAGAAATTCTGATGATGCGTACTCTTGGCGCCGACCTCGTTGGAATGTCCACTGTTCCAGAAGCAATCGCTGCTCACGCACTTGGAGCACAAGTTCTCGCAATTTCACTCGTCACCAATGCGGCAGCAGGAGTTACGGGAGAAAAACTCAATCACGAAGAAGTAATCGCCGCTGGCAAGGCAGCAGCTTCTCGAATGGGAGCGCTTCTCAAAGGTGTGATTCCGAAACTACTCTAGGAGCATGAAACCCGAATTCATCGCTGAAGTTCAAGCATGGATTGAAGACGATCCAGATCCCAAAACTGCCGAGAAACTTCGAGTTCTCCTCGAAGCAGAAGATGAAGTTCAATTGAAAAAATTCTTTTCAGGCTTTCTTCAATTTGGAACGGCAGGACTTCGCGGTCCGCTTGGTCCTGGTCCTTCCTCTATGAATCGCGCAGTCGTTGGCCGCACGGCAGCTGGACTTGCGAATTTCATGAAAATTCATGGACTGAGCAGCGTCGTCATTGGTCGAGATGCCCGCCATGGATCTGAAGAATTTACCTTTGAATCCGCAGAAATCATGAGTGGTGCGGGCATGAAAGTTTTTGTTCTCCCAAGACCGCTTCCCACACCAGTGCTTGCCTACGCGGTGAAAGAACTCGGAGTCGATGTGGGAATCATGGTTACAGCGAGCCACAATCCGCCAGAAGATAATGGTTACAAGGTTTATCTCGGTGGAATCGTCGAAGGAATTAATTACGCAGGATCTCAAATTGTTTCTCCAACCGATCTTCACATCTCCCACGAGATTGCCAATATCTCATCATTGGCATCTCAACCACGAGGATCGCAATGGACAACGTTGGATGACGGCATTGTTCAAAAGTATGTTGAACGGACTGCTGTTCTCGGAACCAATCCTAGCAAGTTGAGAATTGTCTATACCGCTATGCATGGAGTGGGAACAGAAACACTTCTTCGCGTCTTCGACAAAGCAGGTTTCGACGCACCCATACTTGTAGCAAAACAGAGCGAACCAGATCCTGATTTCCCAACGGTAGCTTTTCCCAATCCAGAAGAGCCTGGTGCAATTGATTTGGCTTTGGAGACAGCGCGTGCACACAGCGCAGATCTCGTCATCGCCAATGACCCTGATGCCGACCGTTGTGCAGCCGCAATCAATGATCCCATTCGGGGTTGGCGAATGCTTCGTGGGGATGAACTTGGGGCAATTTTTGGAGAATCAATAGCACGTCAAAATAAAAAGGGGATACTTGCCAATTCCATCGTTTCTTCATCAATTCTCAAAAAAATCGCTGAGCACCACTCTCTTGAATTTCGTGAAACTCTCACGGGATTTAAGTGGCTTGCCAAAATCCCTGGACTCACCTTTGGTTATGAAGAAGCTATTGGCTATTGCGTCGATTCACAAAGCGTTAACGACAAAGATGGAATTTCAGCTGCGATAAAACTCGCTCAAATAGCGACCGACCTTAGTAATGAAGGAAAGACTCTCGGCGATTTCCTCAATGAAATTTGGCAAAGATACGGTTTTCATGGAACCGAACAGATTTCCATTCGTGTCAAAGATCTTTCGAGCATCTCAAAGATTTTGACAAATTTACGTGAGACTCCACCGACGACAATCGCAGGATATAGCGTGATCTCTATTGATGATCTGATGAAACCAAAAAGCGACTTACCCCCCACTGATGGCATTCGAATTTGGCTAGAAGGAAATATTCGGATCATTATTAGGCCGAGTGGAACAGAGGCGAAAATGAAGTGTTACATAGAGGTAATTTCGCGAGAGGGATCCGAAGTTGCGCAACGAGTACTAGACAACTTGAGAGCTCCTTTGACTCAATTCCTCTCTGTCAATTGACTAGATAGAGTGAACCCGTGGCGTCAGTGAACCTTGTCGATGGTAGCGAAACATCCCTAAAAAACTTTCTCACAAATCTTTCCGGCGTTGATCAAACAGGTGCCGAAGCTCGAGCCGCGACCTTAGCCACAAGAAGTATTAAAACTTCTGCCAAAAGTTGGGCGATAGATACTGCAATTTCAATGGTGGATCTCACAACTCTCGAAGGCGCTGATACACCAGGAAAAGTTCGAGCGCTCTGCACAAAAGCTGTTCGCCCAGATCCAACGGATGCTGGAGTTCCAAAAGTTGCGGCTATCTGCGTCTATAACGATATGGTGAAAATCGCCCGCGATCATCTAGATGCAATCGGCGGCAAGGACGTTGCAGTGGCGGCAGTTACGACTGCATTTCCTTCAGGACGTGCTTCAATTGAAGTCAAGATCCAAGATACTCAGGATGCAATTGATGCCGGAGCAACCGAGATCGATATGGTCATTGATCGTGGAGCATTTCTCTCCGGAAAATATGCTCTTGTCTTTGACGAGATTGTGAAGATCCGAAAACTCTGTAGCGCCGGCGTACACCTCAAAGTGATTCTCGAAACTGGTGAATTAGTAACGTACGACAATGTTCGTCGCGCTTCATTTCTTGCAATGGCGGCTGGAGCCGATTTCATCAAGACATCAACGGGAAAGGTCTCCCCTGCCGCTACTCCTCCAGTAGTTCTTGTCATGTTGGAGGCAGTACGAGATTTTTATGCCATGACTGGAACCCGCATTGGCGTTAAGGCAGCCGGTGGAATTCGGACTACCAAAGATGCGATAAAGCAATTGGTACTCGTCAATGAAACAACTGGACCAGATTGGCTCACGCCCTCCTTGTTTCGTATTGGGGCTAGTGCACTCCTCAACGATTTGTTGATGCAACGCATGAAAATGCGAGATGGTTACTATCCAAATTCGACATACGTGACAATCGATTGAGGAGCTGAGATGAGCATTTTTGAATATGCCCCAGCGCCAGAATCGCGGGCAATTGTCACGATCAAGCCTTCATACGGCCATTTCATTAATGGAGGATTTGTCGAAGGATTGAGCGTCTTCCCAACGCTCAATCCAGCAACTGAAGAAACACTCAGCCAGATCTCATTGGGTTCGATAGCGGACGTCGATCGCGCAGTCGCTGCTGCCAGAGTTGCCTATGAATCAGCGTGGTCAAAGATGTCTGGTCGAGAGCGCGGAAAGTATCTCTTTCGCGTTGCGAGAATTCTCCAAGAGAGAGCCCGCGAATTTGCTGTTCTTGAATCCCTCGATAATGGCAAACCGATTCGCGAATCGCGAGATGTAGATATTCCTCTGGCTGCTGCACATTTTTTCTATCATGCGGGTTGGGCAGACAAACTCGATTATGCAGGGCTTGGTAATTCACCGAAACCACACGGTGTAACAGGACAGATTATTCCGTGGAATTTTCCTTTACTCATGCTTGCATGGAAAATCGCTCCCGCGCTAGCAACGGGCAATACCGTCGTGCTGAAGCCGGCCGAAACTACTTCACTTACCGCCCTTCTCTTTGCAGAAGTTTGTCAGCAAGCAGATCTTCCTCACGGAGTCGTCAATATTGTGACTGGCGATGGAACAACGGGATCGGCGCTCGTTGATCATCCTGGCATCGACAAGATTGCATTTACTGGTTCAACTCAAGTTGGAAAGGAAATTGCACGCGCAATCGCTTCTACAACAAAGAAAGCAACTCTTGAGCTTGGTGGTAAAGCAGCCAATATAGTTTTTGATGACGCACCAATAGATGAAACAGTTGAAGGAATAGTCAATGGAATTTTCTTCAATCAAGGTCATGTCTGCTGTGCAGGTTCACGGCTACTGCTGCAAGAAAATATTTCCGAAGAAATTCTTTCGAAATTGAAAGTTCGTATGGCACAAATTCGAGTGGGCGATCCGCTAGATAAGAACACTGATTTGGGGGCGATCAATTCATCGGCACAACTCGACAAGATCCGCGAATTGAGTAGCGCAGGAGATGCTGAAGGTGCAGAGAGATGGAGTCCGCCATGTGATTTACCATCACGTGGATTCTGGTTTGCTCCAACAATTTTCACGGGAGTCACTCAAGCGCACAGAATTGCACGCGAGGAAATATTTGGTCCAGTGCTCTCTGTTCTGACTTTTAGAACTCCACAAGAAGCTATCGAAAAAGCAAATAACACGCCTTATGGTTTATCGGCAGGCATCTGGAGTGAAAAGGGCTCACGAATTCTTTGGGCTGCACAGCAACTCAAAGCGGGAGTTATTTGGGCAAATACCTTTAACAAATTCGATCCTGCAAGTCCCTTCGGAGGATACAAAGAATCTGGATGGGGTCGCGAAGGCGGCAGACATGGACTTACTGCATATTTAAAGAGTGAAGGGTAGGCGGCGAAAATGAATGAACGCCTTGAAGTAAATAAAACCTACAAACTCTTTATCGGTGGTGCATTTCCACGAAGTGAATCCGGTCGTACCTATGAAATTAATAACCAGAGCGGTGATTTCATCGCAAATGCTTGTTTAGCTTCCCGTAAGGATTTACGAGATGCAGTTGTTGCATCAAGAAACGCACAGCCAAAGTGGAGCAGCGCCACTGCTTACAATCGAGGACAAATTCTCTATCGAATTGCTGAAATGCTTGAAGGTCGCAAAGACCAACTTATTCAAGAGATAACTCATATCGATGGTGTCAGCCAAAGTGCAGCACAAGATGAAGTAATTAAGACAATTGATCGTTGGGTTTGGTATGCAGGTTGGAGCGACAAACTTTCATCAATTGCAGGTTCAACAAATCCTGTCTCTGGCCCTTTTTACAATTTTACGATTCCTGAACCTCTCGGAGTGGTCGGAGTCATTGCTCCAGAATCAAGTGCGCTCCTAGGGTTAATCGAGGCGCTAGCTCCAATAATCGTCTCGGGAAATACAGTTGTCGCGTTAGCAAATTCTCACAATCCTCTACCTGCAATTACCTTCGCAGAAGTTCTCGCGACAAGTGATCTTCCAGCTGGAGTAGTAAATGTTTTGACTGGTAAGAAACAAGAACTCGCTCCATGGTTTGCCTCGCACATGGATATCGACGGGTTGGACGTATCTGAAATTGAAGAGCCACTACTTGCAGATATCAAAGTCGCTGGTGCAGAAAATCTTAAGAGGATTCGCACCTTTTCAGATGAAGCCAGCCCTCAACGAATCCTTGCATTTATGGAAGCAAAAACTATTTGGCACCCAATTGGGGTTTAGGTGTTATTCGCTCGCTATTTGGGCAAAAGCTGGCTTCACAATGGTTTCGATAATCGCTAAACGTTCTTCAAAAGGAATGAAGGCACTTTTTAGCGCATTGATCGTGACTCGTTGAAGATCAAGAAAGTTCCACTCAAATGCGTCGACGAGTTGGTTTAACTCCTTTGTCATAGAAGTTTGACTCATCAAACGATTATCTGTATTGACTGTTATGCGAAATCTCAATTTTCCAAGAATTCCAATTGGATGCTCTTTAATAGATGCAGCTGCACCCGTTTGTAAATTCGATGTCGGACAGAGTTCAAGTGGAGTTCGACGATCTCGAATATAAGACGCAAGTCGACCCAAGTGAGGCGTGGCGCCGGATAAATCAATATCATCCATGATGTGCACGCCATGGCCCAATCTTTCAGCACCGCACAATTGAATTGCTTCCCAAATGGATGGCAGACCATACGCTTCACCGGCGTGGATAGTGAAGTGAGCGTTCTCTCTACGTAAATAATCAAAAGTGGATTGTTGATCACTTGGCGGATATCCATCTTCAGGGCCAGCAATATCAAAACCAACAACTCCGGCATCTCGATATTTCACTACCAACTCAGCAACTTCTTGAGATTTATCATTTTGCCGCATGCCACAAAGAATGCTCACTACTCGTATTGAGTGACCTTCTTTTTTGGCATCAATTTCACCTAGTCGATATCCCTCGAG
Source organism: Actinomycetota bacterium (assembly GCA_037200085.1). Taxonomy (GTDB): domain Bacteria; phylum Actinomycetota; class Actinomycetes; order Nanopelagicales; family Nanopelagicaceae; genus QYPT01. Next base: position 36,235 of record JBBCHT010000014.1, read on the forward strand.
GGTTGCCTCGACAACATCGGCCATCGAGAGTCCACCTTGAGTAAATAGCTCCGGTGCTCCGCGCACTTCGGCATACACGACGTTGTCTCGAGCAAGATCAATCACGCATTCACGCGCAACGCGCACAATGTCTTCTCTTCTTTGCATGACGGCAATAGTGTGACTGAAAGTTTCTAGATACCTAACCAGTGAACCAGAGTCACACGCTTCTCGAAACCACTCTCCAAGTTCCTTTGCATCTTTACTTGGCAAAGCGTCGTAGCCAATTTCTTCAGCAATCTCGATGATCGTTTGAGGTCGAAGTCCACCGTCCAAGTGATCGTGAAGCAGCGCCTTTGGTAAACGCAGAACTTGGTCTGGCAATGGAATTTTCGATAAGTCACTCATTATTGAATTCGCTCAACTATAAGTGGAAGGCGATCCACGACTCCGTTTGGTTCGATAGTGATACCGCCTTGTAGAACTTGCAGAGCACGGGCAAATCGTTCTTCATCGTCAGTATGCAAGGTCAATAAAGGTTGACCTGAAACAATTTCCTCGCCTGGCTTTGCATGAATTTCAATTCCTGCGCCAGCCTGAACTTTTTCTCCTTGCCGAGATCGCCCCGCCCCTAAACGCCAAGCAGCAACACCGACTTTCATCGCATCCATTGAAGTCATTCGTCCAGATTTTTCTGCTGTCAGAACATGTTGATGTTTAGCAACGGGAAGTGCAGCGTCTGGATCTCCACCTTGTGCTTTCACCATTTGTCGCCATACATCCATCGCACTTCCATCTCGCAAAGCTAATTCAGGATCTTTGCCGATAATGCCAGCTGCATCGATCATCTCACGAGCCAGAAGTACGGTTAACTCAACAACATCACTCGGTCCACCACCTGCAAGTACTTCAACAGATTCGCGCACTTCAAGTGCATTTCCTGCAGTTAATCCGAGAGGAACATCCATTGCAGTTACGAGCGCACGAGTTTTTACCCCCGCGCTCTTTCCCAACTCAACCATAGTGCGAGCCAAAATTGCAGCTTGTTGTGGATCGCGCATAAATGCGCCGCTACCTGTTTTAACATCCAATATCAGCGCCGAAGTTCCTTCAGCGATTTTCTTACTCATGATGGATGAAGCAATCAGTGGAATAGCTTCAACAGTGGCTGTTACATCGCGAAGTGCATAAAGTTTTTTATCCGCCGGCGCTAGTCCAGCGCCCGCAGCACAAATAACTGCTCCACAACTTTGTAGTACCTCTAACATCTCTGTATTCGACAACTCTGCGCGCCATCCGGGAATGGATTCCATTTTGTCTAGCGTTCCGCCTGTATGACCCAGTCCTCGTCCCGATAATTGAGGCACTGCACCTCCGCAAGCCGCAACTAGTGGAGCGAGGGGCAAAGTGATTTTGTCCCCAACGCCACCCGTTGAATGTTTATCGGCCGTTGGGCGATCAAGTTTGGACCACTCCATTCGTTCGCCGCTATTAATCATCGCGTTGGTCCAACGAGATATCTCTCGAGAATTCATACCGTTGAGCAAAATGGCCATCAAGAGCGCAGACATTTGTTCATCTGCAACGACTCCTCGAGTGTAAGCAGAAATCACCCAATCGATTTGAGCATCGGTGAGTTCACTTCTATCTCGTTTTGTTGCAATTATTTCAACGGCGGCAAATGGTTCAATCATGTCTTCGTGACAACTCATCTGGACCAAAAGCCCATGGCAATAACTCTGAAAGTGGTTGCACACCGGAGGCTGTCATCACAGCTAACGATCCACCACCGTGCTCGAATAACAATTGACGACAGCGCCCACAAGGCATGAGCGCTTCGCCTCTTTGATCTACACAATAAATTGCAACGAGTTTTCCTCCGCCTGTCGCAATTAAATTAGAGATGAGTCCACATTCGGCGCAGAGCGTCAAACCATAACTCGCATTTTCAACATTGCATCCAGATAACAATCGCCCATCCTCAGCAAATCCAGCAACTCCGACGGGAAATTTAGAATACGGCGCGTAAGCAGTTTTCATTGCGTCAATTGCTGTGGAGTGAAGAATTCGCCAATCAATATTCACTTGAGATACCACGAGTTTTTAGCAATTCGTTTCGATGCAGCGGTCAATTGTTTTTGGAATTTCTGCGACGCTTTTGTCCATAGCGAGAACTCGAGTCCACCGCCAGCAACTCCATATCTTCGTCCGTAAATTCCCTTCCCCGAATCGAGAATATCGGTCACCGGATAATCTAACTTTGCATGAGTAATGAATTCGACCACTGTTCTATCCACTCTCTTAACAACGGAAGCAAGAACAAATTTTTTCGCTGAGGCAACGAGGGAGGCGTATTGGTCTGGTTCCACACCAATCAAACTTACTTTTAAGCCATTCTTATTCGCATCTGCAACTGCCGTCAAAATATCGGTGTCGGAACCTGCGGTCGTCACAAAAATGACATCGACCGCTTTGGAGATCATCAACTTTGCCGCCGCTCCAAGTGAATCCTTTGGATACTGCACATCGACAAATACATCTCGCTTCGTCGCTCTCGTTCCAGCTAAATAACCATATTCAAAATCTTTATTTTGTTCGGCGCTACCGATCAGACCAATCTTCTTTGTTTTAGTCGCTAATCCGGCAAGAGTTCCCGCCAAATAGCCACCTTGCTTTTCATTAAATATAAGAGAGGAAACATTTAGTCCGCCAATACTTGAATCATTGATGATTCCGAATTGCAATTTCGGATGCGCTGCTGCCACTCGCTGAACTGCCGGTGCATAACCGCTTCCAACGGCAAGAATGTAAGTGGCACCTCGAGTAATCAAATACTCCAAGCGAAGCTGTCGATTTTCATCGGTTCCAATCGTCACTGTTTCGACAATTTCCACTTTCACACTTTTCTTTGCTGAGGCAATTCCTTTTGCAACTGCATCATTAAAGGAGTGATCTCCTGGCCCACCAGTGTCGTAGGCAATTCCCACTATTACCATTGGTGCTGCTTGAGCTGAAACGCTGACAAGCGAGAGCGCCATAGCTAGGACCACTAGCAAGGCGCTGCGTTTCATCTTCACCTCGCTAATCCAACTCCAACATAGGCCTTTTCCAAAGAATCTAAAGCAACTTCACTCGCCTTTGCCGCCCCTTGACGCAATAGATCTAGCAAATCTGCCTCATTGGCTAGTAGCTTCAAAGCACGGTTGCGGATTGGAGAGAAATAGTCGTTAAAGACTTCAGCAACAGCGCCTTTAAAATCTCCATAGCCCTTTCCTTCAAATTCAATTTCAAGTTCAGAAATGGATTTTCCAGAGAGCGCTGAATGAATGGTAAGCAAATTACTAATTCCTGGCTTCTCTTTTTCATCAAATTTAATTTCACGTCCAGTATCCGTAACCGCGCTCTTGATTTTTTTAGCATTTAACTCTGGCGCATCAAGGATTTCTAGTATTCCCTGCACTGATGAAGATGATTTACTCATTTTTGCCGTTGGTTCCTGTAAGTCATAAATCTTTGAGACTTTCTTCAAGATGAAAGGCTCTGGCACTTTGAAAGTATTGCCGAAGCGAGAATTAAATCGAATTGCAAGATCTCGAGTTAGTTCGACATGTTGTCGTTGATCTTCACCCACGGGCACATAATCCGCTTGATAAAGCAAAATGTCTGCAGCCATAAGCATCGGATAGGTGAATAAACCAACAAGAGTTCGATCTGATCCGCTCTTCTGAGACTTATCTTTAAACTGCGTCATTCGGCTTGCTTCGCCCATACCCGTCAGGCATTCCATCACCCAACCCATTTGATTGTGAGCAGGGATATGAGATTGAAGAAAGAGTGTGCATTTTGCAGGATCTATCCCGAGTGCAATTACTTGAGCAGCTGAAGCAAGTATCCGTTTCCGAAGAGCAACTGGGTCAGTCTCAACGGTGAGCGCATGAAGATCTGCAACGCAATAAAAGGCATCGTTGTCATCTTGGAAATCCACCCATTGTTTGACAGCGCCAAGAAAATTTCCGATATGGAAAGAATCTGCCGTCGGTTGAATTGCCGAGAGAATACGTTTGCGTGTCATGTAACTTATTCTCGCACGATTCAGAGCGCTCGTGAGATCAATAGTGAGCCAGCGCGCTTGCCTTCCATTGATAGAACCGTTACGCGAACGTTATCAATTGCTACAAAGTCATTCACGGCAGGAATTCTTCCGAGGCTATGTGCAACAAATCCGCTGGCTGTTTCATAGGGGCCGTCTGGAATTTCAATACCAGTCTCCTCACGCAAATCTTCGATTGAAATTAATCCATCAACTTCAAAATCTCCTGTGCGCAACTCGTGTTGAATCTCAGATTCTTCTGGGTCATATTCATCTCGGATGTCGCCGATCAAACATTCCACTAAATCTTCCAAGGTAATAATTCCGTCTGTTCCACCATACTCATCTAGAACGATTGCCAGATGCTGACGTTGATTTCTCATCTCGGTTAGGGCTGGCAAAACTCCCTTTGTTCCAGGTAAAAACATGACGGGACGAACCAACTCTTGAATTTTTTCATGCGTTGTTGCCAGTGAGGTATCAAGAAGATCACGAACATGAATAAAACCAATGACTTCATCGGTAGATCCACGAACAACGGGATAACGTGAATGAGCTCTCTCTACAGCAATGGCAATTGCCTTCCCAACAGTGAGAGATCCATCCATAAAATCGACTTCAGTTCGAGGAACCATTACTTCATGTACTTGTCGCTCACTAGCATTGAAAACTTCTTCAACAATATCTCGCTCTTCTTCGGTAAGTGCAGCGTGCCCAGAGACAAGGTCGAGCAACTCCTCTTCAGAAATTTGCGTCCTTGTTTCATTGGGATCGACCCCGAAAAGACGAACCACGAAATTCGTTGAATGCGATAAGAGCCAAATAACAGGTCTGAAAATTCCAGCAATCACATCAATTATTGGTGCAGCGACTAAAGCAATTTTTTCTGTACGAAAGAGAGCAAGTCTTTTCGGAACTAACTCACCGAATACCAAAGAGAAGTAGGCGATGATCAGAGTCAGCCCAACAAGGGAAAGGGTTTTGCTCCAGCCACGAGATAGCCCCAAATCTTGAAACCATGGCTCCACATATTGACCGATTTGGTCTGCCCCAAGAGCTGCAGATAAAAATCCGCAGACAGTGACTCCAACTTGGGCGGCAGCCAGAAAGCGATTGGGATTGGAAGCCAGAGCCGAAACTCGAGTGCCCCGCCTACCCTTGGTTGCCATCTGGCGAATTTGGCTCTCCCGCAGGGAGATAAGAGCGATCTCAGCGGCGACAAAGAGGCTAGCCAAGAGGATTAAACCCACAACAACGGCGATATCCACAGCCAAGCCAGAGAGAGGTAAATTCCCTTCTGCGCTCTCCATGGCGAAAGAGTATCGGGCGCGCGCCACTCTGATTATCTATTGAGTGTGCCTGAACTATGGCGTAATCTCCTGCTGCGGTCTCCGGGTCCCCGGTAACCGCCTGAGACGAACGCCGTAGGTGTGCGAACTCAGCGACCTTCATCCAACGGAACGTCGGGCACGTACCTGCCCGGAGAAGGAGTTATGTCATGGCCTCTGTCGTCTTCGACAAAGCAACTCGTATATATCCAGGAACAACAGCCCCCGCGGTCGACAAATTAGATCTCGTCGTTAATGACGGTGAATTTCTCGTTCTTGTCGGACCATCTGGTTGTGGAAAGTCAACTTCACTTCGAATGTTGGCGGGCTTAGAAGAAATTGATAACGGTCGCATTCTTATTGGCGATCGCGATGTAACAAATGTCGCACCAAAAGATCGCGATATCGCGATGGTTTTCCAGTCTTATGCACTTTATCCGCACATGACTGTTGCTGAAAATATGGGTTTCGCTCTAAAAATTGCTGGAACTCCAAAAGAAGAACGTGATCGTCGCGTTCTTGAAGCAGCAAAGTTGCTTGACCTTGAGCCTTACCTAGATCGCAAACCAAAAGCACTTTCTGGTGGTCAACGTCAGCGCGTTGCAATGGGTCGCGCAATTGTTCGCGAACCTCAGGTCTTCCTTATGGACGAGCCACTTTCTAACCTTGATGCGAAATTGCGTGTTGCAACTCGTACGCAAATAGCTGCGTTGCAGCGCCGTCTTGGAATCACAACTGTCTATGTAACACACGACCAAGTTGAAGCTATGACGATGGGCGATCGCGTTGCCGTTCTTAAAGATGGTTTGCTGCAACAAGTCGATACCCCTCGCAATCTTTACGATCACCCTGCAAATGCATTCGTGGCCGGCTTCATCGGCTCACCTGCCATGAATTTGCTAAACGCACCTGTCTCAGGTGGCAAAGCTCAATTGGGTGCGCTCTCTATTCCAGTGCCAGCAAGTGCTGGAAATTCCGTAACAGTTGGTATTCGCCCAGAAGGATTCACTCCAGCGCCAGATGGCTTCCACGTTCTCGTAGAAGTTGTTGAAGAACTCGGTGCAGATGCATTCGTTTATGGAAAACCTGCTGATACTTCAGTGAAGTTTGCCAACTCAACGGATGAAGGCGCTCAAGTCATCGTTCGTTGGGATCCAAAGTCTCCACCAAAGCCAGGATCAACGATTTCCGTTGCCGCGGCTCCGTCAGGAATTCATCTCTTCAATGCAGAAACTGGAGAGCGTCTGTAGTAACTCTCGAATAAAAACACCCTCGAGAATCTCGAGGGTGTTTTTATTTTAGGAAAAATTAATTCCTTCACCAGCAACAAATGAATGAACTGGGCGACCTTTCAATAAATGCACTTTTCGCTCACCCCATACCTGCCATTCCACTTCACCACCCGGTCGAACCAAGGCAGTATTTTCATCGATACCGAGAACAAAAACACCTTCTTTTGCACTCATGACTGATGCCGCAATTCTGTCTGGCAACCATCCCAGAAACTTGTCGTAGTGTGGAATAACTTGAAAATTTGGAAAGAGATTTAAACCATCTGCAATGTGCGATCTCCGGATTGAAATGATGTGGCCACCAAAAGCCATTGCACCAGCGGAACATCCGCCTAAAGACGTTCCAGATTTCCACGCTTCCTCGATCGCACTCCACACTGGTGTCCCTTTTAGCGTATCTGCCAAATAGTGTGGATCGCCACCAGAAAAATAAATCAAACCAGCGCTACGAATCACTTCTTCATATTGCGTTGTCAAAGCGTCTTCACGATTGTGTACAGGAAGATAAATGCACTCTGCTCCGAGTCTTTCAGCTTGGACGCGACCCAATTCTTTCCAACGAGTGAGACTCATTTCATCTTCTTGACCCGCTGCAGTTGCCAGTTGGATATAAGTTTTCTTTTTTCCGCGGGCAACGCCATCTCGAAGAAGTTTCTCTTCGAGATCTTGCATCACGGGTAGATACTCACCCGATCCCACCAGAGCAATAGAACCCGGCAAAGAAATTAAGCCATCGCCTTCTTTAGATTTTCATCGATCGAGGCCAAGAACTCTTGTGTTGTTTGCCATGGAGCATCTGGAGAAATCAAGAGAGCTAGATCCTTTGTCATTTTCCCTGACTCAACTGTTTCAATACAGACTCGCTCGAGAGTCTCGGCAAATTTGGCAACCTCAGGAGTGTTATCGAGTTTTGCGCGATGAACCAGACCTTGAGTCCAAGCGAAGATTGAAGCAATGGGATTGGTCGAAGTGGCTTTACCCTTTTGGTGATCGCGATAGTGACGAGTAACAGTTCCGTGGGCTGCTTCCGCCTCTACGGTCTTTCCATCTGGAGTCATCAGAACGCTCGTCATAAGACCAAGAGAGCCATATCCCTGCGCAACGGTGTCAGATTGAACGTCACCGTCGTAATTCTTACATGCCCAGACGTAGCCACCTTCCCAACGAAGAGAGGTAGCAACCATGTCATCAATCAATCGGTGTTCGTAAGTAATTCCGAGTTTTTCAAATTCAGATTTGAATTCGTTTTCATAGACTTCTTGGAAGAGATCTTTGAATCGCCCGTCGTAAGCTTTTAGAATTGTATTTTTCGTGGAGAGAAATACTGGGTACTTACGTTTGATTCCATAGTTCAGGGATGCGCGGGCGAAATCACGAATCGATGCATCAACGTTATACATTCCCATCGCAACGCCAGAGCCATCAAATTTGTGAACAACAAATTCGATTGGCTTGGATTCATCATCTGGGGTGAATGTCATTGTCAGCGTTCCGGCACTTGGAACTTTGAAGTCAGTCGCTCTGTATTGGTCTCCATAGGCGTGACGACCGATAACGATTGGCTTTGTCCAGTGAGGAACCAAGCGAGGAACATTGCTGATGATGATTGGTTCGCGGAATATGACGCCGCCGAGAATGTTACGAATCGTTCCGTTTGGTGATTTCCACATCTTTTTCAAACCGAATTCCTCAACGCGAGCTTCATCAGGTGTGATGGTTGCGCATTTCACACCAACGCCATGCTTCTGAATTGCGAGAGCAGAATCAATAGTCACTTGGTCATCTGTCGCATCACGGTGCTCAATGCCAAGATCGTAGTAATCGAGATTGATGTCGAGATAAGGAAGGATCAACTGCTCTTTGATGAATTGCCAGATGATGCGAGTCATCTCATCGCCATCTAGTTCAACAACGGTGCCAACAACTTTGATTTTGCTCATCTGATTTTTACCCCGATCATCTATTTATTCGACTAGAGACTTTGGACATCCGCTTGCTTGCTTCGTACTGCTTCTGCAGCTACCTTCAAATTCGCCAATTCATCACTAGATAACTGTGACTCAACTACTTTCTTTACTCCGCCAATACCGATCTCTGCTTCGACGCCGAGATAAACACCAGAGATTCCATACTCACCATCAACCCATGCACATACAGGCATTACCGCGCCTGAATCTTCAATAACTGCCTTTGCCATTCGTGCCGCAGCAGCCGATGGTGCGTAGTAGGCAGAACCCGTTTTGAGTAGCGCGACGATTTCAGCTCCGCCATTTCGAGTGCGAGTGACGAGATCTTCAATCTCCTCACCAGACAACTTCTCGGAGAGTGGAACACCATTTACTGTGCAACGACTTGGGACTGGAACCATTGTGTCTCCATGTGAACCCAAAGTCAGAGTTTTTACAGCCGAAACTGGAACTCCAAGTTTTTCAGCAACGAAGTTTGTGAAACGAGCGGTATCCAGCATGCCTGCTTGGCCAATTACTCGATTACGTGGAAAGCCTGTTGCCAATTGTGCAAGGGCTGTCATTTCATCAAGAGGATTGGAAACGACAATCACAACTGCATTGGGGCTGTGCTTCGCAATATTTTCTGCCACTCCACGAACGATTCCAGCATTGACACCAATGAGATCCATTCGGCTCATTCCAGGTTTGCGTGGCAACCCCGCTGTAATGACAACAACATCTGAGTCTTTTGTGGCCTCGTATCCGCCGCCATCAGCGGTCGTAGTTGCGCCAATGACTTTTGTTTCAAATCCTTCAATGGATCGCGATTGATTGATATCTAGCGCAAGTCCTTCCGGTTTTCCTTCGACGATATCGGTGAGAACCACTTCATCGAAGATGTTGTACTCCGCCAATCGCAGTGCGGTCGTTGAACCATAAAATCCCGCACCTACCACTGTGACTTTCTTTGTCATCGTAAATACCCTCTCGTATTTATTTACAAAACTCTCTTGACATCAAGATAACTCTACCGCGTGACGGGAAGTGCCATTGCCAGGACTAAGAGAGCTACCGCTAACGCTATCGGCAAGAAACGCTCTACTTTTTGTGCGGGGCGATTGATCAAACTAATTGCCCCTGCCCCGATTGCCAGAATTGCCATGCCAATCTTTACCCATCCAGCAATTCCCAAAGCCAATCCGAGACCAACAATGACATAACTTGTGGTGAGCACTCTGGTGCGATTTAGCGGCATGCCTCAACGACATTCTTAAGCAACATAGCTCGGGTCATTGGGCCAACTCCACCAGGCACTGGCGTGATGTGACCTGCAACTTCCCATGCATCTGGATGAACATCGCCAACAAGTCCAGCTTCCGTACGAGTTAACCCCACATCAATAATCGTGGCTCCAGGTTTAATCATCTCCGCAGTTAAGAAATGTTTTTTGCCAATCGCTGCAACGACAATATCGGCACCCTTAGTGTGGCGAGTCAAATCCTTCGTGCCAGTATGTGTGAGCGTTACGGTGGCATTTTCACTTTTTCGAGTGAGCAATAATCCAAGTGGTCGACCAACAGTTAAACCGCGCCCAATAACTGTTATTTCACTGCCGTCGAGATTTATTCCGTAATGGCGAATGAGTTCAACAATTCCTCTCGGCGTACAAGGAAGCGGTCCCGGATCACCGCTCACAAGTCTGCCCAAATTCATTGCATGAAGTCCATCGGCATCTTTCTCTGGATTCATCGACTCCAAAACCCGCTGTGTATTGATTCCCTTTGGAAGAGGCAATTGAACTATGTACCCCGTGCACTCTGGAGCGTTATTTAGATCATCAACTGCTTTAAGAACATCAGATTCACTTGCAGTTGCTGGCAGATCAATTCGAATTGAATGAATACCCACTTCTTGGCAATCGCGATGCTTTCCGCCGACATACGAATGTGAACCAGGGTCATCACCAACAAGTACGGTTCCGAGTCCTGGTGTTTTTCCTCGTGTTTTGAGAGCAGCTACTTCAATTGCAAGTTCATTCTTAACTTTCTTTGCGAGCGCTTTTCCATCCAAAATTGTTGCGGTCATAAGGTAAGTCTATTACCCGTGCGAAAAATGTCGGACTCCGGTGAAGTACATCGTCGCACCGGCGGCCTTTGCCGCAGCAATGACTTCTTCATCGCGCACACTGCCTCCAGGTTGAGCGATGGCAATCACACCTGCGGCGAGAAGAACTTCAAGTCCATCAGCGAATGGGAAAAATGCATCACTTGCTGCGACCGAATCTTTAACTCTCTCCCCCGCTCTTTCTACGGCAAGTCGTGACGAATCCACTCGATTGACTTGACCCATTCCAACTCCGATAGATGCTCCATTTTTTGCCAGCAAAATTGCATTACTTTTTACTGAGCGAACAGACTTCCACGCAAACTCGAGATCGTTGAGTGCCTCTGCATCAAGTGGTTCTCCGCATGCGAGTTTCCAATTCTTGGAGGTATCTCCTGGAGCATCCACCAAATCCGTTTGTTGCACGAGAACTCCACCAGAGACCAATCGAAATTCCTGTCCGGCGGGTAAATAGTCCGGGCAAACCAAAATTCGAATCGATGGTTTGCGCGAAAGAATTTCTACTGCCTCGTCGGTAAAACTTGGTGCGACAACGACTTCCGTGAAAATCTCGGACAGAGTCGTAGCCATCTCTTCGTCTACTTCACGGTTTGCTGCAACAACGCCGCCAAAGGCAGAAACTGGATCGCAAGCATGTGCTTTTTTGTGAGCATCAGCTATGGAGTGAGAAATTGCTATGCCACAAGGATTTGCATGCTTAATGATTGCGACACAAGGTTCAGTGTGATCATGAGCAGCTCTCCATGCTGCATCGGCATCTGTGTAATTGTTAAATGACATTTCCTTGCCATGCAGTTGCTTTGCACCCACTAAGCCATGTGCTTTTCCTGCATCGGCGTAAAGCGCAGCGCTTTGATGTGGATTTTCACCGTAACGTAACCCGCTCTCATGGTGCCAAATCTTTCCAATCCATTCCGGATATTCCTCTGCGCTATCAAACCAATTGGCGATCGCTAAATCGTATTCGGCAGTTTTTCGATAAACCGCTCGAGCCAACGATTTGCGTTGCTCAAGAGTGAAGCCTCCAGCCGCAATTGCCTCGACCAAAAGTGAATATTGGTCGGGAGATGAAAGCACTGCAACTGAGCCGTGGTTCTTGGCTGCTCCACGAAGCATTGATGGTCCACCAATATCGATTTGCTCAATGCACTCTTCAAAATTTGCACCGGATGCAATGGTCTCGGCGAATGGATAAAGATTAATTATTGCCAAATCAAAAGGCGCAATGTTGTGCTCTTCAAGGGCAGCTAAATGCTCTGAATTACCTTGATCTGCCAATAAACCGCTATGAATTCTGGGGTGGAGAGTCTTAACGCGTCCGCCCATAATTTCGGGAAAACCCGTGTAATCAGCAACTTCGATTACTTCGATTCCTGCTGATCGCAGTGTTTTTGCTGTCGAACCAGTGGAGAGAATCTCCACACCTGCACCTTGAAGCAGGGTTCCGATTTCAACTAATTCCGTTTTGTCGTAAACACTTATGAGTGCACGACGAATTGGTTTACGATCAGCCATGCATGCTCTCCAAAGTTGGTAGAAGGTTTTTCAAGGTACTCACCATAAGTTCGCGCTCGACAATCTTAATGCGTTCGTGAAGGGTTGCTTCGTCATCACTTTCTAGAATCGGAACCTTTACCTGAACAATTATTGGACCTGTATCCACTCCGTCATCCAACCAGTGAATTGTGGCACCACTCTCTTTGTCGCCAGCTTTCAGCACATCGGTAATTGGATGAGCCCCGGGAAACTTTGGAAGAAGTGATGGATGAGCATTTATAACTTTGAATTTCGATACAAAGCTCGATGGAAGTACTCTCATGAATCCAACACTGACGACGAGATCAGGTCGCAAAGCAGTAACTATCTCAATTAACTCTGCTCCCCACTCAACGCGATCCTTTTTCATAGGGTGCACAATTGACGGAACTGATTTGACAGCGGCCCTACTAAGCACGCGCGCCTCTGGTTTATCGGAAATTACTGCGCAAATTGATGCAGACAATTCGCCGCTAGATGCGGCATCCATAATTGCTTGCGCCAAACTTCCATCTCCTGATGCCAATAAAACTAATCGCCCGCTCATCCCACCTCCCTCACGTCCCTCTCGTCCCTCTCTCGAAACCTACTAAAGATGAAAGGTACGAACCACGCTAGCAATACTCCGATGGCGAGTTCGCCAGCGATTGCAGCAGTAAATTTCCATGTCGTTACTCCAACGGTTCCGAGTGATTGCGTAAAGAGTTGGCCATAACTTAGAAATGCTAGGGCGGCAAAACCAAGAACTGTAAGGAGGTATGTCATTAATAGAGAACGAAACTTACGACCAGAATTCTTAACAAAGAGCAGAATTCCCGCCAAGGCGATTGCGGCGGACGAGAACAAAATGTATGGATGTCTGCCAGTGGGTAAAGCTCCCAATAGTGGCAGCGCCGGAATCTCTGAAATCTGATGAGAGAGCGCGGAAATGATCGTGCCAGTACCAACTGCAAAACCTGGACCAATGAGATATGAAAGTGTCGCAAGAATCGCATTTGGAATGTAGAGCACACTTAATAAGAAGAGCAGTGCTCCACCCAACCACCCTGGTTCAAGTACGAGAACAATATTTTTCACCGTGCCACGATTCTGAAAAAGCGAGGCGGCAAGAACAATGGATGCCAATCCTGTAAGTATTGCAATTGTTCGCAGCGCCAAATTGATCGGAAAAATTTCTTTACGTGGTGAAATGATTCGCACGGTAGAAGTGGCGAGCCACACAATTGGAATCGTTGCGACGGGAACTAAATAGAGAATTGGTTTGACTGAATTTGTTGTCGCGGCCCATGCGAGCAAGGTCGCTATTCCTCCATAAAGAAGAGAAAAGAAAGTTCGCGTTAGCCGCACGCCTTGCGAATTGCGCTCCACCTGATCCATCGCTCTGATGAATCCACTTCGAGCTGCAAGAAAAGGAAAGACCAAAGCACCCAATGGTAGATATGAAAGGAGACCTACCTGGGCTGAAGATTGAAGCGCAACATGAAATGGAATGTGATGAGCACCAATCCACATCCACAGTGCAGCACGCATTGGGTTTGTTGTATCTCCATTACTGCTTCCAGCAGTTGCCCAAGCCATCAATGAAATGAAAGCAATAGGTAGAAGAACGAGAGCGATACTTCGTACGGCTTGTGTCAACGAGACCCATAGGACGCGTTGGAACATGTGGGCTAGCGCTTTAGCAGTGCGCGCATTATTCGCGCGGATTCACTTGGTGTTTGGCCAACCCGTACTCCCGCGGCTTCAAGAGCATCTTTCTTTCCTTGAGCTGTTCCAGATGAACCAGAAACAATTGCTCCAGCGTGTCCCATCGTTTTCCCTTCAGGGGCGGTAAATCCTGCAACGTATCCGACTACCGGCTTAGTTACATACTCTTTAATAAATGCTGCGGCTCGTTCTTCGGCATCTCCACCAATTTCACCGATCATGACAATCGCTTCAGTTGCTGGGTCATCTTGGAAAGCCCTCAAACAATCAATGTGCGTGGTGCCAATTATTGGGTCCCCACCAATTCCAACAGCGGTACTAAATCCAATGTCTCGCAATTCAAAAGCCATTTGATAGGTCAAAGTTCCTGATTTAGAAACCAATCCAATAGGTCCAGAACCAGTTACATCTGCAGGAATGATTCCTACATTGGATTCACCGGGAGTAATCAAACCTGGACAGTTGGGACCAATGATTCTCGTTGTTCCCTTACTCTGCGAGTAAGCAAAAAATGCTGCAGTGTCATGTACTGGAATTCCTTCAGTAATAACTACAACCAATGGAAGTGCGGCATCAATAGCATCTATTACTGCTGCTTTTGCAAACTTTGGTGGAACGAAAACTACTGATGTTGTTGCACCCGTAGCCGCAATTGCTTCGGCGACAGTATTAAAGACTGGCAAATTTCGGTTCTCGATCTCGACTACTTGTCCGCCTTTACCAGGGGTTACTCCACCAACAATGTTGGTACCAGCGGCAAGCATTCTGCGTGTGTGTTTAGTTCCTTCAGAGCCTGTCATTCCTTGAACAATTACTCGACTTGATTTATCAATAAATATTGACATTACTTCGCCGCCAATTCCGCTGCACGAGCAGCTGCGCCATCCATTGTGTCCAGCTGTTGAATTAACGGGTGCGCTGCCTCATTGAGAATGCGACGACCTTCAATAACATTGTTTCCATCCAATCGCACAACAATTGGCTTTGTTGCTTTATCTCCCAACATTGCCAGAGCTTGAACGATTCCATTGGCCACAGCATCACAAGAAGTGATTCCGCCGAAGACATTTACAAAAACACTTTTAACATCTTTATCGCTAAGAATTATGGATAAACCATCGGCCATCACTTGCGCTGAAGCGCCTCCACCAATATC
The DNA here is from genome assembly GCA_037200085.1 of Actinomycetota bacterium. GTDB lineage: Bacteria > Actinomycetota > Actinomycetes > Nanopelagicales > Nanopelagicaceae > QYPT01. The sequence goes on from JBBCHT010000014.1 coordinate 51,396, forward strand.
GAGGAAGTTTGCAGGTTTTACTCCGCCAAATTTTTCACCAGCGTAAGCAACAACATCCAACGTGCTCATAACAAGACCTGCACCGTTGCCAATGACTCCAACTTCGCCATCGAGTTTGACGTAATTTAGATCTTTCTCTTTTGCTGCTGCTTCAAGCGGATCGGCAGCGGAGTGATCGACTAGCGCTTCGTGATCTGGATGCCGAAATGCTGCATTGTCATCCAAAGTCACTTTTCCATCCAGAGCAATGATTCGACCATCAACAGTTTTCACGAGCGGATTTACTTCAACGAGAGTTGCATCTTCGGAGGTAAAAACTCCCCATAGAAGGAGAAGAACATCAGCAACTTTCGAAGCAATTTCATCTGGGAATTGGGCTTGCTTCACGATTTTCAACGCGAGTTCGTGCGAGATGCCATCAATGGAATTAACGGGAACCTTCGCTAATTTTTCAGGAGTTTCTTTTGCAACTTGCTCGATATCCATTCCGCCGGCAACGGATGCCATGACAAGAAATGTCCGATTGGAGCGATCAAGCAGGATTGCCAAGTAGTACTCGGCTTCAATGGGCGCAGCTTGAGCAATCATCACTTTGCCAACAACATGACCTTTGATATCCATTCCAAGAATTGCTGCGGCTTTTTCTCGCGCATCACTTGGTGACTCGGCCAACTTCACGCCGCCAGCTTTTCCGCGACCACCAACTTTTACTTGGGCCTTAACAACTACTTTGCCACCGATTGATTGGGCAGCAGCCTCTGCTTGATCGGGAGTTGTAGCAACTGCACCGAGTAATACTGGAACGCCATGTTTTTCAAAAAGATCCCTAGCTTGATATTCAAAGAGATCCACTCATGACTCCAATTCCGTTAGGCGCAGGTCGGTTGCTTAAAAATTGCCAACGGGGGCAATCTTAGAGCTTCTCAACAGGGGCATAGCGCAGTAACAATCGCTTCTCACCATATTGTCCGAAATTAATGATCGCTTCTGCACGATCACCTTCTCCAGATAGCGAGACAACCGTTCCAAGACCAAAAGTGTCGTGGGACACACGTTCTCCAACAACAAGATTGAGAGAGACACTTTTCTTACCCGTCGGACGAGCCGCTGGTGATGGCATCTCGCGACGGCGGGAAAACACGGGCGCAGAAACACTTTTATTGCGCCATTCAATTACATCATCTGGAATTTCTTCAAGAAATCGGGAAGCTGGCATATAACTCGGCGCACCCCACGCCGATCGAGATTCTGCGCGAGTGAGATATAGACGCTTCTCTGCCCGCGTCAATCCAACATACGCCAAACGCCGTTCTTCCTCTACTTCATTTTTATCGCCGAGAGTGCGCGAATGCGGAAAAATTCCATCTTCTAATCCAGTGAGAAAAACTGTAGGAAATTCCAACCCTTTTGCAGTGTGCAGAGTCATTAGCGTTACGACTCCACCGTGATCTTCACCTTCAGGAATTTCATCCGCATCGGCAACCAATGAAACTTGTTCGAGAAATCCAGCGAGTGATATTTCTTCGTCTTCACCTAGCGATTCAAAGGGACGCTCCTCATATTCCATCGAAACAGCGACAAGTTCTTGAAGGTTTTCGATTCGCGTTTCATCTTGTGGATCTTCACTCGATGACAATTCAGCCATTAGTCCAGATTGCTCAAGAACTGCTTCGATAATTACTGAAGGACGAGTTTTTAATTCGACTAATACTCGTAGAGCATCCATCGTGGAAAGAAATCCTTGAATGGCGGACGCAGTTCGGGTCGGCATATCGCGAATTTCGTTACAGCGATTCAACCCTTGCCAAAATGAAATGTTGCTTTCTTTAGCATAAGCATCGACATAATCGAGCGCTCTATCTCCAATACCTCTCTTGGGAACATTGATGATTCTGCGAAGAGAAACTTCATCGCTTAGATTGGAGAGAACTCGAAGGTAGGCAAGGAGATCTTTGACTTCGCGCCGCTCGTAAAAACGCAATCCGCCGACAACTTTGTAAGGCAGACCATCGCGCATAAAGACCTCTTCGAAAACACGAGATTGCGCATTTGTTCGATAAAAATGGCGGTATCCCCTGGGTTTGGAGTGATCTTCTCTTGGAGAGTTCGAATTTCATCCCGAACAAACTCAGCCTCGGAGTGTTCATCTTCGGCAACGAACCCGGTAAGTGGAGCACCCGCTCCAGCTTCAGACCAAAGATTCTTTTCTTTTCGACTCTCATTTTGAGTAATAACTGCATTGGCAGCGTTGAGAATGTTTTGGGTCGATCGATAATTCTGTTCTAGCAATATCGCAGTTGCGTTGGGATAATCCATCTCAAATTGCAGAATATTGCGGATAGTCGCGCCACGAAATCCATAAATGGATTGATCAGCATCGCCTACTACGCAGAGTTCTGCTGGAGGTAACCCCTCACCTTCATCTCCAACAAGCTCCTTGATCAATACATACTGAGCATGATTTGTATCTTGTATTCATCAACCAAAACATGGCGAAAGCGAGAGCGATAACGAGCTTTCGCTTCAGGAGAACGTTGCAGTACTTCAACGGTATTGAGAATTAGGTCATCAAAATCCATTGCATTGGCTTGCTTGAGTCTTCGCTGATAAACGGCATAAACTTCTGCGACTATTCGCTCAAATCATTTTTAGTGGCGTTTAAATATCCGCTTGGTCCGAGCAGTTCATTTTTTGCATTGGAAATCATTGCTTGAAATTGTCGCGGCGGATAGCGCTTAGGATCCAAATTAAGATCTTTTGCCACAATTTTGATGAGATTTTGACTATCCGATGAATCGTAAATGCTAAATGAATTTGAATATTCCAATCGGTTCGCTTCTTGGCGAAGGATTCGCACACATGCAGAGTGAAAGGTCGAGACCCACATTGATCGGGCAATGGGTCCTACTAATTCGGCGACCCTTTCTTTCATCTCTCCTGCTGCCTTATTTGTAAAGGTGATTGCCAAAATTTCATAGGGTGCAGCGCCGCGACGAGCCATTAAGTATGCAATTTTGCGCGTCAATACTCTCGTTTTACCTGAACCGGCACCTGCGACGACGAGCAACGGACCGCCAGAATGAATGACAGCGGCAATTTGTTGCGGATTTAGCCCGACTAACAACGGGTCGGTGCTACTCATGACCCGTAGTCTATTAGGCTTCGACGACGTCAAATTTATAAGGAAAGTAAAGAGGAGCAGTGATGGAACCGCTAGCAGACGAGGAAATCAAGAGCGTATTAGTTGTGAGCGCTCATCCGGATGATTCAGATTTCGGCGCCTCAGGAACAATTGCTACGTGGATTAAAAAGGGAATTAAAGTTTCGTATTGCATTTGTACAAATGGTGATCAAGGCGGAGAAGAATCTGGAATTCCTGTTGAAGAAATGCCAGCAGTAAGACAGAAAGAACAACGTGCGGCAGGCGCCGCTATTGGCGTTACTGAAATTACTTTTCTTAATTATCGTGACGGATCTCTAGAACCAACAATTGGTTTGCGAAAAGATATTGTTCGCGCGATCCGAATTGCTCAACCTGATCGAATGGTTATTCAAAGTCCAGAAAGAAATTGGGAGCGCATCGGAGCAAGCCATCCGGATCATTTAGCGGCTGGCGAAGCGGCAATTCAAGCGGTATATCCCGATTCAAGAAATCCATTTGCATTTCCTGATTTGCTAGAAGCTGGTTACAAACCATGGAGAGTTAAAGAAGTGTGGGTCTCCGCGCATGAAAAACCAGATCACTGGGTCGACATCACTGAAACTTTTCCACTCAAGATGGCAGCTCTACGAGAGCATGTATCTCAAGTCGGACACAACACAGAACTCGAAGAACTCGTGCGTGCATGGGGCGAGAGAAATGCTTACGCCGCAGGCTTTCCTGAAGGCAGGATCGCAGAAGCTTTTAAGATCGTAAATACAAACTAAATCCTTACCAAAATTCTTGGAGGGACTTAGCTGATAGTTGCCTTCTCAATTGCGATTTTCTTCACTGGAGAACCATCTTGACCGCCACCAATTACGCCAGCTTTTGCTACGTATTTGAGGATGTCTAACCCTTTAGTAACTTTTCCCCAGATTGTGTAATTGGCGCCAAGGGTCCGTATCTGCATAAACCAAAAGAACTGGCTGCTATTTGTTCCTGGACCTGCGTTAGCCATTGCAACGGTTCCGGCAGGATAGTTATTAACTACCTGCTTGGGAAGATTCTCATCACCGAATTGAAATCCTGGGCCAGCACCGCACCAGTTGCCATTGGATCTCCACATTGCAAAACAAAAAGTCCGGCCGTGGTGAGTCGGTGGCAGAGAGATTTATCGTAGAAGCCTTTTTTCACAAGTAAAGAAATCGCTGTCATTGTTGCAGGAGCCGCAACTCCATTTGTCGCAATCACAATGGTTCCGCAGTTAGTAACAAGAGTGAGCGTTGCTTTTTTACCTGGCGCAATTTTTGTTGGTGGCTTTACCTGTAAAGGTTCATGTGCAACGGCCCTTGTCGCTTTGCATTTAATAGCCGCAGTTTTCAATGACGCATTTGCCGCCGGCACCATAGTAGGAATTACTGCCAGTGTTATTCCAACTGTCATTGCCGTAACTAATGTGGCAAAGCGCTTCATTGTGTTCTCCCGTTTCATCATGGAAGTGTTTTTACTCCCATTCGATTGTGCCTGGTGGCCTTACTTGTGATGTCTAAAATTACACGATTTATCTCTCGAACTTCATTAGTTATCCGAGTCGAAATTCTCTCAAGAAGTTCATAGGGCAATCTCGACCAATCCGCAGTCATTGCATCTTCACTAGAGACAGGACGTAAAACAATTGGATGTCCATAGGTACGTCCATCTCCTTGAACTCCGACACTTCTTACATCGGCCAAAAGCACTACTGGACACTGCCAAATAAGACGATCTTGACCAGCTTTATGCAATTCATCTCGAACAATGAGGTCTGCTTGTCGAAGGATTTCCAACCTCTCCTCCGTCACATCCCCAATAATTCGAATCGCCAAACCTGGTCCTGGAAATGGCTGTCTCCACACTATTTCCTCTGGCAAGCCGAGTTCGAGACCGACTTGGCGTACTTCATCTTTAAAAAGGGTGCGAAGAGGTTCGACAAGAGTGAATTTCAAATCATCAGGTAATCCACCAACATTGTGATGCGACTTTATATTTGCAGTTCCTGTTCCCCCACCAGATTCAACGACATCTGGATAGAGAGTTCCTTGAACGAGAAATTCAACATCCCCACCCGATGCAATTTCACGTGATGCTTTTCAAAACTCCTAATGAATTCGCGTCCAATGATTTTTCTCTTACTCTCCGGATCACTTACTCCAGCAAGTGCTTGAAGAAATTGTTCACGCGCATCAACAACGACGAGTGCGACACCAGTGGCCGCTACAAAATCAGTTTCAACTTGCTCTGCCCTCTCCTGCGCGGAGCAATCATGATTGACAAAGACACATGTGAGTTGAGATCCAACTGCCTTTTGAACGATGGCAGCAGCAACTGCCGAATCAACGCCACCAGAAAGTCCACAAATAACGCGTTTGGAACCCACCAATTTCTTTACTTTTTCTATCTCAGAATCTGCAATATTGGAAGTAGTCCAATTCGGCTGACACTTTGCAATATCAACGAGCCAGTGCTTAAGGATTTGTTGTCCGTACTCCGTATGAAGAACTTCTGGATGAAATTGAACCCCTGATAATTGCGCATCTTCACTCTCGAAAGCGGCAATTGCCGTGTCCTGCGTTCGAGCGCAAATCCGAAAACCTGTTGGTGCCTCTGTAACTGAATCCCCGTGGCTCATCCACACTTGCTGAGAATTGGGTAAAGATTGAAAAGTGTTTGATGCCGAATCAATATCAATACTTGTCCGACCAAACTCAGATTTTCCAGTATGAGTTACAACACCACCAAGTGCCACCGCCATGACTTGAAATCCGTAACAAATTCCAAAGATTGGAATGCCAAGTTTAAAAATTTCAGAATCAAAGGCTGGAGCATGTTCAGCGTAAACACTTGAGGGTCCGCCAGATAAAATAATCGCTTCGGGGTTCTTACTTGTAACTTCGGCAGCGGAAATAGTTGATGGAACAATTTCACTGTAGACGCGTGCTTCGCGCACTCGACGTGCGATCAATTGCGCGTACTGGGCTCCAAAATCAACTACCAATACGCCATTTTTTTCAGTCACGATGGATAAGTACCTCAACGCGTTGGAACTCTTTGAGATCGGAATATCCGCACGTTGCCATCGCCCGGCGAAGTGCACCAAAGAGATTCATCGAGCCATCAGCAGCTCGCGAAGGTCCAAGGAGAATTTCTTCTAGAGTGCCCGAAGTACCAACGGCAACTCGCTCACCACGTGGAAGTTCTTGATGGTGGGCTTCACTTCCCCAATGCCAACCAAGTCCCGGTGCTTCAACAGCCTTTGCAAGTGGAGAACCCATCATCACTGCATCGGCTCCACATGCAATTGCCTTTGCAATATCGCCACTTCGACCAACGGAACCATCAGCAATTACATGAACATAACGTCCGCCAGATTCATCAAGGTAGTCGCGACGGGCAGAGGCAACCTCGGCAACTGCTGAAGCCATCGGAACTTCGATTCCCAAAACTTTGCGCGTTGTGTGTGCGGATCCGCCACCAAAACCAACGAGAACTCCTGCAGCACCAGCTCGCATTAAGTGGAGAGCACCAACTGCTGTTGCACATCCACCAACAATTACTGGGACATCGAGTTCATAAATAAATTTCTTTAAGTTAAGCGCTTCAGTGTCACCTGCAACATGCTCTGCACTCACTGTCGTGCCACGAATAACAAAAATATCTACACCTGCATCAACAACTGCCTTGTGCAGTAGCGCTGTTCGTTGCGGTGACAAAGAACCAGCAACAATCACACCCGCATCACGAATTTGTTGCAGCCGTTCTTTGATAAGGGTTGGCTGAATTGGTGCAGAATAAAGTTCTTGCATTCTTCGCGTTGCATGAACATCTGGCATAGATGCAATTTCACCCAATTGAATACGTGGATCTTCATAGCGAGTCCATAGACCTTCTAAATTCAAAACACCAAGACCACCAAGTTTTCCAATTGCAATTGCAGTCTCTGGAGAAACCACAGAATCCATTGGAGCAGCAATCATTGGGATACCAAACTTGTATGCATCAATCTGCCAACTTGTAGAGACAGCTTCTGGATCTCGTGTTCGGCGACTTGGAACTATTGCAATATCGTCAAATGAATACGCTTGGCGAGCGCGCTTACCGGGTGCAATTTCAATATCGCTCATCTTCACTCGCCTCCTTAATTGTTTCGAGAATAATTTGGTGCCTCAGCAATGTGCATAACATCATGAGGATGGCTTTCTGAAGCCCTGCGGAAGTAATTTGAATGAGCCGTCCTTCTCGTCGCAAATATGCAATATCTGGTGCTCCTGCATATCCCATTCCTGCGCGAAGTCCACCTACGAGTTGTGTGACAACTGCCGAAAGCGCTCCTCTATAAGCAACTTTTCCTTCAATACCTTCTGGAACCAATTTGTCATCGGATAGAACGTCATCTTGCATATAACGATCTTTCGAAAAAGATTTTTGCTCTCCGCGCGATTGCATCGCCGACAAAGATCCCATTCCTCGATAAGCCTTGTATTTTCGTCCATCGATTTCTACGAGCTCACCTGGTGATTCATCGCAACCGGCAAGCAAAGAACCCAACATCACTGAATCAGCTCCCGAAACCAACGCTTTAACAATGTCTCCTGAATATTGAAGTCCGCCATCGGCAATAAGTGGGAATGTTTGCTTTGCCGCAAGCTTTACTTGCTTCCATGATTGCGGTTACTTGTGGAACTCCAACTCCTGCAACAACTCGAGTCGTACAAATCGATCCTGGCCCAACACCAACTTTTACAGCGTCAGCACCGGCATTGATCAAAGCTTGTGCTCCTGCGCGAGTGGCAATATTTCCGCCAATAATTTCAGTGGTTGGCGAAAACTTTTTAATTCGTGAAATTGATCAAGAACAGCTCGATGATGACCATGTGCGGTATCAACAACGACTACATCAACGCCTGCCTCAATAAGTGCTTGAGCACGTGCAAATCCATCATCGCCAACACCAACAGCAGCTCCCGCAAGTCCAACATTTTTCACGAGTTTGACGTGAGTAACTTGCGATTCAATCGGCAAGTTACGGTGAATTATTCCGATTCCACCAGCTTTAGCCATGGCGATTGCCATTTCAGATTCAGTGACGGTATCCATTGCGGAGGAAACAAGGGGAATTCGAAGAGTGATATTTCTCGTCAAGCGAGTAGCAGTATCAACTTCACTTGGAACAACTTCGGAGGCATCAGGCAGAAGAAGAACGTCGTCGTACGTCAGACCCAACATGGCGACTTTCTCGTTATCGCCCATCTCGCCCCCTATCACCTAATCGGCAGTCCGTACGCGCCTAAGTTAAGGCGTGAAGTCTATCGGGGGTTAACCGCACTGCCTGACACCCTAACCAACGCTAAAAAAATGCAATTGTCCTCTCCCATGCGATGGCAGCTGCCGCTGGGTCATAAACGGAAGTTCGTTCATCATTGAAAAATGCATGATGCGTTCCTGGATAGTCAAAAGCTTCGGCTTCTCCACCTCCGGCACGAATTCCTCGTAACGCTTCTTGAATTCCAGGAGCAGTCGAAGTTCCATCACTTTCACTGCAATGAATGAGCGCTCTCTTGCCCGAATAGTTATTCCACTCTGGCGACATGCGTGCCCATGGCATACCTGGATAAAAAGCAACGGTTGCTGTGATGTCTTCTGAAATTGTTGCACTCCACAAAGCCAACGAGCCACCCATGCAAAATCCAACAACACCCACTCCTGAACTTTTTACTTCAGATCGGCTATTCAAATATTTGCTGCACCTGCAATATCCAACGCCGCCTTATCCATCGCAAGTCCCATCATCATTTTCATTGCATGATCTGGTTCGTTTGCAATTTCACCGTGATACAAATCTGGCGCCAGAGCAACGAAACCTGCCTCGGCAAATCGATCCGCGACAGAAGTTATGTGACCAACCAACCCCCACCATTCTTGAATGACGACTATTGCCTTGCCATTTCCATTCTTTGGAAGTGCCAAGTAGCCATCACATGTTCCGCCATTGCTTGGAAATGTAACTCTTTCGCTCATTCAAATTATCCTTTCCGCCTTTAGGGGAATATTCAGATCTTATGGCCGAACACAATCACCTAACTGGAGTAGTGGTTATCAATGGTCGATTACGATCAATCTTGACAAGTCAGGCGACCTGAGGATTGATCAAATCAAACGAACAGGATGTTTCAGGTAATCGAACTATCCACCTCAGGTCTAGGTCGGTCCAGTTACCAGGCGGAGAATTATTTTACTACTTGCAATTATTTGACTGACATAGTGACAAAATCCCAGGTGGGTAATCTTTGACGACAATCCTGAGTGATTTTGCGTGACCAGAGTCTGTAGCAGCAGTTAGAGTGACCCCCAATCCGAATTGACCTAGGAGGAATGTCTGCCTGAGATTGAGATTGCCCCGGAATTATTGGACTGGGCAATCTCGAGGTCTGGCAAAACCTTGGAGAGCATTTCTCGTGGCGTCCCGCAAGTTGAGAAATGGCTAGAAGGCACTGCTCGACCCACTTTTTCACAACTGGAAAAATTCGCGCAGTCCACATATGTTCCGTTTGGTTCATTATTTCTCACCACTCCGCCTGAAGAACGCCTTCTTATCTCTGATTTCCGAGTAGTTCAGGGGGGTGGGTACCAAATTCCTACTCCAAATTTGATTGACACGATCGACATCTGTATTTCGCGACAGAATTGGTATCGGGACTACAAAGAACGCGAAATATTGACCCGTTCCCATTCATAAATTCACTCACTATCGCAACAGACGAAAAGCATTCTGCGGCAAAA
>JBBCHT010000015.1:0-72078 GCA_037200085.1 Actinomycetota bacterium
ATGGCTAATGCTCTGCGAAAGATGGCGAATTACTTGGGGTTGACTGAAGAACAGTCCGCCGGCGACGAGGCGATTCGTACTCAGCCACGATCCCCAGAAGTTAAAAAAGTGAATCGAGATGTGCGATCACCATCTCTTACTTTGGCACCTTCGTCATCGCAGGTATCTCGATCCACTCCAGCGCCGTTGCAGTTGGATCTTCCGATCCTGGAAAGAATCGTCACTCTTCATCCTCGTTTTTACAATGAAGGCCAGAACCATTGGCGAGCAATTTCGAGATGGAAATCCTGTCATCATCAATTTGAAGTGACATGGAGGATTCGGAGAGAAACGCGCCTTGTAGATTTTGCAAGCGGTCTCGTCTTTGGGCATCACGGCACTATTGAACGAGTGACATCAAAGGTTTTCTTGCTATCACCTGCAAATGTGAGAGTCAGCAGCGAAGATAAGACAGCGGCGGCGGAAGCAAGCCTTCTTCAACCAGAGCTAAAAATGTTGGACATCGGGTATTACCTTGTTCTTCTTTTGCGTCTCTTTTTACTCGCACTCCTTGGTCGATTGATCCTTGATTACATTCGACTTTTTTCGCAATCGTGGAGACCGCGCGGATTCGTGCTCTATCTTGCTGAAGCAATCTATGCGATTACAGATAAGCCAACAGCTTTTGTCCGAAGATTTGTTCCGCCTTTAAGGCTTGGAGCAGTCAGTTTGGATCTCTCATTCTTGGTTCTATTTTTTGCCGTGCAAATTCTTATTCCATTTGTGAGCAGGATTTAACTCGACTTCTTGAGTTGTGCGACAAAGCCAAGTTCTCCCTCTGCTGTTCCTAAATCAACGTTACGTTCCATAGCAAGAGCCAACACTTCACCTTGGATGAAAGCAAGATTTTTTGCTACCGCGCTGGCTACATCCTCTGGCGCGTTCCATTGGACGTTAATGCGATCGCTGATCTCAAAGCCATTAACCTTTCGACTCTCCTGCAAGAATCGAATGACTTCACGAACTTGACCAGACTCAATTAAATCTGGAGTAAGGGCGAGATCAATTGCCACGCTTTCACTCTCGTGGCTGACAACTGTCCATCCCGTTTTTGGTTCTTTCCGTGATGGTTCTTCCGTGATGACAAGATCATCTATTTCGATTTTCCATGTTCCAGAGGCAGTAACAACGAGGTATTGGCCTTCTCTGCGGACAGCACTTACCAATTCAGCAGCGTTTAGAACTCCGATTGCTTGTGCAATTTCTTGAACAGAGGAGCCATATTTCGCGCCCAAAGTCCTGAAGTTCGCCTTAACGCGAACGTTCACCAAATCACCTTGCGCCGTAGAGATATCTTCCAATTTCACAACATTGAGTTCTTCCGCGATCTGAACTTTCATTTCATCAGGAGTGAAGCCCAGCCAGGAGCCGCGATGAGTGCGCGCGCAAGAGGTTGGCGAATTTTTACTGCAGATTCAGCTCTAGCAGCTCTTCCAAGTTCGACGATACGACGTGTTTGGGCCACCTGTGTTGAGAGCTCTCTATCGATCTCTTCATAACGTGGCGTTGGGAAGTTTGCTAAATGCACCGATATTTCAGCTCCACTTTTCGCTGGACGAACAAGTTCTTGCCAACCGTCTCAGTAATAAATGGTGTCAATGGCGCTAAAAGGAGCGTGAGCGTTTCGCAACAATCTTGAAGCGTCGCAAGAGATGCTGCATCGCCATCCCAAAAACGCCTGCGTGATCTTCTCACATACCAATTAGATAAGTCGTCGATGAAAGTTGCGAGTGCTTTTCCTGCACGTTGTGAGTCAAAGTTCTCCATCGCCGAATCAACTTCTTCTACAAGAAGTTGTAGCTCTGAATTGATCCAACGATCAAGGAGTGGACGTTCAGAAATGGGCGGTGCGCTTTCATAATTGAAGTCTGAAGCGCCTGCATAAAGTGAAAAGAAGGAAACGGTATTCCAGTAGGTGAGCAAAGTCTTTCGACAACTTCATTGATTGCTTCATGACCAACTCGACGAGAACTCCACGGAGATCCTGCAGCGAGCATGTACCAACGAACGGCATCGGCGCCATGCTCTTCCAAGAGCGCCATTGGCTCCAAGATATTTCCAAGATGTTTGCTCATCTTTCGGCCATCTTTATCGAGAATGCTGGCCAAGACATAGAACGGTCTTGTACGGGCTCTTATCGAAAATGAGAGTTCCAATTGCCATGAGCGTGTAGAACCACCGCGAGTTTGGTCAATTGCTTCGCAAATGAAATCAGCTGGATAGGCATCGATAAATTTTTCTACCGAACCTTCTTTGTGAGGATAGCCCCACTGTGCAAATGGCATAGCTCCTGCGTCATACCAACAATCGATAACTTCATTGACACGAACCATTGTGCTTCCACATTCGTGGCAGCTCCATGTTATGTCGTCAACAAAGGGACGGTGTGGATCCAGTGAAGACAAGTTGGTACCAGCGAATTCGCCCAACTCTTGAAGTGAAGCAACGCATTCGTCATGGCCATTTTCGCATCGCCAAATTGGAAGGGGGGTGCCCCAATACCTATTGCGCGAAAGCGCCCAATCAATGTTGTTGTTAAGCCAATCTCCGTATCGTCCATTTTTGATTGTTTCTGGATGCCAATCCGTCTCTTGATTCTCTCGGAGTAACTCCGATTTTCGAGAAGTTGTTCGGATATACCAGGACGGTTGTGCGTAATACATAAGGGGAGTGTGGCAACGCCAGCAATGCGGATATTGATGTTCATATGCCACATGTCGATATAACACGTCATTCTTCTTTAGCTCTTTGACAAGTAATTTGTCAGCTTCTTTGAAGAAAATGCCACCAACAAGTTCAACGCTTGGCAAGAAAGTTCCATCCGATGCAACAGGATTAACAACAGGTAAGTTGTACTTTCTGCAAACAAGGAGATCGTCGGCACCAAATGCAGGTGATTGATGAACCAAACCTGTGCCATCTTCGGTGGTTACATAATCTGCCAACACGACAAAATGTGACTCTGGAATTTCCACGAAGTCGAAAGGTCGTTTGTATTTAGTGAATTCAAGTTCACTTCCTTGCACGTGCTGCAAAATTGTCACTTCACCTTTGAGAACGCTCAGCAGATTTTCTGCGACGACAAGGGTTTCTTTAACTCCGTCTACATTTTCTTCAACAACCACATAAGTGACCTCTGGATTAACTGCAACAGCAGTGTTAGAGACTAAGGTCCATGGCGTTGTCGTCCACACAAGCAGTGATGCATGTAGTTCGGCAAGAGGTCCAGAGGTGATGGGAAATCGCACGTAAACCGAAGGATCTGTAACAGTCTCATATCCTTGAGCGAGTTCGTGATCGGATAACCCTGTTCCGCAACGAGGGCAATAAGGAGCAACGCGATGATCTTGAACTAATAAACCTTTTTTCCAAATTTCTTTGAGACTCCACCAAACACTTTCGACATACTCCGGTGACATCGTCCAATACGCTTGATCGAAATCAACCCAGAAACCCATCCGTTGGTCATGGCGGTAAATGCGCCTACATGGACTTGAACAGATTCACGGCACTTTTGATTAAAGCGATCGATGCCATATTTCTCGATATCGCCCTTTCCAGAAAATCCAAGTTCCTTTTCCACTGCAATTTCGACAGGCAGTCCGTGACAATCCCAGCCAGCATTTCTGGAGACAAAATTGCCTTTCATTGTTTGGTATCTAGGAAAGACATCTTTAAAAACACGGGCTTCGATGTGATGGGTACCGGGAGCGCCATTGGCAGTGGGTGGGCCTTCATAAAATGTCCAACGGGGTGACCCTTCGCGAGCAGCGAGGCTCTGAGCGAAGATGGAGTTTGTCTCCCAAAATTCAAGGATTTTTCGTTCATTGGCAGGCAGGTCGACCTGAGCAGAGATTGCGGTGTAGCGACTCATTTTTCCTCCTCCGTTGCAATCAATTCATTATGAAAAATGAATCTGGAGGGACGATCTAGAAATCAGATCGCGGTACCACCCACCTTGCGCTCATAACCACGTCAAGCGCCACTCTTCTTTTCCGCCTGCCAGTTCTACCCTGAGAAAGACTCTCAGCTCTTCTGGCTAACTCGAGGGTGATTTCCCTGTCATAGTCATCTGCGAATGTTCAATTGTAGTCCATAAATGCGCCCTCTTTAGCGAGGGAAGTGGCGCTTGGCTGAATATCAGCATAGGGTGCGCGCCGTGGTGATTAAGAAAAGGCAACCGCACCCTCGAAATCAGGGTCGAAAGCAGTAAAGAAGAGCCCTGCTAAAAAGGCAGCATCCAAACCAGTGAAGAAAGCTGCCGTGAAAAAAACAACTCCTAAGAAGTCAGCAAAACCTGTCGAAAAGAAGTCTGCCAAGAAAGCAGCACCAGTAAAGAAGAGTGCAGCAAAACCAACCAAAGGTGAAAAGGGCGAGAAGAAAGCTCCAGGTCGTCCATTTCCCTCGAAAGTTGTCGCACCAGTTGTAGTTCCTCCGACTCCTGCGCCAGTAGTTGTTGAAGAGCGTCGCCTTGTGATGCCACCTCCACCGCGTCCGGCGAAGAATGGCAAGAAAAGTGCACCTCTCAAGCCAATCAAGAGCGCACCTACACCAGTCGTTGTCGCGGATAACGAAGCGCCGTGGAGTGCAGCAGAACTCAAAGCGATTCGCGCAGAGTTAGCAAAAGAATTAGTTCGACTTAAAACCGAGTTGGCATCGGTTGAAGTTGAGATGGATGAATTGATTCGCGAATCTGGCGAAGGCGCCGGTGACGATCAAGCCGATGCTGGAACAAAAACTTTTGAACGCGAACACGAGATGTCTCTCGTGATCAATGCGCGAGATATGGTTTTGCAGACTGAACGAGCTCTCGAGCGAATTGATAATAAAACGTATGGTCGATGTGAAGAGTGCGGCAATCCAATAGGCAAAGCTCGCTTGCAAGTCTTTCCACGCGCGACTCTTTGCATGTCTTGCAAACAAAAGGAAGAGCGGCGCTGAGGTTGCGCCAAAAATCTACTTATTGGAAGCTCGTACTTATTGTTGCGTGGGGAATTTGGTTACTTGATGTTGGAAGCAAATCATGGGCGCTGTGGCGCTTAAGTGATGGTTCATCTTTTAAAGTAATTGGCTCACTACTTACTTTCAATCTTTCAAGAAACACGGGCGCAGCTTTTAGCATTGCACCAGGTGGAGCAGGTTTTCTAGGAGCATTTTCCGTTATCGTAATCTTGGTCATTCTCTTTTGGATGCGAAAAATTAACTCTCGACCATGGGGAGTAGTTCTGGGTTTAGTTCTTGGTGGGTGCATCGGGAATTTAACGGATCGACTTTTTCGAACGAGTACAGAATCAGGATCTAGCCTCGGAAAAGGTATTTTTGGCGGCAGAGTCGTTGATTGGATCGAGCTACCTCATTGGCCGATCTTTAACGTTGCCGACTCGGCTATTGTGATTGCAGCAGTAATTGCTGGAGTACTTTCGTTGCGAAATATTCCCCCAATTACACCGCCGCATATCGCTACAAAAAGTGAGGAATGAGATGTCTCGCGAACTCAGGACACTGGTTGTCCCCGAAGGGGTAGCCGGGGAACGAGTCGATAGCGCACTCACTCGCGTACTCGGATTGTCTCGTACAACAGTTGCACGGTTGCTCGATGATGGCGAAATCACCTCTAATTCCACTCCATTGCAAAAGTCCGAAAAAGTCTTTGCGGGACAAGTCATTGAAATTCTTCTGCCAGATAATTCACCCAAAGAAGCGATCCCTTTGACGCCGATTGAGGGGCTGAACGTGGTCTATGACGACGATTCGATAATTGTGATTAATAAACCAGTGGGTTGCGCAGCCCATCCAAGTCCAGGGTGGACAGGTCCCACCGTCGTCGGAGCTCTCACAGCTGCTGGTTATTCCGTTTCCACGAGCGGAGCTGCAGAGCGTGCGGGAATTGTTCATCGACTCGATGTTGGTACGAGTGGTTTGATGGTTGTGGCAAAAAGTGATCAAGCGTATGCATCAATGAAATTGAAATTTAAAAACCGTGAAGTTCAAAAAATTTATCACGCGTTAGTTCAAGGACATATGGATCCATCAAAGGGGACTATTGATGCACCAATCGATCGTCATCCAAAAGAGGATTATCGATTTGCCGTAGTTGCAAATGGCAAAGAGAGCATTACACATTACGAAGTTATTGAGTTTTATCGGGCAGTTTCTTTAGTGAAAGTGGAGTTAGAAACGGGACGCACACATCAAATTCGTGTTCACTTCTCCGCACTTCGCCACCCTCTTGTGGGAGATTTCACATACGGAGCCGATCCGACCTTGGCTGCCCGACTTGAGATGACTCGTCCCTGGCTCCACGCGCTTGAACTGCGCTTTCGCCACCCGGTCACGGATGAGCCGTTGGATTTCACGGCGCCCTATCCAACTGATTTGCAAAAGGCGCTGGCGTTGCTCGAATCATCCGTTCACCCGTAAGGCTAGTCTCACCAATCGTGACCTCCTTCGCCCACCTTCATGTTCATACCGAGTATTCAATGCTCGATGGTGCGGCTCGAGTCGGCGAACTCATTGCGGCAGCCGTAAAAGAGGAAATGCCTGCCATCGCAATGACAGATCACGGAAATGTTTTTGGTGCATTTGATTTTTATAAAACAGCAAAGAAGCAAGGCATCAAACCCATTATTGGAATCGAAGCTTATGTGGCACCTGAATCGCGTTTTGATAAGCGAAGAGTTCAATGGGCCGAAGGTGGCGAAGACGATGTTTCTGGCGGTGGCGCATATACACACATGACTTTGTTGGCAGAAAACAATGAAGGTCTGGCAAATCTATTTCGTCTTTCATCGTTAGCTTCGCTAGAAGGCTATTACTACAAGCCCCGAATGGATCGAGAGTTACTTTCGAAATTTAGCAAAGGCATTATCGCAACTACTGGATGCCCAGGTGGCGAAGTTCAAACACGGTTAAGAATGGGTGCATATCGTGAGGCGTTAAAAGCTGCCAGTGAATTGCGAGACATATTCGGAGCCGAAAATTTCTATTTAGAAATCATGGATCACCAAATTGATATTGAAGCACGGGTTAAATCTGACTTGCTTCGCCTTGGAAAAGAATTGGGCTTGCCACTTCTTGCAACAAATGACCTTCACTACACGGCAAGGAGTGATTCGGGAGCACATGAAGCGCTCCTTTGCGTTCAATCTGGATCGACTATGGCAGATCCCAAACGCTTCAAATTTGAAAACGATCAGTTCTATTTGAAAACTGCTGCCGAGATGCGGGAGATCTTTAAGGACCTTCCAGAGAGTTGCGATAACACACTTCTTATTGCCGAACGTTGCAATGTAACTCTTCGAGAAGGCGAGAATCTCTTACCTCGCTTCGAAGTTCCTGAAGGGGAGAGCGAAGATTCTTGGTTACGTAAAGAAGCCGAGAGAGGGTTACACGAAAAATTGGGTGCGGAAGTTACGAGCGTCCATCTCGAGCGAATGAATTATGAACTTGATGTCATGAGCAAGATGGGTTTTCCTGGTTACTTTCTCGTCGTTGCAGATCTCGTTGCTCAAGCAAAGCGCGAAGGAATTCGCGTTGGGCCAGGTCGTGGTTCGGCGGCCGGATCACTCGTTTCCTATGCACTTGGAATAACGGCCCTCAATCCACTCGAACATGGACTCCTTTTTGAAAGATTCCTCAATCCTGAGCGAATATCAATGCCGGATATCGATCTGGATTTCGATGAGCGTAGACGTGGGGAAATGATTCGTTACGCCACACAGAAATATGGCGAAGATCGCGTTGCTCAAATCATTACCTACGGAACCATTAAATCGAAACAAGCTCTGAAGGATTCCACTCGTGTATTGGGCTATCCATATGCCATTGGCGATAAGTTAACGAAAGCTCTTCCTCCAGCGGTAATGGGCAAAGACATTTCCTTGGCTGGAGTTTTTGATTCGCGCAATGAACGTTATGTCGAAGCTAGTGAGTTTCGCACGCTCTATGAATCTGATCCAGAATCAAAAATCGTGGTTGATACTGCTCGCGGTTTGGAAGGATTGAAGCGGCAATGGGGGGTGCATGCTGCGGGCGTCATTCTTTCGCGCGAACCACTTCTGGACGTCATTCCTATTCATCGTCGCGAAGCTGACGGGGCAATCATCACCCAATTTGATATGGGTGCATGCGAAGCCATTGGACTGCTCAAGATGGATTTTCTTGGATTGCGAAATCTCTCTGTTCTTGATGATTGCTTAATAAATATCAAAGAGAATCAGGGAATTGATGTTGTTCTTGAAACACTAACGCTGGATGACACAAAGACTTATGAATTACTTTCTCGCGGAGACACACTCGGAGTATTTCAACTCGATGGTGGGCCGATGCGTACTTTGTTGCGCTCACTTGCGCCAGATTCATTTGCTGATATTTGTGCAGTAATTGCTCTCTATCGACCTGGACCAATGGGTGAGAACTCGCATAATAACTATGCAGATCGCAAGAATGGAAGAAAGCACGTTGAGTCGATCCATCCTGAACTTTCCGAACCTCTCAATGAGATTCTTGGAAATACTTACGGACTTATTGTCTATCAAGAGCAAGTTATGGCGATCGCTCAAAAAGTAGCTGGATTCTCACTCGGCCGTGCAGATCTATTGCGCAAAGCGATGGGTAAAAAAGATCGAGCAATTCTAGATAAAGAAAAAGTTCATTTTGAAGAGGGTATGAAATCGAATGGTTTTGGTGAAGGTGCGATTGAAAAATTATGGCAGATACTTCTTCCCTTCTCTGACTACGCCTTTAATAGAGCGCACAGCGCAGGCTACGGGCTAATTTCTTATTGGACCGCATATCTCAAAAGCGAATTATCCGACGGAATACATGGCTGCCTTGCTCACGAGCGTGCGAGATGACAAAGACAAATCAGCGCTCTACTTGAGTGAATGTCGGAGAATGGGAATCAAAGTCTTGCCACCTGATGTAAATGAATCGAATTCTGAATACACTCCACGTGGCTCAGACATTCGATTTGGGCTGGCTGCGATTCGAAATGTTGGTGAAGGAGTCGTTGCATCAATCAAGAGATCACGTGAAAGTAAAGGCGATTTCACATCCTTTGGAGATTTCCTAGCAAAAGTGGAAGTTCAGGTTTGCAATAAAAAGACAATTGAATCCTTGATCAAAGCTGGTGCCTTTGATTCATTTGATCTTTCACGACGAGGGCTGATGTCCGTTCATCTTGAAGCAATTGATTCGATTATTGAAACTAAACGTGCAGAGGCAATTGGCCAATTCGATTTATTCGGAGGAGAAGCTGCAACTCAAGTTGCTGGACTAGAACTCGATATTCCGAAGGGAGAGTGGGAAAAATCCCTTCTCCTGAGTTACGAGAGAGAAATGCTCGGACTCTATGTTTCAGATCATCCTCTCTTGGGAATCGAACATGTTTTGCGCTCTGCAACCGATCTTTCCATCAGTCAATTGATTGACGATGCGGGAGTACAGGATCAAATAGTCACAATTGGCGGCTTAGTAACAGGTATCCAACGCAAAGTCACACGTCACGGCGCTTCTTGGGCGATCGTCACAATCGAAGATTTGGAAGGTGCTTTAGAAGTTCTCTTTTTCTCCAACACCTACACTCAATATGCGTTGACACTGGCCGAAGATCAAGTTGTTGTAATTCGCGGTAGAGCCGATCGTCGTGAAGATCAACTTCGCTTTACTGCTCTCGAGCTATCTTTCCCTGATGTTTCAAAAGCTCCGAGCGGTCCATTCATTATTACTATGCCCATTGCTCAATGCACTCCACCCATCATCGACCGACTGAAAGAAATTTTTCTGACTCATCCAGGTCAGAGAGAAGTTCGTTTGCATCTTGATGTCCAAGGCGAAACGCAAGTTTTGAAACTGGAACCCAAAATAACTGCCTCGCCTAGTTTGAGTGCTGATCTCAAATCAATTCTGGGACCCAACTGTTTGGTGTGAAATTGGTTTGGTCTAGGTTCTAATTTGGCTGCGAGCCTTAGATACCGACCTCTACAATTCGTCTTCTAGCCGTAAATATCGAGAAGTGGAGATCGCGAATGATCCGCACAGTGGATTTTCGTGGTCGCTCGCTGACAAAGTCAGGTTATTTTCGAGAATTGCCCAGAGCAGTACTGGATGTGGCAGCGGCAGTTGATTTGGTTGCACCAATTCTTGAAAAGGTAAGAACGGGTAACGAAGAGTCTTTATCTGAACTCTCCGAAGAATTTGATGGAGTACGTCCACCAAGTACTCGAGTTCCCAAGACAGTTATTGA
The DNA here is from genome assembly GCA_037200085.1 of Actinomycetota bacterium. Classification (GTDB taxonomy): domain Bacteria; phylum Actinomycetota; class Actinomycetes; order Nanopelagicales; family Nanopelagicaceae; genus QYPT01. Next base: position 10,286 of record JBBCHT010000015.1, read on the forward strand.
AGAAGCGCTTACAACTCTTGATCCACAAATTCGACTAGCGCTGGAGACTTCAATTGAAAGAGTGCGCCGCGTTCATGAAGCACAAAGTCGCGCCCAAAGCAAAGTGCAGGTGGTTGCAGGTGGCACCGTTGAAGAAAAATGGGTGCCGGTAGATCGCGTCGGTTTATATGTTCCTGGAGGAAAAGCTTTTTATCCCAGTAGCGTGATGATGAATGTTGTACCAGCTCAGATAGCAAAAGTTTCGAGTATCGCCGTTGCATCTCCTCCACAAAGTGCATTTGGGGGGTATCCGCACCCGTTTATTTTGGCGACTTGCGCGCTACTTGGTGTGGACGAGGTTTATGCAATTGGCGGCGCGCAAGCGATCGCTCTCTTTGCATATGGAATGGAATCCATTTGCGAAAAAGTTGACATGGTCACTGGCCCTGGAAATGTTTACGTAGCCGCAGCAAAACGTTCGCTGCGTGGCGTGATTGGGATCGACTCTGAAGCGGGTCCAACAGAAATTGCGATACTCGCAGATTCATCGGCAAAGGCAGGCGATGTTGCAGCCGATCTCATCAGTCAAGCAGAACATGACACTATTGCCGCCGCCGTACTCGTAACAGATTCGGTTGAACTTGCTGAAGCCGTAAAAGTTGAATTGGCCAAGCGAGTCAAGGCAACAAAACATTCCGAGAGGATTGGCGAAGCGTTGGCCGGTATCCAATCAGCAATCGTCTTGGTCTCAGATGTGAAGCAAGGAATTGATGTAGTCAATGCCTACGCAGCTGAACACTTAGAAATTCAAACTGTCAATGCGAAGGAAGATTCACAATTCATTCGTAACGCTGGCGCAGTTTTTATTGGTCGATATTCACCCGTTTCACTTGGTGACTACTCCGCGGGGTCAAATCACGTCTTGCCTACTGGTGGTTGCGCCTGTCACTCAAGTGGACTTTCTGTTCAAACATTTTTGAGAGGTTTACATTTTGTCGAGTATGACAAAACAGCCTTTACAGAGATTGCTCCAACTGTCATAACTCTTGCTTTGGCCGAAGATTTACCTGCTCACGGAGAAGCAATTACCGCTCGTTTGGAAGATCTATGACAGAGAAGAGTTGGCCGTTGTGGTTGCCGCTCCGTAGCGATTTGCAAGAACTCACTCCATACGGTGCACCGCAACTTCCTGTTCAAGTGCGAATGAATACCAATGAAAATCCTTATTCGCCATCTGAAGAGCTCGTTTCTGCTATTGCGGATCGAATTCATGAAGTTGCGCGCTCACTCAATCGCTATCCAGATAGAGATGCAATCGATGTACGAACAAAGTTAGCGAAATATCTCAGTGTTGAATCGTCAATCTCGCTTTCCTATGATCAAATCTGGGCAGCAAATGGAAGCAATGAAATTATTCAATCGATATTTCTTGCCTTTGGTGAAAATGGTGCGCTGGGGTTTGTGCCCTCTTATTCAATGCATGCACTCATATCAAAAGTTACGCGCACTCCGTGGAAAAAACGGCAAACGCCGGGAAGATTTTTCACTCGACGCAAAAAGTGCTGCGGCAGAGATTTCGGATAGCAAAGTTGGGCTAGTTTTCATTACCACTCCGAATAATCCGACAGGATCTGCAGTTTCATTGAAAGAGATTGAAGAATTGGCAATCGTGGCCAAGGGCGTTGGAAGTTTGCTAATCGTTGATGAGGCCTATGCCGAGTTTGCCAAAGAGAGGTCAGCAACGACGCTTATTGAGAAGCATGAAAATCTCGTTGTCGTTCGAACAATGAGTAAAGCATTCGCATTTGCAGGGGCACGTGTCGGATATATGGCCGCCCATCCCGCAGTCATAGATGCGATTCAATTGGTGAGATTGCCATATCACTTAAGCGCACTGACTCAGGCCGCCGCGCTGGTTGCACTCGATCATGAAGGTGAGTTATTGAAAGGTGTTGCGAAAATTGTGAACGCACGCAACGACATGTCAATTGCTCTTGAAAAATTGGGATGCAAAGTCGTGCCCAGTGAAGCAAATTTCCTTCTCTTTACTGTCTCATCACCTGATGAAGTGTGGCGCTCCTTGGTTGAAAGAGGCGTATTGATTCGAGATGTGGGATTATCAGGCTATCTGCGAGTCACCATCGGAACCGATATAGAGAATAAAAGTTTTCTTGAGGCGCTACGGGCGATATTGGAATTGAGGGAGTATTGATGAGAACTGCACGTGTTGAGAGAAAGACAAAAGAATCAGAAGTTCTTGTTGAACTCAATTTGGATGGCCACGGGTTAATCGATGTTTCAACTGGCGTTCCATTTTTCGATCACATGCTCGGTCAGTTAGGAAAGCACTCTGGATTTAATCTTCGCGTCAAAACAGTGGGTGATGTCGAAGTAGATTCCCACCACAGCGTCGAAGATACCTCTCTTGCTTTTGGACAGGCTCTTCGCGAAGCTCTTGGTGAGAAGACGGGAATTCGTCGCTTTGGTGATGCCCTTGTTCCCCTCGATGAAGTCTTGGTTCAAGCTGCCGTTGATTTATCGGGCCGCCCATATCTCGTTCATCGCCAGCCAGAGATTGTTGAACTCATCGGAACATTTGATACCACTCTTGGGTCGCCATATTTGGGAATCGATCGTTGCAGAAGCTCACATTGCCTTACATATTCGAGTGCTTGAAGGTCGAAACGCTCATCACGTCTTTGAAGCGCAATTCAAAGCAGTTGCTCGTGCCTTGCGTGACGCAGTAACTCTCGACAATCGTGTAACGGGTGTTCCCTCAACTAAGGGCGTTCTTTGATAGCAATTCTCGACTACGGCTCGGGAAACCTTCGATCCGCAGAACGTGCATTTGCAACGACTGGAGAAGAAGTCGTAGTGACTTCTGATCGAGATATCTGTCTTAAAGCAGATGGGTTAGTTGTTCCTGGCGTTGGAGCTTTTCGCGCATGCATGAACGGTTTGTCGCGCGTTCGTGGAGAAGAAATTATCAAGCAGCGATGGGAAAACGCTCAACCAACTTTTGGTATCTGCATTGGAATGCAGATTCTTTTTGATACTGGACTCGAACCATCCGCTGAATCGCCAGGAGAAACAAAAGGTGTTGGAATTTGGCGGGGATCAGTCAGCAAAGTTCAAGCCAAAATTTTGCCTCATATGGGATGGAATTCCCTCGACGTTGGTGTTGGGTCGCGGCTATTTGCCGGAATTGAAGAAGAACAATTTTATTTTGTTCACTCTTATGCTGCCAAAAGCGCAGAGCGTGGAATCGCCACGTGGGGAAATTATGGTGAACCTTTCTTAGCTGCAATTGAAGATGGTGCTTTTTGTGCGACGCAATTTCACCCGGAAAAGTCTGGCGCAGCTGGGTTGAAATTAATTCACAATTGGATTGGAACGTTATGAAGAAAGTTTTGGAACTACTTCCCGCCGTTGATGTGAAAGATGGACGAGCGGTTCGTCTTGTTCAAGGAGAACTTGAACGTGAAACAATTTATGGAAATCCACTCGAGGTAGCGTTGGAATTTCAAGAAGCTGGAGCTACCTGGCTGCACTTGGTAGATCTCGATGCTGCATTCGGACGTGGCAGCAACGCTGATCTGCTTGCAGAAGTCGTCGCCAAACTTGATATAAAAGTTGAACTCTCTGGCGGAATTCGTGACGATCCTTCTTTACTTCGAGCACTTGCAACTGGATGTACTCGCGTAAATCTCGGCACAGCTGCACTTGAGAATCCAGAATGGACTTCACACATCGTTGAAAAGTACGGAGATCGCATCGCTGTCGGACTTGATGTGCGGGGGCGCACACTTGCAGCGCGAGGTTGGACAAAAGAGGGTGGTGATCTCTTTGAAACCCTCGCGCGACTCGATGCTGACGGGTGTGCGCGATATGTCGTGACTGATGTCTCTCGCGATGGAACGTTGACAGGTCCCAATTTGGAGTTACTCAAGTCGGTATGTGAGGCAACAACGGCACCGATAGTTGCCAGCGGAGGAGTTTCTTCACTTGCAGATTTAGCTTCTCTTTCTGCCATGACAGAACTTGGAATTGAAGGCGCCATCATTGGTAAGGCGCTATATGCCAGGGCTTTCACACTTCAAGAAGCGTTGGCGCTGACAACGACATGAGTCTCTCCGTTCGCATCATTCCTTGCCTCGATGTTGATAATGGTCGAGTTGTGAAAGGTGTCAATTTCAGCAATTTAGTGGATGCTGGTGATCCAGTTGAGATGGCGACTCTCTATGACGCTGAAGGCGCAGATGAAATTACTTTCTTGGATATTTCTGCCAGCAGTAGTGGACGAGAAACAACAATTGATGTTGTACGCAAAACTGCCGAGCAAGTTTTCATTCCCTTAACTGTCGGTGGCGGCATTCGATCGGTCTCAGATGTCAATCAATTACTGCGTGCGGGGGCTGACAAAGTTTCAATCAATACCGCTGCAATTGCGCGTCCACAACTCATCAGTGAAATTTCCGATGCATTTGGCTCTCAAGTATTAGTTCTCTCCGTGGATGCACGACGTGCTCGGACCGACTCTGGATTTGAAATTACAACTCATGGAGGCAGAGAAGGAACAGGGATTGATGCGTTGCGATGGATTGAAGATGCATGCCGCCTTGGAGTGGGTGAAATATTGCTCAACTCAATGGATGCCGATGGAACGCGTGCCGGATATGACATAGGAATGATTAGGGCAGCGCGAGCCGTGAGTTCAGTTCCGCTTATTGCAAGTGGAGGGGCTGGCACCTTGGAAGATTTTGCATCCGCGCTCAATGCTGGAGCCGATGCCTTATTGGCAGCCAGTGTCTTTCACTTTGGAATACATCGCATAAGAGATGTGAAGCACTACCTCGCAAGCGAGGGATTTTCCATCCGCGAGACTTCAGTTCAATAGGGCAGAATGAGCAGATGAGCGAGTTTTCCCTTCCCGCAGATTTTGAAAGTTCACTCAAGAACCCTGAAGATCTCATTCCAGCGATAGTTCAAGATTTTCAAAGTGGTGAAGTCTTGATGTTGGCGTGGATGAATCGCCAATCCATTTCGGCCACAATTGCAACAGGAAAAGCCACATATTGGAGCCGTAGTCGAAAAGAGTTGTGGGAGAAAGGCGCCACTTCGGGCAACGTTCAATTTGTGAAATCGTTAACTCTCGATTGCGATGGGGATTCTTTACTTCTTAAAGTCGAGCAGATTGGTCCCGCTTGCCATACCGGAGAGCGCAGTTGCTTTCACAACCCGATTGGTGTGCAGACTCAATGAAAATTGAAGAATTTCGCGAGTATGCAAAGACCTTTAATGTCATTCCTGTTTCTCGAAAACTTTTGGCAGATAGCGAGACCCCTCTCGGCGTTTATAGAAAACTTGCAAAAAATAAAGCTGGAACTTTCTTGCTCGAATCTGCCGAACATGGCGGCGTGTGGTCGAGGTACTCCTTTATTGGGGTACATAGTGAAGCAACGCTGACCGAAAAAGACGGAAAGGCGCTCTGGACTGGAACTATCCAGCAGGTGCTCCTTCGGGAATGGCGCCGCTAGATGCTTTGCGTATTGCTGGAGAACATCTGCGTTCTCCGAAGATTCCGGGGCTTCCACCACTTACAGGTGGTCTCGTTGGATATATGGGGTATGACTGCGTGCGCTCACTTGAGCGACTTCCATCATTGGCAAAGAAGGATTTACCACTTCCAGAACTCTCATTTATGTTAACGAGTGATTTGGCAGTTTTAGATCACAGCGATGGGACCATCACCCTTATCGCGAATGCCATTAATTGGGATGGAAGTAGTGAACGTGTCGACGAAGCATTTGAATCGGCACAACTTCGTCTTGATCGCATGCAAGAGGATTTGTTGGTTTCGCTTTCAAGCAACATTTCTATTGTCGCACCACCTGCGCCGACTACTCACCATCGCGACATGACCTCGGAGAACTATAAAGAGAATGTGCGTCAAGCGAAGAAAGAAATTATTGCTGGAGAGGCTTTTCAAATCGTTGTGTCGCAAAGATTTACGATGGAGTCAAAATCAGACTCACTAGATATCTATCGAATGTTGCGACTCAACAATCCAAGCCCATATATGTTTTTGCTCAAACTAGCAGGTGGTTTTGATGTTGTTGGATCAAGTCCAGAGGCTCTCGTTAAAGTTACTGATGGAGAAGTTCTCATACATCCACTTGCTGGAACTCGAAAGCGATCTTCATCGCCTGAAGAGGATCATCGACTTGCAGAAGAATTATTAGCCGATCCAAAAGAACGAGCAGAACACTTAATGTTGGTCGACTTGGGAAGAAATGATTTGGGAAGAGTGTGTTCTCCAGGTAGCGTCGAAGTAATTGAATTTATGCATGTTGAGCGTTTTTCTCACGTTATGCATATCGTTTCTACCGTTACTGGGAAACTCGATGCCTCACGATCATCCATTGATGCTCTGTATTCAGTTTTTTCCCGGCAGGCACTCTCTCTGGTGCACCGAAACCACGCGCAATGGAAATAATCGAATCGTTGGAACCAACTCGCAGAGGTCTCTATGGCGGAGCAGTCGGGTATATAGATTTCACGGGAAATATCGATACATGTATTGCGATTCGTACAGCCGTTATTTATGAAGGAAAAGCTTATGTACAAGCAGGAGCTGGAATTGTTGCCGATTCAAATCCAGATGAAGAAGATTTAGAGACGCTCAATAAAGCTGCCGCGGTTCTAGGTGCGATTGAAGCTGCAAATAGATTGAATAATTTATCGTGAGTGATCGATTCGTAGTCGCCTTACTCCTAGTACTCATTGTTGCTTTTATTCTGATCGCTGTGAGATGGATTGTGAAATTACCTTCTCGTTATGATCGCAAACCAAGAGTTCAAACTCCATGGAATTCACTCGACAATGGAATTGATCCCTCAATCTCGGAAAAAACGCAACCATGACAGTTCTAGATGAAATCATCGTCGGAGTGCGAGAGGACTTGGCTGCTCGTCGAGGTTCTCTATCCAAATTGATGGAGTTAATTTCAGCTGCCCCTCCAACCCTCGATGCGGTCGCTGCATTGAAAGCTTCAGGTATGTCAATCATCGCCGAAGTTAAAAGATCTTCTCCCAGCAAAGGTTCGCTCGCCGCTATTTCAGATCCAGCAAAGTTGGCGAGAAAGTACCAAGATGGCGGTGCATCTGCAGTGAGCGTCTTGACGGAGGGACGCAGATTCGGTGGATCTCTCTCGGATTTGGTTTCAGTTCGCCAAGAGATTTCTCTACCGATTTTGAGAAAAGATTTTATGGTGGATGAATTTCAGTTTTTTGAAGCACGCGCTTGTGGCGCCGATATCGTTCTCTTAATTGTTGCAGCGCTCTCCAGTAATCAGTTGAAGGATTTTGCAGCTCTTGCACAAGAACTAGGTATGAAATCACTTATTGAAGTCCACACTGAAGACGAACTGGAAAGAGCTTTAGCCATTTCTCCAGAAATAGTTGGCGTAAATTCTCGCAACCTCCGTGATTTGTCAGTCAATCCCGTTGTGTTTCAGGAGTTGATTCCTCAGATACCGAGCTCAATTGTGAAGGTCGCTGAATCTGGAATTTCTACTCGTGAAGATGTAATTGCCGCTGAACTAGCTGGAGCCGATGCAGTTTTGGTTGGTGAGGCTCTCGTCCGAGGTGACGATCCAACGACCACGATTCGCCAATTGATTGGCTCCAAGTAGAGTGGAGGACGCTATGAGAGTCTCAACGCCGGCCGATGAAATCCTTGGACATTTTGGTCCATTTGGCGGTCGATTCGTTCCTGAAGCTTTGATCGCAGCCCTCGATGAACTCGAGAGTGCTCATGCATCTGCGATGAGTGATCCAGTATTTCAAGCTGAACTTACTGAATTGCATCGAACTTACACAGGGCGACCAAGTCTATTAACTGAGGCCCATCGATTTTCAGAGCAAGCAGGTGGTGCGCGAATTTTGCTTAAGCGCGAAGATCTCAATCACACCGGAAGTCACAAAATAAATAATGTTTTAGGTCAAGCGTTACTAACCAAACGTATGGGCAAGAAAAGAATTATCGCCGAGACTGGCGCGGGTCAACATGGAGTCGCTTCTGCGACCGCAGCAGCGCTCTTTGGTCTTGAATGTGTTGTTTATATGGGCGAGGAAGATACTCGCCGCCAATCACTCAATGTTGCACGCATGAAATTACTTGGTGCAGAAGTTGTTCCGGTACGTGCTGGCTCTCGAACGCTCAAAGATGCAATCAATGAAGCGATGCGCGATTGGGTAACCAATGTTGAAAGTACGCATTACTTGCTTGGAACGGTGGCTGGACCGCATCCATTTCCCATTCTCGTTCGTGACTACCAAAAAATAATTGGCGAGGAAGCACGAGCTCAAGTTCTCGAGCTCACGGGAGAGTTACCAACTGCAGTCCTTGCTTGCATCGGTGGGGGATCAAATGCCATTGGAATCTTCCACGCCTTTATTGGAGATGGCGATGTGCGACTCATTGGTTTGGAAGCAGGCGGTGATGGAATAGCAACGGGTCGTCATGCTTCAACTATTTCTGGTGGATCCATTGGCGTTCTTCATGGAACGCGAACCTACGTTTTGCAGGACGAGAATGGTCAAACTGTCGAATCACATTCCATATCTGCTGGATTGGATTATCCGGGTGTCGGTCCAGAACATGCATATTTGCATTCCATCGGTCGTGCAGAGTATCGCTCTGTCACCGATAGTGAAGCGATGGAAGCTTTCGCAATTTTATGTAAGACAGAGGGAATTATTCCTGCAATCGAAAGTGCTCATGCTTTAGCTGGCGCAATAGTTATTGGAAAAGAGTTGGGATCGGATGCGACCTTGTTGGTAAACCTTTCTGGTCGTGGTGATAAAGATGTTCAAACTGCTGCCGATTTCTTCAAGATTCCGCTCTGATGACTACAGCGCTGGAGAAAATGTTCGAGAGAGTTCGAAGTGAAAATCGTGCTGCACTTATTGGATATCTACCTGCAGGATTTCCGACGCTAGAGCGTTGCAAGTCAGCAATCGAAGTTCTTTCACAAGCAGGTGTCGATGCAGTTGAAATCGGTTTTCCTTACAGCGATCCAGTAATGGATGGTCCGGTGATTCAAGCTGCGGCGGAGATGTCACTAAAATCTGGTACTGGCGCAAAAGAAGTTTTCCAAACAGTTAAATATGCCAGTGGACTTGGTCTTCCAACTGCCGTGATGACCTACTGGAATCCAATTGAAAGATTCGGTGTCGATGAATTCGCACAAGAGTTGTCTCGTAATGGTGGGTCAGGAGTAATAACTCCTGACTTAACTTTTGAAGAATCTCAAGGTTGGATGAAGGCGACAAAATCTGCTGATGTGAATTCAATTTTTGTCGTTGCCCCAAGTACGGGTGACGAACGTTTATCAAAAGTAGTTCAGCACTGTTCAGGATTTGTGTATGCAGCAAGTTTGATGGGCGTCACCGGAACTCGCGTGGCAGTTTCATCGGGCGCCCAAGATCTCGTATCAAGAATTCGACGAGTTACCGATCTTCCTGTCGCAGTTGGACTGGGTGTTTCGACGCAGGAACAGGCAAGGGAGGTGGCTACTTTTGCCGATGGAGTGATTGTCGGCTCAGCCTTCATTAAGGTTTTACTGGATGAATCCGATGAAAGGGTTGGTTTGGAGCGGCTAGGAGAGTTAGCAAGCAAATTGGTGGCAGGAGTTCGTGAAGCACGTTGAAATAATTGGGTACGCTTTTCAGGCCTAACAATCATCAAATAAGAGGGAGTCGCTGTGGCGCAACAATCTGGTGGGGATAAAGTCACCCGCAACTTGGTCATCGGCATGGTGGTCTTCGTCCTTCTGATCGGCGTCGTTTTTTCGATCATTAGTAATAACAAGGGCAAAGGTCCGATTCCTTCAAGCGTTTCCAAAACAAATGGTTTCGGAATTGTTTTCAATAAAGATCTCAAAGACAAACCCGTCGTAGACCTTTGGGAAGATTTTCAGTGCCCCATCTGCGCACGTTTCGAAGAAACAAATGGCAAATTTATCCAACAGTTGATTACTGAAAAACGTGCCACCGTTATTTTTCACACGCTCTCCTTTATCGGACCTGAGTCGATTCTTGCTGCCAATGCTGGAGCGTGTGCCGCGGATGAAGGAAAATTCCTTCAGTTGCATGCGTATCTCTATGCAAACCAAGGAACTGAGAACACGGGAGTGTGGTCCAACCAAGCTCTCATCCTCGCCGGTGCAGGAGCTGGAATCACATCAACAAAATTTGCAGAGTGTATTTCAGCAGGAACGTATACAAGTTGGGTCGATGATGTAGCAAAAGATGGCACCGACAAGGGCATCAACTCGACTCCTACCGTTTTCGTTAATGGCAAAGAGCTCGATCGAAATACTCAATATTTTGATGCTGCTGCTTTCCAAGCAGCAATCGAAGGGTAATAGTTCACTTTTCGGATTATCAGATGTAGTAGTGCGGGGGAGTGATGCATAAGTTCATTCCCACGCCGAGCGTTTCAGCACTGAGCTTCGGTCCCTTCGCCATCCACTTTTATGCGCTCTGCATCATTGTTGGCACGATCTTTGCAATCGTCCTAGGCGATCGACGTTTCAGAGCTCGCGGTGGCGGAATCAATATTGTTTCTGATGTTGCAATCATTACGGTTCCTGCAGGAATTATTGGAGGTCGGCTTTACCACCTCATCACGTCACCTGATGCTTATTTTGGTGAAGGTGGGCGGCCGATGGATGCCTTCAAGATTTGGGAAGGTGGATTAGGAATCTGGGGAGCAATTGCATGCGGAACTCTCGCTGCTTGGTGGCAGTTGAATCGCTTACAAAAGCGAGGTCGAGCTGGAGTTCTCAACTTTGCAATATTCGCTGACGCTCTCGCGCCGGGAATACTTTTGGCACAGGCGCTCGGTCGAGTTGGAAATTGGTTCAATGCCGAACTATTTGGACGGCCAACGAAACTTCCGTGGGGGTTGGAAATTCCAGTTGACTCTCGCCCCGTTGGATATCAATCATTTGCCACCTTTCACCCAACATTTTTATACGAGGCGTTATGGTGTCTCTTTGTCGCCGTCCTTCTTGTGAAATATGAAAGTAGATTTAAGGAGGGTCAAGGATTCCTCTTTTATGTTGCTGCATATTGTTTGGGAAGATTTTTTATTGAGATGGTTCGCATTGATGATGCCCATCACATTTTTGGAATCCGCATCAATGTATTTGTCAGCGCAATTGTAGGAAGTGTGGCCGCCTATCTCTTTTGGAAAAAGCGAGGAGTAGACTCTCAACTATGACTCTTGAAGAACTCCGACAACGGAATATGGAGCATCGAACAAATAGAGCCGGTTGGCTCCGCGCAGCCGTTCTCGGGGCAAATGATGGATTGGTCTCAATCGCGAGTTTGATGATTGGAGTCTCGGCGGCGAGCGCTCCACATTTTCTTGTAACGGTTGGCATAGCCGGAATTGTTGCTGGCGCTATGTCCATGGCAGTTGGTGAGTACATTTCTGTTAGATCTCAAAATGACATTGAGGAATCTGATCGACTTTTGGAGATGCGACACCTTGCTGGAGATCCAGAGGGAGAACTCATAGAACTCACTCACATTTATATTGATCGAGGACTAACTCCAGAACTTGCCCACCAAGTTGCCGTTGCAATGCATGAGAAGGATCCACTTACAGCACATCTTCGTGATGAACTCGGTCAGAGCCCGCGAACCAAGGCAAATCCAGTTCAAGCCTCTATCGCGTCGGCTTCAAGTTTTACTCTCGGTGGACTTATTCCTTTCCTCGGCGCATTTGCGCCATCTGCTGGGGGAAAGGCGCTAAGCATTGTTGGATTCTCCATTATTGGTCTCATCGCTACCGGAGTTCTGAGTGCTCGATCCTCTGGTATCGGAGCTTTGCGACCAACGGTTCGCGTCGTTCTTGGTGGATCTTTGGGAATGGCGATCACTGCTGGTATTGGATCACTCGTACATTTGAGTGGGTTGTAAAGCCGCCCGAGCAAGCCTGAAGTATTGGTAGCATTAAGGACTCGTCTCGCACGACTTTCGTGACGTGAAAATTCTGGGCCATTGTTGTCCCCACCGCAATCTTTTCATCAAGGTTTGGGAATAACAGGAGTCGCCCACTATGTCTCGCCTTTCTGATCTGCCACAACGCCAAGGCTTATATGACCCTGCCTTTGAACATGATGCGTGTGGCGTTGCCATGGTTGCAACTCTCAACAAAATTTCAACGCACGAGATCATCGATAAGGCGCTTACCGCGTTGCGCAATTTGGAACATCGTGGAGCGTCTGGGGCTGAACCCGATAGTGGAGATGGCGCGGGAATTCTTATTCGAATACCTGATCAATATTTTCGTGAAGTTTTACCATTCTCTTTACCGAGCGTCGGATCTTACGTTGCGGGAATCGCTTTCATTCCGCATGGGGTGGAATTTCGCAGCGAGGTAGAAGCGCTCGCAACAGAGGAAGGTCTAGTTGTTCTGGGTTGGCGCGAACTTCCCATAAATTCCGTCAATTTGGGTAAAACGGCCTTATCGGTCATGCCCAAATTCGAGCAATTATTTTTAGCTGGCGCGAAAGGCGAGGAAGGAATTGCTCTCGACCGTCTGGCCTATTGCTTACGTAAAAGAGTAGAACGCGCGCTGTCGCTCTATTTCCCATCGCTTTCATCGCAAACAATTGTCTACAAGGGAATGTTGACGACGGGCCAACTTGAAGAATTTTTCCCTGAACTCTCTGACGAGCGAGTGGTCTCACCCTTTGCGCTCGTGCACTCACGCTTTTCGACAAATACTTTTCCATCGTGGCCACTGGCTCATCCCTATCGATTTATCGCACACAACGGTGAAATCAACACAGTAAAGGGCAATAGAAATTGGATGCGCGCTCGCGAAGCGCTTTTGGCGAGCGATGTTATCCCTGGAGATCTCAATCGAATTTTTCCCATTGTCGATGTACAGGGAAGTGACTCAGCTTCATTTGATGAAGTATTGGAGTTGCTCTATTTAGGTGGACGTTCTCTGCCGCACTCCATTCTTATGATGATCCCCGAAGCGTGGGAGAACCATGCTTCGATGCCACAAAATCGACGAGACTTTTATGCATTCCATGCCTCCCTTATGGAACCGTGGGATGGTCCAGCCTGCGTGACATTTACCGATGGACATCAAGTGGGAGCAGTTCTCGATCGAAATGGTCTGCGTCCATCTCGCTTCTGGGTTACCGATGATGGCTTAGTCGTTTTAGCGAGTGAAGTCGGTGTTCTAGATATCGCGCCAGAAAGTGTGGTGCGAAAGGGTCGTCTTCAGCCAGGAAAAATGTTCTTGGTAGACATTGAAGCGGGACGCATTGTTGAAGATGAGGAAATTAAAGATCAATTGGCAAACGCTGCACCATATGGTGAATGGCTTCATGCTGGAATGGTGCGTTTAGTTGATCTGCCGGCGCGTGAGCACATTGTTTATCCGCATGCTTCAGTAGTTAGACGCCAGAGAGCATTTGGATATACAGAAGAAGAATTGAGAATTCTCATTACACCGATGGCTCGCAATGGTGCAGAGCCACTTGGATCAATGGGTACAGATAGTCCTATCGCGGCACTTTCCAATCGCCCGCGACTTCTCTTTGATTACTTCTCTCAACTCTTTGCGCAAGTTACCAATCCGCCGCTTGATGCAATTCGTGAAGAACTTGTTACCTCACTTGGCGGAGCAATTGGCCCTGAACACAATTTGCTTGATCCCGGTCCAGCATCTTGTCGTCAGATTCAATTGGATTTTCCTGTCATCGACAACGATGAACTTGCAAAAATTATTCACGTCAACGCAGATGGCGATCATCCGGGATTTCAAACCTATGTCGTCAAGGGACTCTTTCCCGTTTCAGGTGAAGGTGAATCTTTACGTGAGCGAATAGATGAGATTCGTAAAGAAGTTTCGCAAGCAATCGCAGATGGCGCAAGGCTAATTGTTTTGTCGGATCGAGACGGTGATGCTGACAACGCGCCAATTCCTTCACTTCTGCTTACTGCCGCAGTTCACCACCATTTGATTCGAGAGAAGACACGAACAAAAGTTGGATTAATTGTTGAGGCCGGAGATGTTCGTGAAGTACATCATGCTGCCTTGCTCGTCGGTTACGGCGCAGCTGCGATAAATCCTTACCTCGCGATGGAGAGTGCGGAAGATTTGGTTCTTCAAGGTGTGATCACTGGCATTGCACCAGAGAAAGCAGTTCGCAATCTCATTAAATCTTTGGGCAAAGGCGTTCTTAAAGTTATGTCCAAGATGGGAATCTCAACAATTGCCTCTTACACCGGAGCTCAAGTATTTGAAGCGATCGGACTATCGCATGAACTTGTTGAGGAATTCTTCACTGGGACTACATCGCGTTTGGGTGGAATTGGTCTTGATGTGATTGCGCAAGAAGCGATTGCACGCCATCACATTGCCTATCCGCCTGGTGGTGAAATTCCAGGTACAAAGAGACTACCCATTGGTGGTGAGTATCAATGGCGTCGTGAAGGCGAACCGCATCTCTTCGATCCAGAGACAGTCTTTACTCTTCAACATTCCACTCGCAATAAACGCTTTGATGTATTTAAGCGATACACCTCGCGCGTAGATGAGCAAAGTAAATCGCTCATGACACTTCGTGGTCTATTTGCATTTAACTCAGAGCTGCGTGCGCCAATTTCTATTGATGAAGTCGAACCAATCGAAGCAATTGTGAAGAGATTCTCAACTGGTGCCATGTCCTATGGATCAATTTCTCAAGAAGCTCATGAGACGATGGCAATTGCCATGAACCGACTTGGTGGTAAATCAAATACAGGAGAAGGCGGAGAAGATCCAGAGCGATTTAAAACTTTGGAAAATGGTGATTCCAAGCGTTCTGCTATCAAACAAGTTGCTAGTGGTCGATTTGGTGTTACGAGTGACTACTTAGTTAACTCCGATGATATTCAAATCAAAATTGCTCAAGGTGCCAAGCCAGGAGAAGGCGGACAACTTCCAGGTAACAAGGTTTATCCCTGGGTCGCAAAAGTTCGCTATTCAACTCCTGGTGTTGGACTCATTTCTCCACCACCTCATCATGATATTTATTCGATCGAAGATTTGGCTCAACTCATTCATGATCTTAAGAATGCGAATAGGAATGCCCGCATCCATGTAAAACTCGTTGCAGAGGTTGGAGTCGGGACAGTTGCTGCAGGTGTGAGCAAAGCCCATGCTGACGTTGTTCTGATTTCCGGCCATGACGGTGGAACAGGTGCATCACCCCTTACCTCTCTCAAGCATGCTGGTGCGCCGTGGGAGTTGGGTCTTGCAGAGACGCAGCAAACACTTTTACTTAATGGATTGCGCGATCGAATCGTTGTTCAAACTGATGGCCAATTAAAAACTGGTCGAGACGTGGTGATTGCCGCACTACTTGGCGCTGAAGAGTATGGATTTGCTACGGCACCTCTTGTCGTTTCTGGATGCGTCATGATGCGCGTCTGCCATCTTGATACTTGCCCTGTTGGTGTGGCAACACAAAATCCTGAATTGCGTAAACGTTTCTCTGGAAAACCAGAGTTTGTTGAAACGTTCTTCCAATACATCGCCCAAGAAGTTCGCGAGCATTTAGCTTCCCTTGGATTCCGCACGATCGAGGAAGCAGTAGGTCGAGTGGAGTATCTCGATACTCGTGCGGCAATTGATCATTGGAAAGCCAGCGGATTAGACCTCTCTCCTCTCTTTGTTCGACCTCATGTTGACGGACCGCTGCATCAAACGATTGTCCAAGACCATGGTCTTGCAGCGGCGTTGGACAATACTTTGATTGATATTGCACAACCTGCTCTGGATTCAGGAGAGTTGGTTCGCATTGATCTTCCTGTGCGCAACGTCAATCGAACAGTTGGAACGATGTTGGGCGCAGAAATAACCCGCAAATATGGAAGCGTCGGCCTACCAACTGACACCATTGATGTGACCTTGCGCGGTTCAGCGGGTCAATCTCTTGGAGCATTTATTCCACATGGATTGACGCTTCGACTCTTTGGAGATACCAATGACTATGTGGCTAAAGGAATTTCTGGTGGGCGAGTAATTCTTCGTCCGCATGTCGCTGCAAAGTTTGCATCTGAGAAAAATGTCATTGCAGGAAATGTGATTGGGTACGGAGCAACTTCGGGGGAAATATTTATTAGGGGAGTTGTTGGCGAGAGATTCTGCGTAAGAAACTCTGGCGCAACTGCAATCGTTGAAGGCGTCGGTGATCACGGTTGCGAATACATGACTGGTGGAGTGGTCCTAGTGTTGGGCAAAACGGGACGCAACTTCGCTGCCGGTATGTCTGGAGGTCGCGCATTCGTTCTCGATCTCGATCCCGCTCTAGTCAATACTGAACTAGTCGATATCTTCGCTCTTCCTAATGACCAACGCGAACATGTTCATTCACTCATTACACAATTCCGAGATGAGACAGACTCCGCTGTTGCAAATGAGCTACTTGCTGATTGGGATTTGTCGGCTAATCGCATTTCAATGATCATGCCTCGAGATTATGCGCGCGTATTGGCGGCAATGAGTCGAGCGTTGAGTGAAGGTTTGCCCGTAGATCAATATGTGATGGAGGTTGCCAATGGCTGATCCAAAGGGATTCCTCACTACGAGTCGAACTCTTCCTACACGTCGACCAGTTGATGTTCGCATTAGAGATTGGAAAGAGGTTTATCAAGAACAACCTTTTGAAGATTTACAGAAGCAAGCTGGAAGATGTATGGATTGTGGAATTCCTTTCTGCCATCAGGGATGTCCATTGGGAAATCTCATTCCAGAGTGGAACGATTTAATTTGGCGCGGTGACAAGACTGAGGCCATTGCGCGACTTCATGCTACAAATAATTTTCCAGAATTTACTGGGCGATTATGTCCAGCGCCTTGCGAGACGGCGTGCGTTGTTGCAATCAATGCAGATGCCGTAACGATTAAACAGGTAGAACTTCGAACAATTGAAGAAGCATTCGCCGATGGCGCCGTTCATCCTCAAGCACCTGATCGACTCTCGGGCAAAACAATTGCCGTGATTGGGTCGGGTCCTGCTGGATTGGCTGCGGCACAACAATTAACCAGAGCCGGGCATACGGTTGCAGTCTATGAACGTGCAACGAAAATCGGTGGACTATTGCGATTTGGAATTCCCGAATTCAAAATGGAGAAAGCAATTCTCGATCGTCGTTTGGTTCAGATGGAGGCAGAAGGCACCAGATTCCGTCCTGGTGTAAATGTTGGAACAGAAATTACGGGACACCAACTTCGCTCACGATATGACGCAGTAGTGCTCGCAATTGGTGCAACCACGTGGCGTGATTTGCCTATTGAAGGTCGTGAACTAGCTGGCATTCATCAAGCAATGGAGTATTTGCCATGGGGCAATCAACAAGCACTGGGTGAAGTAACTGAGCCAAATATAAATGTTCAAGGTAAGCACGTTGTGATCCTTGGCGGTGGAGATACTGGTGCTGATTGCTTAGGCACTGCGATCCGACAGGGAGCGGCAAGTGTTACACAATTGGAAATCATGCCGCGTCCGACGCACGAGCGACCCAGTGCTCAACCGTGGCCGATGTATCCGATGATATTTCGCGTATCAAGTGCACATGAGGAGTTAGATAACAGAATATTTTCCGTTTCCACTGAAAAGTTTCTTGGCGATGAGAATGGAAATGTTCGCGCACTTCAAATTGTCGAAACTCAATTCACTAATGGAAAATTTGAACCAATCAAAGGAACAGAGAAGGAAATTCCAGCTGACGCTGTATTTCTTGCAATGGGGTTCACTGGACCAGAGAAAAGTGAATTGTTAACACAACTTGAAGTTCAACTCGATGATCGTGGAAATATTAAGCGCGATGAAAATTATCAAACAACAACTGATGGAGTATTTGTTTGTGGTGATGCAGGTAGAGGACAATCACTCATCGTTTGGGCGATTGCCGAAGGTCGAAGTGCGGCAGCTTCTGTTGACAGTTATCTGACAGGACGCACGCAATTACCTTCTCCGATATCTCCATTCGCACGACCACTCATGGTTTAAGGTAGTTAAATGCGAAGAGCAAAGATCGTCTGCACGATGGGTCCTGCCGTCGCGACTCCAGAAAAAGTTCGGGGTCTGATTCGCGCAGGAATGAATATGGCTCGTCTCAATTTGTCACATGGGGGATATGACGAACATTTGGCTCGCCTAGAACTTGTTCGAGAAATTGCTCGTGAATATGGACGACCTGTTGCCGTACTTGTTGATCTGCAAGGTCCAAAAATTCGTTTAGGTCGCTTTGCGCATGGTCCACACGACCTCGCTAAGGGCGATCTTTTTACAATTACTACGGATGAGATCGAAGGCACGAAAGATCGAGTGGGTACGACATATAAAGGACTTCCAGGAGACTGCAAAGCTGGAGATTTGATTTTGATTGACGATGGCAAAGTAACTGTCGAAGTTTTGGAAGTTTCAGGAAACGATGTAAAAACTGTCGTTATTTATCCGGGGACTGTAAGCAATAACAAAGGTATCAATTTGCCTGGAGTGGCTGTTTCCGTTCCAGCGCTCTCCGAAAAAGATAAAGCGGATTTGCGGTGGGGCTTGCAGTCGGGAGCAGATTTCATTGCGCTCTCATTTGTAAGAAGTGCGGAAGACATTCATGACGTCCACAAAATAATGGATGAAGAAGGAATCCGAATTCCCGTAATCGCCAAAATTGAAAAACCACAAGCAGTTGCCAATATAGATAGCATCATCGCCGCTTTCGATGGAATTATGGTTGCTCGCGGTGATTTAGGCGTTGAATTGCCAATCGAAGATGTGCCTTTGGTGCAGAAGCGTTGCGTTGAATTAGCGCGCGAAGCTGCAAAGCCCGTCATTGTTGCGACTCAGATGTTGGAGTCCATGATCGCCAACTCGCGACCAACTCGGGCTGAAGCAACAGATTGTGCCAACGCCGTTCTCGATGGCGCCGATGCTCTGATGTTGTCAGGGGAGACAAGCGTTGGAGAATTCCCCGTTGAGTCCGTCGAAACGATGGCGCGAATAATTGAAAAAACCGAAAATGATGGCCTCGAGAGAATTCGACCATTGCTACACAATCCTCGAACAAAAGGTGGAGCGATTACAAAAGCCGCTGCTGAAGTCGGATCGATTTTAGGTGCGAAATTTCTTGTCGCTTTTACTCAAAGTGGCGATTCTGCGCGACGTATGGCGCGACTTCGATCTCCTATTCCCATTCTTGCCTTTA
Source organism: Actinomycetota bacterium (assembly GCA_037200085.1). Classification (GTDB taxonomy): domain Bacteria; phylum Actinomycetota; class Actinomycetes; order Nanopelagicales; family Nanopelagicaceae; genus QYPT01. Next base: position 29,554 of record JBBCHT010000015.1, read on the forward strand.
CCCCAGAAGTTGGTACCTACAACAGAATGGCGCTGACATGGGGAGTGGAATCCGCATTGGCCCCTGTTGTCAATCACACAGATGACATGGTGAAACAAGTTGATTCACTTCTCGTGGAATCCGGACGTGCAGCAATCGGAGAAACTGTGATGATTGTCGCTGGAGCCCCTCCTGGAATTCCGGGTTCAACAAATGCGATGAGAGTTCATCAAGTGGGAGATGCCATTTCTGGCGTTGCCCCTGCTTATCGGTAGACTCCTCCCCGCGCCTCGGTACTCCAACGGTAGAGAGGGCAGTCTCAAACACTGCATAGTGTCGGTTCGAATCCGACTCGGGGCACATGGTTTCGCCCACCGATCGTTCTCACCAAACGACCTCACATTCGCCGAAGTCAGCTCCCAGAATTCTCGTCGCTGAAGATGAAGCCATTATTCGAATGGATCTCGTTGAGATGTTGCAAGAAGCGGGATACACAGTCGTTGGTCAAGCAAGTAATGGTCAAGAGGCAATTGTTTTAGCGCAAACACTTTTACCTGATTTAGCAATCCTTGATGTCAAGATGCCAGTGCTTGATGGAATATCTGCAGCTGAAGAAATTATTCACATCGCACCTGTACTTATGTTGACTGCATTTAGTCAACGCGAATTGGTTGAACGGGCACGCGATGCAGGTGTCATGGCTTATGTAGTAAAACCTTTTTCCATAAATGATTTAGTGCCCGCTATGGAGATTGCAATTAGCAGACATAAGCAGATGCGAACTCTTGTCGAAGAGGTTGCAAATTTGCAGGATCGTTTAGAAACTCGAAAATTAATTGATCGTGCAAAGGGCATTTTGATGCAAGCGCTTAATCTCACCGAGCCTGAAGCCTTCTCGTGGATACAGCGTGCAGCGATGGATAGGCGTATGAGTATGAAAGAGGTAGCCCAAGCGGTGATCACGCCGTCTGCGGTTCCTGAGCGTTAATTCTGCGTTACAACTTTGTTATTTGTCGCAATAAGCCCCATTTGGGCTTGTCTATACCTTTAGGGCAACGATAACCTTCCCATCTCCCTGTCCCGGGACACAAGTAACAGGAAGGCAATAAATGAAGAAGACTTATCGTGCTATTAGCGTCGTCGCGTCAGTTGCGATGGCAGCCACAGCACTTGTAGCAGGAACCTCAGCTGCGGAGGCTGCAACAAAGGTTCTTACAATTGCGACCGATCTACCTCTTCAAGGTTCATCGTTCGATTCAAACGATTCAACTAACAAAGCTATCGCGTTGTACTTGAAGCAAATCAAGTACAAGGCTGGTAAGTACACCGTTAAGTTGAAGATTTATGACAACGCAACTGCTGCAAAAGGTTCATGGGATGATGCAAAGTGCGCAGCTAACGCTCAAGCACACGTTGCAAACAAGTCCGAAGTTGCAGTTATGGGTACATACAACTCCGGTTGCGCGAAGATCATTGTTCCAATTCTGAACCAAGCACCAGGCGGAGCAATCACCATGGTCTCTGACGCCAACACAAACCCAGGTTTGACAAAGACATGGGATCCAGGCGAGCCAGATATCTACTACCCAACTGGTATTCGCAACTATGCACGTGTTTGCACAACTGACGATGTTCAGGGCGCAGCAGCAGCACAGTTCGCAAAGTCAATTGGTATCAAGAGTGTTTATGTTCTTAACGACACACAGACCTACGGTCAAGGTGTTGCACGAGCATTCACCACTGAAGCAAAGAAGCAGGGAATTACTGTTCTTTCAAGTGGTCTATACGGCGAAGGTTGGGATGCAAAGCAGACCGACTACACCGCACTCTTCACCAAGATCAAAGCTCTAAACCCAGACATGGTTTACATCGGTGGAATCTTTGATAACAACGGTGGACAACTAACTAAGGACAAAGTTGCAGTTCTTGGCGACAACACCAAAGTTAAGTTCATGGCTCCAGATGGATTTACTGGATACCCAGACTTCAACGCAATGCCAGAAGCAGATGGCGCCTACCTAACCTTTGCTGGTCTTTCAAGCGACTTGCTTGCCAAGATCAATCCAAAGGGAGCCGGTACAAAGTTTGTTGCTGCATACAAGAAGGCATATGGCAAAGCACCAGTTGGTTCTTATCCAGTTTACGGAGTAGCTGCTGTTCAAGTTATCTTGGCAGCAATTGCGAAGTCAGACGGAACCCGCAAGGGCGTTACCAATGCAATCTTCTCCGGTTCAGGTATCACAATCCCAGCTAAGACTTCTGTCCTAGGAAAGGCGCTAACAATTAGCACCCTTTCAGGTGACACCTTGGCCAAGGATGTAACCGTCGAAATCGTTAAGGGTGGACAAGAGACAACCTTGAAGGCACAAACCGTCAAGTAGTTTCCCCAGTTCACTAAAGAGTGAAGTAGATAACGGGGCGGGCTAAATGCCCGCCCCGTTATCTATAACTTTTAGATTGATCCTGCATTACCATAATTCGATTGCCCCCCAACTAGGTGTTGAGTACCGGTTAATAAAACGGTTGATAAAAGAGGAGCGCTAGTGTCAGTATCTTTGTTTGCTAACGGCTACCAAGCGCGACAAGACCGACGCAGATACATTGAAAGAACTCTCGGCACAATTGCAGCAATCGGTGTTTTGTATTGGCTCGGGATTAATTTTGAAAAGTCACCATCCCAATTCTTTCAAGCTTCCCTCATCGGTTTAAGCAACGGCGTTCTCTATGCGCTTATTGCCCTTGGCTATACCTTGGTTTACGGAATTATTGAGTTAATTAACTTCGCACATGGCGATCTCTTCATGCTCGGCGCTGTTTTTTCTGCAAACTTCGTCTCTTTGTGGTTAGGGCGCGAATATGTTGGTGGAGCGCAGTGGGGCGTCTTTTTTGTCTGTCTCATTACGGTGATGGTTTTTTGTGGAACTATCAATGTTGGGATTGAGCGATTTGCCTATAGAAGACTTCGTAGAGCACCCAAATTAGCGCCACTGATAACTGCAGTAGGTGTTTCGTTTGTTCTTCAATTTATAGGTTTGCACTGGAACGGCTCTGGTCCAAAGACGTGGAATAGCATTCTTCCCAAAGGCGCCTTTTATATTTCTACTGTGAGAATTCCCTATACAACTATCTTGTCCTTCGTCATCACGATTCCACTTCTATTGCTCATGTCGTGGATTGTTACACGCACTCGCCAAGGCAAAGCGATGCGGGCCACTGCTCAAGACCAGGATGCGGCGCGTTTGATGGGCATCAATGTCAATCGAACAATTTCTTTCACTTTTGCTCTCGGAGGTGCGTTGGCCGGAGCGGCAGGACTTCTCTTTCAACAAACGCGGGGAGTTACTTCTTACAACTTGGGTTACCAGCTTGGTCTTATTGCTTTTACTTCCGCTGTAATGGGTGGCATTGGCAATTTGCAAGGCGCGGTACTTGGGGCGCTACTCATTGGACTCATTCAAGGGTTAAACGACGGATTGCCCATCGGCTTAGGTCAGCAATGGTCTCAAACGGTAGTTTTCTCAATTTTGATTTTACTTATGGCTTTTAAGCCAACTGGCCTTCTCGGCAAGAGAGTATTGGAGAAGGTGTGAGATGACTTTTGCATTGAATACACTCAAGAAATTGAAACGATCACGTAAAGAGAAAGTTCATAAAGCAACAAGCCATCGAAAGTGGGCCATTGGTTTCCTCATTGCAGCTGCAATAGTCTGGATTTTCTACACTTATATTTTGGTTCATCTATCTGAAGGTCTTCAAACTCTCGTACAAAGTTGGTTTCCACCGACGACGCTTAATGAGGCGCTCGTTTGGGTGATTTGCGCACTCGGTCTCAATATTGTTGTCGGATATGCCGGACTTCTCGATCTTGGCTTTGTGGCATTTTGGGCTATTGGGGGATACACCGCCGGATGGTTTATGTCAGCATTCTTTCATCAAGTTAATTTTCACCTCTTTAGTACGAGTCCGAAAGTCATTCCTGGAATTCATTTGAGTTTCTGGGCAGTCATTTTCATTGGTGGACTTATTTGTGCCGTTTTCGGAATTATTATCGGTGCACCGACTCTTCGTCTTAAGAGTGACTATTTAGCGCTAGTAACACTGGGATTTGGCGAAATTATTCCGCAAGTCTTTACCAATGGTGAAAATATTGGAGGTTTCAATCTCTCCAATGGAACAAAGGGAATTTCGCCGGTAGATAACATCGGTGTTCCGGGGAAAGTACTTGGACCTTTTGATTTCAGTTGGAAATTCTTCATCTTTGTTCTTCTGACAGCGATGATGGTATTTATCTCACTGCGTCTTCGTACTGGACGTTTGGGTCGTGCATGGCTTGCAATCCGTGAGGACGAATTAGCGGCAAGCATGATGGGCGTTCCACTTATGCGATCAAAGCTATCTGCATATGCAGTCGGTGCTTTCTCAGGAGGTATTGGTGGCGTTGCCTTTGCAACACACGTCAATGGAGTTTTCGCCGATCGATTCAATTTCTCGATCTCCATCATTTTACTAGCAATGGTTGTTCTGGGTGGCATGGGCAATGTCTGGGGAGTAATGGTCGGAGCACTTCTCATTGCATGGATCAACTCAACGGGGTTACCTGCATTTGGTGATCTTGTGAACAACACATTTGATACGTCAATCAATTTTCCTTCGTACAATTTCTTACTCTTCGGAGGGGTGCTCATTCTCATGATGCTCTACAAGAGAGAGGGACTCATTCCCGAATCGCGGTTGAAGGCCATTTTGCACGAGGCAGATGATTCAACTTCCAATGTTTCTGGAGGACACTAGTGTCGAGCGCCCTTTCTGCAGATCACATTTCCGTCAAGTTTGGTGGCTTGGTCGCAGTTAATGATGTTTCCTTTGATATCCCTCAAGGCGGCATTGTAAGTTTGATTGGACCAAATGGAGCAGGAAAAACTACTTTTTTCAATGTTCTGACGGGCTTATATAAACCAACAAGCGGAAACGTTTACTTTGGCGAAGAAGACATTACTGCTCGACCGCCGCACAAAATTGCTGCTGGCGGAATCGCGAGAACATTTCAAAATATTCGCCTCTTTGGGCTCATGACTGCAGAGGAAAATGTCATGGTTGCGATGCATTCCCATCTAAAAGCTGGAATTGTGGCGACCATTCTCCATACGCCTCGACAGAAGAGAGAAGAGAAGGAGGCTCACGAAAAGGCTCGTGAACTTCTCAATTTTGTAGGCGTTGGAAAATGGGCGGGAGAGTACGCACGCAATCTCTCTTACGGTGATCAACGTCGCCTAGAAGTTGCTCGAGCTCTTGCACTGAAACCAAAAGTTTTATTGCTGGATGAACCAACAGCTGGCATGAATCCGCAGGAATCTCTTACATTTATTGAATTCGTTTATAAAGTTCGCGATGAACAAGATGTATCAATCCTGCTCATCGAGCACGACATGAGCGTTGTTATGACGGTATCTGAACGGGTAACAGTTCTTGATCAAGGCGAGAAAATCGCCGAAGGTTCTCCTGCCGATATTAAATCGAATCAGAGAGTTATTGAAGCGTACCTAGGCAAATCAAAGGGAGAGAAGGCATGAGCGCTCTTCTAGAAGTCGAAGACTTAAAAGTTGCTTACGGTTCGATTCTTGCAGTAAAAGGAATTTCCTTAACTGTCAACGAAGGCGAGATTGTTACTCTCATTGGTTCCAATGGCGCTGGTAAGTCGACAACTCTTCGCACGATCTCAGGGCTGCTTAAACCAAAGGCGGGAACAATTACTTTCAAAGGCGAAAGAATTGATAACAAAGAGGGACACGAGATTGTCAAAATGGGACTGTGTCAATCTCCTGAAGGGCGAAGAATTTTTCCTCGCATGTCAGTTCGTGAAAATCTGGAACTTGGTGCCTTTCTTCGCAATGACACGGCAAAAGTCAAAGAAGATTTGGAGAGAGTTCTTGATTTATTTCCAAGACTTCGCGAAAGATACGAACAAAAGGGCGGCACGATGTCTGGCGGGGAACAGCAGATGCTTGCTGTTGCTCGCGCAATGATGGGTGCGCCTCAGTTGCTCCTTCTTGATGAGCCATCAATGGGATTGGCACCTGTACTTGTCGATATGATTTTTGAAACGATCATTAAGATTCGTGAACAAGGAATCACAATCCTTCTTATCGAACAAAATGCCGCCGCTGCACTTGACGTTGCTGATCGGGCCTATGTGTTGGAATCTGGCGCAATCAAAATGAGTGGTCAAGCATCAGATCTTGCAAAAGACGAAGCCGTTACCAAAGCTTATTTGGGTGGTTAGTTACTACTAACTATCGATTGGCCAATATTAAACACGTGATTCGCGCAGTGCAGGTTCGCTGACCTTCTTCATTGGTGATGACAATTTCGTAGGTGCACAAAGTTTTTCCCAATGACACAGGTGTCGCAACACCAGTGACGAGCCCCTTTGTCGCTGATTTATGATGCGTCGCATTGATATCGACGCCAACAATCTTTCGATCAAGTCCTGCGTGAAGCGCTGTTCCAATAGAGCCAAGACTTTCCGCCAAAACAACGTTGGCTCCTCCATGAAGCAAGAATCCTTAAAGGAACTGTAGCAATCCAGGACCACTGCAGTAACGGCTGAATTATTCTTTCTGAGGCAGTTATTGCAATCTGCTTCGGATAGCAAGAGAGAAAATCGAATCGAAGTGTATATAGCAGAGATACAGATTGAGCGATTGCGTATGGTTGTAGGCGGACATCGGCATCAATCGTAACGATGACATCTGCCTTAGTTTTTAGGAACCCTTGCTGTAAAGCAAAAGGTTTTCCTAACCAATCGTGAGGTAGTGGTCTGCTCGAAATGAGAGTGAATCGAGCGTCGTCCTTTATCAACTGTTGAGCCAATTCTTTAGTACCGTCAGTTGAATTGTCATCAATTACATAGAAATGGATTTCTCGAATTCCCCGTTGGAAGCGTAGCGAGTCAATGAGATGGTTAAGATTTTCAATTTCATTTCGCAGCGGAATTAATACGGTCACAGAGTGATCGATAGTCACTGCAATATTTTTTGCTCTGCGTATGAGGTAGATATTGGCTAGCGCGTTTAAAAGCAATTGCACACGAAAGAATGAGCACTGCTTTCTCAGTGATCATTGTGGATCATCGTGCAATCTTTATGGTCGACCTAACCATCGCGAAAGGAAGTACGGAATGAGAATTTATTCCAAAAGTGGCACCGCCAATGATGGCAACTCCTGGTTGGTCGAAGAAGAAGATATTTCCCACAACTCCTGCAAATACTGTCCAACCAAGAAAGACATCAACCGCGCCCGAGTCTGCACTTATTTTTCTTCGCTCACGGGGGAGGACGATATGAAGAAGTCCTATCAAACCCATGCCGGCAAAGAGCCATCCCGCAGCATTGGATAGAGGGATATCTGGTTCAAAGGGAACATGTGCGCCATCAAAGGTCCAACTCCAGCGACCTGCAGTAACCATTTGTGGATCGAGAAAAAAATCCCATGCCATGAGGGCGGCACCGCCATAAAGAAAAGTCCAGTATTGAGCCATGCGTCTTGAAGCGACGAGTATGGGATGAGCCATCATTATCCATGCAAAAGGAACTACAAGGGGAACATGAAGTAAGTGAACACCAAGACTCGAATCGTAAACATAGGAACCAAATGGCCAACCAGTTCGAACACCAACTTCCTCCGTTATATAAGCGAAAAAATGAAAGTGATTGAAAAATATATTGCAAGGTACTTTGTTCCGTACGAGTAGTAAGCATGTAAGAGCATTGCAGCTGCACCTGTATAAACAGCGCCGATGGTGACAATCTGAAGTGTCTTTCCATCAACGAGTGGGTAAGCAATTTGAAGAAGTATCGCTGCTACTAGTAACAATCGCAGAAATTTTTGAGCTCTCGACGAAATGCCTCTTCTCCGATTCCTTCTCGGTGTGAATTGGCGAATCGACACGCGGATAGTCTGCCCTAGATTGGCGGAAGTTGTTTAGAGTGAACCGCGAATTTCTTGAACGGAAAAGCGAGCAAAGAGTTCTTCTGAATACCAATCAAACTTCTTAGTGTCAGTGATCGCTTGTGAGTGAGCAGCCCCTTTGAATGCGAAATTTTGAAGCGCTTGCGAGGATTCCCACATTGAAAATGTTCCCTGCAGTCCAATCGGGGCTTCGCCAATTCCTATTGCCCCGAGTAACCCTGGGGCTGCATGTAGATCTTTGACAACCGCAGGTAGAGAGCGAAGGAAATGTGGATATTTATTAAATGACACTCGGGCACGGGTGATTGCCGCAACGTGACCGTCGGATGACACCCCATTGGTTGAGTTAGTTGAAATATCGAAAGGTTGCTGACCAGACCATTTTCCATGCGAACCCAGAGGCTTGAGTACAACGCGGAATTCACTCTCTGAAATCCTTCGCCAGCGATTGACTAACTTTGAATTATCGAACTTTGATTCGCTTTCGGCTTCTATGCAAACAAGTACACCCCAACGAAGGATGTCAGCATCCATTGGCGTGAATGTCGTTCCTTTGCCACAACCAAGTGATTTCGAGAAATGAAGGCCTTTGATTTTTCTCAGTAGAAAGCGATCGCAAGCCATATGAACGAGGGCGGCGATAATTTTTCTTTAGGTATTTTCCAAAGATAGAGAAGGCATATCACTTTATTGCGCCGGAAGTCTCAAGAATTTTTCCAACGACCTCTTTGGAGTGATCCCACATTGGAGCATGTCCACACTCCGAAAAAATGAGCCAAGTTGCATGGGGTGGGAGTAGAGATCTCTCTTGGCAATTTTCAGCAGGAAGAGTTTTATCTGAGTCACCGAAAATTGAGGTGATGGGAATGTGTTCACTTATCTCTTTATCAAATCTCTTATGGAGGAGGGCATCCCAAGCAGGAAAGTAACCAGTTGAATTTGCCATAGCCAAAGTTGCATCAAGACAGAGTTCGTAGGAAAAAGTTCTCCAAAGTGGACTTACATTTCTAAATCCAATTCTTCTTGCCCATTCGAATCTCAGAAGTAAAGGTGAAGTGATTTTCAGGCTGGTCGCAAGCGCCTTTACTCCAGTAGTTTCTAAGTTTCTTGCAGTGAAGGGTTGTAACCATAAACCAGCTGGTGCCAAGGCAGTTACGGACAAGATGGAATTTGCTTCACTCGCGGCCATTTCTAGGGCAACCCATCCACCCAATGAATTTCCTACGACATGAAATCTATCGAGCCCTTGAGATCTCATCGTTTCAAAGACTGATTTTGCAAGGGATTGAGGATCCATGTTCTCAGGTGAATCGAGTGGAGTCTCACCATGACCAGGTAGGTCAACTGTCACAACAGTGAAGGTAGAAAGTAAATCTTTAATGATGGGTTTCCATGCCGTTGACGCGGATCCCATTCCATGAATGAGCAAAATCGGTTCGTTACGAGAATCTGATTGATAAATTTTAGAGTAAAGAATCACTCTATCGCCGCCGCGAATTGGCTTGCATACAAATCGAAGTAGAAGCCCTTCTTGCTCATTAGCTCTCGATGGGTTCCTTGTTCGATCAATCTTCCATGATCCATAACCAAAATCGTGTCAGCGTCTCGAATTGTTGAAAGTCGATGAGCAATGACAAATGTTGTTCGACCCGAACTCAATTTTCGCATAGCCTCTTGTACAAGAATTTCTGTTCGAGTATCAACCGAACTTGTAGCCTCATCGAGAATCAAAATCGCAGGATTGGCGATAAATGCTCTCGCAATTGTTAAGAGCTGTCGCTCCTCCATTTGAAACTGTGGCGTTGTCATCGGTCAACATCGAGTCATAACCTGCAGGAAGAGATCTGAGGAAGTGATCGATATTTGCAGCTTTGGCAGCAGTGACTATTTCATCGTACGCAGGATCAACTGCACCAAAGGCGATGTTCTCGCTCATTGAACCTGTAAATAGCCAGGTGTCTTGTAGGACCATTCCAAATTGGCGACGAAGGTCGTCTCGAGTTAAGTCGCGGGTATCAATTCCATCGAGTGTAATTACTCCGGAATCGATCTCGTAAAATCGCATAAGGAGATTTACGAGAGTCGTTTTTCCAGCGCCAGTCGGTCCCACAATGGCAACAGTTTCTCCGGGTTTAACAACTAAATTGAATTTCTCTATTAGCGGTTGTTCTGGCACATATCTGAATGAAACATCTTTAAATTCCAATTTGCCTGTTGCACGAGCAAGTTTTCTTGCATTAGGTGAATCTGGAATTTCTTCTTCGGCATCTAGCAGTTCAAAGAGTCTTTCTGCCGATGCAACTCCCGACTGAACTGTGTTCACTAACCCAGCCATTTGCGCTAGAGGCATTCCAAATTGTCGTGAATATTGAATAAAAGCTTGAACATCGCCTAGCGTCATAGATCCAGTAGCTACTCGATAACCACCGAGAACTGAGATTCCAACATAGATAAGGTTGTTGATGAGTTGAGTAGCCGGAGAAATGGTTCCAGATATGAATTGGGCCGAGAAACTTGAGTTGTAGAGATTATTATTGAGCGTTTCAAAATCTTTGATCGCTTGTTCACGTCGCCCGAAAACCTTTACTAAAGCATGACCAGTGTGCATTTCTTCAACATGGCCATTTAATTTTCCTGTCCAACTCCATTGCGCGACAAACTGTTTCTGAGACAATTTACCAATTTTTATTGAGGCATAAATAGAGAGTGGTACGGCGACCAATGAGATGAGAGCAAGTTCTGGGCTAATCCATATCATCATGATGAGTATTGAGATGATGGTGAGAAAGGAATTGAGAATTTGAGAAAGCCCTTGTTGCATTGAGTTGGAAATGTTATCGATATCGTTGGTAACACGACTCAAGAGGTCACCTCTGGATTGTGTATCGAAATACCCAAGAGGCAATCGACCAATCTTTTCTTCAGTCAAACGTCTCAATCTATAGACGGTTCTTTGAGTAACACCTGCCATGAGATAAGCCTGAAGCCAGAGAAAGAGAGATGAAACGATGTACAACGCAATTGCCAAAATGAGAATTTTTTCCGACTGCAGAAAAATCAATTCCATGCCCTGGTACTACTGAACTCTTCTCGAGCATGTCTGCTAATCGATTTTCCACCTTTTGCACGGAGATCTGAAATTGCTTGAGCCTTGGTTACGTTCGCCGGGATTCTTCTACCGAGAAATCCGTAAAAAAATCCTCATTTGTTGCTCGACCCAAAATTTTCGGCCCAAAGGCACCAATAGTGACGCTCAAACTGATCAACGAAAGAACTGCGACAAGAGTTTTGCGCTCTTCGCCGATCTCCTTTAATAAACGCTTTAGAGGTCCCCTTGAAATCTTTTGATTTCGCAGGTGGGCCACCAAACATTCCTCCCATAGGACCCCGCGGGGTGACCATTGGTCGTTGAGTGCTCATGCTGCTTCCTCAGGACTGAGTTGGGAGAGAACTATCTCTTTATATGTCGTGCAATCTTTCATAAGTTCATGGTGAGTACCGATTCCAGCAATTCGACCAGCATCGAGAACAATTATTTGATCAGCTGCAAGGATGGTCGACACTCGTTGAGCAATGACAATCACTGTTGATTGGCCAGTAACTTCTTCGAGAGAAGTTCGGAGCTTTACATCTGTCGTGTAATCCAGTGCAGAGAAACTATCGTCGAGTAAATAAATTTTTGGGCTCTTCACGATTGCTCGAGCGATCGAAAGTCTTTGTCTCTGACCTCCCGAGAAATTAGTACCTCCTTGCGCAAACGTGCGCCTCCAATTTCTCTGGTAACTCTTCAATAAAATCGCGCGCCTGAGCAATATCCAGCGCTCTCCATAGCTCTTCATCCGAAGCACCTGGTTTGCCGTATCTCAAGTTCTCTCCAACTGTGCCGCCAAATAAAAAATGCTCGCTGTGGAACCAATCCAATTTCTGACCAAATGGATTCAAGTGTTTGATCACGGATATCCAACCCATCCATAAGTATCTGTCCACCAGATACATCTATGAATCGTGGAATCAGATTCATAAGGGTTGATTTTCCACTTCCAGTACCGCCGATTATCGCTGTGAACTTTCCAGGTGAAGCAGTAAATGAGATCTCGGAAAGAATCGGCACTTCAGCACCTGGATATCGAAATTCAACGTTGCGAAACTCAATCTCTCCCAAACGAGAGACAGGGTTTTGTGGGTCATTTGTTTCAATGACTGATGGTTCAATATCAAATATTTCTTGAATTCGCTCTGCACTCGCAGCAGCACGCGGAATCATTAACGACATCATCACTGCCATCATGACATTTCCTAATATTTGCATGATGTACGCAAGGAAGGCAGTGAGATTTCCGATCGGCATATCTCCAGTGTCAATGAGATGTCCACCGAACCAGAGCACTGCAACACTAGATAAGTTGAGGATGACCATCAAAACTGGAAACATCACAGCGAATGAGCGCGTGACTCCAAGAGTGATATTCATGAGCTCTGTACTTGTCTGAGCAAATCGCTCTTCTTCTTGCTTCGTTCGTACAAAAGCTCGAATGACGCGAACTCCTGAAATTTGTTCACGCAACACTAAATTTATACGGTCGATCTTGCCTTGCATGAGTCTAAAAAGAGGAACCACTCGGCGTAGAAGTAACCAAATCAACAAACTCATTAGTGGTACGGCAACGAGAAGTAGCCCTGAAAGTTTGGCATCAGTATGAATTGCCATGATGACAGCGCCAATGGCTGTAATTGGTGCACTCACCATCATTGTGAAACCCATAAAAAGGACCATTTGAATTTGTTGCACGTCGTTGGTGTTGCGAGTTATGAGTGAAGGGGCACCGAAATGATTTATCTCCCGTGCGGAGAAAGTTTCTACTCGAGAAAAAACTGCACCTCTAAGATCACGTCCGAAAGCCATCGAAATTTTAGATGCAAGGTAGGCAACAGCGATTGAAGCCAATATGACAAGTCCTGAAGCACCGAGCATGATTCGACCAATGCTCCAGATATATGAAATGTTTCCTTTTGCTACTCCGTTATTGATCAAATCCGCATTGAGCGTTGGTAGATAAAGATTCGCGATTGCTTGCACTAAGAGCAAGATGGCTACGACAATTGATTGCGTTCGGTAAGGCTTGAGGTACTTTTTTAGAATAAGTGTTAACAAATGAACCCACAATCGACCTTATGCATTTCTTCTCACCTGATCCTCGTTGCTTCTCGGCAACATCCTAACCGTTGGCAGGTCAGGCGCGATTAATCTTTCGCCAATTCGATCGATGAAATGCGGAATTTTTCCGCTTTGCGAATTCCAATCGCTTCGCATTTCCTCGATCTCTTCCTGAGATCTACCTATAAAATTCCACCACATAACAATTTTCTCTTCAAATGGAACTCCACCGAGCAACACGATTTTTGCACCATTCGGGGAATTAATTTCAATAGATTTTTCTGCCGGCAGGTATGTAGTGCAAGTGATATTGAGGTACGGAATTTCCATTGATATTTAATTCACCTGAAATGAGAAGTACTCCATATTCAAATGATGGGTCACTATCAATTTTAGTGGTCGTGTTGGGGGCGATATCAATTTCGGCTCCGACGAGTTGAGAAAATATCTTCGCATCAGATGACCTTCCCAATAATTCTCCGACTATCAATCGAATTCCTAAGCCACCTTCAACGAATACTGGCAACTTGTCGTAGTGGTCGAATTCCGGTTGACGATGTCGCGCACTTTCGGGCAGAACGGTCCACAATTGCAATCCATGAAGTCCTACACCTTCTGGATCACTGTCGATGGCAAGTTCCGAATGTGCAATACCAACTCCGGCAGTCATAATGTTGAGTTCGCCGGGAGAAATCATTTGAAAGCTTCCAACAGAATCTCGGTGCTCAACTTCTCCAGAAAAGAGCCAACTAACGGTTTGTAACCCTGCATGAGGATGCGCAGCGACTTTCATCGCATCGCGTTGATTGGTTGGACCATAGTGATCGATAAAACACCAAGCACCGATTGTTCGAAGTGCGCGATTTTGGCAGTGTTCTCCTTACATTGACTCCTGATCGAGTCGTAAGTTGAACAACGCGCGGAGCAAGAGTTATTTCGTCGGAAGCTGCGCCACTCTCCTCGACAAATTCAGAATCCACGGCTTGATTGCTCATTTGATTATCCTAAAGTGTAAATTAATCGCATGGGTCCTCACGCATGGAAGCATTTAGTGACGGTGTTCTTGCGATCATTATTACGATCATGGTCTTGGAACTTCGAGCTCCTTCGGGACACTCATTTTCGGACCTACATCCACTTATTCCCACATTTACTACCTATCTTTTGAGTTTTATTTATCTTGGAATTTATTGGAATAACCACCATCATTTATTAAAAACAACGCGAAGTGTCAGTGGAGGAATCCTTTGGGCCAATCTGCACCTTCTTTTTTGGCTCTCACTACTTCCATTTTTCACTCAATGGATGGGTGAAAGTAAGTATTCAAAAGTTCCAACTTTTCTATATGGCTGCGATCTCTTTGCAGCATCGATTGCATATTTTCTTCTTCAGCGAGTGATCCTTCAGAATCAGAAAGATAATCTTGCTCTACGAGAAGCAATTGGACGAGATGCAAAGGGGCTGGCATCTACCATTTTGTATTTAATGGGCATAGTTTTGACAGCAGTATCTGTCTGGATTTCGATCGCTATATTCATTGCCGTTGCGATTATCTGGATCGTTCCTGACCGTCGACTTGAAAGATATTTAAGTACTCGCGATTTGCCAGTTTAGTCTGCGAAAGATTTAGTCGCCAACGTTCATCGGATGTGCGGAAGTGGCAGTAACCAATTCATCGAAGGTCGTTGGAAATACTGCGTGGGGATGACCAGCTGCTGCCCAGATGACTTCATAGTCGTGCAAAGCGTTGTCGATGATGATTAATGGAGTGGAGATCCATCCAACAGGACTTACACCACCGATAGAGAAACCAGATTCTGATTTAACGAAATCGGCGTCTGCACGAAAAAGTTTCTCAACTTTCAAGTTGGGTCGCGACTAGATGAGTATCTACGCGATGTCGTCCACTGGTGATCACTAGTAGTGGTTGATTATCTGGCAATCTGAAAACTATCGATGAAGCAACTTGACCAACTTCGATCCCAAGAGCGCTAGCGGCTTCGGCCGCAGATCTGGCACTTTCTTTGAGGATTGTAATTTCCGAAGTCAAACCCAACTTTTTTAGGGTAAATGCAACACGTTCAACCGATGGATTTGTCAGTACTGATTCCACCGCCGAAGGTTAACGTGAGATTGTTCTTCTAGCCTGCGTTACCGTCATTTTGAATCAATTTTTCACGCATCGCTTTGGTTACTGCCTCAGTCCGCGAGGAGACTCCAAGTTTTTGGAAAATTTTGTGAACGTGAGCTTCAACTGTCCGAATACTCAAGAAAAGTTCCTTGCTAATTATTTTATTGGTTGTGCCAGTTGACACCATCTTGAGAATTTGAAGTTCCCGCTCTGTGAGCGACTTCCGCTGTCGATGTAGGTCTTGTTAGGTTGGTGAGAAGTTGTCGTGCCACCATCGGCGAAAGTGATGAGCCCCCGCCATGTACGGTGAAAATTGCCTCCTGAATCTCAATCGCGCTGGCAGATTTGAGAAGGTACCCACTCGCTCCTGCTTGGAGAGCAGAATTTACATCCGATAATTCATCTTCTGCTGAAAGAATAATGATTTGAATATCAGGAAATTCCTCTTTAATTTTCCTTGTAGCTTCAATGCCTGTCATATTGGGCATATTCAGATCCATCAGAATTACGCTGGGATTAAGTTTGCCAACCAGGGAGAGTGCTTCGGCTCCATTTCCAGCCTCTCCAGCCAGTACAACCCTTTCGCCAATGAGCTTGATTCGCTCGCAAACACCAAATCTGAATATTGGATGATCGTCCACAACAAGCACAGATATCACGTCAATAGGTCGTTCTTTAGAACTCATATGTGCTGACCTTTGAAAATTGTCGAAAGATAGGGCTTGGTGGTCGCAAATTTAGCATCTAGGTGAAGTTGAAGCCACGCTCGAATAAGTAATTTCCTCTACATCTCTCTAGGTGATTTCACGTCAGGAAATGTGGCAACTACCAATGAAGCATCATCTGCAATTTGTCACAGTATTGCGATGAGGCAGACCAAAAAATCAAGTCGTAGTTCGACTATTCCCGCGAACCATACAAATCCTTTAGCATCTCACTTGGGCACCTGAAAGGGAGACTTAGAGATGATTTCAGGAAACCGAGCAAGAGAGAAATTGCTCGAATGGATGCCCAGCTCCTTGCGGCTTGGAATAACTGGCTCAATGGTCATCTTGACACGCGATTGCCGGGTGGATGGCCAGGTTTGCATGGAGAAATGGCGACGATCTTCAATCGAATGATCGCAGTCGGTGAGCAGAGAACAGATTATTTCAACAGAGTCTTCGTCTCCGTTACAGACGGAGACTTCAGTTTGAGGGTGCCAACCAAACTTGAAGGACGTAACTTGGCGCCGCCTTTTGTAAAAAATGCCAATGAGGCCAATTTTATGATGGAGCAACTTTCCTCATTAACAGAAAAGATTAAGCAGGTAGCTAAGGAAGTAGGACCGATGGAGTATTCGGCCACTTAGTTGACACTGAAGGTTTGAACGGGGCATGGGAATCGCTAGCCCTTGCAGTAAACGAAATGGCAATCAATCTAAATGATTTGTGGACCGAAGTTCTGGAAGTGTCCATGGCAATATCGCAAGGGAATTTAACTCGAAAGGTGTCGGGAGAGCGATCCGGTGAATTTTTAGAAGTCAAAAACGTAGTTAATTCCATGCTGGACCAACTCTCAGACATCTCAGCAGAAGTCACACGAACAATGCGCGAATTGGGTATGGATGGAAAGTTGGATGTGCATCTCAAAGTCTCTGGAGTGGAGGGAGTCTGGAGTCAATTAGTTGAAAATATTAATATCTTGGTTGCTGGCCAGACTTCAATGGTTCGCGACTTGGGCGAAGTAGCAGCACGAGCAATAAATGGTGACTTTACTCGTTTTGTGAATGTACGAATTGGTGGCGAAGTTGGGAAAGTTCTAGAGAATATCAATCAAATGGTTCGCACATTGGCAGAGACAACAATGAATAGTCAGAACCAAGATTGGCTTAAAACAAACCTTGCCGAAATATTATTGGATTTACAAAGTCATCGAAATATTGAAGATCTTTCTAGAAAAGTCCTTGCAGATATAGAAGATCTTGTGGATGCGCACTATTCAGCTTTGCATTTTGTACAAACAGATTCTAGTGGGAGAAAGATTTCAAGAGTATTTAGAAGTCATGAGAGTTTGGAATCGGAAGAGACTCTTCGCGGCTCAAAACTTGATCAAAATCTTATTGAAGAGTGTATTCAAAGTGGTGAGGTCATTTCGATTGATGATTATGAAGGTCGAGACCGAATTGCAGGTGCTCAGTTAGGTCAAGCGCACTCTATTAACTTGTTGCTCAAACCAATTCACTCCCAGGACAGTGTTATTGCAATTCTAGAATTACGATCATTTACTGTTTTTACTCCGACGCAACGTTCGCTAATTTTTCAGTCAACCAACGCAATCGGAGTAACTCTCAACAATATTGAATTAAATCTGCAACGAGAAGCACTATTTGTAAAGACGAATGCTCTGGCAGAAGCCCTCACGCTCCAACAAGAAGAACTTAAAAAAGCAAATCTCGGACTAGAGGAGAAAGCAATGCAACTAGCTCAATCATCAAGATTTAAATCAGAATTTCTTTCTAATATGTCTCACGAACTTAGAACTCCATTGAATAGTCTCCTAATACTTGCCGAATTGCTTTCGACAAATTCAAGCAATCATTTGGATTCAAAGGAGGTGCATTATGCAAAATTAATTCAAGAGTCTGGTAATGATTTACTGTCGCTGATAAATGAAATTCTTGATCTTGCAAAAATCGAGTCGGGAACGATTACGCTTAACTACTTTCCGCTGCCTTTCTCATCAGTAAAGCGTCAAATTGAAAATTTATTTGGACATTTAGCTCAAGAAAAGCACATTAATTTTGAAGTAATCATTGACGAAAGTATTCCTGACGGAATGATTGTTGACGAGATGAGATTGCTACAAATTTTAAAGAATCTCATAGCCAATGCCATAAAGTTTTCAGAAAATGAAGAAGTGACTGTCAGGATGGAAAGAGCTGAGTATGGCTGGAATCATGGCATTCAAGGATTGGATAAGTCGGGCGACGTAATTGCTTTTTCAATTGAAGATACGGGTATCGGCATCCCACCAGAGAAGCAATCGATTATTTTTGAGGCATTTCAGCAAGCAGATGGCAAATCCTCACGCAAATTTGGTGGGACTGGTTTAGGACTTTCAATTAGTCGAGAGCTTGCACAATTATTGGGTGGCGAATTAGTCCTAACAAGAAGTGAAGAGGGTAAAGGAAGCATATTTACTCTTTACTTACCACGTGAACCAATAAGACAAAACGGATTTTCAAACTCCGAGCTGGAAAAAGTTGAAGAAGAAGAGCAGAGTAACCTGAATGGCACGAAGGTATTAATTGTGGATGATGAACCACGAAATGTAATTGCACTTTCCGCGATTCTAGAAAGTGAAAATTTGGATGTGCTTACTGCCAGCAGTGGTGCTGCTGCGATCGAAGTTTTATCTTCAACCTCTGGAATTGATATTGTTTTGATGGACATCATGATGCCTGACATGGATGGATACGAGACTGTTAAAAAAATTCGTACACTTCCCAATTTTGCGAATTTGCCAATTATTGCTGTAACTGCGAATGCCATGATCGGCGATCGAGAAAAGTGCCTAGCCGCCGGAGCCTCTGAGTATCTAAGCAAGCCCATCGATATCAAGAAGTTGCGAGCAATGATGAAAGATTTGATTTCTTAAATTAATCGGTCTTTGCAAATTTATAACTAAAGATCAATAGCGCAACAAGTGCAACCGGCATAAAGAGAGCCCATCGAAGTTGTACTGCATCGGCTAGGAAACCTAAGAGCGGTGGGCCAATAATGAATCCGAAATATGAAATACCTGACACGATTGCAACTGCTTGAGACGGGGCAATATGCCCAGCGAATTTTGTGGCAGCAATCGTGCCGGCTGCGCTGAATAAGAGCGGAATTGCGACAGAAAGGCCTGCTCCAAGAAAAAGCCATCCAAGAATAACTCCAGAACTACCACCAATCACTAATCCAATAGCGAGTCCGAAACTTGCGACTGCGCCACCTACAGAAAGAACTATGGGTGCGCCAAATTTATGAGCAAGTCGATCGCCAAGAAATCGACCAATCACCATTGTTGTAGAAAAGGCAACATAGGGGAGTGCGGAAACAAAACGTGAGGAGTGAAAAGTTTCTCTAGCAAGAATTCCACCCCAGTCGCCCGCGGCCCCCTCTGACAGCGCGCTGCAGAAACCAAAGAGACCAAGTATCCAGAGCAACTTTGGACGCTTCTTTGCTTTGTTCTCTTTATGAAATTCATGTTTATCAGCCTGGGCTGGTAACCAACGAGGTCGTGCATAGATTGCAATTCCTGCAATAAGAAAACCAACGAAGAGCGATTGAATTTCGAAAGAAAGATTGGCTTGGGAAAATAATCCACCAAGAGCGCCACCGACAAGTGCTCCAATTGAAAACATTCCATGGAAAGTACTCATCATGCGATTTTCTGATTTATGTTCAAGAGTTACCGCATGAGAATTCATGGCAACATCTTGAAATGCCAAAGTAAATCCAAGCAGAAAGAGAGTGGCGCCAAACCAAGTGGCGTTGAATACAGGACCAAGAAGCACATTTGAAAAAACGAGCCCCAAAGTGGCCCAAAATGCAACCGGTGAACTTCCATGAACTGCGCTGAGTTTGCCAGCAGGGCGAAGAGCTAAGAGAACTCCAATTGACGATGAAAGAAGTAGCGTCCCAAGAGTTGAATTTGAGATATGAAGATGAGCTTTAATATCAGGAAGTCGAGCAACAAATGATCCGACAACCAATCCATTGGTAATGAAGGTAAGAGTTACGGCAAGTTTTGCGCGCTTCATCGCTGATGGAGTCATAGGAAATACGTTTGAACTAAGGTGAAAGCTGCAACGCTGTAGAGCAGGATGGCGAATGCGCGACGAAGAAGTACTGGTGAAATTTTTGCACTGGTATGCGAAGCGATATTTGCAATGACTACTGCGCTCAGCGTCATCGCAAGTGGCACGCTCCAATTTACTTCGTGCCAAACACTTTTATGTGCAATGAGCGCCGTGAATGAATTGATTGCAATAATAAATAAACCAGTTCCGGCAGCTTTGTTTTGTGGAGTGTTAAAGAAGAGAACCAATATTGGAATAGCTAGGAATCCACCGCCAATTCCAAATATTCCTGTGATGAGTCCAATGACTAAGGAGACCACTACGAGTATCGATAGAGGCATCCTTTTTTCACTACCGATTACCGGAGGAATCAACATCGATGTTGCAGCGCTTAAGAGAATGCAGGCTAAACCAGTTGTGATGACTGCATCAGATAAGTGATGTACAAGCCAAGATCCACCGACATTGGTTATGAGACCCAGACTCCAAATAGTGAGCGCCTCGCGAATGAGAACGTCACGCTTTCGAAACTTGGGAATAGTTCCTGAGGCTGCACCAGCAAATACGACGGCAAGAGCGGCAACGGTTGCGTGTAGAGGCGTGAAATCAAAGAGGTAGATGAGAATTGGGACGGAGAGCATCGCTCCACCTGCACCTACGAACCCCAGCACCGAGCCAATAAAGGCGCCAGCAAGGAGACCTCCAGCAAATTCCACGCCCCCGATCATGGCAGGTGGGCGGGGTTAAGGCTGGGGCTTGAGCGCAGGGCTTGCCCTTGTCGCAGGGGGAGACTACTTTTCGAACATATGTTCGAAAACCACAGCCCAGCCCAGGAGAGCCAAGAAAAGTCACCTCTGCCTGTTATCGCCCCTGCCATTAAACGGGCGCAAGTCAGTCAGATACTCCCGCATGAGGTTCTATCTGATGGATCAACTCCAGTGGAGTTCACCTTTCGCGGTCGACGTTTTCGTATCCACGCCGTTCTTTCTCGTTGGTGTGAAGCTGGTGGTTGGTGGAACCGCATTAGCGATGGCATTTATCGCCCTGATGATGGCGCTCGCGCTTTATGGCGAGTGGAGGCAGCTCCTATCGGTGCGCTGAATACTTTTGAAATCGAACGAGATGAAGTCACAGGCATGTGGCGAATTACCGTCTTATGAGACAAGCATTCACACACTTACATGCATGTAGCGCATATTCATTTAAATATGGCACAACTAAACCTCGTGATCTTGTCGCACGGGCAAGTGAATATGAGATGCCAGCCCTTGCTTTGACAGATCGCGATGGTTTAGCTGGAGCAATTCGCTTTGCACAAAGTTGCGTTGAATATGGCATTGCACCGATTATCGGAATTGATCTTGCAATTAATATTGGAAAAACTGATGGAAGAAAGAGCCTTCCTCGTGTAACTCTTTTAGCTCATAGCGATGGAGGATGGCGCTCGCTATGTCGTTTACTTACATCTTTACATACATATAAATCATCAAGTTCAACTCTTGATCGCATTACAACTCCAACTCTAACTTTTGATTTTCTTGAACGCTTTAGTGAGTACAGTCGCAATTTATTACTTCTGCATGGTCCAGAATCACCAGTTGGCGCTGCTATTACTTTACGGCGCCACGATTTAGCTTTCGAACGTTTTTCTGCAATGAAAGAACTCTTTTTAGGTCATGCAATTGAATGCGTTTCGCATTTAGTGGCTGGCGATGGTCCACGATCTACGGCACATGCTGCTCGATCGTTAATTTTCGCTCGCGACTACAAAATCCCGGCAGTCATTACTAATGCAGTTCGAATGCGAGAGAAGATTGATGGCCCTGTTGCAGATGTATTGGATTCTGCTCGTCAGCTCGTTCCACTTCATAGTCGACATGTTGAGAGAAAAAATGCCGAAGCATATTTAAAATCAAGTGATGAAATGTTTGCAGTAGCAGAAGAGATCACGAAGGCGGCAGGGGAGCGAACCCCGCGAGAACTTTTAGCGACAACGCGTGAATGGGCTGAAAGGGCAGTTCTCGATCCAAAGCGAGATATCGGTTTGGGAGGTATTCACCTACCAGAACCGCATATTGTCGGAGCAGAATCATTTGGGCAGATGCAGTTGCTACTTCGCAAACGCTCTGAAGCTGGTGTGAATTGGCGCTATAGCAATAGTGAAATGATTGCTCAAGCACATCAACGTTTAGAAGATGAACTTGAAACTGTTTCAATCCTGGGTTACGAGTCTTACTTCCTTACCGTTGCGGATATTACGGATATGACTCGAGAGCGCGGTATTCGCGTTGCTGCACGCGGAAGTAGCGCAGGATCGTTGATATGCCATCTCTTAGGTATTTCCGATGTCGATCCGATTCAAAACGATTTATTAACGGAGCGCTTTTGCTCCCCGCTTCGTCGTGCGCTTCCTGATATTGATATCGATGTTGAGTCAGAACGTCGGTTAGAAGTTTACGATCTTGTTTTTAAAAGATATGGCGATGCGAATTGGAGTCAACCGGGTAATACTTCTCGCTGCGCAACTGTTGCAATGGTTGATACATATAGAGCGCGTCATGCGATCCGTGATACCGGAACAGCGATTGGTCTGCCTTTTGTGGAGATTGATCTCATTGCGAAATCCATGCCTCATATAAGTGCACGCAATATTTCTCGCGCGTTAGAGAACCTTCCTGAATTGAAAGGGCTAAATCTCACTAATCCATTGGCTGCTATGACAATTTCATTGGCAGAACGTCTCGATGGATTGCCGCGTCATCTCGCGATGCATCCGTGTGCTGTTGTTTTGTCAGATGGAGGCTTTTTAGATCGCGCTCCGCTGCAAGTCAATGCAAGCGGTTATCCCATGGTGGAATTT
This sequence comes from Actinomycetota bacterium, assembly GCA_037200085.1. Classification (GTDB taxonomy): domain Bacteria; phylum Actinomycetota; class Actinomycetes; order Nanopelagicales; family Nanopelagicaceae; genus QYPT01. The sequence continues at coordinate 52,475 of JBBCHT010000015.1, forward strand.
GATAAAGATGACGTTGAGGCGATCGGTCTGCTCAAATTAGATATTTTGGGTGTACGAATGCAATCAACACTTGCATATGCAATTCAAGAGATCGAACGGGTTGAAGAGAAGAAGGTCGACATCGATGCTATTCCACTTAACGATGAGGCGACCTTTGATCTCATTTGCTCAACTCGAACGTTAGGTGTCTTTCAAGTCGAGAGTCCAGGTCAACGCGAACTCGTAGGTAGATTCGCGCCAAAAACTTTTATGGATCTCATTATTGATATTTCACTTTTCCGCCCAGGACCAGTGAAGAGCGACATGATCCGACCTTTTTTGAATGCACGACATGGTTGGAATCCTGCTCAAATTATTCATCCCGATCTTTATGAAGTGCTCCACGAAACAGAAGGCGTTGTTGTTTTTCAGGAGCAAGTCATATCAATCATTTCTATTATGGCTGGCGTCTCCCTTGCAGAAGCAGATGAGAAGCGACGAGAACTGGATACTCGAGAAGGACAGCAAGAGGTATGCGATTGGTTTTATCCGACTGTGTTAAATCGCGGATATGACTTAGCGACTGTGACGGCAGTGTGGAACGTTCTACGGGCTTTTGCTTCTTTCGGATTTTGCAAAGCTCATGCTGCTGCCTTCGCTCTACCCACCTATCAATCTGCTTGGCTCAAGGCTCATCATCCCGCAGCATTTATCGCAGGGGTTTTGACGTATGACCCGGGAATGTATCCGAAGCGGCTGATTCTCGATGATGCGCGACAGATGGGTATTGTGATTGCACCGATTGATGTCAATCGTTCTGGCGCTTCATATTTTGTCGAGAGAGTAAATTCAGAGAAGGCGCGTATCCCTGCTTCTACTTTTAATGGCATGAGTACAGGACCGAGTTTGAGACTTCCAGATGCTCGTGGATATGCGATTCGTATGTCACTTAGTGATGTATCTGGAATTAGCCAAGGTGAAATCGAATCGATTATTGCTGGACAGCCATATCTTGATTTAGCCGATTTTCATTCTCGTTCGGGAGCTTCTTATCCGACAACTGAAAAATTGATTTTGGTTGGAGCATTCGATGATCTGCATGCCATGAGTGAGAGTGAAATAAATCGACGCGATCTACTTTTGCACTTGAGCGACCTTCATCGATCGCCAGTGCGATCGTTAGGCGGTGCACAACTTAATTTCGGTTTTACACCACCAGCACTTATTTCAAGTGGTCTGCCAGATTTGGATGCATACGAGAAAGTGCGTCATGAGATGGATCATTTAGGAATGGATGTCTCTCATCACCTCCTTGAGTTTTATGCAGAGTTTCTCAATGAGATTGGGGCAGTTCGATCTTCAGATCTTCTTGCTCAAAGATCCGGTACTTCGGTTTTAGTCGCTGGAGTCAAAGTTGCGCTACAGACTCCTCCCGTACGTTCGGGGCGACGAGTTATTTTTCTTACCCTTGATGATGGTTATGGATGTAATGATGCGACTTTCTTTTTTGACGCGCAGAAAGATTATGCCAGCGTGCTTTTTAAATCTCGTGTACTTCTCGTTCAAGGAGAAGTACGTCGCACTGGTCCGCGTGGTGTTTCAATTCGGGCAACTGGCGCATGGAATCTCCATGCTGCCTACGAAGAGCACACTCTCAAGAGAAGTACTCTGGTTATATGAGTTCCGCAACGATTCTTCATGTAGATATGGATGCTTTTTATGCATCAGTTGCTGAACGAGATGATCCATCCCTGAAAGGGAAAGCAGTTGTAGTGGGCGCAGGTGTTCGAGGAGTTGTGCTGTCGGCAAATTACCAAGCGCGAAAATTCGGAATTCGTGCAGCAATGCCGGTGGGAAGAGCTCAACGAATGGCGCCACAAGCAATTTTCGTTGTACCAAATCACAAACGTTATAGCGAAGTTTCTGGACATATTATGGAGATATTTCATTCCTTCACGCCTTACGTTGAACCAATCTCACTTGATGAAGCATTCCTTGATGTAACAGGTTCGCAGAAATTGTTAGGAACAGCTCGCGAAATTGCAGTTGCAATTCGAGAAAGAGTTCAGAGCGAAGAAGGAATTACTTGCTCAGTTGGAATTGCACCCTCTAAATTCATTGCAAAACTTGCATCCGATCGCAGTAAACCGAATGGACTTCTCGAAATACCTGAAGATCGAATTCTCAATTTCCTTCATCCTTTACCTGTGTCGGCAATATGGGGAGTTGGACCAAAAACAACTGAAGCGTTAGAGCGATTGGGTTTACGTACTGTTTCAGATATTGCACATACTCCGCGCACGACGCTTATTCGCGCACTCGGTGATGCAACGGGAAGTGCAATTTATGAATTGGCGTGGGGTCGTGATTTTCGAGAAGTTACTCTTGATGAACCAGAGAAAAGTATTAGCGCTGCTGAAACTTTTGCTCGAGATATTGATGACGAAGAAACTATTCTTCGTGAATTTTTGCGATTAACAGAGAAGGCAACGTCGAGAATGCGGGATCGTTCACTTTTTGCAAAGACGATTTCAATCAAAGTTCGGTTTTCAGATTTCACAACGATTAATAGATCTAAAACATTGCCACTAGCTATTGATAGTTCGCATGAGTGCTATGACGTAGTGAAAACTTTGTATAAGGGGCTCAAACTCAATCGCGCACGGCTGCGTTTAGTGGGTGTGAGCTTAGAGAATCTTCAAGAAGGAGCTTCAGAACAGTTAACTCTTGGAGCGCGTGAAAGGGGTTGGAGAGAGGCAGAAGGTGCAGTCGATCGCGCTCACGCACGATTTGGTGCGGGAAGTGTTACGCCGGCTCGTCTTTTACGTCGGAAAAGTAAGGAAAGTGAGAAATAGTATGAATTTGCGCAGAATGCGAACTGCGCTGAAATGTTCTATTGTGGGTGCTTCTCAAGAAAGGAGTGGTTCATGACGCTATCCGAACATGAGCGCAAACTCCTCGCCCAGATGGAGGAGGCCCTTTCGGCCGATGATCCCCATCTCGTATCGACTCTTACAGGTACGCGACTTTATCCAGGGCGAAAAAGAACGCTTTCTGGGCTCTTTTTAACTGTTGCTGGGATTGCAATTATTTTTGCAGGTTTAGTCAGCAAAGTTACTGTTGTTGGAATTTTAGGATTTCTCATCGCACTTATTGGCGTCACTCTCGTTGTTTCCGGACTGTCAGGAGTGAGCGCCCTTCGACCACAGAGAAAAAAGCGAAGTCGAGCTAAGTGGAATTCACGGCTGGAAGATCGCTGGGAGCGACGTAACTTCGACCAATAGTTCTCACGTAACCAACCTTTAAAGGGACCCTTGGTGGGTCCCTTTTTTCATTCTCTTTTACCTGCCTTGCACGGGGTCAAAGGGGAGCGACGGGGAAATATTTGGCGAAATGTGGTTGAAAAGGGAGAGAAATGGAGTAAAGTGGAGAACTAATCCGCTGGAACCTGGGGAAGGGGGCCAGAAAAGATGTTTCTTGGCACCCATGAACCACGATTAGATGAAAAAGGTCGCTTGATTCTCCCGGCCAAGTTCAGGGAGGAGTTGGCAAGCGGCTTAGTCATTACCAAAGGCCAAGAGCGTTGTTTATATGTATTTCCGTCGGCCGAATTTTCCACCATTACTGAAACTCTTCGTCAAGCTCCCGTTACCGCAAAAGCTGCACGTGACTACATGCGCGTCATGTTTGCCGGAGCTCACGATGAAATTCCAGATCGTCAAGGTCGAATTTCAATTCCTCAAGGACTCAGAACATATGCAGCACTTGAAAAAGAGTGCGTTGTCATTGGCGCAAATACTCGCGTTGAAATTTGGGATTCGCGTTCGTGGAATGAGTACTTAGCAGATCGCGAAAAAGGTTTTGCCGAAGTTTCCGAGGAGGTGTTCCCGGGACTTTTCTAGTCCACCAATAAAAGTTCAATTCCTCGCCACTCTCTCTTGTGGCCACCGCCGACCTCGTGAATCGCCGCCCCTTCCCCGGCGTCGATGCTCACAGATCCGTCGGCCGGCGGTGACCAGAAGAGAGAGGAGAGAGAAAGAAATTTTTAATAGCACGCACGCTCAATTACTCGCTCGATAGCACATAAGGAATGGGAGTTAGACATGGGGGAGAAGGTGGAACACGTATCTGTATTGCTTGAACGGTGCGTTGAACTTCTCGCTCCTGCAATTGAGAGAGTTGAGAATCCAGTTGTCGTTGATGCCACTCTCGGACTTGGTGGACACACAGAAGCTCTCCTAACAAAATATACAAATTTGACTGTCATCGGTATTGACCGAGATCTTGAAGCGCTAACAAAAGCAAGAGAGCGGCTTTCAATTTTCGGAAACCGTTTTCGATCAGAGCATGCAATCTATGACGACATCCTTCTCTGTATTGAAAATCAAGGTTTTACACGCGTGCAAGGTATCCTCTTTGATTTAGGAATTTCTTCTTTGCAAATAGATCAGAACGAACGCGGATTTTCTTACTCCATCGATGCTCCACTCGATATGAGAATGGATAGGAGTCAAGGACAGACAGCGGCAGATTTGGTGAACTTTGGTACACGCCACGAGTTAATTTCAATTCTACGAAATTTTGGTGATGAGAAATTTGCTCCGAGAATTGTGGATGCGCTAATCAAAGCGCGTGCAATTGCTCCGCTGAATTCAACACTTCAATTAGCTGAGATCGTTAAAAATAATATTCCTGCCGCGACGAGAAGAACTGGTGGCAATCCTTCGAAGCGAACTTTCCAAGCGCTGAGAATTGCAGTAAATGATGAACTCGGTGCGCTGACACGTGCAATTCCATTGGCGTTGGAGGCACTTGCCGTCGGAGGCAGAGTTGTAGTGATGTCCTTCCAATCGTTGGAAGATAAAATAGTGAAGAGTTATTTTTCCACTGCAGTGGAATCAAAGGCACCAAGAAATTTGCCATACGAACTCACTCAATTTGCTCCAAAATTCACACTCGTTGTAAAGCAGAGTGAGACTGCATCTGCCGAAGAAGAGGCGATAAATCCACGTTCGCATTCAGTTCGTTTGCGTGCGATCGAAAGAGTAGCTGCATAGTGGCAATCCATTCACTCGCTCCTACTCAGACTCGAAAAGTCGACGTCGAGGCAGTTCAATCTGGACGAAGAAACTGGAACTCGTTTCGCAATCGCGAAGTGCCACCAGAGTTGATCGAAAATCATTCGTGATCTTTATTTCTGCTGTTGCAGTATCTGGACTTTTGGCACTGCTCGCAATAAATACCTTGCTTACCCAGGACGCTTTCCGATTGTCTCGCCTTCAGACTCAAGCAACTGCACTTAATGATCAACGCGAAGCAGTTATGAAGAAGATCGCTACTGCATCTTCGCCTGGTCAATTAGCGCTGCGCGCAAAAGAACAAGGAATGATTCCTTCGCAAAGTCCTCGATTCTTAACACTTACGCCCAGCGTTGGAAGTAAGTAAATGGGAAATTTTTCACTTTCGAAATCAAGAATTAGTTTTTTTGACGATAGTTGTTTTAGTTGTGCTCATACTTTTCGCTTTGCGACTTATTGATATTCAAGCTGTTCAGGCGAGCACGTACGCTGAAAAGGCGACATCGGAAATGACAACTATTTCTACTGCGCTAGCGCCTCGCGGTGCAATCACCGATATCAATGGCGTTTGAATTTTGCTCGCAGCATTGCCGCGATTAGCGTAGTTGTCGATCAAAACACTTATCAGTAGTCCGAGCAAGTTTGCGAAAATTGCTTCGCCCATTCTGGAATTACCAGTCGATTTCATCAAACATGAAGTCACGGGAAAACGACGATGGAGCATGGTCGCTCGAAATGTCACGCCAGCACAATGGCGCAAACTTGATGCAGCGATGAAGAAATAACAACGATTCACTTTCGGATAAAGAAAATGCAAAACGAATGTTTGGTTACTATCCAGAACGAGGATTTATTCGAGACTATCCATCGGGTTCGATGATTGCTTCCCTCGTCGGTTTCGTGAATCAAGCTGGAGTTGGCGCAGCTGGACTTGAATCAAGGTTAAATTCGATCATCGCTGGTTCGGATGGAAAGTACAGTTACGAGTATGGCGCTGGCGCTGAAATTCCTGGAACGCAGCAAGAAATTATTCCCGCTTAAACCCGGTACGCAAGTAAGACTTACTATTGATAGAGATGTTCAGTGGGTTGCCTCTCAAGCAATTTCTCAAGCAATCAAGAGTTCACATGCAATCAGTGGCACTGTCATTGTCATGGATCCCAAAAACTGGTCAGATTCTCGCGCATGCAACTGCGCCAACTTTCAATCCCAACAATACAAAAAACGTCCCACTCGCTTTGATGAGAAACCCATCGGTACAAGATGTTTATGAACCTGGATCAACGGGAAAAGTTATGACCATCGCTGCTGCCCTTGAAGAAAAAAAGGTCACTCCGACTTCCATCTTTTCTGTTCCTTATTCAATGAAAGTTGCTTTCTCAACTTTCCATGATCATGAACGTCATCCAACGGAAAATTTAACAACGACTGGCATTCTTGCCGAATCCAGTAATACCGGTGCAATCAAAATTGGTGAAAAACTTAAAGACTCAGTTCTGTATTCCTATTTGAGGAAGTTCGGCGTCGGTACTAATACTGGCTCTGGTCTTCCAGGAGAATCTGACGGTGTATTGGCAAAAGTTTCGCACGTGGAGCGGTACAACGGCTCCAACGGTTGCATTTGGTCAGGGTTACTCCGTGACTGCCATGCAAGCAACAAGTATCTTTGCAACCATTGCCAACGATGGTGTCCGCGTTTCTCCCACCGTGATTGCAGGAACAAGTGATTCGACAGGGCACTACACACCTTCGGTTGCTCGTGACAATGTCCGAGTAATTGGAAAAGAAACTGCAAAACAACTCAGACTTATGATGGAGAGCGTTGTCTCTGCACAAGGCACGGCACCTGGAGCGGCTATTCCCGGATATCGAGTGGCGGGCAAAACTGGAACTGCGCAGAGAGTCGATGAAAAAATGTCATTGCTATCGCGGATATACAGCTTCATTCATTGGATTCGCACCAGCAGATAAACCAAGATACGTCATCAGCGTCACTATCCAAGCTCCACAAGGTATTCACTGGGGGTGGCGCGCTGGGTGCGCCAGTATTCAAAAAAGTCATGTCATTTGTATTGCAATCTCGCCACGTTGCACCGACTTATACGAAAGTAGTTCGCTACCCACTCGATGCGACTCAAGTTTCCAGTAGAGCTGCGGCTTCTCGATCAACGCCAGTTTCGCATAGCAAAAAGGCTCACTAGTGATACGGCCTTTCGAGGTACAAGGAAAATCAATCGGTGAGATCGCCGATTTCCTTGATGTTCCAATTGCTGATCGAGAAATTCAGATAACAGGAATGACTCATGTGAGTGGCGATGTTCTGCCAGGTGATTTATTTTTTGGATTTCCCGGCGCTAATTTTCACGGCGCTTCTTTCGTTGATGAGGCGCGAACGCGCGGGGCGGGTCGCGTTAGTGACGGATACCGCTGGAGAGAAAAATTTGCAAAAAACTTCCCAGCACTTGTTGTCACGGATCCGAGGCGCACGGCGGGGAACGCTTAGCTCGTGGTTTTTCGCAGAACCAATGCGCGATTTCTATTCTGTTGGCGTTACGGGAACTAATGGAAAGACGACCACTACAGCGCTCTTGCACCAGCTTTGGGAGTTAGACAATAGAAGTAGCGGATTAATAGGTACCGGTAGAAACGCGAATCGGCGTCGAAGTCCATCCAAGTGCACGCACGACTCCAGAAAGTTGTGAACTTCAGTCATTGATGGCAACTATGCGCGAGAGATACGTACGCAACGTTGTAATGGAAGTGTCGAGTCACGCCATTGCCCTCCAAAGAATTAAAGGATCACATTTTTCAATTGTCGGATTTACAAATTTGACCCAAGATCATCTCGATTTTCACCACACGATGGAAGAATATTTCCTTAGCAAAGCCCAACTCTTTACATATGAATATGCCGACAAAGCTTTAATAAACATTGACGATGCCTACGGAAAACTACTTGCTTCGAAATCCGAAATACCTGTAATTACTTTTTCCTTAACTGATTCACATGCAGATTGGATGATGAAAGCAGCCATTGCCAATCAGTCAGGTTATGAAATTACTATTCGCGGCGCAGGCGGAATTCTCATTGAAGGGCAGGCAGTTGAATTTATTTGGTGAATTCAATCTATCCAATGCGCTAATGGCGATTGCACTGGCTGTGGAAAGTGGTGCGATCCTGTTGTTATCTCGGCCAATCTTTCACAACTTCATGGGGCAGTAGGTCGAATGGAATCAGTATCGCTGGGACAAGAGTTTCTAGCATTCGTCGACTATGGGCTACGCCAGATGCTGTTGCTCGAGTGCTTGCCACGTGTCAGGAAATCACAAGTGGGAAAGTTATTGCTGTTCTAGGTTGTGGCGGCAATAGAGATGCCGGTAAACGTCCTCTCATGGGGGAGGCGCTATTTAATGGAAGCGATATTTCAATATTTACCAGTGACAATCCACGCGATGAAGATCCAGATGAAATTTTAAAACAAATGGTTGGCGCACTTCCATCAATCCACCAGCGAGGGTAAAAGAGGATAGAGCCAGCGGCTATCGAATATGCGGTTAGCCTGGCCCGACCAGGGGGACCTTGTAATTGTTCTTGGTAAAGGTCACGAGACGGGACACGCAATCAAAGGTGAAAATATTCCTTTTGATGATCGATTGGTACTCGCCTCCGCCATTGCAGGTGCATCGTGATTCCCCTTAGCGCCGGTGAAATTGCACGCATAGTGCGCGGTGAGTTGAAAGCCGACAAAGATGTATTGGTAACTCAAGCACCGACGTTAGATTCGCGAGAAGCAATTTCTGGATCAATATTTCTTGCTCTCAAAGGCGAACGAGTTGATGGGCACGACTTTGTCGATGAAGCAGTAAGAAGAGGGGCAGTTCTTGCTCTTGTCAGTCAACCTGTCGCTGCTCCGTCAATTGTTGTAAAAGATGTGCAAGTTGCGCTCGGTCTTCTCGCACTCCATGTTCGAGAATTGCTTGCAGACTTGAAGGTGGTAGCAATCACTGGTTCACAAGGAAAGACAACGACGAAGGATTTGCTAGCTTGGACTCTTGGACTCGTCGGATCAACGGTGGCAACAAAAAAAAACCTAAACAATGAATTAGGTTTACCAATTACTCTGTTGAGTTGCGACTATGACACGAAATATTGCGTACTTGAAATGGGTGCACGTCACGTAGGTGATATCGCTGCACTCTGCGCGATTGCTCAACCGAATATTGGAGTTGTTCTCAATGTCGGAACGGCACATATTGGCGAATTTGGTGATCGTGCCGCAATTGCTCAGACTAAATTTGAGTTACTTCAAAATTTAAAGCCTCACGGCGTGGCAATCGTGGGTCGCTATGACTCATTCACTCTTGATATGGCTGAAAAATGAATGGCTCGGATACAGCGAACATTACTTTTGGAGAAACTAGCGAAGCTCACGTCAGAGCATCTGATATTGAAATCCGAGAAGGCCGTGCCCATTTTGATCTTGTCACTCCAGAGGGTCGAGAAGCTGTGGCCTTGCGACTTATTGGTGAACATCAAGTTGCAAATGCAACTGGCTACGGCAGCTGTTTGTACGGCACTCGATATCCCCATTGATGTAATTGCAACTGGCTTGTCGACTGCAGAAATAGCGAGCAATTGGCGCATGGAGATACATGAGTTGTCAGATCTGCTTCTCATTAATGATTCCTAAAACGCAAATCCAGAGTCCCACGATTGCCGCGTTAAAAACTCTTGCACTCTTTGCTCAAGAACGGGGCGGACAATCTTGGCTTTCTTAGGAAAAATGCATGAACTTGGTTCTTCTTCGGATTCAGAGCATGCACGAGTCGGCAATGCGGCTGAAGAACTTGGAATTGACCATTTAGTTTGCGTTAGTGCAGCGGAATATTCTTATGGAAGGACCAGCGGTCAACTTACATTTTCATATCTGTCCATCAAAAGGTGAAGCAATCGAACTTGTTCAACATATATCTCCCGGTGACGTTGTCCTAACTAAAGGGTTCTAGAGCGGAGAAGATGGAAGAATTGTCTGAAGCGGTAATTCAATTGTGGCTCACGAGAGAGAATGAAGGCGAATGAGAGAAATCCTTGTAGCAGGTGCCTTATCGCTATTTGTGAGTCTCTTTGGAACACCCATTTTAATTCGTGTCCTGACTCGTAAAGGATTTGGCCAAGTTATTCGTGATGACGGTCCAAGTTCACATCACACAAAACGTGGAACTCCAACTAGCGGTGGACTTATTATTCTTTTTGCTTCCTTCTTTGGATTCTTGGCTAGCCACCTCGTTACCAGAGTAGCTGTGAGTGTTTCAGCGCTACTCGTGATGGGACTTATTATTTCTCCTCGGATTTGTCGGCTTCCTTGATGATTGGCTAAAAGTTTCACGTCAACAATCTCTCGGACTCACGGGGCAGACAAAAATTTCTTGGACAAACTTTCTTTGCTGCAATATTTGGCGTTTTGGCAATTCAATTTGCTGATGCAGATGGATTGACGCCAGTTTCACTGTACTTATATGGCGTGCGAGATACCTCACTGAAGTTGGGTGCAGTTGTTGTCGTACTCTGGATCGTCATTATGGATACTGGAGCGAGTAATGGCGTAAATCTCGCAGAATGGACTTGATGGGTTGGCGACCGGTGCATCGGTGATGACATTTTTGGCTTTTATTTTGATTGGTCTGTGGGAATTCGGTCAAGGTTGTGGAATTACTCCCGGGAGCAATTGCTACATGGTGAGAGATCCTCTCGACCTTGCAGTGCTGGCAGCATCATTGGCTGGAGCGTGCACGGGATTTTTATGGTGGAATGCTTCGCCCGCAAGATATTTATGGGCGATTCTGGATCTCTTGCGCTAGGCGGCGCTTTAGCTGGTCTTGCAGCGACGCTTCGAACCGAACTTTTACTCTTACCTCTCGGCGGACTTTTTGTCATCATCACTCTTTCCGTAATTATTCAACGACTCTATTTCAAAGCACACATGGAAAACGCTTCTTTAAGATGGCGCCAATTCAGCATCACTTTGAATTGAGTGGTTGGGGCGAAGTGACAATCGTTCTGAGATTTTGGATTATTGCAGGGCTTTCTGTAGCTCTCGGTCTCGGACTCTTTTTATGCCCAATGGGTTGCGAAATAGAAGTGCAATCTGCAACCTCAGTGATTTCTGCTCTCAAGGGAGCAAAAGTACTTGTCCTTGGTGCAGGTGTCACAGGGCTGGCTGTCGAGGAAGCGCTGACAAAGTTTGGTGCGAGCGTTTCATTTATTGAAGAGAAGGAATCTCGAGAGATCAAAGAGAAATTCATTTCGAGATCGCAGGTGGATTCAATTGATTGGGCTTTTGCGGTTGTTTCACCTGGGTGGAAACTGGATCACCCAATTGTTCTCCGCTTGCGAGAACGACATATTGAAATCAAGAGTGAAATTGATCTCGCATGGCAAATCAAATCCGAAATAATCCCAGTCAAGTTTGGCTTGGAGTAACTGGTACAAACGGGAAAACTTCGACAGTCGAATTAGCCACAGCTCTGATCAAAGCAGGTGGAATGAGCGTTACCGCATGTGGAAATGTAGGAGACACCGTTGTTGCAGCGGTGACGAGTGGAAGAGCGCTTCGCCTATTTAGTTATCGAGCTCTCCTCTTTTCAGTTGCAGTGGAGTGAATTGCCGGAATTTCGAGCCACCACAATCCTCAACATTGCAGATGACCACACTGACCTGGCACGGGAATTTTTCCGCTTATGCACAAGCAAAACTTCGAATACTTAAGCAAACCGATATTGCTTTACTTAATGCTGATGATCCAGCAGTCGTCCAGGAAACTGTATTCGTGGTTAGGACGGAAAAATCTTCTATACCGTGGGTTCACCTGCTCCAGGGGAGTTGGGGAGTTGTCGAAGATTTATTGGTCGATCGGGCCTTTGTTAAGGATCCACTTGAAGCAGAAGTTATTGCGGAATTAAAAGACATTTATCCGAAAGTCGCACATGGCGTCTCCAACGCTCTGGCAGCAGCTGGATTGGCTAGAAGTATTGGTGTATCGAATGATGTAATTAGTAAGGCAATTCAGAGTTTCGCCCGGGTCGCCACAGAATTGAGATCGTTTTAGAACAGATGAGATCGTGTGGATCAATGATTCAAAGGCGACTATCCGCACGCCGCCCAAGCTTCTCTCTCATCATTTACTTCGATTATTTGGATCGCTGGCGGATTGGCAAAGGGCGCTTCAATGGATGCCTTGGTCGAAAAAGTAAAGAATCGAATGAAAGCCGCAATTTTGATTGGTGCAGATAGGGAATTGATTGCAACGGCGCTAAACAAAATTTGCACCGGAAGTTCCAATCGTGAGGGAGGATAGTCAGTCAAGCTCTTCCGATAAGAAACTGATGGATTTGGTAGTTACGCCAAGCTCTTCGCCTTGCTTTCAGCCGGAGATACAGTGCTGCTAGCTCCTGCTTGTGCATCAATGGATCAATTCCATTCTTATTCCGATCGCGGAGATCAATTTTTAGCTTCCGTGAATAAGTTAGAAAGGAAGAAGTCATGAGTACCAAGGGGAAAAGGGATTTCTTTCCCAACCAAGTAGTTTCCTACTACTTGGTCCTTGGTCTGCACGGCGGCCCTGAGCGGGTTGGGTCTAGTTATGGTTCTCTCCGCATCTTCGGTTCACTTGTTAGCCTCTAACGATTCTTCATTTGCGATAGTGATGAGACAGCTTCTCTTTTTGTTCATTGCAATTCCTCTTGGATTCGCAGCATCCCGAGCTCCGTTACGGGCATGGATTCTCCTTGCGAGAGTCTCCTTTGTTGGCTCGGTTTTGTTGTTAGCCCTTCTTCAAATTCTGGCATGGGTCTGACTATCAATGGAAATACCAACTGGATCGCACTTGGTCCATTAACTTTTCAACCGAGTGAATTTGTTAAATTTTTTTATGATCCTTTGGGCAGGGTTCATGTTGGGCCAAGCAAGAGCAGGCAGCAAATCGAGGGATGAACATTCTCAAAATTCTTCTCCCGACATTCTTTGTCATTATGGCTTTGGTGATGGTCGGCAATGATTTAGGAAATGCTGCCATTTTTGCACTCGTGCTTACTAGTTTGTTATTCATTTCAGGAATTCAATTGCGTGCTTTAGGGGCGGCAGGAATCGTCGTATTTGGAGCGGTTGCAGGGTTAATTATTACTGCGCCAAATCGAATGCATCGTTTACCTTGCCGTCTTTCATCTTTTTCTCCCGAGTTTTACAAACTATCTGGTTGGCAGCCAGCGCACAGCATTATGGGGACTTGCCAGTGGTGGACTTTTTGGCGTTGGACTCGGAGCAAGTCGTCAGAAGTGGGGAAATTTAGCTGAAGCGCACACTGATTTTATTTTTTCGGTAATTGGTGAAGAACTTGGATTGGCTGGCACCTTGTGCGTTCTTCTTCTCTTCGCTGATTGATACTTTCGATCTTTCGCATTGCGATCAGGGCTGCCGATCCCATGAGTCGCTATGCGTGTGCCGGAATCGGTGCATGGATTGCTGTGCAGGCGATCCTTAATATTGGTCAGCAACAAGCCTTCTTCCAGTCGTTGGAGTTACTTTGCCTTTGGTCTCATACGGCGGCTCATCTCTGATTGCAATATTCCTGGCGTTAGGTTTCGTTTTAGGCACGGCGCGCAGAGATCCATCGCTCATGCGAACAATGGAACGAGCAGCAAGTGAGTGAAGTAGATTCGTTAAAAATTAAGTCGCGCCGAATTATTTTTGCTGGTGGTGGAACAGCAGGCCATGTCGAACCTGCACTGGCAGTAGCACGAGGGTGGCAAGAAAAGTTTCCTAACGATTGCTGCGAATTCATCGGGACAGAGAGCGGTCTTGAAAATCGCTTGGTTCCTCAGTCCGGTTTCACTCTAAAGAAAATCGACAAAGTTGTAGCGCCTCGAAAAATAAATCTTTCATTGCTTACTCTGCCTTGGCGCCTATTGCGAGCAGTAAATCAAACTCGACAGATAGTTGAGGGTGCGGATCTACTCATGGTTTCGGAGGCTATGTCTCTGCCCCTGCTTATCTTGCAGCCAAACTTGAACACGTTCCCTTTGTGATTCATGAGGCAAATGCACGACCTGGTTGGGCAAATCGACTTGGAGCGCGTTTCACGCCGTACCTGGCAATCGCTCACAAGACATCTCAAGGAAGATTTTCTCGCGCAGAAGTGACGGGACTGCCACTAAGGGCGAGATGTTCTCGTCGCAGTTCAAGCCGCGCAAGTTGATTGGGAGTCAGCACGAAAAAGTCAAAGGAATTTTTTGGGGTGGAGCGAAAAGGATGTAACGCTAGTAGTACTTGGGGGTTTCGCAAGGTTCCGTATTTATCAACAATCAGATCGCTCGCGCACTTCCCGCATTGGTGGCACAGGGCATCCGAATTCTTCATTCAGTTGGCGGGCTAAATTCACTCCCAGAAAAATCAGATAGTTATCAACCTGTAGCGTATATCGAAGATATTGGCACAGGCATATTTAGCAGCGGATGTATTGCTAGCTCGCAGCGGAGCAGTAACGTGTGCCGAATTCGGTGGCTTTAGGTAAGTATGCAATTTTTGTTCCACTTGCTACTGGCAACGGCGAGCAAGCGAAGAATGCAGATTTTTTAATTTCTCATGGTCGAGCTCAAGTAATTCCGCAAGCGCAATTTTCATCCGAATGGTTGATACGCAATCTGCCTCACGCCTTTGAAATCGGCTCCGCTTTACCTCTCGGTGGTAGCGAGGATGATCTTGGTGCTGTTGAGAAAATTATTGAACTTATGGTTCGAGCAACTGATAGAGACAATTCATGATGAACCTTGCGGAGTTGCGTGGCAAAAAGTGCATCTCATTGGCGCAGGTGGTTCAGGAATGAGTGGGCTTGCTCGAATAATGATTTCGAAGGGGTTGCAGTATCTGGTTCAGATATGAAGGATTCATCTGTCCTCTCTGCTCTCCGTGCAATCGGAGTGAAGATATTCGTTGGACACAGTGTCGAGAACATCGATGGCTCTCAAGTAATTGTTCGCTCCAGCGCAATTGGGGAGTCAAATCCAGAAATTGTCCATGCACGAGAGATCGAGTTACCAATTCTCACTCGCGCGCAGGCACTTTCCATACTTATGTCTGAATCCAAAAGTATTGCAGTTGCAGGAACTCATGGAAAAACAACAACAACATCGATGCTGACTGTCGCTTTGCAAGCCGCAGGGGAAAGATCCATCCTTTGCAATTGGTGGAGTTCTTACCGCTTCTGGTTCAAATGCTCACAAGGGATCGGGAAATTTATTCGTTGTTGAAGCTGATGAATCGGATGGCTCCTTCGTTGAGTATCACCCGTTTGGGGCGATTATCACCAATGTTGAACATGATCACGTCGATTTTTTCGAAACTCCCGCTTCGGTATTTTCAGTCTTTCGTGAGTTTGCAAAGACTATTTCTCCTGAAGGATTTGTCGTGTACTGCCTTGACGATCCAGGATCTTCCACCATCGGTCAGGAAGTAACTCATTGCAAGAGTTTGAGTTATGGAACGAGTGAAGGTGCTGATCTTCGTGTTGACCAGATTTCGCTAACTTCCCAATTCGTCGAGTGCGAGAATCCTTTGGAATGGAGTGTCAATTGGGATTTTGACTCTTTCAGTTCCAGGTCATCACAACATTCTCAATGCAGCTGCAGCTTTGACAGCGGGAATTGCCTTGGGGATTCAACCTAGTGAATTGATTTCCGTCTAGCTTCTTTTCGCGGAACAGGTCGTCGTTTCGAATTAAAAGGTCAGGTACAAGGAATTCGCGTGATTGATGACTATGGACATCACCCAACAGAAGTCGCGGTCACTTTAGAAACTGC
This sequence comes from Actinomycetota bacterium, assembly GCA_037200085.1. Lineage (GTDB taxonomy): Bacteria > Actinomycetota > Actinomycetes > Nanopelagicales > Nanopelagicaceae > QYPT01. Next base: position 68,383 of record JBBCHT010000015.1, read on the forward strand.
AAAACGTTATGCCACTGAAGGTCGAGTTCTCGTAATTTTTCAACCTCATCGATATTCCCGCACAAAGGCATTTGCCGACAATTTTGCACGTGCTCTCGACAGCGCGGATGAAGTTTGGATATTGGAAATTTACTCTGCCGGAGAAGCTCCTCTATCTGGAATTAGTGGCGAATTGATTGCACGAAAAATGAAGCGAGGACAATTTGAACCAAACTTCATGTCTGTACTCTCAGGCGTAGTCGATTCGGCACAACCTGGCGATGTAATTTTGACTCTTGGTGCAGGCGACGTTAACTCTCTTGCTCCCACTAATTCTTGAGGCGCTTTCGAAGAAATATGTTGAGTAAATATGTTTCACTGGTTAGGAAGAAAACTATTTAATAAATTCACTTTGGTTTTGCTTATAGTCGGAACCATTGGTGGAGCGACATATGTGCTGGGATGGTCATCACTTCTTACTGTTGAAAAAGTAATAGTGGTCGGTGCACCAACGAAAGCAGATGCAAAGTCGATAGAAGGTCAAATTTCGATCGGTGAGAAATGGCAAGGCTCAATACGCGAGCAGTGACTAACTCACTTGAGAGTATTCCTTGGCTTGGTTCTTCCTCGATTCATACGACTGGTTACATGGAATTGTGACAATCGAAGTGAAAATTCGAAAACCTATCGCGCGAACAGAAGAGGCGTTACTTGATTCGACGGGTCGAATTTTCAATTTGCCAGGAAATAAAGGTAAGGATTTGCCAGCTGTTTTTGCAGTATCAACTGATACTCGAATTGCGGCCAGTAACTCTTTTAACGGAGTTGCCTTTGCAGATTCGAAAGAAAGTTGTCACGGTAATAGTTCCTGGAGTGAATTCCATCTCCCTTGATTTAGTAGTGAGTAGTCGAACTACGCTGCGAACGATAAATATCTTTTGGGGTGACGCCACAAGTACGAAGTTAAAAGTGCGCGTCTTTCAATCACTTATAGCGCTTCCAGAAAATGTAAATATTTCTTTCATGGATTTATCTGCACCTCACGCGCCAATCGTTCGATAGATAAAAAAATAAGTGCGCTAAATGTGATGCGTGATGAGATCGTGTCGGTATTTGATTAGAAAGTTAAGGCGCTCTACGGTCACGCTATAGAAAAAATGAACACTAAATCTCAACTTGAGGTTGAAGTTTCATAAGGAGGAAGAAAAGTGGCGTCACCGCAAAACTATTAGCCGTTATCAAAGTTGTTGGTATCGGCGGAGGTGGCGTCAACGCAATCAATCGCATGATTGATGTTGGACTTAAAGGCGTTGAGTTCATTGCTATCAATACGGATGCACAACATTTATTGATGAGCGATGCAGATGTGAAATTGGATATTGGAAGAAAGTCAACGCGAGGTTTGGGTGCAGGTGCTTCACCCTGAAAGAGGTCGTGAAGCTGTTCTTGATCATGTCGATGATATTGAAGAAGCACTTCGCGGTGCGGATATGGTTTTTGTTACTGCAGGCGAAGGTGGTGGCACTGGTACTGGTGGCGCACCAATCGTTGCAAAAATTGCTCGCGAATTAGGGGCACTCACAATTGGCGTTGTGACTCGTCCATTTTCTTTTGAAGGAAAAATTCGTGCGCGTCAAGCTGATCAAGGCATTGAAGAGTTGCGCGAAACAAGTTGACACTCTCATCGTTATTCCTAACGACCGATTGCTAGCAATCTCTGATCGATCCATTACCGCGGTTGAAGCATTTAAGAGCGCAGATCAAGTTCTACTTTCTGGCGTTCAAGGAATTACCGAAATCATTACTCAACCTGGTCTCATCAATCTTGATTTTGCTGATGTTAAAAGCATCATGACCGATGCGGGTTCAGCGCTTATGGGTATTGGTTCTGCTCGAGGGGAAAATCGTGCAGTACGGGCAGCTGAACTCGCGATTTCTAGTCCTCTCTTGAAGCTTCCATCGATGGCGCGATGGGAGTTCTTCTCTCGGTCGCAGGTGGTTCAGATCTAGGACTCTTTGAAATCAATGAGGCATGCGAATTGGTTCAAGCAGCTGCCCATCCAGAAGCAAAAATTATTTTTGGAACGACGATTGACGATGCATTGGGTGATGAAGTTCGAATCACGGTAATAGCTGCTGGTTTTGATGGTGGATCTCCCAAAGGAAAGTTTCTGTGCCAAGTTTTGATGCGAGTGCACTTACTGGAAGAGCTGACCCAATCCCGGAAAACGATCCACTCTTTGTTGCGCTAGAGATCACGGAAGAAGTGACCACAATTCGACCCCGGGTAACTTTCGAAGAACTTATTTCAGAAGATGAAATTGACGTACCCGATTTCATGAAATAGAAGATTTTGATCTCGCAGATATTCACCGATCGTATCGGCGGGGTAAGTAAAGGTCCTTACGAAAGTTTGAACCTTGCCTTTCACGTTTCAGATGAGATTGATTCCGTTAAGCAGAACCGAGAACTCGTTGCTCGCAAAGCGCGCCTGCCGTTTATATGAATCAATCACATGGCAATCAAGTGGCCCATTGTTGACGGCATTCCAATTTTGGAACCCCAATGTTGATGGTCTCATCACGACACAGAAGGGAATCGCACTCGCCGTTTTGGTTGCTGATTGCATTCCGCTTTTGATGTGGGATGCAAACGAACCGTGTATCGCGGCAGTGCATGTAGGTCGAAAAGGATTGATGTCCAACATTGCAGCAAAAGTGGTCAATTTGATGTGGCAGATGGGTTCAAGAGATATTCACGCGCAATTGGGACCCTCTATTTGCGGCAATTGCTATGTAGTCGGTGAAGATGTTTATCGGGAAGTCACTGATATCTATCCAAAGGCTTCAGCGCAAAGCGAAAAATTCGCATTTGCTCTCGATTTACCAAAAGCCCTTCAAGTGCACCTAACTGGATTAGGCGTACAGTGACGCGTTCAGAGATCTGTAGTTACGAGAGCAATTCTCATTTCTCCTACCGTCGGGATGGCACCACCGGAAGAAATGCGGGAATTATTTGGATATAAATTTTCGCAAGTCAGAGATTTCACGATCGTTAGAGGATGTTCGCGAGAGAATTCGAGTAACTGCGAAAAGCGCAAGTCGCGAAGTTGCCGAGGTCAATCTCATTGTTGTCACAAAAACCTTTCCCATTTCTGATGTTGAAATTTTGAAGACTTTATCTATCAATGATTTTGCAGAGAATCGCAGTAGCGATGGCTATTTAAAAATCGTCACATGTTTCAGGAGGTGGCATTTTCAAGGTCAAATCCAGAGCAATAAAATTAAATCCATTTCACAGTGGGCAGATGTCATTCATTCATTGATGATGCACGACACATTTCTTTAGTGGATGCCTGCGCTGCCAGAGGAAAAGAAAATAGGAGCATTTCTCCAAGTTTCTCTGAGCGATGAAGCAGGACGTGGGGGAGTTATTCCCCACTGAGTTGGAGCAACTTGCCGAATTAACCATGAAAACAAGGCGCATTGGCCTCCTTGGACTCATGGCAGTCGCTCCGCTTAACGAGGATCCACGACGAGGCGTTCGAAAAACTAGCCCACATTCACCTTGATTTTAAAGGGAAATTTCCCACGGCTCCTTTTCTTTCAGCAGGTATGAGTGGGGATTTTGAGACGGCAATTCTCTACGGTGCGACACATGTTCGAATAGGCAGTTCAATCCTCGGTTCCAGGAGCGCTGAAAGGTAACCTTTGAGAC